>NZ_OCMI01000001.1:0-1084411 GCF_900215175.1 Curtobacterium sp. 314Chir4.1
CACTTCGGTGTGGGGCTCGCGTCCACTTTGTGGTTCCCGACAGACGATCGGGAATCAAACTGAATACTTCAGCTACAGCTGAGAACATGTTTGAGACCAGATCATGGTCGACAGTGTTCCGGTGGTCATAGCGAGAGGGAAACGCCCGGTCACATTCCGAACCCGGAAGCTAAGCCTCTCAGCGCCGATGGTACTGCAAGGGGGACCTTGTGGGAGAGTAGGACGCCGCCGGACTCAACGTGGTAACACCAGGGAACCCCTGACCAGCACTGGTCAGGGGTTTTCTGCGCTCACGGGGCTGTCCACAGCCCTCGTGGCGGCCGGTGCCGGGCCGGTAGGATCGATGCGTCATGACTGCGCCATTCACCACTGCCTCCGGCTCCGACGTCCGTGTCCGCTTCTGCCCGAGCCCGACGGGCACGCCGCACGTCGGCCTCATCCGCACCGCCCTGTTCAACTGGGCGTACGCGCGGCACACCGGCGGCAAGCTCGTGTTCCGCATCGAGGACACCGACGCCGCCCGTGACAGCGAGGAGTCCTACGGGCAGATCCTCGATGCGCTGCGCTGGCTGCGGCTCGACTGGGACGAGGGGGTCGAGGTCGGTGGCCCGCACGGGCCGTACCGGCAGTCGCAGCGTTCGGACGTCTACGAGGACGTCATCGCGAAGCTCAAGGCCTCGGGACACGTGTACGAGTCGTTCGTCACGCCGGAGGAGATGGAGGCCCGCAACAAGGCCGCCGGTCGCGACCCGAAGCAGGGGTACGACAACCACGAGCGTGACCTGACCGATGCCGAGCGCCAGGCCTTCCGCGACCAGGGCCGTGAGCCGGCGCTGCGGCTCCGTGTGCCGGATCGCGACCTCAGCTTCCAGGACCTCGTCCGCGGGGAGATCACCTTCAAGCAGGGCACGTTCCCGGACTTCGTGGTGGTCCGGCCGAACGGCAAGCCGCTGTACACGTTCACGAACCCGGTCGACGACGCGCTGATGGGCGTGACGCACGTCCTCCGTGGTGAGGACATCCTGTCGTCGACACCCCGGCAGATCGCCCTGTACGAGGCGTTGTACGAGATCGGTCTGGCCGAGTTCATCCCGATGTTCGGCCACCTGCCGTACGTGATGGGGGAGGGCAACAAGAAGCTCTCGAAGCGGGACCCCGAGTCGAACCTGTTCCACCACCGCGCGGCTGGAATGGTCCCCGAGGGGCTGGTGAACTACCTCGCGCTGCTCGGCTGGTCGATCGGGCCGGACCGTGACGTGTTCACGATCGACGAGATGGTCGCGGCGTTCGACGTCGCGGACGTCAACCCGAACCCGGCACGCTTCGACCACAAGAAGGCCGAGGCGATCAACGGCGACCACATCCGCCTGCTGGACGCCGACGACTTCCGCGGTCGTCTGCTGCCGTACCTGACCGAGTTCGTGTCGGACCCGGCCACCCCGGAGCAGCTCGAGGTCCTGACGAAGGCGTCGCCGCTGGTGCAGGAGCGCATGCAGCTGCTGGGCGAGGCGCCCGGTCTGCTCGGGTTCCTGTTCACCGCTGACGACGAGCTGGTGGTCGAGGACGACGCGCTCGCGACGCTCAAGGCCGACGCCGGCGACGTCCTGCGCGCGAGCATCGCTGCCCTGGAGCCGCTCGACACGTGGACCACGGAGGCGATCGAGGGTGCGCTCCGTGCCTCCCTGATCGACGGCCTGGGACTGAAGCCGCGGCTCGCGTTCGGGCCCCTGCGCGTCGCCGTGTCGGGCCGTCGGATCAGCCCGCCGCTGTTCGAGTCGATGGAGATCCTCGGCAAGGACTCCACCGTGACGCGGCTGCGTCGTCTCGCGGACCGCTGACGTGACCGCGCCGGACCGGATCGCGGTCGACGTCGCCGTCATCGGTGCCGGTCCGGCGGGCCTCAGCGCCGCGCTGAACCTGGTCCGCGCCCGTCGGAGTGTGCTGCTCGTGGACGCGAACCGTCCGCGGAACGCCGCGACGCTCCGGTCGCACGGGTTCCTCACGCGTGACGGAGTCTCGCCGCTCGAGCTCCGGAAGCTCGGACGCCTCGAGGTCGAGGGCTACGACGAGGCCACGGTGGTGCAGGCCGTCGTCGACCGCGTCGAACCCGACGGTGATCGGTGGTCCGTGCACGGCACGTGGCGGGGTGCCGAGGTTGAGGCCTCGGCGCGTGCCGTCGTCATCGCCACCGGGTTGCGCGAGGAGTTCCCCGCGCTGCCGATGCTCCGTGCGTTCTACGGCACCGCGGTGCACAGCTGTGTCGAGTGCGACGCCTACGAGAAGGCCGGCGAACCGTTGGCGTTCATCTGCGAGACCGACGACGTGGTCGACCGCGCGCTGCTCATCGCGGCGTGGGCGGACGACCTCGTGGTCTACACGAACGGGGTGGCGCCCCTGGACGACGCCGGCCGTTCGCGCCTGGCCGCCGCGGGTGTGCGCGTCGACGAGCGCGTCGTCGCTGACCTCGAGGGGGACCGGTCCGGGATGACGGGTGTCCGCCTCGCAGACGGCCACGTGGAGCCCCGGACGGGCGGGTTCGTCCGGCCCCGATGGCACGCCGACCTCGACTGGATGGCGGCCGAGCTGGATCGTGACGCCGAGGGTCTGGTCGTCGTCGACCGCTCGGGCCGCACGAGCGTTCCCGGCGTCTACGCGGTGGGTGACGTCACGCCTCCCGGCCCGGAGCAGCTCATCGTCGCGGCCGGCCACGGCGCGGTGACGGCGGCCGCGGTGCACCGGGACCTCGTGGGTGGTCTCACGGACCCCAGGGATGCTGTACAGTAGTTGATCGTGCCCCGGGCAACCGGGACCGAAGGCCTCCGGGCCTTTGGGGTATGGTGTAATTGGCAACACAGCGGTTTCTGGTACCGTCGTTCTTGGTTCGAGTCCAGGTACCCCAGCACTCGTCGAACAAGCCCCCGGGATCTCCCGGGGGCTTGTTCCGTTCCCGGCAGCGAGCGTGCACGACACGCCCGAACGGAACGCACGACACGCCCGTCGGTCCGGCTGCTGACGAACCCCTTGCGGCGAACCGCAGGATGCCCGCACCCGGGTCGCTCACGCTCGCACGCCGGGGACGCCCGGAACTACGGTCCAAGGACCGTCGCGACACCGTGACGTGCCGCTGACGAGCACTCGGGGGGTCTCCTGTGACCGCTGCTGAACCGCTGACCACGAACCACGACTGGGACCACACCGCCGTCGTGCCGGTGGCGGACGACCACTCCGTGCTGGACCGGTGGGACCGCGTCGTCGCGGCGCACGGCGACGAACCCGCCCTCGCCGGCGAGGGGCGCGCGTTGACGTACGCGCAGACGGACCGGCTCGTGTCCGGCCTCGCGGTCGCGTTGACGGACACACTCCGCCCGGACGGTCGGACCGGTGCCGGCGTCGGCGCGGTCGCCGGGGGAGCGTCCGAGCCGATCGGGATCATGGCTGGACAGACCACCGAGGCGGTGGTCGGCGTGCTCGCACTGATCCGTGCCGGACGCACCGTCGTGGTGCTCGACGACCACCTGCCTCCGGCACGGCTCGCGCACGTCGTCCGGCTCGCCGGGGTGGAGGAGGTCCTGGCGGACGTCGACCGCGCCGACGCTGCGGCTTCGGTCGTCGCCGAGACCGGCGGACGCGTCCACGACCTGACGCCGCTGCTGGAGCGCGCTGTGCAGACGCAGACGCAGACGGCATCGGCACATGTGGCCGCGCCCGCAGAGCACCCCGGCCGCCCCGGCGACACCGACCCCCTCGTCCTCATCTTCACCTCCGGGTCCACGGGCCTGCCGAAGGGCGTCGCCGTCACGCACCGGCAGACGCTCGAGAACGCCGAGCACGACGCGATCGCCCTCGGGCTCCGCCCGGGGGACCGGGTCGGTCTCGTACTGCCGTTGTCGTTCGCGGCCGGGTTCTCGTACACGTTCAACACGCTGCTCAACGGTGGCGCCGTCGTGCTGCTGGACCCGCGCGACCTCGGCATCGAGCGCCTCCTGCAGCGGCTCGACGCCGAGGGCGCGAACGGTCTGGCCTCGACCCCGCACCTGGTCCGGTCGATCGTGCGCGCGCAGCCGGACGTGCCGGACCGACGGGTGCTCGGCGCGATGCGCTTCGTCGTGACGGTGGGGGAGCCCGTCACCGGGACCGACATCGCCGCGGCACGGCCGCACCTCGGACCGTCGACGACGTTCTGGAACGGGTTCGGTTCGAGCGAGATGGGCTGCGTGGCGTACTGCCCCGTCGGGCCGGACGACGCCCTGCCGGCCGGGGTCGTCCCCGCCGGGTGGCCCCTGCCGGGCAAGCGCGTCCGGGTCGTCCGCGAGGACGGGACACCGGCCGCGCCGGGGGAGAGCGGCGAGCTCGTCGTGCTGTCCCACGGCATGACCACCGGGTACTGGGGCGCCCCGGCCCTCACCGCCGAACACCTGACACGAGCCGACGCCGTCCCCGAGGACGACGAACCCGGAGCAGCCGACCAGGACACGGACACGATGCCCGCCTGGCGGCAGGGCGACCTCGCCCGCATCGACCCCGACGGCCGCCTCGTGCTGCTCGGGCGCGCCGACGACGCGGTGAAGGTGCGCGGGTACCTGGTCGAGCCGAGCGAGATCGAGGCGGCGCTCCGCGCCCTGCCCGAGGTCTACGACGCCGCCGTCACCGCCCTCGTCGCGCCGCCCGCCGTGACCCGCCTCGTCGCGTACGTCGTCGGCCGCCCCGGACGCCGGACCCCGGCGCCGGCTGCGATCCGGCGCGGGCTCCGCGACCGCCTGCCGGAGTACATGGTGCCCGCGTCCATCGTCCCGATGACGGAGCTGCCGCGGACCGAGCGCGGCAAGGTCGACCGTGCGGCCCTGCCCGGTGCGCCGAGCATCGAGGCGGAGATGACCGAGGACGAGTACGACCAGTGGGAGCTCGTCGTCGGGCAGATCTGGGCGGAGGTCCTCGGGCTGCACGGCGTGCACCTCGACGAGGACTTCTCCGCCCTCGGCGGCGACTCGCTCACCGCCGAGGAGATGCTCGCCATCGTGCACCAGCGGCTCGGTGTCGACCTGCGCGGCTCGGACGTCCTCGAACACCCCACCCTGCGGGCCTTCGCACGCCGGGTCCGCGTCGGCACCGCGGCGCTGCCGAGCCACCCCGACGTCGTGAAGGTCTCCGAGGCCCGGGCCCCGGGGAACCCGGCGGTGTTCTGCTTCGCCGGCGCCGGAGCGCTCGCCCTGACCTTCCTGCCGCTGTCGCGCTACCTGCCCGAGTACGACGTGTACGCGTTCCAGCAGCACGCCCTCGAGCGCCGCGGCCTCCCGGACTGGTCCGTCACCCGCAGCGCCCGCCGGTACCTCGCGCTCATGCGGATCGTGCAGCCACGCGGCCCGTACCTGCTCGTCGGCCACTCGCTCGGCGGGCTCATCGCGCTCGAGATCGCGCGGCTCCTCACCGAGGGCGGCGAGCGGGTCCAGCACGTCGTCCTGCTGGACACCTACCTGCCGCGGACCCGTGCGGAGCAGGCCCGCCTCGACTTCGGCCGGATGCGGCCGCAGCAGCCGTCGAACCCGACGGTGCGCGTGGTCCGCAACGGCCTGGACCGGGTCGTACGCCGCGTCCTGCCGGCCGGGGTGCCGTACGGCGAGAAGGCCGCGAAGCGCTTCCGCGCGTACACCGCCGGCGTGCTCCGCTTCGGCGGCCAGAAGGACTTCGACGCGTTCTTCGACCAGGCCGCGGTCTCGAGCCGACGGCACCGCCCGACGCCGTTCACCGGGCCGTCCACCTACGTGGAGGCGGACGCGAACCCTGATGCCGAGGGCTGGGGCGACCTGCTGCAGGGCGACAACCGAACGGTCCGCATCGCCAGCGAGCACACGTCGCTGCTGCGCGAGCCGCACGTCGCGGAGCTCGCGCCGGTGGTGCGCGAGGCGCTCGCGACCGAGCGCGCGGCTCGGGACACGGCCGGCTGACGCACGGCGGGTCGCGCAACGCGACCACAGGACGGCCTGGAGGCACGGTGCGGGCCCGCACCGTGCCTCCAGGCCGTCCTGCTGCCGCGGTCCGGAACCCGCAGTCCAGAAGCCGACGCCCACTCGCGTTGCGGCTTTCCGTATCCGCACTCGGGGGGCCGCAAGGGACCGCACACCGCATTGACCGCCACCCCGCCCGCGGCGAGGGTTGGACCGCGGGGTGAGACGTACCCACTCGACCCGCACCCGGTGGCGTCGTACCCGCGCCCCGCCGGCACCCGTGACGCTCGTACCCGCGTCGTCGCAGCCCGCACCGCGGCCTCGCCGGACCTCCGAGCGACCCGAATGCACCCTGAACCCGACAGGAGCACCATGTCCGCCACCACCGCACGTCCGAGGGACCCGAGGGTCTCCGTCGTCATCCCGGCCCGCAACGAGGCCCGCAACCTCGAGATCATCCTGCCGAAGCTCCCGCCCGTGCACGAGGTGATCCTGGTCGACGGCAACTCGGTCGACGACACGATCGCGACGGCGCAGCGGCTGATGCCCGACGTCCGCGTCGTGCACCAGACCCGCAAGGGCAAGGGCAACGCGCTCGCCTGCGGGTTCGAGGCCGTGACCGGCGACGTCGTCGTCATGTTCGACGCCGACTGCTCGGCCGACCCGGACGAGATCCCGCGCTTCGTGCAGGCACTCGTGGACGGCGCCGACGTGGCGAAGGGCACCCGGTACTCGCACGGCGGTGGGAGCGACGACATCACGCTGCTCCGCAACCTCGGGAACCGCGGGTTGAACGTGCTCTGCAACGTCATCCTCGGCACCCGGTACAGCGACCTCTGCTACGGGTACAACGCCTTCTGGGCCGACGTCCTGCCGAAGATCGGGCTGCTCTCGTCGACGCTGCCGCGTCCCGCCGACGGCTCGATGCTGTGGGGCGACGGGTTCGAGATCGAGACGGTGCTGACGTGCCGGTGGTCCGCCGCCGAGCTCGCCATCACCGAGGTCGGCAGCCACGAGAAGCTGCGGGTGCACGGGACGAGCAACCTCAACGCGGTCACGGACGGCATCCGCGTCCTGAAGTCGATCATGCACGAGCGTCGCCGCGCCGCCGAGGGCCGTGCACGCGCCCGGGTCGCCACGCTGTCCGGCGGTGTCGCGCTGACCGGTGGTGCCGCGCTGTCCGGTGGTGGCGCGCTCGGTTCGGTCGCTGCGGTGCCGACGTCGCCCGACGTCACGCCCGTCGTGCCCGCCACCGTGTCCGCGCTCGAGGGGGACGCCGCGTGACGACCGTCGCCGTCGTCATCTGCGCGTACACGCAGCAGCGATGGGGTGACCTGCAGGACAGTGTCGAGTCGGCCAAGCGCCAGCCTGAAGCCCCGGAGGTCGTCGTCGTGATCGACCACGAACCCGAGCTCTTCGCCCGCGCGGTGGCCCGCTGGCCGGAACTGCGCGTCGTCGAGAACACCGAGGACCGCGGCCTGTCCGGCGCCCGGAACACCGGCGTCGCACTCACCGAGGCCGACGTCGTCGCGTTCCTCGACGACGACGCCACCGCGGACGAGGACTGGCTCGGACACATGCTCGCCGCGCTCGACGACCCCGACGTCGTCGGCGTCGGCGGCCGCGCGACCCCGTCGTGGCCCGACGCGACCGGAGCCGGCCCGTACACCGACGAGCTCCTCTGGATCGTCGGCTGCAGCTACCGCGGCCTCCCCGAGACCGCGGGCGACGTCCGCAACGTCATCGGCTCGAGCATGGCGTTCCGCCGTGAGGCGATCCTGCTCGCCGGCGGATTCCGGTCCGGCATCGGCCGGGTCGGCAACCAGCCGCTCGGCTGCGAGGAGACCGAGATGTGCATCCGGATCGCCCAGGCGCGTCCGGGTGCGCGGATCCGGCACGAACCACGGTCGAACGTGTCGCACCGGGTCTCCCCGGACCGCGTCACGATGCGCTACCTCCGCCGTCGCAGCTACTACGAGGGCATCTCGAAGGCGGTACTGAGCCGCCGCGTCGGCACCGGCGACTCGCTCTCCAGCGAACAGACGTACCTCACGAAGGTCCTGCCTGGCGCGTTCCTCCGCGAACTGCGCGCCATCGGCCGCGGTGGTGCACCCCGTGCCGCCGCGATCGTCGTGTCCGTCGTGTCGACCGTCACCGGGTACGCCGTCGGACGGCTGCTCGGCAGCTTCGTCGTCAGCGCCCCCGCGGCCCGTGCTGCGCGCGCACCGGCGGTGACACGGTGACCCGCGCGACGCTCGCGATGGTCGTCTCGCCGATCGTCACGGGGCCGCTCGTCCCCACGTGGGACGGCGCCCTGTGGGTCGGGGAGGTCGACCGGGCCGACGTGCACGCCTCGAGCCACCGGGACGTCATCGCACTCGCCGGGGCCGAGGGGTACCGGCGAGCCCGACTCCTGGTGCGCGACCACGGCGAACCGCTCGGCTTCGTCGAGGCCGACGTCACCGAGCGGCGTCGGATCGGGCCGACGATCGACGTCCGTGCCCTCCAGCGTGCGATCCGGCCGATGCCGGCGCCGGAACGACGGCCGGCAGCAGGTCTGGACCTGCCGTCCGTCTCCGTGGTGCTCTGCACGGACGGCGCCGCGGGGGACACCATGCGGTCCGTCCTCGCCAACGGCTACCCGCGGTTCGACGTCGTCGTGGTCTCCCACGGCGCCGACGGCGAGGACCCCACCACGATCGAGATCGGCGGACGCCGCATCACGACGATCGCGGCTCCGGCCGGCGGGCTCGCAGCCGCTCGCAACGCCGGACTCCTCGCGGCCACGGGTGACGTCGTCGCGTTCGTCGACGAGGGTGCGGTCGTCGACGCCGGCTGGATGGACGCCCTCGCCTCCGCGTTCGCGTCGGCACCCGACATCGCCTGCGTCACCGGCCTGGTGCCGACCGCCGAGCTGCGCACGCCCGCCCAGCGCTGGCGCGACGACCGAACCGCTGCCGCACGCACCGTCCGACGCCGGGTCCACCGGCTCGACGACACCGAGCACGCCGCGGAGGGTGGGCCGCGACACCCGTTCGCCGCCGCCGAGTACGGCACCGGCTCGAACCTCGCCGTGCACCGGGCCACCGCCTTGCGCATCGGCGGCTTCGACACCGCCTTCGGACCCGGGACCCGGGTCGGCGGCGGGGACGACCTCGACCTCTTCACACGACTGCTCGTCGCCGGATCCGCGATCGCCGTCGAACCGGCCGCGATCGCGTGGCAGCGGACGGCGGACGACGTGGCGTCGCTCCGCAGCGCTGCCGCAGCGCACGGCCACGGACTCGGAGCCTGGATGACCAAGAACGCCCTCGACCACGAGACGCTCGGCGCCTCGGTCGACGCCCTCCCCGACGCCCTCAGCGCGTTCGCACGCCTCGGACTCGAGCAGGGCGACCGCGCTGCCGACGTGTCGGATGGTGGCGCCGGGGCCGCGGGTGGGACCCCCGCTGGTGGGCCTGCTGCCGGCGGGCCGTCGGCGGTCGACGCCCTCGACGCCGTCGACGCCGAGTTCGCCGCGACCGCGCGGAAGCTGCGCGGCGTCGAACGACGGTCCGTGGCCACGGCGCCCTTCCTCGCTCTCCGGGAGCGACTCGGCGGCGCCGGGACGATCGACCGCACCGCCCGTGGGCGTCACGAGCTCCAGCGCGGCCTCGGCACCGCCGGTGCCGTGCGACCCGGCGTGCACGGCACGATGGGCCCCGCGGCACGACTCACTGCCGCAGCGCTGCCGGTGCTCGCCCTCCTGGTCGCCGCTGTCGGCGCCGTGTCCGGGCTGCCCGTCCTCCGGGGCAGCGCGATCGGGGTCTTCCTCTTCGCGCTGCTCGGCGTCGCGCCACTGCTCCTCGTCCGCCCGATGCCGCTCGCGCGGTTCTCGGTGTTCGCCGTCACGGGGTCGTTCGTCGGCACGATCGGCATCGGGTACACGATGGCGACCTTCCACGTCTGGGCGCCGGTCGTCCCGTTCGTCGCCGTCGTCGTGCTCACCGCCGTCGCCGTCGCGATCGCGGTGCCCCGGGACCTCACCGAGCTGCGGTTGGACCGTCTCGCGCGGACTGCTGCGGGTGCGCCGTCTGGTGGTCCTGGCCGGTCGTGGGACACGACGGCCTCCGTCACCGTGGCGTCGCTCGTCGGGCTGGTCGTCGTGGTCGTCGCCGCCCTCACGCACATCGGCGACCCGGTGCCGGCGGGGCTCTTCGGTTCGCTCGGGCCGGGACTGGTCATCGGGCTGGCGATCGTCGTCGCCGCGGCGGTCGTCGCCCTCGTGCGGGGTCGCGGACTCGCGCTGCCCGTCGTCGTCCTCGGTGGCGTCGTGCAGCTCGCGCAGGCGATCACCTACGGCGTGCCGACGGTCGCCGCCGCAGCCCGGCACATCGGCGTCCTCGAGTACATCCGGCAGTACGGCGGCACGAACCCCACGGCAGACATCTTCCAGACGTGGTCCGGCCTGTTCGCGGGCGGCGCCTGGGTGGCGGACGTCGGCGGGATCGCCAACGCGATGCTCATCGCCGCGTGGGTGCCCGTCCTGCTCGCGTTCAGCACCACGATCGCCGTGGGCGTCCTCGCCGCGCACTGGCTGCCCGGCGCCCGTCGCCCGTGGATCGCCGCGCTCCTCACCGCGATGACCGGGTCGCTCAACACCACCTACTTCTCGCCGCAGTCGACCGGCATCCTGTTGTCGATCGTGATCCTGGTGCTCGCGACCGGGCCGCTCCGTGACGTGACCACCGGCCCGGCGGACGC
This sequence comes from Curtobacterium sp. 314Chir4.1, assembly GCF_900215175.1. Taxonomy (NCBI): domain Bacteria; kingdom Bacillati; phylum Actinomycetota; class Actinomycetes; order Micrococcales; family Microbacteriaceae; genus Curtobacterium; species Curtobacterium sp. 314Chir4.1. The sequence goes on from NZ_OCMI01000001.1 coordinate 10,686, forward strand.
GACGGTCCCGGCGAAGCCGCGTGCCCGACGGGTCGGGCTCTCCCGCATCATCGCGATCACGGTCATCGGCGTCGTCCTCGCCGTGACGCACCAGATCTCGCCGTACCTGACCGTCGCGGCACTCGTCGCGCTCGTCGTCTTCCGGATGCTCCGCCCCTGGTGGCTGCCGGTCGTCGTGCTCGTCCCGGCGGTCGTGTTCGCCGCCCTGAACGGCGACATCCTCGGCAAGTTCCTGTCGCTGGCAGCGGTCGGACGTGTCCTCGACAACGTCCAGCCCCCGTCGCACGACATGACCGTCCTGCCGAAGCCGCTCGTCACTCGCCTGGCGTTCGACATCCCGGCCGCGGCGCTCGTCGTCCTCGGCCTCGCTGCACTCGTCACGGTGCTCGTCCGACGCGATCGCGTGCACTGGGCGCTCCTCGCCGCCGCGGCCAGCCCGATCTCGCTGCTCGTCGCCACGAACTACGGACAGGAGGGCATCTTCCGCGTGGTGCTGTTCGCGACCCCGTGGATCGCGATCCTCGCCGCGGCGCTCCCGATGCCATCAGGCAGGTTGGCCCCCGTCGGTGCGTTCGTCCGACGGGTGACACGGCCGACCGCCGTGCGGTTCGCGGTGGCCGGGTTCGGCGTCGCAGCGCTCGTCGCGGTCGGCGCGTTCGGACAGACCGCGCTCGACTGGAACCGCGTCGTGACCCGCAGCCAGTCCGAGGCGACGCAGCTGTACGACCGCACCGCACCGAAGGGCTCCGTCATGCTGCTCACCGGTTCGGCGAACGCGGTGCCGAGCAACACCGGTGCGCGGTACTTCGACGTCGGGTACCTCTCCCGCGAGGCCCTCGGCCCCTACCCGGACCCCACCGGCACCTACGACGCCCGGTCTGACGTGTCCGACATCACCCGCGAGCTGGTCGAGAACTGGACGGCGACGAAGTACTACGCCCTCGTCGCCGAACCGTTCGGTGCGTACGACGAGCGGTACGGGTACCAGAGCGACGCCGACTACCAGCAGCTCGCGGCCGCGATGGCCTCGTCGCCGTACTGGCACCGCATCTGGTCGTCCGGCACGACGGCGATGTACGAGCTCACCCAGGAAGGGTTGCGCCATGCGACCGACTGACCCCACCCACCCGCGGCGGACACGGCGGACCATCGCCGTGTCCGCCGCGGCGGTCCTCGCGACCGTCGCGGCCCTCGTCGTCGGGCCGGCACTGGTCGCCCCCGCCGCGGACGCCGCGACGACCGTCGACTGCAGCGCGGGACGCGTCCTGAACGTGGTCGCCCACCCCGACGACGACCTGCTCTTCCAGGGCACCGCGATCCGCTCGGACGTCGACGCAGGTCGGTGCGTCCGCTCCGTCGTGGTGACCGCCGGGGACGCCGGGTACCCCGCGTCGTACTGGCAGAGCCGCCAGGAGGGGCTCATGGAGTCGTACGCCGGCATCGCCGGGGTCGCCTCCGACTGGGCAACCGGGTCGCTGACCGTCGCCGGACGGACCCTGCACACCGAGACCCTGACGACGGACCCGCGCGTGAGCATGGTGTTCCTGGAGCTCCCGGACGGCAACGTCGAGGGCAACGGGTTCTGGGCCGACGGGTACGAGAGCCTGCAACGCCTGTACACGGGCGACATGAGCACGATCGACACCGTCGCGGGCGCCCTGCACAGCGCGACCTACACGCTCCCGCAGCTCCGCTCGACGCTGCTCGGCATCGTGCAGGACTTCGCCCCGAACCACATCCACACCCTCGACTACGAGGGCTCCTACGGTGACGGGGACCACAGCGACCACCACACCGTCGGCTACCTCACCGACGAGGTGCAGCAGCAGTACACCGGCACCCACGACTTCACGGGGTACATGGGGTACCCGATCGCCGACCGGCCTGCGAACCTCACGACCGCGCAGGTCGACGCGAAGGCGGACGCGTTCTTCACGTACGCCGCGCACGACGACCTGACCTGCGCGTCGTGGGAGGCGTGCGCGTCCCGGCCGGAGTCGACCTGGCTGAGCCGTCAGTACACCGTCGGCTCGACCGATCCGACCGGACCGTCCGACCCGCAGCGCACCGACGTCACCGCCGGGGCCACGGTCACGGCGAGCGCCGAGAACCCCGCGGACGGGCAGACCGCGCTGAAGGCGGTCGACGGGGTCGTCTCGGGCTACCCGGCAGACCCCACCAAGGAGTGGGCGGCTCCGAACGGCGGCGTGGGGACCTGGATCCAGCTCGGTTGGGGGAGCGCGACGACCCTGACCGAGGTCGACCTGTCGGACCGGCCGAACAGCGCCGACCAGGTGCTCGGCGGCACCCTGACGTTCTCGGACGGGTCGAGCGTCGGGGTGCCGGCGCTCCCGAACGGCGGCGCGGCGCAGACGGTCACGTTCAGTGCCCGGAAGGTCACGTGGATGCGCTTCACCGTCACGGCGGTGAGCGGGTCGACCGAGAACACCGGGCTCGCGGAGCTCCGTGCGTTCGGTCCGGCCGGCACGACCACACCGCCGGCGACCGGCCCGACGGACATCACCACCGGCGCGACCGTCACCGCGAGCGCCGAAAACCCCGCGGACGGGCAGACCGCGCTGAAGGCGGTCGACGGGGTCGTCTCGGGCTACCCGGCCGATCCCACGAAGGAGTGGGCGGCTCCGAACGGTCGCGTCGGGACCTGGATCCAGCTCGGGTGGCCCAGCGCGAAGACGATGAGCGAGGTGCACCTGGCGGACCGGCCGAACACCGACGACCAGGTGCTCGGCGGGACGCTGACGTTCTCCGACGGGTCGAGCGTCACCGTACCGGCGCTCCCGAACGGCGGGGCGCTCCAGACCGTGGCGTTCACCGCGCGGCAGGCGACGTGGGTGCGGTTCACCGTCACCGCGGTGAGCGGGTCGACGAAGAACATCGGGCTCGCCGAGATCCGCGTGTACGGGACCTCGACGGGCACCACGACGCCGACTCCCACACCCACGCCGACGCCTACGCCCACGCCGACCCCGACCCCCACACCCACGCCGACGCCGACGCCCACACCCACGCCCACGCCGACCCCGACCCCCACCCCGACGCCGACGCCGACCCCGAAGCTCTCCGACGTCACCGGCACGGCGACACCGTCCGCGAAGGCCGACAACCCGGCGGACGGCCAGACGGTCGCGAAGGCCGTCGACGGCGTCGTGTCCGGCTACCCGGCCGACCCGACGAAGGAGTGGGTGGCACCCGGCGGCCGGACGGGCGTCTGGTACCAGCTCACCTGGGCGAAGGCCGTGCCGCTGCAGCGGATCGTGCTGCACGATCGTCCGAACACCGCCGACCGGGTGACGAGCGGCACGCTCACGTTCTCGGACGGCAGCAAGGTGACCGTCGGGCAGCTGCCGAACGACGGCACGGCGCTCACGGTCGACTTCACCGCCCGGAACGTCACGTGGGTCCGGTTCACCACCACCGGTGTCTCCGGGACCACCGTCAACGTCGGGTTGTCGGAGATCCGGGCATGGGCCCTGCAGTGACGCCGTCGCTCGACGGCGACGCGGCCGTCGACCACGGTGCTCCTCCCGCTCACGGTGCCGGCCTCCCGCGGCACCGTGGCCCGGTCCGGCGCGCGGGTCGGCGGATCGCCGTCGCCGCGGGTGCCCTGGTGATCGCGGCCGGAGCGATCGCCGCGACGACCGCGACGCCCCCGGTGGTCGACCCCACGGATCCGAGCGGAGTGTCCATGCCGACGAGCGACGGCAGCGGATGGGACCGGGTGTTCTCCGAGGACTTCGCCGACGGCACGTCGAGGGGCGGCTTCGAGGCGACGTACGCCGACCGGTTCTCGGTGTACCACGGCTTCGCGGACACCGCCGGTACGGGCCGCTACCAGGCCTCGGTGCTGAGCGCGCACGACGGTGTCCTCGACATGCGGTTGCGCACCACGAAGGCCGGGACCCCGCTCGCCGGAGGGATCGTGCCCCTCGTCGACGGCCAGTGGGGCGGGCAGACGTCCGGCCGGTACTCCGTCCGGATGAAGAGCGACGAGGTCGACGGCTACGGGGTCGCGATGCTGCTCTGGAGCGACGAGAACGTCTGGGAGCACGGCGAGGTCGACTTCCCCGAGGGTGCCCTCGGCGCTCCGGCGTACCTGAACGTGCACTGCCTCGAGGACCCCGCCGAGAAGTGCGTGCACTACGAGACCAGCGCCTCGCTCGCCGACTGGCACACCTACACGATCGAGTGGACGCCGGCCCGGATGTCGTTCCTCATCGACGGCGAGGTCGTGGGGACCACGACCGAGAGCATCCCCACCTCCCGCATGCACCTCGTCGTCCAGGCGGGCTCCAACGAGGGGCTCCCGCCGCGGGATGCCGCGGGCTCGCTCCTGATCGACTGGATGACCATCGACGTGCCGGCGGACGGCGCCGAGCCGCAGGCGAGCCTGCCGTCCGACGGCGCCACGGCACCGGCGCAGGGCAGCTGGACGGCGGACACCCCGCCCGGTGACGCGGGTCCCGAGGCGGGCTGAGCCCGCGCGGGGCCGTCGCGCCTGCCGCGCGCGTCCGCGGAAGCGACAGTCTGCAGCGATCCTCGCGCGCACCTCTGTCGCGTTCGCGGCGGGGTCCGCTGCCGCTTGCGGGGGTCTGTCGCGTTCGCGACGCACTGTCGGCCTGGAGGCACGGATCCAGGCCGCACCGCGCCTCCCGTCCGATGTCCGTCCCGCCCCATCGCGGAAGCGACAGTCTGCAGCGATCCTCGCGCGCACCTCTGTCGCGTTCGCGGCGGGGTCCGCTGCCGCTCGCGGGGGTCTGTCGCGTTCGCGACGCACTGTCGGCCTGGAGGCACGGATCCAGGCCGCACCGCGCCTCCCGTCCGATGTCCGTCCCGCCCCGTCGCGAAAGCGACAGTCTGCAGCGATCCTCGCGCGCACCGCTGTCGCGTTCGCGGCGGGGTCCGCTGCCGCTTGCGGGGGTCTGTCGCGTTCGCGACGCACTGTCGGCCTGGAGACACGGATCCAGGCCGCGCCGTGCCTCCCGTCCGATGCCTGCCGCGCCCCGTCGGGGACGCGACCGCCGCCGCGCTCAGCGCCCGGCGTGCTCCTGCAGCGCGCCGAGGAGCGCGGCGACGTGCGGTTCCCGTCCGTGGTGTGCACGGACGAACTCCCGGCCCCGGGCACCGAGGGACGGGTCGCGGACGGCCTCGTCGAGGACGTCCGACACCTTCCGCGCCAGCGCCTGCGTGTCCGCGGGGTCGACGGTGAAGCGCGCCCACTCGCCGGACAGGATCTCCCCGGTGCCGCCCGATGCCGCGGCCACCACCGGGCGGCCGGTCGACATCGCCTCGACGACGACACGGCCGAAGCCCTCCGGCTCGATCGAGGGGGCCACGACGAGGTCGGCTGCGTGCAGGAGCGGGACGACGTCGTCCCGCTCGGGCAGGACGAGCACCGAGCCCTCGGGGAGCTCGGCGATCGCGCGGTTCACGGCGTCGGCCTCGCTCGGGTAGAGCGCACCCGCCAGCACGAGCAGCGGCGCGCGGCGCGGTGCCCCGGGAGCGGCCGGGACGGTCTGCAGGCTCCGGGCGTCCGCGGCGGCGAGCACCTGACCCCACGCGGCGAGCAGCGCGAGGACGCCCTTCGAGCGGGTGAGTCGACCGTAGTAGAGCACGGTGGGGGTGGCGTCGTCGATGCCGAGCGTCGCACGGGCGCGCCGGACCTCGTCGGGTGTCGCCGCGCGGAACGCGTCCGTGTCGACGCCGTTCGGCACGATGGTGATCTTGTCCGCGGGCGCGCCGACCTCCTGCCACGCCGCAGCCATCGCGTTCGAGACGGCGAAGAACCGGGTCCGGCCGCCGGAGAACGCCCGGACGCGTCGGTAGTTCGGGGCGTGGTGCAGGTGCACGGCCAGGGGGACGCCGGCGACCATCGACGCGATGCGCCCGAACGGCAGGTACTCCGGCCGGTTCAGCCACAGGACGTCGAGTCGGGAGCGGCGGATGCGGAGACCCTCGCGGGCGAAGCGCCAGGCGTCGAGGAGCGCGGTCCTGACGCCGAAGCGGAGGTCGGTCGCGTCGACCAGGGGGACGCCGAGTCGTTCGTACGGCGCGCGACCCTCGCCGGGACGGGGTGCGTGGGCGTCGCGGTGCCAGACCTCGACCTCGTGGCCCGCTGCGACGAGGTCGGCGGTGTCCTCGAGCACGCAGCGTTCCAGGCCGCCGATCAGGGCGAGTCCGGTGACCACGGCGCCGATCCGGAGCGGTCGGTCCGGTTCGGTCGTTCGCCTGCGGTCGGTCGTTCGCTTGCGGTCGGTCGTTCGCTTGCGGTCGGTCACGACGCACCTCCTCGTGCGGCCCGGAGACGTCGGATGAACCAGGGGAGACAGGCGAGCACCCCGGCGACACGGATCCAGTTCCAGAGGGCGTCCTGCGGCACGGCCGTCGACACCGCGGCGACGACGAGAGCGGCGACGACCGGCAGCACGATCCGCAGGCCCGGCCCACGCCACTCCCGGCGGTCGGACAACGCGAACAGCTGCATGGCGGCGAGACCGACGTACGCGACGACGGTCGCCATCGCGGCGCCGGCGATCCCGAACACCGGAACGAGCACCAGGTTCGCACCGATGTTCACCACGCCGGCGATCGCGGCGATCACGCCGACGGCGACCCCTCGGCGTTCGATGAGCAGCAGGCGACCGGTCGCGCCGCTGGCCGCGACGGGGAGCGCCGTGACCGCGACGATGAACACCACGATGGTGAGCTCGTGGACGTGGTAGCTCGCTGGCGCGAGGATCGGCAGCGCGACCGGGGAGACCAACGTCACGGCGAGCAGCACGGGGGCCAGCATCCGGTACAGCTCGTTCCGCGAGTGCATCGCGAGCTGTCGACGGGCGACCGTGTCCCGGAGGGCGGCGAAGTGCGGTGCCCACGCCTGGTTCGTGAACGACAGGAGCAGGATCACCGCGGACCCGACCACGTACGCGATCTGGTAGCGGGCGACCTCCTCCGGGCCGAGCAGCCGCTGCACGACGACACGGTCGCCGGCGTTGAGCACGAAGTAGGACAGGTTGCCGAGGGCGATCGGGATGCCGAGCCGGAAGGCACGGGCGTTCGTCCGGCGGTCGAACAGGCCCGCGAGCCGGGGCCTCGTCGCGGCGATGCCGATCACCATGGCCACGCCCTGGGCCACCACCCCGCCCCACGCGTACGTGGTGGCGTCGGCGTGCACGAATGTCAGGAGGCCGAGGCCGATGATCGAGCCGCCGATCGACGACAGCAGGCTCGTGACGGCGAAGACCTTGATGCGGTCCTGTGCGACGAGGAGGGCGAGGGAGATCTGCACGATCGCCGCCGGACCGGTCCACAGCACCGCGACGAGGAGCAGCGGGTGCGAGCCGACGAACCCGGCGGCGTCACCCCACGCGGGGATCGTCGTCAGCGCGATGACCGTGACGATGCTCGCCGTGATCATGCCGACCGCGAGCAGGCCTCTGGCACGCCGGTCGTCGCCGTCCTCGGCGCGCTGCAGCACGGCAGCCTGGTCGATGCCCGCCACGGCCAGCACCACGAGTGCCTGGTAGAGGGCGATCGCGGATGCGAGCACGCCGAACTCCGCCGGCGGCATGAGGTGCGCCAGCACGGGGGAGATCAGCGACGAGACGACGAGCTGCATCGACCAGACGACGACGTACAGCAGGCCGCGGCCGAACAGGACGGACGAACCCTTGCGGACCGCGACGGCCCCGGTGTCGAGCGACTCGGGGACGGGCGCGACGGGCTCGTCGAGGTCGACGTCGACGTCGGCGGGGCTGCCCGATGCGGCGGCGTCGCGTGCGGCGCGCGCCTCGCGGCGGGTCTGCGGCGGGAGCGTCACGGTGCGACCACCACCGACGGAGCCGACGACGGCGAACCGGCAGACCCCTGCCGCAACCCGAACGCCCCGTCCACGATGTCGAGCAGGTCGGAGCTCAACGCCGTCGAGAACTTCCGCGCGAACACGTGCGGGTGCTCGAGGTCCGGCATCGTCCGACGCTCGAGCAGCGCGCCCGCGTCGGCCGTCGTCAGCCACGGCGGGCTCTTCCGCGCCGTCCCGTCCCAGCCGATCCACCACAGCGGACTCGGCACGTGCTCGTCAGCGAACCCCGGCGTCAGCGCCGGGGTGCTCAGGACCGACGGCACGAACGTCTCGTCGGCCACCCACGTCCGACGCCAGAACCGGACCAGGTCCGGCCGGCTGTCGACGGTCTCCACGACCGCCGCGGCGTGGCGGCGGGCCAGCACCTTGAGCTGCGAGCCGCCCGCGAAGACGACGCCCGCCGGGACTCGGCGGGGGATCGGCAGCCGGATCATGCGCTTCCGCCACGCCCAGTGCCGGAACCGGATCCTCGGGATCCCACCACCCCGGCCCCACTCCGCGAAGGGCAGCGGGTGCGCGGCGATGAAGGAGTCCTCGCGGTGCGCCTCGAGCAGCGCGACGATCTCGGCCGGGTCCGCCAGGGGGTAGTCGCTCCCGGTGAGCACCGCGACGTGCGACGCCTCCGACCCGGCGAGGGCCGCTCGGTACCCCTCCACCTCGGCCTCGACGTTCTCCCACTTCGCCCAACCGGTGCGGATGCGCGGCAGGACCCGGACGCGGTCCGGCAGGCCGTGGGTCATCGCCCGGAACACCGGTTCCGACGTGCGCGCGTCGCAGTGCAGGAAGACCGGGAACGGATCGAGCGCCTCGACGAGTCGGCGGACGTGCTCGGGGTCCTCGTGGGCGAGGACGATGCACGCGAGTGCCGCGGGTGAGGCGGGCGCCGCTGGGGAGATGGCCATGGACGCGACGCTAACCGCGCCGTTCCGGGGCCGACAAGGGACCCTGAGGCTGCTGCGGGGAAGCGGCGGTTTCCCGCACCGCGACCCCCGAAACGGCCCTGATCAGCGTTTCTTGCGGAACCTCGGGCAGTCGCACAGCGCGCAGTCGGTGCCGGGGCGGTAGTGCTCGTGCGCCTCCTGCACGTGACCGCAGACGCACGTCGCGGCATCGACCACGAGGACGGTCCGTTCCGACGGGAGGTCGGCGCCGAGCTCGGTCGTGGGGCCCAGCGGCATTCGTCCTCCTCGTGCCCGGCGTGCTGCCGCCGGGTCGTCCTCCCGATCCTACGGGCCGAGCGGCATCCGGTGGCGGCAAACCGCAAGAGGAACGTCCGTCGCCGCATCCCGGTCACCTCCCCGTTGACCGTGCCGGTGCCCCACCGGAGCATCGGACCATGACCGACCACCAGGCCACCGCCGTGCCCGTGCTGATGATCGCGCCCGCGATGCCGTCGCCGGAGCTCCCCGCGTGGCCCGGAGCCGCCTGGGTGGGCGCGATCGACCGGCAGGAGGCGCTCGCCGCCTCCGCCGTCGAGCTCGCCGGCGCGGAGGGCTTCCGCCGCGCCCGCCTGCTGGTCCGCGACGGCCGCGAGGTCGCCGGCTTCGTCGACGTCGCCGTCGACGCGAGCGGGGAGGTGGACCCGGCCGAGCTGGGTCCGGCCCTGCGCGCCCTGCGCACCACGTGCCTCCCGTCCGCCCCGCAGGGGGACCATGCCGGCCGCGTCTCCGTCGTGATCGGCACCCGCGACCGACCCGACGACGTCCGCCGCTGCGTCCGCAGCGTGCTCGCCTCCGAGCACCCGGACTTCGAGGTCTTCGTCGTCGACAACGCGCCGACCACCTCGGCGACCCGCGACGTGGTCGCCGCGTTCGCCGACCCGCGGCTCCACTACGTCCTGGAGGCCCGACCCGGCGTCTCACGCGCACGGAACGCCGGTCTCGCCCTCGCCTCCGGAGCCGTGGTCGCCTTCGTCGACGACGACGTGGTCGTCGACCGGCACTGGCTCGCGGCGCTCGCCGACGCGTACGCCCGCGACGCGGACGTCGTCTGCGTGACCGGACTCGTGCCGAGCGGGGAACTCCGCACACCCACGCAGCGCTACTTCGACGAGCGGGTGACGTGGGCGCGCAACCTCGACCGCCGGGTGTTCCGGACCTCGGCACCCCCGGCGGACCTGCCGCTCTTCCCGTTCTCGGTCGGCGCGTTCGGCACCGGCGCGAACATGTCCCTCCGACGCTCGGCAGCGCTCGCCCTCGGCGGGTTCGACGTCGCCCTCGGCCCGGGCACCCCGTCCCGCGCCGGCGAGGACCCCGACCTGTTCACCCGCGTCCTGCTGTCCGGCGGTGCGCTCGCCGTGGAGCCCTCCGCGATCGTGTGGCACAAGCACCGTCCCGACCGTGCCGCGCTGCGCTCCCAGGCGCTCGGGTACGGCACCGGGCTCGGCGCCTGGGTCGCGAAGCTGATGCTGCGACCCCGGACCGCGCTCGCGGTGTTCCGGCGGGCGTTCGGTGCGCTCAAGCAGCTCGGGGCGCTCGGGCAGGGCGACGGGCAGGTGTCGGCCGCGGTGGACGCGCTCGGGGGCTGGCCGGTCGACGACGAGTTCCTGGCGGCGACGGCGGGGCTCAAGCGCGTCGAGCTGGTCGCCGCGCTCGGCGGCCCGTGGCGGTACCTGCGGTCGGTGCGCGCGGCGCGCTGACGCAGGGCGGTGGGCGGGGCCGGCTCGCTGTGCCGACCCGTTGCGACAAGGCGGGTGTCGTTCGACAGCCGCTTTGTCGCTTGTTGCGCGTGCAACGGTTGCGTGTGCATGGTGCGACATGACGGCTGTCGTTCGACGAGCGCGGTGTCGCTTGTTGCGCACGCAACCACCGGACGAGAGGCGCGCGGCGGGCCGGCATCGTGCCTCCAGGCCCGTGGGTGACGCGGCATGCAGGTGCATGGTGCGACATGACGGCTGTCGTTCGACGCGCGCGGTGTCGCACGTTGCGCGCGCAACGGTTGCGCGTACATGGTGCGACAAGGCGGTCGTCGTTCGACGGCCGCGGTGTCGCTTGTTGCGCGCGCAACCACCCGACTAGGGGCGCGTGGCGGGCTGGCACCGTGCCTCCAGGCCGGTGGGTGACGCGGCATGCGTGTGCATGGTGCGACGAAGCGGTCGTCGTACGACAGCCGCGATGTCGCTCGACGGACGGGAGGCCCGTGGCGACGCTGCCACGGGCCTCCCGTCCGCCGGACGGTCGCGTCTAGGGCCGGAAGCGGCCCTCCTCGACGTCGCGCCAGAACCGGCGGCTCCGGAAGTACGCCGCGGGCCCGGCCGGGAAGCCGCGGAACTCGTGGTAGGCGAGCGAGCGGGGGATCCGGGTCGTCGACGCCTCGGTGATGGTCTCCGCCGCAGCGTCCCGCTTCCCGCGCAACCGGGACACCAGCTGAGCGAGCTTGATCTTGCCGGCGCGCGGCATCAGGCGCGCGAGCACGAGCGCGTGCCGCCGGTCCTTCGCGATCAGCTCGCACATCAGCGCCGTGAACCCGACGCCGTTCGAGTGCAGCTGACCGTGCAGCCCCTCGAGGTCCTGGCGGTGCCGGTGGTGCACGACCGCCCTGGGCTCGAAGCCGATCCGGCCGCCGCCCCAGAGGATGTCGATGAAGATCGCCAGGTCCTCACCACCGCGTGCGGGCACGCCGGCGCCGAGCACGGGGTCGAACCCGCCGACGGCGTCGAACGCGGAGCGGCGGACCGCCCAGTTCGCGCCGGCGCCGTAGCCGCCGATGCCGTAGATCGCGAAGTGCTTGCGGACGGTGCCGTCCGGGGCGATCGCCGACGCCTGCGCGTGCCGCATGAGCCCCTGGACGTCGTCCGGGACGATCGTCACCGGGTCGAAGGTGCGCTCGCCGCTGAAGCCGCCGTAGTACGCCTCGTACCAGATCTGCGCGGGCGTCTCGAGCTCGACGGGCAGGATCATGCCCGTGACCGCCTGGACGTCGGGCTCGCGGACGAACCGGGTGCCGATCGAGCGGAGCCACTGCGGGTCCACGCGGACGTCGTCGTCGGTGAACGCGATGATCTCGCCCTTCGCCGCGGCGACGCCGGAGTTCCGGCCGACCGAGCAGCCGGGCCGTCGCTCCGTCACGAGCCGCACGTTTCGGCCCTCGAGCAGCCCCGGGAGCGCGTCGATGTCGGGCACCTTCACGCGGTTGTCGACGAGGACGACCTCGTAGTCCGGGTAGTCCAGGTGCTCGAGGAAGTCGAGCAGCTTCCCGATGTCCTCGACGCGGGCGACGATGGTCGACACCACGATCGAGATCATCGGGAGGTCCGCGTCCGGCACCCGCTCCGGGAAGGCGTCGACCGTGCCCGGGTGCCCGTCGACGAGCGGGGCGAGCGCGCGGGCGGCGTCGGCCGGGTCCGCCGTGAGCAGCACGTCGAGGGTCGTGACCGGGAAGCCGTCACGGTAGCCGACGACCAGCGCGGAGGAGCCGGTCTCGTCGGCGACGAGGGTCGGCAGCGGAGCGTCGAGGTCGACGCTGACGACGCGGCGTGGGCCGGGGACGGTGACGGGGGAGAGCAGGGCCATGCAGCGGACGCTACGGGGGTCGATCGGGGCGGACAACGGCGGCCCCACCGCGTGGCGGGGTTCGTGCGGGGTTCCGCACTCGGGCGCCTCGACCGTCGTGAGCGCTCACCCAGGAAGTCACCGGAACTCCGAAGGTCACGCTCAGGTCACGGAATCTTTGCAACCGGTTGCGAAACGCTGTGGGCGGGCGTAGCTTCCTCCACCAGCAGGCAGCGTCGCCTGCTCCAGGCAGCGTCGTCGACACCCGATCGAGGTCGCCTGGTGATCTCGACGAGGAGACAACGCTGTGAAGACAACACGCGCCAAGGTGCGGTTCGCATCGGTTGCGGGCGTGGCCGTCATCGGCCTCGTGCTCACCGGCTGCTCGAGCGGCAGCTCGGCATCGAACGACGCCCAGAACGGGCAGGACAGCCGCGGCCCGATCACGTACGTGCAGGGCAAGGACAACTCGAACGTCGTCCGACCGCTCATCGCGAAGTGGAACAAGGCACACCCGGACGAGAAGGTCACCTTCAAGGAGCAGTCCGACCAGGCCGACCAGCAGCACGACGACCTCGTGCAGCACTTCCAGGCGAAGGACGACAACTACGACGTGGTCGACGTCGACGTCGTCTGGACGGCGGAGTTCGCCGCCAAGAGCTGGCTCGTGCCGCTCACCGGCAAGATGAAGATCGACACGTCGAAGCTCCTGCCGGCGACGGTCAAGACGGCGACGTACAACGACACGCTGTACGCGGCACCGCAGACCTCCGACGGCGCGCTCCTCTACTACCGCAAGGACCTCGTCAAGACGCCCCCGACCACGTGGGCCGACATGATGAAGGACTGCGACATCGCGAAGCAGGCCGGCATCGGCTGCTACGCCGGGCAGTTCGCCAAGTACGAGGGCCTGACCGTGAACGCCTCCGAGGCGATCAACGGCTCCGGCGGCTCGGTGCTCAACAAGGGCGGCGCCCCGGACGTCGACACGTCCGACGCCAAGGCCGGTCTGCAGAACCTGGTCGACGCCTTCAAGGACGGGAACATCCCGGCCGAGGCGATCACCTACCAGGAGGAGCAGGGCCGCACCGCCTTCGAGGCCGGCAAGCTGCTGTTCCTCCGCAACTGGCCGTACGTGTACAGCCTCGCGAAGACGGACGGCTCCAGCAAGGTGAAGGACACCTTCGGCATCGCCCCGATCCCCGGCAAGGACGGCACCGGCGCCTCGACGCTCGGTGGCCACAACGCGGCGATCAGCGTGTACTCGAAGCACAAGGCGACCGCGCACGACTTCCTGGAGTTCCTGGAGTCGAACGAGACGCAGAAGTTCTTCGCGACCCAGGGCTCGCTGGCCCCGGTCGTCGGTGACCTCTACACCGACTCCGAGCTCACCGCGAAGCTGCCGTACCTGCCCACGCTGCTCAAGTCGATCCAGTCGGCCGAGCCGCGCCCGGTCACGCCGTTCTACCCGGCCGTGACGAAGGCCGTCCAGGACAACACGTACGCCGCCCTCAAGGGATCCAAGAGCGTCGACGAAGCCCTGAAGGACATGCAGGCCGCCCTCAAGACGGCCACCAGCAGCGGCAGTTGACACCGCCCCGCGGCTGACGCCGCAACTTCCGGACTGGAGGCACGGGTCGACCCCGCCCCGCGCCTCCAGTCCGCCCCATCCTGCGTTCCGACACCCGGCAAGGAGGCCGTCACGTGTCAGCAGCAACCGAGATCCCCGCAGCCATCCCCAACCCGACGGGGATGGAGCCGCAGAAGCGGCGCAAGGGCGGACTCAACGCCGAGCACGGCCGCTGGGCCGTGTACCTCATCGGCCCGACGATCGTGCTCCTCGCCGTCGTCATCGGCTACCCGGTGGTCAGCGCGATCATCCAGTCGTTCCAGCTCGACGCCGGGCTCGACAAGGCGACCGGCCTGTTCGTGCAGGGCGGCTTCGCCGGCGTCACGAACTACGTGCACTGGCTCGCCCAGCAGTGCGGCAACACCACCTGCCCGCCGGGCAGCATCGGCAGCCAGTTCTGGGTGTCGATGGGCAACACGTTCTTCTTCACGGTCGTCACCGTCGCCCTCGAGACGGTCATCGGCGTGTGGATGGCGATCATCATGAACCGCGACTTCAAGGGTCGCGCGCTCGTCCGTGCCGCGATCCTCGTGCCGTGGGCCATCCCGACCGCCGTGACCGCCAAGCTCTGGTACTTCATCTTCGACGCGAACGGCGTCCTCAACCACGTGCTCGGCCAGCAGATCCTCTGGACGAGTGGCGAGTGGGCGTCCCGGTGGGCGGTCATCATCGCGGACACGTGGAAGACCACGCCGTTCATGGCGCTGCTCATCCTGGCCGGCCTGCAGCTCATCCCCGAAGAGGTCTACGAGGCCGGGAAGATGGACGGAGCCTCCACCGTCCAGCGCTTCTGGAACATCACGCTCCCGCTCGTCCGACCCGCGCTGATGGTCGCGATCCTGTTCCGCGTGCTCGACGCGCTCCGCATGTACGACCTCCCCGCGATCCTCACCGGCGGTGGGGGTGGTTCGGGGAACGCGACCACCACGCTGTCGATCCTCGTGGTCGACCAGATCCGGCAGGGGTTCAACTCCGCGTCGGCACTCTCCACGATCACCTTCCTCGTGATCTTCATCGTCGCGTTCGTGTTCGTCCGGTTCCTCGGGGCGAACGTCGTGCAGACGCAGGCAGCCCAGCAGAAGGGTGAGCTCAAGTGACCCTCGCAGCCGACCGCCCCCGGTCCAACGCCCGTGCGCGCGACATCGCCGTCGATCGTTCGGACGTCCGAGTCCAGCGCCACACCGGGCCCAAGGTCCGCACGGCGATCCAGGCCACCGTCATCGCGGTGTGGTGCCTGCTGCCCTTCTACTGGATGGTTGTGACGAGCTTCCGGGACGTCGGGTTCACGTTCGACGCCACCCCGTGGCCGACGCACGTCACCATCGCCAACTACGCGACGGCGTTCTCGACCGCGCTCGGCAATCACCTGGGACGGGCGCTGCTCAACAGCCTCATCATCGGTGGCACGGTGACGATCATCGCGCTGCTCGTCGGCACGAGCGCGGCGTACGCGCTGGCCCGCCTGGAGTTCAAGGGCAAGTCGCTCATCGCCGGCGCGATCCTCGCCGCGTCGATGTTCCCGGGCGTCGCGCTCATCTCGCCGCTGTTCCAGCTCTTCACGGACATCGGCTGGATGGGCACGTACCAGGCACTGATCCTGCCGAGCATCTCGTTCGTGCTGCCGCTCACCGTCTACACGCTCGCGAGCTTCTTCCGCGAGATGCCGTGGGACCTCGAGGAAGCCGCACGCATCGACGGGTGCACCCGTGTGCAGGCGTTCCGACGGATCATCCTGCCGCTGGCCGCTCCCGCCGTGTTCACCACCGCGATCCTGGCGTTCATCTCGTCCTGGAACGAGTACCTCATCTCGTCCCAGCTCTCGAGCGACGCCACCCAGCCGGTGACCGTCGCCATCGCGGGGTTCCAGGGATCGGTGCCGCACCAGGAGCCGTACACGGCGGTGATGGCGGCGGGCACGATCGTGACGATCCCGCTCGTGATCCTCGTGCTCGTCTTCCAGCGGCGCATCGTGGCCGGCCTCACCGCCGGCGGCGTGAAGGGCTGAGGGCCATGGCACAGCGCGGACCCACCCGCCCGACCGCCCGGATCGAGGAGGCGATCGGCTTCGTCGGGATGTTCGGTGTCCTGTTCCTCGGGGTCACGGTCTTCTGCGAGGTCACCGGGCGTCCGGCCCTCGGATGGGCGCTCACCCTGCTCGTGTGCGTGCTCGGCATCGTCGCCCTCGACCGGTGGCGGGTGTCGGTGCTCCGGCGCACGGCGTCGGCCGACGGCATCGGAGGCGCTCCCGCGGCTCCGGCATCCCGGTCGGCGGTAGCCCCGCCGACGGCGGGCCCGGTCGGTGCCCGCGTGCACCGGCACGTCGGGTGGGACGAACTCGCACCGGCCGGCCGACGGCAGACCCGCGCGACGCGACCCGTCGCCGCGCCAGCGCGGACCGGCCCCGCTCCCGACGTGACCCGGTCGTCGGACGGCTGACGGGCCTCCAGACAGTGGCCATGGGGATCCAGGAGATCGCGACCGTCACCGGCCTGTCCAAGTCGACGGTGTCCCGCGCACTGCGGGGCATGTCGACGGTCGCCGACTCCACCATCGACCAGGTGCGGCGGGTCGCCGACGAACTCGGGTACGTCCCGAGCTCGGCGGCGGCCGGCCTCGCCACCGGACGGCAGCGTGCCGTCGGGGTCGTGGTGCCGGTCATCGACCGGTGGTTCTACGTGAAGGCGCTCGGCGGGGTCGACGCCGAGCTGCGGCGGGCCGGCTACGACCTCGTGCTGTACAACCTCGGTGGGCCCGGGGGAGACCGGGACCGGGCCTTCCGACGGTCCATGCTCCGGCACCGCGTCGACGCCCTCGTGCTGCTCTCGCTCGTGCTCGACGAGACCGAACGCGCCGAGCTCGAACTCGCCCGGCACCCGATGATCGTGATCGGCGGGCCGGCCGCCGGCCTCCGGAACGTCGGGGTCGACGACGTCGTCGTCGCCGGGATCGCCGTCGACCACCTCTGCGGACTGGGGCACCGGGACGTCGCCTACGTCGGCGGGCAGGACGAGGCCGGGATGAACGTCGCCGTGCCCTGGCTCCGCCGTGACGGGTTCGTCGACGCGATGGCCGGTCGCGGTCTCAGCGTGCGGGACGAGTGGCTGCTCGACGGACGGTTCTCGTTCGCGGGCGGTGTCGACGCGGGCTACGCACTCTTCGGGGGCGGCGCGGGTGCGCGGCCGACCGCGGTGTTCTGCGCCTCGGACGAGATGGCGCTCGGTGTGGTGCTCGCCGCCCGCCGCGCCGGACTCGCGGTGCCGGAGGACGTGTCGGTGATCGGCATCGACGGCCACGAGTACGGCGAGGTCGTCGGGCTGACCACCGTCGCCCAGGACCCGGAGGCGCAGGGACGGACGGCCGCGCGGGCCGTGCTCGCCGAGGTGGACGGGGCCGTGGCGGCGCCGTTGCCGGCGGCGCCGGCGCACCTCGTGGTGCGGGCGACGACGGGGCCGCCGCGGGCGTAGAGCGCGGTGCGCGGCGCGCGGCGCGGCGCGGCGCGCGGCGCGGCGCGCGTCGCTCGCGACGCGCGCGTCCTGCACAACCAAAATCGTCCGGAACCACGCGAACACGTGGTTCGCCGTGACTTTGGTTGTGCGCGAGCGGCCCGCACCGCGCGCCCGCCGCGCCGCAGGCCCGCCCCGCGTAGGGTCGGCCGCATGGAGGTCACCAAGCTCGAACACGCCTGCCAGATCGTCACCGAGGGCGACGCCCGCCTCGTCATCGACCCCGGCAACTTCACCCGCCCGGTCGAGACCACCGGCGTCGTCGCCGTCGTCCTCACCCACGAGCACCCCGACCACGTCACACCGGAGCAGCTCGCCGGCATCCTCGCGCGCAACCCCGACGCCGTCGTCATCGGCCCCGCCGGGGTCGCCGCGGCGCTCGCCGAGACCGGCGTCCCGATCGACGTCGTCACGGACGGTGACCACCGCTCGGTCGGCCCGTTCGACCTGTCCTTCCACGGCACCCGCCACAACGTGATCCACTCGAGCATCCCGGTCATCGACAACACGGGCGTCCTCGTCAACGGCAGGCTCTTCTACCCGGGCGACTCCTACACCGAGCCCGGCGTCCCCGTCGAGGTGCTCGCCGCACCCGTCGGTGCCCCGTGGCTCAAGGTCGCCGAGATGATGGACTACGTCGCCGCGGTCGCGCCGCGTCGCGCGTACCCCGTCCACGAGGCCACCCTCTCCGAGATCGGGTACGGCATGCACACCGGTCGCCTGCGCGAGGCAGTCGAGCCCGGCGGCGCGCTCGTGCTGCTCGCGCCCGGCGAGTCGCTCACGGTCTGAGACGGCGCGGCGGTCGGCCTGGAGGCACGGATCACCCGCCGCTGTCGGCCCGCCTGCGCAGGCGGTCGGCGACGAGGCGGTCGAGCGTGAGGGCGTCCCAGGGCGCGTGCCGCTCGGCGTCGTTGTCGAAGTACACGAACGTGTCGCGCCCGGCATCGAGGTGATCCACGATGGTCGTCGTGCACCGTCCGAGGGCCTGCGGCGAGTACCCGTCGTGGTACGTCCGCGGCGCACCGTGCAGGCGGAGGTACGCGATGGGTGCACCGGTCTCGACCCGGAGGCGTGGGAAGTCGCCCGCGTGCGAGTCGACCAGGGCGACACGGTGGCGGCGGAGCACGTCGAGGTGCTCGTCGCCGATCCCTGCGGCCCGGACCTCGAGCGCGTGGTCGATCCGCCGGGTCGGGTCCTCGGCGTGGACCGACGGGTCGGCGACCTTGTCGTCGTGGCGTTCGGCGAGCGCCGCTGCGGAGCCGTGGGTCCGTGGGAGCAGTGCGAGGAACTCGTCGAGCACCGCCGGCGTGGGCAGGAGAGCCTCGGGCAGTTGCCAGAGGACCGGCCCGAGCGTCGCACCGAGCTCGAGCGGGCCGGACGCGAAGAAGTTCGCAAGCGCCGTGTCGACGTTCCGGAGCCGCAGCATGTGGGTGACGTACCGCCCACCCTTCAGCGCGAACCGGAACGACGGCGGCACGGACGCCCGCCAGGCGCGGTACCGCTCCGGGCGCTGGAGCGAGTAGAACGACCCGTTGACCTCCACCGTGCGGAACCGTTCGGCCGCGTACTCCAGCCAGCGTCGCTTCGGCACGCCGGCCGGGTAGAAGTCGCCGCGCCAGGAGTCGTACTGCCACCCCGACAGACCGATCCGCAGCGTCATCGATCCACCGTATTCCGGCCGGGGCATGACGGCACACCCGGGCGACACGCCTCGTTTTGGCAGGGCGCGGGGCTTGTGCAATACTTGTCGAGTTGTCGGAACGGCCCCATCGTATAGCGGCCTAGTACGTCGCCCTCTCACGGCGGTAACGCGGGTTCGAATCCCGCTGGGGTCACCACAGGTGGCTTGCCTCCGACTCCGGCAACGAGCACGAGACCCCCGCTCCAGGGCGGGGGATTCCCATGTGTGACGGCCCCATCGTATAGCGGCCTAGTACGTCGCCCTCTCACGGCGGTAACGCGGGTTCGAATCCCGCTGGGGTCACACCGACACGAAAGCCCTCCGGTTCGCCGGGGGGCTTTCGTCGTTCCCTGGCGATGGGTGGTCGCCGTCGCGACCCGCTCTCACCTGACGGTCGGGACCGCGCGCTCGTCGGTCGCAGCGATGCTGCCGAGCACGCGGAGTGCGTCCGCCGTCGGGGAGCCCGGTTCCGCGGTGTAGACGAGGAAGCTCAGGCTCGGGTCGCTCATCAGCCGCGACCCCTCGAAGTACAGGTGCAGGGGTCCGACGGCCGGGTGCACGAAGTGCTTCTCGCCGGTCGCGTGCCGGCGGACGTCGTGCGCGCCCCACTTCGCCCGGAACTCGGGGCTCCGGGTGGAGAGCTCACCGACGAGGTCCTGCAGGTCGCGGTCGTACGGGTCGTGCCCGGCTGCGGCGCGGAGGATCGCCACCGTCTGGTCCGCAGCGAGGTCCCAGTCCGGGTGGAAGCGATCCGCCCACTCCCGCCGGAGGAAGGTCGCCCGCGCCAGGTTCGGCCGTGCGTCGTCGGCGTAGAGGTCGGCGTACAGGGCGCGGCCGAGGGGGTTCGCGCCGAGGAGGTCGAGTCGGTCGTTCCGGACGAACGCGATGCCGGTGAAGGAGTCGAGCGCGAACTGCAGGCTCGGGCGGAGGACCTTCGGCATCGGGGAACGCCGTCGAGCCCGCGCCGGCGAGGTGTTCGCGGCACGGGCCATGTCGAACAGGTGGTCCCGCTCGGCGTCGTCGAGCAGGAGCGCACCGGCGATCGCGTGCAGGACGCCGTCGGACACGCCGGCCAGGGCACCCCGTTCGACTCGGGAGTAGTACTCGACGCTCACGTCGGCGAGCATGGCGACCTCGCCGCGGCGCAACCCGGCGACGCGACGGTTCGGGCCGGCGGGCAGCCCGACCTGGTCGGGACGGACGCGGGCCCGCCGGCTGACGAGGAACTCCCGGACGTCGTCGCGGTTGGTGCTCATGGTCCGACTCTAGGAGCGTCGCCCGGTCATCGGGCGAGGTCTTCGTCGGAGACGTGCTCGAGCCAGGTGGTGGTCGTCGACGGATCGTCAGCGCTCTCGAGCATCGCGAGGTGCTCCATGAAGGTGCCCTCGGCGGAGGCGTGGAAGTGCTCTTCGCCGGGCGAGACGTACACGGTGTCGCCGGGACGGGCGGTGATGACCTCCCCGTCTCGGGTCCCGAAGTGCGCCGCACCCCGGGTGACCCGCAGGAACTGGCCACGGGCGTGGGAGTGCCAGGCGGTCCTGGCACCCGGGGCGAACTGCACGAGTGCGAGCGTCGCCCGCTGGTCGCCGTCCTGCGGGCTGACGATCGGGTCGACCCACACGTCCCCGGCGAACTGCTCCGGCGGGTTCTTGGCGGTGGGCTGCTTCGGCAGGATCTCCTGCGACATGGGTGTCTCCTCCTCGACGGGTCACGGTGGCCCGCGTCGGGATCGACGCTACGACCGGGTGCGGTCCGGAGGGATGCCCTGACAGGGGACGGCTCGGCCGACTGAACCGGGTTCGCTAGCGTGGCCGCATGAGCGACTTCTTCATCGCGGGGAGCTGGCGCAACCGGGACGCCGTCCTCCAGGTGGTGGAAGCACTCGAACGCTCCGGAGCGTCGACCTACAGCTTCGTCCGCGCGCAGTACGACGACGACGCGTCGGCGTTCGCCGAGCCGGGCGGAGCGGACGAGGCGGCGCTCGACGACCCGGGGATCCGGAAGCTCTTCGCGCAGGACCTGGAGGCCCTCCGCGCGGCCGATCAGTTCGTCCTCGTGCTCCCCGCCGGTGCCGCCGCGCACATCGAGGCGGGGATCGCTTTCGGCCTCGGGAAGCGCTGCCTCGCGGTGGGCCCGGTGGACCGATCCGAGACCCTCTACCGGATCTTCGACAGGGTGACGGCGGATGCCGCGGGTCTGGTCCGACACCTCGACGCCGCGGAGCGCTGACGATCGGTCACCACGAGCTCGGCCGGTAGTCCTTCAGGAACACCCCGAACAGGTCGTCGCCCGATTCGCCCCGGACGATCGGGTCGTACACGCGGGCGGCGCCGTCGACGAGGTCGAGCGGGGCGTGGAAGCCCTCTTCCGCCAGTCGGACCTTCGTCGGGTGCGGGCGTTCGTCGGTGATCCAGCCGGTGTCGACGCTCGTCATCAGGATGCGGTCGGTCTCGAACATCTCCTGGGCGCTCGTGCGGGTGAGCATGTTCACCGCGGCCTTCGCCATGTTCGTGTGGGGGTGCCCCGGTCCCTTGTACGCGCGGCCGAACACTCCTTCCATGGCACTGACGTTCACCACGTACGTCCGGTCCGACGGACTCGCCGCCAGGGCGGGACGGAGCTTGGAGATGAGGATGAACGGCGCCGTGGTGTTGGCCAGCTGCACCTCGAGCATCTCGAGGGGGTCGACCTCGTCGACGTGCTGCGTCCAGGAGTTCACGTCGTGCAGGTCCGGGACGAGTCCGCCGGCGTCGATCGCGGTGCCCGTGGCGAGGCGTTCGAGCGAGCTGGACCCCGGAGCCATGGCCAGCTCGGTGAGTTCGTCGGCCCGGGCGGCGGCCGCGGCCAGGATCGGGTGCGCCGAGACCGAGCGGGCGAGCGCCTGCGGGTGCTGGTCGTTCGTGTGGCCGAAGGTCACGAGCTCGGGCAGCGGACCGTCCGGCAGCGGCGCGAGTTCGGCGTCGACCAGGGGCTGGTACGCGCCGGTCGACCGGCGCACGGTCTGGGTGGCGTTGTTGATCAGGATGTCGAGCGGGCCGGCCGCGGCGACGTCGTCGGCGAGACCGATGACCTGCGCGGGGTCACGCAGGTCGATGCCGACGACCTTGAGGCGCGAGATCCACTCGGCGGAGTCGGGGAGGCTCGTGAACCGGCGGACTGCGTCCCGCGGGAACCGCGTCGTGATGGTGGTGTGCGCGCCGTCCCGCAGGAGCCGGAGCGCGATGTACATGCCGATCTTCGCCCGACCGCCGGTGAGCAGGGCTCGCTTGCCGGTCAGGTCGGTCCGGGCGTCGCGCTTGGCGTGGCTCATCGCCGCGCACGAGGGGCAGAGCTGGTGGTAGAAGGCGTCGACGACCGTGTACTGCTGCTTGCACATGTAGCACGGGCGCGACTTCAGCAGGGTGCCCGCGGTCTGCGCCGTGGTCGAGGAGCGGATCGGGACCCCGCGCGTCTCGTCGTCGATCCGATCGGCGGCCCCGGTCGCGGTGGCGGCGATCACCCGTCGATCGGCTTCGGCGATGACCGCCCGCTTCTCGAGCCGGTGCGCGCGCTTCACTGCCTTGAACATCTTCGCCGTCGCCTGGCGGACCCGCACGAAGTCAGGGTGCGCTTCGTCGATCGACGGCATCTGCTCGAGGACCCGGAGCGTGACGATCAGGTCCTCGGGGAGGATGCCGCTGGGTCCAGGGGTCTCGGAGATCACACGAGATTCTACGGTGCCTCAGACCGCGTCGAGCTCCCGGGTCAAGGCCGCCACGAAGTCGTCGATGTCCTGCTCGGAGGTGTCGAACGAGCACATCCACCGCACCTCGTTCCGGCTGGCGTCCCAGTCGTAGAACCGGAAGTGCTCCCGCAGCCGGTCCGCAACGCCCGCGGGCAGGGTCGCGAAGACGCCGTTCGCCCGGGTGTCCTGACTGAACCCGACGCCCCGGATGGTGCCGTCCGCGATCCGGGCCTCGAGCGCACCGCGCAGCCGAGCGGCCATCGCGTTGGCGTGCCCGGCGGACCGGAGGTACAGGTCGTCGGTCAGCAGCGCGATGAGCTGCGCCGAGACGAACCGCATCTTCGACGAGAGCTGCATGTTCATCTTCCGGAGGTAGTGCAGGCCCTCCGACGCCGCCGGGTCGAGGACGACGATCGCCTCGCCGTAGAGCATCCCGTTCTTCGTGCCGCCGAAGCTCAGCACGTCCACCCCGGCGTCCGTCGTGAAGTCGCGGAGCGGCAGGCCGAGGGTCGCCGCGGCGTTCGAGATGCGGGCACCGTCCATGTGCAGCGTCATGCCGAGCGGGTGGACGTGGTCGGCGATCGCGCGGATCTCCTCCACGGTGTACGCGGTGCCAAGCTCGGTGGTCTGGGTGATCGACACCACGAGCGGCTGGGCACGGTGCTCGTCGCCCCAACCCCAGGCCTCCTTGTCGATGAGTTCGGGGGTGAGCTTGCCGTCCGGTGTCTCGACGGGCAGCAGCTTGATCCCGCCGACGCGCTCGGGTGCTCCGGCCTCGTCGGTGTGGATGTGCGCGGTCGCGGTGCACACGACGGCGCCCCAGCGGGGGAGCATCGACTGCAGACCAACGACGTTCGCGCCCGTGCCGTTGAACACCGGGAAGGCCTCTGCCTGCGGGCCGAAGTGCTCCTGGATCACGTCGCGCAACCGCGCCGTGTAGACGTCCTCGCCGTAGGCGATCTGGTGGCCGTCGTTGGCTGCTGCGATCGCGTCGAGGATCTCGGGGTGGACGCCGGCGTAGTTGTCGGAGGCGAAGCCCCGCAGGTCCAGGTCGTGGAGTCGAAGGGTCACGGATTCATCCTAGGGAGGGTGGGGAGAGGGGAATGCGGGTGCCGTTCACGTCCGCCGGTGGCACCGACCAGAGCCGCACGACCTCGTCGGCGAGACGGTCCTCGAGGCCGGACAGGGACCGGACGACGAACACCGTGGCGGCGGCGTTCGGTGCGTCCTTCCGGAATCCCTGGGCGACGGCGCGCACCCAGGCGTCACCGGCGGCCTTCGCGGCGGCGTAGTTGGCGGCGCCGGCGGTGGGGGAGTCCACGGCGGTGGACGACACGACGGCGAGCCGGCCGGCCGGGGAGGCCACGAGGTCGTCGGAGAAGACCCGCGTGGTGTTCCGCAGCGTGCGGAACGCGCGGTCGAGGAACGCCCAGTCGTCGTCGGACTGCCCCGCGATGCTGCCGCCGCCGCGCCAGCCGCCGACCAGGTGGACCAGGCCGTCGACGCGGCCGGACCCGGCGTGGACCGCCGCGGCCAGCGCGGTGACCGCACCGAGGTCCGAGAGGTCGCACGTGTGGGTGGTGACGCGGGGGACGGACGCCTGCAGTGCCTCCAGGGCGTCCGGTCTGGAGCCGACCGCGACGACGGCCGCACCGGCGGAGGTGAGTGCGCGCGCGACCGCCGCGCCGCTCGCACTGGTCGCACCGGCGATCAGCACGACACGACCGGACAGCGGCCCGACGGCCGCAGGGCCGGCGGTCGCGGTGCCGTCGCTCACGCGGCGACGTCCTCGACGGACGAGGAGCCGGTGATGCCGGCGGTCGACGCGATCACCGTCGCCATCTTCTTGTTGAGCGCCTCGTAGAACATCGAGAGCGGGAACTCGTCGTCGAGCACCGCGTCGGTGTAGCCCTTGGGCGGCCCGGCGAGCGTCTCGGCGGGGAGCCCGCGCGCCCACGCGGAGGCCGGGTGCGGTGTGAGCGTGCGGGTGAGCATCTCGTACGCGGCGAGCCAGTGCGCCGACTTCGGGCGGTCGATGGAGCGCCAGTACAGCTCGTTGATCTGGTCGCTGAGGGCGATGATGACGTCCGGCACCGCCGGCCAGTCGATCGTGAGCCGCGTGTCCGTCCAGTGCAGGACGTCGTGCTGGTGCATCCACGCGAACAGCAGCTGCCCGCCGAGTCCGTCGTAGTTGCGGACGCGGCTGCCGGTGATCGCGAACCGGAAGATCCGATCGAAGACGACGGCGTACTGCACCAGTCGTGCGTGGTCGCGGATCGCGCGGTCCGCATCGGAGAGCTCGGCATCGGGCCGGGCGTCGAGTTCGCGCTGCAGCCGCACGCTTTCGCGGAAGGCCGTCAGGTCGCAGCGCAGTTCCTCGAGCGAGTAGAGGAAGAACGGCATCCGCTGCTTGATCATGAACGGGTCGAACGGAAGGTCACCGCGCATGTGCGAACGGTCGTGGATGATGTCCCACATCACGAACACCCGCTCGGTCAGCTCCTGATCGTCGAGCATCGCTGCAGCGTCCTCGGGAAGGTCGAGTTTCGTGATCGCCGCGGCGGCGCGGACGACCCTGCGGTACCGCGCGGCTTCGCGGTCCTGGAAGATCGCGCCCCACGTGAAGGTCGGGATCTCGCGCATCGCGACCGTCTCCGGGAACAACACCGCGGAGTTGGTGTCGTACCCCGGCGTGAAGTCGACGAACCGCAGTGCGACGAACAATGCGTTGTTGTGGTCGCCGGACTCGAGTTCGGCGATGAAGTCCGGCCAGATCACCTCGACCAGGACTGCCTCGAGCAGTCTCGAGGAACTGCCGTTCTGTGTGTACATCGGGAAGACGACCAGGTGTCCGAGTCCGTCGACGCGGTGCTGCTGGGGCTGGAATTCATTGAGGGAATCGAGGAAGTCGGGAATGCCGAACCCCTCGTCTGCCCACCGCTGGAAGTCGCGTCGGACTGCCTGGAGGAACGACGCGTCGTGCGGGAAGAAGGGGGCCAGCTCGGCGATGGCCGGGAGGATCGTGGCCAGGTGCGTGGTCGCGGTCGCGTGGTCCGCCTGGTCGGGTACCGAGCCGTCCTCCGCCTGCAGCGCACGGAACGACTCGACGGCGGCCTTCAGCCGCAGCCAGGCCGGGTGCGCGGCGAGCGCACGGACCGTCGGGCGGTCCTCGACGACCTCGGGTTCTCCGACGATGGCGTCCTGCGAGAACTTCTGGACGAACTGCGACATGTCGAACCTCCCGTCGTTGGGTTTCCCCCGAGCCTAAGGAAGATCGACGGACGCATTCTTGCCCATTTCCGGCGAAGTCGTGCGTGCGGAGCGGTTCCGCGCGCTGCCTGTGGCGCGCCGCGCAAGAAAGTGACGCTCGGGCGTCAGTCGGACGTTCGCGGGGCGTTCGGGGCCTTCGTCCGGGCGTCGTCACGGCGGACCCGGACGACGCTCGCGACGGTGGAGACGGCCATCGCTCCCACGATCACCAACAGGGACACCGTCGTGCTGATCTCCGGCGCCCACTCGATGTGCTCGCCGCCGTTCAGGAAGGGCAGCTCGTTGGCGTGCAGCGCGTGCAGGACGAGCTTGACGCCGATGAAGGCGAGGATGAACGCGATGCCGTACTTCAGGTAGACGAGCCGCTCGAGGAGCCCACCGAGCAGGAAGTACAGCTGGCGCAGTCCCATCAGGGCGAACACGTTCGCGGTGAAGACGATGAACGCGCTCTCGGTGATGCCGAAGATCGCGGGGATCGAGTCGAGCGCGAAGAGCAGGTCGGTCGTACCGATGGCGATGAGGACGACCAGCAGCGGCGTGAAGTGCCGCACGCCGTCCTCGGTGGTCCGGAACTTCATCCCGTCGAACGTGTCGGTGATCCGGACCCGGCGGCGCAGCACACGGACGATGAAGCTGTCCTTGTCGTCGTCCTCGTCCTCACCGCGGAGCTGCTGGATCGCGGTCCACACCAGCCAGGCGCCGAAGATGTAGAAGATCCAGGAGAAGTCCTCGATGAGCTGCGCGCCCACCAGGATGAAGATGCCCCGCAGCACGAGCGCGATGATGATGCCCAGCATGAGGACCTCTTGCTGGATCGTCTTCGGCACCGAGAACCGCGCCATCAGGATGACGAACACGAACAGGTTGTCGATGCTCAGGCTGTACTCGGTCAGCCAGCCTGCGAGGAACTGCCCGGCGGGCTCGGTCCCGGCGAACACCAGCATCGCGACGGCGAACACCAGCGCGAGTCCCACGTAGATCCCGACCCAGACCGCCGACTCCCGCAGCGTCGGCACGTGCGGGCGCCTGGCCACGATGAGGAGGTCGGCGAGCAGGATCAGGACGAGCGCGACGATCGAGCCGACTTCGAACACGAGCGGGAGCTCGGGCATGCGGAGCACTCCTAGCGACGGGGGAGGGAGACGGCGGCCGGAGGGTCGCCATCCATCCAGTCTCCCGGAAAGTCCGGACCACTGTGACCGCGTGCTCTGCCAGGCTTGCTCCGTGACCAGTGTCGTGCAGCTCATCCGCTCCACCGCCCTCAGCGACGTCGCCGAGTACGCCTACGCCGCGACCGCGCCCGTCGACGCACGACTGGTGTTCCTCGCCGGTGCCTGCCCCCTCGACGCCGACGGCGCGACGGTGGCGGTCGGGGACGTCCGCGGGCAGGCCGCCCAGTGCGTGGCGAACCTCCGCACGGCGCTCGCCGCGGCCGGAGCAGGCATCGAGGACCTCGTGCAGACCCGTGTGCTCGTCGCCTCGTCACGCCAGGCGGACCTCGTCGCGGCGTGGGAGGTCGTGCGCGCCGCGATGGAGGACCACGACGTCCCGAGCACGCTGCTCGGTGTGACCGTCCTGGGCTACGACGACCAGCTCGTCGAGATCGAGGGCACCGCAGCGGTCGTCGACTGACCGATCGACGGCACGGTGCACCGGCGCGGTACGCTGACGGAGTCGTCAGACCCGGCAGTGGGGCCTGCCGGACCCAACCGCGGCAAGCCGCCAACGGTCCCTATCCCGAGAACACCGCACGCGCGGAGACGATCCGGCGTGCTCGGCGATAGGAGCACCGTGCCCGACGAACGCCCGCCCCACCTCCGCTGGTCGATGCTCGGCCTCGTCGCCCTCGGCGGCGCGATCGGCACCGCTGTCCGGGCACTCCTCGCCGAGGCGTTCCCCGCACACGACGGCATCAGCTGGACGATCCTGGCCATCAACGTCGTCGGGGCGTTCTGCCTCGGGCTCCTGCTCGAGGCACTCGCGCACCGCGGGCCCGACGTGGGTCGGCGCCGCACGTTCCGGCTCGTCGTCGGCACCGGTGTGCTCGGCGGGTTCACCACGTACAGCACGCTCGCGGACGACACGGCACGGCTCCTCGACGCGGGGCGATGGACGGCGGGTGGCGGGTACGCCCTGCTCACCGTCGGGCTCGGGCTCCTCGCCGTCGGC
Organism: Curtobacterium sp. 314Chir4.1; assembly: GCF_900215175.1. Taxonomy (NCBI): domain Bacteria; kingdom Bacillati; phylum Actinomycetota; class Actinomycetes; order Micrococcales; family Microbacteriaceae; genus Curtobacterium; species Curtobacterium sp. 314Chir4.1. The sequence continues at coordinate 39,032 of NZ_OCMI01000001.1, forward strand.
GCGGGCGTCCTGCTCGCCGCGGCCCTCCGTCCCGAGCGGGCCGCACGGTGAACGCGCTCGAACTGCTGCTCGTCGCGGTCGGCGGAGGCGTCGGTGCCGCGCTCCGCTTCCTGCTCGACGGCCTGGTCAAGGCGCGGGTGCGGGGCTTCCCGCTCGGCACCGTGGTCATCAACGTCTCCGGATCCCTCGTCCTCGGGCTCCTCACCGGCCTCGGGCAGGCGGGCACCATCCCGCTCGGGTCGGTCGCGGTGCTGGGAACGGGCATGATGGGTGGGTACACGACGTTCTCGACGGCGAGCGTCGAGACCGTCCAGCTCCTCCGATCCGGCAAGCCCCGGCTCGCCGTCCTGAACGGCCTCGGGATGCTCGTCGTCTCGGTCGGCGCAGCGGCGCTCGGCCTCTGGCTCGGAAGGAACACATGACCTCGGAACGCCCCGGCGAACTCGTCCTCGTCCGTCACGGAGAGACGGAGTGGTCGAAGAGCGGGCAGCACACCGGCCGCACCGACATCCCGCTCACGGACAACGGCATCGAGCAGGCGAAGCGCGCCGGCCGGTACCTGGCGGACCGCACGTTCGCGTTGGCGCTGTCGAGTCCGCTGCAGCGTGCCCGGGACACCGCGGCGCTCGTCGGCGTTGACCCCGACCTCGACGAGGACCTGTACGAGTGGGACTACGGCGCGTACGAGGGGCTCACGACGCCGCAGATCAAGGTGCTCCGGCACGGCCCGTGGGACCTGTGGACCGACGGGGTGCCGGCCGGTGACACCCCCGGCGAGAACGCTGCCGAGGTCCGCGTCCGCGTCGAGCGCATCCTCGACCGTGCCCGTCCGGTGCTCGCCGACGGGCAGGACGCGATCGTCGTCGCGCACGGGCACGTCCTCCGTGCGCTCGGTGCCGCGTGGATCCGCCTCGCGCCGCAGGACGGTGCCGTCCTGAAGCTCGGGACCGCCTCGGTGAGCGTGCTCGGGTACGAGCACGGCCGCCCGGTCATCGACACCTGGAACCTCCAGCCGCGCGACTGACGCGGGCGATCGCGATCGCGATCGCAGTGTGCGAGGTTTCGCGTTCCGTGGGACCCGCACGGCGTCGCACGGAACGCGAAACCTCGCACACTGCGGCGGCCTCGCACGGTGCGGCCTCGCACGGTGCGGCCTCGCACGGTGCGACCGAGCACGGTGCGACCGAGCACGGTGCGACCGAGCACGCGCGTAGCGTGAGCGCCGCGTCCCCACCTGACGGACGGGAGGCCCGTGGCGGCCCCGACTCGCGCCTCCCGTCCGACGTCCGCGCCCGTTCTCTCCCAGAACGCGTGCGATCGAAAGTGGGAACGGGCGTACCCGGTCAGAAGGAACGACCGGGTACGCCCGTTCTCGCCAGGGATGCGAGCGCGGCGCCCCGCGCAGACGCGGTCAGACCGTGCGGATCGCGCTCGTCGCGCCGAGCGCCCGGCCCCGCCGACGCTCGATCGCCCGGCCGACCAGGAGCAGCGCCACGCTCACGAGGGCACCCAGGGTGGTCTGCGCGACGCGGTCCAGGGCGAGGAGCTCCGGCGCCTCCGGCAGGCTCAGCCACGACACCGCGAGCGCGAGCGGCGTGAGGAACAGCAGCGTCACGGCGTAGTTCCGCGCGACGAAGATCTCGGCGAAGAACTGCCCGATGACGGCGATCACCACGATCCACCACGCCGAGGGCTCGAGCAGCAGGATCCCCACCGCGATGACCGTGCCGCCGATCGTGCCGATGAACCGCTGGAACGCCCGGACGACCGTGTGGCGCTGTCGGAGCGCCGGCAGCGTCGACACCACCGCGATGACGGCCCAGTAGGGGTGCCCGAGCCAGGGGATCGTCTCGGCGACGCCCCCGGCGACGAGCGCGCCGACGACGTTGAGGCCGACCGTCTCCCAGAGCGCGGGCGTCCGCAGCACGGCGAGCGAGCGGTGCTTGCGCGGCGCGAGCGGGCGGAAGCGGTGCGGTGCCCGCGGGTGGAACACCAGGCGGAGGACCGAACCGGACATCGCGACGAGCCAGGCCCAGACGACCGAGCAGACGATGATCGTCGTGACGAGCGGCAGATCAGACGGCTTGAGCGGCACGAGGGCCGACACCACGAACGCGAACGTCGGGAAGATCGGCTGGGCGGGGATGGTCTGCAGCGCGCTCAGCGTGCACACCGCGACGACGAGCACGGCGACGAGCCCCACCGTCTGCAACCAGAGCTGCGAGCCGGCGAGCGAGACCGCGACGCCCGCGAACATGCAGAGCGCCTGCATCGTGCCGGCGACCCCGGTGGTGACCGCGCGCTGCCGGTACGGCTCGGTGGCGCCGAAGATCGCGGTGAACCCGGCGAACATCGCGAACGCCGCGTACTCGGGCATCCCGAGGGCGATGAGCAGGGCGAGCGGTGCACCCCCGGCGATCGCGGCGCGTGCTGCGCCCTCGAGGTTCACGGTCCGGGTCGAGTGGGCAGGTGTCGTCATGTCGGGACCATCTTCGCACCGCGACAGGTGTCGCGGACCCGACCCGCGCCTCCAGGGTGACCGACGATGGCGGGCGCACGTTGGTATACCAAGCTGCTAGACTCGCCCGATCACGCCGCGACAGCGGCGCCGGACGACGAGAACGAGGAGGTCGAGGTCATGGGAAAGACGCTCGCCGAGAAGGTGTGGGACGACCACGTCGTGGTCAAGGGCGAGGACGGGAACCCGGACCTCCTCTACATCGACCTCCACCTCGTGCACGAGGTCACGAGCCCCCAGGCGTTCGACGGTCTGCGCCAGGCCGGCCGACCCGTGCGGCGCCTGGACCTGACCATCGCGACCGAGGACCACAACACCCCTACCCTCGCGATCGACCGCCCCATCGCGGACCCGACCAGCCGCGTCCAGATCGAGACCCTGCGGCGCAACTGCGAGGAGTTCGGCGTCCGCCTGCACTCGCTGGGCGACAAGGAGCAGGGCATCGTCCACGTCGTGGGGCCGCAGCTCGGCCTGACCATGCCGGGCATCACCGTGGTCTGCGGCGACTCGCACACCAGCACCCACGGCGCGTTCGGCGCGATGGCGTTCGGCATCGGCACGTCCGAGGTCGAGCACGTCCTCGCGACGCAGACCCTGCCGCTCAAGCCCTTCAAGACGATGGCCATCACGGTCGAGGGGACCCTGCGTCCGGGTGTCACGGCGAAGGACATCATCCTCGCCGTCATCGCGAAGATCGGCACCGGCGGCGGCCAGGGCTACGTGCTCGAGTACCGCGGCTCGGCGATCCGTGCGCTCTCGATGGAGGGGCGCATGACGATCTGCAACATGTCGATCGAGGCCGGGGCACGCGCCGGCATGGTCGCCCCGGACCAGACCACGTACGACTACGTCCAGGGCCGCGACCACGCCCCGACCGGCCAGGACTGGGACGACGCCGTCGCGTACTGGGACACGCTGTCGACCGACGACGACGCCGTGTTCGACGCCGAGGTGTTCATCGACGCCGACGAACTCGAGCCCTTCGTGACCTGGGGCACCAATCCGGGGCAGGGCGTCTCCCTGTCGGAGAACGTGCCGGACCCCGCCGACTACAGCGACCCGAACGACCAGGCGGCGGCGCAGCGCGCGCTGGAGTACATGGACATCGCCGCCGGCACGCCGATGAAGGACATCGCGGTCGACGCGGTGTTCATGGGGTCGTGCACGAACTCGCGCATCGAGGACCTCCGCGCCTTCGCGTCGATCATCCAGGGCCGGCAGAAGGCACCGGGTGTGCGTGTCATGGTCGTGCCGGGCTCGGCCCGGGTCCGGCTCGAGGCCGAGGCCGAGGGTCTGGACAAGGTCATCACCGACTTCGGCGCGGAGTGGCGGTTCGCCGGTTGCTCGATGTGCCTCGGCATGAACCCCGACCAGCTCGCACCGGGGGAGCGCTGCGCGAGCACCTCGAACCGCAACTTCGAAGGACGACAGGGCAAGGGCGGCCGGACGCACCTCGTGTCGCCGCTCGTCGCCGCGGCCACCGCGATCCGCGGGACGCTGTCGAGCCCGTGGGACCTCGAGAACTCCGAAGTCGAAACCGTCCTGGAAGGCGCCATCTGATGGACAAGATCACCACCGTCACCGGCATCGCCGCGCCCCTGAAGCGCTCGAACGTCGACACCGACCAGATCATCCCCGCCGTCTACCTCAAGCGCGTCACGAAGACCGGCTTCGAGGACGCACTGTTCTCCGGCTGGCGGCAGGACCCCGACTTCGTGCTCAACCAGCCGTCGTTCCAGGGCGCGAAGGTGCTCGTCGCCGGTCCGGACTTCGGCACCGGGTCGAGCCGCGAGCATGCCGTCTGGGCGCTCCGCGACTTCGGCTTCGCGGTCGTGATCTCACCCCGCTTCGCGGACATCTTCAAGGGCAACGCGGGCAAGCAGGGCCTGGTCACCGCGATCGTGACCGAATCGGAAGTCGAGGCGCTCTGGGCCGAGATCGAGCGGAACCCGGGGGTGTCCGCGACGGTCGACCTCGTGGCCCAGCGCGTGTCGCTCGGCGATGTGGACGTCCCGTTCGAGATCGACGCTTACACTCGTTGGCGGTTGATGGAAGGGCTCGACGACATCGGGCTCACCCTCCGTGACGAGACCTCGATCACGGAGTTCGAATCCCGCCGCTCCCGTTGGCGGCCGAAGACATTGCCGGTGAAGTAGTGAACTCTCTCGTACAGGACGCAGCCGCCGCAGGGGCGCGCGTGGGCCTCAAGTCGGACGAGATCGTCATCCGCGGGGGCAAGCCGCTCGTGGGGCGCATCGAGGTCCGTGGGGCGAAGAACCTCGCGACCAAGGCCATGGTGGCGGCGCTGCTGGGCGACACGCCGTCGATCCTCAAGGACGTCCCGGACATCTCCGACGTCAAGGTCGTCCGCGGCCTGCTCGAGGTGCACGGCGTGCGCATCACCGATCCTGCACGAGGCGAACTCATCCTCGACCCGTCGAACGTCGAGTCGGCGCACTTCGCCGAGATCGACGCCCACGCGGGCTCGAGCCGCATCCCGATCCTGTTCTGCGGCCCGCTGCTGCACAAGCTCGGCGAGGCGTTCATCCCCGACCTGGGCGGCTGCCGCATCGGCGACCGCCCGATCGACTTCCACCTCGACGCCCTCCGAGCGATGGGTGCGGTCGTCGACAAGCAGGTCAGCGGCATCCACCTGACGGCCCCGAACGGCCTCAAGGGCGCGTACATCGAGCTGCCGTACCCGAGCGTCGGCGCGACCGAGCAGGTCCTGCTGTCGGCGACCCTCGCCGAGGGCGTCACCGAGCTGCGGAACGCCGCGATCGAGCCCGAGATCATGGACCTCATCGCGATCCTGCAGAAGATGGGCGCCATCGTCTCGGTCGAGCCGAACCGCGTCATCTTCATCGAGGGCGTCACGTCGCTGCGCGGCTACACGCACCGCGCCATCAACGACCGCAACGAAGCCGCCAGCTGGGCGTCCGCAGCGCTCGCGACCAACGGCGACATCTTCGTCGAGGGCGCGAAGCAGCAGGAGCTCATGACGTTCCTCAACGTCTTCCGCAAGGTCGGCGGCGGCTTCGACATCCAGGAGGACGGCATCCGGTTCTACCGGGAGCTCGAGACCCTGAAGCCCGTCGTCATCGAGACCGACGTGCACCCCGGCTTCATGACCGACTGGCAGCAGCCGCTCGTCGTCGCCCTGACGCAGGCCGAGGGCCAGAGCATCGTGCACGAGACCGTGTACGAGAACCGCTTCGGCTTCACCGACGCGCTCAACGAGATGGGTGCCGACATCGTCGTGCACAAGGAGGGGCTGCCCGGACACGACCGTCGCGTCGCCCGCCGTCCGTTCGAGCAGGCCGCGGTCGTCACCGGCCCGACGACGCTGCACGCCGCGAACGTGCGGGTCCCCGACCTGCGCGGCGGCTTCAGCCACCTCATCGCGGCGCTGACCGCCGACGGCGAATCGCACATCACGAACGTCGGCATCATCAGCCGCGGCTACGAGCACTTCATCCCGAAGCTGCGGAAGCTCGGCGCGGACTTCGACTTCGCGGGCTGAGCGCGGTGTCGGCTTCGCAGTCGGGTGACGGCCCGTCGCGTCCTGGTGACGGCCTGGAGGCGCGTGGTGCGTCCGCCATGCCGGTCGCGACCGGCATGCCGGTCGCGACCGGCATGCCGGTGCCCGGGCGGCGCTGGAAGCGCGGGGAACTCAACCGCGCGTTCCGCATCACCGCCTCGGTCGTGATCCCGGTCTTCCGGTTCTCGTCGAACTACCACTGGGTGGGGTCGAACCGCCTGCCTGAGGACGGTGCGTTCGTGCTCGCGCCGAACCACTTCACGAACATCGACCCGCTCGTGGTCGGCACCGCCGTGTACCTGAGTCGACGTGCGCCGCGGTTCCTCGCCAAGGCGTCGCTGTTCACGGTGCCCGTGTTCGGCAAGCTGATGTCCGGCATGGGGCAGATCCCGGTCGAGCGGTCCGGTCGCACGCGGTTGAGCGACCCGCTCGGTGGCGGGCGGTCGCTCATCGAGCAGGGCGGTGCGATCATCGTCTACCCCGAGGGCACGCTCACCCGTGACCCCGACCTGTGGCCGATGCGCGGCAAGACCGGCGCCGTCCGCATCGCGCTCGAGAACGACGTGCCGCTGATCCCGATGGCCCACTGGGGCACGCAGGGGATCATGGCGCGGTACTCGAAGAAGCTGCGGCTGTTCCCGCGGTCGCGCGTGGACGTCATCGTCGGCGACCCCGTCGACCTGTCCGCCTACCGCGGTCGGCCGATCGACCAGCAGGTGCTCGTCGAGGCGACCGAGGTGCTCATGCAGCACATCACGGCGCTGCTCGAGCAGCTCCGGGGGGAACAGGCTCCCGCGACCCGCTGGGACCCGGCGGCGAACAACCAGAAGGAGACCGGCAAGTTTGAGTGACCAGGGACCGGGCCTCCGCCCGCACGAGGACCACCCGGACCCCGCGGTCGCCGCTCCGGGCGCAGTCGACACCGCCGCGATCCGGGTGGTGATGCAGTCGACCGACAAGCCCCGCGTCGCCGTCATCGGTGCCGGCAGCTGGGGGACCACGTTCGCGAAGGTCCTCGCCGAGGGCGGTGCCCGGACCGTGCTGTGGGCCCGCCGACCAGAGGTCGCGCGGGAGATCACCGAGACGAAGCGGAACTCCGAGTACCTGCCCGGCATCAACCTCCCGCGCACGCTGACCGCGTCGACGTCGCTCGAGTCGGTGCTGTCCGGCGCGGAACAGGTCTACGTGTCGGTGCCGTCGCAGTCGTTGCGGTCCAACCTCGCCGCCATCCGTGACCTGCTCGGCCCCGACGTGCCCGTCGTCAGCCTGATGAAGGGCGTCGAGAAGGCGACGGGGCTGCGCATGAGCGAGGTCCTGCACGAGGGCCTCGGCATCGACCGCGACCGGATCGCCGTGGCGAGCGGGCCGAACCTCGCGCTCGAGATCGCCCGCCGGCAGCCGACCGCCGCCGTGGTGTCGTCGACCAGCTCGGAGACCGCCAGCGCCGTCGCCGCCGTCGCCACGAACCCGTACTTCCGCTCGTTCATCAACACCGACGTGATCGGCACCGAGTTCGGCGGCGTGCTGAAGAACCTCATCGCCGTCGCGATCGGCATCGTGGACGGCGTCGGCTACGGCGAGAACACGAAGGCCTCGATCATCACCCGCGGTCTCGCCGAGATGACCGACTTCGCGGTGTCGTTCGGCGCCCAGCCGTCGACGCTGTCCGGGCTCGCCGGGCTCGGCGACCTCATCGCCACCTGCCAGTCGCCGCTCTCGCGCAACAACACCGCCGGCCGCCTGCTCGGCCAGGGGTACCGCTTCGACGAGGTCGTGCGGCAGATGAACCAGACCGCCGAGGGACTGGCGTCCGTCGCCCCGATCCTCGAGCTGGCCGCGGCCAACGGCGTCGACATGCCCATCGTGGGACAGGTCGCCGAGGTCCTCGCGGGTAGGCTCGATCCGCGCAACATCGCGCCGCACCTCACCGAGACCGACGAGCCCCAGGGCGAGTGACCGGTCCGGTCCCGACCTCCAGGGGGACTGCCATGCCCACGATCGCTCCCGCGCCGACGACCGTCGTCGTGCTGTTCGGCGGCCGCTCCAGCGAGCACGAGATCAGCTGCGTGACCGCCGGCGGCATCATGGACGTCGTCGACCGGTCCGTGTACGAGATCGTCCCCGTCGGCATCACGAAGGACGGCGCGTTCACACTCCAGCCCGACGACCCGGCGCAGCTGGCGATCCGCGACGGCGCGCTGCCGACGGTCCCGGACAACGGCACGCGTGTCGCCTTCCCGACGTCCCCGGCCACCAACGAGCTCGTCGTGTCGCACCCGGACGGCTCGGTCACGACCGTCGCCGTCGACATCGTCTTCCCGATCCTGCACGGCCCGTTCGGTGAGGACGGCACGGTGCAGGGCCTGCTCGAGATCGCCGGTCTGCCGTACGTCGGCGACGGGGTGCTCGCGAGCGCCCTCGCCATGGACAAGCACGTCGCGAAGGCCGTGCTCGAGCACGCCGGACTCCGCGTGGCGCCGTGGACCACGGTGCTCCGCCGTGAGTGGGCGGCCGACCCGGTGGACGTCGCCGAGGCCGTCGCGGCGCACGGCTGGCCGCTCTTCGTCAAGCCAGCCCGCGCCGGGTCGAGCATGGGCGTCTCCCGCGTCGACGAGCCGTCGCAGCTCGGCGCCGCGATGGACCTGGCGTTCGAGCACGACTCCAAGGTGATCGTCGAGCCGCGGGTCATCGGCCGCGAGGTCGAGGTCGCCGTGCTCGAGGGTCGCGACGGCGTCCCGCGCACGAGCCTGCCCGGCGAGATCGTCGTCGACGAGGCCGGCTTCTACGACTTCGAGTCGAAGTACCTCGGTGGGGACGAGTCCCTGCTCTGCCCGGCGCCGCTCACCGAGGCACAGACCGACGAGATCCGGTCGATCGGTGCCCGCGCGTTCGAGGCGATCGGCGGCGCGGGACTCGCCCGGGTCGACTGCTTCCTGACCGACGACGGCTTCGTCGTGAACGAGGTCAACACGATGCCGGGGTTCACCCCGCTGTCGATGTACCCGCGGTGCTGGGCCGCGTCCGGGGTCACCTACCCGGAACTCGTGTCGGAGCTCATCGAGCTGGGGCGGGCAGCCGTCCGCTGACCTGCGGTCAGAGTGTCAGCCCTGCACCTCGGACGCATCGAGGCACTTGTGCCCGTCCTTCGGCAGGGTCGAGACGGCGTCCGTCAGGTCCTGGATGACCTGCGACGTGGTCAGGGACGTCTCGATGACCACCTGCACCGCGGGGGAGCGGCCGAACGTCGTGTAGACGATCTGCTTGCCGCGGTCGTCCCGGATCCAGTCGACGCCGCCCTGGTCGAAGCAGGGCAGGTCGGACACCGTCGGCACCGTGACCCCGCAGTGGTAGATCGCCGCTTCCGGGTCGCCCCACGCGGCGGTCGACTGCGCGGTGGTGTTGCGCAGGTCGAACTTGGTGTCGACGGCCGCAGGCAGGCGCACCTGGGCAGCGGCGCACGCGGCGTCGTTCGCGGAGGGTGCCGGGGACATCGCGACGGCGTTCGTGCACCCCGTGAGTCCGGCGGCGAGGGCCACGACGACGCCCACGATCGCGATCGTCCGGGAGGGTCGGCGCACGGTGTCCATCGACGTCCAGGCTACCGTTCTCGTGTGGACGCGACGTACGACGCCTGGGCCGGACCGACCGTGGGCGAGCTCGGTGAACTCGTCGTCCTCGACCGCATCGTCCGACGGCTGCCCGCGGGCTCGCCGCTGCTCGGTCCCGGTGACGACTGCGCGGTCGTCGCCGCGCCCGACGGTCGGTTCGTCGTGACGACGGACATGATGGTCCACGGCCCGGACTTCCGGTGGGCGTGGTCGTCGCCGGAGGACGTCGGGTGGAAGGCAGCCGCCACGAACCTCTCCGACGTGTGCGCGATGGGTGCCGTGCCCACCGGCCTCGTCATCGCGCTCGCAGCACCGCAGGACACCCCGGTCGCGGTCCTCGAGTCCTTCGCCGACGGGGTGCGCCTCGCCGTGGACGCTCTCGCGCCCGGCTGCGGCGTGGTCGGCGGGGACCTGTCCACCTCGGCGACGTTCACGGTGTCGGTGACGGCGTTCGGTGACCTCCAGGGGCGGCCCCCGGTCGTCCGCTCCGGTGCCCGACGGGGTGACGTCGTCGCGGTCTCGGGCGAACTGGGTGCGGCGGCGCGCGGTCTGACGCGACTGTTCCGCGAGGGCGTCGACACCGCCGGTGAACCGTCCCGCACGGCAACGGTCGCGAGCGGCGCGGACGCTGATCCGGACGTCGCACGACAGCGGCGCCCGGTACCACCCATCGCGGACGGGCCGCTCGCCGCCACCGCGGGTGCGACGGCGATGCTCGACCTCTCCGACGGCCTGGCGATCGACGCCGGACGGCTCGCGCGGGCCAGCCGGGTGACGCTGTCGCTCGAGGCCGAGCTCGACGGTCGTGCCCTCGACGACGTCGCGCTGCACGGTGGCGAGGACCACGGCCTGCTCGCGACCTTCCCGCCGGACGCGGCGCTGCCCGGGGGGTTCCGACGCATCGGTGTCGTCGTGGACCGCGGCGACGCGGACGTCATCCGTGCGGGCGTCACCGTGCCGACGACCGGCTGGGACCCCTACGCCGACTGGGACGGCGCCGCCGGCTGAACCGCTCCGGGTCGGCAGCACTACGGGGCCGAGACGACGGCCTCCCACGCCACGGTCTCGCCGTAGCTGCGTTTGCTGAACGGCTCGAGTCCCGCGGGCCACGCTGGCTCGTCGGAGCGCTTGCTCCGCTCCACGATCACCACGGCGTCCTCTGTGAGGCGCGGCACCAGGGCCTCGAGCACGTCGGCGATCTCGTGCTCGGTGACGTCGTACGGCGGGTCGATGAACACGAGATCGAACGTCCGGACCGTCCCGCGCAGGTACCCGAGCACGGGTTGCGGCTGCACGTCGATCCGCACGCCGGGCACGCGCTGCTGCACGGCCTTCGCGTTCGCGCGGCAGGCCTGCGCCGCCGCCGGAGCCCGGTCGACGAGCACGACCTCGACCGCACCGCGCGACGCGGCCTCGAGCCCGAGGGCGCCGGTGCCGGCGTACAGGTCGGCCACCGAGGTGTCGTCGACCAGCCCACGTGCCTCGAGCGACGAGAACAGCGCCTCGCGCACCCGGTCGCTCGTCGGTCGGGTGCCGGACTTCGGCACCCGGAGCGTCGTGGAACCGGCGGCGCCGGCGATGATGCGGGTCATGCAGCCACCGTAGCGGGCCGCCGGGCGCTCCAGCGGTTGTCCACAGGCCTGCCTGGAGGCACGGGGCACGTCGGTCCTGCCGGGTACCGTTGACGTGTGGTCACGACCGGAACGACAACCGAGCCGGCGGTGCCGGACCTCGGTCCCGCACCGCTCGACGCGCGGTTGGCGAACGTCCTCGGCGGCAGGACGGCGGCCGCCGTCGAGAAGGCGTTCGGCTACCGCACGGTCGGCGAGTTCCTCGAGCACGCTCCCCGCCGGTACGCCGAGCGTGGTGCGCTGACGGCGCTCGACTCGCTGGCGATCGGCGAGTCCGTGACGATCGTGGCCGAGGTCGTCGACGTCCGCGAACGGTCGATGCGAGCCCGACGCGGATCGATCCTCGAAGCGAAGATCGGCGACGGCAAGGGGCTGCTGACCCTGACGTTCTTCAACCAGGGCTGGCGCACGAAGGACCTCGTGCCCGGTGCGCGCGGCATCTTCTCCGGCAAGGTCGGGGACTACCGGGGCGCGCGGCAGCTCGCGCACCCCGACTACGAGCTGTTCGACCGCGACGACCCGCGGGCCACCGCCGACCCCGAGTCGGACGAGGCGATCCGGTTCTCCCGGCAGCCGATCCCGATCTACCCGGCGACGTCGACGCTGACCTCGTGGCAGATCGCCAAGTCGATGGCGATCGTACTCGACACCCTGCCCGACGTCCCCGACCCGATCCCCGCGCGCGTGCGGACCCGGCTCGACCTCGTGCCGTTCCGCCGCGCCCTCGAACTGCTCCACCGCCCCGAGAAGGTGGCCGACTTCAAGCGGGCGCAGGAGGCGCTGCGCTACCGCGAGGCATTCGTCCTGCAGACCGCCCTCGTGCAACGCCGGATCGCCGCCCGCGCGACCGCGGCCACACCTCGGACGGCGTCATCCGGTGGCATCCTCGAACGGTTCGACGCCACCCTGCCGTTCACGCTCACCGAGGACCAGCAGTCGGTCGGCGCCGAGATCGCGCACGATCTGGCGGCGGACTGGCCCATGCACCGCCTCGTGCAGGGCGAGGTCGGTTCCGGCAAGACCCTCGTGGCGATCCGCGCGATGCTCACGGTGGCCGAGTCCGGTGGACAGTCCGCGCTCATCGCCCCGACGGAGGTGCTCGCTGCGCAGCACCTCCGGTCGATCGTGAAGTTCCTCGGCCCGGACCTCGCGGCGGAGCTCCGCCCGGTGATCCTCACCGGCTCGCAGTCCACCGACGAACGCCGCCGTGCGCTGCTCGCCGCGGCGTCCGGCAGTTCGCGGCTCGTCGTCGGCACGCACGCGCTCCTGGGCGACCGGGTCGACTTCGCCGAGCTCGGCCTCGTCGTGGTCGACGAGCAGCACCGGTTCGGCGTCGAACAGCGCGAGGCGCTCCGCACGAAGGGCGTGACGCCGCCGCACGTGCTGGTCCTCACCGCGACACCCATCCCGCGCACGGTGGCGATGACGGTGTTCGGCGATCTCGACGTCTCGACGATCACCGGACTCCCGTCGGGTCGCGCCGGCGTCGAGACCTTCACGGTGCCGCTCGCCGAGCACCCGGGCTGGGAGTCCCGCATCTGGACCCGCATGGCCGAGGAACTCGCCGACGGGCGACAGGCCTTCGTGGTGTGCCCGGCGATCGACGACGCCCACACGGAGGACGACGGCGAGCCCGACCCCGAGGGCGACGACGCCCCGAAGCGTGCCCCGGCCACCGTGCTCGCCACGGCGGACCGGATGCGGACGATGCCGGTGCTCGCCGACCGCCGGATCGAGGTACTGCACGGCCGGATGACCTCGGAGGAGAAGGACCGCGTCATGACGTCCTTCGCCGCGGGGGACATCGACGTGCTCGTGGCGACGACCGTGATCGAGGTCGGCGTCGACGTGCCGAACGCCTCGATGATGGCCGTGCTCGACGCCGACCGCTTCGGGGTCTCGCAGCTCCACCAGCTCCGCGGGCGCATCGGCCGCGGGCAGTACGCCGGCGTGTGCCTGCTCGTGACCACGGCAGAGGCCGAGACGACCTCGCGGGAACGCGTGGACGCGGTGTCGGCGTCCGACGACGGCTTCGAGCTGGCGCGGGTCGACCTCGAGCTCCGGCGCGAGGGCGACGTCCTCGGCGAACGGCAGTCGGGTGGTCGATCGTCGCTCAACCTCCTCCGGGTGGTCGAGCACGCCGACCTCATCGTCGACGCGCGAGAGGAAGCCGAGCGCGTCCTCGAGCCCGATCCGCAGCTCGAGGGCCACCCGGCGCTGCGCGAGGCCCTGGCTCGGCGGCTGGACGAGTCCGACGCCGCGTTCCTCGGCAAGAACTGACCACCGAGCAGATCCCGGTATCGTCGCTGGCATGGCGCAGATCGCGGTGGTCCCCGGTTCGTTCGATCCCGTGACCCTCGGGCACCTCGACGTGATCGGGCGTGCGGCGAGGCTGTTCGACGAGGTGCACGTGCTCGTCGTGCACAACCCGGACAAGAAGCCCGCGATGTTCGACGCCGTCGACCGGGTGCGCCTCATCGAGCAGTCGTTCGTCGAGACCGGCGTTCCCGACAACGTCCGGGTCGGGGAGTGGACGTCCGGGTTGCTCGTCGACTACTGCCGACAGGTCGGCGCGACGGTCCTGGTGAAGGGTGTCCGTTCCGGCGAGGACGTCGCGTACGAGACCCCGATGGCGATCATGAACCGGCACCTCGCCGACGTCGAGACGGTGTTCCTGCTGCCCGAGGCGTCCCGTGCGCACGTGTCGAGCTCGCTCATCCGGCAGGTCGCCTCCCTCGGCGGCGACGTGGCCCCGTACGTCCCGGCGGTGGTGGCCGCGGCGCTGCACGAGCACACCGGCCGCTGAACGCCGGACGGAACGGGACACGCCCGTCCCCGCCTCGACTCGTGGGCCGGAGCGATGTAGGCTTGTCGATCGTGTCTTCCCACGTGAACAGCCCCTACGCCCTGCGCGTGCGCGACCTCGCGCACCGGCCGGGTGAGATGCGCGAGCACACGCTCGACATCGAGGTGCCCGACGCGATGGGGGCCGGCGTCATCGCCGTCCGACAGGGCGCGTCGATGCAGATCGACCTCCGGCTCGAGGGCCTGCACGAGGGCGTCCTGGTCTCCGGGCACGCGAGTGCCGAGGCGGCGGGGGAGTGCTCGCGCTGCCTCATCGAGATCAGCGAACCCGTCGAGGTCGATTTCGCGGAGCTGTTCGCGTATGATGCCTCGGAGGATTTCGACTTCTTCGTTCACGATGACCACGTGGATTGTGAACAGGTCGTTCGAGATGCGGTGGTGCTGGCGCTGCCGTTCCAGCCGGTCTGCCGACCGGACTGCCCAGGACTCGACCCGGTGACGGGCGAGCGACTGGCTGACATCGGCGAGCAGCGTGCTCACGAGGTCCTGGACCCGCGGTGGGCCGCGCTGCATGGATTCACCCCGAGTGGATCCACCCCGAGCGGTTCCCAGAGCGCCGACGACACCACCCCGAACCAGAGCCCCGAGGGCGACGGCCGACAGGCCTGACGTTCCTCGCCACTGACCACCGACCAACCGAAAGAGAACCACCATGGCCGTTCCCAAGCGCAAGCAGTCCCGTGCCAACACGCACGCCCGTCGTTCGCAGTGGAAGGCCGCGCCGGTCCAGCTCGTGAAGACGATCGAGAACGGCAAGGTCACCTACAGCCTTCCGCACCGTGCCAAGGTCGTCGAGGACTCCGCCGGCACCCCCCTGTACCTGGAGTACAAGGGCCGCAAGGTCGCCGACGTCTGATCGGACCGCACGCATGACAGCGACGTCCGGCGCCACGGGGTCCCGCCCCGTGGGGCCGGACGTCGTTCGTCTGCGGGAGAAGCTCGGGGCCGACATCGACCTCGAGCTGCTCCAGCTCGCCCTGACCCACCGTTCGTACGCGTACGAGCACGGTGGCATCGGGCACAACGAACGCCTCGAGTTCCTCGGGGACTCCATCCTCGGCCAGGCCGTGACCGTGAAGCTCTACCGGTCGTTCCCCGAGCTCGACGAGGGTGACCTCGCCAAGCGGCGGGCGAGCCTGGTGTCGACGGTGGCCCTCGCCGAGATCGCCCGCATGATCGGGCTCGGCGCCTACCTGCGCCTCGGCAAGGGCGAGGAGCAGACCGGCGGTCGCGACAAGTCGTCGATCCTGGCCGACACCGTGGAGGCCGTCATCGGTGCCACGTACCTGTCGGCCGGTCCGGACCCGGCGACCGACCTGGTGCTCCGGCTCGTCGAACCACTGCTGGTCGACCCGGACCGCTTCGGTGCCGCGATGGACCCGAAGACGAGCCTGCAGGAGCTCGCGTCGACCCTGTCGCTCGGGAACCCGTCGTACCGCGTGACCGAGGCCGGTCCGGACCACGACAAGACCTTCCACGCGACCGTCGTGCTGCAGGGCGAGGACGTCTCCACCGGCTCCGGGTCGAGCAAGAAGACCGCCGAGATGGCCGCCGCGCTCGAGGCGTGGACGCGGCTCTCCGGCCGGGCGGCCTGACCGCGTGCCCGAACTCCCCGAGGTCGAGGTCGTCCGCGCCGGCCTCGAACCCGCCGTCAGCGGTGCGCGCGTCCTGCACGTCGACGTCGTCGACGACCGCGCCCTCACCCGGCACGATGGCCCCGCCGAGGACTTCGCCGAGCGGCTGACGGGCCGCACCGTCGCGGCGGCGGTCCGCCGGGGCAAGTTCCTGTGGATGCCGCTGGAGCCCGTGCACGCCGGTGACCCGGCCGAGGCGCTGGTCGCGCACCTCGGGATGAGCGGGCAGATCCTGCTCGGCAGGGGGCGCGAGGCCGCGAAGCACCGCCGGATCCTCATCGACGTGCAGCCCGCAGGCATCGACCGCGACGGCACGCCGGAGCCCCCGGTCGAGCTCGAGTTCGTCGACCAGCGCACCTTCGGGTCGATGGCGATCGACCAGATGGTCCCGACGATCGACGGCGCACCCGCGGGCTTCGGCGGGCACGTCGACGACACCGACCCCGACGCGGCGTGGCGCCGGAGCATCCCGAAGCAGGTGTCCCACATCGCCCGCGACCCGCTCGACCCCGCCTTCGACGACGACCGGTTCATCCGGATGGCACGGAAGCGATCGAGCGGCATCAAGCGGGTGCTGCTCGACCAGGGCGTGGTGAGCGGCATCGGCAACATCTACGCCGACGAGTCGCTGTGGGCCGCGAAGCTGCACTACGACCGCCCGGCGGACCGGTTGCCGCGGGCGTCGCTGCAGCTGCTCCTCGACGAGGTCCGCAGCGTGCTCGCCCGGGCGCTCGAGGACGGCGGCACGAGCTTCGACGCGCAGTACGTCAACGTGAACGGGCAGTCCGGGTACTTCTCGCAGCGCCTGAACGTGTACGGGCAGCAGGGCAAGCCGTGCCCGCGCTGTGGGACGACGATCGTGCGCGAGGCCTTCATGAACCGGTCGAGCCACATCTGCCCCGTGTGCCAACCGCGCCCACGCCCTCGCACGCGTTAGCCTGACGCCGAGCGAGCACCGCCCAGCGAGCCCCGCCCAGCAGCACGCGAGCCAGCACACCCGGAGACCGCATGTACTTGAAGAGCCTGACCATCAAGGGGTTCAAGTCCTTCGCGCAGCCGACGACGTTCGCGTTCGAGCCCGGGGTGACCTGCATCGTCGGTCCGAACGGCTCCGGGAAGTCCAACGTGGTCGATGCCCTCGCCTGGGTGATGGGGGAGCAGGGGGCGAAGACCCTCCGCGGCGGCAAGATGGAGGACGTCATCTTCGCCGGCACCTCGACGCGCGGGCCCCTCGGCCGGGCGCAGGTGCTCCTGACGATCGACAACGCCGACGGGCTGCTGCCGATCGAGTACTCGGAGGTGACGATCTCCCGCACGCTGTTCCGCAACGGCGGCAGCGAGTACGCGATCAACGGCGAGAACTGCCGGTTGCTCGACGTCCAGGAGCTCCTGAGCGACACCGGGCTCGGCCGTGAGATGCACGTCATCGTCGGGCAGGGGCAGCTCGACAAGGTCCTGCACGCGACCCCGGAGGATCGGCGCGGCTTCATCGAGGAGGCCGCGGGCATCCTGAAGCACCGCCGCCGCAAGGAGAAGACCCTCCGCAAGCTCGACGCGATGCAGACGAACCTGACGCGGCTGTCCGACCTCGCGGGGGAGATCCGCCGCCAGCTGAAGCCGCTCGGTCGCCAGGCCGAGGTCGCACGCAAGGCCCAGTCCGTCGCCGCGGTCGCCCGTGACGCCAAGGCGCGCATCCTCGCCGACGACGTGGTCCGGCTGCGCCGTGAGCTGCACGAGCACCAGGAGGTCGAGGCCGGCCGCAAGTCCGAGCGCATCGTCCTGCAGGAGCGGCTCGACCAGACCCGGGTCCGGCAGCAGCACGTCGAGCAGAGCATGGTCGGCGACGACGTCGACCGCGCCCGGACGGTGGTGCACCGGCTGGAGAGCGTGCAGGAGCGACTCCGGGGGCTGTCGAGCCTGGCGAACCAGCGGCTGATGTTCCTCGCCCAGCAGGCCGATGCGCCCCAGCAGGGCCCGACGATCACGCCAGAGCAGGTGCAGGGCGTCCGGAACGAGGCCGACCGGCTCGAGGCCCAGGCCGCAGCGATGACGGGCGGCATGGCGACCGCGGCGCAGCAGGTGCAGGACGCCCGTGCCGCGCTCGACGCCCTCGACGAGCGGATCGCCGCCCAGGCCGCCCTGGTCTCCCAGCACGACCTCGAGGCGCAACGGCTCGCTTCGGCGGTGGACGTCGCCCGGTCGAAGCGCGGCTCGGCCACCGCGGACCGGGAACGCCGGGAACGGGCATTCACCGAGGCCCGGGAGCGCGCTGAGCGTGCCGCTGCGGCCCTCGCCGAACTGGGGACCGACCCGTCCGAGGGCGTGGACGAAGCGGCGCTCACCACGGCGCTCGAAACTGCCCGCGAGCAGCAGGAGGCAGCCCAGACCGCACGCGACGAGCACCGCGACCGGTTGCACGCCCTCGAACGCGAGCGGGACGCCCTCGATGCCCGTGTGGCCGCGCTCGGCATGTCGATCGACGTGCGCGACGGTTCGCAGGCGCTCATCGACGCCGGGCGCGCCGGCATCGTCGGTCGCCTCGCCGACAGCCTGACGGTGACGCCCGGCTTCGAGGCAGCGATCGCGATCGCCCTCGACGGGCTCGCGGACGCCGTACTCGCCGAGGACCGCACGGTCGCGCTCGACGCCATCGCGCACGCACGCGCCGAGGACATCGGCCGCATCGACGTGGTCGTCGCCGACGCAGCGGGGAATGCCCCCACGCTGCCCGAGCGTCTGCCCGCAGGGGTCCGTCGGGCCCTCGACCTCGTGCAGGGACCGCCGGCGATCGCCGCCATCCTGCGGGACACGCTCATCGCGGACGCGTCGGCCGACGAGACACCCGTCGACCTGCAGGCCGTGCTCGCCGCCGCCCCGCACGCGACGGTCGTGACGCGCTCCGGTGACCTCGTCCGCGCGGTCCGCGTGACCGGTGGCGGTGCCCGGGTGACCTCCCGCATCGAACTCGTCGCGGAGCGCGACGACGCCGTGACCCGCCGCGAGGCGATCGCGAGCGACGCGGAGGACGCGGCCACGCGCCTCCAGGCCGCACGCACCGCCGTCGAGGACGCACGCCGCCGGGCGGACGACGCCGACGCGGCGTCCCGCGCGTACGCGAAGGCGAAGGCCGAGTACGACCGGTCGAGCGCGTCGACGCGGGCGAAGGCGGAGAACGCCGCAGCCGAGGTGGAGCGACTCCGGGCCGCACTGGCCGAGACGGACGGCGCGGTCGAGACGGCCGGTGCCGCGCTCGACGAGGCGGAACGC
Organism: Curtobacterium sp. 314Chir4.1; assembly: GCF_900215175.1. NCBI lineage: Bacteria > Bacillati > Actinomycetota > Actinomycetes > Micrococcales > Microbacteriaceae > Curtobacterium > Curtobacterium sp. 314Chir4.1. Next base: position 58,096 of record NZ_OCMI01000001.1, read on the forward strand.
GCGCACCACGAGTTCACCGAACGGCCGCGACCCGTGGTCGACGCGTCCGGACGCCAGGGGTTGCAGGACGCGCTCGAGGCGGCCCGGGCCGCGGAGATCGAACAGCGCATCCAGATCGAGACCGTCCGCGAACGGGTCCGGTCCGAACGCAGCCGGGCGGACCAGCTCGAACGCCAGCTCGAGGCCGAACGTGCCGCCGCCGAGGAAGCCGCACGCCTCGCGGTCATCCGTCGGGGGCAGATCGCGGTGGCCGAAGGCGTCCTCGCCGACCTGCCGGGGCTCCTCGGTGCGGTGGACCGTTCACTCGCCGAGGCCCGCGTGCAGCTCGCGACCGAGGAGTCCGAACGGTCGAAGCGGAACACCGAGCTGCAGACCATCCGGAACGAGGAGCGCGAGCTCCGCGACCGGCTGCAGACCATCACGGACGGGGTGCACTCGCTCGAGATGGAGATCTACGAGAAGAAGCTGCACGTGTCCGGCGTGCTCGACCGCGCGCAGAGCGAGCTCGGGCTCGCCGAGGCCGTGCTCGTCGCGGAGTACGGGCCGCACGTGCCGGTGCCGGTCGACGTGCTCGTCGACCCCCGGGTCCTCGCACGGAAGCACCGTGACGCCGAGCGCGCCGCGGCCGCCGCCGCAGCCGAGGCAGCGGGCATCGAGCCCACGACGGACGAGACCGACGCCGAGGTCGACGCCGAGGCCGACGTCGACTCCGACGTGCCCGAGCTCGTCGATGCCGAGTCCACCCTGCCCGGCGGACCGGCGCTGCCCGAGTTCGACGCCACCGACGAGGTCGACCCCGCCGACGTCGAGACCGTCCCGTACGACCGGGCCGAGCAGGAGCGCCGGCTCAGGGCGGCCGAGCGCGACCTCGGCCAGCTCGGCAAGGTGAACCCGCTCGCGCTCGAGGAGTTCCAGGCACTCGAGCAGCGGCACGCGTTCCTCGCCGAGCAGCTCGAGGACCTGCAGAAGACCCGCACCGACCTCATGACGATCATCGACGAGCTCGACACGAAGATGCAGACGATCTTCGAGTCGGCGTTCAACGACACGAAGGAAGCGTTCGACGTCATCTTCCCGATCCTGTTCCCGGGCGGCTCGGGCTCGATCACGCTGACGAACCCCGACGACATGCTGAACACCGGCATCGAGGTCCAGGTGAAGCCCGCTGGCAAGAAGATCGACCGGCTGACGCTGCTGTCCGGTGGCGAGCGGTCCCTGGCGGCGGTGGCGCTCCTCGTGGCGATCTTCACGGCCCGTCCGTCGCCGTTCTACATCATGGACGAGGTCGAGGCGGCGCTCGACGACGCGAACCTCGGGCGCCTGCTCACCGTGTTCGAGCGGCTGCGGGCGTCGTCGCAGCTCATCGTCATCACGCACCAGAAGCGCACGATGGAGATCGCCGACGCGCTGTACGGCGTCTCGATGCGGCAGGACGGCGTCTCCGCGGTCGTGGGGCAGCGGGTCCAGAAGCGCGAGCGCGAGCCGGCCGACGCGGTCGCGTAGCGCGCCGCGCCGCTGCGCCGCGGCGGGGGCTGCGGGCCGCGGGCGCTCGCGAAAGCGACAGATTCCCGCCGCTATACCGCGGCATCGAGTCGCTTTCGCGGGAGGGACCGCGACCGGACCGCGAGATCTGTCGCTTTCGCGAGCGAGCGAGCGAGCGGGCGGGCGTCCTGCGGACGCGACTGCAGACGGACGGGAGGCGCGGCGCCAGCTGGCACCGCGCCTCCCGTCGGTCGGCGGTCGCGACTACTTCGCGTCGGCCTCGACCGGCTTCGGCTCGCCCGTCGGGGTGAGCCCGCGCTCCGCGCGCTTCTTCGACACCACCAACGACGCGACCGTCGCGACGGCGATCGTCAGCATGATGAAGCTCAGCGAGAACCAGATCGGGATCTCGGGCGCCCACTCGATGTGCTCGCCGCCGTTGATGAAGGGGAGCTCGTTGACGTGCATGGCGTGGAAGACCAGCTTGACGCCGATGAACCCGAGGATGACGGCGAGCCCCTGGCCGAGGTAGATGAGCCGCTCGAGCAGCCCCGCGATGAGGAAGTACAGCTGGCGGAGGCCGAGGAGCGAGAACGCGTTCGCGGTGAACACGATGAAGGCGTCCTGCGTCAGGCCGAAGATCGCCGGGATCGAGTCGAGGGCGAACAGCACGTCGGTCAGGCCGATCGCGACCATGACGAGCAGCATCGGCGTGAAGAGCCGCTTGCCGTCGACCCTGGTGGTCAGGCGGTCGCCGTCGTAGTCCTTCGAGGTCGGGATGATGCGACGGAGGATCCGGATGAGGCGGGAGTCGCCCTCCTCCGCTCCGTGCTCGTTGCCGCTGCGGGCCTGCGACCAGGCGAGCCAGAACAGCAGCGCGCCGAACAGGTAGAACACCCACGAGAAGTTGTCGATGATCGTCACGCCGAGGGCGATGAACACGCCACGGGCCACCAGGGCGATCGCGACGCCGACGAGCAGCACCTTCTGCTGGAACTCCTTCGGCACCGCGAAGCTCGACATGATGATGAGGAAGACGAAGAGGTTGTCGACCGACAGCGCCTTCTCGGTGAGCCAGCCGGCGAAGTACTCACCGCCGGCCTGACCGCCACCGAAGACGAGGATGCCGACACCGAACAGGATCGCGAGGCCGATGTAGAACACCGACCAGAACGCGGATTCCTTGATGTGCGGGACGTGCGGGGTGCGCACGTGCGAGAAGAAGTCGAACACCAGCAGCGCGAGGATGCCCGCGATGGTGAGGAGCCAGACGTATAGAGGGACGTCCACGGAATTCCTTCAGGTGAGGGCGCAACCAGGTGGTGGGTACGCCGAGGCCTGAAGGTCTCTTCCGCCGTGTGCCACCAGAGTGATGCCACACGACCGGCGCCCCGGGTCCGGATCGTTCCGGACCGTACTGACGGGGACACCGAGGAGGAATACTCCCCTTCGTGTCCCCGAGCATACCGGGCACAGCCGACGTGCGCCGCGCTCTAAGCTGGGAGCATGGCGAGTTCCTGGTCACTGTCTTCCCGGCTGCGCGGGCTGTTCCAGCGCAAGACGATCGACGAGACGACGTGGGACGACCTCGAGACGGCCCTGATCGGTGCGGACTTCGGCCCGGACATCGCGGACGAGATCATCGAGGACCTCCATGCCCGCGTCGACCGGTACGGCACGACCGACCCCGCTGACCTGCAGCGCATGCTCCGCGAAGTGCTCGAGGAACGGCTCTCGAAGCTCGACACCACCCTGAAGCTCAGCGCGCGGCCGGCCGTGGTGCTCGTCGTCGGCGTGAACGGCGTCGGCAAGACGACCACGATCGGCAAGTTCGCCAAGTTCCTCAAGACCTACGACCGCACCGTGCTCGTCGGCGCGGCTGACACCTTCCGCGCGGCCGCCGTCGAGCAGGTCGCCACGTGGGCGCAGCGTGCTGGTGTCGACGTCGTGCGGCCCGCGCAGCCCGGGCAGGACCCGGCGTCGGTCGCCTACCAGACGGTCGAGAAGGCCATCCGCGAGGGCACCGAGATCGTCGTCATCGACACCGCCGGCCGACTGCACACCAAGGCCGGGCTGATGGACGAGCTCACCAAGATCAAGCGCGTGGTCGAGAAGCAGACCGAGATCGCCGAGGTCCTGCTCGTGCTCGACGCCACCACGGGCCAGAACGGTCTGGCGCAGGCGCAGGCGTTCATCGAGGGCGCCGGCGTCACGGGGCTCGTCATCACGAAGCTCGACGGGTCGGCCAAGGCCGGCTTCGTGCTGAGCGTGCAGGAGAAGACCGGCATCCCGATCAAGCTGATCGGGCAGGGTGAGGGCATCAACGACCTCACCGGTTTCACCCCGCACGTGTTCGTGCAGAACCTCGTGGGCTGAATCCGAGTAGCGTCCCTGTCGGCCCGGGCATCCGCTCGGTCTCGTTCCAGGGATAGGAGACCCTCATGCCCGCACTGCTGATCATCGCGATCATCGTCGGCCTCGTCCTGCTCTTCAGCGGCATCTTCGTCGGTGCCCTGAAGTTCCTGCTCTGGGTGGGCATCGTGCTCATCCTGCTGGCGGTCATCGGCTGGCTCCTCCGGAGCATCCGCGGTCGCGCGTAGCGACCACGCGCCCTGATCCGGGGCACGCAACGAAACGGGAGGCGCGGTGCCAGCTGGCACCGCGCCTCCCGTCTGTCGTGCGGTCGCGTCTGCGGGCCGCGCGCCGCTGGTCAGACCGCCTGTCGGCCCGGCGCTGCGTCCAGCAGGTGGGAGAGGTGCTCCGGCACCGTGCCGCCTCGAGCGACCGTGGCGCGTGCCCACAGTCGTCCGGCGCGGTACGACGAGCGGACGAGCGGCCCGGCGAGCACGCCGGCGTAGCCCATCTGCTCCGCGACCTCGCGCAGCTCGACGAACTCCTCCGGCTTGACCCAGCGGGCGACCGGCAGGTGCCGGGGCGACGGGCGGAGGTACTGCGTCAGCGTGATGATGTCCGTGCCGGCGTCGTACAGGCGCTGCAGGGCGTCCTCGATCTCGATGCGTTCCTCGCCCATGCCGAGGATGAGGTTCGACTTCGTGACGAGCCCGGCGTCGCGACCCTGCGTGATGACGTCGAGGGAGCGCTCGAACGTGAACGCGGGGCGGATGCGCTTGAAGATCCGCGGCACGGTCTCGACGTTGTGGGCGAAGACCTCGGGCCGGGCGTCGAACACCTGGCCGAGTTGATCCGATCGACCGTTGAAGTCCGGCACGAGGATCTCCACGCCGGTGCCGGGGGAGTGCTCGTGGATCTGGCGGATGGTCTCGGCGTACAGCCAGGAGCCGCCGTCTTCCAGGTCGTCCCGGGCGACGCCGGTGACCGTGGCGTACTTGAGCCCCATCGACACGACGGAGTCCGCCACCCGGCGTGGCTCGTCGCGGTCGAGCGGCTCGGGCTTGCCCGTGTCGATCTGGCAGAAGTCGCAGCGGCGCGTGCACTGGGAACCGCCGATGAGGAACGTGGCCTCGCGGTCTTCCCAGCACTCGAAGATGTTCGGGCAGCCTGCCTCCTGGCAGACGGTGTGCAGCTGCTTGTCCCTGACCAGGGCGGACAGCTCGCGGAACTCCGGGCCCTGGGTGGCCCGGGTCTTGATCCACCCGGGCTTCGTCTCGATCGGGGTCTCGGCGTTCCGCGCCTCGACGCGGAGCATGCGGCGGCCTTCGGGGGCGAGGGTCATACGAGGGTCTCCTGTCGTGCGGTGCTGCTGATCCGGTTCCTGGAGTGCATGCCGTCGACCGCGGCCTGGGTGCGCTCGGCGACCACCGCGGCGACCTCGTCCACGGAGACCGTGCGGCCGGCGGCGGCGCTGAGGGTCGTGACGCCGGCGTCGGCGATGCCGCAGGGGACGATCGCGGCGTAGGCGTCGAGCGCGTTCGTGCAGTTGATCGCGATGCCGTGGCTCGTCACCCCCTCGGCGACGTGCAGTCCGATGGCGCCGACCTTCGCGGCGGTGGCGCCCGCGGCGGCGCGTCCGCCCTGCTGGGTGGTCCAGGCGCCGCTCCGGCCGTCGACCCGCTCGGCGTGCACGCCCACCGCTGCTGCAGCGTCGATGATCACCTGCTCGAGGTCGCGCACCCACGCGACGACGTCGAGTGGCTCGGCGAGCCGGACGATCGGGTACGCCACGAGCTGCCCCGGACCGTGCCAGGTGATGCGTCCGCCGCGGTCGACCTCGACCACGGGGGAGCCGTCGGTCGGCAGGTCGGACGGTTCGGTGCGGCGCCCCGCGGTGTACACGGACGGGTGCTCGCACAGGACGAGGGCTCCGGGTGAGCGGCCCGCGACGACGTCGGCGCGGAGCTGCTGCTGGAGGGCGAGCCCCTCGGCGTAGTCGAGGAGACCCGGGCGTCGGACGATCTCGAGTTCCGGCATGGGCGACAGGCTACGACAGTTTCTGTACTCCGTCCAACAAGGTCGCGTGGGCCGTTCGGGTGGAGGTGTTCCGCGGGGGTTGACCTCAACCCCGGTTGAGGATGTGGGGTGGGGGCATGGAGATCAGACAGGTCCAGCTCGCGACCCGGGCGCTCGACGAGACGGCGCACTTCTACGAGCGACTCGGCTGCCCGGTCGACGTCGAGCGGGATGCTGCGCACGTCACCGTCGGCTCGACGCAACTCGTGTTCCGGGGGCACGAGGGGATGAACGGGGCGCACCACCTCGCGTTCACGATCCCGACCGGCTCGTTCGCGGCCGCGAAGTCGTGGATCGCGGACGTCGCGACGGTGCTCGGCACGGACGACTCCGACGAGTTCGAGGGTCCGCCGAGCTGGAACTCGCGCTCGGTGTACTTCGAGGGGCCGGACCGCCAGCTGCTCGAGCTCATCGAGCGGCGCGACCTCGGTCCGGCTGGCGATCCTGACCCGGGTGGCCCTGCCGACCCGGCCAGGCTCGTCTCGGTCAGCGAGGTCGGTCTCGCGGTGCCCGACGTCCTCGGCGCGGTCGAGGCGCTCCGCCACCAAGGACTCGAGGCCTACGCCAACCCGCCCGGGCCGGACTTCGCACCCGTCGGTGACGTGCACGGCCTGCTCATCCTGGTGTCGCCCGGACGGCAGTGGTTCCCGACCCTCGACCGCGCGCCGTCGACCGCTCCCGTGGTGGTCGACGTCGGCCTCGGGACGACCGTCGCGCTCGCCGAAGGCGTCCTCCTGCGGTGAACGAACCGGCCCGACGGGGTTGGTCCTGCTCGTGAACCAGTAGAATCGACGGATCATGGCGCAATTCGGTTCACTCTCCGATCGGCTGACCGAGACCTTCCGCAATCTGCGGAGCAAGGGTCGGCTGACTCCGTCCGACGTCGACGGCACCGTCCGCGAGATCCGGCGGGCGCTCCTCGACGCCGACGTCGCGCTCGAGGTCGTCAAGGCGTTCACCGCTGCGGTGCGCGAGCGTGCCCTCTCCGACGAGGTCAACCGTGCGCTCAACCCGGCGCAGCAGGTCGTCCAGATCGTCAACGAGGAACTCGTCGGCATCCTCGGCGGCCAGCAGCGTCGCCTCGAGTTCGCGAAGAAGCCGCCGACGGTCATCATGCTCGCGGGTCTCCAGGGTGCCGGTAAGACCACCCTCGCCGGCAAGCTCGGCAAGTGGCTCAAGAAGGACGGCCACACGCCGATGCTCGTCGCGGCGGACCTCCAGCGTCCGAACGCGGTGCAGCAGCTGCAGGTCGTCGGCGAGCAGGCCGGCGTGCACGTCTTCGCGCCGGAGCCCGGCAACGGCGTCGGTGACCCGGTGAAGGTCGCCAAGAACGCCATCAAGGCAGCCGTCGACCAGCAGTACGACACCGTCATCGTGGACACCGCCGGCCGCCTGGGCGTCGACGCCGAGCTGATGAAGCAGGCCGCGAACATCCGCAAGGCCGTCGATCCGGACGAGGTCCTGTTCGTCATCGACGCGATGATCGGTCAGGACGCCGTCAACACCGCCCGCGCCTTCCAGGAGGGCGTGGACTTCACCGGCGTCGTCCTGTCGAAGCTCGACGGCGACGCCCGCGGTGGTGCTGCCCTGTCGGTCGCCAGCGTGACCGGCCGCCCGATCATGTTCGCCTCCACGGGTGAGGGCCTCGACGACTTCGAGCCGTTCCACCCGGACCGCATGGCGAGCCGGATCCTCGACCTCGGCGACATCCTCTCCCTCATCGAGCAGGCCCAGGGCGCCTTCGACGAGGAAGAGGCCCGCAAGGTCGCGGACAAGATCGCGTCCGACAGCTTCACCCTGAACGACTTCCTGCAGCAGATGCAGCAGCTCCGGAAGGCCGGGTCGATCAAGGGCATGCTCGGCATGCTCCCCGGTGCCAAGGGCATGCGCGAGGCGCTCGACAACTTCGACGAGGGCGAGATCGTCCGGACCGAGGCGATCATCCAATCGATGACGAAGCAGGAGCGCGAGCTCCCCAAGCTCCTCAACGGCTCCCGTCGACTCCGCATCGCGAAGGGGTCCGGCACGACGGTCACCGAGGTCAACGCCCTCGTGAACCGGTTCGAGCAGGCCGCGAAGATGATGAAGACCGTCGCGCGCGGTGGCGTCCCGCAGATGCCCGGAATGGGTCCGATCCCCGGCATGCACGGCGGCAAGAAGCAGCAGCAGGGCGGCAGCAAGAAGAAGTCGAAGGTCGGCAACCCCGCCAAGCGCGCGGCCCTCGCGGCCGGCGCCGCGGCGGCACCGCAGCAGGCGCCGAAGGGGTCCGGCCTCGGCCTCGGTGGCGGAGCCAAGGGCGGCAAGGCGCCGACCGAGGAAGAGCTCGCGAGCCTGCAGAAGTTCCTGGGTCGCTAGTCGCTACCGCCAGACGGACGGGAGGCGCGGTGCCAGCTGGCACCGCGCCTCCCGTCCGTCTGCGGTCGCGTCGCGACGTTCCTTCCCAGAACGGCCGCGATGGAAAGCGGAACCGGGCATACCTGGTCGGAAGAATCGACCAGGTACGCCCGGAACGACCAGGTACGCCCGGATCGACCAGGTGAGTGAGTGCGGACTGGAGGCGCGGGGTGGGCGGGCACCGTGCGTCCCGTCCGTCTGCGGTCGCGTCGCGACGTTCCTTCCCAGAACGGCCGCGATGGATGGGGAATCGGGCGTACCTGGTCGGAACAAACGACCAGGTACGCCCGGAACGACCAGGTGAGTGAGTGCGGACTGGAGGCGCGGGGCGGGTGGGCACGTCGCGACGTTCCTTCCCAGAACGGCCGCGATGGAAAGCGGAAACGGGCGTACCTGGTCGGAAGAATCGACCAGGTACGCCCGGAACGACCAGGTACGGCCCGCCGGCCCGCCCGCGGGTCAGAGGGACTCGCGGAACTCCGTCACCAGGTGCCGGACCACCGCGCGCAGGTCGCCGCCGTTCTCCTGCGCCACCGTGAGCTGCCGCTGGTACGACGCGCCCCGCTCGATCATCGTGTCGAGGTGGTGCAGTTCCTGCTGGCAGCCGAGGCGCTCGGCGATCGGGTCGAGCCGCCCGATCAGGTCGTGCACCTCGTCGGTCACGAGCCGTTCGTCGCCGGCGGCGTTCGTGATGATCTCCGCCTCCATGCCGTAGCGGGCAGCGCGCCACTTGTTCTCGCGGACGAACCAGGGCTGCATGGTCGGCAGGGTCTCGCCGGCGTCGAGCCGGTCGGACATCGCGGTGACGAGGCACTGGACGAGGGCGGTCACGGCTCCGACCTCGTGCAGCGTGGAGATGCCGTCGGACACGCGGTTCTCGAGCGTGCCCCACCCCGGCGACGGGCGGATGTCCCAGCGGAGGTCCTTGAACCCCTCGATGACGCCGGTGCGGGTGAGGTCGTCCACCACCTCTTCGAAGTTCGCCCACGCGCCGAGCTGGGGCGGCAGGCCACCCGTGGGGAGCTGCTGGAACATCAGGGCCCGGTTCGAGGCGTAGCCCGTGTCGATGCCCGCCCAGAAGGGACTCGACGCGGTGAACGCCTGCAGGTGCGGCACGTACGGCAGCATCGCGCCGAGGATCGGGAGCGCCTTGTCGCGGTCGTCGATGCCGACGTGGACATGGACGCCCCAGATGAGCATCTGCCGTCCCCACCAGCGGGTCCGGTCGATGAGGGTCGTGTAGTGCTCACTGTCCGGTGTGATCTCCTGCTGGTCCCAGACGGCGAAGGGGTGCGTGCCCGCGCACATGACCTGCGCGTCGAGCGGTTCGGCGGCGTCGATGACCTCGCCGATGATCCCGGACAGCTCGCTCGTCGCGTCCTGCACCCGCGAGTGCACGCCGGTGACGACCTCCACGGTGTTGGTGAGGAGCTCCTCGGTCACCCGGTCGTGGTCGCCGAGGCGCTGCTGCACGGCGGAGATGACCGCTGGTGCGCGCGGGGTGAGGTCGCCGGTGTCCCGGTCGACCAGGGGGAGCTCCCACTCGACGCCGATGGTCGACGGGCGGGACTCGGTGAAGCGGATGTCCATGCTGAACATCCTGCCCGGAACCTTGTCGGACACGCACAAGGAACGACGGCTCCGGTCGTGCGGATCCGATTCACAGTAGATCCACACCGGGCGTACCGTAGAAGCGCTCAACAGGGAAGAGGTACGCATGCAGTTGGTCGTGCGCGGTACGTCCGCACCGCTGGTCGGAGAACTCGACATCCCGGTCTCGAAGTACCACGCGCACCGCGCGCTGGTGCTCGCGTCGCTGGCGAAGGGGACGAGCGTCGTCTCCGGGATCAGTGCCACGCGGCAGGTCGAATGGACCGTGGGCACGCTCCGTGCGCTCGGCGTCGACGTCAAGCGTCGTGGCAACGAGTACCACGTCACCGGCCTCGGCGGGCGGTACGAAGCGACCGACGTCGTCGACCACGGCTCCCGGGGAGCCGACGGCATCCTGAACATGGGGTCCTCCGGTACGACCCTGTACTTCATGACCGGGCTGGCGTCCCTGGCGGACAAGCCGATGACGCTCTCGGGCATGAAGTACTTCCAGCGCCGCCCGATCAAGGCGTTGCTGACGTCGCTCCAGCAGATGGGCGTCGAGCTCGAGGCGACGAACGACTGCCCGCCGGTCACCGTCCAGCCGAAGCGTCCGCGCGGCGGCGACGTCTCGATCGCCGGCACCCTGTCGCAGTGGATCTCGGGGCTGCTGCTCGTGGCGCCGTTCGCCGAGCAGGACACCCGCATCCACATCACCGGCGGACGGCTCAACGAGCAGCCCTACGTCGAGCTGACCGTCCGCATGATGCGCCAGTTCGGACTCACGGTCGAGGTGTCCGACGACTGGCTCGAGTACCGGATCCCGGCGAACCAGCAGGCCACGCCGCACGACTACGTGATCCCGCCGGACATCGGCTCGGCCGCGTTCGGCATCGCGGCCGCCGGCATCCGTGAGTCGAACGTGCTGCTGCGCGGCATGACGGCGTTCACCACCGCCGAGACCGACCACCCGGAGAGCGAGTTCCTCGACCTCGCGACGGCGATGGGCGTCCCGATGCGGATCGACGAGGAGACCGGCTTCGTGCGCATCGAGCACGACGGCTCCCCCCTGAAGCCCCTCGACATCGACTGCCAGCCCATCCCGGACCTCCTGCCGATCCTGTCCACGATGGCGACCTTCGCCGAGGGCACGACCCGACTCTGGAACGTGGCGCACATCCGGCTGAAGGAGTCCGACCGCGTCGCGGCGATGCTCCAGCTGAACCGGATGGGCGGCCGCGCCGAGCAGGGTGCCGACGAACTGCGCGTGACGGGTGTCGGCCCGGGCGAGCTGCACGGCTCCCCGATGTCGTCGTTCAACGACCACCGCGTGCTGATGTCCCTCGCCGTCGCCGCGTCGAAGGCCGAGGGGGTCTCCGCACTGACCTACCCGCGGGCGTACCGGATCTCGTACCCGACCTTCCTCGAGGCGATGAACTCGGTCGGCCTCGACATGGAGGTCGGCGACGGCCTCGCCGCCCAGGTGGCCCGGGACGACCGGACCGACGCGGCCGAGGCCGCCGCCGAGCGCGCAGATCTGACGCCGCAGCGCACCGACCTCGGCGACGCCCAGGAAGCGACGAACCCGATGCCCGAACTGACCGGCGTGGACGCCGACCCGCTCGTCCTGAGCGAGAAGGTCCGCGCCCTGTCGCAGACCGACCCGGACGGCCTGGCGGTCATCGAGGTCGGCGGTCCGGAGCCGGTCAACACGACGTGGAAGGAACTGCAGGACGAGGCCGACAAGGTCTCCGCGCTGCTCCTCGAACTCGGCGTGCGCACCGGGGAGTCCGTCGCGATGCAGCTGCCGAACTGGCGCGAGTTCGTGTCGATCAGCCTCGGCGCGATCCAGATCGGTGCCGTCGCGACGCCGATCATGCCGGTGTTCGGGCCCCGCGAGACGACCATGACCCTCGCGCGTTCCCGTGCCCGGGTCGTGTTCCTGCCGAACCTGTTCCGCAAGCGCCGTCCGGCCCTCGAGCTGCTCGACGTCATCGACGAGGCGAAGGCCCAGAAGCGCCGCCTGTCGGTCGAGCACGTGGTCGTGCTCCGCTCCGAGGCCCGCGGACAGGCGGACAGCCCGACGAACCAGCCGCCGTTGCCCGCCGACGCCGCCGACCGCGTCGCCGCGAGCGAGTGGAACTGGCGCTACTTCGACACCGCGCTCGACTCGGTGCAGGTGGACGTCGACCAGATCCTGTCCCACGCGCCCGGCCCGGACGACGTCTGCCAGCTGCTCTTCACCTCCGGCACGACCGGCGAGCCGAAGGGCGTGCAGCACCCGCACCGCACGCTCGGCCTGGCGACGGCGATGCACGTCGCGCAGTCCGGCCTGACGAGCGAGGACCGGATCTACATCCCGTCGCCGCTCGCCCACCAGACCGGCTTCCTGTACGGCATGCTCCTGGCCTTCCGCCTCGGTGCGCCCCAGGTCATCCAGCCCGTCTGGGACGGCACCGTCGCCCTCGAGCAGGCGTTCGGCGCCGCGGGGGCCACGTTCGTGCAGTGCGCGACGCCGTTCCTGACCGACCTCGTCGACCTGGTCGAGGCGGGCGCGCCGCAGCCGGAGTCGCTCCGGATCTTCGTACCGACCGGCGCCGCGGTGCCCCGTGCACTGGCCCAGCGTGCCGCGACGGTGCTCGGCACCGCGATCCTCGGCGCGTTCGGGACGAGCGAGACCTGCCTCGGGGCGCTCTCCAGCCCGACCGACGACCCGGCGGACGCCTACGGCCACGACGGTCGCGCGCTGCCCGGCATCCGGATCCGCATCGTCGACGACGAGGGGCACGAGCTCCCGGCGGACACCGAGGGCAACTTCGAGCTGTTCTCGCCGACGATGTTCGACGGGTACCTCGACCGCCCCGACCTGACGGACGACGTCTTCACCGAGGACGGCTGGTACCGCACCGGTGACCTGGCGAAGGTGTCCGAGAAGGGCTTCCTCTCGATTACGGGCCGCATCAAGGACGTCATCAACCGCGGTGGCGAGAAGATCCCGGTCGTCGAGATCGAGAACCTGCTCTACCAGCACCCGCTCGTCACCGACGTCGCGATCGTCGCGATGCCGGATGCCCGCCTCGGCGAGCGTGCCTGCGCGTTCGTCGTGCCGGCAGCCGGCGCGGAGCTGCTCGACTTCGCCGGGATGCAGCGCGCGCTCGACAAGGCCGGCGTGAGCAAGTACTACTGGCCTGAGCGGCTCGAGTACATCGCCGAACTGCCGCGCAACGCGGTCGGCAAGGTCCAGAAGAACGTCCTGCGCGAGCAGGCAGCCGCGCTCGTCGCGACGAAGGAGAACTGAACGATGACGATGGTCATGGAGCCCCAGACCGAAGCCGCCTTCCAGGAGCTCAAGGCCGAGGTGACCGAGTGGGTCCGCGGCCGTGGCGAGGAGTGGGCCGAGGAGATCGAGCGCACCGGGCAGGTGTCGCCCGAGCTCTTCCAGGAGCTCAAGGACAAGGGCTGGCTCAGCCTCGCCGCGCCTGAGGAGCTCGGCGGCCGGGGCATCCCGTTCTCGCGGTACCTCGAGATCATGGAGATCGTCTCCCGCTCGCACGCCTCGATCCGCATGCTCGTGCACGTCATCAACGGCACGTGGCGCGCCATGGAGCCGTACGCGACGCCGGAGCAGATCGAGCAGGTCGTCAAGCCGAGCGTCGCGGGTGACAAGCTCGTGGCGTTCACCCTGACCGAGGCCACCGCCGGCACCGGCGCGGACATCCGCACCACCGTCCGTCGCGAGGGCGACACGTACGTGATGAACGGCGAGAAGCACCTCATCACGTTCGGCGTGAAGGCCGACTACTGGCTCATCGCCGCGCGCCTCGAGGGCACCACGGGCCAGGACGGCACGGTCGCGTTCCTCATGCCGAACAGCGGGCTGCCGGGCGCCGAGGTGATCGACGACTCCGACACCATGGGCATCCGCGGCACGGACCACGCGATCCTCCGCTTCACGGACGTCCCGGTCCCCGCGAGCGCGCTGCTCGGTGCCGAGGGGCAGGGCCTCGAGGTCGCACTCGGCGGCTTCCTCCTGCCGAGCCGCGTGTCCGTCGCGATGAGCGCCGTCGGCCTGGCCGAGCGTGCGAACGAGCTCGCGGTCGAGTACGCGAACACGCGCGAGACGTTCGGCAAGAAGCTCGCCAGCCGACAGGCGATCCAGTTCTACCTGGCCGAGAACTACGCCGACATCGCCGCGGCCCGCGCGCTCGTGCTCGAGGCCGCCCGTGCCTACGAAGAGGACCGTCCGGACGCCGGGACGCTGTCCAGCGCCTCGAAGATGGTCGCCGTCGACATGCTCGCCCGCGTCACCGACAAGGCCCTGCAGGTGCACGGCGGCCAGGGCTACTGGAAGCGCAACGCGATCGAGCGCGTCTACCGCGACGCGCGCGCGCAGCGCTTCGAAGAAGGAACCAACGAGATCCAGAAGCTGGTCGTCGGCCGTGCCGTCGTGACCGGCCAGGCCGGGTTCTAGACCGCAACCCACCAGCGGACTGGAGGCGCGGTGCGGGCCCGCCCCGCGCCTCCAGTCCGTCTCCACGCACGCACGCAAAGGACTGAAGTGACCGACTCCACCTCCGCACCCATCGCACTCATCACGGGCGCCTCGCGCGGCATCGGCCGCCTGCTCGCGCAGAAGCTCGGCCAGCGCGGCGTCACCGTCGTCGTGACGTACAAGGGCAACGCCGACCTGGCCGAGGAGTCGCTCGCCGACGTCAAGGCCGCCGGCGGCGACGGCATCACGGCACAGGTCGACATCGAGCAGCCGGAGTCGATCGACGCGCTGTTCGACCTGGTGCGCGACACCTACGGTCGCCTCGACTACTTCGTCGCGAACGCGGCCGCCAGCGCCTTCAAGCCCGTCGCGGACCTCAAGCTGCACCACCTCGACCGCAGCTACGCCACGAACGCCCGCTCGTTCGTGCTCGGGGCGCAGCGTGCCGCGCAGCTCATGGACAAGGGCGGCCGGATCGTCGTGGTCACCTCGTACGGGTCGCTCCGTGCGTTCCCGACGTACGCCGCGCTCGGCGCCGCGAAGGCCATGAGCGAGTCCTACATGAAGTACATGGCCGTCGAGTTCGGGCCGCGTCAGATCACCGTGAACGCGGTCAACGGCGGCCTCATCGACACCGACTCGCTCGAGTACTTCTACACGAAGGTCCCCGGCCAGGCGCCCATCGACTCCGTGTTCGAGAAGCTCCCGCTGCAGCGCCCCGGCACCGCGGACGACATGGCCGACGCGGTCGACTTCCTGCTCTCCGACAAGGCCGGGTACATCACCGGGCAGGTGCTGTCGGTGGACGGCGGCCTGACCGTGATCGCGCCGCCGTTCTGGGCGGACACGACGTCGCCGCTGCGCGACGCGGTCCTGCCGCCTGCCGCCGACGCGGCGTCCGACACGGCAGAGTAGGCGCATGAGCACCGTCGCCCTGCCCGACCTCGCCGTCGTCTCCTCGCCGTGGACGCTCGGCCCCCTGCACCTGTCGAACCGGGTGGTCATGGGGTCGATGCACACGGGGCTCGAGGTGCACGACGACGGCGGGGCCGGCATGGCGGCGTTCTACCGTGAGCGGGCCGCCGGCGGTGCCGCGTGCATCATCACCGGCGGCATCGCCGTCAACGACGAGGCCCGTGGCGGCCCGGACTTCGCGGTGTTCGGCGTCGGGGGAGCGGACGAGCGGTTCCGTGCGGCGGTGCAGGCGGTGCACGACGAGGGGTCGACGATCCTCGCGCAGCTCTTCCACGCCGGCCGGTACGCGCTCGCGTCCGGCATGGTCGACCGGCATGGGGAACCCCAGCGGGTCCTGGCGCCGTCGGCACTGCCGTGGGCTGCTGCCCGTGGCGTCGTGCCCGCGGAGATGACCCCATCGGACATCGAGCGGACCATCGAGGACTTCGCCGCCGCGGCCCGCAGCGCGCGCGACATCGGCTTCGACGGCGTCGAGATCATGGCGTCAGAGGGCTACCTCATCAACCAGTTCCAGTCGCCGCTGACGAACCTGCGCGACGACGAGTGGGGCGGTGACGCGGAGCGTCGGCGCCGGTTCACCGTGGAGGTCGTGCGGGCCGTCCGTGCCGCGGTGCCCGAGCTCGCCGTGACGATCCGGCTGTCCGGGGCCGACCTGATGCCGGGGTCGTCGACCGACGCGGACGTCGACGCCCTCGTCCACGACCTGCTGCCGCTCGGCCTCGACGGGATCTCGGTCGGGATCGGCTGGCACGAGTCCCGGACGCCGACCGTGCAGGCCGCCGTGCCGCACGGGGCCTGGCTCGAGTACGCGGCGCGCATCGCCGGTGTCGTCCGCGCCTCGGCGTACCCGGACGTCAGGGTCATCGCGTCGAACCGGATGACCGACCTGCGCGACGGCGAGACCGTCCTCGCCGACGGGACCATCGACGCCGTCGCCCTCGCCCGCCCGTTCCTCGCCGACCCCGCGATCGTGAACCGGTCGCTCGCCGGCGCGTTCGACCTCGTCAACACCTGCATCGGCTGCAACCAGGCCTGCCTCGACCGGTCGATCATCGGCCAGCCGGTGTCGTGCCTCGTCAACCCTCGTGCCGCCCGCGAGGTCGCCTTCCCGGCACGCCCGACGGCGTCGCCGAAGCGGGTCGACGTCGTCGGTGGCGGTCCCGCGGGACTCGCAGCCGCCGTCGATGCAGCACGGCGCGGGCACACCGTGACGCTGTGGGAAGCCTCCGACGAGCTCGGCGGCCAGTTCGGCCTCGCCGCGCTCGTGCCCGGCAAGGAGGACTACGCCGCCACCGTGCGGTCCGCCCGCGCCGAACTCGACCAGCGCGGTGCGACGATCCACCTCGGCCGTCCGGCGACCGCCGGTGACCTGACCGGCAGCGACGCCGTGGTGCTCGCACCGGGGGTCGTCCCGCGGGTCGTCGACATCCCGGGAGCCTCGCTGCCCCACGTCCTGTCCTACGAGCGGGCCCTGCGCGAGGGCGTCCCCGCCGGCACCGTCGCGATCATCGGCGGCGGTGGCATCGGCGTCGACACCGCGGCCTTCCTCGTCGAGTCGCCCGACGAGGCCCACCGGGCCACCGAGTTCGCCGCCCGCTGGGACCTCGACGTGTCCGAGGCCGTCGTCGGGGACGTGCCGCAGCGCCTCCCCGCGGCGACCCGCACGCTCCGACCGGGTCCGGACGTCACCGTGCTTCGCCGTTCCGGCAAGTTCGGCCAGGGCGTCGGGATCACCTCGCGGTGGGTCGCGATCGGGCGGCTCCGGGACGCCGGTGTGCACATGGTCGGCGGCGTGCAGGAGTACCTCCGCATCGAACCGGGCGTGCTCTGGATCCGGGACGAGCACGGCGAGGAACGCGCCGTCCCCGCGGACAACGTCGTCGTCTGCGCGGGGCAGGAACGGGCGCTCTCCGTCGGTGACGGCCCGACGCCGTGGACCGGTGACGAGGCGGACGGACGGCCGACCGACGGACTCGTCACGGGCCTCCAGGACGCCGGTGTGCCCTTCGCCGTCGTCGGCGGCGCGCGCGACGCACGGAGCGTGGACGCGGTCCGCGCGACGTCCGAGGCGCTCGAAGCGGTCCGGCGACTCGCCCCCTAGCGCGTCGACTCGCATCCCGGCCGGGAATCTGTAAGAATGAACGGTCGAATCGCGCCTGCTCGACCCTCTATCCAGCTGTGCGCGACTCATTCCGAGCTTCCACCGTGTGTGCCCCCACGCCCGCGGTTCCGGTTCAACCACAACAACACGCAACAGGAGTAATTGTGGCTGTCAAGATCCGTCTCAAGCGCCTCGGCAAGATCCGTGCGCCGTACTACCGCATCGTCGTCGCCGACTCGCGCACCAAGCGCGACGGTCGTGTGATCGAGGAGATCGGTCAGTACCACCCGACCGAGGAGCCCTCGGTCATCAAGATCGAGTCCGAGCGTGCGCTCTACTGGCTCGGCGTCGGCGCGCAGCCGACCGAGCAGGTCGCCGCGCTGCTGAAGCTCACCGGTGACTGGGCCAAGTTCAAGGGCGAGAAGGACACCGAGTCCAAGGTCAAGGTCGCCGAGCCCAAGCAGGCGTTCGTCGTGGACTCCTCCAAGAAGGCCGTCCTCAAGCCGAAGTCGGAGAAGAAGGCCCCGGCCGCTGCTCCGGAGACGGCCGACGAGACCGCAGAGACGACCGAGGCGTAATTCCTTGCTCGAATCCGCGCTGACGCACCTCGTCAAGGGGATCGTCGATCACCCTGACGACGTGCGCGTCGCCAGTTCCACCTCCGCGCGGGGCGAGGTCCTCGAGGTGCGCGTGCACCCCGAGGACCTCGGCCGCGTGATCGGTCGCGCCGGACGGACCGCAAAGGCGCTGCGCACCCTCGTCACGGCTCTGGCCGATGGCAAGCGGGTGCGTGTCGACGTGGTCGACACCGATTCCTAGGGAGACGACCCAGCTCCGGGTGGGTCGAATCACGAAGGCGCACGGGCTCAAGGGCGGCATCAAGCTCGAGCTCTACACCGACGACCCGGACCGTCGGTTCACGCGCGGAGCGGTCTTCACGCTCCAGGTCCCCGAGGACTCGCCGTGGGCCGGCAAGACCATCGCGCTCGACGAGCTGCGCTGGTACAACGGCCACCCGGTCGCCTTCTTCGAGGGCATCGGGGACCGCACGGCTGCTGAGACCCTCGCCCGTGCGATCCTCTGGGTCGAGCAGGACGCCGACGCCGAGACCGGCGAGGACGACGCCTGGTACGACCACCAGCTGGTCGGCCTGCGGGTCCTCCGCGACGGCGTCGAGGTCGGCACGGTCGCCCGGGTCGACCACCTCCCGGCGCAGGACCTGCTCGCCATCGACACGCCCGACCGCGGCGAGGTCCTCGTGCCGTTCGTCTCGGCGATCGTCCCCGCGGTCGACATCGCCGCGGGCACCGTCACCGTGACACCGCCGACCGGCCTCTTCGAGGACCCGGAGGACACGTCGCGTCCCGAGACCGTGACGGACTAGCGCGCGTGCGCATCGACATCGTCACGATCTTCCCGGAGTTCTTCTCCGTGCTCGACGTGTCCCTGCTCGGCAAGGCCCGCACCGACGGGCTGCTCGACGTGCACGTGCACGACCTCCGCTCCTGGACGACCGACCGGCACCGGACCGTGGACGACACCCCGTACGGCGGGGGAGCGGGCATGGTCATGAAGCCTGAGCCGTGGGCGCAGGCGCTCGAGTCGATCCTGCGGCCCGACGGGTCGTCGACCCTCGTCGTCCCGACCCCGGCCGGCACCCCGTTCAAGCAGTCCCTCGCACGGTCGCTGGCCGTCGAGTCGCACCTCGTGTTCGCCTGCGGGCGCTACGAGGGCATCGACGCCCGCGTGTTCGAGTGGGCGGCGTCACGCTGCTCGGTCGTCGAACTGTCGCTCGGGGACTACGTGCTGAACGGTGGCGAGGTCGCGGCGATGGCCGTCATCGAGGCCGTCGGGCGCCTCGTGCCCGGCGTCGTCGGCAACCCGGAGTCGCTCGTCGAGGAGTCCCACGAGGACGGCCTGCTCGAGTACCCCTCGTACACGAAGCCCGCGTCCTGGCGTGACATCGACGTGCCGGAGGTCCTGCTCAGCGGGCACCACGGCCGTGTCGCCGCGTGGCGGCACGAGCAGCAGGTGGAGCGGACGCGGCGCGTCCGGCCGGACCTGCTGCCGGACGCGTAGCACTCGGCTGGCGCGGCGCCCGCTCGTCTGCGTGTGACTGGAGGCGCGGTGCCAGCTGGCACCGCGCCTCCAGTCCGTCAGGCGGTCGCGTCGGCGCGCTGGGCGCGACGCAGGGTGAGGACCTCGGGACCGGCCTCCGTCACCGCGACGGTGTGCTCGACGTGCGCTGCACGCGAGCCGTCGACGCTCTTGAGGGTCCAGCCGTCCTCGTCCTGGTAGAGGTCCGCGGTGCCCTGCATGAGCCACGGCTCGATCGCGACGACCAGCCCCTTCTGGAGCTTGAGGCCGCGCCCGGGCCGGCCGTCGTTCGGGACGTGCGGGTCGCCGTGCATCGTCCGTCCGACGCCGTGTCCGCCGAACTGCAGGTTCACGTCGTAGCCGGCGTCCTTCGCGACGCGACCGATCGCGTACGACACGTCGCCGAGCTTGTTGCCGGTCCGGAACTGCGCGATGCCGGCGGCGAGTCCGCGCTCGACCGTCTCGATGAGGCGCTGGTCGTCCTCCCGCGGCGTGCCGACCTGGACCGTGACGGCGGAGTCCGCGACCCAGCCGTCGAGGCTCGCGGCGAAGTCGAGGCTCACGAGGTCGCCGTCGGCGAGCGTGCGGTCGTGCGGCAGACCGTGCAACGCTGCGTCGTTCACCGAGGTGCAGAGGTTCCTGCCGAACGGCGACCTGCCGAACGACGGGTGGTAGTCGACGTAGCAGCTGACGGCACCCCGGTCGGCGATCATCCGCGCGGCCACCCGGTCGAGGTCGAGCAGGTTCACACCGACGTCCACCGTCTCGAGCAGCTCGTCGAGGACATCGGCCACGAAGCGGCCGGCGGCGCGGAGGCCGTCGAGTTCGGCGGGGGTGCGGAGTTCGATCATGGGTCCATCCTCGCGTGTTCTCGTGCCCGTGCGTTTTGCGCGGCTGGTCTGCTGTGGCAAGATGGGTAGCTGTGCCCTGGCTGGACTCTGCCACGGGGGAGTCGCCGACACCGGGCACACCACACTTCCAACCGAATTCGATCCGCGGCGACCCGTGTGCGTCCGCAGAGAGTGACCCAATCATGAGCCAGCTCCTCGACCACGTCGACGCAGCGTCGCTGCGCACCGACGTCCCGGACTTCCGCCCCGGCGACACCATCAAGGTGCACGTCAACATCATCGAAGGCACGCGCTCGCGTGTCCAGGTGTTCCAGGGCGTCGTCATCGGCCGCCAGGGCCACGGCCTCGGCGAGACCTTCAAGGTCCGCAAGGTGAGCTTCCAGGTCGGCGTCGAGCGCTGGTTCCCGGTGCACTCGCCGATCATCGACCACATCGAGATCGTCACCAAGGGTGACGTCCGTCGTGCGAAGCTCTACTACCTCCGCGAACTGCGCGGCAAGGCGGCCCGTCGCAAGATCAAGGAGAAGCGCGACTCCTGATCGCCTTCACAGTGAGCGTCCGCGAGCCGGACGCCGCTGCTCGCCCCTCGCCGATGTACGGTTGTGCATCGACGGGGGGCTTTCCTTTGTGCTGGCTCCTTCCCCGGTCGTGGCGTGCGAACGCGGGGTGTGCGAACGAGAGTGGAAATGACGGACACGACTGACGAAACCGGGCGCCGGCCCCGTGTCGAGAAGAAGCGGAACGGCGTCCTCACGTTCCTCCGCGACCTCGTCATCATCTTCATCGCGGCGTTGCTCGTCTCGTTCCTCGTCAAGACCTTCCTGATCCGGTCGTTCTACATTCCGTCGGCGTCGATGGAGAACACGCTGCAGATCAACGACCGGGTGATCGTCAACGAGCTCGTCCCGGGGATGGTGTCCCTCAAGCGAGGGGACGTCGTCGTGTTCAAGGACCCGGGCGGGTGGCTCACCGGGTCGGAGGTGCCGAACGTCACCCCGGACACGCAGCCCGCGAAGTCGATCGACTGGCTCCTCACGCAGGTCGGGCTCGGCACCGGGGACAGCGACGACCACCTCATCAAGCGCGTCATCGGTCTGCCCGGCGACAAAGTCTCCTGCTGCAACGACCTCGGGCAGATGTCCGTGAACGGCGTGCCGATCAAGGAGCCCTACCTGAAGCTCCCGACGGGGGAGACCCGCGCCTCCGGGACCGACTTCTCGGTGACCGTGCCGAAGGGCACGATCTGGGTGATGGGTGACAACCGGTACGACTCGAAGGACTCCCGCTACAACGGCGACACCCCGTCGAAGGGCTTCGTGCCGATGTCCGACGTCACGGGTCGGGCGTTCGTGATCTCCTGGCCGACCAGCCGCTGGACCTGGCTCGACGACTACCCCGACGTGTTCGCCGGCGTGGAGGAGCGGGACCAGTGACCGTGGTCCGTCCGTCGCTCCGTGTCGAGAAGAAGCTCCTCGGGGCGGGACGTGTGACCGTGATCGGCATGGACGAGGTCGGTCGCGGTGCGATCGCCGGTCCCGTGGCCGTGGGGGTCGCTGCCGTGACGGTCGACATCGGCCGGGTTCCAGACGGGCTGGCGGACTCGAAGCTGCTCAGTGCCGCGCGGCGGGAGGCGCTCGACCCGGTCGTCCGCCGGTGGACCCGGACTGCCGTCGGGATGGCGTCGGCCGACGTCGTCGACCAGCAGGGCATCGTGCCGGCCCTCGGGCAGGCAGGGGCTGCGGCGCTGTCGACCCTGATTGCCTCCGGTGTGGCGCTCGACGGCGCCGTCGTCGTGCTCGACGGGTCGTTCGACTGGCTCACCCGGGCCGTGCCGGCGTCCCTGCGGCTGCCGTCCGACCCGCTCGAGGTCGTCGTCCGGGTCAAGGCCGACCGGGACTGCGCGTCGGTGGCTGCGGCGTCGGTGGTGGCCAAGGTGGCTCGGGACGCCCTGATGACGGCGGCGCACGACGAGGCGCCGCACTACGCGTGGGCCTCGAACAAGGGGTACGGGTCGACCGCCCACTACGACGCCATCCGGTCGGTCGGTGCCCACGCGCTGCACCGGAAGAGTTGGCTGCACCAGGCGTCGAGCGTCGCACTCGACGGGTTCGCGGAACTGGACTCGCTGGCGGGCTGACCCGGTGTGGTCCGTCCGGGCTGCCGCGCGTCGTGCCGCGTGTCCGGTCCGGGGGTTGTGCCGCGGGCGCTCCGGTCGCCGTAGACTGTGGGCGCGATGGATGACGACGAATTCGACGACTACGACCGCGAGGTCGAACTTGCCCTGTACCGCGAGTACCGCGACGTCGTGTCGCAATTCCGGTACGTGGTCGAGACCGAGCGGCGTTTCTACCTGGCCAACGAAGTGGAACTCGCTCGCCGGGACACCGAGCACGACTTCTACTTCGAATTGACGATGAACGACGTCTGGGTGTGGGACGTCTACCGTTCCGACCGGTTCGTGAAATCCGTCCGGGTGCTGACCTTCAAGGACGTCAACGTCGAGGAACTCACGTCGCGTGAACTCGAGCTGCCGAAGGAACTCGCACTCGACGAGTGATCTTCACTTGTAATGCTATTGCTGAGAAACACCGTCGCAATTCGACTCCGGTGATTTCTTCCCGCTAATGTGATGGGGAATTCCGTCCCCGATTGCAGGAGCGCGCCATGGCACAGAAGGTCACAGTCCAGCTCGTCGACGACCTCGACGACTCGCCCATCACCCCCGGTTCGGGTCGCACCCTCGAATTCGCCTTCGACGGTTCGTCCTACGAGATCGACCTGACGGACGAAAACGTCGACAAGTTCCGCGAAGCGATCTCCGACTACGTCGCCGCTGCGCGCAAGGTCTCCGGTCGCCGCACGGGCGGTTCCGCTCCGAAGTCGGCGCCGAAGCGCGGCAACTCCGAGGAACTCGCGAAGATCCGTGAATGGGCGAAGGAGAACGGGTACGAGGTCTCGACCCGTGGCCGCATCTCGACCCAGGTGCAGGAAGCGTACGCAGCCGCGCACTGATCGTGATCGCACAGAACCCGGACGACCTCGGTCGTCCGGGTTCTTGCTTTGTCCTCCACAGTCACGCGTCGGCCGTCGTTCTCCACTGATCATCCGTGGAGTTCCTCGGGCGACGGTGCGCTCCGCGATGGTCGACGCGGAGGCAACGACATGGAGCAAACACCGCTGCGGAACAGCAGTCTCGGACGATTCGGTGAAGACCGGGCCGCGGAATGGTTGGAGGACCACGGATTCCGGGTGCTCGAACGCAATTGGCGCTGCGCGCGGGGTGAGGTCGACATCATCGCGTGGCAGTCCTGCACGCTCGTCTTCATCGAGGTGAAGACGCGGGCCGGCAACTCGACCGGCCACCCGTTCGAGGCGATCACGGCATCGAAGGTCACCCGGTTGCGGCGCCTCGTGCCCGCGTGGTTCGAGGACCACCCGGAGGTGTCCGCCCGGGCGGTCCGGATCGACGCCGTCGCGGTGCACGTCGACGGTGACCGGGTCGGGGTCGAGCACGTTGCCGGTGTGCTGTGACGACCGGGATCGGACGGGCATCGGCCATCGCGCTCATCGGGGTCGCCGGCCGGCGGATCGAGGTCGAGGCGCACCTGACCAGCCAACTGCCGGCGTTCAGCATCATCGGCCTGCCGGACACGTCCCTGGGCGAGGCCCGTGAGCGGGTCCGAGCGGCCGCCGCCAACGCGGGGTGCCCGCTGCCCGCTCGGCGGATCACCGTCAACCTGACGCCGGCCGCGATCCCGAAGCGCGGGTCTGGCTTCGACCTCGCGATCGCCATGGCCGTGCTGGCCGGGGCCGGGGTGGCACCGAGGGTGTCCGAGCGGGTGGTGTACATCGGCGAACTGGGGCTCGACGGACGCGTGCGGCCGGTCGTCGGGGTGATCCCGATGCTCCTCGCGGCCCGTGGCGCCGGCGCCGCGCGGGTCGTCGTCCCGGTCGGCAACCTCGCCGAGGCGCGGTTCGTCGAGGGCGTCGAAGTCCACGGCGTCGACTCGCTCCGCGCCGCAGCGATCGACGCCGGTGCGCTCCTGCCCGCCGTCGAGGTCGAGGCCGTCCTGCCGATCGCGGCGCCGTCCGACCAACGACCCGTCGCGGAGCTCGCCGACGTGATCGGGAACCCGATCGGCGTCCGTGCCGTGGTGGCCGCAGCGGTCGGTGGACACCACGCCCTGCTGCTCGGGCCACCGGGGGCCGGGAAGACGATGCTCGCTGAGCGGCTGCCCGGGCTGCTGCCCGACCTCCACGGTGAGGCAGCGCTCGAGGTCGCATCGGTGCGGTCCGTCGCCGGACTCGGATCGGCGTCCTGGACCGAGCGACCACCGTGGGAGGCGCCGCACCACTCGGCGTCGACGGTCGCGCTCGTCGGCGGGGGTTCCGGGGTGCTCCGACCGGGGGCGGTCTCCCGCGCCACCCGCGGTGTGCTGTTCCTGGACGAGGCGCCCGAGTTCCCGCGCGCGGTGCTCGACGCGCTCCGTCAGCCGCTCGAGTCCGGGCGGATCACGGTGCACCGGGCAGCAGGCGCGGCCGAGTTCCCGGCGCGGTGCCAGGTGCTCCTCGCCGCCAACCCGTGTCCCTGCGGCAACGCGGGCGACAGTCGACAACCCTGCGAGTGCAGCCCAGCGACGGTCCGGCGGTACCTCGGGCGGATCTCCGGGCCGCTGCTCGACCGGATGGACATCCGCGTCCGGGTGCCCCGCGTGACGACGGGCAGCATCCGCGCCGGCGACGGCACGACCCCGACGACCGCGGAGGCCCGTCGGGTCGTCGAGCACGCGCGCGAGCGGATGACCGAGCGCCTCCGCGGGACACCGTGGACGCGGAACGCCGAGGTGGCCGGCAGCTGGCTCCGAGCCGAGGGACGGGCCGATCCGGGTGCGACCGCGCCGCTCGACAGGGCGCTCGACCTCGGCACCCTGACGATGCGCGGGTGGGACCGGACGATGCGGCTGGCATGGACCCTCGCGGACCTGCAGTCCGCCGAACGGCCGGCCGGCAACCACGTGCGCGAGGCCCTCGCGCTCCGGAGCGCGCTGTGACCGCGGGCAGCGACCTGCTCGGCGCGGTCCGGTCCGCACTCGGGGACGGCACCGACGTGGTCGACCTCGTCGAGACCGCCTCGCGGATCGCGTGGTCGACCATCGCGGAGCCGGGAGACGCCGTCGCGGGGGAGCTGGTGACGGTGCTCGGGCCGGAACGTGCGCTCGGAGCAGTGCTCGAGGCGGCGGACTCCGGCGTCGTCGGCGACCTGCTCGGTCGCTGTGTCGAGTCGGGGGTCGCGGGGTCGGAGGACGCCGTCGCGTTCGGAGCCGTCCTCGTGGCCGCGGTCGAGCGATGGACGCCCCGGCTCGGGCGTTCCGACGTCGCCGAGGTGCTCGCGGCGGCACGGAGGGTCGGCGCCGCACTCCTCGTCCCGGGCGCGTCGGGTTGGCCCGACGCCGTCGACGACCTCGGTCCGCACGCACCCCTCGTGCTCTGGTCCCGTTCGTCGGCAGCGACAGCCGGACCGGGCCTCGCCGTCGTCGGGTCCCGTGCGAACACCGTCGCCGGAGCCGAAGCGGCGGCCGAGATCGCCTCGACCGCCGTGGACGCCGGATGCTCGGTCATCAGCGGCGGCGCGTACGGCATCGACGCGGTCGCGCACCGGGTGTCCATCGCCGCCGGAGCGTCGACCACCGCCGTGCTCGCGGGCGGCATCGACCAGCTCTACCCGGCCGGGAACGTCGAACTGCTCCGGAACGTCGCACGGCAGGGCGCACTGCTCGCCGAGTCGCCGCCCGGGACCCGACCGACCCGGTGGCGCTTCCTGGCCCGCAACCGGCTGATCGCCGCCCTCGCCGACGTCACGGTGGTCGTCGAGGCAGGTGCACGGTCCGGCGCCCTGAACACGGCGCACCACGCTGCCCAACTCGGTCGACCGGTGTTCGCCGTGCCGGGGGCGTTCTCGTCCTCGGCGTCGGTCGGGTGCCACCGGCTCGTGGCACAGGGCAGGGCGCAGCTGGTCGTCCGCCCGAGGGACCCGGTGGACGCGGCGGTGGCGTCGACCACCCCGTTCACCGTCGACCGTCGGGACGAGCCGCTCACCGGCGCACGTCACGATCCCGAGGTCCTCCGCGTGCTCGATGCCCTGGGGCGTCGGGCCATGTCGGATCACGAGGTCGCCGGCCGGTCGGGGATGTCCCTCGCCGAGGTCGCCGATGCCCTGGCGCTCGCGCAGCTGCAGGGACTCGTCGTGCACACGTCCGGCGGGTGGGCACGGGCCTGACGGTGGCGGGACCTAGCCTGGTGCCGTGGCGGATCGGACGGACGATGCACTCGCGGTGGTGGTGGACGTGTTCCTCGAGCACTCCCGGCACGCCCGCGGGCTGAGCGAGCAGACCGTCCGCGCCTACGCGAACGACCTCGGGCAGCTCGTCACCTTCGCGGCCGGCCGTGGGATCGACCGCGTCGGCGGCCTCGGGCTCGACCTGTTGCGCGACTGGCTGTGGGACGCCGACCACCGTGGCCTCGCCCGGTCGACGATCGCCCGACGGTCGTCGTCCGTGCGGGCGTTCACCCGGTGGGCGAGCGAGTCCGGCATGCTGGCAGTCGACCCGGGGGCGCGCCTCCGCGCACCGAAGGGCGCTGCACACCTGCCCCGCGTCGTGTCGTCCGACCAGGTGCGAAGCATCCTCGACGGACTCGCGGCGCGTGCGGCGACGGACGACCCCGTGGCGTTGCGGGACGTGGCGGTCGTGGAGCTCCTCTACGCCGCGGCCATCCGGGTGAGCGAACTCGTCGGCATCGACGTGCTCGACCTCGACCGCCAGCGCCTCACCGTGCGAGTCCTCGGCAAGGGCGGTCGGGAGCGGGTCGTGCCGTTCGGCGTGCCCGCCCGCGACGCCGTCGAGACGTGGTTCGAACGTGGTCGACCGGTCCTCGCCGCCCGGTCCGACGTCGTGGACCCGGGTGCGCTGTTCCTCGGCGACCGGGGGGCGCGGCTCGGCGTGCGCGGCGCCTACCGGATCGTCGCGCGCGTGCTGCAGGACCTTCCCGGCGAGGGGCCGAGCGGCCCGCACACCTTCCGGCACACCGCGGCGACGCACCTGCTCGACGGGGGAGCGGACCTCCGGGCCGTGCAGGAGCTCCTCGGGCACGCGAGTCTCGGTACGACGCAGATCTACACGCACGTCTCCTCGGCGCGCCTGCGCGAGGTGTACCGGACGGCGCACCCCCGGGCGTGACCGTCGCCACCCGGCGCGGTCGCGTCCGTCACCCGGTCCAGGCGTCCTCGGGCAGCAGCACCGGCCACTCGGCAGCGGGCAGGTACGGCGTCGGGTCGACGTAGCGGTCGTCGAGCCGCGCGCCGAGGTGCAGGCAGGGCTCCGACTCCGGGCAGTGTCCGACCGCGACGCGCCCCACGGTGTCGCCCGGTGCGACGGTGTCTCCCGCGGTGACGGACGGCGTCACGGAGTCGAGTGTGCTGCGGAGTCCGCCACCGTGGTCGATCGTCACCACGCCCCGGCCGGCGACCGAGCCGGCGAAGGTCACCGTGCCGTCGTCGACCGCGACCGCCGCGTCGCCGATCGCCGCGGGGACGTCGAGACCGCGGTGCCCCGCTGCGTAGTCGTCGGCCGGTGCTTCCCAGGGCCGGCTCACCACACGGACCCCGGTCGGCCACACCCACGGGGCACGCGACTCCTCAGCGGTGACCACGGCCCCGCGGACGGCCTCCCGCCCGTGCGTCAGCGTCGCGGTGCCGGCCGACACCGCGCCGACAGCGACCGCGACCGCACCGACGACCACGCGGAGGTTCGTGCGCGGGTGACGGGTCCGTGAGCCGAAGTGCATGGCCCCACCGTCCCGCTTTCCGACGCGTGAGGGGCGGATGTGCGTCGATCTGTGGGCGGTGCGTCGCGCCTCCAGGCCTGTGGAAGGCGGCTGACGTGGGCCGGTGCGACAACGTCGATGTCGCACGACATCGGCGTTGTCGCAAGCGCGCGTCCGCAACCGTTGCGTCTGCAAGGTGCGACGACGCGGTTGTCTCACGACGTCGATGTTGTCGAACCGAGTCGGTCCGACCCGCCCCGCCCCGCCGGCCCCGCCCCGATTGCGCCCCCGCGCCGATCGGGGAGTACAGTCGGGGCCGCTCCGGAACACGCAACGCCGCTCGGACGGCGAACCAGCCGACCGCCGGGGCACCGTGCAGCATCCCGCACGGCGGCAGAACCCAGGAGCATCGTGTCCAACACGACCACCGGGCACGGCACCGACCGTGCGTTCAAGGGGAAGGTCACCGCGTTCGCCATCGCAGCAGCGGTGGGCGGTTTCCTCTTCGGATTCGACTCGTCCGTCATCAACGGCGCGGTCGACGCGATCAAGGGCGAGTTCGGCCTGTCCGAGGCCGCCAGCGGCTTCGCCGTCGCCTCGGCCCTGATCGGTTGCGCGTTCGGCGCGTTCTTCGCCGGCCGTCTCGCCGACCGCTGGGGTCGTACCCGGATCATGTTCTGGGCCGCCGTGCTCTTCCTCGTGTCCTCGATCGGGAGCGCGTTCGCGTTCGCGACGTGGGACCTCGTGATCTGGCGCCTCGTCGGTGGTCTCGGCATCGGGACCGCGTCGGTCATCGCCCCGGCGTACATCTCCGAGGTGTCGCCGAAGGCGATCCGTGGTCGTCTGGCCTCGTTCCAGCAGCTGGCCATCACGCTCGGTATCTTCGCGGCGCTGCTGTCCGACCAGGTGTTCGCGGTCACCGCGGGCGGCGCCTCCGAGACCGTCCTCGGCCTGGCCGCCTGGCGCTGGATGTTCCTCGTCGGCGTGATCCCGTCGGTGGTCTACGGCATCCTGGCGATCACCCTGCCGGAGTCGCCGCGCTTCCTGCTCGCCAAGGGCCGGACGGACGACGCCCGCGAGGTCATGACGAAGATCGTGCCCCGCGACACCGTGAACACGAGCCTCGAGGAGATCCAGGACGGCATCAAGAAGGAGGCCAACGAGAAGAAGGGCTCCATCCGGGGCAACCGCTTCGGCCTGCAGCCCATCGTCTGGGTCGGCATCATCCTCGCGGTGCTGCAGCAGTTCGTCGGCATCAACGTGATCTTCTACTACTCGACGACGCTCTGGCAGGCCGTCGGGTTCAAGGAGAGCGATTCGTTCCTCATCTCCACCATCACCTCGGTGGTGAACGTCGCGGTCACCTTCATCGCCATCTTCACCGTGGACAAGCTCGGCCGGAAGCCGCTGCTCGTCGCGGGTTCGGCCGGCATGTTCGTGTCGCTGCTCATGGTCGCGATCGCGTTCTCGCAGGCGACCATCGTGGACGGTGCACCGCAGCTTCCCGGAGCCTGGGGCATCATCGCGCTGATCTTCGCGAACCTGTTCGTCGTGTCGTTCGGCGCCACCTGGGGTCCGCTCATGTGGGTCCTCCTCGGTGAGATGTTCCCGAACCGCATCCGTGCGACCGCGCTCGGCGTCGGCTCCGCGGCGAACTGGGTCGCGAACTTCCTCGTCACGATCACGTTCCCGGTGCTGTCGAGCTTCAACCTGACGGTTACCTACGGCATCTACGCCCTGTTCGCCCTGCTCTCGCTGTTCTTCGTCCTCGCGAAGATCCCCGAGACGAAGGGTCGCTCCCTCGAGGAGATGGGCATCACCGCCGAGGGCGACACCGTGAGCGCGAAGGCCTGACGTCCCCACGATCCACGGACTGGAGGCCCGGATCACGCAAGCCGGTCGGCGTACGTGATCCGGGCCTCCAGTCTGTTAGCATCTATCCAGCAGCGCGCTGTGCGCGCTGACTTCGCGCGTCCACAGTGCTCATGATCATTCGGTGATCCAGAGCACGTCACGCGGCCACCGGTCCCACTCTCGTGAGTGGGCGGCCGCGCGGACAGGGCGCCAGGGGTCACGGCCACCGGGTCGCGACCGACACAACCGCAACAGGTTCGCAGTCATGCTGCGCGCCGAGAACACACAAGGAGGACGGCATGGCCGTCGTCACCATCCGCCAGCTGCTCGACAGCGGCGTCCACTTCGGACACCAGACCCGTCGGTGGAACCCGAAGGTGAAGCGCTTCATCCTCGCCGAGCGCTCTGGCATCCACATCATCGACCTGCAGCAGTCGCTGGCCTTCATCGACCGCGCGTACGACTTCGTCAAGGAGACGGTCGCGCACGGTGGCACGATCCTCTTCGTGGGCACCAAGAAGCAGGCGCAGGGCTCCATCGCCGAGCAGGCGACCCGCGTCGGCCAGCCGTACGTCAACCAGCGTTGGCTCGGCGGTCTGCTCACGAACTTCCAGACGGTCTCCAAGCGCCTCGCGCGCATGAAGGAGCTCGAGGAGATCGACTTCGACGACACGACGAAGGGCTTCACCAAGAAGGAGCTCCTCATCAAGAAGCGCGAGCTGGACAAGCTCCACAAGACCCTCGGTGGTATCCGCAACCTCACGCGGACCCCGAGCGCGCTCTGGATCGTCGACACCAAGAAGGAGCACCTCGCCGTCGACGAGGCGCAGAAGCTCGGTATCCCGATCATCGGCATCCTCGACACGAACTGCGACCCCGACGAGATCACGTACCCGATCCCGGGCAACGACGACGCGATCCGCTCCGTCGGCCTCCTCACCCGCATCGTCGCCGACGCCGCGGCCGAGGGCCTGAAGACCCGCCACAACGGTGGCGACGACGAAGCGGCCGCCGAGCCCCTCGCCGAGTGGGAGCAGGAGCTCCTCGGTGGCGAGGCCGCCGCCACGACCGAGGCACCCGCCGCTCCGGTTGCCGAGAACGACGCTGACGCGCAGGTCGCCGCCAAGGAGATCGGTGAGCCGATCGCCGACGAGGCGAAGAACGCGGAGCCCACGGCCGAGGCCGAGGCCGCCGCGGAGACCACCCCCGCCGAGTGACCACCGGGGGCGTCGGGCCGATCGGCTCGGCGCCCCTTTCTCTCTCTTTCGAACACACAGTCCAGAAAGGACTCCAGTCAATGGCCAACTACAGCCTTGCTGACGTGAAGAAGCTCCGTGAGGACCTCGGGGCCGGCATGATGGACGCCAAGAACGCCCTGGTCGAGGCCGACGGCGACTACGACAAGGCCGTCGAGCTCCTCCGCATCAAGGGTGCCAAGGCCGTCGCCAAGCGCGACGACCGTGCCACCTCCGAGGGCGTCGTCGTCGCGGTCGCCGAGAACGGCGCCGCCACGGTCGTCGAGCTCGCGAGCGAGACCGACTTCGTCGCGAAGAACGAGAAGTTCACCACCCTCGCGGACAAGGTCGTCGCCGCGGTCGCCGCTGCCGGTGCCGCCGACGTCGCTGCCGGCAACTCCGCGCCGCTCGACGGCAAGACCGTCGCCGAGGTCATCGACGAGAACGCCGCCGCGCTCGGCGAGAAGCTCGAGCTCCGCACGGTCACCCGTGTCGAGGGCGACGCGTTCGAGATCTACCTGCACAAGACCAGCCAGGACCTCCCGCCGCAGATCGCCGTCGTGATCGCGTACGCCGGTGGCGACGCCGCCGAGGCCCGCTCCATCGCGCAGCACGTCGCGTTCGCCAACCCGACGTACCTCACGCGCGACGAGATCCCCGCCGAGGCGATCGAGAAGGAGCGCGCGACCGTCGAGGCGATCACGCGCGAGGAGGGCAAGCCCGAGGCCGCCCTGCCGAAGATCGTCGAGGGTCGCCTCAACGCCTACCGCAAGCAGGTCGCGCTCCTCGAGCAGGACTACGCGAAGGACAACAAGCTGTCCGTCGCGAAGGCCGCCGAGAACGCCGGCATCACGATCCAGGGCTTCGCCCGCGTCAAGGTCGGCGCGTAACGAACCCGTGACGGGGTCAGGAACCGATCGGTTCCTGACCCCGTTTTCGCGCGCACCGCGCGTGTACATTTCCCGAAGACGACGAAGGGTGCAGACAGATGACCGACGAGAAGACCGGACGACGCCGCGTCCTGCTGAAGCTGTCGGGGGAGGCGTTCGGTGCCGGGACACTCGGTGTGAACCCGGACGTCATCGGTGCGATCGCCAAGGAGATCGCCACCGCAGCCCAGGACGTCGAGATCGCGATCGTGGTCGGCGGCGGGAACTTCTTCCGTGGTGCTGAACTCTCGCAGCGTGGCATGGACCGTGGCCGGGCGGACTACATGGGGATGCTCGGCACCGTCATGAACGCCCTCGCCCTGCAGGACTTCCTCGAGCAGGCGGGCGCTGCGACCCGTGTGCAGTCCGCGATCTCGATGACCCAGGTCGCCGAGCCCTACATCCCGCGGCGCGCCGAGCGGCACCTCGAGAAGGGTCGTGTCGTCATCTTCGGTGCCGGCGCCGGGCTGCCCTACTTCTCGACCGACACCGTCGCGGCGCAGCGTGCGCTCGAGATCAAGGCCGACGAGGTCCTCGTCGCCAAGAACGGTGTCGACGGCGTGTACACGGCCGACCCGAAGAAGGACGCCACCGCCGAGAAGCTCCACCACGTCACCTACCAGGACGCGCTCCTCAAGGGCCTCAAGGTCGTCGACGCGACCGCGTTCTCGCTCTGCATGGACAACGGCATGCCGATGCACGTCTTCGGCATGGAGGGTGACGGGAACGTCGCAGCCGCCATCCGGGGCGAACGCATCGGCACGGTGGTCAGCAACTGACCTCCGCCGCTGACTAGACTCGACGCCAGTACCGAAGGAGAACCACCGTGATCAGTGATGTCCTGACCGAAGCCACCGAGAAGATGGCGAAGGCCGTGGAGGTCGCCAAGGACGACTTCTCGACCGTCCGAACCGGCCGCATCAACGCCGCGCTCTTCCAGAAGATCCCGGTCGAGTACTACGGCACGCCGACGCCGCTCGCGCAGCTGGCGTCCCTGCAGACGCCCGAGGCCCGAACGCTCATCGTGACGCCGTACGACAAGTCGGCGCTCAAGGAGATCGAGCGCGCGATCGCGACGTTCCCGAACCTCGGTGCGAGCCCGTCGAACGACGGCGAGATCGTCCGTGTGACGATCCCGGAGCTCACGCAGGACCGCCGCAAGGAGTTCGTGAAGCTCGTCCGCAGCAAGGGCGAGGACCACAAGGTGGTCATCCGCAACATCCGCCGACGCGCCAAGGACGACCTCGACGCGCTGAAGGGTGAGATCTCCGACGACGAGATCTCGCGCGGCGACAAGGACCTCGAGGCCCTGACGAAGAAGCACGTCGATCAGATCGACGACGCGCTGAAGAAGAAGGAAGCCGAACTCCTCGAGGTCTGATGCCCCGTCCAGACCAGGGCGGCGACGACCGCCCCACAGATCAGAAGCGTTCCGCCAAGGGGCTGCGCCAGGACTTCGACGCACGGGCACGCGCTGCCCGCACGGACTTCGAGGCGCAGCTCCGGCAGCGGAAGGCCGACTTCGGCGCCCGGAACGAGGCACTGACGGCACGGACCGGCCGCAACCTGCCGGCGGCCATCGGCATCGCCCTCGCGTTCGCGGTGGTCATGCTCGGGTCGCTGCTCATCTGGACGCCGTCGTTCATGGTCGTCGCCGCGTTCCTGCTCGGCGTCGGCGTGTACGAGCTGGCGAGCGCGATGCGGTTCGCCGGTCGCGACGTCCCGCGGATCCCGAGCGTGCTCGTGGCCGTCGGCGTCGTGCCCGCGGCGTACCTCGGAGGGCAGATCCCGGCCCTGTTCACGCTCCTCGGCGGCATCGTCTTCATCAGTCTCTGGCGCCTGGTCGAGGTCGCGGTCACCCGACCGAAGCCGCCGGCGGGCAACGTCGTCCGCGACCTGACGAACGGGCTGTTCGTCCAGGCGTACATCACCCTGCTCGGCGCCTGCGTGGTGCTGCTCTCCGCCCAGCCCGACGGCAAGCTCTGGGTGATCGCGTTCATCCTCGTGGTGGTGGCCGTCGACACCGGTGCCTACGCCACCGGGCTCAACCTCGGCAAGCACCCGATGGCACCCCGGATCAGCCCGAAGAAGACGTGGGAGGGCTTCGCCGGTTCCGTCGCGGCGAGCATCCTCGTCGGGATCGTCGTCAGCTGGCTCATGCTCGGACTGCCGTGGTGGACGGGCATCATCCTCGGCGTGCTGATCTCCGGGTCCGCCACCCTCGGCGACCTCACCGAGTCGATGATCAAGCGCGACCTCGGCATCAAGGACATCTCGTCGTTCCTGCCCGGGCACGGGGGCCTCCTCGACCGGATCGACAGCATCCTGCCGTCGGCCGCCGTCGCGTACGTCCTGTACCTCGTCGTCAACCACTGACCGCGCGTCCAGGTCACACCAGGGTCCGGTCCTGGCAGAATGTCGCCGTGGCCACCACCTTCCCGAACGCAGACCGCTCCGCCCTCGGATACGACGTCGACGAGGTCGAGCGTTTCCTCGAGGACGCTCGTCGGGCCTACACGGCGAACGACAGCGCCCCCGCGATCGAGGCCGCGAAGATCCGCGCCACGGCGTTCTCGATGCGCAAGGGCGGCTACTCGACCGCGCACGTCGACGCTGCGCTCGAGCGACTCGAGGACGCCTTCGCCGCCCGTGAGCGTGAGCGCGAGATCGCCGACATCGGACAGAAGGCCTGGTACGCCGAGGCCCGCGCGAAGGCGTCCGACGTGGTCGAGCGACTCGAGCGTCCGGACGGACAGCGGTTCAGCCGGGTCAGCGTGCTCGGCACCGGGTACCACCCGAAGGACGTCGACGCCTTCGCCAAGCGCCTCGGGGGCTACTTCCGTGAGGGCAAGCCGCTCAGCCTGACCGAGGTGCGTTCGATCGTGTTCCGGCCGAAGCACGGGGGGTACCGCGAAGGGCAGGTCGACGCGCTGCTCGACGCCGTCGTCGAGGTCATGCTCGCCGTCCGCTGACGACGCGCTCGCGCGGGTGCTTCGCTTTCCGTGATCGTTCCGTTATCCTGGTCAGACTCATGGGCAGGCACACGGCAGACATCAGCTCCGACCGCGATACCCGCGAGCACCTCGGCCTCACGGCCGCCGGTGAGCGCCGCGCGGCACTGAACCGAACCCGCACGGCGGAGAACTCGGTCCTCCCGGCGAACCCGACGGTGGTGACGGCATCGGTGCCGACCGCCCCGGCCAGCGCTCCGAAGTCCGTCGCCGCGAACCGTGTGTCGGACACCGAGGACGCCCAGGCGTCCGTGGCGCGCGCCGTCCCCGCGACGCCCACCGACCCCCGCATCGTCAAGCAGCGCCGTGCTCGCGCGATCGCAGCGCCGACGAAGCCCACCAGCGTCCGTGGTGTGAACTCGTTCATGCGCAAGCGTGCGACGATCCCCGCGCTCTCGTTCTTCGCGGTGTCCGGCATCGTCGTCGGATCGCTCTTCAACCCGATGCAGCCCGACGTCGCCCAGGCCGCGGTGTCCGCACCCGTGCTCGTGAAGGCGCCGGTCGCTCCGCAGGAGTACACGACGCACGGCACCTACGCGGCGTTCGACGTCTCGCGTGACGAGTACGGCGTGACCGTGCCGAAGCCCAAGGTCACCGAGGCACCGAAGACCGACACGACGGACGACGCCACGGACACCGACGCCACGAAGAGCGTGAGCGCCTCGAACACGCTCGCAGCGACCGCCGCGACCCCCGACCCGGGCAGCGCCCAGGCGATCGCGCTCCAGATGGTCACCGCGCGCGGATGGGGCACCGACCAGTACAACTGCCTGGTGTCGCTCTGGAACAAGGAGTCGGGCTGGCGCGTCAACGCGTACAACCCGAGCGGGGCGTACGGCATCCCGCAGGCGCTCCCCGGCAGCAAGATGGGGACCGTCGGTGCCGACTGGCAGACCAACCCCGCCACGCAGATCACGTGGGGCCTGAACTACATCTCCGGCGTGTACGGCACCCCGTGCGGTGCGTGGGGACACAGCCAGTCCTTCAACTGGTACTGATCGGCAGTTCCGGTGCCGCGCAGCAACCGGCCGCGGCGTGCACGCGGTCGTGACCTCGAGCACGAGGACGAGTCCACCGGCCTCGACCGGTTGATGAGCTCCTGGAAGCGCACCGAGGTCCGCCGCGGGCGCGAGTACCTCGTGCAACCGGTGTCGGCGGCGTCGGCGCAGAAGGAGTACGTCTGCCCCGGCTGCGGCGGGACCGTGCTGCCCGGGATCGCCCACGTCGTCGTGTGGCGGGCGGACGGGGTCCTCGGCGACGAGGCAGACCTGGCGTCCCGTCGCCACTGGCACAACCACTGCTGGAGCATCGCGTGACCCACGACACCGGTACGACCGAGATCCGTTCGAACACCGAGCTGCCCGCTCGGCGCACCGACGTCGAACTCGTCACGGACGACCACCTCACGCTGGTCGGGGAACTGGCCGAGCCGCTGGACCGCCCGGCACGCGGCACGATCGTCACGCTGCACCCGCTCCCGACGGCGCACGGGTTCATGGACTCGCACGTGCTGAAGAAGGCGGCGGCCCGCCTGCCGGCCCTGGCGGACATCGCCGTGCTGCGCTTCAACTTCCGATCGGTGTCGTCGCCCCGCGGGACCTCAGAGGGTGCCTTCGGCGACGGCGTCTCCGAAGGGTTTGACCTCCGGGCGGCCGTGACGGACGTCGCAGACCGCGGCCTGCCCACGCCGTGGCTCGTCGGGTGGTCGTTCGGCACCGAGGTGATCCTCAAGCACGCCCTGGAGCACGTGGAGTCCGGCTGTGTCGCCGGGGTCGTCCTCCTGTCGCCGCCGCTGCACCGGACGTCCGACGACGAGCTCGCTCGCTGGGCCGCCGTGGACGTGCCCGTCGTGGCACTGGTCCCCGAGCACGACGACTTCCTGCAGCCGGACGAGGCCGCACGGCGGTTCGCCCTCGCGCCGAACGTCCGGGTGGTCCCGGTCGATGGCGCGAAGCACCTCTGGGTGGGGGAGCGGTACGTGCGGATCGTGCTCGACGCGATCGCCGACCTCGTCGTGCCGGGCAGCGCGCCGCTCCCGACGCACCTGCCCGCCTAGCGTTCGGCGGACGCCTCGCGGTCGTCGTCGGCCGTGGTGTCGACCTCGCCGTCGGAGTCCACCGCCGGTGCGTTCCCGAGCAGACCGGTCGCGTGGGTCAGCACGCCCCGGAGGTTCTCGAGGTACCCGGCGACCGCGTCCCGCTCGGTCCGGATCGCGGCGAGGCGGTCCTCCGACTCGGCGATGATGCCGGCCGTGCGCTCCTCGGCGTCGGCGATCATCTTGTGCACACGGTCCTGCGCGTCGGCGACGATCGTGCGCGCGTGCTCCTGCGCGTCCGAGGTGCTCGAACGCTCGAGGTCGTCGGCTTCCTGCTGGAGACGCTCGGCACGCTCCCGGGCCTCGGACGCGCGGCGGGTGGCCTCGGCCAGCTGCAGGTTCGCCTCGTCGAGGTACTTCTGCGTCTCGGTGACGGTGTCGTGGTGCTTCTGCAGGTAGTCCTGCTCGGCGTCGTCGCGACGCGCGGCGAGCTCCGACTCGAGCGTCGTGCGGGCCTCGTCGCGCTCGCGGGCGATCTCGGCGCGGACCTCGTCGCGCTCCTTCGTCAGGTCGGCACGCGCGGTGTCGATCTCCTGTCGCAGGGCGGTGCGCTCGGCCTCGAGCGTGTCGAGCTCGGCGGTGCGACGGTCGGCGATCTCGGTGTCGACCTCGGCGTGCTCGCGCTCCCGGCGTGCGGCGAGCTCGTTCTCGTGCTCGCGGGCGGCGCGCTCGGCGACGGCCGCTGCCTCGGTGCGCTCGCGTTCGATGCGCGCCGTGTGCTCCTCGAGCTCGCGGGCGATGCGGTCGGCGGTCTCCTGCACCAGGCGGGCGTTCTCGGCGCGGGTCTGCTCCTCGTCCACCCGGAGCTGAACTCGGGCGGCCTCGATCTCCTGCTCGAGCGCGGTGCGGGCACCGGCGAGCTCGCGCTCCCACCCGGCACGCGCGGCGGCGAGTTCCTCGTCGAGGACACGGCGGCGGTCGGCGAGCTCGGTGTCGATCTCGGCACGACGCCGGTCGACCTCGGACGCGAGGTCGGCGCGGCCGGTCTCGATCTCGAGGGCGTGCGCCTGCTGCTGTTCGTCCCGCTCACGGTGCCAGGCCGCCCGGCCCTCGGTGACCTCGCGCTCGAGCGCCTCCCGTCGGGTCGTCTCCTCGCGGTCGAGGTCCTCGACGCGGCGGGCGTGGTCGGCCTCGAACACACTGCGGCGGTGTTCGGTCTCACGGTCGAGGTCGGCGGCGGCCTGACGTGCCCCGGCGGACTCGCGCTGGGCGATCTCGCGCAGCTCGGCCACCTCGTGCTCGACCCGGGCGCGGAGGGCGTTCGTCTCGCGGATCGCGACCGAGCGGACCTCGGCTGCCTCGGTGACGGCGGCACCGCGGATCGCGGCGGCCTCGTTGCGGGCGTCCTGCGTGAGCAGGCCTGCCTCGGCGCGGGCGCGCTCGACGGTGTCGGCGGACTCGGCCCGGGCACGGGTCAGCTCGTTCGTGGAGCGGGTGCGTGCGTCCTCGAGGGTGTCGCGCGCTTCTTCCTGTGCCTCGCGCAGGGTGCGGTCGGCCTCGGCACGACTGGACGCCCGGAGCCGCTGGGCGTCGATGTCCGCCTGGCTGATGAGCCGGGTGGACTGCTCCTCGGCGACGCGGAGCGTGGACTCGAGCCGGGTGCCGAGACCGCTGTACGTGGGGGTGCCGGCCTCGTCGAGCTCGCCCTGCAGCTCCGACACCCGCGACTGCAGGAGACGGATCTCCTTCGCGGCGTCGGCCCGGTCGTTGTTCGACTTGATGAGCTCGCGGCGCAGGTCGTTCAGCGCACGGTCCACGTCTTCGCGGCGGTACCCGCGCAGCTCGGTCCCGAACTCTGCCTCGTCGTTCGCCACGTGTTCGCTCCTGGGTGCTCGGCGGAGGGCACAGGGAAGGCCCGGCCACGATTGTAGTGGCGCGTCGAGATCGTCGGCTGTGACCGCGGACAGCGCCGGGGGATGCGCCGTCCAGGCTCGCTCGCTATCCTGGAGCGCTGATTCGCGCGCCGTCACCCCCACCCCGGCGCGGTAGGGAGAAGATCCGTGCGATTCGTCCTGGCGATCGTCAGTTTCGTCATCGGTCTGTTGCTCGTCGCGCTCGCGGTCGGCCAGCGGACCGTGTTCGAGCCACCGTCGTCGCTGAGCGCGTCGTCGTCCTCGAAGAGCTCGGCGCCGGTGACGGTGATCCCGGGCTCGACCCTGAACGCGAACCCCGGCTACCAGCGCATCAACGTCGCGGGCTCCGGCAAGGTCTTCGCGGCCTACGGCAAGACCTCCGACGTGGACGCGTGGGTGGGTGACGCGAAGCACACGACCATGCGGTTCGACGCCGACCAGGCGAAGCTCGTCGGTCGGACCACCGGCACCGAGTCCAGCGTCCCGGACCCCGCCGGCAGCGACCTCTGGTACCAGGAGTACGACGGCGCCGGGCAGTTCACCGTCCGGCTGCCGAAGGACGTCTCCGTGATCATCGTCGGTGACGGCACGTCCGCAGCCCCGAGTGACGTCTCGGTCACCTGGCCGCGGGACACCGCGACCCCGAGCGTCGGACCCTTGCTCGTCGCCGGTGGCGTCTTCCTCGTGGGTGGGATCGTGCTGCTCGTCTGGGCCTTCGTCCACCAGCGTCGTGGCCGTGGTCCTCGTCGTCGCAGCGGGGGTTCGCGTCCGCCGCGTGTCCGTGCGTCGCGTCGTGCCGCGGCGGCGGGTGCGCAGGTGCCGGTCCGCGGTCGCCGTGGTCGGCGCGCGTTCGTGGCGATCCCGGTCCTGCTCGTCGGGGCCCTCGGCCTCGCGGGCTGCTCGGCGGACTACTGGCCCCAGGGCGGCTCCGCAGCGAGCCCGACGCCGACCGCCACCGCGACCGGCACGGCTGCCCAGAGCGAACCGACCGCCGCGACCAAGCAGCAGATCAGCCGCATCGTCGAACGGGTCGCCGCCGTCGCGAAGCAGGCCGACGAGACCCGGGACGCCCGGCTCGCGGGGGAGCGGTTCACCGGCGCCGCGCTCGACCTCCGCACGGCCAACTACACGATCCGCGCGAAGGACGCCGACGTGGACGCCCCGCCGGCCATCTCCGCCGACCAGGTCTGCGTGGCGCTGCCCCAGCAGACCGACTCCTGGCCGCGCACCGTGTTCGCCGTCGTCGCCGAGGACTGCGACGCCAAGTCCGCGCCGCAGGCCCTGACGCTCGTGCAGGACTCCGCGCGGGACGCCTACAAGGTCGCGTACGACGTGTCGCTCGAGGCGGCGGCGAAGATCCCGAGCCTGGCACCGACGTCGATCGGCGCCGCACTGCTCGCGCCGAACACGAAGCTGCTCTCGATCGCGCCGGACCAGATCGCCCGCGTCTACGGCGACATCCTGTCGAAGGACAAGGACAGCACGTACGCGTCGTACTTCCAGGCGGACGGCGACGGGCTCCGGTCGACGATCGGCAAGGCCTACAAGGACAAGAAGTCCGCGTCCCTGCCCGACACGGCCAAGATCGAGTACTCGTCCGAGGTGCCGGCGGACAGCGCCGTGGCGATCGCCACGGACGGCGCGGGAGCGCTGGTCTCCGCCGAGCTCAACGAGATCGAGAAGGTCACGCCGACGGCAGCAGGCGCCGAGGTCAACACCGAGGGTGCGGTCAAGGCGCTCTCCGGTGTCGACTCCAGCACGAAGGGCATCAGCGCCACCTACGGCGTCCAGCTGCTCTTCTACGTGCCCCCGGTGGGCACCGATGACAAAGTGGTCCTGCTCGGGTTCACGCAGGGCCTGACAGCAGCGAGTGAGGTGCAATGACCAACGTCCCCCCGACCCCGTCCGGTCTCCGCGGAGCCGTCGACCTGTCGTCCCTCGTCGACCGTGCACAGCGGCCGCCCCAGCCCCCGGCACCCGCCGGCGGCCCGGCGGGCGTGTCCGCCGCCGGCGGCCCCGGCAGCGAGACCGGCGCCGAGCTGACCGTCCCGTCCCTCGTCCTCGACGTCACGGACCAGTCCTTCCAGGACGTCCTGCAGCTGTCCACGATCGTCCCGGTGATCGTCGACATCTGGGCGGAGTGGTGCGGGCCGTGCAAGCAGCTCTCGCCGATCCTCGAGCAGCTCACCGCCGAGTACGACGGCCGTGTGCTCCTCGCCAAGGTGGACGCGGACACCAACCCCCAGCTCGTGCAGGCCTTCCAGGCGCAGTCGATCCCGACCGTGGCCGCGCTCATCGGCGGACGTCCCCTCGGGCTGTTCGTCGGGGCGCTGCCCGAGGCACAGGTCCGCGACGTCTACGAGCAGGTCCTCGCCGCCGCCGCCGAGAACGGTGTCTCCGGACGCGTCACGGTCGACGGAGCGGCTCCGGCCGACGCCGTCGAGCAGGGGGAGCCCGAACCGGAGCCGCTGCCCCCGCACCACCAGGCCGCGTACGACGCGATCGAGCAGGGTGACTACGCCACCGCGATCCAGGAGTACAAGACCGCCATCGCGCAGGACCCGCACGACCAGATGGCCGTCGCCGGGCTCGCGCAGGTCTCGCTCCTCGACCGGCTGAACGGCCACACCGCGGACGAGATCCGTGCCGCGGCCGCCGCCGACCCGACGGACGTCGCCGCGCAGCTGGCCGTCGCCGACCTCGACATCTCCGGCGGGCACGTCGACGACGCGTTCGGTCGTCTGCTGGACCTCGTGCCGACGGTCTTCGGCGATGCGCGTGAACCCCTTCGGGCCCGCCTGGTCGAGTACTTCGAGCTCATCGGCACCGAGGATCCGCGTGTCGTCGCGGCCCGGCGTCGGCTGGCGAGCGCCCTGTACTGAGCGCACCCACAGAGCGGACTGGAGGCGCGGTGCCAGCTGGCACCACGCCTCCAGTCCGTCTTCTGGGGACGTCTCCCGCGTCTACCGCGCCAGCTTCAGCCAGACCGCGCCGAGCGGCGGCACCACCAGGTGCGCCGACGCGGGGCGGCCGGCCCACGGGGTCTCCTCCGCGGTGACGACGCCGAGGTTCCCGACGCCGGACCCGCCGTACTCCGCGGCGTCGGTGTTGAGGACCTCGTGCCAGGCGCCCGCCGTGGGCAGCCCGAAGCGCCGCTCCACCGGGACCCCGGAGAAGTTCACGAAGACGGCCAGCCGGTCGTCGCCGTCCTTGCGGAGGAACCCGAGCGTGGAGTGCGGTGCGTCCCCGCCCTCGATCCACTCGAACCCGTCGGCGGTGGCGTCGTGGGTCCAGAGCGCCGGGGTCTCGCGGTACACCCGGTTGAGCGACGCGACGAGGTCCTGCACACCGCGGTGGCCCGGGTCGTCCAGCAGCCACCAGTCGAGCCCGCGGGCCTCGGACCACTCGGTGGGCTGCGCGAACTCCTGGCCCATGAAGAGCAGCTGCTTGCCGGGGTGCGCCCACATGAAGGCCAGGTACGCCCGCACGTTCGCGAGCTTCTGCCACTCGTCACCGGGCACCTTGCCGTACAGGGAGCCCTTGCCGTGCACGACCTCGTCGTGGCTGATCGGCAGCGTGAACTGCTCGCTGAACGCGTACACGAACGAGAACGTGATCTCGTCGTGGTGGTAGCTGCGGTACACCGGTTCGCGCTCGATGTACTGGAGCGAGTCGTGCATCCAGCCCATGTTCCACTTCTGGCCGAAGCCGAGGCCGCCGGCGCTCGTGGGCTGGGTGACGCCCGGCCACGACGTGCTCTCCTCGGCGATCATCACGATGCCGGGGTAGCGCTTGTACGCGGTGGCGTTGGTCTCCTGCAGGAACGAGATCGCCTCGAGGTTCTCGCGCCCACCGTGCACGTTGGGCAGCCACTCGGTCCGCGAGTAGTCGAGGTAGAGCATCGAGGCGACGGCGTCGACCCGGAGCCCGTCGATGTGGAACTCCTCGAGCCAGTACAGCGCGTTGGCGACGAGGAAGTTGCGCACCTGCGGCTGCCCGAAGTCGAACACGTACGTGCCCCAGTCGAGCTGTTCCCCGCG
Source organism: Curtobacterium sp. 314Chir4.1 (assembly GCF_900215175.1). NCBI lineage: Bacteria > Bacillati > Actinomycetota > Actinomycetes > Micrococcales > Microbacteriaceae > Curtobacterium > Curtobacterium sp. 314Chir4.1. Next base: position 101,344 of record NZ_OCMI01000001.1, read on the forward strand.
GCGGGGGTCCGGGTGCTCGAACAGGGCGTAGCCGTCGAACTTGCCGAGCGCCCACTCGTCCTTCGGGAAGTGTCCGGGGACCCAGTCCATGATCACGCCGATGCCCGCCGAGTGCAGGCGGTCGATGAGGTACCGGAGGTCGTCGGGGGAGCCGAAGCGTGCGGTCGGTGCGTAGTAGCCGGTGACCTGGTAGCCCCACGACCCGCCGAACGGGTGCTCGGACAGCGGCAGGAACTCGACGTGGGTGAACCCGAGGTGCTGCACGTGCCCGATGAGCTGGTCGGCGGCGTCGCGGTACGACAGCCCGGGACGCCACGAACCGAGGTGGACCTCGTAGACGCTCATCGGACGGTCGTGCGTGGTGGTCTTCGCCCGGTGCTCCATCCACTGCGCGTCGCCCTCGGACCACGAGTAGTCGGACGAGGTGATGACGGACGCAGTGAGCGGCGGGACCTCGGTGCGTCGGGCGAACGGGTCGGCGCGTTCCACCCAGCCCGAGTCGGTGAGCAGCTGGAACTTGTACCGCTGGCCCTCGAGCGCGCCGGGCCAGAACAGCTCCCAGACGCCGAGGTCGGTGAGCCGGCGCATCGCGGTGGTCCGGCCCTCCCAGCCCTCGAAGTCGCCGATGACCCGGACGGCCGTCGCACGGGGTGCCCACACCGTGAACGAGACGCCGTCGACGCCGTCGACGGTCGTGACGTGTGCACCGAGGTGGTGCCACAGCTGCTCGTCGCGGCCCTCGCCGAACAGGTGCAGGTCGAGTTCGCCGATCGTCGGGGCGAACCGGTAGGCGTCGTCGGTCGTCCAGGTCGCGTCGTCGGTGTCGGTGGACTCGTCGTGGTCGTAGTCCGCCTCGACCCGGTACCGGCCGAGGTCACCCGCGACAGCTCCGGCCCACAGGCCGTCGCCCTCGTGCGTCAGCTCGATGTCGTCGCCGTCGGGGCGGACGATCCGGACGGCGTCCGCGAGGTGCCGGACCACCCGGACGCTCGTGCCGCCGTCGACGGGGTGCGGGCCGAGGACGTCGTGCGGCTGCGACCAGCGGGCCTCGGCGACCTGCTGGCGGAGCCAGTCCTCGAGCGGGGCGGGACGCGGCTCGGGAGCGGCGTCGGACGACGGTGCCGCCGGCGCTCCCGACGTGGCCGTCGCTCCCGACGTGGCCGTCGCTGCCGGAGCGTCGGATGCCGGTGCGGTCGGTGCGCCGCTGCCGACGGCCTCGGACGCGATGTGCCGCGGGTGCGCCGCGTCGGATGCGTGACCGGCCAGCGTCGCGGACTCGGGGACCCCGCGGTCGGGAGCCTCGTGCGGAGCCGGCGGCGCGCCGGGCAGGTCCTCGCCGGGGGCGGAGACGCGCGGCTCGTACCGCTGGGTCGGCGGCGTGGTCGGCCGGGCCTCGTACGACTCCGGGGCCACGGGTGCGTCCGCCCGCTCGGCGGCGACGTGGTGCGCGGGGTGCGTCGGACGAGGGGTGTCGGACGGCATGCGACGCGGGAGCACGGGCGGCGGGGGCGGCGGCACCGCCGGCACGCCGGGGGAGTCGCCCCGGGCCTTCCGTGCGTCGTCCTCGGGGTGGGTGTCGGTCATCGGTGGGGTCCCTCCACGACGAGCAGGTGCACGGGTTCCTGGAACGCGTCCAGGCGGACGTAGTTCGACGATCCCCAGACCCAGCGCTGGCCGGTCACGACGTCGCGGACGTCGAACGCCTGCTCGGCGTCGAGGCCGAGGGCGGCGAGGTCGAGGTGGACCGTGGTCTCACGGGCCGAGTGGGGGTCGACGTTCGCGACGACGATCACGGTGTCGTCGCGGCCGGAGCGGATGAACCGTCCGGGCAGGTGCTTCGAGTAGACGACGATCGCCGGGTCCTCGGCGTCGTGCACGTGCAGGTTCCGGAGCTGACGGAGCGCGGGGTGCGCCTGCCGGAACCGGTTGAGCATCGTCACGTACGGCGCCAGGCTCGCACCCTCGGCCTCGGCCAGTGCGAAGTCGCGGGGCTTGTACTCGTACTTCTCGTTGTCGATGTTCTCCTCCGAGCCCGGACGGGCGACGTCCTCGAAGAGTTCGTACCCGGAGTACATGCCCCACGTGGGCGCCCCGGTCGCCGCGAGCGCCGCTCGGATCTTGTACCCGGCGCGACCGCCGAACTGCAGGTACTCGGTGAGGATGTCGGGCGTGTTCACGAAGAGGTTCGGGCGCAGGTAGGCGCTGGTCTCGTGCGAGAGCTCGTCGAAGTACTCGGCGATCTCGTCCTTCGAGTTCCGCCAGGTGAAGTACGAGTAGGACTGCTGGAACCCGACCTCGGCGAGGGCACGCATCATCGCGGGGCGGGTGAACGCCTCGGCGAGGAAGACGGTGTCGGGGTGCTCGTCGCGGACCTCGCGGATGACGCGTTCCCAGAACCAGAGCGGCTTGGTGTGCGGGTTGTCGACGCGGAAGATCCGGATGCCGAAGGCGATCCAGTGCCGGAGCACCCGGAGGACCTCGGTGACCAGGCCCTCGGGGTCGGAGTCGAACTGGATCGGGTAGATGTCCTGGTAGCGCTTCGGTGGGTTCTCGGCGGTGGCGATCGAGCCGTCGGCGCGCTGGGTGAACCAGTCCGGGTGCTCGGTGACCCACGGGTGGTCGGGGGAGCACTGCAACGCGAAGTCGAGGGCGACCTCCATCCCGGTGTTCTTCGCCGTCTCGACGAAGTCGCGGAAGTCGTCCTCGGTGCCGAGGTCGGGGTGGATCGCGTCGTGCCCGCCCTCCGGCCCGCCGATGGCCCAGGGGCTGCCGGGATCGTGCGGCCCGGGGGTCAGGGTGTTGTTCGGGCCCTTGCGGGCGGTCGTCCCGATCGGGTGGATCGGGGGCAGGTAGACGACGTCGAACCCCATGCGGGCGACGCCGGGCAGACGGCGCGCGGCGGTGCGGAAGTCGCCGCTCTTCCACGAGCCGTCGGCGTTCTTCTTCGCGCCCTCGCTCCGGGGGAAGAACTCGTACCAGGCGCCGACGCCCGCGCGGGTCCGTTCGACGTCGAGCAGCTGGGTCGGGGAGTGCGTGCGCAGCGAGGTCAGCGGTGCCTCTTCGACCTCGGCGGTGATGCGCGGGTCGTCGACGGCGGCGAGGCGCTCGGCCGGGTCGAGGTCGGTGTCGCGGATGCGTGCGGCGGCGCGCGTGGCTGCGGGGGAGTCGGTCTCCGCTGCCAGTCGGTCGAGGAGCACCGCGCCGTCGAGCAGGGTCGCCTCGGTGTCGACGCCAGCGGCGATCTTGAGCCGCGCGGCGTGCAGCCAGGTGGCCCAGTCGTCGGCGTAGGACTCGACGTGCCACGTCCAGACGCCGGTGTGGTCGACCTGCACCGTGGCCTCGTACCGGTCGGTGCCCGCGGCGACGAGGACGAGCGGTACCGTGCGGGTGCCCCCGTCCGGTCGTTCGAGGACGAGGTCGGCGCCGATGACGCCGTGCCCCTCGCGGAAGACGGTGGCACCGAACGTGATCACCTCGCCGTCGAACGCCTTGCTGGGGAATCCGTTCGGCGTGGTGGGGGAGAGCTCGGTGATCGGGATGCGCCCGATCTTCGGTCGGCGGGGTCGGTCTGCGGTGGCCACGGAGCCGACGCTACCCGGCGAGGGGCTCCGCGTTCCCCGGAAGGCGACCTCTGTGGACGACCCGGGCGTGCCGTGGACCTGTGGAGGGACGGCCGCGGGTTGCGTGCCGGGGCCGAACCGCGCCTCCCGGCAGCCCGTTCTTTCCCAGCACGCGTGCGATGGAAAGCGGATCCGGGCGTACCGACGTGATCTGGATGACCAGGTACGCCCGATTCCACCAGGTACGCCCGATCCGACCAGGCCCGCCCGCCCCCGCGCCGCGCTACGCGATCTCGAAGACGTGGATCCCCGGGCCGTAGGCCGTGAAGACCTGGCCGGCTGGCCGGAGCCGCTCGTGGTCGCGGTGCTTCTCGCTCGACCACGCCAGGCGGTAGCCGAGCAGGTCCTCGCGCACGGGCAGGGTGATGTCCCGCGTGCGCCCGCTCCCGTGCACGACCACCAGCACGCGGTCGAACGGCTCGTGCTCCGGTGTCGACTCGACGAAGTACTGCAGGGCGCGGTGGATCGGCTGGTCCCAGCCCTCGATCGTCATCGGCTGCCCGTCCGGCCCGTACCAGGACATCCGCGAGGCTCCAGGGGTCTCCTGTCCCGCGACCCCGAAGCGCGTCGGCCGCAACGCAGGGTGCGCCGCGCGGAGCCGCGCCAGGGATGCGACTGCGGACGTCATGGCCTCGGCGTCCTCGTCGTCGGACCAGTCGACCGGGGTGAGGTCGTCCGACACCACGTACGCGTTGTTGTTCCCGTGCTGCGTTCGGCTGCGCTCGTCACCGGCGGTCAGCATGGGCACGCCCGCGGAGAGCATCAGGGTCGCTGCGAGGTTCCGCATCGACCGCCCGCGGGCCGCTCGGACCCCTCGGTCGGCGGTGTCGCCCTCGATCCCGTGGTTGAAGGAGCGGTTGTCGTTCGAGCCGTCGCGGTTCTCCTCGCCGTTCGCCTCGTTGTGCTTGCCGTCGTACGACACCAGGTCGAGCAGCGTGAAGCCGTCGTGGGCGGTGACGAAGTTGATGCCGGCGAGGGGCCCGCGTGCCGTGTCGAAGAGACTCCTCGATCCCGTCAACGCATCAGCCAGCCGGCCGATGCCGTGCGCCGGGGCGCCGTTCCGCCGTTCCTCGGCGATGTCGGTGAGCCAGAACTGCCGCACGGTGTTGCGGAAGCCGTCGTTCCACTCGCTCGTTCGGGTGCCGAACGAGCCGGTCTTCCAGCCGTCGGGTCCGACGTCCCAGGGCTCGGCGATGACGAGCGTGTCCTGCAGGTCCGGGTGGTTCCGGATCCGCTCGAGCAGCGGGTGCGCCGGGTCGAACACGTGGTTGCCGTCCCGGCCGAGGGCTGCCATCAGGTCGAAGCGGAACCCGTCGACCTGCACGTCCCGCGCCCAGTACCGCAGGCTGTCGACGATCAGGTCGGCCGTGGCCTCGACCGAGGTGTCCAGCGTGTTCCCGCATCCCGTGGTGTCGTAGTACGCCGCCGCATCGTCGTCCGGGAGGCCCGCCCACCGGTACCGGTTCGCCCCGTCGATGCCCCGTAGCGAACTCGTGGGGCCGCCGAGCCCCTCTTCGGCGGTGTGGTTGTACACGACGTCGAGCACGACCTGGATCCCGGCCGCGTGCAGCAGCCGGACCATGCCCTTGAACTCGCGGAGCACGGCTGACGCGCCCTCGGCCCGTGCACCGGGGGAGGCGTGGGCGGCGTGCGGCGCGAAGAAGCCGAGGGTGTTGTAGCCCCACGCGTTCTCGCGCCCGGCGTCGCGCAGCCATCGCTCGGTGTCGAAGGCGTGCACCGGCAGGAGTTCGAGCGTGGTCACGCCGATCCGGCGCAGGTGCGCGATGGTGCTCTCGTGCGCGACGCCGGCGTACGTGCCGCGCAGGTGCTCGGGGACGGCGGGGTTGGCGGCGGTCAGGGTCCGGACGTTCGCCTCGTACACGACGGCCCGGTCGAGCGGCGTCGTCGGCTTCACCACCCCGCCCCAGTCGAACGCGTCGTCGACCACCACACCCGTCCACCGCGAGGCCGTCCCGCGGGCGATCCCTCGGGCGTACGGGTCGAGCAGCGGTCGGGTGGGATCGAACGTGTGTCGCGGTCCCGTCGGGCCGTCGACGAGCAGGTGGTAGGTGTCGCCCGGCTCGACACCGGGGACCTCGCCGCTCCAGACGTCGCCGGACTGCGTCAACGGGACGGTCCCGCGGCCGTCGACCACGATCGACACGGCCGTCGCCGAGGCGGAGCGGACCGAGAACCGCGGGACACCTGCCCCCAGGGTGAACCCCTGGGTCTCGTCGATCACGGTCTCGCGCATGCCCACCAGGGTACGAGGACCCGCGGGTATCCTGGAAACGCTCGTTCAGGGGGTGCAGATGCCGGTCTACCTCGACCACGCCGCGACGACGCCGATCCTGCCGGAGGCGCTCGCCGCGTTCACGGCTGCGCTCGGCACCGTCGGCAACCCGTCGTCGATCCACAGCGCCGGCCAGCAGGCGAAGATGCTGCTCGAGGACGGCCGCGCCGCGGTCGCCGCCTCGCTCGACGCCGACCCGGTCGAGGTCGTGTTCACCTCCGGCGGCACCGAGAGCATCAACCTCGCGGTCAAGGGCATGTTCTGGGCGCGGCAGCAGGACCGACCGCGGCCCCGCATCATCGTGCCCGGCGGCGAGCACCACGCGACCGTCGACACGGTCGAGTGGCTCGAGCGCCACGAGGGCGCGGTCGTCGACGTGGTCCCGTTGGACGCGCAGGGTCGCGTGGACCTCGCCGGCCTGGAGGCACGACTCGCCGACGCCTCGGACGTCGCCCTGGTCACGTTCCTGTGGGCGAACAACGAGGTGGGCACCATCCAGCCCGTGTCACGGATCGTCGAGCTCGCGCACGCCGCGGGCGTGCCCGTGCACAGCGACGCGGTCGCCGCCTACGGCCAGGTCCCGGTGTCGTTCGCGGCCTCCGGCCTCGACGCGCTGAGCGTGTCCGCGCACAAGATCGGCGGCCCGGTGGGGATCGGCGCGCTGGTCCTCGGGCGGCGGGCCACGGTCGAGCCGCTCATCCACGGCGGCGGTCAGCAGCGCCAGGTGCGGAGCGGGACGCAGGACGCCCCGGCCGCCGCGTCCTTCGGGGTCGCGGCCGCGGTGCCGCACGCAGACGTCCGAGCGCTCCGGGACCGGCTCGTCGCCGGGGTCCGGGCCGCCGTGCCGTCCGCGGTGCTGATGGGCGACCCGGTCGACCGCCTGCCGGGCAACGCGCACTTCACGTTCCCGGGCTGCGAGGGGGACTCGCTGCTGTTCCTGCTCGACGCCGCCGGGGTCGCCGTGTCGACCGGGTCGGCGTGCCAGGCGGGCGTCCCCGAGGCGTCGCACGTGCTGCTCGCGATGGGGCTGTCGGAGCAGGACGCCCGCGGAGCACTGCGGATCACGCTCGGGCACACCACGACGGACGCCGACGTCGACGCGTTCCTGGCGGCACTGCCGGACGCGGTGGCGCGGGCCGGGGCCGCGGGGATGGCGTCGCGTGAACCGATCCTCGGGCGCTAGGCCCGGCGCCGTGTCCCTCCGCGTGTTCGCCGCCGTGCTGCTGGCCGTGCTCGTGGGCACGACGCTGTCGAGCTGCGCTGCCGGCCCGCGCGACGGCTTCCTCACGCTGTCCGGATCGGACGCGACCGAGCCACCGGCGTGCACGGTCGCCGCGCCGGTGCGTGTCGAGACCCTGGACGGGACGGACCTGCAGTCGTGCCTGCCGTCGGGCCAGGAGCTCGTGTTCCCGGACGGGTACCGCGAGATGCTCGGCGAGACCTCGGGCAGTTCCGCCAGCTCGCCCGGTGCGGGCTTCGCGTACCAGTGGGTGACCGTCGGCCGGTGGGGTCTCGTCGCCGCCCGGGCGTCCGACGACTGCTCGGACGTGCAGGAGTGGGGGCACCCGGAGGCGCTCCGACGTGTCCACGAGGCCTTCGGCGCTGACTGGGCCTGCGACGACACGGAGCCGTCCGACCGTGGCTGACCTCGACCGGCGACTCGTCGAGCTCTACGACGACGACAACCCCGACGGGCCGGACCACGACTTCTACCGCGCGCTCGCCGACGAGTCGGGAGCGGTTTCGATCATCGACCTGGGCTGCGGCACTGGCATCCTCACCGTGACCCTCGCCGGGCCGGACCGCCGGGTCGTCGGGATCGATCCATCGGCCACCATGCTCGACCACGCCCGTGGGCGGCCGGGTGCCGGGGCCGTGACGTGGGTCCACGGCGACAGCCGACAGATCTCGGGAACGTCGGCGGACCTCGCGGTCATGACGGGCAACGTCGCGCAGCACATCGACGACGAGGACTGGGCACGCACCCTGCGGGACCTGCGCGGGGCGCTCCGGCACGGCGGGACCCTGGCGTTCGAGAGCCGCAACCCGGCCGCCGAGGCCTGGCGCGGGTGGACCTCGACCGAACGGACCACCCGCGACACCGCGCACGGGCCGCTCGAAGAGTGGTCGCAGGCCGAGGAAGTCGCCCCGGGCGTCGTCCGGCTGGTCGCGTCCAACCGCTTCACCGACACCGACGAGACGATCGTCGAGACCGTGACGCTGCACTTCCGCACGCGGAGCGAGCTGGAGCGACAGCTCCACGCCGCGGGGTTCGCCGTGACGGCGGTGTTCGGCGACTGGCAGCGCGGCCCGGTCGTCGAATCGTCCGCCGTCCTGGTCGTCACCGCGGTTGCTCGGTGACCGGCGAGGCGGAGGCGAGTCGCGCCTCCAGGCGGTCAGCCGTGTCGGACGCGCGCCGGTAGGATCGGTGACCATGGTCGAACTGGACTTCACCGAGCAGATCTCCGCCCTCCGCGAGACCTTCGGCAACATTCGCTCGGTGGTCGACGTCGACCGCCTGCAGCGCGAGATCGCCGACCTCAGCGAGCAGGCCGGGGCCCAGGACCTCTGGGACGACGTCGAGCACGCGCAGCAGGTGACGAGCGCGCTCTCGCACCGGCAGTCGGAGCTGAAGAAGGTCACCGACACCGAGCGGCGCATCGACGACCTCGAGGTGCTGGTCGAGATGGCGAACGAGGCAGACGACCAGGAGTCCGCCGACGAGGCCGCGGCCGAGCTCAAGGCGATCCAGAAGACGATGGGCGACCTCGAGGTGCAGACGCTCCTCGACGGCGAGTACGACGACCGTCCCGCGGTCATCACGATCCGTGCAGGTGCCGGTGGCGTCGACGCCGCGGACTTCGCCGAGATGCTGCTGCGCATGTACCTCCGCTACGCCGAGCAGCACGGCTACAAGACGACCGTGATGGACACCTCCTACGCCGAGGAAGCGGGCATCAAGTCGGCCACGTTCGAGGTCGACGCGCCGCACGCGTTCGGCACGCTGTCCGTCGAGGCCGGCACGCACCGTCTCGTCCGGATGTCGCCGTTCGGCGCCGCGGGCAAGCGGCAGACGTCGTTCGCCGCGGTCGAGGTCATCCCGCTCATGCCGGAGACCGCCGTCATCGACATCCCGGAGAACGACATCCGCGTCGACGTCTTCCGTTCCTCCGGGCCCGGCGGCCAGTCGGTCAACACGACGGACTCCGCGGTCCGCCTGACGCACATCCCGACGGGCACCGTGGTCTCGATGCAGAACGAGAAGTCGCAGATCCAGAACCGTGCCGCCGCCATGCGCGTGCTGCAGTCGCGACTCCTGCTCCTGAAGAAGGAAGAGGAGAACGCGAAGAAGAAGGAGCTCGCCGGGAACATCACGGCGAGCTGGGGCGACCAGATCCGTTCCTACGTCCTCGCGCCGTACCAGATGGTGAAGGACCTCCGGAGCGAGCACGAGGTGAACAACCCCTCAGCCGTGTTCGACGGCGACCTCGACGGGTTCATCAACGCGGGCATCCGCTGGCGCAAGCAGTCGGTCGATTCCTGAGCCGCGCGCCTCGGTTGATTTCCTGGCGGGGCGACCTACCCTGATCCGGTCATGATCAAATTCGACCAGGTCACCAAGGTGTACTCGGGCAACCCGAGTCCCGCGCTCGACGCCATCTCCCTCGAGATCCTCAAGGGGGAGTTCGTCTTCCTCGTGGGCGCGTCCGGGTCCGGCAAGTCCAGCTTCCTCCGCCTCGTGCTGAAGGAGGAGAAGCCGTCGCGCGGGCAGATCCACGTGCTCGGGCAGCGTCTGGGCGCCCTGTCGTCGCGCAAGGTCCCGTACTTCCGCCGCAACCTCGGCGTGGTCTTCCAGGACTTCCGGCTCCTCCCGAACAAGAACGTCTTCGACAACGTCGCGTTCTCGCTGCAGGTGATCGGCAAGAGCAAGGGCTTCATCAGCGAAGCCGTCACCGACGTGCTCAAGCTCGTCGGCCTCGCCGGCAAGGCGACCCGCATGCCGCACGAGCTCTCCGGCGGTGAGCAGCAGCGTGTGGCCATCGCCCGCGCGGTGGTCAACAAGCCGGCGATCCTGCTCGCCGACGAGCCGACCGGAAACCTCGACCCGACGACCTCGGCTGGCATCATGGCGCTCCTCGAACGCATCAACCAGGGAGGCACCACCGTGCTCATGGCGACCCACGACGCCAGCATCGTGAACCAGATGCAGCGCCGCGTCATCGAGCTCTCGAACGGGACGATCCTGCGCGACGAGCAGTCGGGTGGCTACCAGACCCAGGCGGTGCCGATCCAGCGCGGCGGCGGCGTCTCGAACACCACCGGCATCCAGACCATCCCGGGGATCATCCGATGAGGCTCGGGCTCGTCATGTCCGAGGTCGGCTCGGGCCTGCGGCGCAACGCGTCCATGGTCGTGTCGGTCGTCCTCGTGACCTTCATCTCACTGACGTTCGTCGGCACGGCGATCCTGCTCCAGATGCAGATCAACCAGATGAAGGGGTACTGGTACGACCGGGCCCAGGTCGCGGTCTACCTCTGCACCGACACGGACACCACCGGCAACTGCACCGGCGCCAAGGCCACCGACGACCAGCGGCAGCAGGTGCAGGCACAGCTCGACTCCTCGACCCTCAAGCCGTACATCGAGAAGACGTACTACGAGGACCAGGACCAGGCCTACGACCGCTTCAAGCAGCAGTTCAAGGACTCGCCCGCCACGGAGTTCGTGAAGCCCGAGTACCTCAACGAGACCTTCTGGGTGAACCTGAAGAACCCGTCCCAGGCGGACGTGCTCGTCGAGAGCCTGTCGAAGGTCGCCGGCGTGCAGAGCGTCGTGGACCAGCGCGGGTACCTGCAACCGATCTTCAACCTGCTCAACGCGTCGTCGTACACCGCGATCGGCATCGCGTCGCTGATGCTCATCGCGGCCGTCCTGCTCATCGCGACGACGATCCGGTTGTCGGCGTTCAGTCGACGGCGGGAGCTCGGCATCATGCGCCTGGTCGGTGCGTCGAACCGGTTCATCCAGACACCGTTCGTGCTCGAGGGGGTGATCGCCGCGGCCATCGGGGCGGTCCTCGCGGGTGGGGCGATCGTCGCCGTGGTGTGGTTCTTCGTCCGGAACTACCTGGCGCAGCGGTTCTCCGGGACGGCGTTCATCGGGATGGGGGACGCGGCCGTCGTGGTCCCGGCGGTGATCGTCATCGGCATCGTCTTGGCGGGGCTGTCCGCCTTCGTCGCGATCCGCCGGTACCTCAAGGTCTGACGCGCGGTCGGGGTGCGGCGCGCCGGGAAGGTGCGCCGCATCCCGTGCGTTCGGTAGTCTGTAGGGCTGCACATCCGCAGCGACCGACCGGGAGGAGACACGCATGGCGAAGGAACGCGGCGAGAAGATCGTGGCGACGAACCGTCGTGCGCGCCACGACTACCTGATCGAGGACACGTACGAGGCCGGCATGGTCCTGTCCGGCACCGAGGTGAAGTCCCTCCGTGAGGGACGTGCATCGCTCGTCGACGGCTACGCCTTCATCGACGGTGGCGAAGCCTGGCTCGACGCCGTGCACATCCCCGAGTACACCGAGGGCACGTGGAACAACCACGCGCCGCGGCGGAAGCGGAAGCTGCTCCTCCACAAGCAGCAGATCGTGAAGATCTCGCACAAGACGGCCCAGGGTGGCTACACGCTCGTGCCGCTGCAGATCTACTTCCACGACGGTCGGGCCAAGGTGGAGATCGCGATCGCGAAGGGCAAGCGCGAGTTCGACAAGCGCCAGGCTCTGCGCGAGAAGACCGACAAGCGCGAGGCCGAGCGGGCCATGCGAACCCGGAACCGCGTCGGCGAGTAGCGCTGGCGTGTCCGGCCTCGGTCGGCTAGACTGAGACACTGCTCCTCGCGGGGCAGGGCAACAAGCACCATGGCAACTCAACAGCGTGACAGCGGCTCGCGCGTCCGGCCCGCATGGGGATGATCGGTTTCGACATTGCCTGTGTGCCGACGGGAAGCGGGCCGAGGACCCACGGTTATCTCGTTAACGATCCGTGGAAAACAACAAGTGCCAATTCCAAGCGCACTGACTTCGCTCTCGCTGCGTAAGCAGCCCAGCACATGAAGTCCGTCGGCCAGGTGATCGTCTTCTAACCTGAGTTCCGGCGTCATCCAGAGGACTTGCTGCACGGTTGCGCCTCAGGGCCGTGCGGGACTTGCACTGAGACTGGGCCCGTCGTCCTAGAAGCCGGTAGCAAAGGACGGGGCCGAGCAGAACGAACCATCCGGATACGCCCGTAGAAGACGTCGAATTGCAGCGATGGACGGGGGTTCGATTCCCCCCATCTCCACCATTCGCCGAACGCCGAGCCGCTGTCACGCTGCTGCCACACCGAACGCCCCGATGCCGTCCCTGGACGGTCTCGGGGCGTTCGCTGTCTCGCCACCCATGGGGACTACGATCCGGGTCAGGCGCGGGAACTCGCCCGCACCGATCCCGAACGAGAGGTCCACGCGTGGTGCAGGAGATCGCGATCCGAGTCCGTCTGCGAGAGCAGGAACGAGTGGTGCTCGCCGACTACGAACGTGCGGTCGCCTCGGTCGCGACCGTCGCCGCGTTGGCCGCGTGGCTGCCGACGCCGGACGCCCGGTTGGTCATCCGCGGGCGCGGGGCCGAGCCGGTCCGCCTCGAGACGGTGACCTACGGGTCCGTGATCGAGATGCTCGTCGTGCTCGACCAGCGGTCGGCCGCGGTGGAGCGGGGAGCCGCGGCGATCGCTGCGCTCGTCGAGTCGGTGCGGCACGAGCACGTCGAGGACGACGTCGCCGGGGTCGCCGGTGAGCTCGACCGCCTGGACCGTTCGGCGCCGCGCGGGCGTTCGGTGGTGGAGCGGACGCTGCGGGCGTTCCTCGAGGGCGCACGGGCCGACGTCCTCGCCAGGAAGACCACGACCCGCGTCCGGGCTGCGCAGGCGCTCCTGCGCCTCGCCGAGGACGGGGCGTCGCTCGTCGTCGAGCGGGTGGACGACGCCCTCGCCCCGGTGGTCGAGGAGCACGCGGTCGACGTGCTCGCCGACACAGGCAGCGCCGTGGTCGTCGAGCCCGTGGACGGCATCGAGTCGCCGGAGCAGGAGCAGGAGCCGGAGTCGGAGTCGGAGCCGCAGTCGAAGAAGGCGGACAAGAAGAAGAGCAAGAAGGACGACGGCAAGAAGCACAAGAAGGACGACGGCAAGAAGCACAAGAAGGACGACGGCAAGAAGCACAAGAAGGGCGACAAGAAGCAGTCCAAGAAGGACGACGGCAAGAAGAAGGCGAAGAAGCAGTAGCCTGAGTGCTTGTACAGCACATTTGTTTCGATTGTGTTAAACAATCCGGCGAAAGTGCTGTCACGGTGCCAGAGTCGATGAGCGCGGCCCCCGTCCGCGGGACCGCGCCCATCGACAGGAGCAACAGTGGCTACAACGACACAGGCGCTGCCGGACTCCGGCCTCAAGCGCAACGTCGGCTTCATCGGGCTCATCTGGGCCTCGACGGGGTCGATCATCGGCTCCGGCTGGCTCTTCGGCTCGCAGGAAGCCCTCAAGACCGCCGGACCTGCCGCGATCATCTCGTGGCTCATCGGCGGCGTGGCGATCCTCGTCCTCGCCCTCGTGCACGCCGAACTCGGCGGCATGTTCCCGATCGCGGGTGGAACAGCGCGGTTCCCCCACATCGCGTTCGGCGGCGTCGCCGGAGCCTCTTTCGGGTGGTTCTCGTGGCTGCAGTCCGTGACGGTCGCCCCGATCGAGGTCGAGGCGATGATCAAGTACGCGCAGCACTGGGAGTTCGCCCACCCGTGGCTGCACACGACGACCGTCGACGGTGAGACGCAGCAGCTGCTGACCGGGGCGGGCATCGCCGTCGCGGTGGTGCTCATGGCCGTCGTGACCGTGATCAACATGCTCAGCGTGAAGATCCTCGCGAACACGAACTCCGCGGCGACGTGGTGGAAGGTCGCGATCCCCCTGCTCGTCATCATCGTGCTGGCGTTCAGCGGGTTCCACGGCTCGAACTTCACGGCAGCGGACGGCTTCATGCCCGAGGGTGCGAAGGGCATCCTCGCCGCGGTGTCCACGTCGGGCATCATCTTCGCGTTCCTCGGCTTCGAGCAGGCGGACCAGCTCGCCGGTGAGGCCAAGAACCCGAAGCGCGACATCCCGCGCGCGGTCATCGGGTCGGTGCTCATCGGGCTCGTGATCTACCTGCTGCTCCAGGTCGTCTTCCTCGGCGTCCTGCGCTCCGACGCGATCCAGGGCTCGTGGGCGACCGCGGACTTCACGAAGTACACCGGTCCGTTCGCCGACATCGCGATGGCGGCCGGCATCACCTGGCTGGCCGTGATCATCTTCATCGACGCGATCATCTCGCCCGCCGGCACCGGCCTGATCTACGTGACGGCGACGAGCCGCATCTCGTACGGGCTGAGCCGGAACGGCTACTTTCCGAAGGCGTTCGAGTGGACGACGAAGCAGGGTGTGCCCTGGGTCGGCCTCATCGTGGCGTTCGTCGTGGGGTGCGCGTGCTTCGCACCGTTCCCCTCGTGGCAGGGGCTCGTCAGCCTCATCACGAGTGCGTCGGTCCTGATGTACGCGGGCGCTCCGCTGGCACTCGGTGCCTTCCGGAAGCGCATCCCGGAGATCGAGCGGCCCTACCGGATGCCCGCGGCGACGGTGCTGTCGCCGATCGCGTTCATCGTCGCGAACCTCATCATCCTCTGGACCGGGTGGGACACCGACTGGAAGCTCGGCGTCGCGATCCTCATCGGTGCCGTGGTGATCGTCCTGAACAACGTGTTCCGCGGCGCCTCGAGCGTCCGGCCGCGTTGGGACTGGAAGGCGGCGCAGTGGCTGCTGCCCTACCTGATCGGCATGGGCCTCATCGTGTTCCTCAGCGACTTCGGCCCGCTGACGCGCCCGGTGTTCCCGCTGTGGATCGACATCGTCGTGGTCGCGGTGTTCTCACTGGTGATCTACTACTGGGCGATCAACTCCGCCTCGGACCGCGAGGAGATCCTCCGGACGGCTGAGGACGTCCGTGACGTCGAGGAGAGCGGCGTCGTCGAGCCGGTCCACCACTAGAAGTCGAACAGGTTCTGCCGGATGCCTCCGGCGCCGTACTCCCGTCGCAGGAGCCCACGGCGCCGGAGCACCGGCACGAGGTCGCCGAACATCCGGTAGACCTGCGCCGGGTGCAGGTCGCCGGAGAAGATGATCCCGTCGTTGTCCGCGTCCGCGCCGAGCTCCTCGATGAAGTCGGCGAACTCGTCGGCGGTCCCCACGAACCCCTCGCGAGCTGACACCCGACCCTTGCGCGCCTTGCGTTCCAGCAGCGATCGCAGCGGCGCGTCCGGGGTGTCGCCGACGAGACCGCGGACCGTGCCGGCGGAGACGTGGTCGCCGAACGTCCCGGCGGGGATCGGCGCGTCGAGGTCGAGCGCGAGCAGGTCCGTCTCGGAGTCGCTCGACCACGCGATCGCCGCGGTGCGCAGGTCGTCGTCGGACGGGTGCGTCGACGCGGACACGATCCGGTCGGCCTCCTCGGGGGAGGACACGATCTCGGGCTTGAGGACGAACAGGATCCGCAGGGAGTCCGCGGAACGCCCGGCGAGGGCCGCGGCGGAGACCACTCGATCGCGGTAGTCCCGCACGGCGGATGCCGACAGCGGGGCGAGCGCCAGCTGCACGTCCGAGTGGGTCCCGGCGAACGCCAGCCCGCGCCCGGAGCCACCGGGGGAGACGACCACGGGATCCGGGTCGAGTGGCAGCGCGTTGAGCGGCCCGTCCGCGGTGAAGTACTCGCCCTCATGGTGGAACGCGTCGAGCGCGTCCCCGTTCGCGAAGCTCCAGTCCGAGCGGTCGCCGACGTACCCGTCCGAGCCCCACGAGCGCCAGAGCCGACGCAGCAGCCCGATCCACTCCTCGGCGCGGTCGTACGCCTGGTCGTGGGGCAGCGGTGACAGCCCCGCGTGCCGGGCGCTCCCGGTGTCCGTCACCACGTTGATGCCGAGGCGGGACCCGGACAGGTGCGCGAGCGTGGCGAACTGCCGCGCGGCGAGGTAGGGCGGCGTGAACCCGGCGTTCACGGTCGGGGCGATGCCGATGTGCGACGTCGCGGCGAACAGGTACGGCGCCAGCAGCAACGGGTCGTGCTTCGGCCCGCCGTACGCCTGTCGGATGCGCAGGTCGAGCGTCGACGGGTTGCCGAGCGAGATCGCGTCCTCGGCGATGACGAGGTCCATGCCCGCCTGCTCGAGGGCGCGGACGGACTGCTGGTACAACTCGGGCTTCGTCCAGTCGTGTCCCCAGTCCCAGTCGGACCGGCCCCATGCCTGCGGACCGAACCCGCGCGAGAAGAAGTACCCGAAGTGCTGCAGTCCGGCCATTGCCTAGAGTTCCTCCGCGATCACGTGGTTTCCGGGGACGGCGTGTTCCAGGGAGGCGAGTTCCGCGTCGGAGCCGACCCGCGCCTCCAGGCCGACAGCGCCGACAGCGCCGACAGCGCCGAGCGCGCCGAGCGCGCCGAGCGCGCCGACAGCGCCGGCGCCGTCGGCGCTGACACCCGCACCGCGCAACGCGGCGAACCCACGCGACAGGTCCCGGACCAGGTCCGCAACGTCCTCGATCCCCACCGACAGCCGGATCAGACCGTCGTCGATGCCCTGGTCGGCGCGCTCCTGGGGCGTCTTGCCGGCGTGCGTCGTCGTGGCGGGGTGCAGGATCAGCGAGCGGACGTCACCGAGGTGGGTCATCCGGCTGAACAGCTGCACGCTGTCGATGAAGGTGCGCGCGGCGGCCTCGCCGCCGTCGAGCGTGAACGCGAAGACGGAGCCGGCACCGCGCGGCAGGTAGCGCTGGGCGAGGTCGTGGAACGGACTGGAGGCGAGACCCGCGTAGTCGACGCTCGTCACCTCCGGCTGCTGCTCCAGGAAGGACGCGACGGCCAGCGCGTTCGCGCTGTGGCGCTCGACGCGCAGCGACAGGGTCTCGATGCCCTGCCGGAGCAGGAACGAGTTGAACGGCGACGGCGTCGGGCCGATGCGGGAGGCGACGACGTCACGGGCGAAGACGATGAAGGCCCGGCTGCCGTAGCGGTCGACGTAGCTCTCGCCGCCGAGCGACCGTTCGGGGCTGGTCAGGTGCACCCACCGCTCGGGGGAGGCGGACCAGTCGAACGTGCCGCCGTCGACGACCACGCCGCCGAGGCCCGCCCCGTGGCCGGAGAGGAACTTCGACGCGGAGTGCACGACGACGTCGGCGCCGTGCTCGAACGGACGGACCAGGTACGGGGTCGCCAGGGTGTTGTCGACGATGAGCGGCACCCCGGCACGGTGCGCGGTGTCGGCGACGCCGGTGATGTCGAGCACGTCGTTCTTCGGGTTCGGGATGGTCTCGGCGAAGAACGCCTTCGTGTTCGGGCGGACCTGCCGTGCCCACTCGTCGAGGTCGCGCTGGTCGGCGACGAAGTCCACCTCGATGCCGAGACGACCGAGGTTCTGCACGAGCAGCCCCTTCGTGCCCTCGTAGATGCTGCGCGCCGCGACGACGTGGTCACCGGCCTGCAGGATGCCGAGGAACGCGATGGTCGCGGCTGCCTGCCCGCTGCCGACGAGGATCGACTCGACGCCGCGCTCGAGGAGGGCGATGCGTCGCTCGACGTCCGCGTTCGTGGGGTTCCCGAGGCGGGTGTAGGTGTAGCCGTCGTCCGTGCCGGCGAAGCGGTCCCGGGCCTGGTCGAAGTCGTCGAACAGGAAGCCGGAGGACATGTGGATCGCGGGGACCCTCGCACCGTGGCCGGCGTCGGGCTGGAATCCGCCGTGCACCTGCTCGGTCGCGAAACCGTGCGCCTCGTCCGTCATCGGTCTACCTCCTGCCGTGGTCGTCCGGGTACTCTCGCAGGCCTTGCCCGGCAGCCGTCGATTTGCGGCCTCCCGTTACGGTGGGGGCATGGTGGACGAAGACGCGACCCTGGTCATCCGCGACGTGCGACCGTGGGGAGGCGAGCGCGCCGACGTGGTCGTCGCCGGCTCCCGCATCGCCGCGGTCACCCCGCCGGGAGCGGTGCCGACGGGCAGCGCCTCCCTCGGCGGCGCGACCGAGGTGCAGGGCCGCGGGCAGGTCGCGCTCCCCGGCCTGGTCAACACGCACGCCCACGTGGACAAGAGCTGGTGGGGCCACCCGTGGGAGTCCTACGGCGGCGAGGGCGGGACCCAAGGGCGCATCGCCCACGAGCGTGCCCGTCGTGACGCGCTCGGCATCCCCGGCGAGGCAGTCGCCACACGGGTCCTGCGCGAGTCCCTCCGCACCGGCACGACCAGGGTGCGGACCCACGTCGACGTCGACCTCGGGGTGGGGCTCCGTGGCATCGAGGCCGTCCGCGCCGCCGGTGCCGCGCTCGACGACGCGATCGAGCTGTCCATCGTGGCGTTCCCGCAGGACGGTGTGCTCCGACGTCCGGGCGTCCTCGACCTGCTCCGGCAGGCGGCGGTCGCCGGAGTCGAGCACATCGGCGGCCTCGACCCGTCGCTCATCGACCGCGACCCCGTCGGGCAGCTCGACGGCCTGTTCGACATCGCCGCGGACACCGGGTGCGGGATCGACGTCCACCTGCACGAGCCCGCCGACCTCGGGGCGTTCTCGTTCGACCTGATCCTCGACCGCGTCGAGCGGCTCGGCATCGCACCGGGCAGGGTGAACGTCGCGCACGGCTTCGCGATCGTCGACGTCGACCCCGTCCGACGCCGCGACCTCCTCGCCCGGATGGCCGGGCTCGGGGTCACGATGACCACGGTTGCCCCGGTCCGCATGAAGCAGCTGCCGTTGCACGAGTTCGACGAGGCCGGCGTGCGGTTCGGCTTCGGCACGGACGGCATCCGCGACCTGTGGAGCCCCTACGGCGACGGCGATGTGCTCGGCATCGCGTGGCAGTACGCCCGCGCCGGCGGCGTGGTCCGGGACGAGGACCTGGTGCGGGTGCTCGAGATCGCGTCGCGCGACGGCGCCCGGTTCGTCACCGACGAGGAGCACGACATCGTCGCCGGTGCGCGCGCGGACGTCGTCCTGGTCGACGCGGAGAACCCGATGGACGCGCTGGTGCGCCGCGTGCCGCGGTCGCTCGTGGTGGCCGGTGGCCGGGTCTTCGACCCCGCGGAGCTGGCGCAGCACCCCTGGGAGTAGCGCGGCCGGCGGTGCGCGGCCCTCGGTCGCCGCGTTCGTCGCGTTCGTCGCGGTTCGCGCGGCTGCCGCGACATCGCACCGGTCGATGGACGCGCGCAACGTCGGAAGGTGCGCACGCATCGGACTGGAGGCGCGGGTCGGCGCCGCCACGCGCCTCCCGTCCGGTGTCAGTCGCGCTGGGCGAGGACCGCGACCACCGCGGCCAGGCGTGTGGGCAGCCCCGGCGCGAGGCCCTCGGGCAGGGCGTCGAGGGCGAACCAGCGGACGTCGTCGCTCTCGTCGCTGACGGTGGTCGTCCGAGCGGGATCGACCACGGCGACGAAGCCGACGTCCCAGTGCGCTGCGCAGGCGAAGCCCCCGTGCAGGTCGTGGCGGTCGAGGTCGGCGATGCTCTCGTCGAGCAGGTCGAGGTCGGCGATGCCGGACTCCTCGCGGGCCTCGCGGCAGGCTGCGTCGGCGAGCGACCGGTCACCGGGTTCGAGGTGGCCGCCGAACTGCACCCAGAACCGACCCTTGCGGTGCAGGCACAGCAGCACGCTCTCGAGGTCGGGCGAGAACACGAAGCACGACGCGGTGAGGTGCTCGGGCCCGCCGTCGCGTCGGAGTGCCGCGTCGCCGTGGGCTCGCACGAAGGCCTCGAACGGGTCTCGGTGCGGGGCGGTGGTCGCGGCGAGGGCGGTGGTCACGTCGTCGAGGTGCACGGCGTCATCCTCGCAGGGTTGCCAGGGGGAGTCGCACGCATCGTTCGACACCGCACGCGTCGTTCGACTCGCGTGATGTCGCCCATGCGCGTGCACACGGTGCGCACGCATCGTTCGACACCGCACGCGTCGATCGACTCGCGCGATGTCGCAAAGTGCGCGCGCACGGGATGAGAGGCCCGCGGCTGTGGGGCGGTGCGACCGTGTCGACGTCGTACGACATCGGAGTCGTCGTTCGCGCGCGTGTGCAACTGTTGCGCGCGCCACGGTGCGACAGTGTCGACGTCGTACGACAGCGGAGTCGTCGTTCCGAGTCGGATGCGGCACCACCACGCCACCCCCGGCCCGCGTCAGAACAGCGCCCGGACACCAGCCTCGACCGTCGCCCAGACCTCGAGCAGCGGGCCGCGCGCGAGCCACACCGCCACGGCGTTCACCGCGACGAACAGCACGAACCAGACACCGGCCGGCACCCGCATCTCCGCCGCCGCGATGTGGAAGTCGGTCTGCACCCGTGCCCCGGTGAGCAGCCACCGGGCGACCTGCACCACCGATCGCAGGCCGTCCACCACGAAGAACGCCCCGACGGCGGCGACGACCAGCACGGTGGTCTCCGACGGGCGCAGGGCGACCCAGAGTGCGAGCGCGTCGAAACCGAGCACCACGAGGATCCCGAACCAGTTCCGGACGAAGGCCAGCGCCACCAACCCGACGACGCCGAGCACGACGACGGGCAGCCACCGCGACCCGTGCAGCACCCCGGTGACGAGCAGCACGCCGGCCCAGAGCGGTGCGCTGTAGCCGGCGTACAGGTTGACGATCCGGACGAGCCAACGGATCCCGCCGGGCACTCGGCCGAGCTGCACCCAGGCCTCGCCGGATCCGTCCGCGTGCAGCTCGATCCGCTGGATCCTGCCGCCGAACGGCACGACGACGACCGCGTGACCGACCTCGTGCGCGACGGTCGCGGCGATGCGGGCCACCCGTCCGACGAAGGGCACGAACGGCAGGACGGCGCCGACGAGGAGCGCGACGAAGACGAGGGGCGGGGCTGCGGTGGTCAAGGCACCAGGATCGCAGCCCCGCCCAGGAGGAAGCCGAACGGGGTCAAGCGACCAACGACGGCACCAGCGACGGCACCACCGCCACCGCGATCACGACGATCGTGGCGACGATGGCGAGTGCCGTGAGGACGGCGAGGAACACCGTCAGCCGGTTCATGCGCGTGTGCTTGGCTATTCGACCGTCACCGACTTGGCGAGGTTCCTCGGCTTGTCCACGTCGCAGCCGAGCTGGAGCGCGAGTTCGCGGGCGAGCATCTGCAGCGGGACGACGGCCTCGAGCGGCCCCCACGGCGCGGTCGCGCGTCCCCAGGCGAGGTCGCCGGACGTCCGGGGCGTGAGCGCCGGGATGTCCGATCCCTCGCCGCCGATCGTGATGACGAACCCGCCGCGGGCACGGACCTCGGCGATGTTCGCCTGCAGCCGGTGGTCGCCGTGGTCGATCACGACGACGGGGGTGCCCTCGTCGACGAGCGCGAGCGGCCCGTGCTTGAGCTCGCCCGCCGGGTAGGCCTCGGCCCACCGGTAGCTGAGCTCCTTGAGCTTGAGGGCGCCCTCGGCGGCGTACGGCAGACCGGCACCGCGGCCGAGGAACAGGAACCCGGTGGCGTCCTGCACGCTCGACACGAGCAACGGGATGCGGTCGGCGGCGATCGCGGCGGCGTGGTCGATGCGCGCGGGCAGGTCGGTGAGCTCCGCGACGAGTGCCGAGGCGCGTGCGGTGTCGATCCGGCCGGAGGCCACGAGCGCGGAGATCACCGCGGCGACGCCGACGACGACCTGCGCCGTGAACGTCTTCGTGGCGGCGACGCCGATCTCCGGGCCGGCGTGGCAGTCCAGCACCGCGTCGGCACGACGGGCGAGCGAGGAGTGCACGTTGTTCGTGAGCGCGAGCACCGGGTGCCGGTCCTCGAACCGGTCGAGGGCGCGGAGCACGTCGGCGGTCTCGCCGGACTGGCTGATCGCGACGACGAGGGTGCCGGAGCCGAGAACGGCCTGGTCGGCCTCGCTCGCGACGACGATGTCGGTCGGGACGCCGCCGATGCCGCGCAGCGCGGTCGCGATCACCTGCCCGGCGTTGAGGGAGGTCCCGCACGCGACGATGGCGAGCCGGTGGAACCCGGGGAGTCCGAGCCCGACCCACATGCTGCCGTCGGCCGCCCGGCGGGCGACGCGGTCGAGGATCGAGGCCACCACGGCGGGCTGCTCCTCGATCTCCTTCGCCATGTGGTCCGGGTGGTCGCCCAGGTCGAGCGCGGTCGCGGCGAACGGCGACGGCGTCGGGAAGGGCACCGGCACCGCGATGCCGTCGGACGACCAGGTCCAGGCCTCGCCGAGCTCGACGACGTCACCGTCGCGGAGCGCCACGAACGTCTCGCACCACTCCGCGATCGCGCCGATGTCGCTCGCCACGAAGTCGCCGCGGGCGGAGCGGGCGACGACGAGCGGGGAGCGCTGCGCGGCGACGACCATGCGGCCGTCCCGGGCGTCGAGCACGACGATCGCCCAGGAGCCCTCGAGCTGCGCGGTCGCGATCTGCACGGCGAGCATGAGGTCCGGGTCGACGGCGAGCGCTCGTTCGACGAGGTGCGAGATGACCTCGGAGTCGACGTCGGAGGAGAACACGTGCCCCTGCGCCTCCAGGGTCGCTCGAAGCCGGTCGGCGTTCTCGACGATGCCGTTGTGGACGATGCTGATCCGACCGGTGCAGTCGGCGTGCGGGTGGGCGTTCGCCTCGCGGACCACCCCGTGGGTCGCCCACCGGGTGTGCCCGATCCCGACGCCGGTCAGGGCGTCGCCGGACCGTGCGGACACCAGCGTCCGGAGGTCACCGACGCGGGAGACGGAGCGGATCGTCTCGGTCCGACCGGAGGCAGTGCGGACCGCGATCCCGGCGGAGTCGTAGCCGCGGTACTCGAGGCGTTCGAGGCCGTCGAGCAGGTAGGGCGTCGCGTCGTCGGAGACGCGGGCCGCGATGATGCCGCACATCTGGTGTCCCTTCGGGTGGGGGAGCGCAGCTCGGGTGGGGAGGAGCAGCTCGGGTGGGGGAGCGGAGCGGTGGCGCTGTGGGGAGAGGGTGCGGCACCGACCGCCGTCGGGTCTGCCGTGCGTCCGGTCCGCCGGCCCGGGCCCCCGCCCGTCCTCGGATCAGGCGAGGACGGACGACGGCGTACGTGGGCCGACGGTTCGGGTACCGGACGGGGTACCACGGGCTGGCTCCCGGGGGAGCACGGCGGTCGGTGCAGGAGAAGCCTCACCCGGCGTCGGGTGGCACGGCAACGGTGCCGCCCCGCTCTTGCGGTTCCCCGCGTGCGGGCTGCGAGCACCTGCGGACGCGTGCGGTCTCCCGCAACGCGACGACGGACTGGAGGCGCGGTGCCAGCTGGCACCGCGCCTCCAGTCCGTCAGGGAGTCGCGTTCAGATCACGTGAGCAGCGCGACCAGGTGCGAGCGCGAGCGCGCCCCCACCTTCCGGTAGATCTGCGTCAGCCGCAGCTCCACCGTCCGCTGCGACATGAACAGCGACGACGCGATCTCGCGGTTGCGGTACCCCTCCGTCACCTTCTGCACGACGGCGCGCTCCTCCGCGGTGAGCGAGGTGAGCACCGCCGAGGCATCAGGAGCACTGCGGGGCGTGCCCGGCATCGACGCGGACAGGACCGGGCCCGACCGCAGCGACGTCGGCGAACCGAACGACGGCATCGCGGCCGTCGCGGCTGGCGTGGCGAGCGGACGCCGGAGCCCCGCTGCCTCGTACGCCGCAGCGGCTGCGGCACCGAGCCGCGGCCGGTCCGCCGGACTCCCCACGGCGGCGAGCGCTGCGAGGGTCCGGGCCCGCTCGAACTGCGAGTCGTGCGGCTGGAACAGCTCCAGCGCGCGACGACGGGCGGTGTCGCGGGTGATGTCGTCGGCGACGAGCGCGAGGCTGCGGGCGAGCACGAGCGCACCCCAGCGGGAGGGCCGTGCGTGGTGGTCCGCGGCGAGCCGTGCCGCGATCGTCCGGGCGTCGTCGATCCGGTCGAGGCGCGTGTACGCCTCCACCAGGTCGCCGAGGTGCCGGAGGACCGCCGGGTTCCGCAGGGACCGGCCGATGGCGTCTGCGGCCTCGAGCGAGGCCGCGGCCTCCTCGATCCGACCGTCGAGCAGCAGCACCCGGCCACGCAGGGCGTGCAGCTTGGCGGTGGCGCCCCACAGGCGGTTCGTGGACCGCTGCGCGAGGCACCGGTCGACGACCTCGAGTGCCTCGGCGGAGCGCCCCTCGGCGAAGTGCCGCCACGCGATCGCGATCGCCCGGGACGGCTCGCGGAGCCGCTCGACGACCGACGAACCGGCCTCCCACACGTCGATCGCGCGGAGCGCCTGCCGGAAGTTCCCGGAGCGCACCTCGTTCTCGGCGGACAGGTAGCGGGCGGCCTCGGTCCACACCGGCATCGCCTCCTGACCCCGTGCGAGGACGAGGGCGAAGACACGGCGTGCACTGCGGTACCGCTCGGCGATGCTCAGCGCGTGGGCGAGGAGCAGCAGGGCGGGGTCCGACATGCCGAGGAGCGTCGCGGTGGACAGTCCGTCGTGCAGTTCGGTGTCGGCCGGCAGGGTCCCGTCGACGGCCGCGATGAGCTCGCGGGCCGTCGTCGTGATCTCCCGGGTGTGCTCGGACGCGGACAGCCGGAGCACCTCGGCCCGGGCGAGGAGGTCCCGCGCGTGGTCGAGTTCCCAGGCCTCCGCCCGGAAGCAGGCGACCATGGCGAGGAGCCCACCGACCGCGTCGGCCTCTGCGGCGTCCTCCGGGTCGACCGGCACGAGGAGCTCGTCCGCGTGCACGGCGTCACCGCTGAGGTACTGCACCGAGTACTCCAGGCGGAGTCGACGGGTCTCGTCGGACATCGCCCGGAACGGGCGGATCGCAGCGAGGTACCGCGCGGCGAAGCCGAGCAGTCGGTTCGCCAGCAGCGCCTCGGTGACGCCGAGGAGCGCCAGGTGCTCGTCCTCGGTGCCCCCGCCGATGTGCAGTGCGCGCTCGGTGAGGACGATCGCGGCCTGGGCGTTGCCGTCCACCACGTAGGACCGCGCCGCACGGAGCAGGGCGGCCACGTCCGGGACGTCGTCGACGAAGCTGCGGTGCCAGGCGGTCGCACGCGGGTCGGACTCGGCGCTCGCCGCGGCCAGTTCCGTGTGGGCAGCCCGTCGGTCCCGTGCCGGCATCCGCCAGTACAGCGCGGAACGGACGAGGGGATCGCGCACGGAGACGGTCTGGCCCTTGACGGACGTGAGTCCGGCGTCGGCGAGGTCGTCGAGTTCGTCGCGGTCCCACCCGGCGGT
The DNA here is from genome assembly GCF_900215175.1 of Curtobacterium sp. 314Chir4.1. Taxonomy (NCBI): domain Bacteria; kingdom Bacillati; phylum Actinomycetota; class Actinomycetes; order Micrococcales; family Microbacteriaceae; genus Curtobacterium; species Curtobacterium sp. 314Chir4.1. Next base: position 126,535 of record NZ_OCMI01000001.1, read on the forward strand.
CTTCGCCACGGGGACGAGGGCCAGTCGTGCGAGGACGTCCAGATCGCGTCCCGCAACGGAGCCGAGCGCCAGGGCCGCGATGGCCTCGGTGGTCGGCGTCGGGCGGAGCGGCAGCACGAGCGGCTCGGAGCCGTTCAGCTGCTCGCGGCTGAGCACGGCGAGCTGCTCCTGCAGCGCGCCGGGGTTGCCGCCGGTCTCCTGGGCGAGGACCGCGAGGACGCCGTCGTTCGCCTCCTCGGGGGCCATGGCACGGGCGAGCACGAGTGCCTCGTCCGCGGGCAGCGGTTCGATCCGCAGCATCGGGAGGGCTGCGAGCGGTCCGTCCGACGGCACGGTGCGGACCGTGGCGACGACGCGGAGTGCCGTGCCGGCGAGCCGGGACGCGAGGAACGCGATGAGCTCCTGGCTCTCCACGTCCATCCGGTCGAGGTCGTCGATGAGCACGAGCGTCGGCGGCAGGGTGAGGGCGTGCACGGCGTCGAGGAAGTCGTGCGCCGCGGCGAGCCCCGGCGTCTGCCGCTCCTCGGGCGCAGTCCCCTGGAGGAGGTGCGCGATGTGTGCCGTCGCTCGGGGGTCGTCGAGTGCGGTGAAGAGCGAGGTCACGCCGGCCAGTGGCCAGTGGGACTCGCTCCCGTTCACACCGACGCGGACGACGGGGAGGGAGACGCGGTTGGACACCGCGTCGAGGACGCTGCTGCGTCCGGAACCAGGGTCGCCGACGACGACCATCGCTGACTCACGAGGGAGTACAGCAAGGGTCGCGATCCGGTCGACCTCGAGACGGCGACCGGTGAGTCCCATGACTCACCGGCCTCCGGGCCCGGAAGCGGATGCGGCGGAGAGAGACCGGGTGCCGACGCGGTGGTTCGCCGCGTGGAGGACCGGACGTGAGGCGGCGAGAGAACGCGCGCCGGAGCTGTCGGTTGTTGAATGCGGTTGACGAGTGAGGGTGCACTCGGTTCCGCTCGGGAACGATGAAGTCATCGTCTGTATCACCCCTCGGGTTAGGGTCTTCGGACGAAGCACGACCGGTCCGGTGTGCCGTTCGGAGCTAGGGACTCCGATGCGGCTCCTGACCACTCGCCTGGAAGCAAGATAACTCAGGTATCGACCTGGTTGGCCAGTCTCCGCAATCCGATGTGACCCCCTGTTGCCCCCAGTCCGGGGGGCCGTGTGACCCCCACGGGGGTGACTTCCGGGTCACCGTGGTACGAAAACGGGGTACGTCGGTGTCCCCTCCGGGGCGGACCTGCGGCGCGCGTGGGGCGGGCGGCGCGGGCGGACCCGGAACGACGACTCCGACATCGCGCGACATCGGATTCGTCGTACGTGCGCGGCTGCAACTGTTGCACGCGCGTGTGTGCGACGAGACCGCTGTCGTGCGACGACCACGTTGTCGCCCCGGGGCGCGTGCAACAGTTGCGCCCGCCGGTCGTTCGCGGCCGGCGGCAGCGTCCGCGGCGTCAGCGGCGGATGACCTCGACCACGGCGTCGTGCACGAGACCGTTCGTCGCGAGGGCGCTGCCGTGCCACGGCCCCGGGTCGCCGTCGAGCGAGGTGAAGCGGCCGCCCGCTTCCTCGACGATCGGCACGAGCGCCGCCATGTCCCACGGCTTGAGGTCGGGCTCGCCAGCGATGTCGAGGACCCCCTCGGCGACGAGCATGTACGACCACATGTCCCCGTACGCCCGCGTGCGCCAGACCTTGCGCGACAGCTCGATCAGGGTGTCCAGCCGGTCGTCGTCGTCCCACTGCTGGATGCTGTTGTAGCTCAGGCTGGCGTCGGCGAGGGAGTCGACGCCGGACACCCGGAGCGGGCCGTCGAACGAGTGCGCACCCTGCCCCTCAGCCGCCCACCAACGCTTGCCCAGGGCGGGGGCGCTCACGACGCCGAGGACCGGACGGCCGTCGACGGCGAGCGAGATGAGGGTGGCCCAGACCGGCACACCGCGGAGGTAGTTCGCGGTCCCGTCGATCGGGTCGACGACCCACTGGCGATGTCCCTCGCTGACGGCCTCGGCACCGGTGTCGGCCGTGGTCTCCTCACCGAGGAACGCGTCGTCGGGGCGCTCGCTCGCCAGCCGCTCGCGCAGTGCCCGCTCGACCGCCTGGTCGGCGTCGGTGACGTGCGTGCTGTCGGCCTTCTTGGACACGTGCAGGTCGGCGGCACGGAACCGCTCGAGGCTGATGGCGTCCGCGGTGTCGGCGAGCGAGCGGGCGAAGTCCAGGTCGGCGCTGAGGTCCACGACCGCCAGCGTAGCGGGCTACGCCGCCACGACCTCTTCCTCTTCCAGGGCAGTGACCTCGCGGTCGCGGGCGATGCGGGCCCGGCGGGCGACGAGTCCGTGCACGACGACGCAGAGCAGGACGGCGACGGCGAGCCAGAGTGCGAGGACGAGTGACGACCGGCCGAGCGAAGCCCCGGGAAAGTACTGCAGGTCCTGGGCGGCCTGCAGCCAGGCGGCGCCGCTCCAGAAGGTGTTGAGGCCGGCGAAGAAGCCCGGCTGGAACGCGGGCTGGAAGATGCCGCCGGAGGACGTGAAGTTGAGCATCACGAAGAGCATCGTGAGGATCGGGGTCGTCCACCGCCCGAGCAGCGGGTGCAGGCCGACGCCGAGCGCGACGATGATCGCGTCGTACATCCACGCGTACAGGAAGATCTCCCAGCGGTGCGTCGTGATGATCCCGTAGAGCGGGCCGGCGATGACGATCCCGATGCCGGCGACGACCCCGGCGGTCGCGAGGCCGATCACCGCCGTCCAGAGCGGACGGAGTCGGGCGGCGAACGCGGCCACGGCGATCGCCGAGGCGTAGCCGCCGACGCTCAGGGCCACCAGGAGGAAGAAGAGCCCCTGGCCGGTGGTGTCCTGGTCGCCCGACGGGACGACGTCCTGCACGGTGAAGGGCAGGTGCGCCTGGTAGGCGATCGGCATGAAGATCTTCTGCGCGGCGCTCGCGGTCGTCTCCGACGCGGCGGTGGAGACGTAGAGCGTCGCACCGGTCGTCCCTGGCGCGTAGACGGCGGCGAGTTCGCGGTCGCGGACCTGCCGCTCGGCCTCGGCGGTCGACGACACCACGTGCGTGACGAGGGCGCCGTCCGACTGGTCGGTGACGGTCTGGGCGAACACCTGCGTCGCCGCACCCTGGCCGACGATGCCGACGGGGAGGTCGTGCGGTGTCGGAGCGTGGAAGGCGCCGAGGTAGGCCAGGCCCATGCCGACGGCCAGGAAGAGCGGCACGAGGATGTGCGAGCCGAAGCTCAGCAGGATGTGACCGAGGCCCTGCGGGCGGACGACGGACGGTCCTTTCGGCTGGCGCGGGCTCCTGGTGGACCGGGGTGCGGCGTGCGAGTGGGGCTGGGCGGGGGAGGTGTGCACGTGCGACGTCGTTGTCGTCATGGTGGAGGACGGGGCGTCGACGGCGGGGGTCGGCGCAAAGTTGTACTTTGCAACTTCAGACACGACGGGTAACTGTACAACGCCGGTGCGCACCTGTCGACCCGGGCGCCCCTCGCACCGTGCGAGGTCCGGCGTGCAGCGTGCGAGGTTCCGCCCACCGTGCGAGGGCTGCGGGATCGCACGCAGCGCGAAACCTCGCACACTGCGCACGCACGGACCGCCGCGCGTGACCGCCCGGCGCTACTCCAGGCCGGGGTCGGACGCGCCCATGCCCGTCAGGAGCGCCCGGAACGAGTCGAGCCGCTCCAGACCGGTCGCCCCGAGCTCGCCGTCCTGCACCCGGTCGACGATCTCCCAGTCGTGCGCCTGGTCGAGCGGGATGCCGTCGGCGGGTTCCCGCACGGGGACCGCGTGCGCGGCGAAGGCGCGGAAGACGTTCGCCGGGTCGACGTGCCCGAGCCCGAAGGACCGGACACCGGGGGTGTCGATGATCCAGCCGCCGTCCCGCACCTGCAGCGCGATCGACGACGACGAGGTGTGCCGCCCCCGCCCGGTGACGGAGTTCACGACCCCCGTCGCCCGTGACGACCCGGTCAGCGCGTTCACGAGCGTCGACTTCCCGACGCCGGAGTGTCCGACGGTCACGGTGACCTTGTCGTCGAGGACCTCGTGCAGGGCGTCGAACGGCACGTCGTCCGAGCGGCTCGTCACGATCCGCAGGTCCAGGCAGGCGAAGTGCGCGAGGAACGCCGTGGGGTCGGCGAGGTCGGTCTTGGTGATGCAGAGGATCGGGTCGAGGCCGGCGTCGAACGCCGCCACGAGGTACCGGTCGATCAGTCGGGTGCGCGGCTCGGGGTCGGCGGCGGCCACGACGATGAGCATCTGGTCGGCGTTCGCCACGATGACGCGCTCGACCTCGTCGGTGTCGTCGGCACTGCGGCGCAGCAGCGTGGTGCGCTCGGCGACCTTCACGATGCGGGCGAGCGAACCCGGTTCGCCGGAGACGTCGCCGGCGAGGTGGACGGTGTCGCCGGTGACGACGGACTTCTTCCCGAGTTCTCGTGCCTTCGTCGCCGTGATGACCCGGTCGCCGACGAGGACGCCGAACCGGCCGCGATCGACGTTCGTCACCCAGCCGGTCGGGGCGTCGTCGTAGGTCGGCCGGACCTTCGTGCGGGGGCGGTTGCCCTTCGGGTTCGGGCGGACCCGGACGCTCGACTCGTCGTACTGCCCGTACGGTTCGTCCGCGTCCGTGTCGTCACCGTCGACGTCGTCCCACCAGCTCATCGCGTCAGGCCCCCGCGTCCCCGGTCGCGACCAGGTCAGCCCACAGCTCCGGGAACTGCGGCAGCGTCTTCGCGGTCGATCCGATGTCGTCGACGGCAACGCCGTCGACGACGAGGCCGACGATCGCTCCAGCGGTCGCCATCCGGTGGTCGTCGTACGCGCCCCAGTCGCTGCCGTGGAGTGCGGCAGGCTCGATCCGGAGGCCGTCGTCGAGTTCCTGCACCGCGCCTCCAGACCGGTTGACGTCCTCGGCGAGTGCCGCGAGCCGGTCCGTCTCGTGCCCACGGAGGTGGCCGATCCCGGTGATCTCCGTCGGACCGGCGCCGAGCGCCGCGAGCGCGACGAGCGCCGGGGCGAGTTCACCGCCGCGGCTGAGGTCCAGGTCGAGACCCGGGAGGGAGGCGCCACCCCGGATCCCGACGCCGCCGTCGAAGACGAGGTCGTCGCCGTCGCGCGTGACGGTCGCGCCCCACAGCGGGAGGAGCGTCTCGAGGTCGGCCCCGACCTGCGTGGTCGACGTCGGCCAGGTGCGGATGCGGACGGTGCCGCCCGCGACGAGCGCGGCCGCCGCGAACGGAGCAGCGTTCGACAGGTCCGGCTCGATCGTCACGTCGCGTGCGGCGATCGGTCCGGGGTGCACCACCCACTCGCCGACGGCGGGCTGGTCCACGCGGACGCCACGGGCGCGGAGCACGTCGACCGTCATGTCGATGTGCGGCAGGCTCGGCAGGTGCGCACCGACGTGCGTGAGGTGCAGCCCCTCGTCGAACCGGGGCGCGGACAGCAGCAGCCCGGAGACGAACTGCGACGAGGCCGAGGCGTCGATGGTCAGCGCCCCGCCCCGGACCGAGCCGGTGCCGGTGAGCGCGAACGGCATCGCGCCGCCGCCGTCGTCCGTGACGTCCACCCCGAGGTCGACGAGCGCCTGGATGATCGCGTGCATCGGGCGCTTCCGCGCGTACGGGTCGCCGTCGACCGTCACCGGACCGACCGCCAGCGCGGCGAGCGGCGGCAGGAAGCGCATGACCGTGCCGGCGAGCCCGCAGTCGAGCCGCACGTCCCCGTGCATCGGGGCCGGGGTGACGCGGAGGTCCGGGCCGTACGGGTTGTCGCCCGCGAGCTCCTCGATCCCGACGCCGAGCTGCCGGAGGCCCGCGATCATCAGCGCCGAGTCGCGGGAGTGCAGCGGGAGGTGGATCGTGGACGGGCCGTCGGCGAGGGCGGCGAGCACGAGCTCCCGGTTCGTCAGCGACTTCGACCCGGGCAGCGACACGTCGCCGCGCAGGGGACCGCGTGCGAGCGGTGCGATCCAGGGCTCGGTCCGGGACTGGGAATGCGTCGTGGCTGCCATCGGTTCACAAGGGTACTGAACGCACCGGGAGGATCATTGGCGACAGCAACACTCGCACGGCCCCGAACCGCCGTGCCCGCCGAGCCGACGACGCTCGGGGACGCCCGCAGCCTAGACTTGACCGCGATGACGACCGACGAACCGCAGGCAGCACCGCACGACCTGGTCGCGGAGACCGAGGCGCAGCTCGACGCGGTGTCCGAGGAGCAGGAAGCGCTCGAGACGGACGACGTCGTCGACGCGAAGACCGTCTCCGACACCGAACTGCGCTCCCTCTTCGAGGACCAGGCGCTGCCGTTCATGGACCAGCTCTACGGCGCCGCGATGCGGATGACCCGCAACCCCGCCGACGCGTCCGACCTCGTGCAGGAGACCTTCGTCAAGGCGTTCGCCGCGTTCCGCCAGTTCAAGCAGGGCACGAACCTGAAGGCCTGGCTGTACCGGATCCTGACGAACACGTTCATCAACACGTACCGCAAGAACCAGCGCAACCCCTACCAGGGCACCATCGACGAGCTCGAGGACTGGCAGCTCGGCGGCGCGGAGAGCGTGACGCAGTCGATCTCGGCACGGTCCGCCGAGGCCGACGCCATCGACCACCTGCCGTCCTCCGCCGTGAAGGACGCGCTGCAGGCCATCCCCGAGGACTTCCGGATGGCCGTCTACTTCGCCGACGTCGAGGGGTTCTCCTACCAGGAGATCGCCGACATCATGAAGACCCCCGTGGGGACGGTCATGAGCCGCCTCCACCGTGGACGCCGACTCCTCCGGGGGCTCCTGGCGGACCACGCACGTGAGACCGGCATCGTCCCGGACGCAGCGTCGACGGCGACGATGCGCGGACGCGGCCGGAAGGTTGCTGCGACCTCGGGTCGCGTCGAAGGGAAGGAAGCACGATGAGCGGCTGCGACTGCTCGAAGGCGAAGGCCGAGCTCGAGGAGTTCCTGCACGGGGAGCTCTGCCGCGAGGACGCGGCGGACATCCGTGAGCACATGGAGGACTGCGAGGACTGCACGACCGAGCACCGTGTCGGCGTGGTCCTGATCGAGACGGTGCGTCGCGCGTGCAAGGAGACGGCTCCCGACCAGTTGCGGTCCGAGATCCTCGCCCGCATCCGCGTGGAGCAGGCGACCCACTAGCGCCGGGCAGGCGACCCACTAGCGCCGGGCAGGCGACCCACTGAGGGTCCCCGCAGCCGCTGCGGCTCCGTCGTCACACGGCGGGTGCGGTCGGTAGTGTCGCGTCCATGACCCTCCCCGTCGAGTCGATCACCACCTGGTCCGACACGGACGTCGCCGACGTCGCCGCCCTCGTCCGACTGCTCGGTCACGTCGTCGACGAGCCCGCCATGCGGGCCCGTCTCGAACGGCTCACGCCCGAGGCCGGCCACCGCACCTGGTTGGTCCGCGACGAGGACGGCCGTGCCGTCGCCGTCGCGGGCGCGCAGGTCACGTGGGCCTACGCGAGCGACGAGCCGACGGCGCAGCTCCTCCTGCTGGTGGTCGACGAGTCTGCCAGGAGGCTCGGCACGGGTTCCGCGCTCATCGGCACCTTCGAGACATGGGCCGTCGAGCAGGGCGCGCGTCGCCTCAGCGCCGTCAGTGCGGCAGCGACGGACAGCGCGCACCGGTTCTACCAGAAGCGCGGGTACCACGACGCCGGGGTGCGGTACACGAAGATCGCGTAGCGCGCCCCGTCGTCGGCGTCAGCCCAGGGCCTTGCTGATGACCTCGGTGGCCTCCTGCGCGGAGCGCTTCGAGGACCCTGTGGCCGGTGCGGCGCTCGCGGCACGGGCGGCGACCGACAGCGGCCGACCGTTCAGGTGCGGCGACAGGTTCATGCAGACGAACGGCCAGGCGCCCTGGTTCTCCGGTTCCTCCTGCGCCCACACGACGTCGGCGTCCGGGTAGCCGGCCAGGACCTCGAGGATGCGCTCGAGCGGCAGCGGTGCGAGCTGCTCGAGGCGGACGAGGGCGACGTCGGTGGCTCCGCGCTTCTCGACCTCGGCGCGGAGGTCGTGGTGCACCTTGCCCGAGTGCAGGACGACGCGGCGCACGGCCGACCGGTCCGACACGCGGTCGTCGTCGATGACCTCCTGGAAGGTGCCGCTCGTGAAGGCGTCCACCGCGCTCGTCGCCTGGCGCAGCCGGAGCATGGCCTTCGGCGAGAACACGATGAGCGGCTTCTGGGGGCGCTCCCAGGCCTGGCGGCGCAGCAGGTGGAAGTACGACGCCGGGGTCGACGGCCGTGCCACCACCATGTTGTCCTCGGCGCAGAGCTGCAGGTACCGCTCGATGCGTGCGGACGAGTGGTCCGGCCCCTGCCCCTCGTAGCCGTGGGGGAGCAGGAGCACGAGGCCCGAGCGCTGTCCCCACTTCTGCTCGGCGGAGGAGATGAACTCGTCGATCACGGTCTGGGCGCCGTTGGCGAAGTCGCCGAACTGCGCCTCCCAGAGCACGAGGGCCTCTGGACGCTCGACCGAGTAGCCGTACTCGAACGCCATCGCCGCGTACTCGCTGAGGAGCGAGTCGTAGATGTACAGGCGAGCCTGGTCCTCGGTGAGGTTCGCGAGCGGCAGCCACTCCTGGCCGTTGACCCGGTCGTGGAACACCGCCTGCCGCTGGACGAAGGTGCCGCGTCGGGCGTCCTGGCCGGCGAGCCGGACGGGCTTGCCCTCGACGAGCAGCGAACCGATCGCCATGAGCTCGGCCATCGCCCAGTCGATCCCGCCGTTGCGCGTCATGTCGGTGCGCTTCGACAGCAGCTGCTGCAGCTTCGGGTGGATCGAGAAGCCGGCCGGCGGGTTGCTGTGCGCGTCACCGATCGCGTGGACGAGCTCCTCGGAGACCGCGGTGTCGTGCACCTCGTTCTCGGAGTCGTCACGCTGCGCGGCCGGGCGTTCGAGGCCCTGCACGGCGCCGTCGTCGTCGACCGTGATCACCGGGATCGTGCCGGTCTGCGCCTCGTGCGTCTCGGCGAAGGCGCGCTCCAGGCGGTCCTGGAAGTCGCGGTGCGCCTCGTCGTACTCCTCCTGCGTGATGTCGCCGCGGCCGACGAGGGCCTCGGTGTAGAGGGTGCGGACGGAGCGCTTCGCCTCGATGAGGTTGTACATCATCGGCTGCGTCATCGAGGGGTCGTCGCCCTCGTTGTGGCCGCGGCGGCGGTAGCAGATGAGGTCGATGACGACGTCGCGGTGGAACTCCTCGCGGTACGCGAAGGCGAGCTCCGCGACGCGGGCCACGGCCTCGGGGTCGTCGCCGTTCACGTGGAAGATCGGCGCCTGGATCGTCTTCGCGACGTCGGTGGAGTACACCGAGCTGCGGGCCGACTCCGGCGGCGTGGTGAACCCGACCTGGTTGTTGATGACGAGGTGCACGGTTCCGCCGGTGCGGTAGCCGCGCAGCTGGGACATCTGCAGCGTCTCGACAACGACACCCTGGCCGGCCATCGCCGCGTCGCCGTGCACCAGCACGGGGAGGACGCCGAACGTGCCTGGTGCCTCACGGTCCTGCTTGGCGCGGACGATGCCCTCGAGCACGCCGTCGACGGCCTCGAGGTGGGACGGGTTCGCGGCGATGGTCACCGGGATCGCGGTGCCGTCCGATGCGCGGAACACGCCCTCGGTGCCGACGTGGTACTTCACGTCGCCCGAGCCCTGCCCCGACACGGAGCCCGGGAGCGAGGAGCCCTCGAACTCACGGAAGATCTGCCCGTACGTCTTGCCGGCGATGTTCGTGAGCACGTTGAGGCGGCCGCGGTGGGCCATGCCGATCGCGACCTCGTCGAGGCCGGCGGTCGCGGCGTGCTGGATGAGGGTGTCGAGGAACGCGATCGTCGACTCGCCGCCCTCGAGCGAGAAGCGCTTCTGGCCGACGTACTTCGTCTGCAGGAACGTCTCGAACGCCTCGGCCTCGTTGAGCTTGCCGAGGACACGCAGCTGCTCGTCCTTCGACGGCTTCGAGTAGGGGACCTCGATGTGGGCCTGCACCCAGCGGCGCTGCTCCGGGTCCTGGATGTGCATGTACTCGATGCCGACCGTGCGGCAGTAGGCGTCGCGGAGGATCCCGAGCACGTCGCGCAGCGGGGCGTTCGTGGTGCCGGCGAGACCACCCGTGACGAACTCGCGGTCGAGGTCCCAGAAGGTCAGCCCGTGGCTCTCGATCTCGAGGTCGGGGTGCGTGCGCTGCCGGTACTCGAGGGGGTCGATATCCGCCATCAGGTGCCCGCGGACGCGGAAGCTGTTGATGAGCTCCTGCACGCGCGCGGTCTTGTTGACCCGGTGCGCCAGGTCGACGTTGATGTCGTTCGCCCACTGGATCGGCTTGTACGGGATCCGGAGCGCCGCGAAGATGCCCTCGTAGAAGCCGTGCTCGCCGATGAGGCGCTCGTGCACCTTCTTGAGGTACTCGCCCGAGCCCGCACCCTGGATGACACGGTGGTCGTAGGTGCTCGTCAGCGTGATCGTCTTGCCGATGCCGAGCTCGACGAGGGTCTTCGACGCCGAACCCTGGAACTGTGCGGGGTACTCGAGAGCGCCGGCGCCGATGATCGCACCCTGCCCCTTCGTCAGGCGCGGGACCGAGTGCACGGTGCCGATGCCGCCCGGGTTCGTCAGCGAGATCGTCGTGCCCTGGAAGTCGGTCGGCGTGAGCTTGTTGTCGCGGGCGCGCTTGACGAGGTCCTCGTAGGCGGAGAGGAACTGGCCGAACGTCAGGGTCTCGGCGCGCTTGATGCTCGGGACGAGCAGGGACCGGGAGCCGTCCTTCTTCGGGACGTCGATCGCGATGCCGAGGTTCACGTGCGCCGGCTGGACGACGAAGGGCTTGCCGTCGCGCTCCTCGTAGAACACGTTCTGGCTCGGGAAGTCCTTGAGTGCCTGGACCATCGCCCAGCCGATGAGGTGCGTGAAGGAGATCTTGCCGCCGCGTGCCCGACGCAGGTGGTTGTTGATGACGATGCGGTTGTCGATCATCAGCTTCGCCGGGATCGTCCGCACGCTCGTCGCCGTCGGGACGGTGAGCGAGGCGTCCATGTTCGACGCCAGGGTCTTCGCCATGCCCCGGAGCGGGGTGGCGACGTCCTCGTGGGTCTCCTCGTGGTCGTCGGCCTCGTCGTTCGCCTCGGCCGGGATCGGCTGCGGCGTCGGCTGGCGGGACGTCGTCTTCGCCTGGATCGGGCCGGCCTTGGCCTCGGCGGGGGCGTCACCGGTCGCGGGCTGCTGGGTCGACGACTGCTGGGCCGTGGACTGCTGGCCCCCGGACGGTGCCGGGGCGGACGTCGGAGCGGGCGCTGCCGGAGCGTCACCACCACCCTGCGTGCGGTGGTAGCTCTCGAGGACCGGCCACCAGGACTTGTCGACCGACTCCTTGTCCGCGACGAACTGCTCGTAGAGCTCGTCGACGAGCCACTCGTTCGCCCCGAATTCGCCCGCGGTCTCGTCCGTTCCGGTCAGATGGCTCGACACAGCCGATCGCCCACTCTCCGTCGATAGATGCTCGTGTGTGTCGTGCGCGGCAACCCTGCCCCGCACAGGTCCCAAGCCTAGCCGCTCACAGATGACCGTTCGGTGTCAGCAGAAGGCGGGTCGCGCCTCTCCCACCGGCACGGCCGGACCGCCGCTGGCGCGTCGCCCCGGTACCGGCGGCGGGGCCCAGTCCGCCCGTCGCGCGTGTCGCGCCGGAGGCGGGCCGAGCCGTCCAGACCGGCCACCCGACGGAGCCGTACAGTGGGGCCCATGAGGTTCTACGAGACGCGGCCGACACACGACCTGACCTACTCCGACGTCTTCCTCGTCCCCAGCCGCTCGGCGGTGACGAGCCGCTTCGACGTGGACCTCTCGACGAACGACGGCACCGGTGCCACCATCCCGATCGTCAGCGCGAACATGAACTCGGTCACCGGCCCGCGGCTCGCGGCCACCCTCGCCCGCCGCGGGGGCCTCGGCGTGCTCCCGCAGGACATGCACCTGCAGGACCTCGACGCCGCGATCCGGTGGGTGAAGGACCAGCCGGTCGACTTCGACACCGCCTACGACCTCGGCGCGGACACCACCGTCGCCGAGGCCCTCGAGCAGCTCCTCCCCGTCGCCGGTCGTGGTGTGGTCGTGCGCGACGCGTCGGGGGAGTACCTCGGCTGCGTGCCCGCCGGACGCCTCGGCACCGCCGGCCCGGACGCCACGCTCGGCGACCTGCTGCACGGCGCGTCCACCGCGGTCGACGCGGAGGACGCCGGCACACCCCGCCACGTGTACGACGTGCTGAGCGGCGCAGAGGTCGACTTCGCGCCGGTGGTCCGGCACGGCAAGGTCGTCGGCACGGTGAGCCAGACGAGTGCGATCCGCTCCGACATCTACACGCCGGCGGTCGACGCCTCCGGGCGGCTCCGCGTCGCCGCCGCGATCGGCATCAACGGCGACGTCGCCGCGAAGGCGCAGGCCCTCGCCGCGGCCGGTGTCGACGTCCTCGTCCTCGACACCGCCCACGGACACCAGGAGGGCATGCTCCGCGCCCTCCGCACGGTGGCCGCCCTCGGACTCGACATCCCGCTCGTCGCCGGCAACGTCGTCACCGCCGACGCCGTCGCGCACCTCGTCGACGCCGGTGCGAGCATCATCAAGGTCGGTGTCGGCCCCGGCGCGATGTGCACCACCCGCATGATGACCGCCGTCGGTCGGCCGCAGTTCTCGGCCGTCCTCGAGACGGCCGCAGCAGCCCGGTCGCTCGGCGCGCACGTGTGGGCAGACGGCGGCGTGCGGTACCCCCGCGACGTCGCGCTCGCCCTGGCCGCTGGCGCATCCGCCGTGATGATCGGCTCCTGGTTCGCCGGCACGCTCGAGGCGCCCGGTGTCCTCCGCCGCGACGACAGCGGCCGCGCCTACAAGGAGAGCTGGGGCATGGCGTCCGCGAAGGCCGTCCGGGAGCGCTTCGAGCGGCTCGACCCGTACGAGCGGGCACGCAAGGCGCTCTTCGCCGAGGGCATCTCGTCGTCGACCATCTACCTCGACCCGGAGCGGCCCTCGGTGGAGGACCTGCTCGACATGATCACCGCCGGTGTCCGCAGCTCGGCGACATACGCGGGCGCGTCCTCGCTCGCCGAGTTCTCCGAGCGGGCGCTCGTCGGCATCCAGTCGGCCGCCGGCTACGAGGAGGGCAAGCCGCTTCCCGTCAGCTGGTAGCGCGCGGCGCGGGTCTCGCGAAAGCGACAGGCTCCCGCCACATCCCCGCGGGGATCTGTCGGCCTGGTGGGACGGACGGTGCCGCTCGGCGGCGCACTGTCGCTTCGGCGGGGTGCTCGCGACCACGGGCGGACTGGAAGCGCGTGGCAGGCTGAGCCGCGCCTCCAGTCCGTCGCCCCTCGCGAAAGCGACAGGCTCCCGCCACATCCCCGCGGGGATCTGTCGGCCTGGCGGGACGGACGGCGCGCCTCGGCGGCGCACTGTCGGCTCGGCGGGGTGGTCGCGACCACGGACGGACTGGAGGCGCGGTGCCAGCTGGCACCGCGCCTCCAGGCTGTCCGCTCTGCGGTCTACCGCCGTCGGGTCGCGTCCTCGACGGTGCCGACGAGCTCCTCGAGGATGTCCTCGAGGAAGAGCACGCCCAGCGTCCGGCCCTCGGCGTCGAACGCCCGCGCCACGTGACGGCCGGCGGCGCGCATCGTGGCGAGCGCGTCCTCCAGGTCCATCTCCGTGTAGAGCGAGATGAGCTGCCGGATGCGCTTCGGCGGCACCGGGTCGTCGTACTCGTCCGGGCGCAGGTCGATGACGTCCTTCACGTGCACGTAGCCCGTGGGGGAGCCGTCCTCGCCGACGAGCACGTACCGGGAGAACCCGCGCTGCGCCACGGCACGTTCGACGTCGCCGGGGGTGGCGTCCTCGGGCAGCGTGACGAGCTCGCGCATCGGCACGGCGACGTCCTTCACCTTCTTCTCGGTGAACTCGAACGCCAGGGCGAGCTTGCCGTCGTCCGTGAGGGTGCCCTCGCGGCGGGACTGCTCGACGATGGTCTGCACCTCCTCCACGGTGAAGGCGCTCACCGCCTCGTCCTTCGGCTCGACGCGGAACAGCCGGAGCACCGCGTTGGCGACCTCGTTCAGGCCGACGACGACCCAGTGCAGGCCGTGGCCGATGTACCAGAGCGTCGGCACGAGGAGCAGCGCCGCACGGTCGGGCATCGAGAACGAGATGTTCTTCGGGACCATCTCGCCGAACACCACGTGCAGGAACGACACGAGCAGCAGCGTGAACACGAACGCCACGATGCCGATGACCCCGACGCTCCAGCCGGTCAGGTGCAGCGGAACCTCGAGCAGGTGGTGGATCGCCGGCTCGGACACGTTCAGGATGAGCAGCGAGCACACCGTGATGCCGAGCTGCGTGGTCGCGAGCATGCGGGTGGCGTGCTCCATCGCCCACAGGGTCATCTGCGCGGCCTTCGAGCCCTCCTCGGCGCGGGGTTCGATCTGGGAGCGGCGCGCGGAGATGACGGCGAACTCGGCCGCGACGAAGTAGGCGTTGCCGAGCAGCAGCACGACGAGCCAGAAGATGCCCCACCAGTCGGAGCTCATCGAACCGCCCCCTTCGTCGTCTTCGTCGCCGGGATGATGATCCCGGTGGCCGGGGTCTGCGGCGGGGTCGGTGTCCAGCGGATCCGGTCGATGCGCCGTCCGTCGAGCCGTTCGACCCGGAACACACCGCCGTCGAGCGGGACCTCGTCACCGACGACCGGCAGCCGGCCGAGGGTCGACATGACGAACCCGCCGACGGTCTCGTACGGGCCGTCCTCCGGCACCTTCACGCCGGCGCGGTCCTCGAGCTCGTCCGGCCGGAGGAGGCCGGGGAACGTCAGCCAGTCACGGGAGCGCACCACGTCGATGCGGGCGCGGTCGTGCTCGTCGGAGACCTCGCCGACGAGCTCCTCGACGAGGTCCTCGAGCGTGACGACCCCGGCGGTGCCGCCGTACTCGTCGACGACGATGACCATCTGGTAGCCGCGACCGCGGACCTCGGCGAGCAGGGTGTCGCCCGGCATGGTCTCCGGCACGCGCTCGGCGTCGGTCATGAGCGCCCCGACGGGCACCTCCGGACGCTTCTCACGCGGCACGGCGACGGCCTGCTTGACGTGCACGATGCCGACGACGTCGTCCGCGTCCTCCTCGATGACGGGGAAACGGCTGAACCCGGTGCGGCGGGCGAGGGCGATGACGTCCTCTGCTGACTCCGACACCCGGATCGTGGAGACGCGGGGGCGCGGGGTCATCACGTCGCTCGCGCTGAGCTCGGAGAACGAGATCGTGCGTTCGAGCAGCGTCGCGGTGTCCTGTTCGAGGGATCCCTCGGAGGCGGAGCGTCGCAGCAGTGAGGTGAGCTCCTCGGCGCTGCGTGCACCCGAGAGTTCTTCCTGCGGCTCGATGCCCATCGACCGGAGCACGGCGTTGGCGGTGCCGTTCAGCACGGCCACGGCCGGCTTGAACACCGTCGTGAAGGCCACCTGCAGCGGGACCACGAGACGCGCGGTCTGCAGCGGGAGCGCGAGCGCGAAGTTCTTCGGCACGAGCTCGCCGAGGATCATCGACAGCAGGGTCGCGATGACGAGCGCCACGATCGACCCGACGGTCTCGACGATCGCCTCGGGGAGCCGCATCGCGAGGAACGGCGCCTCGAGCAGCTTCGCGATCGACGGCTCGAGCAGGTAGCCGGTCAGCAGCGTGGTCAGCGTGATGCCGAGCTGGGCGCTGGAGAGGTGCGTCGAGGTGACCTTCAGCGCGCCGATGACGGGCGCCAGGCCGGTCTCACCGCGGTCCCGGCGGGCCTCGACCTCGGCGCGGTCGAGGTTGACCAGCGCGAACTCGGACGCGACGAAGACACCCGTGCCGAGTGTCAGCAGGATGCCGCCGATCAGCATGACGATGTCGATCGGACTCATGATTCACCTCCCGCACGGCGCGAGGGAGTGCAGCTCACCGAGTGAGCGGCGGATGAGTGAGGCGAAGAACTATTCGGGGGATCGTCCACAGTGAGGTCAATCGTACTGCCTGGCGCGCGGCCAGGCCGAGAAAACGTACAGAAGGCGGGTCGCGCCTCCAGTCGGTCAGCGTGACCACCCTGGAGGCGCGACCCGCGTCGCGCAGACCGGCCTACGCCGTGACGCGCGCGCGGTGGTACTGCTGCGGCTCGTAGTCCACGGTCACGCCGAGCTCGACGGCGGCGCGGAGCGGGAACGCCGGGTCGCGGAGGAACTCCCGGCCGACCATCACGACGTCCGCCTGCCCGGTGGCGACGATCTGCTCGGCCTGGAACGCCTCCGAGATCATCCCCACCGCGATCGTGCCGATGCCGGCGTCGCG
Source organism: Curtobacterium sp. 314Chir4.1 (assembly GCF_900215175.1). Taxonomy (NCBI): domain Bacteria; kingdom Bacillati; phylum Actinomycetota; class Actinomycetes; order Micrococcales; family Microbacteriaceae; genus Curtobacterium; species Curtobacterium sp. 314Chir4.1. Next base: position 142,912 of record NZ_OCMI01000001.1, read on the forward strand.
CTTGATCGCCGCGGCGTGCGGGACCTGGTAGCCGGGGCCGACCGGGATCGGGGCGCTCGCGGCGTTGCCGCCGGTCGAGACGTCCGCGAGGTCGGCACCGTGCTCGGCGGCCCAGCGTGCGACCTGCGTGGTCTCCTCGAGCGTCAGCCCGCCGTCGACCCAGTCCGTGGCGGAGAACCGGACGACGACGGGGAAGCCCTCGCCGACCTCGGCGCGGACGGCGTCCAGCACCTCGAGCAGCGCGCGGGCGCGGTTCTCGAGCGAACCGCCGTACGAGTCGGTCCGGTGGTTGCTCAGCGGCGACAGGAACTGGTGCAGCAGGTACCCGTGGGCGGCGTGCAGCTCGACGAGGTCGAACCCGGCCTCGACCGAGCGGCGTGCGGCGGCGGCGAAGGCCAGGGCCACGACGCGGATGTCCTCGGTGGCGAGCTCGCGCGGCTCGGCGTACCCGTCGAAGGCGACAGCGGAGGGCGCCACCGTGCTCCAGCCACCCCGGTCGGCGGGGACGGATCCGTGCGTCGGCTCCCACGGGCGGAACGTCGAGGCCTTGCGGCCGGCGTGCGCGAGCTGGACGCCCGCGGCGGCGCCCTGCGAGTGGATGAAGTCGACGATCGGCCGGAAGGCGTCGCGCTGCTCGTCGTTCCACAGCCCGAGGTCCTGGGGGCTGATCCGACCCTCGGGCACCACGCCGGTGGCCTCGACCACGACCGCGCCGGCACCGCCCTTGGCGAACCCGCCGAGGTGCACGAGGTGCCACGGCGTCGGCACGCCGTCCTGCGCCTCGACCGAGTACTGGCACATCGGGGAGACCCAGATGCGGTTGCGGACCGTCAGGTCGCGGATGGTGATCGGTTCGAACAGGGCGTGCGTCACGCGGACTCCTTCTCGGCGGTCGCGCCGGTGTCCGCGAGTCCCTCGAGGAACGCGCGCAGCCCGGCGGACGACGTGTAGTGGTGGCCGACCGCCCCGATCGCTTCCGCACCGGCGGCGTTCTCGGCCCTGTTGTCGACGAACACCATCTGCGCCGCGTCGATTCCCAGGCGTGCGCACGTGTCGCGGTAGATCGAGGCGTCCGGCTTCAGGACGTGCTCCTCGGCGCTCACCACGACGGTCTCGAACAGGGAGCCCATCGGGGACCGACGGTACGGGTCGCCGAAGTCGAAGCCGGCGTTCGACAGCAGGGCGACCCGCGTACCGGCGTCGTGCAGCTCCTCGACGATCGCGAGGGTCTCCGGCTCGACCTCGAACCAGCCGGTGAAGTCGATCGCCCAGAAGCGGTGGACGTCGGTGACGCTCCACGTCCGGCCGGTGCGGGCGGCGATCGCCCGCCAGTAGTCGACGACGGACAGGTCGCCGCGGTCCAGGTCGTGCCGGAGCTCCTGGTAGACGGGGAACAGCTCGTCCGCCGGCACCCCGGTCGCCGCGACGAGGGCGTCCCGCGAGGCGTGCGGCGTCCGGCTGATCACCTCGCCGTAGTCGAAGACCACCACGCGACCAGGCAGGAACAGGCTCATGCGCTCCACCGTAACGTGGCGTCCGTGAACGACTTCGTCCCCTTCGCCCCGACCGACGCCGCCGCCTGGACCACCGCCCCGCACGGCGACTCGACGAAGTACCGACGCGGGGTGCTCGGCGTCGCCACCGGCTCCGACCAGTACCCGGGTGCCGCGGTGCTGGGCGTCGACGCCGCGGTGCACACCGGCGTCGGCATGGTCCGGTACGTCGGTCCGTCGCGGGCGTCCGACCACGTGCTCGCGAGGCGTCCCGAGGTCGTCGCCGGGGTCGGGCGCGTGCAGGCGTGGCTCGTCGGCTCGGGGATCTCGGCCGGCTCGCTCGACGACCTGGACGACGTGACGGCGGAGGGGTTCCGGCACGCGTCCGACGACGGGGTCCCCGTCGTGGTCGACGCCGGTGCGATCCCGCTGGTCGAACTCGGGCCACTCGCCGTGTTGACGCCGCACGCGGGGGAGCTCGCCGGCGTCCTGCACGAGTCGCGTGAGTCGATCGAGCAGGACCCGGCAGCGGCAGCGGTCCGAGCCGCGGCGCAGACCGGGAGCGTCGTGCTCCTGAAGGGATCGGCCACGCACGTGGCGACGCCGGACGGGTCGGTGCGGCTAGTGGCCTCGTCGGCGACGCCGTGGCTCGCCGCCGCCGGTGCCGGTGACGTCCTCGGCGGGGTGCTCGGCGCGCTCGTGGCGACCCGGCAGGGCGCGGCCGAGGCGTCGGGTTCGTCGTTGACGCCGTCGGACCTGGCGCACCTGGCCGCCTCGGCCGCGGTGGTGCACGGGCTCGCGGCGCGGCGGGCGTCCGGCGGTGGGCCGTTCACGATGGCGGCGCTCGTCGAGCAGCTGCCGGGTGTGGTGCGGGACCTCGTCGTCGAGGGTGACGCGCGGGGGTAGGGACGCGGGTCGCACGCGGTCGTCGACACTGCGCGCGTCGATCGACCGGTGCGATGTCGTTCCGTGCGTGCGCACGCCGGTCGCGGGGTGCAGACGCGACACGCCGCGCGACGGTCAACGCGCCGCATCCGGCGTCAGACACCGCCGGAACGGGCGGTGTCTCGTGGGACCGGCGGTGTCTGGTCGCGTCGGCGGTGTCGCCGACTACGACCCGGGGGTGGCGTGCACGAGGAACTCGACGGCACCGGCGTCGTCGACCTTCACGAAGCCGAGGCTCGGGGCCTGCACGTCGTAGTCCGAGAACGTGATCGGGATCGAGCCGGAGATGTCGACGCCGTCGCCGTTCAGCCCGACCTCGAGCGTCGCCGTGACCGCCTTCGTGACACCGTGCAGGGTGAGGTTGCCGGAGGCCTCGACCTTCGTCGTACCGGACCCGCTCGGCACCGCGTCCGCGATCGGCTCCGCGAGCTCGAACGTGGCGGTCGGGAACGCCGACGTGTCCATCGCCGAGTCGCGGAAGTACGAGTCGCGCTGGTCCGAGTCCGTGGCGATGTCCGCGACCTGCACGGTGACGGTCGCCTTCGTGATGGAGGTCCCGTCGACCGTCGCGCTGCCCGTGACGCTGTCGGTGCGCCCGGTCACGGTGACGTCCGAGCCGTTGAGGACCTCGTGGACGCGGTACCCGGCCTCGGAGTCGCCACCGACGGTCCACTCGCCGGACAGGTCCGAGTCGTCGATCGTGGAGGGTGCGCGACTCGCGGCGACGGACGGCGCTGCCGATGCCTTCGCGTTCTCGCTGCTCGTGTAGAGGTTCGTGCCGACGATCGCGGCGACGACGCCGATGACGACGACGGCGGCGATGACGGAGATCCAGATGACGGCCTTGCGGCGCTTGCGCGGGGTGTCGGTGGTCACGAGCAGAACGGTGACACGTCATGCTCGGGAAGGGCTGTGTCTTCCCGTTACGCTCGTCCGGTGCAGAGGACGCGGTGGCTCGAGGTGGTCGGCTTCGCCGTGGCGTTCGTGGCCGTGCACGCCCTGCTCTGGTGGCTGACGTCGATCTCGGCGAACCTGCCGCTCGGCGACGTCACCATCACCTACCGCCGGTGGATCGAGACCGGGCACGCCTCCGGGTTCTGGGTCGGGATCGACGAGGACTGGGTCTACCCGATCCTCGCGATCGTGCCGATGGCCGCTGCGGCGCTCGGTGGCGTCGGGTCGATCGGCACCGGCTGGCTCGTGCTGATGATCGTCCTCGACGCGGTCGCGTGCGGGTTCCTCTGGCGGTTCCGGGGCCTCGGCGTGCGGGTCGTGTGGTGGTGGCTGGCGTTCCTGCTCGCCCTCGGGCCGATCGGGCTCGGGCGCATCGACACCGTCGCCACCGTGCTCGCCCTGATCGGTGTGGCCTTCGTCGCGACCCGGCCGGCGATCGCCTCGGCGCTGTTCACCGCCGGCGCCTGGACGAAGGTGTGGCCCGCAGCACTCGTCGGGGTGCTCCTGCTGCTCCGGCGCGGGCACCGATGCGGTGTCGTCGCCGGCGCCCTCGTGCTCACGGCGCTCATCGTGCTCGTCGACGTCCTGTACGGGGGAGCGGCGCACCTGCTGTCGTTCGTCGGGCAGCAGACCGGGCGGGCCCTGCAGATCGAGGCGCCCCTCGCGACGCCGTTCATGTGGGCGGCGGCCTTCGGCGCACCGGGCGCCGCGGTCTACTACAACCAGGAGATCCTGACGTTCGAGGTCTCCGGCGCCGGGACGCACGCGGCCGCCGCGGTGTCCACGCCGCTCATGGCCGTGGTGGTCGTGGCCGGGGTCGTGCTCGCGCTCTGGGCCGTCCGCCGCGGCGCCCACCGGGCCGAGGCCGCGCCCTTGCTCGCGCTGCTGTTCGTCGCCGCGCTCGTCGCCACCAACAAGGTGGGGTCGCCGCAGTACATCGGCTGGTTCGCCGTGCCGATCGTGTGGGGGCTCGTCGCCGGTCGTCCGAGCGCCCGACGCTTCCTGCCGGTCGCCGTGGCCGCCATCCCGATGGCCCTGCTCACCCAGGTCATCTACCCGGGCTTCTACGACCAGGTGCTCACTGTGCAACCGTGGATCCTCGTCGTGCTGACGCTCCGGAACGCCCTCGAGGTCGCCGTGCTCGTCTGGAGTGTCGTCGCGATCGTCCGGCTGGGCGTCCGTGCCCGTGTCACGTCCGTGCCGGTCGTCCCCGCAGCGGGCAGGATGGACGCATGATCGTCGCGTTCTCCGTCGCCCCGTCCGGTGGTCCCTCCGCATCGTCGGACGGAGCCGTGCACGATGCCGTCGCCGCGGCGGTGAAGATCGTCCGCGAGAGCGGGCTGCCGAACCGTACCTCGTCGATGTTCACCGAGGTCGAGGGGGAGTGGGACGAGGTCATGGACATCGTCAAGCGCGCCACCGAGGCGGTCGGGGCGTACGGCACGCGGGTCTCGCTCGTGCTGAAGGCCGACATCCGCCCCGGTCGCACCGGCGAGATCGACGGCAAGCTCGAGCGACTCGAGGCCGCGCTCGGCGAATGACCGTCGGCTTGCGCTGAGGCGACACGCCGGGCGCCTCCCACGGATGTCGGTGGTCGGGTGTGTCCTGTCGGTGTCGGACGCGAGTGGCGTCCACACGACGACGACGAGGAGCGCGTGATGATGCACGACGGCTGGTGCCCCGACTGCGACCTGCGAACGGTCGTCATCGACACGGACGAAGCAGGGACCAACGCCTGGGCGAGCTGCACCGAGTGCGGCGCCGGATGGGTGCACCGTGACGAACTCCCCGGTCTCGTCGCCGCCGCTCCCGCACAGGTCGAGCGCCGCGCCGCCTGACGCGGGTCGAATCGATTCGTCCGCCTGACTTCCGTTCGGGGTTTGGAGCGGTCTACACTGCTGGGACCGGACGCTCGCAGCGACCGGTCGTCCCCGTTCGCCGCTGAACCAGGACCGCCCTCCACCCGGCCGGGTCGCGGCGCACGCTGCTCCGGCTGCGTCGTCCCCAGACGCACGGAACGGAGGCCCGGTGCGGCGACCACGCGCACCGACGGTCCCAGCCGACTCACGCGAGTCGACGTCCGGATCCCGTCCCGCTCCTCCCGTTCCGAAGGCCCCATGTCCCAGCTCACGCCTGCGCGCCGCGCACTCGCGCTCATCGCACTCGCCCTCGGCGGGTTCGCCATCGGTTCGACCGAGTTCGTCGCGATGGGCCTCCTGCCGAACATCGCCGAGGCACTCCTGCCGCACCAGTACGGCGTCGACCCGGACGCCGGGATCGCCCACGCCGGCTGGCTCGTCAGCGCGTACGCCCTCGGCGTCGTCGTCGGTGCGCCCACGATCGCGGCGATGTCGGCGAAGTTCCCGCGCAAGGGACTGATCCTCGTGCTGCTCGTCGGGTTCGTCCTGGCCACGGTGGCGAGCGCGGTCCTGCCGTCGTTCGGCCTGGTGCTCGTGGCGCGCTTCGTCGCGGGCCTGCCGCACGGTGCGTACTTCGGCATCGCGTCGATCGTGGCGGGCGACATCATGGGCCCCGGCAAGCGCGGCAAGGGCATCGCGATGGTCCTGCTCGGCCTGTCCGTCGCGAACGTCGTGGGCGTGCCGTCGATCACCTGGGTCGGACAGGTCGCCAGCTGGCGGGTCGCGTACGGCGTCGTCGCCGTGCTGTTCGCGCTGACCTTCCTCGCGGTGTGGGCGTTCGTGCCGCGCAGCGCCCGTGACGAGCACGCGACGATCGGCCGGGAGCTCCGCGCCTTCCGCGTGCCGCAGGTCTGGATGGTCATGGGCCTCGGAGCGGTCGGCTTCGGCGGGTTCTTCGCCGTCTACTCGTACATCTCGCCGCTCGTGCAGAACGTCACCGGGCTGTCGGAGTCGTTCGTGCCGCTCGTCCTCGTGGTCGTCGGAATCGGCATGGTCGTCGGAGGGATCCTCGGCGGGCACCTCGCCGACCACAGCGTCAAGCGCACGATCTACGTCGGCATGTTCGCGCTGATCGGTGCTCTGCTCGTCACCGTCCTCACCGCGCAGTGGGTGTGGGGGATCTTCCTCGGGGCGTTCCTGCTCGGGGCGACCTCGTCCGCGATCCCGCCGGCGGTGCAGTCCCGCCTGATGGACGTCGCCGGCGACGCACGGACCATCGCGGCGGCGCTCAACCACTCGGCGTTCAACATCGGGAACTCGCTCGGTGCAGCCCTCGGTGGCGCGGTCATCGCTGCCGGGTTCGGGTTCACGGCGCCGGGGTGGCTCGGCATCGTCCTGGCGCTGCTCGGTGTGCTCATGACGACGGTCAGCTACGGCGCCGAACGCCGCAGCACGCGTCGTGCGGCCCTTCGTTCGCCGTCGCCCTCCACCGGCCCGATCACCGCGCCCATCCCGCTGGTCTGACGCGCGCGCAGCGCGCGACGTCGCGAGGGTTCGCCCCCGCGAACGCGACAGGGTGCCGCGGAACGTCCGCGGCATCCTGCCGCTTCGGCGGCACGGCCGCCGCGGAATCGCCCGCATCGGTCGTTTCGGCGGATTTCGGACGCGACCGCCCATCGGCCTGGAGGCGCGTGGCGGCCCCGCACCGCGCCTCCAGGCCGTCGCACGGTGCGGCAGACCGCGTCCAGCGAGCAGGAATCGTCGGGTCCCGTCTCGGGACCCGACGATTGCTGCTCAGCCGAACGCGCGCGACTACAGCCCCAGCGGGCTGCCGTCCTGGACGATGATGCCGTCGGTGATCGCGCGCTTCCGGAGCGCCACCTTCGTGCCGACGTCGAAGCCGGCGACGCGGTACTTCTCGCGGATGCGCTTGAGGTAGCTCTTCGCGGTCTCCTCGGAGATGCCGAGCTGGTACGCGACGCTCTTCACGGGCTCGCCGCCGCCGTACAGGGCCATGACGCGACGCTCCTGGGCGCTGAGCTTCGGCACGCCGCCGACGTCACCGCTGTTGATCGCCAGGTCGAGCTCCGCCGACACGTACTGCTCGCCGCGCTGCGCGGCACGGATCGCCTCGACGATCATGTCCGCGTCCTCGCTCTTCACGAGGTAGCCGAGGGCGCCGGCGGCCAGGGCCTCGCGGACGACGTTCGGCTCCGAGTACGTGCTCATCACGACGGTCTTCACCCCGGCGGTCTTGAGCGTCGAGATCTTCAGCGAGACCGGGATGGAGTCCTTGAGGTCCAGGTCGAGCAGCACCACGTCCACCGGGAACGCCGGGCTGGTGAGGAGCTCGGGCCAGGTGGTGACGGCTGCGACGAGCGTGATGTCGTCGGCGGCGCTGCGGATCCACTCGGTGAGCGCGCCGAGGAGCATCCTGTGGTCGTCGACGAGCGCGAGTCGGATCGGTTCCTCTGGAGTCGCCATGGTGGCGTCCTTTCTCGGGGGCGGTCGTGGCCGATCCTAGGGGGCCGGGCCACGTGACACGGGCAGGCTGGTCAGGGTGTCCGGCAGTTCGGGCCCAGCCGGTTCCGTGCGACGACTACATCGACGGATGTCGGTTCACGACGCAGTGCGCGACGACGTGGAGTGCTCCGTCGCGGACGGAGTCGGTGTACGGGCCGATCCGCTCGAGGGCACTCCAGGCGGTCGGGCCGAGCCGGCGGCGGGGGACGCCGCGGGACTCGAAGACGATCGGGACGTCCATGGTCTCGTCGGTGACGGGGTGGCCGTCGGAGCCGACCGGGCCGAGTGTGACCGAGACGACGGGCGATCCGGCCTGGGAACTCCGACCCTCGGCGACACCGACCATCTGCCACAGTGCCTGCAGCAGGCCGTCGCGCTGCGCGGGGGAGAGGTGGCCCGCGAGCGACTGCGGATCGGCGACGCTGACGGACCGGCCGAGGTTGTCCGACTCCGTGATGGCGTGGTACAGCCACGTCTCGCGACGGCCCTCGATGAGGTGCAGCCGGAGTTCGGTCGCGAGCGAGGACGCCACCGAGGCCGACGCGTCGGACAGCGGCAGGGGATCACTGCCGTTGGCCACGGCGTCGAGGAGCTTCTCGGCGGCGAGGTCGAGGCGGGCGAGCTCGTCCGAGGCGAGCATGCCGACGGCGAACTGCGGCGCCTGCACGTTGCTCTGCACCAGGACACGGTCGAGTTCGCGCTGCACGAGCTGCCGGAAACGGTGGACGACGAAGATCGCGATCGACGGCGGCACCGTGACGAGTGCGAGCGTGGAGACCATGGCGGGCATCGTGTCGCTCGTGATCGGGGTCGAGGCGATCGCCATCCCGACGAACGCCAGGCCGAGGACGGCGATGGCGGCGGCGACCTCGCGGGCCGGCCGCAGCGTCGCGACGGGCAGGAGTGCGAACCCGGCGGCGACCGACGCCGAGGCGGTGTGCGCGAGGTCGTGCTCGGGCCAGATGCCGACGAAGTCGAGCGTCACCACACAGGCGAGGACGACGCAGATGAGCACGAACGCGAGTCCGGTGAGGCGCTCCCCGTACGTGAGCAGGCTCAGCCCGACCCCGACGGCCGCGACCAGGTAGAGCGCCCAGGCAGCGGCCGGCAGCCACGGATCGGTGAACTCGGTCCAGCGGATGAGGAAGAAGACGATGCCGGCGACGGCCTCGATGCCGGTGAGCACCGCGGCGCCGAGGCCGAGGTACCCGGCGCCGAGCGAGGCTCCGGGCTTGGCGGCCTGCCGCAGGGACCGCGCACCGGTGGAGGTGGAGGGGAGCCCGCGTGCCTGTCGACGCTCGCTGCCCCGGTAGCGCTCACGGGCCTCCCGTCGGGTCCGCGGTGCGGGCTGGACGGTCTCGCCGGGGAGTCCTCGGCTGATGGTGTCCTCGGGGATGCGGGTCATCGCGGCGCCTCCAGCACGACGGTCGTGCCGGAACCCGGCGCGGAGAAGAGCTTCGCGTCGCCGCCGACCTCGCGGAGCCGGTTCACGACGCTCTCCTTGAAGCCGAGACGCTCGGCGCTGACGTGGGTGAGGTCGAAGCCGACGCCGGAGTCGGTGACCATCGCCCGGACCATCTCGTTGTCGTGCACGATCGTCACGTGTGCCTCGCCGACCCCGGCGTGACGACGGACGTTCTCCAGGCACTCGCCCAGGGCGAGCAGGAACGCGTCGAGCACGTGGGACGGCAGCAGGACCTGTCCGGTGCCGTGCCAGCTGACCTCGAGACCCATGCGGCCGAAGCGCTGCTTGACGGACTCGAGGGTCTGACCGAGGGGCGACTCCTCTTCGCGGGTGAGCGAGTAGTCGCCGGACTGCTGGGGCTGCGGCGTCGCGCCGAGGCGGAGGTGGCGGAGCAGCCGGGCGTCCTCGGCTGCCTGTTCGCGCATGGCCTGCTCGGAGACACCGACCCCGGAGTGCGCGAGGAGGGTCAGGGTCGCGAGCACGGTGTCGTGCAGGAGCCGTGCACCCTGGCGTCGCTGGGCCTCGGTCTCGCTGGCCTGGCGCTCGGCGCGGTGCGCGGTGCCGATGCTGTAGATGCGGCGTGCCACCCGCGGGATGGCCCGGGAGATCCAGATGGTGACGACCGCGATGAGGACCCATCCCAGCAGCGCACCGGTGACGGGAGCGGCGAGGATGCTGCCGCTGGCCCAGACGATCCCGACGACGACGGCGGCACCGGCCGCGATCGTGAGTCCGAGTCCGACGGGCTGGCCGCGCTGGGCCATGAGCGGAGCGGAGATGCTGCCCGCTGCGAGGGGGACGACGGCGCTCGCGATCACCGGGCGGACCGTGTCGTCGACGCCGAAGAACAGGAGGGCGAGCGCGCCGAGACCGGACGCGAGGATGAGTGCCGTCCACCAGACCGACCCGTTCCACCCGAAGACGAGGAAGCCGCCGATCATGATGGCGATGCAGGCCAGGGCGCCGAGCAGCGGGATGATCGGCACGGCGAGCGCACTGATGATGCCGATGACGGAAACGAGTGCGCAGACGACGCCGACGACACGGGTGGTCGACCGCAGCAAGCGGTCGCGTTCCTGTGCGATGAAGTCCATCGGTGTGTCCTGGTTGGTGACGTCGTGTGAGGGAAAACCGAGCCTCGGTCAGCCCGGGCACCACGCCATCATTCCACGCGCGACACCCGTTGGGGGGTGTTCGGCGCGCCATGCCGTTCCGGATGGTGCCGCGATTGTTATTGCGAGCGTGATGCGAATGAGCGAGCGCGCCCAGTCCAGCGGTCGCGGGCGCCCAGTCCAGCGGTCGGGGGCGCTCGGTCCAGCAGTCGCGCTCAGTCCAGCAGTCGACGGAGGTGCTCGCCGACCGCCTCGTGCTCGATCAGGAACCCGTCGTGCCCGAACTCGCTCTCGATCACCGCCGCACGGTCACCGTCGAGCGTGTCCGGCACGCCCGCTGCGATCCGGTGCTGGTCCTCGATGGGGAACAGCCGGTCGCTCGACACCCCGACGACGAGCGTCCGTGCCGTGACCTGCCCGAGCGCCGCTGCGACCCCGCCTCGGCCGGCCCCGACGTCGTGCGAGTCCATCGCGTGCGTCAGCGCGATGTACGACGAGGCGTCGAAGCGCCGCGTGAACTTGTTGCCGTGGAAGTCGAGGTAGCTCTCCACCGAGAAGCGGCCGTCGTCGCCGAGCGGGGAGACGTCGCTCTGCCACGACCGGGCGAACCGGCCGTTCAGCTCGTCCGAGGCGCGGTACGTCATGAGCGCCATCCGCCGCGCCAGGGCCAACCCACGGTGGGGGCCCTCGCCAGCGTCGGCCTCGTAGTAGTCGCCACCGGCGAACGCGGGGTCCATCTGGATCGCCGCGCGCTGCAACGAGTTCGCCGCGATCTGGTCCGCCGTGGTCTGCGCCGTCGAGGCGAGCACCGCCAGCCGCTGCACGCGCGACGGGTGCGCGATGGCGAACTCCAGTGCGTGCATGCCGCCCATCGAGCCCCCGACGACCGCCGCGAACGTGTCGATGCCCAGCCGTTCGGCGAGCTGCGCCTGCACGCCGACCTGGTCCCGCACGGTCACGAAGGGGAAGCGCGAGCCCCACTCCAGGCCGTCCGGGGACACCGAGGACGGCCCCGTCGTGCCCTGGCAGCCGCCGAGCATGTTCGGCGCGATCACGAACCAGCGGTCGGTGTCGATCGCGCGGCCGGGCCCGACGACGTCGCCCCACCAGCCGGCGGTCCGGTGTCCGGGGCCGGGGAGCCCCGTGACGTGCGAGTCCCCGGTCAGCGCGTGGAAGACCAGGACGGCGTTGTCACGCTCCGGAGACAGGGTGCCCCAGGTCTCGTAGGCCACCCGGACCGACGGGATCCGGCCGCCGCGCACCCACTGTTCGCCGAGCGCTTCGAAGTGCCGGGCGCCGGGGTGGTCGCCCGGGCGCCAGGCGCCGGTCACGGGCGGCTTCCCGAGCGTGCCGAGTTCGGTGCCGGGCACGAGGGTGGACGGCACGGAGTCCTCGGGTGTCGTCTGCCAGTCCATCGGGTCCAGTCTGCCGGGAGGCGCGGCTCGCGGCCGCCGTGTTACGTCACGTCCGGCGCGTCGCGGGTCCTCGGGCCGTGGTCGCGTCGCGGGGCGGGTGCGGACCCGGAACGACGAAACCGCTGTCGTGCGACAGCGGTTTCGTCGTTCGGAGTCGGCCGGCGGGACGCTACGCGCGCTGCCCTTCCTGCGCGACCGCACGGGCGGCGGCGAGCCCTGCTTCGAGGTCGGCCTTGAGGTCCTCGATGTTCTCGATCCCGACCGACAGCCGCACCAGACCCGGCGTCACACCGGTCGTGAGCTGCTGCTCGGGCGTGAGCTGCGAGTGCGTGGTCGACGCCGGGTGGATGACCAGGGAGCGCACGTCGCCGATGTTGGCCAGGTGCGAGAAGAGCTGCAGGTTGTCGACGAACGCCTTGCCCGCCGGCACGCCGCCCTTGAGCTCGAACGACAGCACCGCGCCGACGCCCTTCGGCGCGTACCGGTTCGCCGCGGCGTACCACGGCGAGGTCGGCAGCCCGGCGTAGGCCACCGTCGCGACGTCCGGGTGCCGGTCCAGCCACTCGGCGATCTCCTGTGCGTTCGACACGTGCCGCTCGATGCGCAGCGACAGCGTCTCGATGCCCTGCAGCAGGGTGAACGCGGTGTCCGCGGAGTTCGACGCCCCGAGGTCGCGCAGCAGCTGGACGCGTGCCTTCACGATGTACGCGAGCTCGTTGCCGACCGCCTCGGCGAACACGGCGCCGTGGTACGAGGGGTCCGGCGTGTTGAACTCCGGGAACTTGTCCGGGTGCTGCGACCACGCGAAGCGGCCGCCGTCGACCAGGACACCGCCGATGACCGTGCCGTGGCCGCCGAGGAACTTCGTCGCGGAGTGCACGACGATGTCCGCCCCGTGCTCGAACGGACGGATGAGGTACGGCGTCGCGATCGTGTTGTCGACGATCAGCGGGACGCCGGACTCGTGCGCGACGTCGCTCACGCCGGCGATGTCGAGGACGTTGATCTTCGGGTTGCCGATCGTCTCGGCGAAGAACAGCTTCGTGTTCGGACGGACGGCGCGGCGCCACTCCTCGAGGTCGTCCTGGTCCTCGACGAACGTCGTCTCGATGCCGAGCTTCGCGAGCGTGTACTTGAACAGGTTGTACGTGCCGCCGTAGATCGACGACGAGGACACGATGTGGTCTCCGGCGCCGGCGATGTTCAGCACGGCGTAGGTCTCCGCCGCCTGACCACTGGACACCAGGAGCGCTCCCGTACCGCCCTCGAGCGCCGCGATGCGCTGCTCGACGACGTCGTTCGTCGGGTTCATGATGCGCGAGTAGATGTTGCCCGGCTTGGCCAGGGCGAACAGGTCGCGGGCCTCGTCCGAGTTCGCGAAGACGTACGAGGTCGTCTTGTAGATCGGGGTGGCGCGGGCGCCGGTGGTCGGGTCCGGCTGGGCGCCGGCGTGGACCTGGGTGGTCTCGAACCGCCACTGGGCGGCGTCGTTCGTGCTCATCTCGTGCTCCTGTCGGGCTGTCGGTGCGGTCGGTCGTCGGGTCGCCGTGCGCCGGCCTGGAGGAACGGCGCGCCTTCGCGTCGGCACTCACGGTACGCAGGTGGTCGCGCTGGTACCAGCGCACCCGCCTCGGGACGTAACGCGCGTGCCGGAGCCGACCCGCGCCTCCAGGCCGACGCCGCAGTGTGCGAGGTTCCGCGCTCCGTGGGACGCGAGTGCCCTCGCACAGTGGGCGGCTCCTCGCACGCTGCTGGGCGCACGTCGCACGGTGCGAGGGCGCATGACGAACCCTGCGCGGCGCAGCGCGGCTTCAGGCCGACGCCGCAGTGTGCGAGGTTCCGCGCTCCGTGGAACGCCGGTGTCCTCGCACGGTTGGCGGCACCTCGCACGGTGCGAGGGGTGCTACGCCTGATCGCGGCGGAAGAGCCAGCGCACGTTCGGTTCGAGCAACCAGTGCATCCCGCGCCGCACGAAGGGCTGCGCGAGGAACAGGCTCACCGCGCAGGCGATCGCGACCATGAGCAGCACGAACGGCCACGCCGAGTGCGGCCCTGCGAGGATCCCGGACTCGCGGATCGGGTAGAGCAGGAACGTGTGGAGGAGGTAGACGTACATCGTCGCCGCGCCGAACTGCGTGATCCAGATGTTCCGACGGGGTACGAGGAGCAGGAAGCACGCCGTCAGCAGCGCCGCGAGCAGCATCAACCCGAAGCGCACGGCACCAGCCCACCAGGCGTCCTCGCCGAGACCCGAGTACGAGTCGTCGTAGAAGAACCAGTGGTGCAGGTCGAACTCCTTGAACTGCGGGATCCAGATGGCGCACGCCACCGCCCACGCCGCGAAGACCGCCGCGGCGGCGATGCGGATCCGGACGACCATCCGCCGCGGTGCCTCGTACCAGCGGTCGAACAACCCCCACTGCTTCACCTGCCAGCCGACCAGGAAGAACGGGAGCAGGCTGATCGCCCGCGACAGGGACAGCGTGGAGTCCACGTTGTCGAAGTAGCCCACGCCGATGCTGAACACGACCGCCCAGAACAGCGGCCACCGCAGCTGCGCCAGGTACGGCAGGATCAGCCGGAAGATGCCGAGGGCGAGCAGGAACCAGAGCGTCCAGGTGGGCTGGGTCGGGTTGAACTTCTTCCCGCCCTCGACGAGCCCCTGCACCACCGTCCAGATCGTCTGCATGATGATGTACGGCACCACGATGTCCGTTATGGTCCGGCGCATCCGCTTCGCCGTGGGGGTGTCCGCGGACGAGAAGTACCCGCTGATGACACCGAACGCGGGCATGTGGAACGCGTAGATGAAGGTGTACAGCGCGAGCGCGTGCTCACTCGCCGTGGTCTGCCGCTGGATGGCGTGGCCGATGACCACGAGCGTGACCGCCAGGAACCGCGCCGTGTCCCACATCGGGATACGACGCTTCGCACGACCCGGTTCGAGCTGCGTGGCGGGCGCCGAGGGCGCGGGAGGGGCGGCATCCGTCGTCATCGCCCGTCACGTTACCTGATCGTGACCTTGCCTGATCGGTACGGTTGTCAGGACATCCCACCGATCCCTGGAGGAACCACATGGCATCTCGTCGCGCAGTCGTCACCGGAGCGAGTTCGGGCATCGGAGCGGCGACCGTCCGGCTGTTCCGCTCCCGCGGGTGGGACGTGCTGGCCGTCGCCCGCCGCGCGTCGAAGCTCGAGGCGCTCGCCGCGGAGACGGGCGCGGACGTGCTCGTGGCGGACATCACGGACCCTGCCGACGTCGCGGCGCTCGCCGCCCGCGTCGAGGAGCTCGGGGGAGCGGACGCGCTCGTGAACAACGCCGGCGGTGCCTTCGGTTCGGCGAGTGTCGAGGAGTCCGACGTCGACGACTGGCGCGCCATGTTCGAGGTGAACGTGATCGGGACGAAGCGCGTCGTCGCGGCCCTGCTCCCGCACCTCCGTCGTCGTGCGGCGACCGCCGGCAGCGCGGACATCGTGACGGTCACGAGCACCGCCGGGCACGTGGCGTACGAGAACGGGGGCGGGTACAACGCCGCGAAGTTCGCCGAGCACGCGCTCGTCGGTGCCCTGCGCCTCGAGCTCAACGGCGAGCCGATCCGCGTCGTCGAGATCGCGCCGGGCCTCGTGAAGACCGACGAGTTCGCCCTCACCCGGTTCCGTGGCGACGCGGAGAAGGCCGCGGCGGTCTACGACGACGTGCCGGAGCCGCTCGTGGCCGAGGACGTCGCCGAGGCGATCGTGCACGCGGTCGAGCTGCCGACGCACGTGAACCTCGACCTCGTGACGATCCGCCCGGTGGCGCAGTCGGCCCAGCACAAGCTCGCGCGGGGGACGCTGACCCCGCGGGTGTGAGCCGCGCACGCGCCCGGGCCGCACGTGCGGGTCGCGGGCGTGGGGTCCGTGCCGGTACCGTGGTCGGATGCCGATCAGCAGCGAATCCGGGCCATCCGCCCAGGCTCCCTCGACCGTGACCGTGACGAGCGGGCCCGAGGTGCTCGGCTGGCTGGAGTTCGGGGACGCGGCGCGGCTGCTCGCGAAGGACGTCCTGTCGTCCGGATTCGAACCCGAGGTCGTCGTCGCCGTGGCTCGCGGTGGCCTCATCATCGCGGGCGCCGTGGCCTACGCGCTCGGCACCAAGGAGTGCGGCTCGATCAACGTCGAGTTCTACACCGACGTCGAGCAGCGCCTCGACGAGCCCGTCATCCTGTCGCCCGCCCTCGACGCACCGAGCCTCGCCGGCAAGCGCGTCCTGGTCGTCGACGACGTGTCCGACTCCGGCCGCACCCTGCGCCTGGTGGTCGACATCATCCGGAACGCCGGTGCCGACGTCCGCAGTGCGTGCCTGTACTCGAAGCCCGGCACGGTCCTCGAGCCCGACCACGTGTGGCGTCGTGTCGACGGGTGGATCACCTTCCCGTGGAGCGCCCTCGCCCCGGTGACGGCCGAGTCGTGAGCATCCACCTCGTCGGCGGCGGACCCTTCGCCGCCTCGGACGCCGCTGCGCCGTTCCTCGCCGAGGCCACCGCGCGCTCGGCGGCCGTCGGCCGGACCGTGCCGCGCATCGGACTGCTGTCGGTCGCCGCCGCGTCCGCCGACGCCCCCTCTCCGTCCACCGCCGACATCGCCGAGGTCCTCGGCGCCGCCCGCCAGGCCGAGGTCCTCGTCACCGAGATCGGCCCGGGTGCGGTCTTCAGCACCACCGTGCTGAGCGACGTCGACGCCCTGGTGATCGGCGGCGGGGTCACCCCGCACTACCTCGACGCCGTCGCCCCGCTCGTCGACCAGATCCGCCTGCTCGTGTCCGACGGGCTGCCCTACCTCGGCTACTCGGCCGGTGCGATGATCGCCTCCGACCGTGCCCTCATCGGCGGCTGGCGCATCGGCGGCGTGGAGATCTGCCCCGAGGGTGCCTCCGAGGGACTGGACGAGGTCGAACTCCGCGAGGGACTCGGACTCGTCGACCTGACCATCGACGTGCACGCCGTCCAGGCCGGCACGCTCGCTCGACTCATCGCGAGCGCTGAGGCCGAGTTCGTCACCGCGGGGATCGCGATCGACGAGGACACCACGCTCGTCGTCGGTGAGGGCGCCCTCGAGGTCCGCGGCACCGGCAGCGTCTGGCGCGTCGTCGCCGGCGAGGACTCGGTCGCCGTCGCGACCATGGGCGCCTAGCGTCGTGCAGGCCCACCCGCTCGCCGACCTGGTCGACCCCGGCTGGGCGCGTGCGCTCGCACCTGTCGAGGACGACGTCCACCGGATGGGCTCCTGGCTGCGCGACGAGGTCGCCGCCGGCCGACCGTACCTGCCCGCCGGCGACCACGTCCTCCGGGCCTTCGCCGACCCGTTCGACGACGTGAAGGTGCTCGTCGTCGGGCAGGACCCGTACCCGATGCCCGGGCACCCGATCGGCCTGTCGTTCGCGGTCGACCCGCACGTGCGACCGGTGCCGCGCAGCCTGGCGAACATCTACCGCGAGCTGGAGTCCGACCTCGGCGTGACGCCGCCCGCCCACGGCGACCTCCGGGCGTGGTCCGCCCAGGGCGTGCTGCTGCTCAACCGGGTGCTCACCGTGCGGTCCGGCGACGCGGGCAGCCACCGCGGCAGGGGCTGGGAAGCCGTCACCGACCAGGCCGTCCGCGCGCTCGTCGCCCGTGGGAAGCCCCTGGTCGCCGTGCTCTGGGGTGCGCAGGCGGGTTCCGTCCGCCCGCTCCTCGGCGACACCCCGGTCGTCGCCTCGGCGCATCCGTCGCCCCTCAGTGCGTCGCGTGGGTTCTTCGGCAGCCGACCGTTCTCGCAGGTGAACGAACTGCTCGTCGCACAGGGAGCGACGCCCGTGGACTGGACGCTGCCCGCCGAACCGGTGAGACCGCCCGCGGCATAGGCTCGGAAGCGTGCTCGAGGAGGAATACCAGCGACGGCGGGTCCTGCCGCGACACCTGCGTGCCCCGGTGCCGGCGGAAGCAGCGTTCGCGTACACGATCCGCGCGGCCGAACCGACGGACCTGCCCGACATCCGTGAGATCCACACGCACTACGTCCGCAACTCGTCGGTGACCTTCGACCCGTCGGCGTTCACCTTCGCCGCGTGGAAGCGCCGGTACGACGAGATCCGTCGGCGGGGCCTGCCGTTCCTGGTGGCCCAGAACCCGTCCGGACAGGTGCTCGGGTACGCCCTCGTCGACGCCTGGAACCCGCGGGACCGCTCGAACCGCGTCGTCGAGGACTCGATCTACCTCGGTGCCGCGTCCGGCGGGAAGGGACTCGGACGCGCGCTCATGGAGGCGCTGCTCGACGAGTGCCGGTCGGCCGGCGTCCGCGAGGTCGTCGCCGTCATTGCCGACCGCCAGGCCGAGGCGTCGATCCGTCTGCACGAGCGGCTCGGCTTCGAGGAGGTCGGCCGCATGGGGAAGGTCGGCTACAAGTACGACCGGTGGCTCGGCACGGTGACGATGCGGCTGCGCCTGCGCGGCCCGCGCCTGTTCGCGCGCCGGTAGCGAGCATGCCCGGGCGCCCGAGCCCTTTCGGGCGTACCGGGCGCTTTCGGGCGTACCTGCCGGGAAGTTCCGACCAGGTACGCCCGTTTCCACGTTCCATCGCGCGCGTTTTGGGAAAGAGCGTCCGGACCACCGGACTGGAGGCGCGTGGCGGGGAAGCACTGCGCCTCCAGTCCGTCGTCTGGTCACCACCCACCCGGCTGTACCGGGCGTACCGGGCGCTTTCGGGCGTACCTGCCGGGAAGTTCCGACCAGGTACGCCCGTTTCAACGTTCCATCGCGCGCGTTCGGGGAAAGAGCGTCCGGACCACCGGACTGGAGGCGCGTGGCGGGGACGCGCCGCGCCTCCCGTCCGTCGTCTGGTCACCACCCACCCGGCTGTACCGGGCGCTTTCGGGCGTACCTGCCGGAAAGTTCCGACCAGGTACGCCCGTTTCCACGTTCCATCGCGCGCGTTTTGGGAAAGAACGCATGGACCACCGGACGGGAGGCGCGTGGCGGGGAAGCACCGCGCCTCCAGTCCGTCGTCTGGTCACCACCCACCGGCTGCACCAACCAGGTACGCCCGTTTCCACGTTCCATCGCGCGCGCTCTGGGAGAGAACGGGCACCGACACCCCGCGCGTCAGGACGACGGCGCCTCGGCGATGAACTCGTTCCGCGTCACGCGCACCAACTCGCCCGCGGCGGCCGACGCAGCGGCACCGTCGCCCGCGACGAGCGCCCGACCGACCGCCTCGTGCCGGGCTGCCGCGGCCCGCGTCCACCCAGTGATGGTGTCGCGCGACTCCGACGTCCGGGTCCGCAGCAGCGCCTCGACCGTCCCCGCGAAGTGCGCGAACACGGTGTTGCCCGATGCGGTGAGCAGCGCGCGGTGGAAGCGGACGTCGGCCTCGAGGTAGGCGCGGCTGTCCTCCCGGGTGCAGGCGTCGAGCATGTCCGACGCTGCGGCCAGCACGGCGGACGCGGCGGGTGTCCCGGCCGCGAGCGACGCGGCGACGGGCTCGACGCCGAGCCGGAGCTCGAGGAGTTCGCGCTGCTGGACGAAGTACGACGGCGACGCGCCGCGCCAGCGGATGACGGTCGGTGCGAGGAGTTCCCACGACCCGATGCCGAGCACCTGCGTGCCGACACGTTGCCGGGGTTCGACGAGGCCGAGGGACTGCAGGACGCGGAGGGCCTCGCGGACGACGGAGCGCGACACGCCGAACTCCTCCGCGACGAGCTCGGGTCGGACGACGGTGCCGGGGGCGATCGCACCGTCGACGATGCGCTGCCCGAGGGTGTCGAGCACCTGGGCGTGCAGGCCGCGTCCGGTGGGCATCGTTCCTCCATGCAGTACGCGCCACGCGGTCGGCGTGACGTGGTGTCCATCGAATCGGCAGACTGCCCGAGAGGGCGCGTGCCGCGCGGTGGATCGTCGTATAGTCTGATTAATCAGATTATTGATGGTCGGCGTGCAGCACGCCAGACCGTTCTCGACACGAAGGCGACGGAGCCGCGCGGCAGCGGCTCCAGGAAGGGGCACCGATGCCTCACGTGACGTCCCTGCTCGCAGCAGAGGGTGGAGGGACCGAGACCGTCGACCCGTCCGGCCCGGTCGCACAGCTGATCATCGCGGCGGTGATCGGCATCGTGGTGATCATCGCGCTCATCACCTGGCTCAAGGTGCACCCGTTCATCGCACTGACGATCGGCGCGCTCGGCGTCGGCATCGGCGCCGGACTGGCCCCCGACAAGGCGGTCACGAGCTTCGGCAACGGGTTCGGCGCGACCATGACGAGCGTCGGCATCCTGGTCGGCCTCGGGTCGATGTTCGGCAAGATGCTCGTCGACTCCGGCGCCGCCGACCGCGTGGTCGACACGCTCGTGCGGAAGTCCTCGAAGGCGGCGCTGCCGTGGACGATGGCACTGATCGGCGCACTGATCGGCCTGCCGATGTTCTTCGAGGTCGGCCTCGTCCTGCTCATCCCGATCATCGTGCTCGTCGCGAAGCGCAGCTCCGTCCCGATCATGAAGATCGCGGTGCCGGCGCTGGTCGGCCTGTCGACGATGCACGCCTTCGTGCCGCCACACCCCGGCCCACTCGTCGCGATCTCCACCGTCGGCGCGAACCTCGGCACGACCCTCGCCTTCGGCATCGTGCTCGCGATCCCCGTCATCGTCCTGGCCGGTCCGGTCTTCGCCCGCTTCGCGGCGCGCTGGGTCGACATCCCCGCCCCCGACATGTTCGGTTCGCGCGGATCGGGTTCCGTCTCCGACGACCCGGCTCAGGCCGGACGGGAGGCACGGCGCGGCCCTGCCACGCAGGACACCGCCTCCCTGCCCCACGGCAAGAGCGACTTCACCCGCGTCATCAGCGAACCGCGCAGCCCGTCGTTCACCGTCGCGCTCGTCGGCATCCTGCTGCCGGTCGTGCTCATGCTCGCCCAGGCCATCCGTGAGGCCACTGTGCCGAACGCTTCCGGTTCGTGGGTCAGCCTGCTCGACTTCCTCGGGTCGCCGATGATCGCGATCGGCATCGCCGCCGTCTACGCCATGGTCTTCTTCGCCATCGGCGGCGGCATGGACCGTTCGGCCGTGTCGAAGTCCCTGGAGAGCGCGCTGCCCCCGGTCGCGGGCGTCCTGCTCATCGTCGGGGCCGGTGGTGGCTTCAAGCAGGTCCTCATCGACACCGGCATCGGCGGGGTGATCGCCGACGCCGTGAAGGACTCCGGCATCTCGGTGCTGCTCGTCGCCTGGGTGGTCTCGGCGCTCGTCCGCGTGGCCACCGGTTCGGCGACGGTCGCGACGGTGACCGCGGCCGGCATCATGGCCCCGATCGCGCACGACCTGTCCTCGCCGATGACCTCGCTGCTCGTGCTCGCGATCGGCGCCGGTTCGGTCTTCCTGTCGCACGTGAACGACGCCGGCTTCTGGCTGGTGAAGGGCTACCTCAACACCACGGTCGGACAGACGTTCAAGACGTGGACGATGCTCGAGTGCCTCATCTCGGTGTTCGGTCTCGCCGGGGTCATGCTCGCGGGGGTGTTCATCCATTGAGCACCGTCGACGCACGGGTCCTGGTGGTGATGGGGGTCTCCGGATCGGGCAAGTCCACCGTCGCCGCGATGGTCGCCGAGCAGCTCGGGTGGGACTTCGCCGAGGGTGACGCGATGCACCCGCAGGCGAACGTCGACAAGATGCACGCCGGCACCCCGCTCACCGACGACGACCGGTGGCCGTGGCTCGACGTCATCGCGTCGTGGATCCGCGGGCACCTCGATGCTGGGACGCCGGGCGTCGTGACCTGCTCGGCGCTGAAGCGCTCCTACCGAGACGTGCTGCGGGCGCCCGGGGTGGTGTTCGTGCACGTCGCCGGGGACGGGTCCCTGATCGAGGACCGGATGTCCCAGCGGTCGGGGCACTTCATGCCGACGTCGCTGCTGGCCTCGCAGCTCGCGACGCTCGAGCCGCCGCAGGCCGACGAGGCACACGTCACGATCGCCGCGGACCGCACTCCCCGTGAGGAGAGCGCCGAGGTCATCGACCGGCTCGGCCTGTCCCGCTGACGACCGGGACTCGGCGGCAGCGGGATCGCCGCGTGGGGCTCACCGTTCCGTGACGTGACCGTCCTCGACGCGCCACTGCCGGTCGAGCCGGACGGTCTCGAGCATCCGGCGGTCGTGCGTGACGAGCAGGAGCGTACCCTCGTACGACTCGAGCGCCTGTTCGAGCTGCTCGATCGCCACGAGGTCGAGGTGGTTCGTCGGCTCGTCGAGCACGAGGACGTTCACCCCGCGGGCCTGCAGCAGCGCGAGCCCCGCGCGCGTGCGCTCACCGGGGGAGAGCGCACGCGCGGGGCGTCCGACGTGGTCGGCCTTCAGCCCGAACTTCGCGAGCAGGGTCCGGACGTCGGCGGTCGTGTACTCGGGCACGACGGCCTCGAACGCTGCGGCGAGGGGCTGGTCGCCGGTGAAGGCCGCACGGGCCTGGTCGATCTCCCCGATCGCCACGTTCGACCCGAGCGAGGCCGTGCCCGTCGTCGGTGCCTGCTTGCCGAGCAGCGCCCGGAGCAGGGTGGACTTGCCGGCGCCGTTCGGACCCGTGATGCCGATCCGGTCGCCGCCGTCCACCTGCAGCGAGACCGGCCCGAGCGTGAAGTCGCCCTGCGTGAAGGTGGCGTCCGAGAGGGTCGCGACGACCGCCGACGACCGAGGGGCACTGCCGATCGTGAACTCGAGCTGCCACTCCTTGCGGGGCTCCTCGACCTCGTCGAGCCGGGCGATGCGGGACTCCATCTGCCGGACCTTCTGCGCCTGCTTCTCGCTCGACTCGCTCGCGGCCCTGCGGCGGATCTTGTCGTTGTCGGGGGCCTTCTTCATGGCGTTCCGGACGCCCTGGCTCGACCACTCCCGCTGCGTCCGCGCCCGCGAGACGAGGTCGGCCTTCGTCGACGCGTACTCCTCGTAGGCGTCGCGCTTGTGCTGCTTGGCGATCTCGCGCTCCTCGAGGAAGGAGTCGTACCCGCCGCCGAACAGGCGGTTGGACGACTGCGCGAGGTCGAGCTCCAGCACGGCGGTCACCGAGCGCGCCAGGAACTCGCGGTCGTGGCTGACGAGCACGACGCCGCCGCGGAGGCCACGGACGAAGCCCTCCAGCCGGTCGAGTCCGTCGTGGTCGAGGTCGTTCGTCGGCTCGTCGAGCAGGACGACGTCGAACCGGGAGAGCAGGAGCGCCGCGAGGCCGACGCGGGCCGCCTGTCCACCGGACAGCGCCGTCATCAGGGAGTCCGGGCCGACGCCGTCGCCGTCCGACCCGAGCTCGAGCCCGAGGTCGGCCAGCACCGCGGGGATGCGCTCGTCCAGGTCCGCCGCACCCGCAGCCAGCCACCGGTCGAGTGCGGCCGAGTAGGCGTCCGCGACGGCGTCGCCCGCGTCGGGCTCGCCGAGCGCTGCAGCCGCTGCGTCCATCGTCGCGGTGGCCTCGGCGCAGCCCGTCCGGCGTGCGATGTAGCCGGCGACGGTCTCGCCCTCGACGCGCTCGTGTTCCTGCGGGAGCCAGCCGACGAAGGCGTCCGTCGGCGCGAGCGACACCGTGCCGGCGAGCGGCTCGTCCACGCCGGCGAGCAGCCGGAGCAGCGTCGACTTGCCGGCGCCGTTGACGCCGACCACGCCGATCACGTCGCCCGGCGCGACGGTGAGGTCGAGGGAGTCGAACAGCGTGCGTGCGGCGTAGCCGCCGGCGAGGCCCTTGGCGACGAGCGTGGCGGTCATGCAGCAATCGTCCCATCCCGGCACGCCGTCCCCGGACACACCGTGGCGGACTGGAGGCGCGGTGCGGGCCCGCCACGCGCCTCCAGGACAGCAGAATGGCCGGATGGAACCGTGCACCTTCTGTCGCATCATCGCCGGGGACGCTCCCGCGACGTGGGTCGAGCGTGAGGACCACGCCGTCGCCTTCGCGCCGCTCCCCGACTCGGCGCTCGCGCCGGGGCACACGCTCGTCGTGCCGGTGGAGCACACGGACGACCTGCTGACGGCCGGACCGGTGGGGCTCGCCGCCACGTTCGCGCTGGCGCAGCGGGTCGCCCGCGCGATGCGCGGGGCGCTCGGCGCGACGGGCACGGTGCTGCTCCAGGCGTCGGGGGCGGATGCCGGACAGAGCGTGCGGCACCTGCACGTCCACGTCGTGCCGTGCTGGTCGGACGACGGCACCGTGCACTGGCCGGAACCGGCATCCGCACACGTCGTGGAGGGGGACCCGCACGCGGCCCTCGCCGAGATGTTCGAGTGACGTGCAGGCGGTGGAACCGATCGGGGCGGCGCGGACACTGCAGGGTATGAGGGACGAACCGGACAGCGGGGACTGGGCGATGGCGCTCGAGGGGGACGGTGAGGCGTTCGGTCGGGTGTTCGACCGACACCGTCACCGGGTGCAGCGGCACTGCATGCGTCTCGTGCCGGCGGACACGGACGCCGCGGACTCCGTGGCGATCGTGTTCCTCGAGACGTGGCGGAACCGCGCGAGGGTGCGGCTCGTCGACGGCTCGCTGCTGCCGTGGCTGCTCGTCACGGCGACCAACGTCGCACGGAACCAGACCCGGGCCGCGCGGCGCTACCGGGCAGCGCTCGACCGGTTGCCGCCGCCCGAGCACGTCCCCGACCACGCCGAGCGCGACGAGGACGGCGACGCGGTCCGGGCGCTCCGGCGACTCGGCCGGAACGACCAGGAGATCATCACGCTGTCGGTCCTGGAGGGCTACAGCGAACGGGAGATCGCCGACGCGCTCGGCATCGCGCCGGGGACCGTCAAGTCGAGGCTCTCCCGGGCTCGCGCGCGATTGGCCGCACACCTCACGACCCCCGTCATCAGCACGTCCACCGTCGACCGGAACGGAGTCCGATCATGAGCACTCCCACGAACACGCACGACCGCGATGCGGCGGTCCGCGCCCTGCTGGTCGACACGGTGGCGCACACCCCACGGCGACGGCGTCGGTGGCGGCTCCCCACGATCGCCGGTGCGGTCGTGTGTGTCCTCGGCGGCGCGGCTGCCGGTGGCGCGATCACGGCGGCGGCGAACCCGGACCCCGCGGCGATCGCGGCGCAGAACCGTGCGGCGCTCGTCGTCGGAGGGGCCGGACCGAGCTACCTGGAGGTCGTCGGGACGCCGGTCGGCCGGGTCGGTTCGGCGAACGAGACGATCACGGTCGGTCGTGCACCGTCGGGGGCGGACACCTTCACCTGGGTCGCGACGTGCCGTACCGGCGGCGAGCTCACGGAGCGGCGCTCCGGCGTGGTCCGGTCGACGGCGTCGTGCGAGGCGGGCTCCACCACGTCCGACACCTACTCGGCGAAGGCGATCGCCGGCCGGGAGATCCGCATCTCCGCCGACCGTGACCTCGGCTGGACGCTGTCGTACGGGTGGTTGCGGACACCACCGATGCCGGAGGCGAGTGCGGCGCAGGAGCAGGCGGTGGACGACGGGATCGTCACGCGGAGCGAGTACCTCGCCGCCTTCGACCGGTTCCAGGGCTGTATGACCGCACGGGGCGCGTCGCTCGGACGGATCCCCACGTCATCGCTCTTCGTTTCGTACGGCGCACCGGACGAGTACGCGCTCGACTGGTGCATCGCGTCGGAGTTCGACGCCGTCGACACCGCGTGGCAGGTGGAGCACCCGGCGCCGTCGGGGGCCGACGAGGGCACCTGGGGGTCGCAGCGGTACGACCCGGCGGCGGATCCCCGCTACGCCGGCTGAGTGCCGCCGACGACGCGGAACCGGACCGCGTCGCCGGGGCGGAGCTGAGCGGCGCGGTCGACCGAGGCCGGGGTGAGCACGCCGACGACGGGGTAGCCGCCCGTGACCGGGTGGTCGGCGAGGAACAGGACCGGGTGCCCGTCCGGCGGGACCTGGAGCGAGCCCGTCTCGACGCCCTCGCTCGGGAGCTCCCGGGTGACCGCGCGGGTCAGCGGCCGGCCGGCCGTCGTCCGGACGCCGACACGGTCGCTGTCCGGCGTGACGTGGTGGACCTGGCCGGTGAGGACACCCGGCCAGTCCGGGGTGAACCAGTCGTCACGCGGGCCGGGCAGGACGTCGAGGACGGGGGCCGTCGCGGCCGGCGGTGGAACGGCGTCGACGTTCGGCCAGGCCTCGGCGGCGTCCCCGATCGGCAGGACGTCGCCGACGCGCACCGGTGCCGGGCCGAGCTGGGCGAGCGAGTCCCACGAACGACTGCCGAGCACGGGGTCGACGGCGAGACCGCCGCGCACGGCGAGGTACACCCGGAGCCCGCTCGTCGGCACGCCGAGCCGCAGGACGTCGCCAGGGGCGAGCTGCAGGACCTCGTACGCGGCGGCGCCGCGGACCCGGCCGTCGGCGGACGCGACCTCGACCGGACAGGCGGCGCCGGTGGTGGCGGCGACCACGTGCGCGTCGGTGCGGAGCGAGACGGAACCGAGCAGTGCCTCCAGGACGGCCGCGTCGGGACGGTTGCCCACCAGACGGTTGGCGAGTGCCGCGGATCCCCGGTCGGCGGCGCCGGACGCACCGAGGCCGGTGTCGCTGAACCCGGGGCGTCCCAGGTCCTGCGTGGACGTGCCGGGGCCGACCCGCAGGACGGTGAGGGCGCTCATGCGCGAGCCGCCGCGACGAAGCGGAGGCGGGTACCCGCCGGCGCGAGTGCAGGCGGGTCACGGTCGAGCGACCACATCGGGACGGACGTCCTGCCGATGAGCTGCCACCCACAGGGCGACGTTCGCGGGTACACGGCGCTGAACTCGCCGGCCAGGGCGACGCTCCCGCTGGGGACGGCCGTGCGCGACGTGTCCCGACGCGGCAGGTCGAGCGACGGTGCCGTGCCGGTGAGGTAGCTGAAGCCGGGTGCGAAGCCGCAGAACGCGCTCGTCCACACCTGGCCGGTGTGCCACGCGACGAGCTCGTCGGTGGTCATCCCGGTGGTGGCGGCGACGGCGTCGAGGTCCTCACCGTCGTAGGTGACGGGGACGACGACCGGGTCGCCGTCGGTGTGACCGCTCGCGGCGACGGGGACGACGTCGTCGAGGCGGGTACGCAGACGTCCGGTGTCGGTGCACCCCGGGTCGAACCGGACCAGCAGCGTGCGCGCGCCGGAGACGACCTCGGTCACGCCCGTGAGCGCGGCGCGGTCGAGCCCTCCGTGGAAGGCGACGACGTCGGCGAGCGAGTCGAAGGTGACGAGCAGCGCGCGCGTGCCCGCTGGCCGGACGTCTCGGATCACGGCGCGGACCGCGTGAACGGCGCGATCGTCACGCCGTGCGCCGTCAGCAGGTCACGGATCGCCAGCGCCATCGCGACCGCACCGGGGGAGTCCCCGTGGACGCAGACCGAGTCCGCGTGGACCGGGACGTCCGATCCGTCGACGGCCGTCGCCACCCCCTCGGTCACCATGCGGAGCACGCGCGCGGCGACCTCGTCGGGGTCGTGGAGCACCGCTCCCGGGCGGCTGCGCGACACGAGGGAGCCGTCCGGTTCGTAGGCGCGGTCGGCGAACGCCTCGCTGACGGCGCGGAGCCCGTGGGTGGTGGCCGCGCGCAGGAGCTCGGAGTCGGGCAGGGCGAGCACGGCCAGGCTCGGGTCGACGTCGGCGACCGCGCGCGTCACCGCCTCGGCCTGCACCGGGTCCGCGCAGGCCGTGTTGTAGAGGGCGCCGTGCGGCTTGACGTAGGTGACCGTGGTGCCGGCCACGCGTGCGGTGGCGACGAGGGCGCCGAGCTGGTGGACGACGTCGGCGTACAGCTCGTCCGGAGTGACCTGCACCGCGCGGCGGCCGAAGCCGGCGAGGTCGCGGTAGGACACGTGCGCGCCGACGGACACCCCGCGTGCGGCGGCGGCGCGGGCGGTGTCGAGCATGATGACCGGGTCGCCGGCGTGGAACCCGCACGCGATGTTGGCGGACGAGACCACGTCGAGCATCGCCTGGTCGTCGCCCATGCTCCAGGCGCCGAAGCCCTCACCGAGGTCGCTGTTCAGGTCGATCGTCGTCACCCGGCCAACCTAGCGGGCGGTGCCGTGCTCGTCAGGACCGGTGGATCACGACCGGGCACGACGCGTGCTGCGCGCACTCCTGTCCGACGGAGCCGACGAGGAGCCCGCGGAACCCGCCGAGGCCGCGGCTGCCGAGCACGAGGAGCGTGGCGTCCCGGCTCGCCTCGAGCAGGACCTCGGCCGCCGGGCCCTCGACCAGTTCGGAGCGGACGTGCACGTCGTCGTCGATGAGGTCCTCGGCGGCGTCGAGCGCCGACGACGCGGTCGAGAGCGCGTCCTGCTCCGGGGACCAGTGGTCGAAGGGCGGCTCGTCGCGGTTGAGTGCCGCCGGCCACTGCCAGGTGGTGATCGTCCGGACGTCGTGTCCGAGCTTCCTCGCGAGCAGCACCGCGAAGCGGAGGGCACGGCCGGACTCGGGGGAGCCGTCGACGCCGACGACGATCGTGCCGGGGCCGTGGTGCGTCGTCGGGGCGTGCCTGGTCGGGACCTGCGCGGTCGGGTCCGGCGTGGTCGTGTCCAGCGCGGTCGTGTCCGGCGTGGTCGTGTCCTCGCCGCGGTGCACGAGGACGGGGCAGGTGGCGTGCTGGACGCACGCCGCGCTGACCGACCCGAGGAGCAGCCCGCGGAAGCCGCCCCGGCCACGGCTGCCCACGACGAGCAGGTCCGCGTCGGCTGCTGCCTCGAGCAGGACCTCCGTCGCGCCGCCCTCGACCGCGCGCGTGGTGACGCCGACGGTGTGGGACCCGTGCCGCTCGATCACCTCGACCGCGTGCTGTCGGATCTCCTCGGCGTCGTGCAGCGGCGACCAGGTGTTCGCGACGGGCAGTGTGCTCCACGTCAGCGGCCATCGCCAGGACGTCACCACGTCGACCGCGGCCCCGACGCCCTCGGCGAGGCTCAGGGTGTGCTCGAGGGCGGCGGTCGACTGCTCCGACCCGTCGAAGCCGACGACGATCCGGTCGATCGTGGGGGCGGTCGTTGTCTCGGTGCTCATGTGTCTGTCCGTTCCGTCGTCGTGGTGGTGCTGTCAGCTGGTCGGTGCCGCGCGGAGGGTGATCGTGGCCGTGTGCTCCCGGCCGTCGCGGACGAAGGTCACGTGCACGTCGTCCCCGACGTCGCGGGTGGCCTCGAGGTGCGCGATCGTGTCGGGGTGCAGGGTCTCGACGCCCCGGACGGCGGTGATCACGTCCTCCGGCCGCAGCCCCGCCGATGCGGCTGGACCCTGCGCTGCGACGGCGGTGAGCCGGAGCCCCACGGCGACCGAACCGTCCTCGTGGTGGAGCGCCACGGGCAGCGTTCTGACGCCGAGCGTCGGGTGCGCGACGCTGCCGTCGGTCCGGAGTGCCTCGGCGACGGTGCGGGCGACGGCCGCGGGGACCGCGAACCCGATGCCGACGCTCCCGCTGCTCGAACCGCTCGCACTCGGGACGGTGGCGATGGCGGTGTTGATGCCCACGAGCCGCCCGGCGCAGTCGACGAGCGCCCCGCCCGAGTTCCCGGGGTTGATCGACGCATCGGTCTGGATGGCCCCGGTCAGGACGGTGCTGCCGGAACCGTCGCCGGTCGGCACCGGGACGTCGCGGCCGAGGGCGCTCACCACCCCCGTCGTGACCGTGCCGGAGAGGCCGAGCGGGGCGCCGAGTGCGACGACCGGTTCGCCCACGACCAGGCGGTCGGACGACCCCCACGGCAGCGCGGGCAGCCGACGGTCGGTGTCGGTCCGGAGGACGGCGAGGTCGGTGCGCGGGTCGCGGCCGATGACCGTTGCGGCGAGTTCGGTGCCGTCGTCGAGGCGGACGGTGACGGGACGGTCGGGTCCGTCCGCGATGACGTGGTCGTTGGTGAGGACGATCCCGGACGCGTCGATCACCTCGCCGCTGCCGGATCCGCCCCCGCCGCCGCTGCTCGAGCCGACCTCGATCGTCACCACGCTCGGCAGGACCTCTCGCGCGACGTCGGCAGCGTTGCAGGCTGCGTGGTTGGCGGTGCCGGTCGTCGAGCCGACGGCGTCCGCGTCGGACGTGCCCCGACCGGCGCCGGACCCGATCCACCCCGCGACGGCGCCGACCGCGACGACCGCGAGGACGCACGCTCCGAAGACCGTCCAGAACCGGAGGGTGCCGTGGCGACCGGCTGGCTCGCTCATGCCGGCAACGGGTCGCGGAGCAGCGGACAGGTCATGCAGTGCCCGCCGCCACGCCCCCGGCCGAGCTCGGCCCCGCGGATCGTGAGCACCTCGATGCCCGCGGCGCCGAGGAGGTCGTTGGTGAGCGTGTTCCGGTCGTACGCGTAGACGACACCGGGTTCCACCGCGACGACGTTGTTCGCGCTGTCCCACTGCTGGCGTTCGGCCGCGTACTCGTCGCCGCCCGTGTCGACGACCCGGAGCTTGTCGAGCCCGAGGGCGTCCGACACGACGTCGAGGAACGGACGGGTCTCGTCCGTCACGTCGACCGTGCCGTCCGTTCCGGGCCGCAGGGTGAACGGGTGGATGTGGTCGACGATCGACCGGTACACGGTGACGACGTCGCGGTCGGCGAAGGTCAGCACGGTGTCGAGGTGCATCGCGGCACGGAGCTTGGGCATCCCCGCGACGACGACGCGGTCCGCGGCGCCGCGGGCGAACAGGGCCGTCGCGACCTGGGTGATCGCCTGCCGCGAGGTGCGCTCGCTCATCCCGATCAGCACGACGCCGCCACCGACGGGCAGGACGTCGCCACCCTCGATCGTCGCGAGTCCCCAGTCCTGCTCGGGGTCGCCCCACGCCAGCTGGTCGAGGGCAGGAGTGAACGCCGGGTGGAAGGAGTACACGGCCTTCATGAGGAGCGTCTCGTCGTGGCGGGCCGGCCAGTACAGCGGGTTGAGCGTGAACACGTCGCCGATCCAGCAGGTGGTGTCGCGCGTGTAGAGCATGTTCGGCAGCGGGGGCATCAGGTAGTCGGCGGCCGAGGCGTTCCCGTGCAGGCGGAGGAGGTCCGGTCGCTGCCCGGGGTCGAGGTCCTCGACGTTGAGGCCGCCGATCAGGACGTCGGCGAGGTCGCGATCCGACAGGGCGTCGAGGTGGTCGAGCGTCGCGTCGACGAGGAGCGGCCCGACCTCGTTCGGCGTGATCTTCCGGGAGAGCAGCCACTCGCGGGCTCCCGGCACGGCGAGGGTCTCGGCGAGCACCTGGTGCAGTTCGTGCACCTCGACGTCCCGGGACCGCAGGCTCGCGACGAAGGCACGGTGGTCCTCCTGCGCGTTCTCGACCCAGAGGACGTCGTCGAAGAGCAGTGCGTCGTTGTTGCTCGGGGTCAGCCGCCGGTGGGCGAGTCCGGGTTCGCAGACGAGCACCTTCCGGAGCTTCCCGACCTCCGAGTGCGCGCCGAACCCCGGCGCCGACGCCGTCGTCCCGCTGCGCGTCGTTTCGCTGACCATGCTGTCCTCCTGGAGCGTGATGGATCCCGTGGTGACTAGAGGGTGATGAATCCCGTGATGAGCCCGACGAGGGCGGCGACCGCACCGGCGACCGCGACGACGCAGAGGACCAGTTCCGGTCCGGTGAACACCCGCAACTGCCGTTCCCGCCGGGCGATGACGTACAGGATGGTGGCGGGCGCGTAGATGAGGAACGAGAGCAGCAGGTACTGCGGGCCGGCCGCGATCACGAGGAACACCGTGTAGGCGACCGCGACGAACGCCGCGACGAGTTGTCCGCGCGAGAGCCCGCCGTCGGCACCCGGCGGTTCGACGCCGCCGTGCGCGCCCCGTGACCACTTCGGGATCCCGAACTGGACCGCGTAGAGGGCGGTCAGGAAGTACGGGATGAGCGACAACGAGCTGCAGAGCTCGAGCATCGACGTCAGCGCGTCGTCGGAGAACATCGTGATGACGAGGAACACCTGGATGAGCCCGCTCGTGAACAGCAGCGCCATCCACGGCGTCCCGTGCCGGTTCACCCGGGTGAGGAACCGCGGTGCGTCCTCCTGCCGGGCGGCCTGGAACAGCACCTCGCTCGACATCAGGGTCCACGCGAGGTAGGCGCCGAGCACGGAGACGACGAGTCCGACGTTGATCAGGACCGCGCCCCACGTGCCCACCACCTCGCCGAACACACCGGCCATCGAGGGCTGGCGGAGGCCACGGAGTTCGGCGGCCGGCAGTGCCGCGAACGACACGAGGGTCACGAGCGCGAACACGGCGAGGACGCCGAGGAACCCGGTGACGGTGGCCCGGCCGATGTCCTCGCGTCGGCGGGCGTACCGGGAGTACACCGTTGCCCCCTCGACGCCGAGGAACACGAACACCGTGATGAGCATCGTCGAGCGGACCTGCGAGAAGAGCTCTCCGACGCTCGGCTCTGCTCCGCCCCAGAGGTTCAGCCGGAAGGTCTCCCAGTGGGTCCCCACGACGGCGGCCACGACGAGGAACAGCAGGATCGGGACGAGCTTCGCGATCGTCACGATGGTGTTGAGCGCAGCCGCGTTCCGCGTGCCGCGCAGGACGAAGAGGTGGAACGCCCAGAGCATCACGGACGTGACGAGCACCGAGAGCAGTGTGTCGCCCTCGCCGAACGCCGGCAGCACCGAGCCGAGCGTCGAACCGATGAGCACCCAGTACGTGACGTTGCCGACGCAGGCGCTCGCCCAGTACCCGAAGGCCGAGAAGAACCCGATGTAGTTCCCGAAGCCCGCCTTGGCGTAGGCGAAGATGCCCGCGTCGAGGTCCGGTCGGTGCGTCGCCAGGGCCTGGAACACGAAGACGAGCATCAGCATCCCGACGCCGGCGACGATCCAGGCGATGACCGTGGCGAGGACCCCGGCGCCGCTGGCGAAGTTGCGGGGGAGGGAGAACACACCGGCGCCGACCATCGAGCCGACCACCATGGCGGCGAGGGCCACGACCGAGAGCGAGCGGTCACCCTCGGTGGCCGGGGCGGCTTTGGCCTCCTCGACGGTCATCGGGACTCCACGGCTGCTGCTCGGTCGTCCGTGCGCGTCCACGTGATCGCGACGACGAGCTGGACGATGCCGGAGACGATGAGCACGCTGCTGACGGCGGCGACGGCGAACACCGCGCCGAGGTACGGCAGGTTGATGAGCAGGAGGCCGCTGAGGAAGCTCAGCACCGCCCCGACGATGGCGAGTGCCCGGTTGCCCGTGGTCGGTGCGTACAGCAGCGTGATGCCCTCGAGGAGCCACGCGAAGCCGATCGCGAGCGTCAACCACCGCAGCCCGACCGGCGGGTGCGCGATCGCGAAGACCCCGCCGGCGAGCACGAGCAGACCGAGCAGGACGAAGCCGATCCGCCGCCACGCCGACGCCGCGAAGCCGGCGAACGCCCGGACGAGCAGGGTCCCGCCGGCGACGACGAGGTAGATGCCGAACACCCAGACGACTGCGGTGAGCGTGGCGTGCGGCAGCACGAGGGCGGCGAGACCGGCGAGGAGCGCGACGGCGCCGAGCACTGCGATTGCTGTCCTGAGGCGACGACCGACCGCGGTCGATCCCTCCGTGGCGTGTTCGACGTCCATGACGTCCACCGACCTTCCCTGAAAGGTTCCGGAGATCACTGCACTTCGGGTTCTGGTGCAAGGCCTACACCCAAACGTGAGTCGTTGTGCACGGCGGCCGGATCCGGTGTAGACCGTGCGGCACGGGGGACGGTCACGGCTCGGGAGGACGACATGGACGAGAGCGCACCGACACCGGCCTGGTCGCCGCACACACCGCGACCCGCCGCGCGACGCGCCCGCCAGGCGATGGTGCTCGTGATCACGGGCGTCGTCGGCTTCATCGTCGCGGTGCTCATCCTGACCCGCCCGGCAGCCGCGCTCGACGCCGAGGTCCACCTCCTCGGGTCGTACATGGTGATCGCGGGACTCCTGCGGATCGGCAGGGCGCAGGCCGGGGACGGCATGGCCCCGCTCCGGCGCGGCATCCACGCGGTGCTCGGGGCACTCGTGCTCGTCGCCGGTGTCATCGCGGTGGTGCACCCGCCGGGTCAGCTGAGCGTGTGGGTCTTCGTCATCTCCCTCGCCTGGTTCCTCGAGGCGGCGGTCATCCTGACCGGTGCGACGTTCTCGTCGGTGCGTTCGCTCACGGTGATGGCCGCCGTGCTCTGCATCTGCATCGCGGTCGCGCTCCTGCTCTACCCCGCGATCGGTGTCCGCGCCGCGACGGCGTCGAGCGCCGTGTTCCTGGTGCTCTTCTCCGCCGCGCAGCTCTTCGAGGGCATCCTGACGTGGGTCCCGCCGCGGTTCGAGGCGGTGGTCGTCGAGGTGCCACCAGAGCGTGCGTGACCTCGGGAGGACTGCCGCACCCCGTATCCTGCGGCAGTGGAAGCGACACAGCCCTCCGGCACGACGAAGCGCCGCGTGGAACTCCGGATCACCCGCCCCGTCCTGACGTGGTTCGCGCGTCCGACGGTCACGATCGACGGCGTCGGACACCCGGCGCAGTGGGGGATCGGGACGTGGGCGGTGCCGGACGACGGCGGGACCGTCATCGGCGTGTACCTGTACAACCGTGTGTGGCGGTTCGGCGCAGCCGAACGCAGCGTCGCCGACCAGAGCGTCCTCGAGTACCGCGCCGGACCGCTGCCGTTCACCGCTGGTCGGCTCCGCAGCAGCGGGTGACGTCCTGGACGCCACCAGCAGGCGGACGGGAGGCGCGGTGCGGGCCCGCCCCGTGCCTCCCGGCACACGGCGCGGAGCCGCCTTGCTGACACGCGGCCGTCCGACCGAGCGGATAGTGGGAGCCATGACGACCAAGATTACGCTGATCATCGACAACCCGACCGACCCGGCTGCGTTCGAGCAGGCGTACCCGGCCCTCGAGCAGGCAGCCGGTGCGCTGCCGGAACTGCGCCGCCTCGAGGCCGGCAAGGTCTGGCCCAAGGAGGACGGCACGCCCACACCGGCCCACCGCACCCTCGACCTGTACTTCGACTCGTACGACGACGCGTCGGCGGCGGTCGCGGGTGAGGCAGCCGGCGCGTTCTTCGGGCAGCTCGGTGCCACCGGCGTGACGTTCACCGGGCTCTTCTCGGACGTCGAGAAGGCGTGACCACGACCGTCCTCGTCGCCGGAGCCACCGGAGACCTCGGCGGACGCATCGTCCGCGCGCTCCGCACCCACGACACCCGCGTCCGCGTCCTCACTCGAGGCAGCAGCGGCAGCAGCACCAGCGGCAGCAGCAGCGGCAGCAGCCCCGCGGCCGAACGCCTCGCCACCGCCGACGGCGTCGAGGTGGTCACCGCCGACT
This sequence comes from Curtobacterium sp. 314Chir4.1, assembly GCF_900215175.1. Taxonomy (NCBI): domain Bacteria; kingdom Bacillati; phylum Actinomycetota; class Actinomycetes; order Micrococcales; family Microbacteriaceae; genus Curtobacterium; species Curtobacterium sp. 314Chir4.1. Next base: position 177,922 of record NZ_OCMI01000001.1, read on the forward strand.
ACGCCGACCACGACGCCCTGACCTCGGCGCTCGCCGGGGTCGACGTCGTGGTCTCGGCGGTGAGCGGCACCCGTGCCGTCATCGTCGACGCCCAGCGCGCCCTGCTCCGCGCCGCGGTCGAGGCCGGCGTCGAACGGTTCGTCCCGTCCGACTACGCCGCCGACTACCGATCGATCACCCCGGGCACCAACCGGAACTTCGAGCTCCGCCGGGAGTTCGCCGCCGACCTGGACGCCGCTCCGATCCGGGCGACCTCGGTGCTGAACGGCGCGTTCACGGACATGCTCACCGGCCAGGCGCCCTTGATCCTGTTCGACCGACAGCGCGTTCTGTACTGGTCGTCGCCCGACCAGCTCCTCGACTTCACCACCAAGGACGACGTCGCCCGCACCGTCGCGCACGTCGCCCTCGACCCCGCAGCACCGCGGGTCGTCGAGGTCGCGGGCGACCGGGTCACCTCACGCACGATCGCCGACACGATGTCGCAGCTGACCGGCACGCCGTTCCGCCTGCAGTGGGCGGGCACCGTCGGCACCCTGTCGGCGATGGCGCGCGTCGGCCGACGGCTGTCGAAGGCGGGCGACGACGAGCCGTTCCCCGCCTGGCAGGGCATGCAGTACTTCGTGAGCATGTTCAGCGGCGAGGCCGAACTGCACCACGTCGACAACGGGCGGTACGGTGACCAGGACTGGACGACCGTGCGCGACGTCCTCGCGGCACACACGTCCGCCTGACCGCACCGATCCCGCCCGACCACACCGAAGGAGCAGCCCCCGATGGCCGACACCACCTGCCACATGTCGATCTCGCTCGACGGCTTCGTCGCCGGACCGGACCAGCGCCGTGACCAACCCCTCGGCCGTCGTGGCGGCGAGCTGCACACGTGGCACATGCCCGGCGCCGACGTCGGCGAGGCGGACCGCGCGGCGGCCGGCTGGCTGATGCGGCCACGGGGTGCCTACGTGATGGGCCGGAACATGTTCGGCCCGGTCCGTGGCGAGTGGGACGAGGACTGGCAGGGCTGGTGGGGCGCCGAGCCGCCGTACCACGCACCGGTCTTCGTCCTCACCCACCACCCGCACGACCCGATCGCGCTCGAGGGCACGACCTTCCACTTCGTGACGGACGGCTTCGACGCCGCCTACGCGCAGGCCGTCGAGGCAGCCGGCGACGCCGGGGTCGACATCGCCGGCGGGGCGTCGACCGTCCGCCAGGCACTCGCGGCCGGCGTCGTCGACGAGCTCACCCTCGACATCGCCCCGGTGCTGCTCGGGTCGGGGGAGCGGATCTTCGAGGAGGGCGCCGAGACCTTCGACTTCGTGCCGGTCGAGGTGCTCCACTCCCCGTTGACGACGCACGTCCGGTACCGCCGCCGCTGACCCCGGTCAGACGTCGCCGGGCACGGTGACGATCCGGTTCTGGTAGGCCCAGACCACGGCCTGCAGCCGGGACCGTACGCCGAGCTTCGGGAGCATCCGCGCGAGGTGCGACTTCACCGTGGACACCTCGACCACGAGCGCCGCGGCGATCTCCTCGTTCGACATCCCCTCGGCGAGCAGCAGCAGGACGTCCCGCTCGCGAGTCGTCAGCACGTCGTCCGCGCGGTCGCCGGACACCGGCTGCAGGCTGCGGCGCGAGACGAACTCGCGCAGGACCCGGCGGGTGAGCGCCTGGTCGATGGTCCCGTTGCCGGCCGCGACCTGCCGGACGGCGCCCACGATGACGTCGGGTTCGGCGTCCTTCAGCAGGAAGCCGGACGCGCCGGCCTCGAGTGCGCCGAACACGAGGTCGTCCAGGTCGAACGTCGTCAGCATGAGCACCGGCACCGCGGGGTCGGCCCCGGGAGCGCAGAGTTCGCGGGCGACCTCGATGCCGTTCCGCACCGGCATCCGGATGTCCAGGCACGCGACGTCCGGCCGGGTGGTCCGCGCCAGGGCGAGGGCCTCGCCGCCGTCGGCGGCGACACCGACGACCTCGATGTCGGCCTCTGCCGACAGCAGCGCGGACACGCCGGCCCGGACGAGCGGCTGGTCGTCCGCCACCAGCACGCGGATCACCCGGCCACCTCCGGACCGTGCGCCGACGGGTCGGACGCGGGTGGTGCCTCCCGGCCGGTCACCAGCTCGACCACCCACCCACCGGGACCGGTGGGACCGGCCTGGAGGCGCGCCCCGACCAGTTCTGCCCGCTCGCGCATGCCTCGGAGTCCGTTCCCACCCGCCGGGCTGCTCCCGACGGACGGCGCGGTGGGCACCCCGTTCTCGACGCGCACCGTCAGGTGCGCGGGGTCGCGGTCGTCGACGGTGACGGTGCACGCCGCACCGGCGGCGTGCAGGGCGACGTTGGCCAGGGCCTCCTGCACGGTCCGGTAGGCGACGAGCTGCGTGAGGGGGCCGATCCCGTCGGCGAGCGGGTGGTCTCCCTCGAGGACGACGAGCTCGACGTCGGTCCGGTGTCGCGCCTGCTCGACCAGGTCGACGATCCCGGTGACCGTCTCGACCGCGCGTTCGGCCGGTGCGTCGTCACGGAGGAGCCCGACCAGTCGGCGGAGGTCCTCGAGGACGGCGGTGCTCTGTTCGCGGACCTGCCGGACGCCCTCGTGGGCGCGGTCCGGATCGGTGTCGATCTGCCGGTCCACGACGGCCGACATGAGGGCGATCCCGGACAGGTGGTGCGCGGCGATGTCGTGGAGCTCCCGTGCCATCGCTGCCCGCTCACGGGACACCGCTGCGTCGACGCGGGCGTCCTGCTCGCGGGAGACGGCGGCGGCCTCGGCGGTGCGGGCGTCGGCCTCGGCGGTGCGGGCTGCTGCCTCGTCCCTCCGAGCAGCACGCAACTCGCGTCGGGACCGGACGATCAGCGTGACCACGAGCGGCAGGCCGACCGCACCGACCGCCTGCAGCACGCCCTGGCCGATCGTCGCGGTGAGCCCGCGGAGGACACCGCCACGGAGCGCACCGGAGGCCTCGCCCCACTCGATCGCGGTGCCCGCTGCCACGAGGACCGCAGCGAGCGTGACCGTCGGCCAGAGTCGGGGGAGCGGGACCCGGAGCGCGGCGAGCACGACGGCCACGACCACGGGGAGCGCGGTGAGCCCGAACAGCGTGCTCGGGGCCGTGGCTGCCAGGGCGACCGGGAGGGCCGCGATCACGACGAGGGCGACGCGGGGCGCCCGACGAGCAGCGAGGAGCACGGCGGACTGGGCGAGGAGCGCGACCGCGAGGAGCGTCCACGGGACGCCGCCGACCTCGGGGTACCGGACGCCCACCGAGTCCGGGTCGGCCGCGTCGAGCGGGGGCAGTCCGAGCAGGAGCCCGACGCTCAGGACGGCCGTGCCGACGGCGACGAGGACGTCGGTCCGTCCTGTGCGCGCGTCAGCGGGTGCCATCGTTCGATCCTACGAGTCGGGGGTACCCCAGGCGCCCGCGGGTCGCGAGCAGCAGCACCACGGCGGCCACGGTGGAGACGATCGCGAGGCCGTGCATCATCGTGCCGGCCGTCATACCCGGGTACATGTCGGCCCACAGCGTCGAGATGGTGTTGTTCACGCCGACGTGCAGGAGCAGTGCGACGGGCAGGCTCTCCCCGGTGCGGTTGAACACCCACGTCATCACCACGTTGAACGTGATCGTGAACAGCGCGAACACGAGCGGCTCCGTCCAGTGCGCGTCCGGCCAGCCGCCCCAGTCGCTGAGGTACAGCGGCATGTGCCACAGCGCCCACAGCGGACCGAGCACGGCGGCGGCCCCGAGCGGACCGAACCGCTCCTGCAGTCTGGGCAGGGCGAAGTCACGCCAGCCGGGCTCCTCTGACAGCCCGGTGCTGAACAGCTGGACGACGAGCCCCGGCACGAGGGCGAGCAACGCGAGGGCGCTCGGTGCCTGCACCTGACCACCCGCGAACGGGAGCCCGGTGGCGACGATGAGCGCGGGCACGCCGACCAGGGCGAGGGCGTACCAGTACCAGGCCACGCGCCAGCGCCAGAGCCGACCGACCCAGCGGCGGAGCCCCGGTCGGCCGTCCGCGATCGCGGTCACGAGGAACGCGCCGCCGAGCGGGCCGAGGAGTGCACCGGGCAGCACGCCCGTGAACTGGGCGGTGCCGAGGAACTCCGGGAAGTGCACGTCCCAGAGGCCCAGGCCGTGCGGCGACAGGATGTAGGGGATCCACGCGAGCCAGCTGAGCCCGAGCGCGAGGGTGGCGAACGAGGCGAGGGGGTGCCGGGCGACGAGTCCGCGCACCCCCGGCCGGTCCGCGGGGACGGTGCCGGTGGTGTGCCGGTCTTCGGTGGTGATCGTCATGCCGTCGACGCTAGGGAGCACGGGCCGACGGGACGACCGGCGAACGGATGCACCCGGCGGGGTTCCTCCGAAGGATGCAGGCCGCCGCTACTGGTCGTCGCCCGCGTCGCAGCCGTCCCCGAACGGCAGGTCCGCGACCGCGGTGCACCGGTAGGTGTCCCACCCGCCGTCCCCGCCGTACGCGTCCCACTGCGAGGTGGAGGCGACCTCCACCCCGGTGCCGGTGCTGCCGCCCCCGACCCGAGCGAACGACGGGGTCGGGTCGCCCTCGGTCGTGTACATCACCCACGCGAGCGACGCCGGGCGCCCGGCGTCCGCGGCCGCGGTGAGGCAGGCCAGGGCGTCCGCCGGCAGGGTCAGACGCTCGCCGACCTGCACGTCGACCGTCCCGCAGTCGTCGCCGGTCGGCTCGGCGACCCACGGCGGTGCGCCGCCGAGCGTGCGGGAGGCCGCGACCGGGTCGGCCGGTGGTCGGTGGAACGGCCCGGGGTGCGAGCACCCGACCAGAGCGGCACCGAGCACGACGACGAGGGTCCCCACCACACCGTGCCGGACACGTCCCATGGGTGCAGCGTGCCCGATGACGCGCTCCGGGACCAGTCACGATCGGATCACGGCGCCGGGCTGCTCGACGGCGCCCGTGGCTAGGCTCGGGAACCGTGTTCGAACTCCACCACCTCGCCGCGCAGGAACTCTGGGACTGGATCCGACGGGGTGAGGCCACCGCCCTCGAGGTGACCGAGCACTACCTGGACCGCATCGCCCGGCTGGATCCGGCCCTCGGCGCCTTCGTGACGGTCACGGCCGATGCAGCGCGCGACCGGGCCGGCCACCTCGGCGACCGCGTGCCGACGTCGCGACCGCTGTGGGGCCTCCCGTCCGCCGACAAGGACCTGTACGACCGCGCCGGGGTCCCCACGCGGAACGGGACCGCGTCGCTGCCGGTGCGCCCCGCCGGGGCCGACCACCCGCTCGTCGCCGCGCTCGACGCTGCCGGCACGGTGAGCCTCGGCAAGACGACGAGCCCCGAGTTCGGGATGTCCTCGTCGTCGGAGACCCGGTTCGGCGTCACCCGGAACCCGTACGACACCTCGCGGGCTCCCGGGGGATCGTCGAGCGGGACGGCCGTCGCGGTCGCCGCCGGGATGCTGCCGGCCGCGGTGGGCTCGGACGGTGGCGGATCGGTGCGGATCCCGGCGGCGGCGAACGGGCTGGTCGGCCTCAAGCCGAGCCGTGGTCGGGTGCCGTCGATGCCCGGTCGCTCGGGTGTCGGCGGGCTGTCGGTCGCGGGGCCGCTCACCCGGAACGTCGCGGACGCCGGCATGCTGCTCGACGCCCTCGTGGCCCCGACCGGGCTGCCGTCGCCGCAGCCGTACGCGCTCGTCACACCCGACGTCGGCGAGGGACCGTTCACCGCAGCGGCGGTCCGCGGTGAGGGACGGTTCGTCGTCGGGGTGCTGGACGGCTCACCGTGGGACGACACCGTCGACGTGGTGGTCGACCCTGCTGCCCGGGCCGCGGTCGACGCCGCGGTGCGGGTGCTCGGCGAGGTCGGCCACGGCGTCGAGGACGTCGCGATGCCGCGCGCGCCGTACGCCGACGCGTTCCGCGTGGCGTGGGAGAGCTCCGCTGCACGGCTCCCGATGGTGCCCGGCATCGACCTGGCCGAGCTGACTCCGCTCGTGTCGTGGCTGGTGGCCCGTGGGCGGGCCCTCACCGGGACGCAGGTGCTCGACGCGATGACCGCGCTCGACACGTTCTCCGCCGCCCTGATAGGCACCTTCGACCGGTTCGACGCCGTCCTCACGCCGACGCTCGCCCTGACGCCGCGGCCCCTCGGCTGGTACGGGGACGACCCCGAGGAGGACTTCCGCCGGCAGTGCGCCTACTCGCCCTGGACCTCGATGGCGAACGTCGCGGGGTTGCCGGCGATCACGCTCCCCGTCGGTGTCACGGAGGACGGACACCCGGACGGCGCCGGCCTGCCGATGGGCGTGCAGCTCATCGGTCGGCCGGGCGGGGAGCGCGTGCTGCTGGCGATCGGTGCGCAGCTCGAGCGGCGGTTGCGGTGGCAGCGGAGGCACCCGCCGGTGTGGTGAGGGCGGTGCCGCGGGCGGGCTGATGCGGGCGGTGCGGTGCGCTGTGGTGCGACATCGTCGATGTCGTACGACATCGGTGTTGTCGCAACCGGGCGGCCGCAACTGTTGCACACGCGTGGAGGCGACGGGACCGACGTCGTACGACACCGGATCTGTCGTACTGAGTCCGCCGGCCCGCCCCGCCGCCGCCCCCGCCCCCCTCAGCCCTGCTTCTCCATCGCTTCGGTGTACTCCCTCCGCATCGTGTTCCCCGCGGCCGCGGTCCACGTCGTCACGCCTGACTTGACCGCCGCCAGGTTCGTGCGCCCCAGGACGTAGTCGTTGCAGACGCTGTTGAACGCCTGGCTCGCCGACTGCGTGGACGACGCCGCGGGGGAGTAGTACCCGTCGACGGGGTTCGTGAGCAGCATGTCCTGCGTCGCGACCTGCCACTTGTGCGACTGGCGCAGCTGCTCGTCGATGCGCACCGCGGTGTTGAGGACCTGCGGCCCCGCTCCCAGGCGGTAGAGCGCACTGGCGTTGATCATCTGCTCGCCGGCGCTGGTGAGTGCGGCGTTCGGTCCGCTGCCCGTGTAGTGCACGTTCTTCTTGCCGTGGGTGAGGGTGAACGCCTCCTTCGACCCGAACGGCGCGGACAGGTAGTCGATCAATCGGAGCTGGGCCTTGATGCGCTCCGGCGTGGTCTTCTTGAGCGCCGCGAAGGAGAAGCTCGAGGTGCCCTGGTAGTTCGCGCCCTTCCCGCCGTCCGCTCCGAACGGCACGATGCCGCCCGTGACGATCCCCTTCGGCATGGTGATGTCGAGCAGCGCGGAGATGCCGTCGAGGTGCATGAGCACGGTGCCGTTGTTGATGTAGGTCTTCGCCTTCGCGCTCTCCAGGCTCGGGGTGTCCGGGTGGAAGACGCCGGCGTTCCAGAGCTTCTTGACGTAGCTGAGGGTCTCGAGCCAGGCCTCGGTCTCGTTCTTGTGGACGAGCTTGCCACCGTCGGACATCGTCCACTGGTTCGGGACGCCGAACGTGGCGCCGATGAAGTCGTACGACCAGTCGACGCCGGACGAACCGCCGCCGCCGGCGATCGCGTACCGGCCGGCCTTGGCGTCGGTGACCGCCTTGCACAGCTCGAAGAACTCGTCCTTGTCCTTCGGCGCGGGTTCGGCACCGGTGTACTGCTCGATGAGGTCGGGGCGGCAGATCATCACGGACCCGAACGGCGGCCGGTGCTCCGGGACGCCGTAGATCTTCCCGTTGATCCGCGCGCTCCGCCACGACGGGGTGGGGATGTTCGCCAGGTTCGGGTACTCCTTCACGGCGTCGCCGGAGAGGTACTCGGACAGGTCGGAGAACTTCGCGTCGAGCAGCTGCGGGAACCGCGGCGGCATCGCGAACGTGAGGAACTCGACGATGTTCGGGATGTCGTTGCCCGCGGTCATCGTGGCGAACTTCGTGTCGAACGAGTCGCCGGGGACGAAGGTCAGGTCGTACCGCGTGTCCGTGACGTCGCCGATGTAGTCGAGGAAGGAGTTGTTCGCGGGCGGCGGTGCGGCGTAGGTGACGACGAAGCCGGTGGTGGTGCCGCCGACCTTCACGTCCCTGGTCACGGAGCGGAAGAGCTCGCTGTCCTCGGGGTACGAGTAGTAGACCGGCTGGACCTTGTCGTTGCCCGGCAGGTCGGGCTTCGGACCCTTCGTGATCGGGACGTAGGTGGGGAGTGCGGCCACCGTGTCGGAGATGGTCGCGGCGGTCCCGCCGCCGGAGCACCCGGCGAGCGATCCTCCGGCGCCGAGGGCGACGAGGCCGAACGCGGCGCCGGAGAACAGGGTGCGGCGGCTGATGCCGGTGGTGGTTTCGGACATGGCTTCTCCCTTGAAGCGAGGGGCGGGTGGTGGTGGACATCGGACTGGAGGCGCGGTGCGGGACCGCCACTTGTCTCCGGTCCGCAGGCGGTGGCGTCAGCCCTTGACGGCGCCGGTGAGGACGCCCTTGGTGAGGTGTCGTTGCACCATCGGGTAGGCCGCGAGGATCGGGATGATCGCGATCATCACGACGGCCATCTGGATCGACTCGGCCGGCGGTTGCATCGTGGCGTCCGAACCGGCGCCGGACACCAGGTTCGAGCCCTGCAGGACATAGGTGCGGAGGACCAGCTGCAGTGTCCACTTCGTCGAGTCCGACAGGTAGAGCAGCGCGTTGAAGAACGCGTTCCAGTAGCCGACCGCGTAGAACAGCCCGACGACGGCGATCACAGCGCGGGACAGGGGCAGGACGATCTGCCACAGCACCCGTAGCTCACCCGCTCCGTCGATCTTCGCGCTGTCGATCAGCTCCTGGGGGATGCTCATCATGAAGCCCCGCACGACGACCATGTTGAAGACGCTGAACGCGCCGGGCAGGATCAGCGCCCAGTAGTTGTCGAGGAGCCCCAGCTGCTTGACCATCAGGTACAGCGGGATCATCCCGGGTGCGAACAGGAACGTGATGAGCACGAACGTCAGCAGCGGCCGCTGGAAGAGCGAACCGGTCCTGCTGAGCGCCCACGCGGCGAGCACCGTCGACGCCAGGCTGATCGCGGTGCCCACGACGGTGACGAGCAGCGTGACGACCACGGCGCGGGTGACGACGCCCCCGGACAGGATCTGCACGTAGGCGGTCAGGTCGAACGACCGCGGCCAGACCACGTACCCGCCCGCGGCGGTGATGTCGTCCTGGCTCGAGATGCTCGTCGAGAACACGATCAGGAACGGGAACAGGACGACGGCCAGGATCAGCACGATGCCGACCGCCTTGAGTCCGAGCACGACGGGCTTCGGTTTGCCGGCCCATGCCGGACGGACGATGGTGCTCATGATCGCGAATACACTCCCTGCTCGCCGAGCATGTGGGCGGCCTTGTTCGCCGCCATGATCAGGACGAAGCCGACGAGGCCCTTCACCAGGCCGACGGCGATGCCCGTGGACCAGTTCCCGTCGATGACGCCGTGGTAGTAGACGTACGTGTCGAGGACCTCGGCCGCGTTCGCCCCGACGGCGTTGCGTTGCAGGATGATCTGCTCGAAGCCGACGGACAGCGCCTCGCCGAGCCGGAGGATCAGCAGCAGGACGATGATCGGTCGGATGCCCGGCAACGTCACGTGCCAGAATCGGCTCCACGCACCCGAACCGTCGATCGCCGCCGCCTCGTACAGGTTGTCGTCGATCGCGGCGAGGGCGGCCAGGAAGATGATCGTCCCCCAGCCCGCGTCCTTCCAGATCACCTGGCTCGTCAGCAGCAGCTTGAACGTCGACGGGTCGCTCATCACCGACAGGGTCCCCATGTCCAACTGCCGGAGCACGTGGTTGACCACGCCACCCGATCCGAGGGACTGCTGGAAGAACCCGACGACGATCACCCACGACAGGAAGTGGGGGAGGTACAGCACCGACTGCACGGTCGCCCGGAGCCACGGCCACACCAGCGAGTGGATGAGGAGCGCGAGGGCGATCGGCACCGGGAAGAAGAGCACCAGCTGGATGAGCGTGATCTCGAGGGTGTTCACCGTCGCGCGCCAGAAGTCGGCGTCGGCGAACATCACCTGGAAGTTCTGGAACCCGACCCACGGGCTCTGCGCGATCGGGATGTACGGCTGGTAGTCCATGAACGCGATCACGTTGCCGATCAACGGCACGTAGACGAACAGCAGCAACAGGACCACCGCGGGCGCCACCATCAGGAGCAGCGGGTAGTCGCGTCGCAGCCTCGCGCGGAACGAGACCTTCCGCGCCACCGAGGGGCCTTCGGACGATTCCGTCCTCGCCCGGGTGGCCGGGTCGACCAGCGTCGCGCTCATGTGGCTCCTTTGCTCACGTAGCTCGGGTCACGCAGCCTCGACGGGGCTGCGGTTTCGTCATCCTGTGACGTCCGTATGATGACGGTCAAGCGGGCCTATTCACCCGCACACGAAACGAACATGGGAGCGACGATGCACCCGACCAGACGCCAGGAGCGCATCCTCGCCGAACTCCGCGTCCACGGCAGCCTGTCCGCCTCGGACTTCGCCGAGCGCGAGGGCATCTCCGCGATGACCGTCCGACGAGACCTCGCCGAACTCGCGGACCGCGGGCTCGTCCGCCGCGTGCACGGTGGTGCGGTCTCGGTGGAGACACTGCCCACCGCCGGCGCACCGCACCGCCCCGCGCCACGCCCGTCCCGCCCCGGATCCCCGGGCGTCGACGGCCCCGGGAACACCGAGGGCGGCGGTGCCCTGTTCACCATCGGACTCGTCGTCCCCGACCCCGGGTACTACTTCCCCAAGATCGTCGCGGGCGTCGCCGAACGGACCGAGGCGCTCGGCGGACGCGTGGTCCTCGGCATCTCCCGGTACGACCCGGCACGCGAGCGCCAGCAGGTGGAGCGACTCATCGCGGCCGGAGTCGACGGACTCCTCGTCACGACCACCGTCGCCGACGCGTTCGACACCCTCGAGCTCCTCGACCAGGCACCCATGCCCGTCGTCGTCGTCGAGCGCTCCGTGTCCGAAGCGCCCGTCGGCGCCGACCTCGAATCCGTCCGCAGCGACCACGAGTCCGGCGCTGCACTCGCCATCCGGCACCTCGCGACGCTCGGACACCGCAGGATCGGCATGGCCGTCTTCGACACCCCGACCACCCCGCAACTCCGCACCGGGTACGAACGGGCCGTCCGGCAGCTCGGCCTCGACCCGGACGCCCCCGTCGAGGTCATCGACGAGTCCGTCGGCGTGGGCGAGGCCACGGCCGCGTACATCCGGCGCTGCCTGGACACCGGCACCACCGCGGTGTTCGTCCACTCGGACCACTACGCCGTCGAGTTCGTCGAGACCGTCACCGAGATGGGGCTCTCGATCCCCGACGACCTGTCCGTGGTGGCCTACGACGACGAGGTCGCGGCGCTCGCCGACGTCCCGTTGACCGCCGTGGCTCCGCCGAAGAACGACGTCGGCCGGTTCGCCGCGACCATGTGCTTCGAGCGGATCTCGGCCACTGCGCAAACCGGGTTCGCCAGCCGGCACATGACGCTCGCACCCACGCTGAGCGTCCGCGGATCGACCGCCCCACCGACCGTGTTCGATTCGTGATCGTTTGACGACGGCGGCTTGACTCCGAACATCCGCGCGCGCTGGCATGGGGACCGCTGCACTCCGGAGAGGAGCCGTCCGACGATGACGTCACGCCCCGTCACACCGCCCGCCACCACCGTCCCGCCGCCGAGCGGGCGCGCCCAGGTCCCCGTGGCCTTCGTGCTGCCCGACGCGACCTTCACGCGGGTGTTCGACACGGCGGACCTCGCGGCCCTGCACTCCTCGCCGGCCGTGCGACTCGTCGCCGACCGGCCGCTCGACCCCGACGACCCGGGCGACGCCGCGCTCCTGGCCGACGTCGAGGTGATCATCACGGGCTGGGGCAGCCCCGTCCTCGACAGTGCGCTGCTCGACCGGATGCCGAGGCTCCGCGCGATCGCACACTCGGCGGGGTCCGTGAAGCCGGTGGTGGACGACGACGTGTGGGACCGGGCCCTGGCCGTCACCTCCTCGGCGGCCGCGAACGCCGTCCCGGTCGCCGAGTTCGCCGTGGCGATGATCGTCCTCGCCGCGAAGCGGGCGTTCGCCACCGCCGCCGCGATCGCCGCCGACCCCGACGGTGGCCCGGTCGACGTCGAGGGTTCATGGCCGGTCATCGGCATGCACGGCATCACGGTCGGGGTCGTCGGGGCGTCCCGCGTGGGCCGCGCGGTCATCGAACGCCTGCGCGACTACGACGTCCGTGTGCTCGTCAGCGACCCGTTCCTCGACGACGACGACGCCCGCGGGCTCGGCGTCACGACGGTCGACCTCGAGACCCTCGCCGGCCGGAGCGACGTGATCACCCTGCACGCACCGCTCCTGCCGTCGACCCGCGGCATGATCGACCGGTCCGTCATCGCACGGATGCGTCCGGGGACGACGCTCGTCAACACCGCTCGGGGCGGCATCGTCGACCAGGACGCCCTCGCCGACCGCCTCGACCGCGGTGACCTGGCTGCCGTCCTGGACGTCACCGAACCCGAGCACCTGCCCGTCGGAGCCCGGCTCCGCTCCACGCCGAACACCTTCATCACCCCGCACATCGCCGGCTCGCTCGGCAACGAGCTCCGACGCCTCGCCGGCAACGCCGTCCGCGAGACGATCGCGTTCGCCGCCACCGGTGCGTTCACCGACCCCATCGTCCCCGACGGCTTCGCCGTCCAAGCATGAGGAAGCCGTCCCCGTCATGACCGTCACCGTCGACGTCCCGACCACCCTCTCCGCGACGTTCGGACCCGCCGCGCGGCGGGCGCTCCGTCCGCGCACGTGGCGAGCCGCGCCTCCCGTCACCGACCGCGTCGCGTGGGAGGGGACCGCCGAGGCGGACCGGGAGGCGCTGCTCACGACCGCCGCGGCGCGTCGCGACGCGGCGCGGGTCGAGTACCCGACGCTCGCCCGGTGGGCCACCTACAGCCGTGACGGCGACCGCCGACCGTACGAGCGGTCGCTCCGCAACCTCATGGAGTGCGCGGCCACCGCGACCCTCGCCCTCGGCGTCACCGACGACCAGGCCTGGGTGGCGACGCTGGGCGACGCCGTCTGGCACCTGTGCGAACTCAGTGCCTGGTGCCTGCCGTCGCACTACGCCCTCCCGGAGGACGGCTCACGACCGTTCCTGCCGATCCCCGGGCGGGACGTCCTCGACCTCAACGACGCGTCACTCGGCGGGATGCTCGCGGCCATCGACACCGTCGCCGGGGAACGCCTCGAGCAGGACTTCCCCGGCATCCGCGCCCGCGTCCACCACGAGATCCGACGCCGTGTGCTCGACCCCTGGGAACAGGAGGAGTACTTCTGGCAGGGGGTCGACGCGCCACCGAACAACTGGGCACCCTGGATCGTGTCGAACGTCCTGGTCTGCGCCGCGGTCGTCGAACCCGACGCCGACCGGCTCGCCGTGACCGTCGAACGGGCCCTCGTGATCCTGGACCGCTTCCGGGACGGCTACGATCCCGACGGCAGCTGCGACGAGGGCGCGACCTACTGGTGGTGGGCCGGGGCCACGCTCTTCGAGGGCCTCGACCTGCTCCGCACCCTCACCGGCGGCGCCTGCGACGGGTTCGTCGTGCCGCCCGTCGCGGCGATGGCGCGCTTCCCGATGAGCATGCAGATCGACGGCCGACGCCAGGTCAACTACTCCGACGGGTCGCCGGTCCTGCCCGAGAACGCCAACTGGTACCTGCTCGTGCGCTTCGGTGAGACCGTGGACGACGACGAGGTCGTGGCCCACGCCCGCTGGATGGCGCGGCAGCACCCGCTGCGCTTCGACGGGCAGCTCGCGCCGCTGTTCCTCCGCACCCTCGCGGAGCTCCGAGCTCCGGGGTGGCAGGACGACGGGCCGGCCGCCGCGGGGATGCCCCGTTCGCTGTACCTGCCCGGCACGGAGGTCGCCGTCGCCCGCTCCGAGTCGCTCTTCCTGTCCGCGAAGGGCGGCCACAACGACGTCAGCCACAACCACAACGACGTCGGGTCCGTGATCGTCTCCCTCGACGGCGAACCCGTGGTCGTGGACGCCGGCGTCGGCGTCTACCACCGCGAGACCTTCATGCCGGAGCACCGGTACGGCATCTGGACGATGCGGTCGAGCTGGCACAGCGTCCCCTGGCCGAACGGCGTCGAACAGCACGAGGGTGCCGAGTACCGAGCCACCGGCACCACGTTCACCGACGACGGGGACCGTGCGAGCCTGGCGGCGGAGCTGACCCACGCGTACCCCGTGGCCGCCGGTCTCGTCCGCGCCGGCCGCACCGCCGTGCTCCACCGCAGCGCCGAGACCGTCGAACTCCACGACGACTGGACGTTCGCCGAGCCGGGCACGATGACACTCGTCCTCATGACCCTGCACGACCCCTTGCCCGTCGACGGAGGGCTCGCCGTCGGACCCGCCCACATCTCCTACGACGCCGAGCGCTTCGAGGCGGTGGTCGAACGCCGGGACCTCGACGACGAGAAGCTCCGCGCCGCGTGGGGCCCCGCACTCCACCGCATCCGACTCGTCGAGCGGACCGCCGCCCGGTCCGGATCGCACACGGTCCGCATCACCAGGGGAGCCGCGTGAGCGCACTCCTGCTCGGCGGCACCGGACGATGGACGGACCCGTGGCACCCGTTCGCCGACACGAACCGCGCGCTCGTCGACACGGCCGCCGACGCCGGCGTCCCGCTCACGTCCGTGCACGACGTCGACCAGGCGCTCGAGCGGTTCGCGAGCGGGCCGCTGCCGGACCTCGTGGTGTGGAACCTCGGGCTGCCGCGGGACGACCAGCCGGTGCCCCTGCCCGGAGCGGACGCCGGGTTCCGACGGCTCCTGCACAGCACCGTCCCGATGCTCGCACTGCACGTTTCGTCGACCTCCTTCGCCGGCGATCCGGACTGGGAACGCGCACTCGGAGGCGTCTGGGTGCGGGGCGTGACGATGCACCCGCCGTCCGGGCCGTGCACCGTCCGCGTGGTGGACGCGGGGCACCCGGTGACCGCCGGCCTGGAGGACTTCGCCCTCGACGACGAGCGCTACTCCTACCAGCGGGTGTCGCCGGACGTCCGTGTGCTCGTCGACCACGCCCACGAGGGCCGCACGCATCCGCTCGTCTGGGTGCACGAGCGCCCGGGCGGCGGCACGACCGTGTACAGCGGGCTCGGCCACGCCGCGGCGTCGTTCGAGTCGGCGTCGCACCGTCGGCTCCTCGGGCAGGCGCTCCGCTTCCTGGCGGGCCGCGCCGCCTGACGCTGCGCCCGCCGCGTCGCCCGCCGCAAGCGCCCGTCCCACTCCCGAGCGGGCGAAATGTGCGCCGTTCGGCATGCGATCGGGAGGTATTTCGCCCGCTCGCGCCCGCTCCTCCGTTCTGTGCCCGGGGCCCGGTTCGCCGAGCGGGCGATGTGTGCGCCTGTCGGCATGCGATGGGGACGTGTTTCGCCCGCTCGCGAGAGCGGGCCAGGTGACCGCCTGGAGGCGCGGGGCCGGTCCCGGGGACCGGCCCCGCGCCTCCAGGCGGTCGGGTCAGGCGACCGTGACGTCGCCGACGACGAGCCAGCCGTGCTGCTTCGTGCCCTGCGCGGCGAGCTGGATGCCGGGGACGTTGCCCGCCGTGGTGTCCACGATCGCGATGCCCCAGCGGTACGACCCCTTCGCCACGCCCGACAGCGACGGCCGGAACCCGTACGAGGTCGGCGTGCCCTTCAACCACTTCGAGGGGTCGGACGCCGTGTCGACGAAGGTCTTCACGACCGTCCCGTCCGCCTGGAGCAGCGCGAGTGCGGCCTTGTACTTGCCCTGCCAGACCGGGATGTTGTCGGGCAGGTAGCCCCAGCCGATGTTGGTCCACTCGTGCGTGACCTCGACGGTCGCTCCGGCGGTCACCGCACCGGGAGCGACGACCTTCGACGGGTAGATGCGGTAGCCGCCCTCGGCGTCGAACCGCTGCGTGAGCGGGTACGTCTCGGCAGCGAACCACGAGAGCGTCTCGCCGTTGCGGAGGTCCATCATGTTCACGTGGGCCTCGGCGGAGTCGTCGAACTCGCCCTGCCGGACGTCGGCGACCGTCACGTAGCCGCGAGGGTCCTGCGTGACGTCGTGCTGGGCGGTGACCCAGCCGCCCTCCATGATGATCGGCCGCTTGTACCGCCACTTCGCGGCCATCGACTTCTCCCAGTCGGAGTAGTACGTGGTCATCCCGAAGGCGTCGTGGCGCAGGACGTAGCCCTTCTCGTACGCGCCGTCGAGCATCCGCTCGCTGTCCGGGTCCGGGCTGCCCCAGTCCTTCCCAGCGCCGATCATCCGGTGGTAGTTCAGCGCGAGGGGCACCTTCGTGAAGTGCTCCTGGTACAGGTCGATGATCCAGTCGAACACCCGCTCACGGTTCGCGGCGTCGCGGTAGATCATCGAGTGGCCCTCGCCCCACTTGCCGAGGCCGTACCCGTCGATGAAGTCGGTGGTGGCGGCGTCGTCGTACTCCGCGGCGAAGGCGGCGACGAACGCGGCGTACTTCGCCTGGAACACCGGGTCGTCCGGGTACGGCGACCACACGGTCTTGCTGCCGGTCTGCGTCTCGTACCCGGCGGCGCCGGCTGCCCGCACCCAGTCGGGTGTGAAGTTCGACGCCTTGTCGCGGCTGTCCACCACGACGCGGAAGGCCAGGCGGAGTCCGCGGCGACGGGCCTCGGCGAGGATGCCGGCGAACGCTGCGTTCGTGTCCCAGCCGTAGACGCCCTCTGAGGGCTCGAGGATCGTCCACGACACCCGCATGTACATCACCGAGGCGTAGTCCGACACGGTGATCGTGGTGCCGTCGGGCAGCGGGACGTCGTCGTACTGGGTCCAGTAGTCCGCGGGCGGGGCCGACGACCCGTAGAGCGCCCAGCCGTTGAGCGGGTTCTTCAGGAGCGTGGTCGTGTCGGCCGGGAACTCCTTGGTGACGGCCGCGGCGAGGTGCGGGTTGCCGTGGCCGCGACCCGGACCCGGGACCGGGCGACCGGTGCCGTGCGCGGAGGCCGGCGACGTGCCGAGCAGTCCGCTCGCAGCCGATGCGGTGGCGACGACTCCGAGTCCGAGTGCCGTCCGCCTGGTGATGTCGTTCGACGTGCTCATGCGTTCTCCCCTTCGAGAAACGATCGATGCACGTCGATGCTCCCGAGGGTCCCGCACAGTGGGCAAGGGTTCCCGCCCAGTCGAACAGGACTCGCACACGGGGTGCGTGGCGTCGAGGCTGTGCGACAACTCCGACGTCGTACGACATCGGAGTTGTCGATCCGAGTCGGAACCGCCCCGCGCCCGCCCGCCCCGCTACGGCAGCGTCGGCGCCGCCTCCACCAACGCCCGCGTCACCGGGTGCTGCGGCGCGTCGAGCAGCGACACCGGCCCCTGCTCCACGATCCGCCCCTCGGACATCACCGCGACGGTGTCGCACAGCCGCTGCACCACACCGATGTCGTGCGACACGAGCACGAGCGTCAGCCCGAGGTCGTCGGCGAGCGAGCGGAACAGCTCGATCACCCGCGCACGGACCACGACGTCGAGGGCGCTCATCGGTTCGTCCCCGAACAGGATCCGCGGCGAGTGCACGACGGCCCGGGCGATCGCGATGCGTTGCCGCTGCCCGCCGGAGAACTCGTGCGGGTACCGGTCGACGACGTCGGCGGGCAGGTCGACGCGCTCCAGCACCGAACGCACGAGCGAAGCGTGCGAGCCCTCGATCCGGAGCGCCCGCAACGGCTCGGCGACGATCGCCCCGACGCGCATCCGCGGGTCGAGCGAGGCGTACGGGTCCTGGAACACCACACCGGTCTCGCGACGGAACCACCGCATCGCGGCAGCGGAGCCGGATGCCACCACCGGACGACCGGAGGCGGTCACGGTGCCGGCGGAAGGTGCCTCCAGGCCGGCGAGCAGCCGCACCAGGGTCGACTTGCCGGACCCGGACTCACCGACGATCCCGAGGCGTGCGCCGGGGTCGACCGTCAGGTCGACGCCGTCCACGGCGGTGCGCACCGGACCCGGTTCGAACGGGCCGCGGCGGGGGAGTCGGTACGTGCGGTGCAGGCCGACCCCGTCGAGGACGGCGGTCACGACGCACCTCCGGTCCGGCGCGCGGTCGCACGCGCGGCGTCGACGAGGGCGGCCGTGGCCGGGTGCTGCGGAGCTGCCAGGAGCTGCGCCACCGAGCCCTCCTCGACGACCCTGCCGGCGTCGAGGACCACGGCGGTGTCGGCGATCCGGGCGAGCACCGCGAGGTCGTGCGTGACGAACACCATCCCGGCGGTCAACCCCTCGAACAGTTCGAGGATCCGGGCCTCGGTCGTGACGTCGAGCGCCGTGGTCGGTTCGTCGGCGACGAGGTACGACGGCTCGCCGGCCATCGCCATCGCGATGCAGATCCGCTGCCGCTGCCCGCCGGACAGCTGGTGCGGGTACTGCCGCAGCAGCGACTCGGGGTCGGGCAGCCCGACGGACACCGCGAGGTCGAGGGCAGCGGCCGCCGCTCCGCGTCGGTCGAGCCCACGGTGCAGCCGCAGCGGTTCGGCGATCTGGCCGCCGACCCGACGGAGCGGGTCGAGGGCGGTGCCGGGCTCCTGGAACACCATGGCGATGCCCGACCCGCGGTGTCGGGCACGCTCGCGGTCGGGCAGGCCGACGAGTTCGGTGCCGTCCAGACGGATGCTGCCGGTCACGTCGGCGCCGGTGGGCTCCAACCCCATCAGGGCGAGCGAGGTCATGGACTTCCCGGATCCGGACGCGCCGATCACGCCGACGCGACGGCCTGGAGGCACGGTGAACGTCACGTCGTCGAGGATCGTCCGGCGGTCGATGCGGACCGTCAGGCCACGCACCTCGAGTCCGGAGGCTGCGGTCCGGTCCGTGGGGCCCGTCAGGCCCGTGGGGCCGGTTCGGCCCGTGGGGGCGGTCATGCGGTGACTCCCGTGGTGGTCGCGGTCGGGTCGTCGGTCGCACCGCGTCGGTCGGTCGCGGTCCGGTCGTCCGCGCGGTCGTTCGTCGTCAGGCGCGGGTCGGTCGCGTCCCGCACCGCGTCCCCGAGCAGCGACAGCGCCGCCACCACGAGGGCGATCGCCGCGCCCGGCCAGGTTGCGCTCCACGGGTGCACGCCGATGTAGGTCTGCAGGTCGGACAGCAGGCTGCCCCACGACGCCGTGCCCGACCCGGCGCCGTAGCCCAGGTACGACAGCCCGGCCTCGGCGAGGACCGCGGTCGCCATCGCGAGCGAGAGCTGCACGGTGAACAGCGGCGCCGCGTTCGGGACCAGGTGCCGGAACAGCACGCCGAACCCGCCGACGCCCGACGCCCGTGCTGCCGTCACGTAGTCGCTGCGGGCGATGCGGCGGATCTCTCCTCGAGCGACCCGGGCGATCGTCACGCCGAAGGACAGGCCGACGCTGACGATCACGACGCCGAGCGACCCGCCGGCGATGGCGGTGAGCAGCATCGCGGTCAGGAGTGTCGGGAACGCCACCAGGATGTCGAGCAGGACGGCCGTGCCCTCGCGGACCCAGCGCGCGGTGAGCGAGCCGATCGCGGTGAGGACGATGCCGACCACGCTCGCGATGACCCCGGAGCCGACCGCCACGAGCACCGTCGTCCGGGTGCCGGCGAGCAGGTAGCTGGCGATGTCCCGGCCGGAGGCGTCGGTGCCGAACCAGTGCGCGGGGCTCGGCGGTTCCCACTGGTGGAACGGGTCGGTGCGGAACGGGTCCTGCGGGGTCCAGAACAGCGACACCACGGCGAGCACGACGAGCAGGCCGAGGACGACCACGGCGAACACCCCGGTCGGTCGGGCGAGGAGACGGCGGATCACTCGGACACCTCCCGTTGCCGGGGGTCGAGCGTGCGGTGCACGACGTCGACCGCGAAGCCGACGAGCAGCACGAGCCCCGTGAGCACGAGCAGCTCGGACTGGACCTTCGTGATGTCGCGGCGCCCGACGTCGGTGACGAGCATCCGCCCGACACCGGGGAGCGAGAACAGCTGCTCGACGACGACCGCCCCGACGAGGAGCCCGGCGATCTGCACACCGAGCACGGCCAGCACGGTGAGCGCCACCGAGGGCAGCCCGTGCCGCAGGAGCGCCTGCGTCCGGGTGAGACCGATCGCCGCCGCCGTCCGGACGTGGTCGGCGTCGAGCACCCCGAGCGTGGCCGAGCGGGTGAACCGGAGGATCACCGCACCCTCGACGGCGCCGATCGTCAGCGCAGGCAGCACGAGTGACGAGAACGCGCGCCCGGGTTCGTCCCACCCGTCGAGCGGGAAGCCCTGCGTCGGCAGCCAGTGCAGCGTCACCGCGAACAGCGCGACCAGGAGCATGCCCGCCCAGACGATCGGGACCGCTGCGACGGCCTGCGCCACGAACGCGATGACCGCACCGCCCGCGCGACGGCGGAGCACCGCGGCGAGCACGCCGAGCGGCACCCCGATGACCAGCGCGGCGACGAGGGACATGCCCGCCAGCGGCAGCGTCACGCTCAGCTTCTGGGCGATCTCGGGGGCGACCTGCCCGTCGGTCACGAGGGACCGGCCGAGGTCACCGCGGAGCACCCCGCCGATCCAGTCGAGGTACTGCACCACCACGGGACGGTCGAGGCCGAGCTGCTGCCGGAGTTCCTCGACCTGTGCCGGGGTCGCCTGCGTGCCGGCGACGATCTGCGCCACGTCGCCGGGCAGCACGCGCAGCGTGGCGAAGATGATGGTGCTCGCCACGAGCAGGCCGACGACGAGCAGCAGCAGCCGCCCGACCAGGAACCGGGTCACGAGTCCGATGCTACGGGTGCCCGGCCGAGGGCACGCGTCACTTGACCGCGAGCTTCGACAGGTCGAGCCGCGAGTTCGTGCCGTCGTACGGGAAGCCGGTGACGCCCTTCCGCACCGCGGTGATCGACGTGGCCGTGTAGAGCCACTCGCCGGCGGCGTCCTCGCTGACGAGCTTGGCGGCCTTCTGCAGGTCGGCGACCTTGTCGGCCTCGTTCGTCGTGGCGACCGAGTCGGCGTAGAGCGACTGCACCTCGGCGTTGTCGTACCCGAAGTAGTAGTCCGGGTTCGCCCAGTTGCCGAAGTCGCGCGACTCGACGTGGTTCACCATCGAGAGGTCGAAGTCCTTCTTCTCGAACACCTGCGAGAGCCAGGTGGCGAAGTCGACCCGCTTGACCGTCAGGGTGATGCCGACGTCGGCGAGCTGCGACTTGAGCACGTCGCCGATCGTCGCCGAGTAGATGTTCGCGTAGGTCAGCGTGAGCTCGAGGTTCGTCGCCCCGGCCTCGGAGAGCAGCTTCTTCGCGTTCGCGGGGTCGTACGCGTCGATGTCGGTCAGGTCCTGGTAGCCCGGGTCGAGCTCGGGTATGGGACCGCCCTGCTCGACGCCCGTGCCGCCGATCGCCTTGATGATCGCCTTCGAGTCGATCGCCTGGCGGATGGCCTGGCGCACCTTCTTGTCGGTGAACGGCGCCTTCGCGTCGTTGAAGGCGAGCGTGTACTTGTCGGTCGTCTTGCCGGTGTGCAGCGTGATGTCCGAGCTGTTCTGCAGCTGGCTCTTGAGCGTGCCGTCGACGGCGGTCTGCACGTCGAGGTCGCCGTTGGCCATCGCGTTCACCGCGGTGGACGGCTGGGTGATGTAGCGGAAGACGACCTTCGCGACCTTCGCCTTCGTGCCCCAGTAGTCGGCGTTGCGCGTGAACGTGAGCGAGTCGCCCTGCTTCCAGCTGGACACCTCGTACGGACCGGTGCCGTTGGCGGTGTCGGACAGGTCGTTCGTCGCCGCCTTCTCGAGCACGAGCCCGGCGCGCCCGGTGAGGTTCCAGAGCAGGTCGGAGTCGGGCTTCGCGAGCTTGAGCTCCACCACCCCGGAGGACGGCGAGGTGATCGACGTCACGTTCGCGAGCTGCGCCGAGTCGACGTAGGACGCGTTCGACTTGACCTGCTGCAGCGACCAGACGACGTCGTCGGCGGTGACGTCCTTGCCGTCCTGGAACGTGGTGCCCTTGCGGAGGGTGAACGTGTAGGTCAGCCCGTCGGACGAGACCTCGTGCTTCGACGCGAGCACGTCGCGGACGTCCCCGTCCGCCGTGCGGCCGACGAGTCCCTGGTAGACGTTGTCGATGAGCACCTGGTCGAGCGCGGCCCCGGACTGGGTGCGGATGTCGAGGCTGGTGGGCTCGAGCACGAGGCCGACACGCACGGTGGCGTCGGTGCCGCCGTTCTCGTTCGACGATCCGGAGCAGCCGGTGAGCACGAGGGCCGAGGCGACGGCGACCGCGGTGGCGGCCAGGGCTGCACGGCCGAAGCGAGTTCGGCCGGGACGGGCACGGTCGAAACGGGCGGAGAGCGGACTCATGGGTTGTGGGTTCCTTCCGGCGCGGTGGCGACGGTCGTCGCGCGCGCTTGGACGAGGTTAGCGGCGGCCGGTGTCGTCCGGCGACGGTTCTTCGATCCGGTGCAACAAACCGTTACGTTCCGCCCATGCCCGGATTGCCGTGGCCAGTTCGAGGGGTGCCTGGTTCTGCACGGCGTGCCGGGCCTCGACGGTGACGATCGAGGCGTCCGGCAGGCGCTCGGCGAACTGCGCGTGCAGCTTCGGCGAGACGTAGCCGCGGTCGCCGCGGACGAGCAGGATCGGGACGTCGAGGGCCTCGAGGTCGGGCCAGGCGTCCGCGAAGCGCCCCACCGAGGACGTCCGTCCGGCGGGCAGGTGCGGGAAGTGGTGGCGTCGGACGAGCCGGCCGTCCGCACCGAGGCGCGTGGTGTGCCGGGCCTCGCGGAGGAGCACGGCGCGGTCGTCGCCGACCCGCGCCTCCACCGCCCGGTCGACGACCTGGTCGAGGGAGGTGAACGGCTCCTCGGCCTCGAGCGCGCGTGCGATCCGGTCGACGGCGCGCTGGGCGAAGTCCGGCGACATGTCGACGAGCACGAGCCCGGTCACGCGCTCGGGAGCGAGGGCGGCGAGCCGGGCGGCGAGGATCGCGCCGAGGGAGTGCCCGACCACGATGCCGGGCGGGACCTCCAGGGCGTCGAGCGCTACGAGCACGTCGGGGGCGGTCGCGTCCGCCGCGTAGTCGGCGTCGTCGCGCCAGCCGGACCGGCCGTGGCCCGGCAGGTCGACGGCGACCGCCGGCTCGCCGACGGCGAGCGCGGTCTGGTCGAAGCTGTGCGCGTCGATGCCGAGCCCGTGCAGGTAGGTGATCCGTGCCTCCCGGCCCGCGTCCCACCGGATCGCCGCGATCTCCTGTCCGGCCGTGGTGCGGACCACCTGCCTGGAGGCGCGGAGCGGCTCCGCCACGCCGCTCGCGCTGGCGAGGTCGGTCAGGTCCGCGAACTCGTCGTCGGGATCGGGCACGGGATCGGTGGGCACGGGATCGATCCTCGCACCCTCCGCAGGTCTGGTCGCGTTAGGTAAGGCATGCCATACTCGGGGTGTGGCAGCCCGGTACCGTGTCTTCTCCGTCCGCGTGGCCGCCGTCACGTCGCTCACCCCGAGTTTCGTCCGGGTGACCCTGACGGGCGACGCCCTCGCCGAGTTCTCGGCCGTCGGCCTCGACCAGCGGATCAAGATCGTGCTGCCCATCCCCGGACACGGGTTCACCGACCTGCCGGACGGCGAGGACTGGTACGGCGCGTGGCGAGCCCTGCCGGATGCCGTCCGGAACCCGCTGCGCACCTACACGGTCCGCTCGTTCCGGCCGGACGCCCGCGAGCTCGACATCGACTTCGTCGCGCACGGCGACACCGGGCCCGCCTCCCGCTGGGTCTCGGAGTGCCGGGTCGGGGACGAGCTGCGCATCGTCGGTCCAGCCGTGCCGTCGTCGCCGGCCGAGCTCCCGACCGGTGCCGCCGAGTTCGACCCCGGTGCCGCGAACCGGATCCTGCTCGCCGGCGACGAGACCGCCGCGCCCGCGATCTGCGCCATCCTCGAAGGGCTCGACGTCTCCACCGTCGGCCACGTCTTCATCGAGGTCCCGACCGACGCCGACCGGCTGCCCGTGTCCGCGCCCGCCGGGGTCGAGGTCCGCTGGATCGCCCGGAACGGCGCCACGCACGGCGTCCGGATGACCGACCAGGTGCACGCGTGGGCCTCCACCGTCGCCACCGGACCGGCCTGCGGGGACACCGTCGAGCTCGCGGACGTCGACGTCGACGAGCAGGTGCTGTGGGACGTCCCCGCCGCCGAGGAGTCCCGCCCCGTCTACGCCTGGATCGCGGGTGAGGCCGGCTGCGTGAAGGAGCTCCGCCGGCACCTCGTGCGCGGTGTCGGGCTCGACCGGAAGCAGGTCGCGTTCATGGGGTACTGGCGGCACGGCAAGGCCGAGAACTGAACGCCGCGACCGGGCTCCCGACCACGTCGCTCGGTGCCCGCGGGCTGACGCTCGCGTACGACGACCGCGTCGTGGTGTCCGCGCTCGACGTCGACATCCCCGACGGTGAGCTGACAGTGATCGTCGGACCGAACGCGTGCGGGAAGTCGACGCTGCTGAAGGCATTCGCGCGGACCCTCAAGCCCACCGCGGGCACGGTCTACCTCGACGGATCGCCGATCTCCTCCCTCCGCCCGAAGGCCGTGGCGCGCCGGGTCGGCATGCTCCCGCAGACGCCCATCGCACCGGACGGCATCACCGTCCGTGACCTCGTGTCCCGCGGACGCTTCCCGCACCAGGACCTGCTGCACCCGTCCTCCGGGTCGGACCGGGTCGCGGTGCAGGCGGCGCTCGAGCAGACGGAGACCGTGTCGCTCGCCGATCGCAGCGTGGACGAGCTCTCCGGTGGGCAGCGGCAGCGGGTGTGGATCGCGATGGTGCTCGCGCAGGAGACCGACATCGTCCTGCTCGACGAACCCACCACCTTCCTCGACATCGCACACCAGTACGACGTGCTCGAGCTCGCGTCGGCACTGCACGCGGCGGGCCGGACGGTCGTCGCGGTGCTGCACGACCTCAACCAGGCCGCGCGGTACGCCACGCACGTGATCGCGATGCGCGACGGGTCGATCGTGGCGTCCGGTCCGCCGACTTCGGTGGTGACGGCCGACCTGGTCGAGGACGTGTTCGGCCTGCCGTGCGTGGTCGTCCCCGATCCGGAGACGGGCACGCCCCTCGTGGTCCCGCGGCGTCGCGCCGCCTGACCCGCGCCCGCCTGAGGGCAACCCGCGCACGGCGCGTTGCGCGACCTCGGCGGCGAGCGTCAGCGGTAGTTGCCGTCCTCGAGGCCGGCCTCGATCTCGAACCGGTTCCGCAGCGGGTCCCGACCGGCCAGCGCGTAGACGATCGGCATGAGCATCCCGTACCGCCGCCACTGGTCGACGTGCACGCGCTCGTGCCGGAGCACCCGGTCGCCGTCGTTGTCCCGCGTCAGGTACACCGAGCCGACGCACGTGCCACCGCGCCGGAACGCCCAGCGCGGCAGGCCGGAGCAGACGACCAGGCCGTCGACGACCCGCACCCTCCCGGTGGAGAGCGGGACGCCGACGGCGAGACCGACCGCCGTCGCGAACACCCACCCCGCCCGCGACACGGGGGAGTCGAGCAGGGGGTTCCGCACCGCTACTCCGGGCGGCCGTAGGTCTCGAGCAGGCGGAGCCAGATCTCGTTCATCGTCGGGTAGGCGGGGACGGCGTGCCAGAGGCGGTCGACCGGGACCTCGCCCACGATCGCGATCGTCGCGGCGTGCAGCATCTCGGCGACGTCCTGTCCGACGAAGGTGACCCCGACGACGACCCCGCGGTCCTCGTCGACGACCATCTTGGCGCGTCCGGTGTAGCCGTCGGCCTGCAGGGACGCTCCGGCGACGTTGCCGAGCTCGTACTCGACGGCGCGGACGTTCAGACCCTGCTCGCGGGCCTTCGCCTCGGTGAGGCCGACGCTCGCGACCTCCGGGTCGGTGAAGGTGACCTGGGGCACGGCGGCGTGGTCGGCCGTGGCGACGTGCGCGCCCCACGGCTCGGTGTGCAGCGGCGTGCCCTGGTGGCGGGCGGCGATCGCCTCGCCGGCAGCACGCGCCTGGTACTTGCCCTGGTGGGTGAGGAGGACGCGGTGGTTCACGTCGCCGACCGCGTACAGCCAGTCGGTGCCGTGCACGAGCATCGTGTCGTCGACCTGCAGCCAGTCCCCGGCGGTCAGCCCGACGGACTCGAGGCCGAGGTCCTTCGTGGTCGCGGTACGACCGGTCGCGGCGAGGACCTCGCTGGTCACCAGGGTGGTGCCGTCGTCGAACGTGGTGGTGACGAGGCCGTGCTCGTCGCGGTCGACGCGTGTGGGGTTCACTCCGGTGCGGACGTCGACGCCGAGGTCACGGAGCGAGTCCGCGACGAGCTCACCGGCGAACGGCTCCATCCCGCCGAGCAGTCCGTGCCGGGCCACGAGGGTGACCTTCGCCCCGAGGGACGCCCACGCCGTCGCGAGCTCGGAGCCCGAGACGCCGCCCCCGATCACGAGGAGGCTCTCCGGGACCTGCTGGGCGCTCGTCGCCTCACGCGTGCCCCACGGCTTCGCGTCGGCCAGGCCGGGGACGTCGGGGAGCGTGTGCAGCGACCCGGTGACCACGGCGATCGCCGCGGCGGCCGTGTAGGTCTTGCCGTCGACCTCGAGCGTCTTCTCGCCGGTGATGCGGGCGTGCCCGCGGATCAGGTCAATGTCGGCGGACTCGAGCCAGGCGACCTGCCCGTCGTCCTTCCAGTCCGAGGTGAACGAGTTCCGTCGGGCGAGGACGTGCGCGGCGTCGAGGTCACCGGTGACCGCCTGCTTCGCGCCGTCCAGCCGCTTCGCCGCGGCGAGGGCGTGACCGCTGCGCAGGAGGGCCTTCGACGGCATGCACGCCCAGTACGAGCACTCGCCGCCGACGAGCTCGGCCTCCACGATCGCCACCGTCAGGCCGCGCTTCTTGGCGTAGTCCGCCACGTTCTCGCCGACTGCGCCGGCGCCGATCACGATGAGGTCGTAGTCCGTCATGGTGCCGAGCGTACGCGGATCGGCATGGGTCCCGCCGAGCGCGACGGGCTCGTCAGGCGGTTCGGGACGCGCTCGTCAGGGCGCCGACCGCACGGAGGATCACGCCCAGGTCGTCGACGGCCCGGTCCGGGTCGACCGGTGCGAACCCGGTGAGGGCGGCACCGGCGAGCCGACGCCCACGGGTCGCTGCCTGGATGCGCTCGACGAGCCCCGCGCCGTCGAGCCCGAACGGCACGGGCTCGAGCAGTCCGTCGACCTCGGACGGGTCGAGGACGTCGAGGTCGACGTGCACGAAGACGGCGTCGGCTCCCGTGGCGTCGACGGCGGCGGCGATCGCGTCCGGGGTCGCTGCGTCGACGTCGAGGTGCACGATGCCGGCACGGTCGAGGGCGTTCGTCTCGGCGTCCTCGATCCCGCGCACGCCGGCGACGACCACGCGTGACCCCGGGACCACCGGGATCGCGGGGAAGAGGTCGTCCGGTCGGTCGACGAGGATTCGGAGCACGGCGGTCTCGGCTGCGACGGGCTGCGCACGGTTCAGGGCGCGGAAGCCGCTCGACCCGGCGATGCGCACGAACGCTGTGTCCGGCCCGAGGGCGACGGTGGCGCCCAGGATGCTGGCGCCGTCCCCGCCGACCACGAGGACGGGTTCGCTGGCCACGCCGGTCTCCTCGGCGACCCGGTCGGAGACGGCGAGCACCGAGGTGTACCGGGCGACGGCGGTCTCGAGGCGGTCGCCCGCGCCCGCCGGGACGTCGATCACGGTGGTGGAGGCCCGGGGGAGGTCGGCACCGATGGCCGTCGCTCCGTCCCCGAGGCGCATCGCACGGGACGACGCCGAACCCTGCCACTGACCGACCACGAGGAACTGCATCGTCTCAGTCTGTCAGGTGGGGTCCGGCGTCGCCCGTGGAGGTGCTCAGAAGCTCGACGACCCGCCGGACTTCAGTGCGGCGAGACGGGCCTCGACCTCGGCGTCCTTGCCGACGTCCTCGAGGCTCTCGAACTGCGCGTCGAGGCTCGACGACTGGAGCTCCTGCTGCCCGAGGACCTTCGCTTCCTCACGGCGGACCTTCTCCTCGAAGCGTCCGAGGTCGCTCGTCGGGTCGAGCACGTCGATGTTGCCGAGCGCGTCGTTGACCTTCGACTGCGCCTCGGCCGTCTTGGAGCGGGCGACGAGGTTGTCGCGCTTCGAGCGGAGCTCCTCGAGCTTCTGCTCCATGCCGGCGAGACCGGCCTTGAGCTTCTCCACGGCCTCGTTCTGCGAGGCGAGGTTCGGTTCGGCGTCCTTGACCTCCTGCTCGGCGGCGATCTGCTTGGCGATGGCGATCTTGGCGAGGTTGTCGAACTTGTCGGCCTCGGCGGTCTTGCCCTCGCCGCGGTACTTGTCCGCGGCGACGGAGGCGTTCGCGGCCTTCTGACCCCACTCGGTGGCGGCCTTCTTGTCCTCCTCGTGGTCCTGTTCGAGCAGGCGCACGTTGCCGATCGTCTGCGCGATCGCCGTCTTCGCGTCCGCGATGTTGTTCGTGTAGTCGCGCACGAGCTGGTCCAGCATCTTCTGCGGGTCCTCGGCGTTGTCGATGAGCTGGTTGATGTTCGCTCGGACGAGGGTCGAGATGCGTCCGAAGATCGTCTGCTTTGCCATTGCTGTTCCCTTTCCTGGAAGGTCTGGTGTGGTGCTGTCGATCTGGTCTGGTCTGCCTGGTGCGGGGATCTAGAAGCGGCCGCCGCCGGAGAACCCGCCTCCGCCGCCGCCTCCGCCTCCGCCGCCGCCGAACCCGCCACCGCCGAAGCCGCCGCCGCCCCCGAAGGAGCCGCCGCCGAAGCTGCCGCCGCGTCCGCCGAGCAGGCCGCCGAGGACGATGCCGGTGACGAGCCCCCCGAGCTGTGCGCCGTTGCCGCCCCCGCCACCGAAGCCGCCTCCGCCGCCGCCCCAGCCGCCCATGTCGTCGTTCGCGGCGTCCATCGCGGCGGCCGCGTACTGCTCGGCCGCACGAGCAGCCTGCAGGGCCTGACCGGGGTCGGTGGTGGCGAGCTGCACGGCGTCGTCGAGGGCGCGTTCGGCCTCGGACAACCGCGTCCGTGCGGTGGGTCCGACCCCGCCGCGGTGCAGCGAGATGAACTCGCGCGCCTGGCTGATCCGGTTCCGGGCGTCACGCAGTGCGTCGTCGAGCGCCCGGGCCGCCCGCTGCTGCTGCTCCTGGACGCCCCGCGCGATGGCGATCGCCTGGTCGATCTCGGTGTTCGCCTTGGTCAGTGCGTCGACCGCGGCGATCGGGTCCTTCGGGTCGAGGCCCTGCCGCAGGACGGTCTCGGCACGGGTGACCGCGGCGGCGAGCTCCGGCCCACCGCTCTGTAGCGTGCGTGCCGCGGCGACGTCGCCCTCGATGTCGATCCGCATGGCCTCGGCCCGCGCGGTGGCCTCGGCGAAGGTGGACTCGGCGGCGACGGCGCTCGACGTGAGCTGCTGCACCTGGGCGAGGGCGTGCTGGGCATCCCGTACGGCGACGACCGCCTCGCCCTTGTCGCCCGCAGCGATCGCGGCGGTGGCCGCCTGCGAGCGTTCGGTGGCGTACGCCAGAACCTGCTGCGCCTGGTCGACGCTGTCGGACACCGTCGCGAGGGTCCGGCCGGTGTACGCGCGCCGCACCCGCTCCAGCGCCGCACCGGCAGCACTCACGGACGCCGGCGCTGCGGCGACGGCCTCGGCGAGGGCCACGGCGGCCTCGTCGACGCCGTCCTCGAGCGAGCGGAGCTTGTCGAAGGACTCCGTCTGCTCCTCGATCGACGCGTGCGCCTGCTCGCAGATCGCGATGATCTGGTTCGCCCAGTCGGCGCGCTGCTGCGGGGTGTCCGGGATCTCGTCGTCGAGCTGCTGCTGGAACGTGAAGGCCTTGCGGACGTTCTGCTGGGCGGCCGCCACGGCCTCGGCGAACGGCTTGGCGGCGTCGGCGCCGAACTGCGCCGTCGCGAACCCGACCTCTTGTTCGGCGGTGCGCAACTCGTCGTCGATCGTGACGAGCGCGCCACCGGCGGTCCGTTCGAGGTCGGCGAGCGAGGCCTCCTGTGCCCTGGTCGCGGCGGCGGTGCGGCGCTTGTTCCTGGCGCGGACGACCAGCACGATGACGACGAGGGCGACGACGACCACCAGGAGCAGGATCCACAGCCAGGTGAGGTTCGGCGGGGCCTGTGTCTCGGTCAGGCCGTTCGCGAACGCGAGGGCGGCTCCGGCCCAGTCGCCGTTCTTGAGCGCGGGCACCGCGTCGTCGTTGTACGCGGACTCTGCGTCGCTCGCGGAGATCGACGTCTCGTTCGTCTGCTGGACGTCGGCGATCCGGTCGTCGACCGCGATCGACAGCACGATGCTGTCGGTGTCGATCTGGTTCCGCTGCATGGTGGCGTCGCCCCACGCGGCGTGTTCGGACGGGTTCGTGAAGGTCGGCACGAACACGACGTACAGCTGGGTCTGCGTCTCGTCGTAGAGCTTCTTGATCGCGCTCTCGATGTCGGACTGCTGCGAGGCACTCAGGACGTTCGCCTCGTCGAGGACGTACGCGCCGCCGAGGTCGACCGGCGCCGTCGCCCGCGCCGTCGTCGCCGGCGCCAGCACGAGGAACACGGCGAGCAGCGCCGCGGCGAGGCGGCCGATCAGTCGCGATGTCCCCCTGTCCGTGTTCGTCCTGGCCGTGGCCGATCCGCCCTGGACCGCTCGCATCCGTCCTCCGTCCGTCGCCGTGGTCGCCGTCCCGAGGACCCCCGGAACCGCGCCCCGGAGCGCTGTTGCCCGGAGTCTATCCACGCTGCGCAACGCTCGGACAGACTCCGGGCGAACCCTCGTCGAACCCGGGACCCGTGGACGGTTTGTCCCCCGGACCGGGGTATGCTCGGGGCGCGTTCGACGACGAACGAGACAGGGGAACTGCAATGGAGCGAACAACGAGTACCGAGGTCGTCCCGCTCGAGGACGGCTACCACCGCGTGTCGACGCCCGCGAGCGGCGTGATCGGTTTCGTGCGCGAGCACAATGGTCGATACGAGGTCCTCCGTGGCCGCGTCCGACAGGCCACCCGTTCCGAGGGCCTCTACAGCACCATGAACGTCGCGCTCATCGCGCTGACGCACGCCTGATCCCCTCGTAGGCTCGCCTGTGTGAGTCTCCCGCGCCTCCCGTCGGTCGTCGTGACGCTGGCAGCGCCGGGCGCGACCGCGGCGGACGACCGGGAGGCCCTGCTCGCCGCCGTCGCGGCGGCTGCGGCGGTCGACGTCTCGGCCGTGCGCGCGGGGCGCGTCTGCACCCACTGCGGCGGGACCGACCACGGTCGTCCATGGGCCACGGTCGACGGCTCCGCCGTCGGCGTGAGTCTGTCCCGCACCACGGACCTCGTCGCCCTGGCCGTGGGACCCGCTGCGCTCGGCGTGGACGTCGAACGGGTCTCCCGGGTCGTGGCCGCCCCGGTCGACGCGTTCACCCCGCGTGAAGCGGCCTGGGCGCGCGGTGACGCCACCGAACTCGCGGTGCTCTGGACGGTGAAGGAGGCGGTGCTCAAACGCGACGGCCGCGGGCTGCGCGTCGACCCGCGGGCGGTCGAGGTCGACCTGGACCGCATGGTCGCCGTCCTCGACGGTGTCGACCACCCGGTGTCGGTGTCCTTCCCGGCGCCGGACACGGTCCTCGCCGTCGCGGCCGACGGCGTGCCGGTCATCGTGGCAGGGTCAGGACCTCGACGCCGTCCTCGGTGATCGCGATGGTGTGCTCCGTGTGGGCGGTGCGTGCCCCGGTGGCACTCCGCAGCGTCCAGCCGTCCGGGTCGGTGACGAGCACGTCGGTGTCCGCCATCACCCATGGTTCGAGCGCCAGGAGGAGACCGGGCCGCAGCGTGTAGCCGCGTCCGGGCCGGCCGGTGTTCGAGACGTGCGGGTCCTGGTGCATGGTCGAGCCGATGCCGTGGCCGCCGAACTCGACGTTGACCGGGTACCCGGCTTCCTCGAGCACGGTGCCGATCGCGTGCGAGAGGTCCCCGGTGCGGACGCCGGGCCCGGCGATCGCGATGGCGGCGGCGAGGGCTCGCTCGGTGGCGTCGATGAGAGCGAGGTCCGCCGGGTCGGGCGTGCCGACGACGAAGCTGATCGCCGCGTCGGCCGCGATGCCGTCGAGGGAGACCGCGAGGTCGAGGGTGAGGAGGTCGCCGTCCGCCAGCACCCGGTCGTGGGGGAGCCCGTGCAGGACGGCGTCGTTCACCGCGGTGCAGATGTGGTGGCCGAAGGGGCCCCGGCCGAACGACGGCGCGTAGTCCACGTAGCAGGAGTCGGCGCCGGCGTCCTCGATCATCGCCTTCGCCCAGCGGTCGATCTCGAGCAGGTTCGTGCCCACACGGACGCGGTCGCGCAGGGTGTGCAGGATCGTGCCGACGAGGGCGCCGGTCGCGCGGGCCCGCTCGACCTCGGCGGGGGTGAGGATCTCGATCATGGGATGATCATACCGGTACTGAAAGACCGGGATTAGTATGGGCACATGGTCCGACTCCCGCTCAGCCCCGACGAGGTCGCCCGTGGTCGTCGCCTCGGAGCGCTCCTCCGTCGTGCACGGGGCCAGCGTTCCATGCTCGACACCGCGCTCGCGGCCGGGATCTCGCCCGAGACGCTCCGGAAGATCGAGACCGGACGCATCGCGACGCCGGCGTTCTCCACGATCGCGTCGGTCGCCGGGGTCGTCGGGCTGTCGCTCGACGCCGTGTGGGCCGAGGTCAGCTGCGAACCCGACCTGGCCGGTACCGCCGCCGCGGGTTAGGCGGCGTCCGGGACGCCCGGTTCCTCGATCCACGGTGCCGTGACCGCACGCACCGCGTCGACGGTGGTCCCCGCGGCGACCGCGAACGCACCGAGCACGTCGTCCGGCCGGACCGAGCCGTGCCGGTGCCGCTCGGTGATCGTGCGGAGCCCGGTGAAGAACGCGTCGTCGCCGACGGAACGACGGACGGCGTGCAGGGCGAGTGCGCCGCGCTTGTAGACGCGGTCGTCGAACATGTCCTTCGCACCAGGGTCGCCCACCACGAGGTCCTGCGGCTGCTCGAGGAGCCCGTCGCGGTACCGCCGTGCGAGGTCGTCCGCGGAGGCACCGCCGCGGTGCTCGGACCACAGCCACTCCGCGTAGCAGGCGAACCCCTCGTGCAGCCAGATGTCCCGCCACCGGGCGACGGTCACCGAGTTGCCGAACCACTGGTGGGCCAGTTCGTGGGCGATGAGTCGGTCGGTGCCGTGCTCGCCGTCGACGTGGTTCCGGCCGAAGACGGCGAGGCCGTGCGCCTCGAGCGGGATCTCCAGGTCGTCGTCGGTGACCACGACGGCGTACGCCGGGAACGGGTACGGCCCGAACCGGTCGGCGTACAGGGCGAGCATGTCCGGCACCTGCCCGAAGTCCGTCTTCACTGCGCCCGCGAGGTCGGCGGGGTGGTGCAGCGTGACGGGGACGTCCGACGTGCGGAGCTTCGTCGTGCGGTACCGGCCGATCTGCACGGTCGCCAGGTACGTCGCCATCGGGTCCGTCGTGGCGTAGGTCCAGGTGGTGCCGGCGCGGGCGCGCTCCTTGCCGAGCAGGTCGCCGTTCGCGAGGACGTCGTACGCCGCCTCGGCGGTGATCTCGAAGCGGTAGGTGGCCTTGTCGTCCGGGCGGTCGTTGCACGGGAACCACGAGGGTGCGCCGGTCGGCTGCGCGGCGACGATGACACCGTCGGTCAGTTCCTCCCAGCCGATCTGGCCCCACGGGCTCCGGAGCGGGTGCGGGGTGCCGCGGTACTTCACGTGGACGGTGAACTCGGCTCCGGCGGCGATCGGCTCGGCCGGGGTCACCGTCAGCTTGTGCGTCGCGGTCGAGGTCTTCCTGGCGCGCCGGCCGTCGACGTCCACGCGGTCCACCGTGAGTCCGTGCAGGTCGAGCACGATCCGGTCGAGGTCCGCGTCGGCCCGTGCGGTGACGGTGGCGGTGCCGTCGAGCCGGTTCGTGGCGACGCGGTACTCCAGCCGGAGGTCGTAGTGGCGGGCGCTCCACCGCCGGTCGCCGCTGTGCGGGGTGTACGGGTCGGCGTCTTGGTTCGTCGAGGCGGGCTTCACGGTGCCGGCAAGTCTGCCACGCTGACACCGGCCGCGGACGGCGCGGCGGGCACCGTCGGCGCCGATGTCCACGGAGCGATCGGGTTGCCCGCCCAGTGCGTCCCACCGGGCACCTGCTCACCGCGCATCACGAGCGACGCCGGTCCCACCGTGGCACCCGTGCCGATGCCCGCCGCTGGCAGGACCACGCTGTGCGGACCGAGTGTCGCGCCGGCGTCGAGGCGGACCTCGTCGAGCTGCATCACCCGGTCGTGGAACAGGTGCGTCTGCACGACGGTCCCTCGTGCCACCGAGGCGCCGTCGCCGATCGTGACGAGGTCGGCCTCCGGCAGCCAGTACGTCTCGAGCCAGGTGCC
The DNA here is from genome assembly GCF_900215175.1 of Curtobacterium sp. 314Chir4.1. Taxonomy (NCBI): domain Bacteria; kingdom Bacillati; phylum Actinomycetota; class Actinomycetes; order Micrococcales; family Microbacteriaceae; genus Curtobacterium; species Curtobacterium sp. 314Chir4.1. Next base: position 212,287 of record NZ_OCMI01000001.1, read on the forward strand.
GCGACCGATCGTCGCCCCGAGGCTCCGCAGCCACGCGGCGAGGGCCGGGGTACCGGTGGCCTGCTCGGCGAACCACGGCCGGGCGACGGTCTCGACGAAGGTGTCCTGCACCTCGTTCCGCCACACGAACGACGACCACAGCGGGTGCTCCCGCGCCGCGATCCGACCGACGAACACCCACTTCGCGATCGTCGACACCACGGCGGCCACGGCCCCGGCGGCGATGAGGACGGGCCCGGCGAGCAGCACCGTCCACCCGATGCCGACCGCGGACCACAGTGCCAGCAGCGTGCCGACCACGCCGAGCGCCAGCCCTGCGGACACCATCGGGGCGACGAGCCGCAGCAGCTCCCAACAGCCCCGGGCGACCTTGAGGGACCGCGACGGCCGGAACGTGCGCTCCTCGTCGAACTCCGCCGTGGCACGACGGAGCCGCACCGGGGGCGACCCGAGCCACGACGAGCCGCGCTTCGCCTTCTTCGGCACGGCGGACAGCACCGCCACCAGGGCCTCGCGCGGCACCGAACGACCCGCCCCCGTCATGCCGCTGTTGCCGAGGAACGCGCGCCGCCCCACCTTCGACCGGCCGATCCGCACCCGACCGCCGCCGAGCTCGTACGTCGCCACCATGGTGTCGTCGGCCAGGAACGCCCCCGACGCGATCTGCGTCAACGCCGGGATGAGCAGGACCGTCGAGATCTCGGTGTTCCGCCCCACCCGCGCGCCGAGCAGCCGCAACCACACCGGGGTCACGAGCGACGCGTACAGCGGGAACAGGAGCGTGCGTGCCGCGTCGAGGACCCGCTCGGTGCACCACACCTGCCAGCCGATCCGGGACCGCACCGGGTGCCGCCCCTCGTGCAGGCCGATGCCGAGCAGCCGGACCGCACCGACGACCAGCGCCGCGTACACCGCACCCGCGACGACCGTCGCGAGCGGCACCCACACCAGCGCGCGCAGCACCGCGTCACCGAGGGCGGACGCCGACCCCACGAGCAGCCACGCCACCGCCACCCCGGAAGCGACACCCAGCACCGGCAACCCGGCCACGGCCACGGACCCGGCCCCGTACGCCAGCAGCCACCGACGTCGCGACGGCGGCCGCGCCTCCCGGTCGTGTCGAGCCGACCCGACGCGTTCCGCCGGCGACCCCGCCCAGCGCTCCCCGTCCGGGACCCGGCCGGCGACGGCCGAACCCGCCTCGACCGCGGCACCCGCACCGACGTGCGCCCCCGGCAGCAACGTCGTGCGGCTGTGCACCACCGCGTCGGCGTCCACCCGGACCCGCCCGATCCGGAACACGTCCCCGTCCACCCAGTGGCCGGCGAGGTCCACCTCGGGCTCGATCGACGCACGCTTTCCGATCGTCAGCATGCCGGTCACCGGCGGCAGCGTGTGCAGGTCGACGTCCTTGCCGATCCGCGCCCCGAGGGCCCGCGCGTAGTAGCTGATCCACGGCGCCCCCGACGTCGACGGGCCGTCCACCGCCTCCGCGATCCGCTCCGCCAGCCAGACCCGCACGTGCACGGAGCCGCCTCGGGGGTGATCGCCCGGACGCACACCGACGAGGATCAGCCGCGCCAGCACGACCGTCACCGCCATCTTGCCGACCGGCGTCACGAACAGCAGCAGCGCGACCACCAGCACCGGCCACGGCAGCACCGGGACGAACGGCAGCGTCGTGGCGTGCAGCACCGCGGCCACGAGCGCCGTCCACGTCAGCACCCGCAGCCCGCGCAGCACCTGCACCGGCACCCCGAGCAGCGTCATCACCAGACCCGTCGCCGGCGGCACCGGACGGACGTCCCGGGGGACCGACACCACCGGGCCGGAGTCGTCCAGCGCATCCGCCAGCGCCCCGATCCGCGGGTGGTCGTACACGTCCGCCACCGTCGTCGTCGGGAACCGCTCCCGGATCGCCGACACCAGCTGCGCCGCCGTCAGGGACCCGCCGCCGTGCGCGAAGAAGTCGTCGTCGACACTCGCCACCGGGACCCCGAGGATCGCCGACCACCGCTCGGCGATCCACGCCACCGTGTCCGGCAGCATCGCCGCGTCGGAGGACCCGGGCAGCGGCCACGGCAACGCCGCCCGGTCCACCTTCCCCGAGGTCCGCGTCGGCAGCGACTCCACCACCGCGAGGAGCGGGACGAGTGCAGCAGGCAACTCCTCGCGCAGCCGGGCGTTCGCCGCCGCCACGTCCACCGACCCACCCGCCGCCGGCGCCACGTACCCCACCAGCACCTGGTTGCCCGCCGGCGTCCGCTGCACCACCGCGGCTCCACCCGCGACGTCGTCGAGCGCCTGCAGTGCCGCGTCGATCTCCCCGAGCTCGATCCGCCGACCACCGAGCTTGACCTGGTCGTCCGCACGCCCCTGGAACACCAGCCCCTCGGGGTCGTACCGCACCAGGTCGCCGCTCCGGTACGCCCGCTCCCACCCGAGCTCCGGGAACGGCGCGTACTTCTCGGCGTCCTTCGCCGGGTCCAGGTACCGGCCCAGCCCGACACCGCCGATCACCAGCTCGCCGACCCCGCCCGCCTCGACCCGCTGCCCCGCGGCGTCCACGACCGCCAGGTCCCACCCGTCCAACGGGAGGCCGATCCGGATCGGCGCGCTCCCGTCCAGCAGGGCCCCGCACGCCACCACCGTCGCCTCGGTCGGCCCGTACGTGTTCCAGACCTCGCGGTCCCGGCTCGCGATCCGTGCCGCGAGCTCCGGCGGGCACGCCTCGCCCCCGAAGATCACCAGCCGCACCTGCTCCAGGGCGTCGTCCGGCCACAGCGCCGCCAGGGTCGGCACCGTCGACACCACCGTGATCCCGTGCGCGATCAGCCACGGCCCGAGGTCCACCCCCGTCCGCACGAGCGACCGCGGCGCCGGGACCAGGCACCCACCGTGCCCCCAGGCCAACCACATCTCCTCGCACGACGCGTCGAACGCCACGCTCAACCCCGCCAGCACCCGGTCGCCGGGACCGATCGGCGCCGGCTGCAGGAACATCCGCGCCTCGGCGTCCACGAACGCCGCCGCGGAACGGTGCGTGACCGCGACGCCCTTCGGCACCCCGGTCGACCCCGACGTGAAGATGATCCAGGCGTCGTCGTCCGTGCTCGGTGCGGCGGCGCTCGCCGCGGCGTCGACGACGGGGGAGGGCTCGGCGTCCGGCGCCCCGTCGCGACGGAGCACGCCGCCCGCACCGATCACCCCGACGACCCCCGCCTCGCCGAACACGAGCGTCGCCCGTTCCTCCGGGTCGTCGGCGTCCACCGGCACGTACGCGGCACCGGCCGCGAGGACGGCGAGGATCGACACGTACAGGTCACGGCCGCCGGACGGGATCCGCACGCCGACCCGGTCGCCGCGCCGGACACCGCGACGCGCCAGGTCGTCGGCCTGCTCGTGCACGAGCCGCAGCAGCGTGGCGTAGTCGATGGTCCCGGCGGGGTCCTCGAGTGCGAGGGCGTCGGGATGATCTTTAGCCGTGGTCGTGAGGACGTCGAGCAGCGTCCGCGGTGCCGGTGCGTGCTCGCCGCGGGCGAGTTCGAGCTGCGGGTTCCCGGTGGCGGTGGTCATCGAGTCCTCTTCCCGGTCGCGTGCAGGACGACCGGCCGGTGATCCTAGGGGGTCGACGTGACGCGCTGGGGAACAGCCGGGGTCGGCCCGAGTGCGGCGCGTGCGGCGTCGAGCGCTGCGGCCACACCGACGGAGTCGTCGAGGGAGTGCAGCGGCGACTCGGTCCGCCCCTCGTGGACGTACCGTGCGAGCGCGGCGGCCTGCCAGACGAGCCCCTGCCGTCCTCGGAGGCCGCTCGGGTCATCCCACCGTTCCGCGTCGGCTCCGTGGTGCAGTGCGAACGACGCGGGGAACACGAAGTGGTCGGTCCAGCGGACCGTCGCGCGGCTGCCCGCGACGACCGCCAGGCCCGGCGTCCACGCCGTCATCGACGTGGTCACCACCGCCTGCGCGCCACCGTCCGCCGTCGACACGGTGACGGACTGGAGGTCCACCCCGCGTCCCGACAGCGCCCCCGTCGTCCTGCTGGTCACCGGGGCGCCGGTGGCGAAGCGTGCGAACCAGTGCCCGTACACACCGGCGTCGAGGAGCGCGCCCCCGCCTGCGGCGGGGTCGAACATCCGGTCCGCCGGGTCGGGCTCGTGCGGCCACCCGACGTCGACGGTGGCGAGCCGGACGTCGCCCAGGGCGCCGTCCGCCAGGAGCCGCGCCACGACGGTGGTGCCGGGGAGGTACCGCGTCCACATCGCCTCCATCGCGAACACCCCGGCGTCGCGGGCCGCCGTCGCGAGGGTGCGCGTGTCGGCCTCGGACGTCGTCATCGGCTTCTCGACGAGGACGTGCTTGCCTGCGGCGATCGCGAGGAGCGCGTGCTCGAGGTGCTGCGGGTGCGGGGACGCGACGTAGACGACGTCCACCGCCGGGTCGGCCACCAGCGCTCCGTACGAGCCGTGCACGCCCGCGATCTCGTGCCGTGCGGCGAACGCGGCGGCGCGTTCGGGGGAGCGGGAGCCGACGGCCACGACCCGCTGGTCCGAGTTGGCGTGCAGCGTGCTCGTGAAGTCGCCCGCGATCACCCCCGGCCCGATCACGCCCCACCGCAGCACGGGCCCGCCGCGGAGCGGGTGGACGTCAGCTTCGGGAAACGTCGTCGTCATGCTCTGACGGTACCGGAGGGCCCCCGGCCCAACCGGCCCCGGAGGGAAGGTCGGCGAAGCCGACATCGCGCGCAGCCGACTGAGCGAAGCGAAGACGTCTGCTTGCGCGGGAACGTGACTGTGCCCCCAGGAGGATTCGAACCTCCGCCCCTGCCTCCGGAGGGCAGTGCTCTATCCCCTGAGCTATGGGGGCCCTGGGTGGGATCAACCGTAGCAGGTCGGCGCCGCTGTCCAGGACCACGCGTGTCGGCGCGGGTCTTCCCAGAACGCGCGCAATGGAATGCAGAAACGGGCGTGCCTGGTCAAAACACTTGACCAGGCACGCCCGTTTTCGCAAGGTACGTCGGTGACCAGCCAGCGGACGGGAGGCGCGAGCGGTGCCGCACCGTGCCTCCCGTCCGTTGCATGGGTGCGGCGGGCGCGTGGCGCACTCGATGCGGACCTTCCCAGAACGCGCGCGATGGGAAGCGGGAACGGGCGTACCTGGCCGGAAGAACTGACCAGGTACGCCCGATTCCGCCAGGTGTACCGACGACGACCGACCGGGAACGGGCTCAGCCGGTCGGTGTCGCCGATGCCGACGGCGCGACGACGCCCCGCACCGTGTCGATGACGGGCTGCGCGCCGCCCGGCTCGGTGAACAGGGTCGAGGTCGCGGTGATCCAGTACGGGTCCGCGAAGGCGTCGGCGCGTCCGATGCCGTCGGTGAGCGAGAAGTACCCCTCGACGCGGTAGGTCGGCACCGAACCGCCCCGCTCGTAGAGCGCGTCCTTGAGGTTCGTGAGCGACTTCTCAGGCAGGTCCGCGACGGCCAGGGTGATGGTCGTCGAAGCGTCGTCGGCCGCCGTCCAGTGGCACACGCGGCCGCGCTGCTGGGCGATCCGGGCGGCCGGCGACCCCTTCTCGGGCTCGTAGTCGCGGTCGATGGTGAAGGTCTTCCCGTAGACGTCGAGCGACCCCGACGGCAGGAGCTCGCCGCACGTCTGGGCGACGCGCTTCCCGACGGGTGCTGCGCTGGCGCTGGGGGTGGCGTCGTCCGTGCCGCCGCTCCCGGAGCACGCCACGAGGGCGACGGACGCGGACACGGTGAGCAGGGCGGTGCCGATCGCCCGGACGCGGCTGCGGGAGGTCATCCCGACATGATGGTGCACGGGCTCGGGCATCGGCCCGGAGCCGCCTGCGTGTCCCGGTAGACTCGGTCCTCGTGACTCCTGCCGAACTCTCCGTTGCGTACCTGTCGATCCTGACCGGGATCGTCGAGCGACGCGGCGCGTCCGACACCGTGACGATCGAGGAGTCCCACGTGGCCCTCGAGCGTCCGAAGAACCGTGCGCACGGCGACTGGGCGTCGAACGCCGCGATGCAGCTCGCGAAGCGTCTCGGCACGAACCCGCGCGAGCTCGCGACGGAGATCGCCGGTGAGCTCACCGAGCTGGACGGCGTGGCCTCGGTCGACGTCGCCGGACCCGGGTTCATCAACATCACGCTCGAGGCCGCGGCCGCCGGAGAGATCGCCCGCACCATCGTCGAGGGCGGCGAGTCCTTCGGGCACGGCGACCTGTACGACGGCGTCCGCATCAACCTGGAGTTCGTGTCGGCGAACCCGACCGGCCCGATCCACATGGGCGGCGTGCGCTGGGCCGCGGTCGGCGACTCGCTGGCCCGGGTGTTCCAGGCGCAGGGCGGGCTCGTCACGCGGGAGTACTACTTCAACGACCACGGCGCGCAGATCGACCGGTTCGCCCGGTCCCTCGTCGCCTCGGCGCTGGGGGAGCCCACGCCGGAGGACGGCTACGGCGGCGCCTACATCTCGGACATCGCGGCGCGGGTGATCGCCACGCTCGACCCCACGATCGACGTGAAGGACCTGCCGCGCGACGAGGCGCAGGAGGTCTTCCGGCGCGAGGGCGTGGACTTCATGTTCGCGGACATCAAGGCCTCGCTGCACGACTTCGGCGTCGACTTCGACGTGTACTTCCACGAGAACGCGCTGCACGAGTCGAAGGCCGTCGAGCGCGCCATCGAGCGGCTCCGTTCGGCGGGCGTGATGTACGAGGCCGAGGGTGCCGAGTGGCTCCGGACGACCGACTTCGGCGACGACCGGGACCGCGTCGTCATCAAGTCCGACGGCGAGCCGGCGTACATCGCGGGCGACCTGGCGTACTACCTCGACAAGCGTGAGCGCGGGTTCGAGCGCAACCTGATCATGCTCGGCGCGGACCACCACGGCTACGTCGGCCGGATGATGGCGATGTGTGCCGCCTTCGGGGACGAGCCGGGCAAGAACCTCGAGATCCTCATCGGGCAGATGGTCAACCTGCTCAAGGACGGTGAGCCGATGCGCATGTCGAAGCGCGCGGGCACGATCGTCACGATGGAGGACCTCGTCGACGCCGTGGGTGTGGACGCCGGCCGGTACTCCCTCGTCCGGTTCGCCAGCGACACCGCGATCGACATCGACCTCGACCTGCTCGTCAAGCGCACGAACGACAACCCCGTGTTCTACGTGCAGTACGCGCACGCCCGCACGCAGTCGGTCGCCCGCAACGCCGCGACCGCCGGGGTGGACCGCTCGGCGTTCGACGCCTCGCTCCTGACGCACGACACCGAGGGCGCCCTGCTCGGTGCCCTGGCGGAGTACCCGCGCGTGGTGCGCCAGGCGGCCGAGCTCCGCGAGCCGCACCGCATCGCGCGGTACATCGAGCAGCTCGCCGGCCTGTACCACCGCTGGTACGACGCCTGCCGGGTGACGCCGCTCGGTGACGAGGCCGTGACGGACCTGCACCGCACGCGCCTCTGGCTGAACGACGCCACGGGCCAGGTCGTCCGCAACGGTCTGGGGCTGCTCGGCGTCACGGCACCGTCCCGGATGTAGGTCGCCGCGCTGGCGCGCCGTCCGACCGGTGCTGCGCGCTGCGCACAACCAAAGTCGCCCCGAACCGCGGATCGCCGTGGTTCGGGGCGACTTTGGTTGTGCCGCGCGCGTCCGGCGCGCGTGCCGCGCGCGTCCGGCGCGCGCGGCGGCACCCGGCGCACCCGGCGGCACCCGGCCCCGCCCGCCACCGGCGCCGACCCGGCCACCCCGCGCCGCGCCGACGCGCCGGGGCCGCGCCGCGCCTCCAGGCCCGCCCACGGGACCACCTGGCAGGGTGGGACGCATGTCCGCCGCCACCGAGACCCCCCGGAAGCGCCGTCGCTGGCCCGTCATCCTGATCGTCGTCGTGGTCGTCCTCGCCGCGCTCGTGGTGATCGCGGAGTTCGTCCTCCGCGGGGTCGTCGACCGCATGATCGCCCAGCAGGTCGAGCAGTCGCTGCCGTCCGGTGCGACCGGCGAGGTCGAAGCGCACGCGAACGGCGTCGTGATCCCGCAGCTCATCGGCGGCACGCTCGACGACGTCGAGATCTCCTCGCAGAAGCTCACGATCGACGGGATCCCGCTCGCGGCCGACGTCACCGCGCACGACGTGCCGATCGACGGCAAGGGCGACGTGCGCGACGTCGACGGGCACGTCACGCTCGCCGCCGGGTCGGTGAAGGAGCTGTCGAAGTACAGCCCCCTGTTCGACCGTCTGAGCCTGGTCGACGGCGGTGTCGAGCTGTCCGGCAAGACCGCGGTGCTCGGCTACGACATCACCTACGCGGCGAAGGGCGCCGTCGTCGCGCAGGACGACGGCAAGGGCATCACGATCACGCCGAAGACGGTGCGGATCACGAACTCGGCGCTCGGGCTCAAGGTGGACTCGATCCCCGGTGTCACGAACGTGCCCGTCCAGGTCTGCACCGCGCAGTTCCTGCCGTCGCAGCTGCGCGTCCGGTCGCTCGACATCACCGCGTCGGACGCGTCGGTGCGCGTCACGGCCGACTCGCTGCCGCTCAACGAAGCAGGACTCCAGACGGTCGGGAAGTGCGGGTAGCCGCGTGGCGGCGTCACACGGCCTGGAGGCGCGGCTCGGCTCGGTAGGATCGGATCCCGTGAGCGAGAACCCCCTTGCCCCGCAGCGACTGCGGTTCCCGACGGACCCCTCCGCGCTCGAGGCGCGCATCTGGCCCGCGTCCGCGACGCGGACCGACGACGGCGACCTCGTCGTCGGCGGTGTGACGGCGTCCGACCTCGTCGCGCAGTACGGCACCCCGCTCTACGTGGTGGACGAACGCGACGTGCAGTCCCGGGCGGTGCGCGTGCGGAACGCGTTCACCGAGGCGTTCGAGCGCATCGGCACCCGAGCGCACGTCTACTACGCCGGCAAGGCGTTCCTGACGACGCAGGTCGTGGCGTGGATGGCCGAGGCGGACCTCCGCGTCGACGTCTGCACCGGCGGCGAACTCGCGGTGGCGCTGGCCGGCGGCATCGACCCGGCGCTGCTGGGCTTCCACGGCAACGACAAGTCCGACGTCGAGATCGCCCGCGCGGTCGAGGTCGGCGTGGGGACCATCGTCCTCGACAGCCACGAGGAAGTGCAGCGCGTCGCCCGAGCAGCGGCGGACGCCGGGATCGTGCAGCGCGTCCGCATCCGGATCAACAGCGGTGTGCACGCCTCGACGCACGAGTACCTCGCCACCGCGCGGGAGGACCAGAAGTTCGGGATCCCGCTGACCGAGGCGGTCCGGGCCGCCGAGGCCGTCCGTGCCGAACCCTCGCTCGCGTTCGTCGGCCTGCACTCGCACATCGGTTCGCAGATCTTCGACGAGTCCGGCTTCAGGGAGGCCGCCCGACGCCTGATGGACGTCCACGCGACGCTCGTGGCGACCGGCCCCGTGCCGGAGCTCAACCTCGGCGGCGGGTGGGGCATCGACTACACCGAGGCCGACTCGGCGTTCGAACCGGAGGACGTCGCCGACGCGCTCGCGACCATCGTGGCCGAGGCCTGCACCGAGCGGGGCATCCCGGTGCCGGAGATCGCGGTCGAGCCCGGGCGGTACATCGTCGGCCCGGCTGGCATCACGCTGTACCGGGTCGGGACGATCAAGCCCGTCACGCTCTCCGACGAGTCGTCCGACGTCTCCGCCACGCGCACCTACGTCTCCGTCGACGGCGGCATGAGCGACAACGCGCGACCCGCACTGTACGGCGCCGACTACACGGCTCGGCTCGCCCGCACCTCGGACGCCTCCGCGGTCCTCACCCGCGTCGTCGGCAAGCACTGCGAGAGCGGCGACGTCGTCGTGAACGACGAGTACCTGCCCGGTGACGTGCACCGCGGCGACCTGCTCGCCGTCGCGGCCACCGGTGCCTACTGCTGGAGCCTGGCGAGCAACTACAACCACGTCGGCCGCCCGCCGGTCGTGGCGGTCGCCGACGGCACTACCCGTATCCTCGTGCGTGGCGAGTCGATCGACGACCTCCTCGCCCGCGACACCGGGGTCGCGCCGGGGGCCTGACGTCCCCGCCCCGACCCGACTCCCCACGAACAGGACCCGCACCAGATGATCGAATACCGCAACGTCCGCGTCGCGCTGCTCGGAGCCGGCTCGGTCGGCTCCCAGGTCGCGCGGCTGCTCCTCGAGCACGGCGACGAGCTGGCCTCGCGTGCCGGCGCCGGCCTCGAGCTCGTGGGGATCGCCGTCCGCGACGTCGACGCCCCGCGGGACGTGGACCTGCCGAAGGAGCTCTTCACGACGGACGCCGAGTCGTTGATCCTCGGGGCGGACATCGTCGTCGAGCTGATCGGCGGCATCGAGCCCGCGCGCACCCTCGTCCTCCAGGCGCTGCAGTCCGGTGCCGACGTCGTGACGGGCAACAAGGCGCTCCTGGCGACCCACGGCCCGGAGCTCTTCGCGGCGGCCGAGCAGGTCGGCGCGCAGCTCTACTACGAGGCCGCCGTCGCCGGCGCGATCCCGATCATCCGTCCGCTGCACGACTCGCTCGCCGGTGACCGCATCGTACGCATCATGGGCATCGTCAACGGCACCACGAACTTCATCCTCGACCTGATGGACCGCGAGGGGGCGACGTTCGAGGACGCCCTCGCCACGGCCACCGAGCTGGGCTACGCCGAGGCCGACCCCACCGCCGACGTCGAGGGCTACGACGCCGCGCAGAAGGCCGCGATCCTGGCGTCGCTCGCGTTCCACACCTCCGTGCCGCTCGCCGCCGTGCACCGCGAGGGCATCACCTCGGTCACGATCGAGCAGGTCCGCGCCGCGCGGAAGGCCGGGTACGTCGTGAAGATCCTCGCGACCGCCGAGCGCCTGACCGACGCCGACGGCACCGAGGGCGTCAGCGCCCGTGTCTACCCGGCCCTGGTGCCCGAGTCGCACCCGCTCGCGAGCGTGCACGGTGCCAAGAACGCCGTGTTCGTCGAGGCCGAGGCCGCCGGCGACCTGATGTTCTACGGCGCCGGCGCCGGTGGCGTGGAGACCGCCTCCGCAGTCCTCGGCGACCTGGTGTCCGCCGCGCGCCGGCACGTCATCGGCGGCCCCGGTGTCGCCGAGTCGACGCAGGCCGACCTGCCGGTCTTCCCGATCGGCACCGTCCGCACCCGCTACCAGATCACGTTGCACGTCACGGACGCCCCGGGCGTGCTGTCGACCGTCGCCGGCGTCCTGGCCAAGCACGGCGTCAGCGTCGAGACCGTCGAGCAGACCGTGGCATCGGGTGCCGACGCCACGGCCACCCTCGTGATCGGGACCCACCTGGCGCGCGAGTCGGACCTGGCCTCGACGGTGGTGGCGCTCCGCAACGAGGACGTCGTCGCCGAGGTCACGAGCGTCCTGCGGGTCGTCGGCGCCTGACGCCGTCGTCTCCGACACACCAGCTTTCGAACGAAGAAGAAGGGGAGCCTCATGGCCCACCAGTGGCAGGGAGTCCTGCGCGAGTACGCCGACCGTCTCGACGTCACCGAAGCGACGCCCGTCGTCACCCTCGGTGAGGGTGGGACGCCCCTCATCCCGGCGCGCCGCCTGTCCGAGCGCACCGGCGCCGAGGTCTACGTCAAGTTCGAGGGCATGAACCCGACCGGTTCCTTCAAGGACCGCGGCATGACGATGGCGATCTCGAAGGCCGTGGAGCACGGCGCGAAGGCCGTCATCTGCGCCTCGACCGGGAACACCAGCGCCTCCGCCGCCGCGTACGCCACGCACGCGGGCATCACGGCCGCGGTGCTCGTGCCCGAGGGCAAGATCGCCATGGGCAAGCTCAGCCAGGCCGTCGCGCACGACGCCCAGCTGCTGCAGGTGCAGGGCAACTTCGACGACTGCCTCGACATCGCGCGCGACCTCGCGGCGAACTACCCGGTGCACCTCGTGAACTCCGTCAACAACGACCGCATCGAGGGGCAGAAGACGGCCGCGTTCGAGGTCGTCGACGTGCTCGGCGACGCGCCCGACTTCCACTTCCTGCCGGTCGGCAACGCGGGCAACTACACCGCGTACTCGCGCGGCTACGGCGAGGACGTCGCCGCCGGCCGCTCCACGAAGCTCCCGCGCATGTTCGGCTTCCAGGCCGCCGGCTCGGCCCCGATCGTCCGTGGTGAGGTCGTCCGGAACCCGGACACCATCGCCTCGGCGATCCGCATCGGCAACCCCGCGTCGTGGGAGTTCGCCCTCGAGGCCCGCGACGAGACCGACGGCTACTTCGGTGCCATCACCGACGAGGCCATCCTCGCCGCGCACCGCATCCTGTCCGCCGAGGTCGGCGTGTTCGTCGAGCCGGCCTCCGCCATCGGTGTCGCCGGGCTGCTCGAGCGTGCCGACGCCGGCATCGTGCCGAAGGGCGCGAAGGTCGTCATCACGGTGACGGGCCACGGCCTCAAGGACCCGCAGTGGGCCCTCCGCACGCAGGACGGCGGCGAGGTCGCCCCGACGAGCGTCCCCGTCGACACGAAGTCGGTCGCCGACGTGCTCGGACTGGTCGGCTCCGAGTGAGCCCCGACCGCTCGTCCGGACCGGGGGAGGGCATGACCGCCCGCATCGCTGTACCGGCCGGACGGGCGGTCCGTGTCCGCGTCCCGGCCACGTCGGCGAACCTCGGCCCCGGCTTCGACTCGCTCGGCCTCGCGCTCTCGCTCTACGACGAGGTCGTCGTCCGCGTCCGCCCGGAACCCGGCGCAACCGTCACGGTCGACGGCGTCGGGGCCGGCGAGGTCGCCACGGACGACGACAACCTCGTCGTCCGGGCGGTGCGCCGGGGGCTGGAGCACGCCGGCGTCCCGCAGCCCGGGCTCGAACTGCACGCCGTCAACGCCATCCCGCACGGCCGCGGCATGGGGTCGTCGGCCGCCGCGATCGTCGCGGGTCTCATGGCGGCCCGGGGGCTGCTCGAGGGCATCGTCGACCTGGACGCCTCGACCCTGCTGACCCTGGCGACCGAGATGGAGGGGCACCCGGACAACGTGGCGCCCGCCCTCTTCGGCGGCCTCACCATCGCGTGGATGACCGCCGAGGGGCCCGCGTACAAGCGACTCCTGGTGCACCGCGGCGTCTCGCCCGTGGTCTTCGTGCCGACGTCCACCCTGTCGACGAAGCTCGCGCGCTCCCTGCAGCCCGCGAGCGTGCCGCACGAGGACGCCGCGTTCAACGTGTCCCGTTCGGCGCTCCTGGTCGCGGCGCTCATCCAGAGCCCCGAGCTGCTCCTGGCGGCGACCGAGGACCGGCTGCACCAGTCGTACCGCGCGAGCGCGATGCCGGAGACCGACGCCCTGATCGGCCTGCTGCGCCAGCACGGTCTCGCCGCCGTCGTGTCCGGGGCCGGCCCGAGCCTCCTCGTCCTCGGCAGCGACCCCGGCCAGCGCTTGACCGCGGCCGAGCTCGTGACGCGACACGGCGAATCCGACTGGCGGGCGCTCATGCTGGCCGTTGATCTGGGTGGTGCTACAGTGGTGCCGCACTCGGCGCTCCAAGCCGAACCCGCGTAGGCAGCAGGAACGTTCCTCGCCATGCAGGGTCCGGTGCGCGGGGGCAATCTCTTTCTGATCACCGAATCCCGGTCCGTCGTCTGAACGGCGGTCGATGCATACCCGTGCATCCGGGACGGTGGAAACTCTCCGCGTTCTGCGGTTCGAAAGGAAACACCGACCTTGACGAACGTCAACGACTCCACCCAGGTGGAGATCCCCAGCGATCTGCGCGCCCTCCGGCTCCCGGAACTCCAGCGCATCGCCTCCTCGCTCGGCATCACCGGGCTCTCCAAGCTCCGCAAGGGCGACCTCATCGCCTCGATCGAGGACAAGCGTCCCGTGACGGACGAGGCCCCCGCGGCCGAAGCGGCAGCCCCCGCGGCACCGGCACCGGCACCCGCACCGGTCGAGCAGCCGACGCTGCCCGAGCCGACCGAGGCACCCGCCGCCGACGCTCCCGCGGCCACCGAGGCCCCGGCCGAGCAGCAGCCGCCCTCGCGTGCCCGTCGTTCCCGTCGTGCCTCCTCCGGCGGCACCGTGAGCGCCGAGCCGACCGCGGCCGCCGAGCACACCAACCACGGCCAGACCGGCACCGAGGACCTCCTCGCCGGCCTCGACCAGGTCCGTGCCGAGAAGGACGCCCAGGAAGCAGCCCAGGCCGGTGGTCAGCGCCGCGGCCGTGGCGGTCGCGCCCAGCAGAACGGTCAGCAGAACCAGGCTGCCGAGCAGCAGAACGGCCAGCAGGCCGAGCAGTCGAACGACCAGCAGGCCCCGGCCCAGCCCCAGCAGGAGCAGTCGTCCGAGCAGTCCGGCGAGTCGCAGGACAGCGCCGACAACGGCGACCAGAACGACCAGCAGGGCGAGGGCGGTTCGCGTCGCGGGCGCCGCAGCCGTGGTCGCGGTCGTGGCCGTGGGCAGAACGCCGAGAACGGCGAGCAGGGCGGCGACCAGAACGGTCGCGACACCGCCCAGAAGAACGACAACGGCCAGCGGAACGACAACGGCCAGAAGAACGGCCAGCAGGGCGACCAGAAGAACGCCCAGCAGGACGACAAGAACGAGCAGAAGCAGAACGGCCAGCAGCAGAACGGCCAGCAGCAGAAGCAGGGCCAGCAGAAGCAGCAGCCCCAGCAGAACGCCGACGACACCGAGGGCGGCCGCAGCCGTCGCCAGCGCGACCGCAAGCGCGGCCGTGGCGGTCAGAACGACGAGTTCGAGCCGGAGATCACCGAGGACGACGTCCTCATCCCGATCGCGGGCATCCTCGACGTCCTCGACAACTACGCCTTCGTGCGGACCTCTGGCTACCTCCCGGGTCCGAACGACGTCTACGTCTCGCTCGGCCAGGTGAAGAAGTACCACCTGCGCAAGGGTGACGCCGTCGTCGGCGCGATCAAGCAGCCGCGGGACAACGAGCAGCAGAGCCGCCAGAAGTACAACGCCCTGGTGAAGGTCGACTCGGTGAACGGGCAGACCGCTGAGGAAGCCGCCGCACGCGTCGACTTCCAGGACCTCACCCCGCTGTACCCGAACGAGCGCCTCCGCCTCGAGACCGAGCCGGGCAAGCTCAGCACGCGGATCATCGACCTCGTGTCGCCGATCGGCAAGGGCCAGCGCGGCCTCATCGTCTCCCCGCCGAAGGCCGGCAAGACGGTCGTGCTCCAGGCCATCGCGAACGCGATCGCCAAGAACAACCCCGAGGCGCACCTCATGGTCGTCCTGGTGGACGAGCGGCCCGAAGAGGTCACCGACATGCAGCGCACGGTGAAGGGCGAGGTCATCGCCTCGACCTTCGACCGTCCGGCAGAGGACCACACGACGGTCGCCGAGCTCGCCATCGAGCGTGCGAAGCGCCTGGTCGAGCTCGGCCACGACGTGGTCCTGCTCCTCGACTCGATCACCCGCCTGGGCCGCGCCTACAACCTGGCGACGCCGGCCTCCGGTCGCGTGCTCTCCGGTGGCGTCGACTCGTCGGCCCTGTACCCGCCGAAGCGCTTCTTCGGCGCGGCGCGCAACATCGAGGACGGCGGCTCGCTGACCATCCTCGCCACGGCGCTCGTCGAGACCGGGTCGAAGATGGACGAGGTGATCTTCGAGGAGTTCAAGGGCACCGGCAACATGGAGCTCCGCCTCAACCGTCAGCTGGCGGACAAGCGGATCTTCCCCGCCGTCGACGTCAACGCCTCCGGCACCCGTCGCGAGGAGCAGCTGCTCTCCGCGGACGAGGTCAAGATCACGTGGCGACTGCGTCGTGCCCTCGCCGGGCTCGACCCGCAGCAGGCGCTCGAGATCGTGCTGCGGAACCTCAAGGAGACGCAGTCGAACGTCGAGTTCCTGGTCCAGGTGCAGAAGTCGGTCCCCACAACCGGTGGGCACCACAACGGTCACCAGGAGTAACGCGTGTTCGAGTCGGTGGCAGGGCTGCTGGCGGAACACGAGGACCTGACGCAGCAGCTGTCGGACCCCGCGCTCCACGCCGATGCGGCCCGGGCGAAGAAGGTGAACCGGCGGTACGCCGAGCTCAACCAGATCAAGTCCGCGTACGAGTCCTGGAAGGCGGCGGGGGACGACCTCGCCGCCGCCCAGGAGCTCGCGCGTGAGGACGAGGCGTTCGCGGACGAGGTCCCGGCGCTCGAGGAGCAGCTGTCGGAGCGCCAGGAGCGTCTCCGCCGGCTGCTCATCCCGCGCGACCCGGACGACGGGCGCGACGTGATCATGGAGATCAAGGGCGGCGAGGGCGGCGAGGAGTCGGCGCTGTTCGCGGCCGACCTCCTGCGCATGTACTCGCACTACGCCGAGTCCAAGGGCTGGAAGATCGAGATGCTCGAGCGCACCGAGTCCGACCTCGGTGGCTACAAGGACGTCCAGGTCGCGATCAAGTCGAACGCGACCGACCCGTCCCAGGGCGTCTGGGCGCACCTGAAGTACGAGGGTGGCGTGCACCGCGTGCAGCGCGTGCCGGCGACCGAGTCGCAGGGGCGCATCCACACCTCGACGACCGGCGTGCTGGTCTTCCCCGAGGTCGACGAGCCCGAAGAGGTCCAGATCAACCAGAACGACCTCAAGATCGACGTCTACCGGTCCTCCGGCCCCGGCGGCCAGTCCGTCAACACGACGGACTCCGCGGTCCGCATCACGCACCTGCCCACGGGCATCACGGTCGCGATGCAGAACGAGAAGTCGCAGCTGCAGAACCGCGAGGCCGGCATGCGCGTCCTGCGCGCCCGCATCCTCGCGCGGCAGCAGGAGGAGCTCGACGCCATCGCCTCGGACGCGCGCAAGTCGCAGATCCGCGGCATGGACCGTTCGGAGCGCATCCGCACGTACAACTTCCCGGAGAACCGCATCGCGGACCACCGCACCGGGTACAAGGCGTACGACCTGGACCGCGTGATGAACGGTGCGCTCGAGCCCGTCATCCAGTCCGCCATCAGTGCGGACGAAGAGGCCCGTCTGGCCGCCATCGGCGACCAGGACGCCTAGACCCGCCCTGGAGGCACGGATCACCTCCGACAGCCAGCCCACGTACGCAGCGGATCGCCTCCTGGACGAGGCGACCGCTGCGCTCGTCGCGCACGGGGTCCCGACTCCGCGCGTGGACGCCGAACTCCTGCTAGCCTGGGCGACCGACACGTCCCGCGGTGCCGTGCAGGCCCGTGCCCTGACCGGTGGCGCGATCGCTGCCGGGCACGTCGAGCGCTTCCGGCAGGCCGTCGCCCGCCGCACCACTCGCGAGCCGCTGCAGCACATCACGGGGGAGGCCCACTTCCGCGCGCTCACCCTGGCGGTGGGGCCCGGGGTCTTCGTCCCGCGGCCCGAGACCGAGGGCGTCGTGCAGTTCGGCATCGACGCACTCCGCGCCGTCGCCGTCCCCGAGCCGATCGCCGTCGACCTCGGTTCCGGCAGCGGCGCCATCGCGATCGCCATGGACACCGAGGTGCCGAACGCCGTCGTGTACGCCGTCGAGCGCTCGCCCGAGGCGCTCCCGTGGACCCGGCGCAACGTCGAGTCCCACGGCGGCACGGTCCGCCTCGTCGAGGGCGACCTCGCCGACGCGTTGCCCGAACTCGACGGCACGGTGTCGGTCGTCGTGTCGAACCCGCCGTACGTCCCCGACGACGCGGTGCCGATCGACCCCGAGGTCCGCGACCACGACCCCGCGATGGCGCTCTACGGCGGCCCGGACGGCCTCGACGCCGTACGTGCCCTGGCCGAGACGGCCTGGCGCCTGCTCGTCCCAGGGGGAGTCCTCGTGGTCGAGCACGCCGAGCCGCAGGGCGCCGGCGTGCGTGACGTGCTGGCGCGCCGGGGGTTCCGTACCCCGGAGACGCACCAGGACCTGACGGGACGCGACCGCACGACCACCGCGACCCGCTAGCCCGGGCCGGCCCGCGCCTCCCGTCCGGGGTCGGGGTGGGGCGTTCCGGGCGTACCTGGTCCTTTCGGGCGTACCCGGCGGGTTCTTTCGACCCGGTACGCCCGGTTCCGCTTCCCATCGCGCGTGCGATGGGAAGGATCGTGCGGGGCGCGGGCCTGGGGGTGTGGTTCCGGGCGTGCCTGGTCCTTTCGGGCGTACTCGGCGGTTCCTTTCGACCTGGTACGCCCGGTTCCGCTTCCTACGCGGCGGGAGCCGCGGCGCGGTCCTGCGCCGCGACGAAGGCGAGGACCGCCTCGCGCAGGTCGGTGTGCTCCTCGACGAGGACCGCGTGGATGCCGACGCTCCGCGCCCCCTCGACGTTGATCGGCATGTCGTCAGCGAAGAACGTTCGCTCGGCCGGCACGCCGTGGTGCTCGAGGGCGCGGAGGAACACCTCGGGCTCGGGCTTCCGCGCGCCGAAGTTGCTCGTCGTGTCGAGGTGCTCGCCGAACAGCGGCGGGAGGGACGGCGCCCAGCGGTGGATCCACCGGCCGGCCAGCGGCCCGTTGTTCGTGAGGAGCCCGACGCGCCCGTGCTCGCTCGCCACGCGGACCGCCTCGATGCGGTCGGGCAGCTCGGTCATCGCGCCGCCGCGGATCCGCGCCCAGTCGGCCTCGGGGACGTCGCAGCCCATCGCCGCCTCGAACGCGGCGAGGTACGCGTCGCCGTCGGCGTACCCGCCGGCCTCGGCACGCTGCTCGTTGCCGCAGTCCCACCACCGTCGGCGGAGCTCCTGGAACTCGTGTCCGGTGAACTCGGCGAGGGCGGCCATCCGCACCTTCCAGTCGTACCGGACGAGGACCTCGTCCATGTCGAAGAGGAACAGGAGTCGGGGCGCAGGCGTCTCGTTCACGATGCCACCATTGTGTCGCACTATCATCGTCGAGTCATGGCATCCCGATACGACTGCACCGACTCCGACGGGCTCCTGACCGGGATGCGGCTCGCACGTGCCGCCCTCGGGCGCGGAGAACTCGTCGTCGTCCCCACCGACACCGTCTACGGCGTGGCCGCGGACGCCTTCAGCGCGTCCGCCGTCCAGCGTCTGCTCGACGCGAAGGGCCGCACCCGCCAGTCGCCGCCGCCGGTGCTCATCCCCGGTCCGCCGACCCTCGAGGCACTGGCGAGCGACATCCCGCAGCAGGTGCGCGACCTCGTGGCCGAGTTCTGGCCCGGCGGCCTCACCGTGATCCTGCGCGCCCAGCCGTCGCTCGACTGGGACCTCGGCGAGACGCGCGGCACCGTCGCCCTCCGCATGCCGGACTCCCGGATCGCGCTCGAACTCCTGCAGGAAGTCGGGCCGCTCGCGGTGTCCTCGGCGAACTCCACCGGGGACCCGGCTGCGATGGACGCCGACCAGGCCGAGGCGATGCTCGGTGACAGCGTCGCCGTGTACCTCGACGGCGGCCCGATCGAGGCGCACGACGGGTTCGCAGCCTCCACGGGCTCGACGATCGTGGACGCCACGGGGCTCTCCGACGGCGGGAAGCTCCTGATCGTCCGTCACGGCGTGATCTCGGACGACGAGATCGCCAGGGTCGTCGGAGCCGACCTCGTCGGATGAAGTACTACCTGCTCGCCGGGGCCATCGCGGCCGTGGTGAGCTTCTGCGTCAGCTGGATCGTGTGGAAGCTGGGGCTGAAGTACAAGTGGTACCCGAAGGTCCGTGAGCGGGACGTGCACCGCACGCCGACGCCGCGGCTCGGCGGGATCGCGATGTACATCGGCGTCATCGTCTCCCTGCTCGCGGCGTGGTTCCTGTTCCCGTCGATCGCGGGCACGGACTACTTCCGGCTGGTGTTCTCCGAACCCGGCCGTGTGCTGGCGGTGCTCGGGGGAGCGACCATCATCGTGGTGCTGGGAGTCGCGGACGACATCTGGGACCTCGACTGGATGACGAAGCTCGCGGGGCAGATCATCGCAGCGGGCATCCTGGCGTGGCAGGGCGTGGCGATCGTGTCCCTGCCGATCGGCAACACGCTCGGCGTGGGCTCGTCCTACATGAGCCTGATCTTCACCGTGCTGGCCGTGGTGCTCGTGATGAACGCGGTGAACTTCATCGACGGGCTCGACGGTCTGGTCGCCGGTGTCGCGATCATCGCCGGCGGCGTGTTCTTCCTGTACACGTTCTTCATCAACCGCGTGGTCGTGCAGACCGAGTTCTTCTTCAACCTGCCGTCGCTGCTGACGGCGGTCCTCGTCGGTGCCTGCTTCGGGTTCCTCATCCTCAACTGGCACCCGGCGAAGCTCTTCATGGGAGATGCCGGGGCACTGCTCGTCGGCTTCCTGATGGCGACGAGTGCGGTGTCGGTCACGGGCAACATCGACCCCGCTGCGGTGCAGACACGCCAGGCGCTCCTGCCGGCGTTCATCCCGATCCTGCTGCCGTTCGCGATCCTCATCGTGCCGATCCTGGACTTCGGTCTCGCCGTGACGCGACGCCTCAGCGCCGGCAAGTCGCCGTTCTCGGCCGACCGGAAGCACCTGCACCACCGTCTGCTCGACATGGGGCACTCGCACTTCCACGCCGTGCTCATCTTCTACGCGTGGACGGCCACGGTCGCCGTCGGCTGCCTGCTGTTCCTCTTCGTGGACTGGTACTGGGTCGTCGTGTTCGTCGCCGTCGGCTTCACGGTCTGCGCCGTCGCCACCTTCGCGCCGCTCGGCCGCAAACGCGCCGAGTTCGCCGCCCAGGCAGCCACCCGTTCCACCACGGTGGTGGACGCCAGCCTCGACCCGCTCGACCGGGCCGCCAACGACCGCTCGATCCCAGGAGACATCACGTGACCGCACCGAACGCGCTCGACCACGTCCGGCCGGTGTTCCGCCGCATCATCACGTGGGGGGCGGTCCTCGCCGTCGGACTCGCCGTGGTCGGGGGAGTCGTCGGCCTGCTCGTCGCCGGCACGCCCGGGCTCGTGGGTGGCCTGCTCGGTGCCGTCCTGAGCGTGGTGTTCCTCGGGCTGACCGCGGTGAGCGTGCTCGTCGCGCTGCGCGTCTCGAAGGGGCAGATGATCTCGGGTGCCTTCTTCGGCATCGTGATGGGCACCTGGCTCCTGAAGTTCATCGTGTT
This sequence comes from Curtobacterium sp. 314Chir4.1, assembly GCF_900215175.1. NCBI lineage: Bacteria > Bacillati > Actinomycetota > Actinomycetes > Micrococcales > Microbacteriaceae > Curtobacterium > Curtobacterium sp. 314Chir4.1. The sequence goes on from NZ_OCMI01000001.1 coordinate 233,284, forward strand.
CATCGTGGTGCTGGTCCTGCTGCGGGACCGTGCGTGGGTGGACTTCCCGGTCCTCGCGATCGTGATCATCGTCGGCGTCGTCGGGTCCCTCGTGATCGACGTCGTCGCGGTGGCCAAGGCCCGGATCCCGATCGGGGTGTCCCTCCCCGGAGACTCCGCGTCTCCTGAGAAGGACGCACCCCGCAACTGAGAGCCCGGGAAGCCTCTCGCACCTGATAGGCTTCTCGGAGTCCGCGTCCGGAGCACTGCTCGGAGCGGGCAAGCCTCCACAACGTCCACCATCGCGTGCCATGCGTGCGCGCGCCGACACAGGAGACAGCGCTGCTATCCCACGCTCTTCCCCTGTCCCTCACCGCTGCGGGTAACACCGTTGCGGCGGGGAGCAGCAAGGCCGCCGAGTTCCATGGTCCGTCGATCAACGAGTTCTTCCCCGATGCGATCTTCTTCGCGGGGACGCCCTTCGAGATCGATCGCGTCGTCATCATCCGCTTCATCGCGGTCGCCGTTCTGCTGGTGTTCGCCTTCGTGGGGACACGCTCGCTGAAGCTGGTGCCCAACCGCGGTCAGGCATTCATCGAGTACGCGTTCGACGTCGTCCGTCGCAACACCTTCGACAACCTCGGAGAGAAGGACGGCAAGCGCTTCCTGCCGCTGCTGGCGACGATCTTCTTCGGCGTGCTGTTCATGAACCTCACGGGTCTGATCCCGGGTCTGAACCTCGGTGGTACCAGCCGTATCGCGATGCCCCTGATCCTCGCGGTCGTCGCGTACCTCGCCTTCATCTACGCAGGTCTGCGCAAGCATCCCGGGACGTTCCTCCGGAACGCGCTCTTCCCGCCCGGTGTGCCGTGGTTCCTCTACATCATCGTGACGCCGATCGAGTTCGTCTCGACCTTCGTGCTCCGTCCGGTGACGCTGACGCTGCGACTCCTGATGAACATGGTCGTCGGCCACCTGCTGCTCGTCCTGTTCTTCGCAGCCACGCAGTTCTTCTTCTTCGAGAGCGGCAACCTCTTCGCCCTCTTCGGAGTCGGGACGCTCGCGTTCGGCATCGCGTTCAGCTTCTTCGAGATCCTGGTCGCGCTGCTGCAGGCGTACGTCTTCATGCTGCTGACCGCTGTGTACATCCAGCTCGCGCTGGCTGACGAGCACTGACCACCGACCTGTACTGACCCCCAATACGGCACGGCATCCGCCGGGCCGCATCTTGAAAGGAAAACACGTGGACGCAACGACCGTTCTCGCGGAGATCAACGGCAACATCGCGACCGTGGGCTACGGCCTCGCAGCGATCGGCCCGGCCATCGGCGTGGGCATCGTCGTCGGCAAGACGATCGAGTCCGTCGCTCGCCAGCCCGAGCTCCAGGGCCGTCTGACGACCCTCATGTACATCGGTATCGCCTTCACCGAGGCCCTGGCCTTCATCGGTATCGCCACGTACTTCATCTTCACCAACTAAGGTTCCTCGATGCAGAACGCACTCATCATCGCGGCGGAGGAAACGCACAATCCGCTGATCCCGCCGGTGTACGACATCGTGTGGTCGCTGGTTGCCTTCGTCATCATCTTCCTGGTGTTCTGGCGTGTCGTCACGCCGCGCATCACGAAGATGCTCGATGAGCGCACGGAGGCCATCGAAGGCGGCATCAAGAAGGCGGAGGCCGCTCAGGAGCAGGCCGCTGCTGCGCTCGAGGAGTACAACAAGCAGCTCGCCGAGGCCCGTGCCGAGGCGTCGCGGATCCGCGAGCAGGCCCGTGCCGACGCGAACGCGATCGGCAACGAGCTCCGCGAGCAGGCGCAGGCCGATGCAGCACGCATCGCCGCCAACGCGCAGGCGCAGATCGAGGCCGAGCGTCAGAGCGCTCTCCAGTCGCTCCGGTCCGAGGTGGGCACCCTTGCCCTCGACCTCGCGTCCGGCGTGATCGGCGAGTCCCTGAAGGACGACGCCAAGTCGAACGCGGTCGTCGACCGGTTCCTCGCTGACCTCGAGGCCTCGCAGGCCGAGAAGACCGGGGAGCACTGAGCATGCGCAGCGCCACCAGGGAAGCACTGGCGTCCACGAGGGCGGTGCTCGCCGACCTCGGCGGTGCGGCCGACCTCGCCGCCGGTGCCGAGATCCTCGCCGCAGGGCGTGCGATCGCCGGTGCGCCGCAGCTGCTCGGTCTGCTGTCCGACCCGACGGCCGACCCGGCCGGCAAGAAGGTCGTCATCGACCGCGTCTTCGCCGGTCAGTCGGCCGCGACGCGTGCGGTCCTGACCGCGGTGGCCGGCTCGCGCTGGTCCTCGCACCAGGACCTGCTCGTCGGCATCGAGGACGCGGGCATCCGCGCCGTCGCCGCCACCGCGGCCTCCGGGACGCCGATCGAGGCCGAACTGTTCTCCTTCGAGACCGCCGTCCGTTCGGACGCCGACCTCGAGCTGGCGCTCGGCACGAAGCTCGGCAGCCCGGCGGAGAAGAGCGCACTCGTCGAGCGGCTGCTCGGCGGCAAGGCGTCGGAGCAGACCATCGTGATCCTGTCGCACCTCGTGCAGCAGCCCCGTGGTCGTCGCATCGGCGAACTCGTCCGCGACGCCTCGCGCATCGTGGCCGAGCAGGCCGGCAAGCTCGTCGCGACGGTCATCACCGCGACGCCGCTCACGGACGGCCAGGCGGCTCGTGTCGCCCGGGCGCTCGCGCAGCAGCACGGCAAGGACATCAGCATCAACCACGTGGTCGACCCGTCGGTCGTCGGCGGGGTCCGGGTGCAGCTCGGCGGCGACGTCATCGACGGCACCGTGTCCACGCGACTCTCGGAGCTCCGGCTCCAGCTCGCCGGCTAGGCGTACCGTCGAAGCCGCTCCTCCCAAGTCCACAACGGGAACTGCCGAGTCAGGCAGCGTCACCCTCTCGGAGCCGAAGGGCCCCGGAAACCAACAAGGAAAATCCCATGGCAGACATCACCATCAGCCCCGATGAGATCCGTGATGCCCTGAAGGACTTCGTCTCGAACTACGAGCCGACGAAGGCCTCCACGGCCGAGGTCGGGCACGTCATCGACGCCGGTGACGGCATCGCGCACGTCGAGGGCCTCCCCGGCGTCATGGCGAACGAGCTCATCCGCTTCGAGGACGGCACCCTCGGCCTCGCGCAGAACCTCGACGAGGACGAGATCGGCGCCATCGTGCTCGGCGAGTTCGCCGGTGTCGAAGAGGGCCAGGAAGTCACCCGCACCGGCGAGGTCCTCTCGGTCCCCGTCGGCGACGGCTTCCTCGGTCGCGTCGTCGACCCGCTCGGCGCACCGATCGACGGTCTCGGCGAGATCCAGGCCGAGGGTCGTCGTGCCCTCGAGCTGCAGGCACCCGGCGTCATGGCCCGCAAGTCGGTCCACGAGCCGCTCCAGACCGGCATCAAGGCCATCGACGCGATGATCCCCGTCGGCCGCGGTCAGCGTCAGCTGATCATCGGCGACCGCCAGACCGGCAAGACGGCCATCGCGATCGACACGATCATCAACCAGAAGGCCAACTGGGAGTCGGGCGACGAGGACAAGCAGGTCCGCTGCATCTACGTCGCCATCGGCCAGAAGGGCTCCACGATCGCCTCCGTCAAGGGTGCGCTCGAGGACGCCGGCGCGATGGAGTACACCACCATCGTCGCCGCCCCGGCCTCCGACCCCGCCGGCTTCAAGTACCTCGCCCCGTACACCGGCTCGGCCATCGGTCAGCACTGGATGTACCAGGGCAAGCACGTCCTCATCATCTTCGACGACCTGTCGAAGCAGGCCGAGGCCTACCGTGCGGTGTCGCTCCTCCTGCGTCGTCCGCCGGGCCGCGAGGCCTACCCGGGTGACGTCTTCTACCTGCACTCCCGTCTGCTGGAGCGTTGCGCGAAGCTGTCCGACGAGCTCGGCGCCGGTTCGATGACGGGTCTCCCGATCATCGAGACCAAGGCGAACGACGTCTCGGCGTACATCCCGACCAACGTGATCTCCATCACGGACGGCCAGATCTTCCTGCAGTCGGACCTGTTCAACGCGAACCAGCGTCCGGCCGTCGACGTGGGCATCTCGGTGTCCCGCGTCGGTGGTGACGCACAGGTCAAGTCGATCAAGAAGGTCTCCGGCACGCTCAAGCTCGAGCTCGCGCAGTACCGCTCGCTCGAGGCGTTCGCGATGTTCGCGTCCGACCTCGACCAGGCGTCGCGTCGTCAGCTCGAGCGCGGTGCCCGCCTGACCGAGCTCCTCAAGCAGCCGCAGTACTCGCCGTACCCGGTCGAGGAGCAGGTCGTCTCGATCTGGGCCGGCACGAACGGCAAGCTTGACGAGGTCCCCGTGGCCGACGTCCTGCGCTTCGAGTCGGAGCTGCTCGACCACCTGCGTCGCAACTCGGACGTCCTGACGACGCTCCGCGAGACGAACCAGCTCAGCGACGACACCGTCGCCGAGATGGGCAAGCAGATCGACGAGTTCTCCAAGAGCTTCCAGACGAGCGACGGCAAGACGCTCGGGTCCGAGCAGTTCGAGGCCGCTTCGGCCGAGGACGTCGACCAGGAGCAGATCGTCAAGGGTCGTCGCTAGATGGCAGCGCAGGTCCGGGTCTACCGACAGCGAATCAAGTCCGCGAAGACCACGAAGAAGGTCACTCGCGCGATGGAGTTGATCTCGGCGTCGCGGATCCAGAAGGCGCAGGCCCGCATGGCCGCGTCGGGTCCGTACTCGCGGGCCGTGACGCGTGCGGTGTCGGCCGTGGCGACGTTCTCGAACGTCGACCACGTGCTGACCACCGAGCCGGAGTCGTCGACGCGGGCAGCCGTGGTGCTGTTCACGTCGGACCGCGGCCTGAACGGTGCGTTCAGCACGAACGTCCTCAAGCAGGGCGAGGAGCTCGCCTCCCTGCTCCGCAGCGAGGGCAAGGACGTCGTGTTCTACCTGGTCGGGCGCAAGTCCGTCGGGTACTTCGCGTTCCGTGAGCGCGCGTCGGAGCAGCAGTGGGTCGGCAACACCGACCAGCCGGAGTTCTCGACGGCGAAGTCGATCGGCGACGCCGTCGTGGCGAAGTTCCTGCAGGACACGGCCGAGGGTGGCGTGGACGAGATCCACATCGTCTTCAACCGCTTCCTGAGCCTCGCCACGCAGGAGCCGCAGGTCGTCCGGCTGCTCCCGCTCGAGGTCGTCGAGGGGGTCGAGGCACCGTCGAACGACGAGCCGCTGCCGCTCTACGAGTTCGAGCCGGACGCCGACGCGGTGCTCGACGCGCTGCTCCCGGTCTACATCGAGAGCCGCATCTTCAACGCCATGCTGCAGTCGGCTGCCTCCGAGCACGCCGCCCGCCAGAAGGCGATGAAGGCCGCGAGCGACAACGCCGACTCGCTGATCCGCGACTTCACGCGTCTCGCGAACAACGCCCGACAGGCCGAGATCACCCAGCAGATCTCCGAGATCGTCGGCGGCGCCGACGCCCTCTCGTCGAAGAAGAAGTAGTCCGCGTCGTTCGCGGACAGTTACCCACCCTCAGGAAGGCACCAGCCATGACCGACACCGCAACCACCGCGGTCGAGACGTCGTCGGCGCCCGGTGTCGGCCGGATCGCCCGTGTCACGGGCCCCGTCGTCGACATCGAGTTCCCGCACGACGCCATCCCCGAGATGTACAACCTCTTGTTCACGACCATCACCATCGGTGATTCGTCGCAGGAGATCGGTCTCGAGGTCGCACAGCACCTCGGCGACGACCTCGTCCGCGCCATCTCCCTGAAGCCGACCGACGGTCTGGTCCGTGGCCAGGAGGTCCGTGACTCGGGCGCTCCCATCTCGGTCCCCGTCGGCGACGTCACCAAGGGCAAGGTCTTCGACGTGCTGGGCAACGTGCTCAACACCGACGAGAAGCTCGAGATCACCGAGCGTTGGCCGATCCACCGCAAGGCCCCGGCCTTCGACCAGCTCGAGTCGAAGACGTCCATGTTCGAGACCGGCATCAAGTCGATCGACCTCCTCACCCCGTACGTGCAGGGTGGCAAGATCGGCCTCTTCGGTGGTGCTGGTGTCGGCAAGACGGTCCTCATCCAGGAGATGATCCAGCGCGTCGCGCAGGACCACGGTGGTGTGTCGGTGTTCGCCGGTGTCGGCGAGCGCACCCGTGAGGGCAACGACCTCATCGGCGAGATGGAAGAGGCGGGCGTCTTCGACAAGACCGCCCTCGTGTTCGGCCAGATGGACGAGCCGCCGGGAACGCGTCTGCGCGTGGCCCTGTCGGCGCTGACGATGGCGGAGTACTTCCGCGATGTCCAGAAGCAGGACGTGCTCCTCTTCATCGACAACATCTTCCGCTTCACGCAGGCCGGTTCCGAGGTCTCCACGCTGCTCGGCCGCATGCCGTCCGCGGTGGGGTACCAGCCGAACCTCGCCGACGAGATGGGTGTGCTCCAGGAGCGCATCACCTCGACGCGTGGTCACTCGATCACCTCGCTGCAGGCGATCTACGTGCCGGCTGACGACTACACCGACCCGGCGCCGGCGACCACGTTCGCGCACCTCGACGCCACGACCGAGCTCTCCCGCGAGATCGCGTCGCAGGGTCTGTACCCGGCCATCGACCCGCTGACCTCCACGTCGCGGATCATGGACCCCCGGTACCTGGGCGCCGACCACTACGAGACGGCCACGCGCGTCAAGCAGATCCTCCAGAAGAACAAGGAGCTGCAGGAGATCATCGCCATCCTCGGTGTCGACGAGCTCTCCGAAGAGGACAAGATCACGGTCGAGCGCGCTCGTCGTATCCAGCAGTTCCTCTCGCAGAACACCTACATGGCCAAGAAGTTCACGGGTGTCGAGGGTTCGACCGTGCCGCTGAAGGACACCATCGAGTCCTTCCGTGCGATCGCGGACGGCGAGTTCGACCACGTGGCCGTGCAGGCCTTCTTCAACGTCGGTGGCATCAACGACGTCGAAGAGAAGTGGGCGCAGATCCAGAAGGAGAACCGCTGACATGGCGGCACTCACCGTGAGCGTCGTCTCGGCCGACCGCGAGGTCTGGTCGGGAGACGCCACCATGGTCGTCGCTCGGACGACGGAGGGCCAGATCGGTATCCTCGCGGGACACGAGCCTCTGCTCGCGACCCTCGCGCAGGGTCAGGTCCGCATCACCCGGGCCGACGGCTCGACGGTGGCGGCGGACGCCGAGGACGGCTTCCTGTCGGTCGAGCACGACACGGTCACGATCGTGGCGCGGCAGGCCGCGCTGGCGTCCTGACCGGACTGACCGTCCTCCTCCCGCCTTCGGAGACGAAGCGGGAGGGCGGGGACACGGACCGCACGCTCGACCTGCGTGCGCTGTCGTTCCCAGAACTGGCTGCTGAACGGGCCGCGGTGATCACCGCGGCCCGTTCCGTCAGTTCTGAGGAGTCCTCTGCCCGGACGGCCCTGAAGCTCGGCCCGAAGTCGATCGAGGAGCGGTTCCGCAACCTCGCGCTCGAGACCTCGGGCACGATGCCGGCGATCGACCGGTACACGGGGGTGCTCTACGACCCGCTCGGGGCCCTCGACGCGGACGCCACGACCCGCGCGTGGTGGTTCGACCACGTGGTGGTGCAGTCCGCGATGTTCGGCCCCCTCGGCGGCGGCGATCCAATCCCGGCGTACCGGCTCTCGCACGACTCCCGGCTCGGCAGCGTGCGGCTCGCCTCGCACTGGCCGGCTGCGTCGTCGCGTGTCCTCGCAGAGCACTCGGCGGGAGGTCTCGTGCTCGACCTCCGGTCCGAGGGCTACCGGCAGCTGGGCCCCGTGGCCGACGCCGTGGCGCCGCGCGTGGTGAGCGTGGACGGCGCCGGCCGACGCAAGGCACTGAACCACTGGAACAAGACCGCGAAGGGCCGCCTGGTGGCGTTGCTCGGCCGTACCGGTGCACAGGTGTCCTCGATGGTCGAGCTCGTCGAGTGGGCGTCGGAGCACGGCGTCGCGTTCGAGCAGCACGACACTGGTTGGGACCTCGTGGCCGAGAGCCTCGAGCCCGCCGCGGTCTGACCTCTGCCCCGCCCGTCCCTCCACAGGTCGGGTGGGGCGAGTCGCCCTCCACAGACGGCCGGTTCAGGGCGGCCTGGAGGCGCGGCGTGCGTTTCGATGTCGACATGATCCCCGTGACGACACGAACCCTCGACGAAGCCGCTGTGCGCTACCCGCGTGAGATCGCAGCTGCGGTCACACTGCCGGCCGCGTGCGCGGCACTCGTCGCGCCCCACGATGGGCCGTTGCCCCGCACCGCTGCGGTCGCGGTGCTCACCGCGTGTGCTGCGCTCGCACCCCGCTTCGCGTTGATCGACTTCCTCGCGGCACGCGACCATCCCGATCCGCGTGGCGTCGCCGCCTTCGACCCGTTCCTGGACGACACCCCGCCGGCGCTGCGTGGCTGGGGACCGGAACCGGACCGGGCACGCATCCGGATCGCGGGGGACCGGTGTGCCGAGGCTTGGCAGTGGTGGCGGAGCGAGGACCCGTCCGCCGACACCGGGTCCGGCGCGGCTGGTGCGCTCGCCATCGCCTCCTGGTGCTCGTGGGCTCTCGGGTCGACGGCGCGTGCGCAGACCCGCGCGCAGCACGCGCTCGACACGTGTGCGAGCGACCCGCTCGCTGCGGTCGTCCTGCGCTCCGTGCGTGCCGGGAGCGGGCCGGCGTGGGAGCGCCGATGACGACCGGGGGACAGGATCGTCTACGGTGGTGTGCGACCACGCTTGGAGGGCTCGGTTGCGCGACGACGACATCGACGACACCGTCATCCGACGACCGCGGGCGCAGCTCTCCGGCGACCGTGTGGGCGACGCGCTCGACGACACGGTCATCCGGGCCGCACCGACGGCCCCCGCCCAGCCGGACGCCGACGCGGACGACGACACCGTGATCCGTCCGGTCGCCGCGCCGCGCCCGACCGACGACGGTCTCGACGACACGATCGTGCGTGTGCCGGCGCGACCGGACGACAGCGCAAGCGCGTCCGTCGGAGCCGAGCCGCGCCTCCAGGCCGTCCCACCCGCACCGCAGACCAGGGTTCCCTCGATCCGGATCGGGGAGCGGGTGCTCCGGCTCGACCACCCCGTGATCGTCGGCCGGCGGCCCACGATGCCGCGGATCCTGCGCGGTGCGGCGCCGGAACTGGTTACGGTTCCGTCGGCGACCGGGCAGGTGTCCTCCTCGCACGTGCTCGTGCACGCGGAGGGCGAGGCGACGGTCGTCGACGACCTCCGGTCGACCAACGGCACGGTGGTGCGGCCGGCGGGCGCGGCTCCGTTCCGGATGCCGTCGGGTGCCTCGAACGTCGTCCTGACGGGTACGGTTGTCGAGATCGGTGACGGCAACGTCATCGAGGTCCTCTCGCCGTACCACCGGGTCGCACCGACGGCGGGGGACATCCCGCCACTCCCCGTGTGGCCGTCCGATCCACCAGCCGGCACGCCCCGAACCCCCAGAGAGCGATCCTGAACCGTGACCGAACTCGGCCGAGCAGCGACTGCGCACGCCATCGACGTCCCCGGTGCCGACGGTGCCACCCTGACGCTGTCGTGGGGAGCCGCGACCGACGTCGGTCGCCGTCGTGACCACAACGAGGACAGCTACATCGTCGGAGCCCCGTTCTTCGTCGTCGCCGACGGGATGGGGGGTCACCTCGCGGGCGACCGTGCGAGCGACGCCGTCGTGCGTCGCCTCGAGCAGGCGACCGAGAGCGCCTTCTCGTCGCGACAGGCCATCCAGCGGGCGCTCCTGCTCGCCACGGCCGACATCGAGCGGGCCGCCGGCGGCAACGCGATCGGCGCCGGGACGACCGTCACCGGGATCGCGCTCGTCGCGTCCCACGGGCAGCCGGCCGCCCTCGTGTTCAACGTCGGCGACTCGCGGACGTACCGGATCGAGGACGGCGTGCTCCGTCGTGTGACCGTCGACCACTCGGTCGTGCAGGAGATGGTGGACGCCGGCCTGCTGCGGGCCGAGGACGCCGAACGCCACCCCGACAGCAACGTCATCACGCGCGCCGTGGGGTTCGGCGAACCGCCGGAGCCCGACTGGTGGACGCTGCCGCTCCGCGCCGGTGATCGCTACATCGTGTGCTCGGACGGGCTGACGAAGGAACTCGGCGACGGCGGGATCGGTCGCATCGCCGCGCGCGAGCCGAGCGCCCAGGGTCTGGCCGAACGCCTGGTGGGCGACGCCGTCGTGGCCGGCGGTCGCGACAACGTGACGGTCGTCGTGCTGCAGGTCGACGACGCGCCGGACGACGGAGACGTGGAAGACACGCTCCCGCGCCACTGAGTGCCCCCCGAACTGGGGGAGCGCTGACCCACCGCCCGCAGCGGTGTGCGGAATGTCGGTCACCCACGGTTCGTACAATGGCAGGGCCGTGACGAGAGAGCTGGCCGCTCGGCCGGGGAGGAGAGGACGATGGCGCGACGCCTGCCGTCCACCCCGCCCGTGATCCCGGGGTTCAGTCCCGTGCACGTCCTCGGTTCCGGCGGGTTCGCCGACGTCTTCCTCTACGAGCAGGACATGCCGCGCCGGCAGGTCGCCGTGAAGGTGCTCCTCGACGAGGTCGTCGACGACCGCGTCCGACAGATGTTCCAGGCCGAGGCGAACCTGATGGCCCGCCTCAGCACGCACCCGTCGATCCTCACCGTCTTCCAGGCGAGCGTGGCGTCCGACGGGCGTCCGTACCTGGTGATGGAGCTGTGCTCGTCCTCGCTCAGCGAGCGGTACCGCCGGGAGCCGATCCCGGTGTCCGAGGTGCTCTCCACCGGCATCCGGATCGGCTCCGCACTCGAGACCGCGCACCGCGAGGGCGTGCTCCACCGCGACATCAAGCCGTCGAACATCCTCGTGACGGCGTACGGCAACCCCGTGCTGTCCGACTTCGGCATCGCTGCGACGATCGGTGGCACCGACCCCGACGAGCCCGTCGGCATGTCGATCCCCTGGTCGGCTCCCGAGGTCCTCATCGACGAGTCCCGCGGCACCATCCAGTCCGAGGTGTACTCCCTCGCGGCGACCGTGTTCTCGCTGCTCGCCGGTCGCAGCCCCTTCGAGGTCCGCGGCGGCAAGAACGGCGCCGCCGACCTGATGAGCCGCATCGACAAGGGCGGTGTGAAGTCCACGGGGCGCACCGACGTCCCGCCGTCGCTCGAACGACTGCTCGCTGCGGCCATGTCGCGCAAGGTCGCCGGGCGACCGTCGACCGTGATGGAACTCGTCCGTGGCTTCCAGCAGGTCGAGGCGGAGCTCGGCATCCCGCAGACCACAGCCGACGTCGCGGTCGAGGCCTGGGCGGTCGCGACGCCGACGCCGGACGGCGACCGCACGATGATCCGGGAGCTCCAGCCGCCCACGCGTGTCGGGGCGCGACGCCGGACCCGCAAGGCGATCCAGGGTGGCTCGTCGGCCGCCGCGGCGCAGAGCGTCGGCACCGTGCACCGCACCGGTTCCGTGACCCGCGCTCGACGCCGGTCCCGTTCCACCCTGGTGTGGGCGACGTCCCTGGCCGTGGTCGTCGTGGCAGCGCTCGCGATCGCCACCGTGGTCGTGGTCGGACGCCTGGGCAGTGGTGCGATCCCCGTCGTGTCGGACGTTCAGGCAGCCACGACCGCGTCGTCCGTCACGTTCACCTGGGACGACCCGGGGCTCCGCAACGGCGACACCTACGTGATCTCCTCCAACGGTGCGGCCAGCCAGCAGACCGGTGCCCGGTTCGTCGTCTCCGGGAAGAAGGGCGACGAGGAGTGCATCGCCGTCGCGGTCAACCGGGACGGCAAGACCGGCGTGGCGAGCGCCCAGAAGTGCGCCACGATCGGGAGCGCCGGGTGATCCGGGCGCTCCTCGCCAAGCACCGTTCAGCCGCGGTGACCGTCGGTGCCTCGATCGTCGTGGGGGCGGTCGTCGCGACCGCGGCCGTCGCCTCGACCGGTTACCACACGCAGCGTGTCGAGCTCGGAGACGGCACCGTGTGGGTGCCGTCCGCCGAGTACGGCGCGGTGGGCCGCGCGAACACCGGCGTCCTGCAGCTGAACACGGCCGTCGAGACCGCGAGTGACAGCCTCTCCGTGCTGCAGCGCGGCTCGACCGTGTACAGCGTGGACGACACGAAGGGGACCGTGGCGAAGGTCGACGTCGCCGACGCGACCGTCGCCGACCCGGTGACCCTGCCCGCCGGGTCGCCGCAGGTCTTCTTCGCCGGCTCCACCGCGGTCATCGGCAACGGCGACACCGGCGAGCTCTGGGCGACACCGGCGAAGGACCTCGGCGAGTTCGACGCGTCCACGAAGGCGGACCTCACGCTCGGCGCCGACGCGGTCTTCGACGCATCCGACGAGCACGTGGCCGTCTACTCACCGAAGACCGGCACGGCGTCGCTCGTCGACGTCGGCACGACCCTGACCGTGGCCGAGCGTTGGACCGTCAAGATGGACCGCGCCGACGACTTCCAGGTCGCGTCCTTCGGGAACCACGTCGCGGTGCTCGACCGGACGACCGGCGAGGTGTCCGTCGACGGTGACACGGTGGACCTCGGCGACCGCGTCGGCACGTCCCCGTCGCTCCAGCGGTCCACCGACGACGCGTCCGAGGTCGTCGTCGCGGGGACCGCCGGGCTCGTCCGCGTCTCGGCGTCGGGCAGCGTCGACGCCACCGCACTGCAGGTGTCCGGACGTGCGGCTCGGCCGACCGTCGTCGGGTCCTGCACCTACGCTGCGTGGGCCGGTGGGCAGGCGATCGACACCTGTCGCGGGAACGCGCTCCAGCGGCTCGCGGACACGGCAGGTACGAGCGACCTCCAGATCCTGCACAACGGCGAGACCGTCGTCGCGAACGACCCCCAGAGCGGGCGTTCCTGGGCGATCGACCGCAGCGGTCAGCTGATCGACAACTGGTCCGACCTCATCAAGAAGGACGACGACCAGCAGCAGGAGCAGGTGTCCGACGACGACCCCGAGGTCGACAAGGACCAGAAGCCGCCGGTCGCGGTCGACGACGACCTGGGCGCTCGTCCGGGACGCACCACGAGCCTCCCGGTCCTGCTCAACGACTACGACCCGAACGGTGACCCGATCGTCATCGGCGAGGTCGGCCGCGTCGACGACGCGGTCGGCGACGTCGCGATCGTCGGCGACGGTCAGCGCCTGCAGATCACGCTGTCGGCTCGTGCCAGCGGCACCGTGTCGTTCCCGTACACGATCACGGACGGCAACGGCGGGTCGGACACGGCCATCGTGAAGGTGACGGTTCGTCCCGACTCGGCGAACGATCCACCACGACAGGTGCGGGACACGTCAGCGGACGTCGTGCAGAACGGTCACGTCGTCACCAACGTGCTCGGCGACTGGGTGGACCCCGACGGCGATCCCGTGTACCTGAAGTCGGCGACGGCGTCCGACGGCGACCGGGTGTCGACGACGCCGGACGGGCTCCTCGACTACCGCAACGCGAGCGGGCGGACGGGCGACCGGGCCGTCCAGCTCGTGGTCAGCGACGGCCGGGCCGACGGCCGCGGTGCCGTCACCGTGCACGTCGCGAAGCAGGGCAGCGTGCCCCTGTACGCCGACCCGTTCCCGGTGCAGGGCTACGCGGGCAAGGCCTTCAGCGTCGACCCGCTCGACCACGTGCGCGGCGGCAACGGCACCGTCACGTTGACGAGCGTCTCCTCGGCGTCGGGGCTGACCGTCACGCCGAGCTACGACGCCGGGACCTTCCGCGTCCTGGGCGCCGGCGCCGGCGACCACCAGCTCGAGTACACCGTCACGGACGGCACGAAGACCACGAGCGGCATCGTGCGGATCACGATCCTGGCGCCACCGGACGCCTCGACCGCGCCGATCACCACTCCGAAGACGGTGTTCGTCAACACCCTGTCGACGAAGGACACGGACGTCACCGCGACGGACATCGACCCAGCCGGCGGCGTGCTCCTCGTGACCGCGCTCGACGGGCCGGAACGCGGCTCCGGCGTCCAGGCGAGCATCCTCGACCAGCACACCGTCCGCGTCACGCTCACGGCGCCACTCGACGGGCCCGTGTCGTTCGGCTACACCGAGACGAACGGACTCGCCTCGGCGACGGGCACGATCACCGTCGTCGAGATCCCCAAGCCGGACCGCATCCAGCCCCCGGTCGCCCAGCCGGACACCGCGACCGTGCGGGTCGGCGACGTCGCGAACATCGACGTGCTCGCGAACGACACCCAGCCCGAGGGTGAGCCGCTGACCCTGCAGCCCGAGCTCGTGCAGAACGTCCCGGGTGACGGAGGGCTGCTCTTCGCGTCGGGCGACCACCTCCGGTACCTCGCGCCGACCACACCGGGCAGCTACACCGCCGTGTACCGGGTCGCCGGGCCCGACGGGCAGTACGCCGACGCGACCGTCTCGATCTCCGTTCGGGAGCAGGACGCAGCGACGAACAACCCGCCCGTCCCGCAGACCGTCACCGCGCGGGTCGTCGCCGGACAGTCCGTCCGGGTGTCGATCCCGCTGAACGGCATCGACCCCGACGGTGACTCCGTGCAACTCGTCGGCGTCGCGTCGAACCCGGACAAGGGCTCGGTCAGCGACGTCGCCTCCGACTCCCTGACCTACGAGGCGGGCGACTACTCGGCCGGCACCGACGAGTTCACCTACACGGTCGTCGACGCCCTCGGTGCCCGCGCCACCGGCACCGTCCGCGTCGGCATCGCGCCGCGTGCGGAACAGGCGTCGAACCCCGTGGCCGAGGCCGACCACGTCACCATCCGACCCGGCGGTTCCGTCACCGTCCGTGTCCTGCAGAACGACTCCGACCCCGAGGGCGGGCAGCTGACCGTCACCGACGCGCAGCCCACCGCGAAGGACGTCACGGCGAAGATCCTGCAGAAGCAGCAGATCCGCGTCACGCCACCGAAGACCGCGAAGGACGGCGACTACGCCGTCCTGTACACGGTCGCGAACGAGAACGGCGGGGCCAGCACCGCGTTCCTCACCGTCACGGTCGACCCGGACGCGCAACCCCTGCGGCCCGAGGTCGACGACACGACGCTCGACCTGCAGGACATCCTGCACCGGCAGAGCGTCACCGTCGACGTGCTCGACAACGTGTTCTTCGCCGAGGGCACCACCGCCGACCTGAAGGTGGGCGTGGTGGACGGCTACGGCGACACCGCACGCACGACGGACGACCAGCGGATCGTCGTCCGCCTGACCGACGACTCGCAGGTCATCCCGTTCTCGGTCGCACGGGTCGACCACCCGGACATCGTGTCCTACGGGTTCATCCACGTCCCCGGGTTCGACGACGCGTTGCCCCAGGTCAACCGGACCGCTGGCGCGATCACGGTCAAGAGCGAGGCCACCGTCCGCATCCCGCTGTCGAAGTACGTGGTGACGGCCAACGGACAGACGGCGAAGATCACCGACGACGGCACCGTGAAGGCGACGCACGCCAACGGGCAGGACCTCGTCGTCGACTCGTCGAACCTGCAGTTCACGTCGTCGAAGCTCTACTACGGCAACGCGTCGATCTCGTTCGAGGTCACCGACGGATCGAACGCGAACGGCGGGAAGGGCCGCGTCGCGACGCTCGTGCTGCCGATCAAGGTGACGCCCCGGTCCAATCAGCCGCCCGCGTTCACCGGGTCCGCGGTGGACATGCAGCCGGGGGAGTCGCGCACGATCGACCTCACCAAGCTCACGGACTACCCGTACCCGAAGGACCTGCCGGAGCTCCGCTACTCCGTCGTCAGCAAGCCCTCCGACGGCACGACCGCGACGATCTCGGGACAGAAGCTGACCGTGACGGTCGCCGACACCGCGAAGAAGAACACCACCGCCGCGATCGGCATCGGCGTGGCCGACGACGCGAACCAGGGCCGGAGCGGCGTCGTGGACGTCGACGTGGTCGCGTCCACCCGGCCGCTCGTCCAGCCGGGTGCGGACAAGTCGATCACGAAGCGCGGCGCGACCACCACGATCGACGTCCTCGCCAACGACCAGCCGACGAACCCGTTCCCCGAGCAGCGACTCCGCGTCGTCAACATCCGCGGGCTGTCCGGCGGTCTGCCCGGCGGTGTGACGGTCACGCCGAGCGCGGACAAGTCCCGCCTGCAGGTGAGCGTCTCCGCGAACGCCAAGCCCGTCGACGCACACCTGCAGTACCAGGTCGCCGACGCCACCGACGATCCCGACCGGTACGTCTGGGGCGACGTGACGATCTCCGTGCAGGACGTCCCCGACGCGCCAGGAGCCCCGAGCCGCACCGGGTCCTACGAGGGCGGTCAGGCCACATTGACCTGGTCGACCCCGCAGGCGAACAACTCGCCCATCACCGGGTACCGGCTGCAGGGCACGAACGGCGTCGCGAAGGACTGCGGCACCGCGACCGTCTGCACGATCACGGGCCTCGACCCGGCGGGCTCGTACCGGTTCACGGTCGTGGCGACGAACGCGATCGGCGACTCGAAGGCGTCGGGGGAGTCCGCACCGATCAGCGCCGACTTCGTCCCCGCACCGCCGAAGGGCATCAGCGTCACACCGAGCAAGAGCACGCCGAACCAGCTCGACGTGAGCTGGAACAAGGTCGACGCCCCGAACAACGGGACCGCGGTCGACAACTACGTCGTGACGATCCAGGGCCCCGGGCTGTCCACGTCGCGGAACGTCGGGACGGCCACGAACACGTCGTTCACCGGTGCGCAGAGTGCTGCGCAGTACACGGTCACCGTGTCCGCTCGCAACGGCGCGGACCGCAACAACACCGTGGTGCAGTGGAACTCGGCGTCGGCCACGGGTGCCGCTGTCGGCATGCCGGGCAAGCCCGCGAACGTCTCCGCGAACGTCGGCAGCAACGACGACGGCACCGGGAAGTCCGTGGTCACCGTCACGTGGGGGGCCGCGGACGCAGCCGGGGGCCCGTCGACCAGCTACGGCGTGTTCCAGTCCGGGAACGTCGACTGCAACAACCCGCCCGGAGGGTCGTTGGGTTCGTCCAGCCCGACGACGGTGACCGGCGTGGGCGGCGGGAAGCGCACCTTCGCCGTGACCGTGTCCAACGGCTTCTTCTGCAACGTCCAGTACACCGAGACCACGGCCTACCAACGACCGGACGGCACGGACACCCCGACTGTCGCGCTGACGTCTGAGAGTTCCAGCTTGCCCAACGCGCTGATCACCGCGCCGCGAACGGACGTCGACCATTACCTGCTCGAGACCGGGAGCGGCACCCCCGTCACCCTGCAACCGGGCCAGTCCTGGAGCGGTGTACCCGGCGGCGGTGCTCGGAACGTCCCTGTGACCGTGTCGCTTCGGGCCTGCGGCGGTCCCGGCACGTCGTTCTGCACGCAGGATGCGCAGTCCAAACAGGTGCGTGCGGCCGCTCTCGACGCAACTGCTTCGGTCGACGCAGCAAAGCAGGGCACCCCGATCGCGGTCGACGGACCATCTGGTGCCGGAATGAGCGTTCGGTACACGGCGCGCTGGTACGGGAGCGACGACGGTAGCGGCCTGTTCACGACTGATTCGTGGGACGCATCAGCCCCGGCACCGAGTCCGCCACTGCTCGCTGGCTCGGTTCGCGTGCAAGCCACGCTGACGCTGTCGCTCGGCGATGGATCGAGCCTGACCACCACCGGCGACCTGTCCGCCGCGGTGGCAGTGGCGCCCGCGGATCCGCCCGCGACGGACCCGTCCACCGCGCCGTCCGAGTAACGACTCACCGCCGCCGCTCACCGTACGCTGCCCCTACCGCCATCCCCGAGAACGAGGAACGACACCGCATGAGCATGACCCCGGAGCAGGCCACCTGGTTCGCCGACGTCGCAGGCCGCATCGTGACCAACGTCGAGCAGGTGCTCCTCGGGAAGACGTTCGTGATCCGCCTGGCGGTCACGGCGATGCTCAGCGAGGGCCACCTCCTCCTCGAGGACGTCCCCGGCACGGGGAAGACGAGCCTCGCCCGGGCGATGGCGCAGAGCGTGCAGGGGTCGACGAACCGCATCCAGTTCACGCCGGACCTGCTGCCGGGCGACATCACCGGCATCAGCGTCTACGACCAGAAGACGCAGGAGTTCGACTTCCACCGCGGCCCGGTCTTCTCGAACATCGTCCTGGCCGACGAGATCAACCGCGCGAGCCCGAAGACCCAGTCGGCGCTGCTCGAGGCGATGGAGGAGTCCGCGGTCACGGTCGACGGCGTGAACCACAAGCTCGCCGCGCCGTTCATGGTCATCGCGACGCAGAACCCCGTCGAGCAGGCGGGGACGTACCGGCTGCCCGAAGCGCAGCTCGACCGGTTCCTCATGAAGGCGTCGATCGGGTACCCGGACCACGCGGCGACGGTGAAGATCCTCGAGACCTCCTCGGCGCCGTCGAGTTCGGTCCCGCTCGCGAGCGTCGTGCCGGCCGCGACGATCACCGAGATGGCGACGCTCGCCCGCTCGGTGCACGTCGACCCGGTGATCGCGGACTACGTCGCGCGCCTGGTCGACGCGACGCGCTCGGCCAGCGAGGTCCGCCTGGGCGTGAGCGTCCGCGGCGCGATGGGGCTGATGCGCGCTTCGCGGGTGTTCGCTGCGCTGAACGCGCGGCACTACGTCACGCCCGACGACGTGAAGGCGCTGGCGGTGCCGATCCTGGCGCACCGTCTGGTGCTCGACGCCGAGGCGGAGTTCGACGGCGTCAGCGCCACGAGCGTCATCGCGCAGCTGCTGGTCGAGACGCCGCCGCCGGCGGACCGGGCCGCGTCGTGACCGACCGCCGGCCCGTCTCGACGCGGTCGCGCCGCCCGTCCTCGACGCGGTCGCGTCGCGGGACGACGGCGTACGAGCGCACGGGGACGGTCGCCGGCCTCACGAACGTCCGCACACGGCTGGTCGGGGACCGTGAGGGCGTGGCAGCGGATGCTGTCGTGGGTCTCGCCAGGGCCTGGTCGACGGCCTGGAGGCTCGTCAAGCGTGGGTGGGCAGAGGTCTCGGCCGTGGTCACCGGCCTGGGATGGACGGTGGCAGCACTCACGCTCGTCGCGTTCGTGCTCGGGTACCGTTTCGGGCTGCGAGAGGTCGTCGTGGTCGGTTTCGCGGGTGCGCTCCTGGTGGTCGTCGCGGCCGTCGCGCTCATCGGACGCTCACGTCTGGTGATCCGGATGCGGCTGCCGCAGCACCGCGTGGCGGTGGGAGACCCGGCTGGTGTCGTCGTCACCGCCGAGAACCCGGTCCGTCTGCCGTCGGTGCCGATCACCGTCGAGGTCCCGGTGGGGGCTGGGCTCGTCGACGTGGCGATCCCGTCGATCGGTTCCCGGGGGACCTTCGAGCAGGAGGTCCCGGTGCCGACCGTCCGACGCGGGGTGCTCGACGTGGGTCCGGTGACCGGTGTCCGCGCGGACCCCGTCGGGCTGGTGCGCCGGGAGATCGTGTGGACCGCGCGCGAGCAGGTGATCGTGCACCCGCGGACCATCGCGATCCCGTCGACGAGCACGGGGCTGGTCCGCGACCTCGAGGGCCAGGCGACGACGGACCTCTCACCGTCGGACATCGCCTTCCACGCCATCCGCGAGTACATGCCCGGCGACGACCCGCGCACGATCCACTGGAAGTCGACGGCGAAGTCGGGTGCGCTGATGGTCCGGCAGTTCGAGGACACCCGACGATCGCACCTGGTGGTCGCGTTGGGACTCTCGCGAGCCGAGTTCGCCGACGACGAGGAGTTCGAGCTCGCGGTCAGCGCTGCGGCTTCCCTCGGGACACGGGCCATCCGGGACGGCCGTGAGGTCTCGGTCGTCGTCTCCGAGCGCACGCCCGAGTTCGCGAAGCGCGCGGTGTACGCGGTGCGGTCGCTGCCCACGGTGACCCCGACACGACTGCTCGACGACTTCGCGTCGGTGGGACTCGCGGACGCCTGTCTGCCGATCGCGGAGGTGTCGCGCATCGTGGGCAGCGACACCGCCGGGATCTCGGTCGCCTTCCTCGTCGTCGGGTCGACCGTCGAGCTGCCAGCACTGCGACTGGCTGCGACGCGGTTCCCCGTCGGCGTCGAGGTCGTCGCCGTCATCTGCGAACCCGAGGCCCAGCCGCGGTTCCTCCGTGTCGCCGGACTCACCGTCATGACGATCGGCTACCTCGACGACCTGCGCCACGCCCTGCACCGATCGGCGGCCGCTGCATGAGCGTCGCTGCACCCCCGGAGACGCGGGCCCGGAAGACGGTCCGCCGCGACGCCCGTCGGCTCGCGCCGTCGCGGCTGGTCGGCGGGACCCTCGCGACCTGGCTGCTCCTCGCCGTGGCGTGTGTGGCGTGGTGGCCCGTCTACCGCGACGACTCCATGGTCGTGGCCGCGGTGACGGCGGTGGTGTTCGGCACCCTGGTCGCCCTCGTCGGCACGGTGTTCCGGCTCCCGACCGCGGTCGTCGCCGTCGCGACCGTCGCGGTGTTCGCCCTCACCGGCGTGCCGGCTGCCGTCCCGGGCCAGGCCAACGGGATCCTCCCGACCGGGCAGGGCCTGGTCGACCTCTTCGCCGGCGTCGCCCTCGGCTGGAAGCGGCTGGTGACCATCAGCCTGCCGGTCGGTTCCTACGAAGCCCTGCTCGTGCCGTTCTTCGTGACGCTGCTCGTCGCGACGGTGACGGCCGTGAGCGTGGCGACCCGTGCCTCCAGGCAGGAACTGGCGAGCATCCCGGCGCTGGTGCTCTTCGCAGCGGGTGTCGTGATCGGGCCGAGCCGCCTGGACACGTCCATCGTGACGGCCGTCGCACTCACCGGGATCGCGCTCGTGTGGGCGCTGACCGTGCGGCACGCACGCCGGGCCGCAGCCGTGGCGTCGACCATCGGTGCGCGTGTCCCGCTCGTGCGGTCCGTCCTCCGGCCCGCGCTCGTGGGGACCGGCACCATCGTCGCCGCAGCCGTCGTCGCGACCGGGCTGGGCCTCATCGCGCCGCCCTCGGTCGGCCGCACCGTCGCGCGGACCGACGTCGTGAAGCCCTTCGACCCGCGGGACTACGTGAGTCCCCTGAGCGGGTTCCGTGCCTACGAGGAGCAGACCGAGTCCGACACCGCTCAGCTGCGGGTGACCGGCCTGCCCGCGAACGGGTTCGTGCGGATCGCGACGCTCGACACGTACGACGGCGTCGTCTACCGCGTCGGCGGTTCCGACGGTTCGACCACATCCGGGACCTTCGAACGCGTCCCGACGTCCGTCGACGTCCGCGGCGTGCAGGGGACGACGGTGCGCGTCGGCGTGACCGTCGACGGGTACAGCGGTGTGTGGCTGCCCACCGTGGGCGACCTCGAACGGGTGGAGTTCTCCGGGTCGGGCGCCGAGCAGGAACGTGGAGCGTTCTTCTACAACGGCTCCACCGCGACCGGCGCGGTCGTGGGCGGTGTCGGCGACGGCACCCGCTACGACCTGACCGCGGTGGTGCCGGACCAGCCGACCGACGACCAGCTCGCCTCCGCGCGTCCCGGCAGCGCCTCGATCCCGACACCGCGGTCGGTGCCGGACGCGGTCCGCGACACGGTGGATGCGTACACCGGGGACGCCGAGACCGACGGCGCGAAGCTCGTGGCGATGGTCCAGGAACTCAAGCGGAACGGGTACGTCAGCCACGGGGTCGGCGACGACCGTGCGAGTCGCTCGGGGCACGGTGCGGACCGGATCCAGGAACTCCTCACGTCCCCGCTGATGATCGGCGACCAGGAGCAGTACGCGACCGCCGCGGCGCTGATGGCGAACCAGCTCGGGTTCCCGGCCCGCGTGGTCATGGGGTTCTCGGCCGGGGGTGACGCCGGAGGAAGTGCCGCCGAAGGGACGACCTCGGGCGGCACGACCACCTTCCGCGGGTCGGACGTCACCGCACGCATCGAGGTCGACACGGCGCAGTGGGGGTGGGTCATGATCGACCCGAACCCGACCGTCCGGGACATCCCGGACGAGCAGCAGCAGACGCCGCAGCCGGTCACACGACCGGAGACCGTCGTCCCGCCGCCTCCGGCCGAGCAGCAGGACCAGTCGCAGCAGGCACCGCCGCAGAGTGACCGCAACACGCCGCCGGTCCAGCCGCTCTGGTTGCAGATCCTGCTCGCGGCGCTGCCGTGGGTGCTCGCGACGCTCGGTTTCGTGGCCCTCGTGCTGCTGCCGTTCGGCGTGATCGTGCTCCTCAAGCGGATCCGACGCCGGCGACGACGTCGGGCGCCGACCCCGCGGGCGCGCATCGTCGGCGCGTGGGACGAGTACCGTGACGCTCTCGTCGACCGCGGCCACGACGTCGGACGCTCGGCGACCCGACGCGAAGCGGTCGCCGGCGCGCCGGGTGACGGTGGCACCGGACTGGCTGCGCTCGCTGACCGCTCGGTGTTCGGGCCGAACGACGCCGACGTGACCGCGGCCGACCGGATGTGGTCCGCCGCGGACGACGCGATCGCGAGCCTGCGGACGGGACGAACACGCAAGGAACGAATCCGCGCAGCGGTGTCGCTCCGGTCCCTGCGGATCGGTGATGCATCGCGGACCGCTGGAGCCTCCGTGGCCTCGGTCGTCGCCCGACGCCGGACGAACGCCGGTCGTGGCCAGGGTCCGGGGGAGCCTCGTGACTACGATGGCCTGCAGGCCGGCGAGCGTCGTGGACGGCCGAGTGAGGACAGAGGCAACCCGTGATCAGATGCGAACACTGCGGATCGATGCTCCCGGACGGAGCGATCTTCTGCGGTGAGTGCGGGCGTGCGGTGACCGCTGCGGCGAGCCGACGCCCAGCCGCTCAGCCGCCGGTCGAACAGGCCCCGCCGCCGCCGCTGCAGCAGCCCGATGTGCACGGGCGTCGCCAGGACCCCGCCACCGACGCCTGGTTGCCGGAAGCGACCCTCGACCCCGCCACCCGCGCGTGGCTCACCGGAACCGACCGTTCCGACGAGCAGCCGCCGGCGGCCGTCCCGGTCCAGCGTCCCGACGATCACGCCCCGCGCACCGCCCCGACGCACGTGCACGGAGCCGGCTCCGGTCTCACGGACTGGGCCGGTCAGGGACAGCGCGGCGCCGACGTCCCGCCAGCTCCCGCACAGCCGGAGCCTCCGCACGCGCCCGCGGCACCGGAGCAGCCCTTCGCGCCGGAGCCGGTGGAGCCGCCGCTCGACCCGAACGCCTACCCCTCCGAGCCAGAGGACCCCGAGGTGACCCGCCTCGCCGAACGGTCCGAGTCGGCGGCACCCGTCCACCAGGACCAGGCGCCGACCGCTGCGCCGGTGTGGAGCCGCCCTGAGGAGCAGGCACCGCCCGCAGCCCCCGCCGGCCCGTCCTGGTGGGTCGGACGTCCGGGCACACAGGCCGCCGCCGAGCCCGTCGAGGACGCCAGCGCCGAGCGGACCGGAGCGCCCGAGGTGGCCTCGCCGCCGCAGGCGAACGACACGGCCGTCGTCGAGCCCCTCGTCGACCGTCGCCCGCTCCGCCCGACACCCCTGGTGAACCCGGTGAACCAGGTCACCACGTGCCACGTGTGCGGTCACCAGCTCGAGCCGGACGACATCTTCTGCGCCGAGTGCGGTGCGGTGCGTCCCGCCGTGACGGCTGCCTTCACCGGCCCGATCGTCCCGCTGCCGATGGACCGGCCGGACTGGGCAGCGGACGACTCCGCAGACGCAGACGCAGACGAGGCTGACGCAGACGGGGCCAGCGCCGACGCGGCCGAGGCCAGCGCCGACGAGGCCAGCTCGGACGACGTCGTCGAGCCGGCCTCCGCGCAGTCCGTCGACATCCCGTCGGACACCGTGGGCGAGGTGCCGGAGGAGACCCCGCGCACCCCGCTCCGGCAGCGTGGTGTCCACGCGGCCCCGACCGCCGACGAGGCGCCCGCTGACGCCCCGGACGCTCCTCCGACGGCACCCGGGTCCGCGACGCACCCGTCATCGGCGCCGTCCGCCCCGGACACCGCCGCGATCGGGGTCCCGGTCGCAGCCCCGCTCCCACCCGTGCCGGGCATGACCGGCCCCGTGCTGCCGCTCCCGACGACCGACGCTGCTCCGACCAGTGCCGACGGCGACCTCGAGGACGACGTCGACGAGACCCGCATCGTCACCAAGACCCCGACCCGTGCGCCCTTCGTGCTGCACTTCAGCACGGGTGAGCGGTTCGGCGTGCACGGGACGGGCCTGGTCGGCCGGCTCCCGCGTCCGCAGCCGGGTGAGCGGTTCGACGACCTGCTGACCGTGCACGACCCGGGCAAGTCGGTCTCGAAGACCCACCTCGAGCTCGGTCGCGACGGTGACGACCTGTGGGTGTCCGATCGGTTCTCCGGCAACGGCACCGTCGTCCGGCACATCGACGGCTCGATCCGACGCTGTGAGCCGGGTCGTCGGTACCGGGTGGAGCGCGGCGCACGCGTGGACATCGGGGAGCAGTTCTTCCTCGTGCAGTGACGCTTCGGGGCTCCTCCTCAACAGGGGAGCCCCGTGCGGTCCTGTGCACAACTGAGGCCGGGTGCCCCTGACGCTCGGGCGCGCTGTGGTGCGCTGACGGGATGACACCGTTCGCCGCTCGATGCGTCCTCGTCGGTGCGGCGGTCGCCGCGACCGTCGCCGGCGTCGTGGCCCCGCTACCGGGCCCGTCACGAGCGGTGCTCCTCGTCGCGGCGACGTGCTGCGCGGTGATCGACGTCCTGCTCGTCCGTGCCACGCGGGCTGAGGCGGCGCGGCCGACCGACGCCGCCGCCGTCACGACGATCGGCCCCGTGGCGGTGGTGCCGGGACCGTCGGACGACGCCGGGCCGCCTGCGCGGCCCACGATCGTGCTCGGTTCGACGGACGAGGGGCGCACGATCGCCGTCGAAGGGCGCGGGCCCACCCACATCGCGGTCGTCGGCACCGGCGTGCTCGCTGCGGCGGTCTTCCGTGCGGTCGCCGCACAGGTCCGCACGGCGGCGGCGGCCTCGGGGACACCGATCCGGGTCGCGAGCGCGCCGGAGCTGCGGACCCTCCTCGCGAACCCGGACGAGCCCTGCCCGCCGATGTCCGACGGCACCGCGGCCGTCGTCGGCGACGTCGGTGCGCGTGCCCCGACCACGGCGGTGCTCGTGCCGGGACCCGGTCAGGTGCCGAGGGCGTGGGACCTCCTGGTCGAGGTCACCCGCTACGGGTGCACCGTCCGTCGGCGCGACGAGACGACCGGCGTCCCGGTGTCACCGGTGCTCCCGGAGCTCGACCCGTGACGTGCGGACCGGACAGGACCGGACAGGACCGGGCCGGGCCGGTCAGGACCGGTCAGCGGAGCCCGTCGCCGGCGCGCAGGACGCCCACCGGGACGCCGCCGCCGAGGACCTTCTCGCCCGTCGCCGCCATCACGTCGGCGACACCGTCCGCGTCCACCAGGCCGTTGCGCTCGAGCAGGGTGAGCGCGGCGAGGGTCCCGGCACGCTGCGCGCCGTCGAGGGTCTTCACCGCGACGGCTGCTCCACCGGGGAGGCCCATGACCATGACACCCTCGGCCCCGAGCTTCGCGAGCACCCGCAGCCGCTCGATCGTCACGGTGTTCGCGCGCCCGATGCCGTCGATCGCCCACGGGTGGTCGAGCACCGCGTCGGTGAGCGCCGCGGTGTCGGCCTCGGCACGTGCGACGACGCCGGCGAACCCGCGCGCGAGTCCGGCCAGGGTGAGCGGGAACACCGGGGCGCCGCACCCGTCCGTGCCGACGACGTCGACCGTCTCGTGCGTGAACTCCTCGACGGTCGACCGGACGCGCTGCTGGAGCGGGTGCGCGATGTCGAGGTACGTCTCCTCGTCCCATCCGTTGACCCGGCAGGCCGCGAGCATGCCGGCGTGCTTGCCGGAGCAGTTCATCGCCAGCCGTCGGGGCTCGGTCATGGTGCGGGCGGTCGCCCGGTCGAACGGCAGGTCCGGCGGGCAGCCGAGGTCCGCCTCGACGTGGTCGAACGACTCGAGCATGTGGAGCGCGATCGCCTGGTGCGCGGCCGTGCCGGCGTGGCTCGCCGTGGTGAGCACGAGCTCCTCGCCGGAGAACACCGCCCCGGCACGCCGGACGGCGAGTGCCTGGAAGGGCTTCATCGTCGATCGGGGGTAGATGCTCGCCTGCACGTCGCCGACGGAGTCGATGACGGTGCCGTCGGCGGACACCACCACACCGGCGCCGACGTGGCGGCTCTCGTCGAACCCGTTGCGGTCGAGGACCGCGAGTTCGACCGACCCGTCGGCGGTGAGAGGATGGCGATCAGTGCGGACGTCGGGGCTCACCGTCATGCCGCAATCGTACCGAGCCGAAGGGGCCGCACCGTGACCGACCACTCCTACGAGGTCTCCGTCCGCTGGACCGGCGACCGCGGCACCGGCACGAGCGGCTACCGCGAGTACGGCCGTGACCACGACGTCCTCGCAACGGGCAAGCCCGACATCGCGGGTTCCGCCGACCCGACGTTCCGCGGTGACCGCGACCGGTGGAACCCCGAGGAGCTCGTCGTCGCCGCTCTCGCGCAGTGCCACATGCTCAGCTACCTGCACGTCGCCGTGACGCAGGGCTTCACCGTCGTCGACTACGAGGACCGCGCGACGGCGAGCCTCAACCTCAACCGGGACGGCTCCGGTGAGCTGACCGAGGCGACCCTGCACCCGGTCGTGACCATCCTCGAGGCGGACCGCGTCGCCGACGCCGAGGCAGCGCACGCCACGGCGTCGAACCTCTGCTTCATCGCCCGGTCCGTCGCGTTTCCCGTGCACCACGCGCCGCACACCAAGGTGCGTGCGGCAGACTAGGTCCTCGTGAAGCGTCTGCGTCTGCTCCCGATCGCCCTCGTCCCCGCCGTCGTGCTGGGACTCGCCGCGTGCTCCGGATCCGGTTCGTCCGGTTCCTCGGCCACGCCGAGCGCGTCGTCGAGCGCCACGGCGGCGGCGATCAGGTCCTGCCCGGACCCCGGTTCGGCCTCGAAGGCGATCGACGTCACCGGAGCGTTCGGTGGCACGACCGCCCCGACCGTGAAGTTCGACAAGGGGCTGTTGGCGAAGAAGCCGCAGGCCAGCACGGTCGTGCAGGGCACGGGCACGGCGCTCAAGGACGGCGACTACGCGCAGGTGTCCTACAGCGTGTACCAGGCCTCCGACGCGAAGAAGCTCGGCACGGTCGGCTTCGACCAGGGCAACCCGCAGGTCCTCTCGGTCGGCGGCACCGGCTTCGGCGCGCTGCTGGCGTGCGCGAACGTCGGCGACCGCATCGCCGCGATCGGCCAGTCCTCGGCGCTCGGCTTCAACACCGGCGGCGAGATCGTCGTCGTCGCCGACGTGGTGGCGCAGACCCCGACGAAGTCGAACGGCACCCCGCAGACGCAGGACCCGAAGCTCCCGACCGTCACGGACAAGGCCGACGGCGAGCCGGAGATCACCATCCCGAAGGGCGTCGCCGCGCCGACGAAGACCACGCCGGAGGTCATCAAGCAGGGCACCGGCGCCGCGATCGCCGACGGCGACACCGCGCTGGTCCAGTACAAGGGCGTCGTGTACGACACGGGCAAGGAGTTCGACTCCTCGTGGTCGAAGGGCGCTCCGACGACGTTCACGATCTCCGAGGGCTCGCTCATCAAGGGCTTCGTGACGGGCCTGGTCGGCCAGAAGATCGGGTCGCAGGTCCTCATCGTCGTCACCCCGGACGACGGCTACGGAGCGAACCCGGCCGAGGGGTCGGGCATCCCGAAGAACGCCACGCTGGTGTTCGTCGTCGACATCCTCGCCAAGGGCTGACCCGTGACGGCGACCGGCGCCCCCGACCGCCCAGCGGCGTCCGCGAAGCGCCGCATCGTCATCCTCGGCAGCACCGGTTCGATCGGCACACAGGCACTCGACGTCGTCGACCGCAACCCGGACCGCTTCGAGGTCGTCGGCCTCACCGCCGGCAGCAACCGTGACCTCGTCGCCGAGCAGGCCGAGCGCCACGGCGTCCGTGACACCGCGTTCGGCGCCGAGGACTCGGAACGCCTGGTGCGCAGCGTCGAGGCCGACGTCGTCCTGAACGGCATCACCGGCTCGGTCGGCCTCGGTCCCACCCTGGCCGCGCTCGAGTCCGGCGCGACGCTCGCCCTGGCGAACAAGGAGAGCCTGATCGTCGGCGGCCCGCTCGTGCAGGCCGCAGCGGCCCCCGGGCAGATCGTCCCCGTCGACAGCGAGCACTCCGCGATCGCCCAGGCCCTCCGTTCCGGGGCTCCTGACGAGGTCCGCCGGCTGGTCCTCACCGCGAGCGGCGGTCCGTTCCGTGGTCGCTCGCGCGCCGAGCTCCGCGACGTCACGCCGGCGCAGGCACTCGCGCACCCGACGTGGGACATGGGCCTGGTCGTCACGACGAACTCCGCGACGCTCGTCAACAAGGGACTCGAGGTCATCGAGGCACACCTGCTCTTCGGCGTCCCGTACGACCGCATCGACGTGACGGTGCACGCGCAGTCGATCGTGCACTCGATGGTGGAATTCGTGGACGGTTCGACCATCGCGCAGGCTTCACCACCCGACATGCGGTTGCCGATCGCGCTCGGGCTCGCCTGGCCGGACCGCGTTCCGCACGTCGGCGTCCCGCTCGACTGGACGACGGCGAGCACGTGGACCTTCGAGCCGCTCGACACCGAGGCCTTCGGCGCGGTCGCCCTCGCGAAGCGCGTCGGCGAGCTCGGCGGCACGTTCCCGGCGGTGTTCAACGCCGCGAACGAGCAGGCCGTCGCCGCGTTCCACGCGGGCGCGATCGGTTTCCTCGACATCGTCGACACCGTCGAGCGTGTGGTCGGGGAGCACACCGCGGGGGAGTCCTCCCTGCAGGGCGTGCTGGCAGCGGAGCGCTGGGCGCGCACGGCGGCGGACCGCGCGCTGTCCCGCTGACGCGAGTCGCGCCTCCAGTCCGTCCCGTGGTGACGACATGACGGACTGGGCCCACACCACCGGTTCCGGCGCGACGCGCCAGCGGCGGGCCGGCCGTGCCGGTGGGGAGAGGCACGACTCACCTCCCAGGGCTCGCTCGGCTCCGTCATGGGATCGGTCCCGTACCCTTTCCCGGTGACCGTCGAATCCGTCCTGCTCTTCGTCCTCGGCGTGGTCGTCTTCATCATCGGCCTGCTGGTCTCGATCGGACTCCACGAGCTGGGGCACCTGTCCTTCGCGAAGCTGTTCAACGTCAAGGTGACGCAGTACTCGCTGGGCTTCGGCAAGGCGATGTGGTCGTTCAAGCGGGGCGAGACGGAGTACGGCATCCGCCCGATCCTGCTCGGTGGCTACATCTCGATGGTCGGCATGCTCAAGCCGCGGGCCTCGGGGCGACCGAACGCGATCACGAACACCGGCATGTACGGCGCGTTCGTGCAAGATGCCCGGCAGGCGAGCGCCGAGCAGATCGCGGACTCGGGCGGCGACGACTCCCGGGCGTTCTACCGGCTGGTCTGGTGGAAGCGCATCATCGTGATGGTCGCCGGTCCCGCGATGAACCTCGTGATCGGCATCTTCCTGTTCGGGGTACTGCTCGTCGGGTTCGGTGCGCCCACGACCACCTTCACGTCGAGCGTCGACTGCGTCCTGCCGACCAGCCAGGCCACCACGTGCGCCCCGGGCGATGCCGTGTCGCCGGCGAAGGAGGCCGGCATCCGTCCCGGCGACGTCGTGCTGTCGGTCAACGGTAAGCAGGACCCGACCATCACCGAGGTCTCCGAGGTGTTCCAGGAGTCCGCGGGCAAGGACGTCGCCGTCGTCGTCGAACGGGACGGTGCGGAGAAGACGCTGCACATCACGCCGACGACCGCGACGCGTGACGTCTACACCGCCGACGGCACGGTCGCGAAGAACGACGACGGCAGCACGAAGACGCAGCAGGTCGGCGTGGTCGGGGTGAGCATCGGGCAGTCGCTGGTGCGGCAGTCGCCCGCCACGGTGCTGCCGGCCACGGGTGCGCAGATCTCGGCGTCCGCGCACCTGATCATCGACCTGCCGCAGCGACTCGTCGCCGTCTGGAACGCGGCGTTCGGGGCGCAGGAACGATCGCAGGACAGCCCGGTCTCGGTCGTCGGCGTCGGGCGGGCGATCGGCGAGGTGTCGTCGATGAGCGGCGTGCCGGTGATCGACAAGGCCTACACGATCCTCGGACTGCTGGCGTCGCTGAACATCGGGCTGTTCGTCCTGAACATGGTGCCGCTCCTGCCGCTCGACGGCGGGCACATCGCCGGTGCCCTCTGGGAGGCCGTGAAGCGTCGCTCCTTCAAACTCGTCGGCAAGGCGGATCCCGGGCCGATCGACCTCGCGAAGACCATGCCGCTGACGATGGTCGTGGTGGTCCTCCTCGCGGGCATGAGCGCGCTGCTCATCTACGCCGACATCGTGCGGCCCGTGAACCTGTTCGGCTAGCCAGGCGGCGCGGACGGAGCACTACGCTCAGTCCATGAGCACAGCTCCGGAAGTCCGCACGGTCGAGCGGCAGGGCACCGACGTCATCGCCGAGTCCGACCGGAAGGGACGCCCGAGGGACCTCTTCTGGCCGTGGTTCGCCGCGAACATCTCGGTCCTCGGCCTGTCGTACGGCTCGTTCGTCCTCGGGTTCGGCATCTCCTTCGGGCAGGCCACGATCGTCTCCGTCATCGGGGTGGCGTTCTCGTTCCTGCTGTGCGGGATCGTCGCGATCGCCGGCAAGCGGGGTTCTGCACCGACGATGGTCCTCGGCCGGGCGGCGTTCGGCGTCCGCGGCAACCGCCTGCCGGCGTTCCTCAGCTGGATCCTCACGGTCGGGTGGGAGACCGCGCTCGCGTCGGCCGCGGTCCTCGCCACGTCGACGGTGTTCCGCGAGCTCGGTTGGGACGGCGGCGTCCTGACGAAGCTCGTCGCGCTCGTGGTGGTCGCCGCCCTGGTGGTCGGTGCCGGGATCGCCGGGTTCGACGTGATCATGCGCCTGCAGACCTGGATCACGGTGATCACCGCGGTGCTCACGATCGTCTACGTCGCGCTCGCGCTGCCCTCGATCGACCTCGGTGCGATCGCCGCGCTGCCGTCCGGGAGTGCCCAGAACGTGGTCGGGGCGCTCGTCCTCGTGATGACCGGGTTCGGGCTCGGCTGGGTCAACGCCGCGGCGGACTACTCCCGGTACCTGCCGCGCTCGGCATCGACCCGCGGGGTCGTCTGGTGGACCACGTTCGGCGGTGCACTCGCGCCGATCGTCCTCGTCGTGCTCGGCGTCCTGCTCGCCGACTCGTCGAAGGACCTCAACGCGGCGATCGCCGTCGACCCGATCGGTGCGCTCACGACTGTGCTTCCGGTCTGGTTCCTCATCCCGTTCGCGCTCGTCGCGGTGCTCGGGCTCGTGGGCGGCGCCGTGCTCGACATCTACAGCTCCGGGCTGGCGTTGCTGAGTGCCGGCATCCGTATCCCGCGCCCGGTGGCGGCCGGGGTGGACGGCGTGTTCATGGTCGCCGGCGCCGTCTACGTGGTGTTCTTCGCCGACTCGTTCATCCAGCCGTTCCAGGCGTTCCTCGTCACCCTTGGTGTCCCGATCGCCGCGTGGTGCGGGGTGTTCGTGGCCGACGTGGTGATCCGTCGGGCGCCGTACGCCGAGCGGGAGCTCGAGGACCGTCGCGGGCGCTACGGCGACGTCCGGTGGCTCGCCGTCGGCCTCGTCGTCGTCGGGACCGCGCTCGGCTGGGGGCTCGTGACGAACACCTACGGCGTGCCGGCCTGGCTGAACTGGCAGGGGTACCTCCTCGAGCCGTTCGGCCTCGGCGGGCGCACCGGCGCGTGGGCGTACGCGAACCTCGGCGTCCTCGTGGCACTCGTCGTCGGGTTCCTCGGCACCCTGCTCTTCGCGCGGGGGTCGGTCCGCCGGCAGGAGCAGGCATGAGCGCGGTCGACGCGGCGGTCGCGGGTGTGCCCGACGACGCATGGCTCGTCGTGGTCGACATGCAGGAGGTCTTCACCGGCGACAGTCCCTGGGCCACTCCGCGCTACGACCACGCCGCCGCGGGCATCGAGCGGCTGCTCCCACGGTTCACCGGCCGCACGGTCTTCACCCGCTTCGTCGCACCGGAGCACCCGCAGGGTGCCTGGGTGCCGTACTACCGCGACTGGCCGTTCGCACTCGTACCGGACACCGACCCGCTCTGGGACCTGACCGAACCGTTCCGGACCGCCGCGGCCGACCGACGCGACCCCGTCGTGACCGAGACGACCTTCGGCAAGTGGGGGACGAGCCTCCGGGCCGTCACCGGCGACCACCCGCACCTCGTCCTGGTCGGCGTATCGACCGACTGCTGCGTCCTGTCCACCGCGCTGGCGGCCGCGGACACCGGTGCCACCGTGACCGTCGTGGCGGACGCGTGCGCCGGCGCGAGCGACGACGACCACGAGCGGGCGCTCGCGACGATGCGGCTCTACGCGCCGCTCATCACGGTCGTCTGATCCGAACGCCCGACCACTGCGCGTAGAGTGCACCTCGTGCCTGCAGTGAACCTCGGTCTGCCGAAAGTCCCGGAAACCCTCGCCCCGCGCCGCAAGTCCCGGCAGATCCGGGTCGGCAAGGTGCTCGTGGGCGGCGACGCGCCGGTGTCCGTCCAGTCGATGACCACGACGCCGACGACGAACATCAACGCGACGCTGCAGCAGATCGCCGAGCTCACGGCCTCCGGTTGCGACATCGTCCGCGTGGCGGTCCCGACGCAGGACGACGCCGACGCGCTGCCGATCATCGCGAAGAAGTCGCAGATCCCGGTCATCGCGGACATCCACTTCCAGCCGAAGTACGTCTTCCAGGCCATCGACGCCGGGTGCGCCGCGGTCCGTGTGAACCCGGGCAACATCCGGAAGTTCGACGACCAGGTCGGTGCGATCGCCCGTGCCGCGAAGGACGCCGGCGTCTCGCTGCGCATCGGGGTCAACGCCGGATCGCTCGAGCCGAGCCTGCTCCAGAAGTACGGCAAGGCCACGCCAGAGGCACTCGTCGAGTCAGCCGTCTGGGAAGCGAGCCTGTTCGAGGAGCACGACTTCCACGACTTCAAGATCTCGGTCAAGCACAACGACCCGATCGTCATGGTGAAGGCCTACCGACAGCTCGCCGCGGCGGGGGACTGGCCGCTGCACCTCGGCGTGACCGAGGCCGGTCCGGAGTTCCAGGGCACCATCAAGAGCGCCACCGCGTTCGGCATCCTGCTGGCCGAGGGCATCGGCGACACCATCCGCGTGTCCCTCTCCGCCCCGCCTGCACAAGAGGTGAAGGTCGGCCTGCAGATCCTGCAGTCCCTGAACCTCCGCGAGCGCAAGCTCGAGATCGTCTCCTGCCCGAGCTGCGGCCGTGCGCAGGTCGACGTCTACCAGCTGGCGAACGACGTCACCAAGGGGCTCGAGGGCATGACCGTCCCGCTCCGCGTCGCCGTCATGGGCTGCGTCGTGAACGGCCCGGGCGAGGCCCGTGAGGCCGACCTCGGCGTCGCGTCGGGCAACGGCAAGGGGCAGATCTTCGTCAAGGGCCAGGTCATCAAGACCGTTCCGGAAGCCGAGATCGTCGAGACGCTCATCACCGAGGCGAACCGTCTCGCCGAGGACATGGGTCCCGCGGCCGGCACCGGCAAGCCCCTCGTCGTCACGTCCTAGCACCGGCGCGCGCCGTCGCACGGTGCGAGGTGGCGCCCAGCGCCCGAGGCAGTGTGCGAGGTTCCGCGCGGTGTGCGAGGCCACGTGCCTCGCACACTGCACGGAACCCCGCACCGTCCACCGCGGGACCTCGCACGGCGCGAGCGCGGGCGCGCGCCCACGCACACGCCGACCCGCACGGGCCCGACCCGCCCCCCCCACGCAGCACCGGCTCCGCGCGCCGCTAGGCTTGCCCCGTGGTCACACGGCTTTCGCATCTGTTCCTCCGTACGCTCCGCGACGACCCCTCCGACGCCGAGGTGACGAGCGCGAAGCTGCTCGTCCGCGCCGGGTACGTCCGTCGCCAGGCCCCGGGCATCTTCGCCTGGCTGCCGCTCGGCCTGCGGGTCCGCGCGCGCATCGAGCACATCATCCGCGAGGAGATGGTGGCCGCCGGAGCGCAGGAGGTCCTGCTGCCGGCGCTCCTGCCGCGCGAGCCGTACGAGGCGACGAACCGCTGGACCGAGTACGGCGACGGCATGTTCCGCCTGCAGGACCGCAAGGGCGCCGACTACCTGCTCGCGCCGACGCACGAAGAGATGTTCGCGCTCCTCGTGAAGGACCTCTACGGCTCCTACAAGGACCTGCCGGTCACGCTGTTCCAGATCCAGGACAAGTACCGCGACGAGGCCCGTCCCCGCGCCGGCCTCCTGCGCGGTCGCGAGTTCACGATGAAGGACGCGTACTCGTTCGACCTCACCGACGAGGGCCTCGAGCGCAGCTACCAGGTCATGCGCGACGCGTACGAGAAGATCTTCGCCCGGCTGGGCCTCGAGTACGTCATCGTCAAGGCGGATGCCGGCGCGATGGGCGGCTCGAAGTCCGAGGAGTTCCTGCACCCGATCGGCGTCGGCGAGGACACCTTCGTCCGCAGCGCCGGCGGGTACGCCGCGAACGTCGAGGCCTACGTCACGCCGGTGCCGGACGCGCTGCCGATCGACGGCCAGCCGGAGCCCGTGCTCCTGCCCGCGTCGGACACCCCGACGATCGAGACGCTCGTCGCCCACGCGAACGAGGTCGCCCCGCGCGACGGCGCGCCGTGGACCGCGGCCGACACGCTGAAGAACGTCGTGCTCGCCCTGACCCACCTGGACGGCACCCGCGAGGTCGTCGTCGTCGGGCTCCCCGGCGACCGCGACGTCGACCTGAAGCGCGCCGAGGTGGCGTTCGCACCGGCCGAGGTCGAGGCGGCGGGCGACGACGACTTCCGGAAGCACAAGGGCCTGGTCAAGGGCTACATCGGCCCGCAGGTCCTCGGTGCCGACAGCGCGACCGGCATCCGCTACTTCGTCGACCCGCGCGTGGTCGACGGCACCGCCTGGATCACGGGCGCGAACGAACGCGGCGTGCACGTCTCTGGCCTGGTCGCCGGACGTGACTTCGTGGCCGACGGCGTGGCCGAGGTGTCCGACGTGCGTGCGGGCGACCCGGCACCGGACGGCTCCGGCCCGCTCGAGACCGCTCGTGGCATGGAGATCGGGCACGTCTTCCAACTCGGCCGCAAGTACGCCGAGGCGCTCGGCCTCAAGGTGCAGGACGAGAACGGCAAGCTCCGCACGGTCACGATGGGGTCGTACGGCATCGGCGTCACGCGCATCCTGGCGATCCTCGCCGAGGCGCACAACGACGAGAAGGGCCTGGCCTGGCCGAAGAACGTCGCCCCGTTCGACGTGCACGTGGTCGCCACCGGCAGGGACGAGGTCGCCTACGAGCTGGCGGCGGACCTCGTCGCGCAGCTCGAGGGCGAACGGTTCGAGGTCGTGTACGACGACCGTCCGAAGGTCTCGCCCGGCGTGAAGCTCCGCGACGCCGAGCTCCTGGGCATGCCGATCGTGGTGGTCGCCGGTCGCGGCGCCGCCGACGGCGTCGTCGAGCTCTGGAACCGCGCGAGCGGCGAACGCCGCGACGTGCCGGTCGCCGAGCTGCTCGACGCGGTGCGCGCGATCTAGCGGGTCGCGTCCTCGACGCGACAGCAGGACGGACTGGAGGCGCGGTGCCAGCTGGCGCTGCGCCTCCAGTCCGTCGTCAGGCCGGGTCCGCGACCCGCAGTGCGGTAGTCTGGTCGCCGACTTCCGCGCGGTTCCATCCGCGGGAGCGACTCATCTGAATACGGAGGCCCTCGGTGAAGATCGATCTCGCAGTCCTGCGACTCATGGAGCGTGAGCGGGAGATCCCGTTCGACGAACTCGTCCAGATCATCGAACAGGCCATCCTGACGGCGTACCAGAAGCACCGCACGGAGAACGAGGAGCCCGTCGACGCGCAGACCCGTGTCGAGCTCGACCGCAAGTCGGGCGAGGTCTCCGTCTACGTGCCCGAGCGCGACGACGAGGGCACCGTGATCGGCGAGGCCGTCGACCAGCCCAGCGACTTCGGCCGCATCGCCGCGTTCGCCGCCAAGCAGGTCATCAACCAGCGCCTGCGCGACATCGGCGACGACAAGATCCTCGGCGAGTTCCGCGGGAAGGAAGGCGACATCGTCGCGGGCGTGGTCCAGCAGGGCCCGAACCCGAAGATGGTGCACGTCGACCTCGGCACGGTCGAGGCGATCCTGCCGCCGGAGGAGCAGGTGCCGGGCGAGGACTACAAGCACGGGTCCCGCATCCGCGTGTACGTCACGAGCGTCGGCCGCGGTGCCAAGGGCCCGCAGATCACGGTGTCCCGCACGCACCCGGGCCTGGTTCGGAAGCTGTTCGCGCTCGAGGTCCCGGAGATCGCGTCCGGTGTCGTCGAGATCACCTCGCTCGCTCGGGAGGCCGGCCACCGCACGAAGATCGCGGTCAAGGCGAACGAGCCCGGCGTGAACGCGAAGGGGGCGTGCATCGGCGAGCTCGGTGCTCGTGTCCGTGCCGTGACGACGGAGCTCGGCGCCGAGAAGATCGACATCGTCGACTACTCGTCCGACCTCGCCTCGTTCGTCGCGAGCGCCCTGTCGCCCGCCAAGGTGACGAGCGCGTTCGTGCTCGACGCCTCGACGAAGGCCGTCCGCGCCCTCGTGCCGGACTACCAGCTGTCGCTCGCGATCGGGAAAGAGGGACAGAACGCCCGCCTCGCCGCCAAGCTCACGGGCGCCAGGATCGACATCCAGCCGGACTCGATCCTGGACGGCGAGGACTGACGGTTTCGCTGCCGGCACGTCCGGTCCGGGCGTGCCGGATCGCGTCGATCCGAGGCAAGGAGTAAGGTGGTCCCCGTCAGAACGTGCATCGGCAGTCGTCGTCGCGCTCCCCGATCCTCCCTCCTCCGTGTCGTCGCCCTGAGCGATGGGCGAGTCGTGGCGGATCCGAAGGCAGTCATGCCGGGCCGGGGAGCATGGCTCACCCCGACCGTCGAAGCCTACGAGCTGGCCGTCAAGCGCCGGGCGTTCCGTCGGGCGCTCCGGCTGGATCGCGAACCCGACACGTCCGCAGTGCTCGACCACCTGCACGGCCTCGAAGCCGCGCAGTCGGGCGGACACCAGGACACGACAGAACAGGCTGAACGGCTTATGGACAACTGATGAGCGGCTCGAAATGAGACCCGTCATCCATTGAGTCCTGCCCCTCCACGGGGTGGGACCCGTGAAGGAGAACAGTGGCAAAACCACGCGTACACGAGATCGCATCCGAACTCGGTGTCGACAGCAAGACCGCAATGGAGAAGCTCAAGGAACTCGGCGAATTCGTCAAGGGCCCGAGCTCCAGCGTCGAACCCCCCGTCGCACGCAAGCTCCGCGCTGCGCTGCAGGCTGACGGCGCCTCGGCGTCGAAGCCCGCCGCGGCACAGACCCCGAGTGCACCCGCCACGGCGGCTGCACCCAAGTCGAGCGCGCCGAAGCCGGGCGGCCCCCGCCCGGGTCCGGCACGTCCGGCACCCACCCCCGAGCCCGAGGTGCAGGCGCCCGCCGCCGACGTGCCGACGCCGGCCGCGCCGAAGTCCGTCGCACAGCGACAGGCCGAGGCCGAGGCTGCGCGCAAGGCCGCTGCTGCCGAGAAGGCTGCCGCCGAGCAGTCCGGCGACGCCGGTGACGGCGCAGCCCCCGAGGCGAAGAGCGACGCCGTCAAGCCCGGTGGCGCTCCGAAGCCCGGTGCAGCAGCCGGTCCGAAGCCTGGTGGCCCGAAGCCGGGCGCACGCCCGGGCAACAACCCCTACGCGTCGAGCCAGGGCATGGGCTCGCGCCCGCCGCGTCCGGGCAACAACCCGTACTCGTCCAACCAGGGCATGGGCCAGCGCCCCGCCGGCGGCGCCGGTGGCGGCAACGGCATCCCGCGCCCGGCTCCGCCGCGTCCGGGCGTTCCCCGTCCGGGTGCCCCGCGTCCCGGTGGGCCCGGTCAGGGCAACCGTCCGAACGGCTTCGGGCAGCGCCCGGGCCAGGGTGGCGGCGGTCGTGGCGGCCCCGGTGGTCGTCCGGGCGGTGCCGGTGGTGCCGGTGGCGGCTTCCCGCGTCCGGCCTTCAGCGGCCCGCGTCCCGCCGGTGGCGGTGGCCGTGGTCGTGGCCCCGGCGGCGGGACCGCTGGTGCGTTCGGTCGCGGTGGCGGCAAGAGCCGTGCCCGCAAGTCGAAGCGGACGAAGCGCGCCGAGTACGAGATGCGGCAGGCACCGTCGCTCGGCGGTGTGCAGGTCCCTCGCGGTGACGGCAACACGGTCGTGCGACTCCGTCGTGGTGCGAGCATCTCGGACTTCGCGGACAAGATCGACGCGAGCCCCGGCAACCTGGTGACGGTGCTGTTCCACCTCGGTGAGATGGCGACCGCGACCGAGTCCCTGGACGAGGCCACGTTCGAGGTCCTCGGCGACGAGCTGGGCTACAAGATCCAGATCGTCTCGCCGGAGGACGAGGACAAGGAGCTCCTCGAGGGCTTCGACATCGACATCGACGCCGAGTACGCCGACGAGGACGACTCCGTCCTGCAGCAGCGTCCCCCGGTCGTCACCGTCATGGGTCACGTCGACCACGGCAAGACCCGCCTGCTCGACGCGATCCGGAACTCGAAGGTCGTCGAGGGCGAGGCCGGTGGCATCACCCAGCACATCGGTGCGTACCAGATCGTCACCGAGCACGAGGGCATCGAGCGTCCGATCACGTTCATCGACACCCCGGGTCACGAGGCCTTCACGGCCATGCGTGCCCGTGGTGCGCAGGTCACCGACATCGCGATCCTCGTGGTCGCGGCGGACGACGGCATCATGCCCCAGACGATCGAGGCGCTGAACCACGCCCAGTCGGCGAACGTGCCGATCGTGGTCGCGGTGAACAAGATCGACAAGGAAGGCGCGAACCCGGCCAAGGTCCGCCAGCAGCTCACCGAGTACAACCTGGTGGCCGAGGAGTACGGCGGCGACGTCATGTTCGTCGACGTCTCGGCTCGTCAGAACATCGGTATCCAGGAGCTCCTGGACGCCGTGCTGCTGACCGCCGACGCCGGTCTCGACCTGCGTGCGAACCCCGACAAGGACGCCCGAGGCGTCGCGATCGAAGCACGGCTCGACAAGGGCCGTGGTGCGGTGGCGACCGTCCTCATCCAGTCCGGAACGCTGCACGTCGGCGACGCCATCGTGGCGGGCACGGCCTACGGCCGCGTCCGTGCGATGACCGACGAGAACGGCGTGGCGGTCAAGGCCGCGACGCCGAGCCGCCCGGTCCAGGTGCAGGGTCTGTCCTCGGTGCCCCGCGCCGGTGACACGTTCCTCGTCACCGAAGAGGACCGCACGGCACGTCAGATCGCCGAGAAGCGTGAAGCCGCCGAGCGCAACGCCCAGCTGGCCAAGGCCCGCAAGCGCATCTCGCTCGAGGACTTCACCCGCGCACTCGAAGAGGGCAAGGTCGACTCGCTCAACCTCATCATCAAGGGTGACGTCTCCGGTGCCGTCGAGGCACTCGAGCAGTCGCTCCTGGACATCGAGGTCGACGACAGCGTCCAGCTCCGCATCCTGCACCGCGGTGTGGGTGCGATCACGGAGTCGGACATCGACCTGGCCACGATCGACAACGCGATCGTCGTCGGCTTCAACGTCCGCCCGGACGTCAAGGCCCGCGAGCGTGCGGCGCGCGAAGGCATCGACGTGCGCTTCTACTCGGTCATCTACAACGCACTCGAGGACATCGAGCAGTCCCTCAAGGGCATGCTCAAGCCCGAGTACGAAGAGGTCCAGTCGGGCGTCGCCGAGATCCGCGAGGTGTTCCGTTCCTCCAAGTTCGGCAACATCGCGGGTGTCATCGTCCGCTCCGGCACGATCACGCGCAACGCCAAGGCGCGCGTCATCCGCGAAGGCGTGGTGCTCGCCGATGGTCTGGCCATCGAGTCGCTGCGTCGCTTCAAGGACGACGTGACCGAGGTCCGCACGGACTTCGAAGCCGGTATCGGTCTGGGCAAGTTCAACGACATCCAGATCGGCGACGAGATCGAGACCACCGAGCTCGTCGAGAAGCCGCGCGACTAGTCGCGTGAGTACCCTGGGCCCCGGTCTCCTTCACGGGAGGCCGGGGCCCAGCCCCGTTCCAGAGCAAGACATCTCCACAGGAGGCACCCATGGCCGATCCGCAGCGCGCACGCAAGATGGCGGACCGCATCAAGGAAGTCGTCGCACGCCGACTCGACAAGGGTCTGCGTGACCCGCGGCTCGGGTTCGTGACGATCACCGACGTCCGCGTGACCGGTGACCTGCAGCACGCGTCGATCTTCTACACGGTGTACGGCACCGACGAGGAGCGTGCCGACTCGGCCGCCGCACTCAAGGCCGCGACGGGCATGCTCCGTTCGGAGGTCGGCAAGAACATCACGGCGCGGCTCACCCCGTCGCTCGAGTTCATCGCCGACGCCCTGCCGGAGACGTCGGCGCACATGGAGGACCTGCTCGTGCAGGCCCAGGTGCGCGACGAGCAGGTCCGTGCCGCCGCGGCCGGTGCGAGCTACGCCGGTGACGCCGATCCGTACAAGCACGACGACGAGGACGAGGACGAGGACGACGCCGACGAGGCGCGCGCCTGACCCGTCCGGTCAGCCCTCGGGCAACCGGTAGCCGCTCGCGTCGTCCCCGACGGCCAGTCCGTCGCGCAGGAGCGACGCGAGCGCCCGGTCCCGCTGCTCGGCGTCGGGCCAGACCGGTTCGATCTCGTCCCGCGTGACGGGGACGTCGCTCGCGCGGAGCTCTGCCATGATCAGGCCGCGCACCTGCCGGTCGCTGCCGGCGAACTTCGCCTGCTTCGGTGCCCGCGGTCCCTCGTGCTCCGGGTACCCGGCGGCCCGCCACGCGCAGCGGTCCGCGATCGGGCACGCGTCGCACGCGGGGGAGCGGGCGACGCAGACGAGTGCGCCGAGCTCCATCACGGCGGCGTTCGTCGCTGCGGCGTCGTCGCGGTCGTCCGGCAGCACCGACTCCATCAGCGGGAGGTCCTGCTTCACCTTCGCCGGGCCGGGTTCGCCCTGGCCGAGCAGGGCGCGCGCGAGCACCCGTCGGACGTTCACGTCGACGACCGGGTGCCGGTCGCCGTACGCGAAGACCGCGACGGCGCGAGCCGTGTAGTCGCCGATGCCGGGCAGCGCGAGCAGCGCCGCGACGTCGCGGGGCACCACGTTGGCGTGCTGCTCGGCGATCGCGGTCGCGGCCGCGTGCAGCGCGAGCGCCCGTCTCGGGTAGCCGAGCCGGTCCCAGGCGCGCACCGCGTCCGCCGGGGGTGAGGCCGCGAGGTCCGCAGGCGTCGGCCACCGGGTGAGCCATGCCTCCAGGCGGGGGATGACGCGCGCCACCTGCGTCTGCTGCAGCATGATCTCGCTGACCAGCGTGCCCCACGCCGGGAAACCGGCGCGGCGCCAGGGCAGGTCCCGCGCCTCGGCGCGGAACCAGGCGATGAGCGGTGTCGCGATGTCCGGTGCCGGGGTCGCGTCCTGTGGACGGGGCACGTTGTCCACATTCGGTCGGGAGGCACGACTCGCGTTCACCACGACAGCCTACGGTGGACACATGGCACGTTGGGCACCCCAGGAGACCGACACCATGGCCGCGATCGCGGCCGAGGTGATCGCACAGGTCGGCACGAACCGGACCGTCGTCGGCATCGACGGCCAGGACGGCGTCGACCTCGAGCGCGTGGCGTCCGGCCTCGTCGACGGCTTCCAGCAGCACGGGGTGTCCGCGATGGCCGCCGCCGCCCCGTCGAGTGACGTCGACGCGCTGCGATCCGACCTCGTCGCGCCGTTCCGGTCCACCGGCGAGGGCCCGGGTGTCCTCGTGGTGCACGGGCACGGGGTGCTGGCCCACGGTGCCCACCGGCTCTGGCGCTGGTCGCTGTGGGTCGAGCAGGAGTCGGGCCGGCTCGAGCGCCGGGCGGACGTCAAGATCGCGGCCTCCGCCGTGCTCGACGTCACCGACCCCGAGCACCCCCGCCGGGAGTGGAACGACGCCTGCTGACGGGCCCGACCGCTGGTAATCTCCTCTGGTGCTCGAAACCGCGCCCGACGGCATCCTCCTCGTCGACAAGCCGCAGGGGATCTCCAGCCACCGGGTCGTCTCGATCGCACGGCGTCGGCTGGGTCTGAAGAAGGTCGGCCACGCCGGCACCCTCGACCCGATGGCGACCGGCCTGCTGCTCCTCGGCATCGGCTCGTCGACCCGACTGCTGACGCACCTCGTCGGCCTCGGCAAGACCTACACGGCGACGATCCGCCTGGGCGTCTCCACGGACTCCGACGACGCGGACGGCACGCCGACCGTGGCCGTCGGCACCGCGTCCGCCGACGTCTCGGACGCCGCGGTCGAGACGGCCGTGGCGGCGCAGCGCGGTGCGATCGAGCAGGTGCCGTCGACGGTCAGTGCGATCAAGGTCGACGGCCGGCGTGCGTACGACCTCGCGCGCAAGGGCGAGGACGTCGTCATGAAGTCGCGCGCGGTGACGGTCTCCCGGTTCGACGTGACCGGTCGGAACGACCGGGTCGTCTCGGTGGACGGCGCCGACGTGGCGGTGGTCGACCTCGACGTGGTCGTCACCTGCTCCTCCGGCACCTACGTCCGGGCGCTCGCGCGTGACGTCGGCGCCGCGCTCGGCACCGGTGCCCACCTGACCGCGCTCCGGCGCACCGAGGTCGGGCCGTTCGACGTCGACGACGCGATCGACCTGGAGGACGAGTCCGTCGACGTCCGGGCTGCCCTCGCCCGTCCCGCCGACGTCGCCCGACGCCTCTTCTCGTCGGTGACCCTCGACGCCGCGGCGGCGAAGGACCTCACCGACGGCAAGCGCGTCGCCGCCGACCACCCCGACTCGGACGGCCCCGTGGCCGCGGTCGCCGCGGACGACGACCGCCTCGTCGGCCTCGTGTCCGTCCGGCGCGGGCTGCTCCGGGTCATCACGAACTTCCCGACCCCGACGGGGGTGCGCGCGTGATCGAGTGGTTCATGTGGGTGCAGCTCGTCATCGCGGTCGTGGCGGGCCTGTTCGCGGTGGTCGTCGGCTTCATCGGGTGGAAGCCCAACGACTACACGGTCGGGTCGCTCGTCCTGGTCGAGCTGCTCCTGCTGGCGCAGGGCGTCATCTCCCTCGTGCTCCCCGCCGTCGGCAGTGCGCCGAAGGGCAACGGCCTCGAGTTCGGCGTGTACGCGGTGTCGGTGCTGCTCGTGCCGCCGGCCACCATCGTCTGGGCGCTCATCGACCGGACGAAGTGGAGCACCGTCGTCCTCGGTGCCGGCGCGTTCACCGTCGCGGTCATGGTCTACCGGATGTACCAGATCTGGTTCGCCCTGAACTGACCCCGGGGCCGGGTCGAGCCGATCGTCGCGGTGCGTCATCCGTCCCGCCCGGCGTCGGTAGAATCGGTGCAATGGCGACCAGATCCTCACTCGCGACGGGCATCGGCCGCGTCCTCATCGCCGTGTACGGCATCCTCGCGCTCGCGGCGACCGGACGCAGCGTCGTCCAGATCATCGAGAAGTTCGACTTCGCGCCGTTCGCGTACACGCTGAGCGCCATCGCGGCCGTGGTGTACATCGTCGCGATGATCGCCCTCATCGCCCCCGGGCGCTTCTGGTACCGGGTCGCCTGCGTGACGATCGTGTTCGAGATGACCGGTGTGCTCGTCATCGGGACCCTGTCGCTGTTCGACCGTGCGCTGTTCCCCGACGACACCATCTGGTCCTACTACGGCATGGGCTACGCCTTCGCCCCGCTCGTGCTGCCCGCGGCCGGACTGTGGTGGCTGCGGAAGCACCACCGGACCGCCGTCGCCACCGAGCCGGCGCCGTCCGGCGTGACG
Organism: Curtobacterium sp. 314Chir4.1; assembly: GCF_900215175.1. NCBI lineage: Bacteria > Bacillati > Actinomycetota > Actinomycetes > Micrococcales > Microbacteriaceae > Curtobacterium > Curtobacterium sp. 314Chir4.1. The sequence continues at coordinate 277,079 of NZ_OCMI01000001.1, forward strand.
GCCGGCGAGTAGGGGAGCGGCATGCAGTACTACGACGACATCGCCGACGTGGCGCAGGGCTTCGGGCCGAGCGCCGTGACCATCGGCAAGTTCGACGGCGTGCACGTGGGACACCGCGCGGTCATCGCCCACCTCGAGCGCGCCGCCCGAGAGCACGACCTCGTGTCCACGGTCGTGACGTTCGACCGGCACCCGCTCAGCGTCATCGAGCCGGGCAAGGTGCCGCCAGCCCTGACGAGCATCGCGCAGCGCCGTGAGCTCCTCGACGAGGTCGGGGTCGACGCCACGCTGCTCCTCCGCTTCGACCACGAGCTGCAGTCGAAGGCGCCAGAGGCGTTCGTGTCCGAGATCCTCGTCGACACCCTGCACGCCCGACTCGTCTTCGTCGGCAGCGACTTCCGCTTCGGCGCCAAGGGTGCCGGCGACGTCACCCTGCTGCGCGCGCTGGGGGAGCAGCACGGGTTCACCGTCGAGCTCATCGACGACGTCGACCTGGTGGACGACGTCCGGCCGGACGGCGAGCGACGCGTCTCGTCGACGTGGATCCGTGAGCTCCTCGGGGACGGCCGGGTCGCCGAGGCCGCACGGCTCCTCGGTCGCGAGCACGCCGTCCGCAGCGTCGTCGTGCACGGCAACGAGCGCGGTCGGGCGATGGGGTACCCGACCGCCAACCTCGACCCGGCGTGCGAGGGCTTCGTCCCGGCCGACGGTGTGTACGCCGCCCGGGTCCTGCACGACGGCACGGTGTACCCGGCAGCGGTGTCGGTCGGCAACAACCCGACGTTCGAGGGGGTGCCGGCGAAGCAGATCGAGGCGCACCTGCTCGACGTCGACATCGACCTGTACGACGAGACGATCTCCGTCCTGTTCGTCTCCTACGTCCGGGGCATGGTGAAGTTCGACTCGATGGACGAGCTCGCCGCGCAGATGCGCCAGGACGACCGCGACATCCGGACGCTCCTGGGCCTGCCCGCGGTCGTCTGACACCGGGCGGGCTCGCAGGTCGCTCCGGTGCTGTGCGCGGTCGCTCCGCCACGGTGCGAGGTTCCGCGCATCGTGCGAGGGCATCTGGGTCGTACCGTGCACGGAACCTCGCACACTGCGCATGCCGCGCGCCGCGCGCCTCGCCGTACGACGAAGCCCCCGCGACCGGCCGGTCGCGGGGGCTTCGTCGTACGGGGTCGGATCAGCCGCCGAGCGCGTCGAGCCAGATCTTGCGGGCGTCGAGCGCTTCCTGCGCGTCCTTGATCTTGCGGGCGTCGCCGGACGCCTGGGCCTCGGCGAGCTCCGACTCGAGCTTGCCGATCGCGTCCTCGAGCTGGCTCGCGAGCCCCGTCTGACGGGCCTTGCGCTCCGGGTCGGACGCCTTCCAGTGCTGGTCCTCCAGCGAGCGCACGTGGTCCTCGACGGCACGCAGCCGGTCCTCGATGCGGCGGACGTCGCCGCGCGGGACCTTGCCGATCTCGTCCCAGCGACGCTGGATGTCCGTGAGGGTGCGACGCGCGGCGACCCGGTCGGTCGCCTGCAGCAGCGGCTCGGCCTCGGTCAGCAGGGCCTGCTTGGCCTCGAGGTTGCCGGAGAACTCCTCGTTCTCGGCAGCGCTCTCGGCGTGACGCTGCTCGAACAGCACGTCACCCGCGGCCTTGAACCGGGCCCAGAGCGCGTCGTCGTGGCGCTTGCCGGCGCGACCCGCCTGCTTCCAGTCGTCGAGGAGCTCCCGGTAGGCCGGGATCGCGTCCGAACCGCGGGGTGCGAGCGCCTCGGCCTGCTGGACGAGCTCCTGCTTGCGGTTGCGTGCGTCACGGTGCTGGGCGTCGAGCTCCGAGTAGAACGCGCGACGGTGCTGGTCGACCGTCGAGCGGGCGGCACGGAACCGCTTCCAGAGCTCGTTCGCCTCGTTCTTGGGGATGCGCGGGCCGTCGTGCTGGTGCTGCTGCCACCGGGCGAACACGTCGTCGAGCTGCGCGGTGATCTGCTTCCACTGCGCACGAGCCGGGTCGACGGCTGCCAGTGCCTCGGCTTCCTCGACCAGTGCGGCACGGTGCGCGAGCGCGTCGGCCAGGGCCTGCTGTGCCTGCTCTGCCTGCTCCTTGGTCAGGGAGCCGAGCTGTTCGGTGAGTGCGCCGACACGGGTCTCGAGCGACTTGAGGTCACCGACGACGCGGGCCTCGGCCACGAGGGCCTGGAGGTGCTCGACCGTGCGGGCGACGTCGTTCGCCGATGCTCCGCGCTGGACGCGCTGCTCGGCGATCTTCACCTGCCCCTCGAGGTCGGCGTACTTCCGCGCGAAGTAGGCGAGGGCTTCGTCGGGCGTTGCGTCCGGGTACTCACCGACGGCTTTCTCGGTGTCCTCGTACCGGACGTACACCGTCCCGTTCTCGTCGACCCGCCCCCAGGTCGTTGCTTCGTCAGATCCCACAGGTCTCGCCTCGATCGTGGTAGTGCATCACCGACGTCGCCGTCGGCACGGTCAGGTCGTCAGCCTATTGCACGGACGGCCTCTGCGACCCGCCCGGACAGCGCGCCTGTGGACTACTTCTCCTGCTCGATCGTCGCGCCGGTGATCTTCGTCGTCACCTTCGGCTCGCCGGTGCCGTCGCTGCCGGCCGAGGAGATGCCTTTCGACGTGATCTTCGACTCGAGTTCGTCGAGGCCGCTCGTGACCTTCCCGACGACGGTGTACCCGCCGGTCGAGCCGTCGAGCGTGGTGTCGCCGTAGACGATGAAGAACTGCGTCGTCTGCGAGTACGCGGACGAGCTGCGGGCGATCGCGATGGTGCCCTTCTCGTACTCGCCGTCGCTCGGGACGTTCTCGAGCGGGCCGTACTGGAACCCGGCGTCGCCCGTGCCGTCGCCGTTCGCGGACCCGCACTGCAGGAACCGGAACCCGTCGCTGTCGGCGAGCCGGTGGCAGGTGGTGCCGTTGTAGAACTGCTCCTGGATGAGCTTGATCTCGACACTCGCCGCCTGCGGTGCCTTCTTCCCGTCGAGCTCGATGCCGAGCTTCACGTCCTTGTTGAGCGTGAGGGACCCGGTCCAGGTGGAGTCCTTCGCGATCGACTTGCTCGGGACGTCGCCGGTGTTCGCGGCGGTGGCGCTGGCCGAGGGGGTCGGCGTGGCCGTCGCGCTGGCGCTGGCGTCGGTCTTCTTGCCGGACCCCTGCGAGCCGGCGAACGCGAGTTGCGACCCGGTGGCCAGGGCGGCGACGAGGACGAGCACCCCTGCACCGACGAGGTTGTCCCGCAGGCGACGGCGCCGCTGCCGGTCGTGCAGCCCCTGACGGGCCTTGTAGAGGCGGAGGCGCTCGCGCGCCTCGCGGTTGTCACGCGCCTGGTTCTTCGGTGCCACGGTGCTGGTCGTACCTCTCGTCGAGTGTGCGACGAGCGTACTAGAACCCGCACCGTCACAGCCCTGGAGGCACGCCCCTGTCAGTGGGTCGGCCTACGATTGGGTGCATGGCAGCGGACCGTTCGGGCATGCGTGCGCCCACCACCGGCGGTCGCGCCGGGCTCGCGCAGGGTTCCGTCCCGCTCGCGGTCCGGATGCGCCCGACCAGCCTCGACGAGGTCGCCGGCCAGCAGCACCTGCTCGGCCGTGGCAGCCCGCTCGTGCAGCTCGCGACGGGCACGCGCGACAACCCCGGCGGTGTCTCGGTGATCCTCTGGGGGCCGCCCGGCACCGGCAAGACGACCCTGGCCCAGGCGATCGCCCGGCAGTCCGGCCGCGAGTTCGTGGAGCTCTCCGCGGTGACCGCCGGCGTGAAGGACGTGCGCGAGGTCATGGAGAAGGCCCTCACGCACCGCGACCTCTACGGCTCGACCACGGTCCTGTTCCTCGACGAGATCCACCGCTTCAGCAAGGCCCAGCAGGACGCACTCCTGCCCGGCGTCGAGAACGGCTGGGTGATCCTCATCGCCGCGACGACCGAGAACCCCTCGTTCTCGGTGATCTCGCCGCTGCTGTCCCGGTCCCTCCTGCTGACGCTCAAGCCCCTCACCGACGAGGACCTCGGCATGCTCGTCGACCGTGCGGTGGAGGACCCCCGCGGGCTCGGCGGGTCGGTCGTGCTCGGGGACGAGGCCCGCAGTGCCATCGTCCGGCTGTCGTCGGGCGACGCCCGACGGGCCCTCACCGCACTCGAGGCCGCAGCGTCCTCGGCCGTGGCCGCCCAGGCCGACGACGACGGCGACGACGCCCTCGACGGCGTGGACACCGTCCCGGTCATCGACGCCGACACCGTCGCGGCTGCGGTGGACCGTGCGCTCCTGCGCTACGACCGGCAGGGCGACGAGCACTACGACGTCATCAGCGCGTTCATCAAGTCCGTACGGGGGAGCGACGTCGACGCCGCGCTGCACTACCTTGCCCGGATGATCGAGGCCGGCGAGGACCCGCGGTTCATCGCGCGGCGGATCATCATCTCCGCGTCGGAGGACATCGGCATGGCCGACCCGCAGGCGCTGCCGATCGCCGTCGCCGCGGCGCAGGCCGTCCAGCTCATCGGCATGCCCGAGGGACGGATCCCGCTGGCCGAGGCCGTCGTGTACCTGGCGACCGCGCCGAAGTCGAACGCCGCGTACAACGGGGTCAACGCCGCCATCGCCGACGTCAAGGCCGGACGGCTCGGGGTCGTCCCGATGCACCTCCGGGACGCCCACTACCCCGGGGCGAAGCGGCTCGGACACGGCAAGGGCTACGTGTACTCGCACGACGCCGAGCACGGGGTCGCCGAGCAGCAGTACCTCCCCGACGCGCTCGAGGGCACCGAGTACTACACCCCGACGGCGAACGGCTTCGAGCGCGAGGTCGGTCCGCGGCTCGAACGGCTCCGGAAGATCACCCGGGGCGAGTAGTACGCGGGTCGAGTTCCTGCTAGCATTACCGGGCCTACGTCCTGGTCCTCGAGCACGGCTGCGTCGAGGACAGAGTGTCACTCCGGTGGCACGGGGGCAGAGGTTCGGACTGTAGCCGTCCGATCCCACAGGCTCATCCCTCTGGATCCCTTCGTCGGGTTCGACCACACGTGCGCGTGCGGTGGCCGGCGATCAGTTCAGTTCAGTACAGAGAAAAGGACCCTGTGTCTACCAAGTCACGCACCCGCAGCAAGACCCGCCTTTCGCGCGCGCTCGGCATCCCGCTGACGCCGAAGGCGGCCCGTTACCTCGAGAAGCGCCCCTACGGCCCCGGTGAGCACGGCCGCACCCGCCGTCGTGCGGACAGCGACTACGCCGTCCGTCTCCGTGAGAAGCAGCGTCTGCGCGCCCAGTACGGCATCCGCGAGAAGCAGCTCCGCATCGTCTTCGAAGAGGCCCGCAAGACGAAGGGCCTGACCGGTGAGAACCTGGTCGAGCTCCTCGAGCAGCGCCTCGACGCCCTCGTGCTCCGTGCCGGCTTCGCCCGCACCACCGCGCAGGCACGTCAGCTGATCGTGCACCGTCACATCCTCGTCGACGGCAAGCTCGTCGACCGTCCGTCCTTCCGCGTGAAGGAGGGGCAGCTCATCCACGTGAAGCAGCGCTCCGAGTCCCTCGAGCCGTTCCAGGTCGCCGCCGCCGGTGGGCACCAGGAAGTCCTGCCGAAGGTCCCGGGCTACCTCGAGGTCGAGATCGACAAGCTCCAGGCTCGCCTGGCCCGTCGTCCGAAGCGCGCCGAGGTCCCCGTGACCTGTGAAGTGCAGCTCGTCGTCGAGTACTACGCAGCTCGCTGATCCACTGATCACACCCGAACGGCGGGTCGTCCTCTCACGAGGGCGGCCCGCCGTTCGGCGTTCGCGGCCGGTGTCGTCGGTAAGATCGTCTGGGCACGCACCGCTCGCGTGCACAAGAGGGAGAGGCACCGTGAAGCAGCTGTTCTTCGTCGCCGTCGGCGTCGTCATCGGGTTCGCCGTCGCGCACAAGGTCGCGAACACCCCCGGTGGTGCACGGTTCTTCGCCGACGTGAACGCTCGCGCGGAAGCCTTCCGGGGTGCCGTCGCCGAGGGCTACCGCTCTCGCGAGGCCGAGCTCCGCACCGACGCCTGACCGACGCCCTCTCCCACGCACACGACCTGAAACCAGGAAGCACCATGCAGACCGCAGAGATCCGCCGCCGTTGGCTCCAGTTCTTCGGTGACCGCGGCCACACCGTCGTCCCGTCCGCCTCGCTCGTCTCGGACGACCCGTCGCTCCTGTTCACGGTCGCCGGCATGGTGCCGTTCATCCCGTACCTGACCGGGCTCGTCCCCGCGCCGTACCCGCGTGCGACGAGCGTGCAGAAGTGCATCCGCACGAACGACATCGAAGAGGTCGGCAAGACCCCGCGGCACGGCACGTTCTTCCAGATGAACGGCAACTTCTCGTTCGGCGACTACTTCAAGGAGCAGGCGATCCAGTTCGCCTGGGAGTTCCTGACGAAGCCGGAGTCCGACGGCGGCCTGGGCTTCTCGCCCGACGACCTGTGGGTGACCGTCTACGAGGACGACGACGAGGCGATCGCCTTCTGGAAGCAGCACTCGTCGCTGCCCGAGGAGCGCATCCAGCGCCTCGGCAAGGACACGAACTACTGGTCGACCGGGCAGCCCGGCCCGGCGGGTCCCTGCTCGGAGATCTTCTTCGACCGCGGTCCCGAGTACGGCATCGACGGCGGCCCGGCGACCGACGACGACCGCTACGTCGAGATCTGGAACCTCGTGTTCATGCAGTACCAGATCGCCGACGTCCGCTCGAAGTACGACTTCGAGATCACGGGCGAGCTGCCGAACAAGAACATCGACACCGGCATGGGCCTGGAGCGCGTCGCGTTCATCAAGCAGGGCGTCGACAACATGTACGAGATCGACCAGGTCCGTCCGGTCCTCGACCAGGCCGCGGCGATCTCCGGCCGGCAGTACGGTGCCGTGCACGAGGACGACGTCCGCATGCGCGTCATCGCCGACCACGTCCGGTCGTCCCTCATGCTCATCGCCGACGGCGTCAGCCCGTCGAACGAGGGCCGCGGGTACATCCTCCGCCGCTTGCTCCGCCGGACCGTGCGCGCGATGCGCCTGCTCGGCGTCGAGGACGCGACGTTCCCCCGCCTGTTCCCGGCGTCGCGTGACGCCATGCGCGAGGCGTACCCCGAGGTCGCGTCGGACTACGACCGCATCGCCCGGATCGCCTACGCGGAGGAGGAGACCTTCCTCCGCACGCTCGCGCAGGGCACCACGATCCTCGACGTCGCCGTCGAGCGCGCCAAGCAGGACGGTGCGCCGTCGATCGGTGGCGACACGGCGTTCCTGCTCCACGACACCTTCGGCTTCCCCATCGACCTCACGATGGAGATGGCGGAGGAAGCGGGCGTGCAGGTCGACCGTTCCGCGTTCGAGACCCTCATGTCCGAGCAGCGTGCCCGCGCGAAGGCGGACGCGAAGAGCAAGAAGACGGCCCTCGCCGACCTCAGCGTGTACAGCGCGTTCCGGGCGAAGGGCGAGACGGTCTTCCTCGGCTACGACGCACTCGAGGCCGAGACGAACGTGCTCGGCATCATCGTGGGCGGCGTCAGCGTCGACCGTGCGGTGGCGGGCGACATCGCCGAGGTCATCCTCGGTGAGACCTCCCTCTACGCGGAGTCCGGCGGCCAGGACGCCGACCAGGGCTCGATCGTCGGCAACGGGTTCGACCTCGAGGTCCTCGACGTCCAGCGTCCCGTCGCGGGTCTCTGGAGCCACACCGTGCAGGTCCGCTCCGGCGAGGTCGCCGTCGGCGCCCCGGCGACCACCGTCGTCGACGCGGAGTACCGCCGCGGTGCGACCCAGGCCCACTCGGCGACGCACCTCGTGAACGCCGCACTGCGCGACATCCTCGGCCCGGAGGCGCTCCAGGCCGGGTCCTACAACAAGTCCGGCTACATGCGCCTCGACTTCTCGTGGTCGCAGCCCGTCTCCACCGAGACCCGCTCCGAGATCGAGGAGGTCGTGAACACCGCGATCCGCTCCGACCTCGAGGTCTCGACGCGGGTGCTCCCGCTCGACGAGGCGAAGTCCCTCGGCGCGCAGGCGCTGTTCGGCGAGAAGTACGGTTCCGAGGTCCGCATGGTGGACATCGGCGGCCCCTGGTCGCGCGAGCTCTGCGGTGGCACGCACGTGGCGTCGAGCGCGCAGGTCGGTCTCGTCAACCTGGTGGGGGAGTCGAGCGTCGGGTCGACCAACCGCCGCGTCGAGGCCCTCGTCGGACTCGAGGGCTTCCGGGACCTCGCCGTCGAGCGCACCATCGTGTCGCAGCTGTCGAGCGCCCTCAAGGCCCCTCGTGCCGACCTCCCGACCCGTGTGCAGTCCCTGATGGAGGACCTCCGGACCGCGCAGAAGCGCATCGCCGAGTTCGAGTCGGCGAACCTGCAGCAGCGCGTGCCGTCGATCGCACGGCAGGCCACGACCGTCGGCGCGACCACCGTGGTCGCCGAGTCGGTCGACGGCCTGCAGTCCGGCGACGACCTCCGCGCGCTCGTGACCGGCGTCCGCGGTCAGCTCGGTGACGGCGCTGCCGTGGTCGTCCTGGGCGCCGTCATCAACGACAAGCCCGTGGTCATCGTGGCCACCAACGACGCTGCCCGTGCGGCCGGCGTCCAGGCCGGTCCGCTCGCGAAGGAGGCCGCCGGCGTCCTCGGCGGTGGCGGTGGCGGCAAGCCGGACCTCGCGCAGGGCGGTGGCACCGACGCGTCGGCGCTCCCGGCCGCGCTGCGTGCGGTGACCGACCGGCTCGCGGCCTGACCGTGGCGATCCGATCCGGGCGCCGGCTCGGCGTCGACGTCGGACGGGCCCGGATCGGTGTCGCCGTGTGCGACCGTGACGGACTCCTCGCGACGCCCGTCGAGACGGTCGCCCGGAAGGACGCCACCGACGTGCGGCGGATCGCCGAGATCGCCGAGGAGTACGACGTCCTCGAGATCGTCGTCGGCCTCCCGTTGTCGATGTCCGGCGCGGACACCCCGTCGACGGCCGACGCGCGCGCGTTCGCCGAGCGTCTCGCCGAGCACCGGCCCGTCCGGCTCGTGGACGAACGGCTGTCGACGGTGACGGCGCAGCGGGGCCTGCACCAGGCCGGCAAGAACACCAAGAAGTCCCGCGCCGTGATCGACCAAGCGGCCGCTGTTATCATTCTGCAACACGCGCTCGACCACGAGCGTGCGTCCAGTGCCCCACCGGGGGCCACGCTCCCCTGACAGTGCGTCCCAGCACCGTTCCCCTGACCGCGGCTGCCACACCGTCGCCCAGCACCGTAGCCCAGGCGGAGTTCCCGACCGAGAGACCGAGGACCGTTGGCAGACGACCTGGACTGGAACGCGATCATCGCGCCCGGCAACGACGCCGAGGGGCGGAAGACGACTTCCGCCCGCGAGGCCACCGCACGACCGATGTCCCGCCGCGAGGCCCGAGCAGCCGAGGCCGCGGCTGAGGCCGCTCGGACACGTGCCGCCGACGCACCGGCTCCGGCCGACGCGGCGCCCGCCGCTCCGACGCCCGCGGGCCTCCACCCGGAGGTGCACGCGCTGCTCACCGGTGAACTGCACGTCGACGACGACCAGCGCGCTGCCGCGAGCGGCAGCACGACCGACGACACGGGCACGCGCGGACCTGACCAGGGTGACGACGGCCCTGGAGGCACGGGAGACGACGGACGCGGCGGTCGCGGCGGACGCGAGGGAGCCTCCAGGGCGCCCCGCGAGCCCCGTGAGCCGCGTCGCCGCCGCCGCGGGCCGCTGGTCGCCGGCATCGTGATCGTCGCGGTGGTCCTCGGCGCCGGCGTCTCGGCGTACGCGTTCGCGGCGCCGAAGGTGCAGCAGGTCATCGCCGCCATCAGCGGCAAGCAGGAGCCCGACGACTACACGGGCAGCGGCACCAGCAAGGTGACCATCACGATCAAGGAGGGCGACATCGGCGAGGACGTCGCGAAGACGCTGCAGCGCAGCGGCGTCGTGAAGGACTCGAAGGTCTTCTACAAGCTGCTGCTCGCGTCGCCGGACGTGCAGTTCCAGCCGGGTTCGTACTCCCTCAAGAAGGAGATGAGTTCGAAGTCGGCCCTCGCAGCGCTGCAGGACTCGAAGAACCACGTGCAGGCGTCGATCGTCATCCCCGAGGGCACGGCCCTCAAGGACATCGAGGCCGGCATGGTGTCGAAGGCCGGACTCACGGCGGCCGAGGTCGACGCCGCGGCGAAGGACCTCTCCGCCTACGGCCTGCCGGCGAACGTCACGACGCTCGAGGGCTGGCTGTTCCCCGCGACCTACCCGATCAACCCCGGGTGGACGGCCACGCAGTACTTCAAGTCGATGGTCGACACGATGAAGGAGCACCTCGCCGCTGCCGGTGTCGCCGAGGCCGACCAGGAGCATGTGATCGTCTTCGCGTCGCTCGTGCAGAAGGAAGCCGGACTCGCGGCCGACTACCCGAAGGTCGCGCGGGTCTTCCAGAACCGCCTCGACAAGGGGATGCTCCTGCAGTCCGACGCCACCGTGGCGTACGGCACCGGCAACACGCACACCGTCACGACCACCGACGCCGAGCGCGCCGACGCGTCGAACAAGTACAACACCTACGTGCACGAGGGCCTCCCGCCGGCACCGATCTCGAACCCCGGCGACGTCGCGATCAACGCCGTGACGAAGATGGCGACGGGCAACTGGGAGTACTTCGTGACGGTGAACCTCGAGACGGGCGAGACGGTCTTCTCGGACACCTACGCCCAGCACCAGGTGGCCGTGAAGGAGTTCCAGGCATGGCTGCGCGCGCACCCCGACTACCAGTAGTCGGGGGCGCGTCGCACGGGTCGGCGCTGTGGGAAGATGGACACCATGCTTCGTTGGTTGACTGCTGGTGAGTCCCACGGACCCGAACTGATCGCGATGCTCGAGGGTCTGCCCGCGGGTGTCCCGGTGTCGTTCGAGTCCATCCGTACCGATCTCGCGCGTCGCAAGCTCGGCTACGGCCGCGGCTCCCGCATGAAGTTCGAGCAGGACGAACTCCACGTCTCCGGCGGCGTCCGTCACGGGTACTCCCTGGGCAGCCCGATCGCGATCCGCATCGGCAACACCGAGTGGCCGAAGTGGGTCGAGGTCATGAACCCCGAGCCCGTCGAGCAGACCGAGATCTCACGCGGTCGCAGTGCACCGCTGACCCGACCGCGTCCCGGACACGCGGACCTGGTCGGCATGCAGAAGTACGGCTTCGACGAGGCCCGGCCGATCCTCGAGCGCGCCTCTGCCCGCGAGACCGCGGCCCGGGTGGCGCTCGGTGCCGTCGCGAAGTCCTTCCTGGCCGAGCTCGGCATCCGGTCGGTCGCGCACACCCTGCAGGTCGGGACCGTCCGGGTCCCGGACGGCACCGCGCTGCCGCTGCCCGACGACGTCGACCGGCTCGACGACGACCAGCTGCGCTGCTTCGACGCCGAGACCTCGGCCCGCATGGTGACCGAGGTCGAGGCGGCCAAGAAGGACGGCGACACCCTCGGCGGCGTCGTCGAGGTCCTGTTCTACGGCGTGCCCCCGGGGCTCGGCTCCCACGTGCAGTGGGACCGCCGTCTCGACGCCCGGCTCGCCGCGGCGATCATGGGCATCCAGGCGATCAAGGGCGTCGAGGTCGGCGACGGCTTCGCGACCGCGGCTCGTCGCGGGTCCGAGGCGCACGACGAACTGTTCCGCGAGGACGGCGAGATCTACCGCACGACCGACCGCGCCGGCGGCACCGAGGGGGGCATGTCCACGGGTACCGTGCTCCGCGTCCGGGCCGGGATGAAGCCGATCGCGACGGTCCCGCACGCGCTGCACACCGTCGACGTCACCACGGGTGAGGACGCCTCGGCGCACCACCAGCGTTCCGACGTCTGCGCCGTCCCGGCAGCGGGTGTCGTGGCCGAGGCGATGGTCGCCCTCGTCCTCGCCGACGCCGTGCTCGAGAAGTTCGGCGGCGACAACGTCGTGGAGACGAAGCGGAACCTCGACGCGTACCTCGCGTCGATCCCGGAGACGCTGCGCACCCGGCGCACCGAGGCCGCCGAGCACACCTCGGCCTGGTGACGCACACACCCGAGCCGGCGGCGGCGTCGCCGTCGGCCGGTCCCGCAGCACCGGTCGTCATCATCGGGCCGATGGGCGCCGGCAAGTCCAGTGTCGGCAAGCGCGTCGCGAAGGCGCTCGGCGTGCCGTTCACCGACACCGACCGGGTCATCGTCCGCGAGCACGGACCGATCCCGGGGATCTTCGCCGACCGCGGCGAGCCGGCGTTCCGCGAGCTCGAGGCCCGGGCCGTCCGGGCCGCGATGGCGACCGGGGGCGTGATCGCCGTCGGCGGCGGGGCCGTCACGCACGCAGCCACGCGTGAGGCCATGGCCGGGGCCGCCGTCGTCCTGCTCACCGTCTCGCCCGAGGCCGTCGCCGACCGCATCGCCGGCAGCGACCGACCCCTGCTCGCGAACGGCGGCATCGACGCCTGGCAGACCATCATGGACGAGCGGGCGGCCACCTACGCCGAGCTCGCGCACGCGGTGTTCGACACCTCGCGCCGGCCGATGTCGCACGTGGTCGACGACGTCGTGGCGTGGTTGCGGCTGGCCGAGGGGCCCGCCGGACCGTCCAGCACCACCAACGAAGGAGCACCGTGACCGAGTCGACCCCGTCGATCCTGCCGGAGGGCACCACCGAGATCCGCGTCGGCGGGGACGACGGGTACGTCGTGGCCGTCGGGAACGGCCTGCTCGGCTCCGTGCCCGCGCTGCTCGGGCCGCGTGTGGCGAAGGTCCTCATCGTGCACGCGCCGACACTCGGTGCGAGGGCGAACGACCTCCGCCAGCTGCTCGTCGACGCCGGTCTCGAAGCCCTCATCGCCGAGGTCCCCGACGCCGAGGGGGCCAAGCGCGTCGAGGTCGCCGCCTTCTGCTGGCAGATCATGGGCCAGTCCGACTTCACGCGGACCGACGCGGTCATCGGGCTCGGTGGGGGCGCGGTCACCGACCTCGCCGGCTTCGTCGCGGCGACCTGGCTGCGCGGTGTCCCGTACGTCGCGATCCCGACGAGCGTGCTCGGCATGGTCGACGCCAGCGTCGGCGGCAAGACCGGCATCAACACGAACGAGGGCAAGAACCTCGTCGGCGCGTTCTACGCACCCCGTGCCGTCGTCGCGGACATCGACCTCGTCCGCACGCTGCCCCGCAACGAGATCCTCACCGGCTTCGCCGAGATCGTGAAGGCCGGGTTCATCGCCGTGCCGGAGATCCTCGACATCGTCGAAGCGGACGTCGCCCGCGCCACCGATCCGTCGACACCGGAGTTCCGTCGGGTCGTCGAGCTCGCGATCGAGCTCAAGGCGCAGGTGGTCTCCGACGACTTCACCGAGCAGGGCCGCCGCGAGATCCTCAACTACGGACACACCCTCGGGCACGCGATCGAGCACGCGGAGCGCTACCAGTGGCGGCACGGTGCAGCGGTCGCGGTCGGGATGGTCTTCGCCGCGGAGCTCGCGCGCCTCACCGGCCACCTGGACGACGCGACGGTCGATCGGCACCGGTCGATCCTCGAATCGCTCGAGCTCCCGACCTCGTACGGACTCGGCCGCTGGGAGGGCCTCCTCGCCACGATGCGCCGTGACAAGAAGGCCCGCGCCGGCATGCTGCGGTTCATCATCCTGGACGGGGTCGGCAAGCCGGTCACGCTCGAGGGCCCCGAGGACCACCTGCTCTTCACCGCCTACCAGGAGGTCGGGGTCTAGGACTGTTCCCGGCGCGTCTCGCCCGCGAAACACCCGCGAAACCGGGTGTCGCTAGCGTCCTCGCCATGACCGCACCCGCCCTCGCCCCGTTCCCCACCGAGCTCCGCGTCGGCGTCCCCGAGTGGCTCCGTGCGGCGCAGCTCGCCGCACCGACGCAGCTGCACGGTCGCGCCGAGCGGTTCGCCCTCGTGACCGACCTGGCCACCCGGAACGTCGAGGAGGGCACCGGAGGCCCCTTCGCCGCGCTCGTCGTCGACGAGGAGTCCGGCGACGTCCTGTCGATCGGCACCAACCTGGTCCTGCACTCGAACGTCTCGTCGATGCACGCGGAGGTCGTCACGATCGGCCTCGCACACGCCCGGGTCGGCACGTGGAACCTCGGCCGTGACGTCGGGCGGCGCCGCACCCTCGTGGTGAACGCGCAGCCCTGTGTGATGTGCCTCGGCGCGCTCCTGTGGTCGGGGGTGTCGGCCGTGGAGTTCGCGGCCGACTGCGCCACGGTCGAGCGCATCACCGGGTTCGACGAGGGGCCGGTGCCGTCCGACTGGCAGGAGCAGCTGCGCGCCAGGGGCATCGACGTCCACCAGGAGCACGGTGTCGGGGCGGAGCACGCGTTGCACCGCTTCCGGGAGCTCGTCGAGTCCGGGGTCACCGCCCGCTACAACGGCGACGGGGCCTGACCCGTCGGGCTCACCGCAGCACGCGGCGGGTGCGCCGCCACCACCACTTCACCCGGAACGACAGCGGGACGATGCCCGTTCGTTCCACCTCGTACCACTCCGCGACGGTCGCGCCGTCCACCCAGGCGTCGAGGATCGCGTCGTCTTCCTCGGTGCCGTCGATCTTGAACTGTGGGGCATCGGGCAACGGGCGGAAGAGCGGCATCAGTCTGCCTCCGGTTCTCGGTCTGGGGCGGCCTCGAACCGGTGCCGCCGAAGGGCACGTCGGGCGAGGTTCCGATCGGGTTTCGTTGCCCACGGTACGTTCATGAGCCGCTCGAGCACAGTTCTCGAGATGTCGTACTCCGATTGCGTCTCGGCGCGCCGGATCGCCCACGTGAGGCGCCGCCACGTGTGGTCGCGATCGGCGGTCCGGCGGTTCTGGAACGCCCCGAACCAACTGACCACGGCCGCCAGGACCGCCGCGGCGGCGGCGATCACCGCCCCGATGAGTGCTGTCTCCATGCAGACAGCCTGACGCGGTGGGGGCGCACCGACGCCGGGCGTCAGCCGATCTGTGGAAGCCGAGCCGCGCCTCCAGGCTGTGGAGGACCAGACCACACGCGAACCGACCACGCAGGCCGGGGGAGCACACTGGACCCGTGCCCACCCCGCCCCGCCTGAGCGACCTCGGCGGCTCGCCGGACGTCGCGGCCGGAACGCTCCGGTCCCGCGGCCGACGGTTCGCCGAACTCCTCGCCATCGCCCGCCGCCACGAGCTCCTGCCGTTCCGCCGCCTCGACTTCTCGCACGACCCGGCGACCGCCGCGCTCCGGACCCGGCAGGCCGACCACCTGCGCCGGGCCCTGGAGGAAGCGGGTGGTGGCTTCGTGAAGATGGGGCAGCTGCTGTCGACGCGCGACGACCTGCTCCCCGAGGAGTGGACCGAGGGCCTCGCGCACCTGCAGCGGAGCGTCACCCCGGCACCGGCTGACGAGGTCGCCGCGCTGCTCGAACGCGAACTCGGCGCCCCGGTCGACGAGGTCTTCCGCTCCTTCGACCCGGTACCCGTCGCCGCGGCGTCGATCGCGCAGGTGCACCGCGCCCGGCTGCAGGACGGCACCGAGGTCGCCGTGAAGGTGCAGCGGCCGGGGATCGACCACGCCGTGCGGCGCGACGTCGACATCGCCCTGCGGGTCGTCCGGTTCATGGCTCGGTGGTCCGCCGAGGCGCGGCAGGTCGGCGTGCCGGAGGTCGCGGCGCAGTACGCGGCCGACCTCGTCCGGCAGGTCGACTTCGGTTCCGAGCTTCGGAACCTGACGGCACTGCGGGCGGCGCAGGCCCGGAGCGCCCGGCCGGACGAGATCGTGTTCCCCACACCGCACGAGGAGCTGTCGGGGCGTCGCGTGCTCGTGATGGAGTTCCTGGAGGGCGACACCCTGAGTGCCCTGCGCGCCGAGCGGTCCGACCGGGACCTCGACGAGCCGATGCGGGCGATCCTGCGGGCGTTCCTCCGGCAGGTGGTGTTCGACGGGATCTACCACGCCGACCTCCACCCGGGGAACGTCATCCTGCTCCCGGACGGCCGTCCCGCGCTGATCGACTTCGGGTCGGTCGGCCGGCTCGACCCCGGGCTGCGGGACGTCGTGCAGGACCTGCTCGCCGCGTACCTGCAGGACGACACCTCCCGCATCGCGGACGCCGTGCTCCGGATGGCGCCGGTCCGCGACCCGCAGGACGAGCCGGACTTCCGCCGGGACATCGCGCGCTTCGTGGCAGACGAGCTCGGACCCGGTGCGCGGATCGGCGTCGAGACGGTGGACGACGCCGTCGAGGTGTTCGGTCGGTACCGGCTGACGGCGCCGCCGGACTTCGTGGCCGCGGCCCGGGCACTCGCGATCTTCGAGGGCACGCTCCGCACGCTCGCGCCGTCCTTCGACCTGCTCGAGGAGTCGCGCGGCCTCGCCCGCGAGCAGATCCGGGACCAGCTCCGCCCCGGGAAGCTCCGGGACGTTGCCGTGCGCGAGCTGTTCGGGGCGGTGTCCGCCGCACGGCGGCTGCCCCGGCGCGTGGACCGGATCGGTGAGGCGATCGAGACCGGCAAGCTCTCGGTCAACATCCGGCTGTTCGCGGACCGACGAGACCGACGCACCCTGAACGGCGTCGTCCGTCGGGTGCTGCTCGTGCTGCTCGGCGCCGGTGCGGGCATCCTGGCGATCGTGTACCTGGCGTCACCGGCCCGGCCGACCGCCGTGATCTCCACCGGTGTCGCCGGCGCGTTGCTCGGGGGAGCGGCGGTGGTGCTGCTCGGCTGGGCCGCGATCGACTCGGTGCTCGCGCGGAAGCGCGAATGAGCCGTCCGCTACACTCGTCCGGGGCGTTCTCGCCCGCAGACCGGGCCCCCACGCCCGCAGACCTTCACAACACGACGAACGGGACATCGAACACTCATGGCCAGTACCACTGACATCAAGAACGGCGCCGTTCTCATCATCGACGGGCAGCTCTGGTCGGTCGTCGAGTTCCAGCACGTCAAGCCGGGCAAGGGCGGTGCGTTCGTCCGCACCAAGCTCAAGAACGTCGTGTCGGGCAAGGTCGTCGACCGCACCTTCAACGCCGGCGCGAAGATCGACACCGCGGTCGTCGACCGTCGCGACTACCAGTACCTCTACGAGGACGGCGACTCGTACGTGTTCATGGACACGGACACGTACGACCAGATCCCGGTGTCGGCGACGGTCGTCGGCGACGCCAAGAACTTCCTGCTCGAGTCCGCGATGGTCACCATCGCGATGAACGAGGGCAACCCGCTGTACATCGAGCTCCCCACGTCGATCGTCACCGAGGTCGAGACCGAGCCCGGCCTGCAGGGCGACCGCTCGTCGGGTGGCACCAAGGACGCGACCATCATCGCGACCGGCCACCGCATCCAGGTCCCGCTGTACCTCGAGAACGGCACCACGGTGAAGATCGACACGCGCGACGGCAGCTTCCTCGGCCGCGTCAACTCCTAGGCGCTGACCGTATGAGTGCTCGTTCGAAGGCCCGCAAGCGCGCCCTCGACATGCTGTACGTGGCCGAGGTGCGGGAGCTGCCGATCTCGGACGTCCTCGCGACCGAGACCGTGCGGCACCTGGACCAGCCGGAGCGCGCCTCCAGCTGGGACTACGCACGGCAGATCGTGACGGGTGTCGACGACGACCGGGCCGAGCTCGACAAGGTGATCGTCGAGCACGCCCAGGGCTGGTCGATCGCCCGGATGCCGGTGCTCGACCGCTGCATCCTGCGCATGGGCGTCTGGGAACTCCGCTGCAACCCCGAGGTGCCCGACGCGGTGGCGATCGCCGAGGCCGTCGAGCTCGCCCAGTCGCTCTCGACGGAGGAGTCAGCCGGGTTCGTCAACGGCGTGCTCGGAGCGGTCGCCGGCGGGCGCGCACCCGGCGAGAAGTCGAGCGGTGCACCGTCCGGTCGGACGGTCGCAGAGGACCAGGAGTCCCGGTAGGGTTGACCACGTCAGCATCCTTTAATGCCGTCCGGTGAGGCGGGGAAGGAGGTCGGCGTGGGAACCAGAACGGTTCTGCAGCACCCCGACATCACGCGTGCTCTGACACGCATCGCGCACGAGATCCTCGAGGCCAACCACGGTGCCTCGGACCTCGTGCTCCTGGGCATCCCGACACGGGGTGCCGTCCTGGCCGATCGGCTCGACCGCATCCTGGCGGACATCGAACCCGAGTGGACCAGCGAGTCGACCGCGACCGGCGGCGACCCGTCGACGCCCGGCCGGTCGCACCGCGTCGGGACGCTCGACGTCACGATGCACCGTGACGACCTCGGACACGGGATCGGCCGGGCACCGCACCGGACGACCATCCCGGCGAGCGGCATCGACGGCAAGGTCGTCGTGCTCGTCGACGACGTCCTCTACTCCGGCCGCACGGTCCGGGCGGCGCTCGACGCGCTGCAGGGGATCGGCCGTCCTCGTGCGGTCCGGCTCGCGGTCCTGGTCGACCGGGGCCACCGCGAGCTCCCGATCCGTGCGGACCACGTCGGCAAGAACCTGCCGACGGCCTCGGACGAGCGGGTCACGCTCCGCCTGACCGAGACGGACGGCACCGACGAGGTCGTCATCGAACAGAGCGAGACGCAGCGCGAGACGCAGCGCGCGACGCAACGCGAGACGCAGGGCGAGACGCAGCGCGAGACGCTGCGCGACGGGGGGACGGCGTGAAGCACCTCCTCTCCACCGCCGACCTCTCCCGCGCCGAGGCGATCCACATCCTCGACGTCGCCGAGGAGATGGCCGAGGTCAACACCCGCGAGGTCCGGAAGCTCCCCGCCCTCCGCGGCAAGACCGTCGTGAACCTCTTCTTCGAGGACTCCACGCGCACCCGCATCTCGTTCGAGGCAGCCGCGAAGCGCCTCTCCGCGGACGTCCTGAACTTCGCCGCGAAGGGCTCGAGCGTCTCGAAGGGCGAATCCCTCAAGGACACCGTGCAGACCCTCGGCGCGATGGGCATCGACGGCATCGTCATGCGCCACGGCGCGTCCGGGGCGCCCCGTGTCCTCGCCGACGCCGACTGGATCGACGTCCCCGTGGTCAACGCCGGCGACGGCACGCACGAGCACCCCACGCAGGCACTGCTCGACGCGTTCACGATGCGCCGTCGCCTGCACGGTGCGGGCAGCCGCGGCCAGGGCCTCGACGGCGTGCGCGTGCTCATCGTCGGCGACGTCCTGCACAGCCGGGTCGCGCGGAGCAACGCGTGGCTGCTCCGCACCCTGGGCGCGAGCGTGACCTTCGCCGCGCCGCCGACGCTGCTGCCCGCGACGACGACGCCGTTCGGGGCCGCGGTCCACCACGACCTCGACGTCGCCCTCGCCGAGGACCCGGACGTCGTGATGACCCTGCGCATCCAGCAGGAGCGGATGAACGACGCGTTCTTCCCGAACCCCCGCGAGTACACCCGGCACTGGGGGCTCACGGCGAGTCGCTTCGCTCGGCTGGACGAGCGCACCCTGATCATGCACCCCGGTCCGATGAACCGTGGCCTCGAGATCGCCGGCGTCGCCGCCGACGACCCGCGCTCGACGGTGGTCGAGCAGGTCGAGAACGGGGTGTCGGTCCGGATGGCCGTGCTCTACCTGGCCCTCACCGGGTCCGAACCGAACGCAGCAACGAAGGAGCCCGTCGCATGACCGCCCACCTCATCCGCGGCGCGCAGCTGGTCGACGGCTCGCGTGCCGACATTCGCCTGGAGGCGCGGCGCATCACCGCGGTCGGGTCCGGTCTCGACGCGGCCGGCGCCACGGTCGTCGACGCGGACGGGCTGATCGCCCTCCCTGGTCTCGTGGACCTCCACACCCACCTGCGCGAGCCCGGCTTCGAGGAGTCGGAGACGGTGCTCACCGGCTCGCGTGCCGCGGCCGCCGGCGGCTTCACCGCCGTGAACGCGATGGCGAACTCGTCGCCGGTGGCCGACACCGCCGGCGTGGTCGAGCAGGTGCAGGCGCTCGGCGACGACGCCGGGTACGTCACGGTCCGCCCGATCGGTGCGGTCTCGCAGGGGCTGCAGGGAACGCACCTGTCCGAGATCGGCGCGATGGCGACGAGCCGGGCGAAGGTCCGGGTGTTCTCGGACGACGGCTCGTGCGTGTCCGACCCGCTCCTGATGCGTCGGGCGCTCGAGTACATCAAGGGCTTCGGCGGGGTGCTCGCACAGCACGCGCAGGAGCCGAGGCTGACGATCGGCGCCCAGATGAACGAGGGCCGGCTGTCGTCGGAGCTCGGGCTCGCGGGCTGGCCGGCCGTCGCGGAAGAGGCGATCATCGCCCGCGACGTCCTGCTCGCCGACCACGTCGGAGCCCGACTGCACGTCTGCCACGTGTCGACCGCCGGCAGCGTCGAGGTGATCCGCTGGGCGAAGTCCCGCGGCATCGACGTCACGGCCGAGGTCACGCCCCACCACCTCGTGCTGACCGAGGACCTCATCGCGGGGCACGACGGCGCCCCGGGGTACGACGCCCGCTACAAGGTGAACCCACCGCTGCGCTCCCGCGAGGACGTCGACGCGCTCCGGGCCGCCCTGGCCGACGGCACGATCGACATCGTCGCGACCGACCACGCCCCGCACACCGCCGACGCGAAGTGCTGCGAGTGGCCCGCGGCGGCGAACGGCATGGTCGGTCTCGAGTCGGCGCTGAGCGTCGTGCAGGCCGCCGTGGTCGAGAGCGGCCAGCTCGACTGGGCCGACGTCGCCCGCGTGCTGTCCGAGGCACCAGCCCGGATCGGGCAGGTCGAGGGGCACGGGCAGCGCCTCGCCGAGGGCGCTCCCGCCGAGATCACCCTGTACGACCCGTCGGTGCGCCGGGAGTTCGCGGTCACCGACCTCGCGGGCCAGTCGCAGAACTCGCCGTACCTCGGCATGCAGCTGCCCGGCCGGGTCGTCGCGACCTTCCACCACGGGTACCCCACGGTCCTGGCGGGGGACCTCGTCGACGCCGAGACGATCGCCGAGCACGCCCGCGCGACCCGGATCGGGGCGTCGGCATGAGCGGTGACGCGCTGCGCTGGCTCGAAGGCGGGATCATCCTCGCCCTCGTCGTCGCGCTGTTCGTCGCGATGGCACGCACCTGGCGGACGCGGGCCAGGAAGCAGGCGGAAGCCGTGCCTCCAGTCGGTGTCCCCGCCGACCTGTCACCGGCAGCCGGTGCGTGGGACGGGTTCACCGTCGCGACGACCCGCGCCGACCAGCCGCTCGAGCGGATCACGGCGGGCGGTCTCGGCTTCCGGGGCCGCGGCGGCGTGACCGTCCACGACACCGGCGTGGTGCTGCACCACGCCGGCACCCCCGACCGGTGGATCGCAGCCGACGCCGTCCGCGGCGCCGACCGCGCCACCTGGGCCATCGACCGTGTGGTCGAGCCCGGGGGACTGGTCCGTCTGCGATGGACGGCGACCGGCGCCGCAGGTGCGACGGATCTCGACACCTACTTCCGGTTCCCGGAGGGCGACGCGGCAGCGCTCGTCGCCCTGCAGGGACTGTCGACGAAGCACGAACACCCGCACACCGCGGGCGAAGGGACGAACTGATGACACGCGAACGGGCCGTACTGGTCCTCGAGGACGGCACCCGGTACGACGGCTGGGCCTACGGCGCCCGCGGGCGCACGCTCGGCGAGGTGGTCTTCGCGACCGGCATGACCGGGTACCAGGAGACGCTCACCGACCCCTCGTACGCCGGGCAGATCGTGGTGCAGACCGCGCCGCACATCGGCAACACGGGTGTGAACGACGAGGACCCCGAGTCCCGTCGCATCTGGGTCGCCGGCTACGTCGTGCGCGACCCCAGCCGCGTCGTGTCGAACCACCGCGCGAACGCCTCGCTCGACGAGCACCTCGTGCGTGACGGCATCGTCGGCATCTCCGGCATCGACACCCGGGCCCTCACCCGCCGGATCCGCGACGCCGGTGCCATGAAGGGCGGCGTGTTCAGCGGTGCCGACGCGGCACTGTCCGGGTCGGAGCAGCTGGACGCGGTCCGGGGGCAGGCCACGATGGCGGGCGCGAGCTTCTCGTCGATCGTCTCCACCCCCGAGACCTACGTGGTCCCCGCGGTGGGCGAGCAGATCGGCCGGCTGGCCGTGCTCGACCTCGGGGTGAAGGCCTCGACCACCCGGTACCTCGCCGCCCGTGGGTTCGAGGTGCACGTCGTGCCGCAGGACATCACCGCGGCCGAGCTGGAGGCGCTCGCCCCGGACGCACTGTTCTACTCGAACGGCCCCGGAGACCCCGCGGCCAGCGACGCCCAGGTCGAACTGCTGCAGGACAGCCTTCGGACCGGTCGGCCCTTCTTCGGCATCTGCTTCGGCAACCAGCTGCTCGGCCGTGCGCTCGGCTTCGGCACCTACAAGCTGCCGTTCGGGCACCGCGGCATCAACCAGCCGGTGCTCGACACGACGACGGGCAAGGTCGAGATCACGAGCCAGAACCACGGCTTCGCGGTCGACGCGCCGCTCGGCGAGGTCCTCGAGTCGCCGGCCGGCTTCGGCCGCGTCGAGGTCTCGCACTACTCGCTGAACGACAACGTCGTCGAGGGCCTCCGCGCGCTCGACGTGCCCGCGTTCAGCGTGCAGTACCACCCCGAGGCGGCGGCCGGTCCGCACGACTCCATGTACCTGTTCGACCGCTTCGCGGACCTGGTGCGCGAGCGCCGCGCCGGCGAACCGCTCGACCCCGCGACCGCCACCGCGACCACCCCGGCCGCCGACATCACCAAGGAAGCCAACTGATGCCGAAGCGCGCAGACATCAACTCCGTCCTCGTCATCGGCTCCGGCCCGATCGTCATCGGCCAGGCCGCCGAGTTCGACTACTCCGGCACCCAGGCGTGCCGCGTCCTCCGTGCCGAGGGCGTCCGCGTGATCCTCGTCAACCCGAACCCGGCGACGATCATGACCGACCCGGACTTCGCCGACGCGACCTACATCGAGCCGATCACGAGCGCCTCGCTCGAGGAGATCATCAAGATCGAGCAGCCGGACGCGGTGCTGCCGACCCTCGGTGGCCAGACCGCGCTGAACGCCGCGATCAAGCTCGACGCCGAGGGCATCCTCGACAAGTACGGCGTGGAGCTCATCGGCGCCAAGGTCGACGCCATCCAGCGTGGTGAGGACCGCCAGCTCTTCAAGGAGCTCGTGCTCGAGTCCGGCGCCGACGTGGCCCGCAGCCACATCGCGCACACGCTCGAGGAAGCGAAGGAGTTCGCGAAGGACCTCGGCTACCCGCTCGTCGTCCGCCCGTCCTTCACCATGGGCGGCCTCGGTTCCGGCTTCGCCTACAACGAGGAGGAACTCGTCCGCTTCGTCGGTGACGGGCTGCAGTCCAGCCCCACGACGGAGGTCCTGCTCGAGGAGTCCATCCTCGGGTGGAAGGAGTACGAGCTCGAGCTCATGCGGGACAACTACGACAACACCGTCGTGATCTGCTCCATCGAGAACGTCGACCCGGTGGGCGTCCACACGGGCGACTCGATCACCGTCGCCCCCGCGCTGACGCTGACCGACCGCGAGTACCAGAACATGCGGAACATCGGCATCGACATCATCCGTCGGGTCGGTGTCGACACCGGTGGCTGCAACATCCAGTTCGCCGTGGACCCGTCGAACGGCCGCGTCATCGTCATCGAGATGAACCCGCGCGTGTCCCGCTCGTCGGCGCTGGCGTCGAAGGCGACGGGCTTCCCGATCGCCAAGATCGCCGCGAAGCTCGCCATCGGGTACCGCCTCGACGAGATCGAGAACGACATCACCCGGGTCACCCCGGCGAGCTTCGAGCCGACGCTGGACTACGTGGTCGTGAAGACCCCGCGGTTCGCGTTCGAGAAGTTCCCGGCCGCCGACGCCACGCTCACCACGACGATGAAGAGCGTCGGCGAGGCGATGGCGATCGGCCGCAACTACGCCACGGCGCTGCAGAAGTCGCTCCGGTCGCTCGAGAAGCGCGGCTCGTCGTTCCACTGGGACACCCCGGCGGCCGAGCTCGACAAGGACGCCCTGCTGTCGAAGTCGTCCATCCCGACCGACGGCCGCATCGTCACGGTGCAGCAGGCGCTCGTCGCCGGCGCCACCGCGGACGAGGTCTTCGAGGCCACCAAGATCGACCCCTGGTTCATCGACCAGATCGTCCTCATCAACGAGGTCGCGCAGGAGGTCAGGAACGCCGAGGCCCTCGACGCGGACACCCTCCGCTGGGCGAAGGAGCACGGCTTCAGCGACATCCAGATCGCCAGCCTGCGGGGGATCACCGAGCAGGAGGCCCGTGACGCCCGTCACGCGCTCGGCATCCGCCCCGTCTTCAAGACGGTCGACACCTGCGCCGGCGAGTTCCCGGCCCTGACGCCGTACCACTACTCGTCCTACGACGCCGAGACCGAGGTCGCCCCGAGCGACCGCAGGAAGGTCGTCATCCTCGGCTCCGGCCCGAACCGCATCGGGCAGGGCGTCGAGTTCGACTACTCCTGCGTGCACGCGTCCTTCGCGCTGAGCGCCGCCGGGTTCGAGACGATCATGATCAACTGCAACCCGGAGACGGTCTCCACCGACTACGACACCTCCGACCGCCTGTACTTCGAGCCGCTGACCACCGAGGACGTCCTCGAGGTCATCGAGGCCGAGGCGGCGTCCGGCGAGCTCGTCGGCGTCGTCGTGCAGCTCGGCGGTCAGACGGCCCTCGGGCTCGCGAAGCCGCTCGAGGCCGCGGGCATCCCGATCCTCGGCACGTCGCCGACGGCGATCGACTCCGCCGAGGAGCGCGGCCAGTTCTCCGCCATCCTCGACGCCGCCGGCCTGCTCGCACCGCGGAACGGCACGGCGCACGACCTCGCCAGCGCGACCGCGGTCGCCGAGGAGATCGGCTACCCGGTCCTCGTCCGCCCGTCGTTCGTGCTCGGCGGCCGTGGCATGGAGATCGTCTACGACTCCGCGACCCTCGCCGACTACTTCGACCGGATGGCCGACCAGGCGATCATCGGCCCGGAGCTCCCGCTGCTCGTCGACCGCTTCCTGGACGACGCGGTCGAGATCGACGTCGACGCGCTCTACGACGGCGAGCGGCTCTACATCGGCGGCATCATGGAGCACCTCGAGGAAGCCGGCATCCACTCCGGCGACTCCGCGTGCACCCTGCCCCCGGTCGGCCTCGGCCGCGCCGAGATCCAGGGTGTCGTCGACGCGACCGAGAAGATCGCCCGCGGCATCGGTGTCCAGGGCCTGCTCAACGTGCAGTTCGCCATCGGCGCGGGCGTGCTCTACGTGCTCGAGGCGAACCCGCGCGCCAGCCGCACCGTCCCGTTCGTGTCGAAGGCGCTCGGCATCCCCCTCGCGAAGGCCGCGTCCCGCATCATGACCGGCAGCACCGTCGCCGAGCTCGTCACCGAGGGCATGCTGCCCGCCCGTGACGGCGCCTTCGTCCCGATGCAGTCGCCGATCGCCGTGAAGGAGGCCGTGCTGCCCTTCCGTCGCTTCCGCACCCACGACGGCCAGGTCGTCGACTCGGTCCTCAGCCCCGAGATGCGCTCCACCGGCGAGGTCATGGGCATCGACCGCGACTTCCCGCGCGCGTTCCTCAAGTCGCAGGAGGCCGCGTACGGCGGACTCCCGACGAGCGGCACCGTGTTCGTGAGCGTCGCCGACACCGACAAGCGCCAGGTCGTCCTGCCGGTGCACCGCCTGCAGCAGCTCGGCTTCACGATCACCGCGACCGAGGGCACCGCCGAGGTGCTCCGCCGCAACGGCATCGAGGTCACGATCGTCGGCAAGTACAGCGAGGGCGGCGAGAGCGTCGTCGACCTGCTGGCCCGCAACGAGGTCGACATCGTCATCAACACGCCGTCGGGTGCCGCCGGTCGTGCGGACGGGTACGAGATCCGTGCGGCGACGGTCGCGGCGGACAAGCCGCTGTTCACGACGATCGCGCAGCTCGGGGCCGCGGTCGCGGCGATCGAGACGATCGGGTCGCCGCACAGCGTGCGGAGCCTGCAGGACTACGCGCTCGAGCGCGCGACCTGGTGACCGTTTCCAGCGTGGGGACCGAGCAGCCTGGAGGCACGGCCTCCTTCGGTGTCCGACTCGCCGCTGCCATCGGGTCGCGTTCCGCCCTCTGCGTCGGCATCGACCCCCACGCCGCCACCCTGGCGGCGTGGGGGCTCGGCCGCGACGAGCAGGGCCTGACCGCCTTCGGCGCGACCCTGGTCGACGCGGCCGCCGGCCGCGCCGCGATCGTGAAGCCGCAGATCGCCTTCTTCGAGGCGGCGGGGGTCGCGGGCTACCGAGCGCTCGACGCGACGATCCGTCGGGCACGTGATGCGGGCCTCCTGGTCGTCGCCGACGTCAAGCGCGGCGACATCGGGTCGACGGGTGACGACTACGCGCTCGCGTGGCTGGATCGTGACGGGCCGTTCGCGGCCGACGCGATGACGGTCTCGCCGTACCTCGGGTACGGGTCCCTC
The DNA here is from genome assembly GCF_900215175.1 of Curtobacterium sp. 314Chir4.1. Lineage (NCBI taxonomy): Bacteria > Bacillati > Actinomycetota > Actinomycetes > Micrococcales > Microbacteriaceae > Curtobacterium > Curtobacterium sp. 314Chir4.1. The sequence continues at coordinate 303,456 of NZ_OCMI01000001.1, forward strand.
GCGGGGACGGTCGCGGTCGCACGGGAGAACGGCGCCGGTGTGTTCGTGCTCGCCGCGACGAGCAACCCCGAGGCCCGGGTGCTGCAGACCGCGGTGCTCGCGGAGGGGCCGTGGGCCGGCCGGTCCGTGGCTGCCGGTATGGTCTTGGACGTGGCAGACGACAACCGGGCCGGCGGCGACCAGCCCCTCGGCGACATCGGGCTCGTGCTCGGCGCGACGCTCGCCCTCGACGACTTCGGCATCGACCGGGACTCGATCGGCACGGCGCCGGTCCTCGCCCCGGGCTTCGGTGCCCAGGGCGCCCGCATCGAGGACCTCCGTGCGCTCTACGGCACCCGTGCCGAGCAGGTGCTCGTGAGTGAGTCCCGCGGCCTGCTGTCCGACGGACCCGACGGCGTCGCGGCCCTCGTCGCCGACCGTGCCGACCGGATCCGCACCGCGCTGGGGGCGGCCGCATGACGTCGGACCGCGACGCCCTGCCCGCCCACCGCAACCCGCCGGAGGTCGACCGTGTCGCAGCGGCAGCGGCAGCCGTGGCGGCACGACGTGCCCGAGCCGCGGTGAAGGCCGCCGTCGCCTCGGGGGAGCGGTCCGCGCTCGAGGTCGCCCGGCTCGCGTGGTCGGACGCCGAGGCCCCGGCCGAGAAGTCCCTGCGGGTCCGCGACCTGTTGACGAGCCTGCCCGGCATCGGACCGGCACGTGCCGAGTCGATCATGGGCGACCTCCGGATCGCGCCGTCGAAGCGCCTCGGCGGTCTCGGCACGCGGCAGCGGTCGGAACTGGCCGACTGGCTCGCCGCCCGCGGCCGGAAGCGCGGCACCTCGAAGCTCGTCGTCCTCGCCGGGCCCACCGCGGTCGGCAAGGGCACCGTCAGCGCGTTCATCCGCGAGCAGTACCCCGACGTGAACCTCAGCGTCTCGGCGACGACCCGGAAGCCCCGTCCGGGCGAGGTCGACGGCGTGCACTACTACTTCGTCGACGACGCCGAGTTCGACCGGATGATCCGCGACCGCGAGCTGCTCGAGTGGGCGACGGTCCACAACTCGTACCGGTACGGCACGCCCCGGCCACCGATCGACCGCGCGCTCGACGCCGGCGACAAGGTGATGCTCGAGATCGACCTGCAGGGCGCCCGGCAGGTGCGTGACGCCATGCCCGAGGCCGTCCTGGTGTTCCTGCTGCCCCCGTCGTGGGAGGAACTGGTCCGCCGGCTCATCGGCCGCGGCACCGAATCGGCCGAGGAACAGGCCCGCCGCCTGGACACCGCGAAGGTCGAACTCGCCGCCCAGGACGAGTTCGACGTGCGCATCGTGAACTCCGATGTCGGCACCGCGGCGCGCGAGGTCGTAGACTTGTTCACTGCGCCCTAGCCGGGCGCGCCTGCGCCCCGCCGGGTGCGACCGATCTTTCCGTCGACAGGAGACACCATGGCCAACCCCCAGGGCATCATCGACCCGCCCATCGACGACCTGCTCGCCAAGGTGGAGTCGAAGTACGCGCTCGTCATCTTCGCCTCGAAGCGTGCGCGCCAGATCAACGACTACTACGCCGACCTGCACGAGGGCTCGCTCTTCGACAACGTGGGCCCGCTGGTCGACTCGACGATCGACGACAAGCCGCTGTCCGTCGCGCTGCACGAGATCAACGAGGACAAGCTCACCGTCACCAAGCAGCAGCAGCCCACCGACTGATCGCGGTGACGAGCAGCAACCTGCGCCTCTTCACGTCCGAGTCGGTCACAGAGGGGCACCCCGACAAGATCTGCGACCAGATCTCGGACACGATCCTCGACGCACTGCTCACGGTGGACCCGCACGCGCGCGTCGCCGTCGAGACGATGGTCACGACCGGACTGGTGCACGTCGCCGGCGAGGTCACGACCTCCGGCTACGTCGAGATCCCGAAGCTGGTCCGTGACGTCATCACGGGCATCGGGTACAACTCGTCCGAGGTCTCCTTCGACGGCCGCACCTGTGGCGTCGAGGTCTCCATCGGTGCGCAGTCGCCCGACATCGCCCAGGGCGTCGACGAGTCCCTCGACGCGCGCTCCGGCGCCGGAGTGGATCCGCTCGACCGTCAGGGTGCAGGCGACCAGGGCATCATGTTCGGCTTCGCGACGAACGAGACCCCCGAGTACATGCCCGTCGCGATCTGGCTCGCGCACCGTCTGGCCGAGCGGCTGGCAGCGGTCCGCAAGTCCGGCGAGCTGACGTTCCTCCGCCCGGACGGCAAGACCCAGGTCACGGTCGGCTACGACGGCGTCGTGCCGAAGACCGTCGAGACCGTCGTGCTCTCCACGCAGCACGCGCCCTCCGTGACGCTCGACGAACTCACCGCAGCGATCACCGAGCACGTGATCCGCCCGGTCCTCGACCTGGTGGACCTCGACTCGTCGCACGTCGACGTCATCGTGAACCCCACCGGTCGGTTCGAGATCGGTGGTCCCCAGGGCGACGCCGGGCTCACGGGACGCAAGGTCATCGTCGACACGTACGGCGGGGCCTCCCGCCACGGTGGCGGCGCGTTCAGCGGCAAGGACCCGTCGAAGGTCGACCGTTCGGCCGCCTACGCCCTGCGCTGGGTCGCGAAGAACGCCGTCGCGGCGGGCCTCGCGGACCGGCTCGAGGTGCAGGTCGCCTACGCGATCGGCCGTGCGAAGCCCGTCGGGCTGTACGTCGAGTCGTTCGGGACCGGACACGTCGACGACGCCACGATCGAAGCAGCGATCACCGAGGTGTTCGACCTGCGTCCGGCCGCGATCATCCGCGACCTCGACCTGCTCCGTCCGATCTACGCGAAGACCGCGACGTACGGGCACTTCGGCCGTGAGCTCCCCGGGTTCACCTGGGAGCAGCTCGACCGCGTCGAGGAACTCCGCGCCGCCGCAGGACTCGTCGCCGCAACCGTCTGAGCCACCGCGTGACCACCGTCGCGCGCGTCGTCCTCGACTCGCCGCTCCCGCAGTTGGACCGTCTGTTCGACTACCGGGTGCCGGACGGGCTCGAGGACGACTGCGCGCCGGGGGTCCGCGTGAAGGTCCCGCTCCGCACAGGTGCGCGGATGTCCGACGCGTACGTCGTCGAGCTCGTCACCGAGGGTGACTACCCCGGCGAGCTCAGCGACGTCGAGACGGTCGTCTCCCCGGTGCCGGTGCTCGCGCCGGAGATCTGGACACTCGCGCGCGCCGTGGCCGACCGGGCCGCCGGGGTCGCGTCGGACGTGCTCCGGCTCGCCGTCCCGACGCGTCAGGTCCGCGCCGAGAAGGCTTGGCTGGCCCGCGACACGGCGTGGTCGCCACCGGCGGTCGAGCCCCCGCCCGTCACCGGCTACGCCGAGGGCGTCCTGGAGGCAGTGGTCGCCGACCACGGTCGCGCTGCGGTCGCCGCCGTCCCCCACCCGGTCGCGCTCGGTGCCGCCGACGCGCCGGTCTGGGTCCCCGGGTGGGCGGCGACGCTGGCCCAGGCTGCTGCGCACACCGTCGCAGCCGAGCAGTCCGCCGTCATCGCCGTGCCGGACTTCCGCGACGTCACCGACCTCGAACGGGCGCTGCTCGCGGTGCTCCCCGCCGAACGGGTGGTGCGGTTCGACGCCAAGCAGACGAACGGGCAGCGCGCCAAGGCCCTGCTGCAGGCCCGGACCCACGCGGTCGTCGCGATCGGGAACCGCACCGCGATGTACGCCCCGGCGACCCAGCTCGGCCTCATCGCGATGTGGGACGACGGGGACGCCTCGTTCATCGAGCCCCGTGCCCCGTACGTGCACACCCGGGACGTCGCGCTCGTCCGCGCTGCCCAGTCGGGGGCCGCGCTGCTGTTCCTGTCGCACGCCCGGAGCACCGACGTGCAACGGCTCGTCGAGCTGCACTGGCTGCAGGAGGTCACGCCGTACCGGGTCACGACGCCCAAGGTCATCCCGACCGTCCAGCAGACCGGCGCGGAGGGCTACGCCGCGCAGGCCCGCATCCCGAGCTCCGCGTGGCGTGCGGCGCGCGAGGCCAGCCAGCACGGCGCGGTGCTCGTGCAGGTCGCCAGTCCGGGGTTCGGCACGGGCCTGGTGTGCGCCGAGTGCGGCGAGCGGGCGCACTGCCGGATCTGCGGCGGGCCGCTCGGCAGTCCGCACCGGGGCGCGACGCCGCAGTGCCGGTTCTGCGGTGCCCTCGCCGTCGGCTTCCGCTGCCCGACGTGCGGCAACGGCACCGTGAAGCCCGTCGGACAGGGAGCCCAGCGCACCGCTGACGAGCTCGGACGCGCCTTCCCGGGGACACGGATCGTCGTCGCCGACGGCTCCCGACCCCTCGACGAGGTCCCGGACCGGCCGTCGGTCGTCGTCGCGACCCGCGGGGCCGAGCCGAGTGTGCCCGGTGGGTACGCCTGCGTCCTGCTGCTCGACGGGGAGCGCATGCTCGCCCGCGAGGGACTCCGTGTGCAGGAGGACGTCCTGCGCTTCTGGACGAACGCCGCCGCGAAGGGCGCACCGGGGGCCGAGGCGTACCTCGTCGGCATCGGCGGCAAGCTCGCGACGGCCCTGGCGCTCTGGCGACTCGACGGGCCCGCGCACGACGAACTCATCGATCGGCGTGAACTGCACTTCCCGCCGGCGGTGCGAGTCGCGACGCTGACCGGCACGGACGAGGCCGTGACGGCCGCGGTCGAGGCGCTCGAGGGGCTCACCGCAGGACCCGTGCTCGGACCCGTGCCCGTCGAGGACGACGCGCTCCCGGGGACCGTCCGCGCGATCGTGCGCTTCCCGTACGCGCACGGGGCCGAGGTCGCGGCGACCCTCAAGGCCGAGGTGATCCGACGCTCGTCCACCCGTCGGGTGCTGCCGGGCGGGAACCGACGTCGGGCGGCGCCGGCGCTGCGGGTGCGGCTCGACGACGCGGAGCCCTTCAGCGAGGTCTGACCCGGCCGGCTGCGCGCCCGTGGCCGCAGGGACGGGGCGGACCCGCACCGTGCCTCCAGGCTGCCTGCCGCGCCGCGCGCTGCCCGCGCGCGCAGGTTCCGACAACGCACCTGTCGATCGACGCGTGGTTCGTCGAAGGATGCACGCGCATCCGCCGACCGCCCCCGCCGTGCACACGACATGCACGGCCGCGGCACGCGAGGTGTGCCAGGCTGGACGACGGCGGTCACGAGCCGCCACGGACACACATCACGCACGACGAGGTGACGCGGATGACGCCGATGAGGGCGCTGTACAAGCCGGACGCTGCTCCGGGACTGACCATGACGGAACGGCCGGTGCCGGTCCCGACGGAGGACGAGGTCCTCATCCGGGTGCACCGCACCGGGATCTGCGGGACCGATCTCCACATCCGGCGGTGGGACGACTGGGCCGCCTCGGCGGTCACGGCCCCGCTCGTCCCCGGACACGAGTTCTTCGGCGAAGTGGTCGAGGTCGGCGCCGCCGTCCGTGACGTCGCATTCGGGGACCGGGTATCCGGCGAGGGGCACATCGTGTGCGGCACCTGCCGGAACTGCCGGGCCGGCCGACGCCAGATGTGCATCCGCACGAAGGGGCTCGGGGTCCAGCGCGACGGCGCGTTCGCGGAGTACCTGACCCTGCCCGGCGCGAACGTCTGGGTGCACCACACCGACGTCGACCCCGACGTCGGCGCGCTCTTCGACCCGCTCGGCAACGCCGTGCACACGGCGCTCGCGTTCCCGGTGGTCGGGGAGGACGTGCTCGTCACCGGGTGCGGTCCGATCGGGCTCATGGCGATCGCGGTCGCACGGCACGCCGGCGCCCGGTTCGTCGTCGGCACGGACGTCAGCACGAACCGGCTCGCGATGGCGACGGCGATGGGTGCCGACCTCGGCGTCGACGTCAGCGGTGGCGACGGTGTCACCGCACTGCGCAGTGCACAGGAGCGGCTCGGCATGCGCGAGGGCTTCGACGTCGGGTTCGAGATGTCCGGTGCCCCCACGGCCCTGCCGTCGATGGTCGACACCATGAACCACGGCGGTCGGATCGCGATGCTCGGCCTGCCGACGGGCGAGATCGGGGTCGACTGGGGCAAGGTCGTCACCCACATGCTCACCGTGAAGGGCATCTACGGGCGCGAAATGTTCGAGACCTGGCAGACCATGAGCTCGATGCTGCAGACCAGCGAGGTGCTGCGGGACCGCATCGGCTCGATCGTCTCGGCGCGGTTCGCCGCCCGGGACTGGGAACAGGCGTTCGCCGCGGCGGCGAGTGCGGACGGCGGCAAGGTCGTCATCGACTGGACGGAGATCTGATGTACGGCGCGATCAAGGACCACCTGGCCGCGGAGCTCGCGGGCATCGAGGACGCCGGGCTGACGAAGCGGGAGCGCGGCATCGCCGGCCCGCAGCGCGCGGCGATCGAGGCGGACGGCGTCGACCTGCTGAACTTCTGCGCGAACAACTACCTCGGGCTCGCCGACTCCGCGGACCTGGTCGAGGCCGCGAAGGACGCCCTCGACCGGTGGGGCTACGGCATGGCGAGCGTGCGGTTCATCTGCGGCACGCAGGACCTGCACCTCGACCTCGAACGACGGGTCTCGTCCTTCCTGGGCACCGAGGCGACGATCCTGTACTCGTCGTGCTTCGACGCGAACGGCGGTCTGTTCGAGGTGCTCCTCGGAGCGGAGGACGCGATCATCTCCGACGAGCTGAACCACGCCTCGATCATCGACGGCGTGCGGCTGTCGAAGGCGCAGCGGTTCCGGTACCGGAACCGCGACGTGCAGGACCTCGAGGTGCAGCTGATCGCTGCAGGGGACGCGCGCTTCCGAGCGGTCGTCACCGACGGCGTGTTCTCGATGGACGGGTCGATCGCGCCCCTGGCGGAGATCTGCGACCTCGCCGACCGGTACGACGCGCTCGTGATCGTGGACGACTCGCACGCCGTCGGGTTCGTCGGCGAGCACGGCCGGGGCACGCCGGAACTCTGCGGCGTCGCGGACCGCGTCGACGTGTACACGGGCACGTTCGGCAAGGCCCTCGGGGGCGCGAGCGGTGGGTACGTCGCCAGCCGCCGGGAGATCGTCGACCTGCTGCGGCAGCGGTCCCGCCCGTACCTGTTCTCGAACTCGCTCGCCCCGGTGATCGCGGCGGGGACCGTCGCCGCCCTCGACCTCATCGAGCGCTCGGACGACGCCCGCGCCCGGTTGCGCGAGAACGCCGCGCTGTTCCGGTCGCTCATGACCGAGGCCGGGTTCGACCTGCTGCCGGGGGAGCACCCGATCGTCCCGGTGATGTTCCACGACGCCGCGCTCACCGCACGGATCGCGGACGAGATGCAGGCGCGCGGGATCTACGTCACGGCGTTCAGCTACCCGGTGGTGCCGAAGGGGCGGGCGCGGATCCGCGTGCAGCTGTCGGCAGCGCACACCGAGGACCAGGTGCGGCGCTGCGTGACCGCCTTCACCGAGGCCCGGGCGGCAGCCGACACCGGCACCGCCGCGGTCACGCAGCGCTGACCGGGCGGCGGCGCTCGCGCGGGAAGACCACGCCGAGCGCCACCATCCCGATCGACAGCACCAGGTGGAGCCAGTTGTCCGCCCAGTTCAGCGGCACGAAGTTCGCCCCGAAGTCGTGCCCCGCCGTGAACAACCCGTACACCCACAGCACGAAGTAGACGACGCCGCCGATCACCAGGTACATGCGGGATCCGGTCGCGTACCCGGCCGCCAGCAGCCCGACGACGCCGAACAGCAGGTGCACGACGTTGTGCAGCACCGACACCTGGAAGAGCCCGAGCAGCATCGCCATCGAGCCGTGCCCCGCGCCGCCCAGGTCGCCGGTGGTGAGGCCGGGGACGAACCCGGCGATCCCGACGAGCAGGAACACGATGCCGACCACGAGCGCGGCCTTCTGGATGCTCGAGCCCGCGTAGCGGTCGGTGGGGGTGGTGACGTCGGTCATGGGGGTTCCTCCTCGTTCGGCTGTGGGCGACGGTACCCCGGCCGGAGGGTGCGAGGTTCCGCGCACCGTGGGACGCACCGACGCTCCCACCGTGTCCGGTACCTCGCACCGAAGCCGTGGGCGGACGCGCAGCGCGTGCGGGACATGGGAGGATCGAACCCATGCGTCTCGTCGTCGCCGGCAGCCCCGCTGCGGCCGTCCCCACCCTCCGCCGCCTCGCGGCGTCCGAGCACGAGATCGCCGCGGTCCTCACCCGTCCGGCGACCCCGCAGGGCCGGAAGCGCGTCCTCACCCCGACCCCCGTCGCCCTGGTCGCCGAGGAGCTCGGCCTCCCGGTGATCGAGGCCTCCCGCGTCGACGACGAGGTCACCGCCCGCATCGCCGGCCTCGGCGTCGACCTCGGGGTCATCGTCGCGTACGGCGCACTGCTCCGTCGCCCGGCGCTCGACGCGCCGCGCCACGGCTGGGTCAACCTGCACTTCTCGGACCTCCCGCAGTACCGCGGCGCCGCCCCCGTGCAGCGCGCGGTGATGGCCGGCGACACCCGGACCGCCGCGACGGTCTTCCAGCTCGTCGAGGCGCTCGACGCCGGTCCCGTGTACGCGAGCGACCCGTTCGACATCGACCCGGAGGCCACCTCCGGCGAGGTCCTCGCCGCCATGGCCGAGTCCGGCGCGTCGACCGTCGCGCGGGTCGTCGACGACATCGCCGCCGGCACCGCCGTCGCCACCGAGCAGACCGGCGAGCCCACCCTCGCCCCGAAGCTCACCATCGACGACGGCCGCATCGACTTCGCCGCGCCCGCCGCCGCGGTCCACGCCCGCCTCCGAGGGGTCACGCCCGAGCCCGGTGCGTACGCTCACCTCGGCGACACCCGCGTGAAGCTGCTCCGCAGCCATCGACTGCCTGGAGGCGCGGCAGACCCCGCCCCGTCCCTCGCCCCCGGCGCACTGGCCGTCCAGGGCGGCCGGCTGGTCGTCGGGACCGCCGACGACCCGCTGGTGCTCACCGAGGTGCAGCCCGCCGGCAAGAAGGCGATGGACGCCGCCGCCTGGGCCCGCGGCCTGGGCGAGCTCGACGGGAAGGTCCTCGCATGAGCGGCACGACCACGGGGCAGCGCCGCAAGCACGGGCCCCGGCAGACCAGCGCTCGGCGGGTCGCGTTCGACGTGCTCCGCGCCGTGCAGGTCGACGACGCCTACGCGAACCTGCTCCTGCCGACGCGCATCCGTCGGGCCGGCCTCTCCGCGCGTGACGCCGCGTTCGCCACCGAGCTGACGTACGGCTCCATCCGGATGCTCGGCCGGTACGACGCGATCGTCGCCCTCGCCTCGGGACGCCGGATCGACAACATCGAGTCCGACGTGCTCGACGTCATGCGGCTCGGCGCCCACCAGCTGCTCGGCATGCGCACCCCGACGCACGCCGCGGTCTCGGCCACGGTCGAACTCGCCCGAGAGGTCGGCGCCCACCGCGCCACCGGCTTCGTCAACGCCGTGCTGCGCAAGGTCGGGGCCCGGACCGACGACGAGTGGGACGCGCTCATCACCGAGGGGCGGGGTGGCGACGCCCTCCTCGCGGCCCGCTGGTCGCACCCGGTGTGGGTCGTCTCCGCGCTCCGGGACGCCCTGGCCGCCGAACGCTCGCGGGACGAGCTCGCCGCGCTCCTGGCCGCCGACAACGTCGCACCCCGTGTGCAGCTCGCGGCGCTGCCCGGCCTCGCCACCGCCGAGGACGTCGCCGCCGCCACGGCCCACGCCGCGGCCGTCGACGACGTGACCGATGCCGTCGACGCTCCCACCGACCAGCCGGCACCGGCCGCCCACGGAACCGCAGCCGACGACGACACGGAGGTCGCGCCTCCCGGCCGACCCACCGATCCCGAGGCGGACCTGCCGGTCTCGCCCGTCGGCATCCGCGGGATCAGCGGCGACCCGGCCCGCGTGCCCGGCGTCAGCGCCGGGCGGCTCCGCGTGCAGGACGAGGGCTCGCAGCTGGCGGCCCTCGCACTGAGCCGGTCCTCCGCGGTCAGGCCGGGGGAGCGCTGGCTCGACCTGTGCGCCGGACCCGGCGGCAAGGCCGCGCTGCTCGCGGCCGAGGCGGCGCAGGGCGGGGCCGTCCTCGTGGCGAACGAACTCGTGCCGGCGCGGGCCGGACTGGTGCGCAAGGCCCTCGCGGGGTTCGGCGACGGCGTGACCGTGGTCGAGGGCGACGGTCGACGCTTCGGGCGCGACGGGGCCGGCGTGACGTTCGACCGGATCCTGCTCGACGCGCCGTGCACCGGCCTCGGTGCGCTCCGTCGTCGCCCCGAGGCCCGCTGGCGGAAGCAGCCGGAGGACGTCCCGGAGCTCGCCGCCCTGCAGGCCGAACTGCTCGACGCCGCGGTACGGGTGCTCGCACCGGGCGGGACCCTGGCCTACGTGACGTGCTCGCCGCACCTGGCGGAGACGCGCGGGCAGGTCGACGCGCTGATGGCGCGGCACGGGGGCGTGCTCGAGCAGCTCGACACCGCGTCGGTCGTGCGGTCCGTCGCCGTTCGGGACCCGAAGGTCGCGGACGGCACCACGGCGCAGCTCTGGCCGCACCGCATCGGCACGGACGCGATGTTCATCGCCCTGTTCCGACGCACCGCCTGAGGCGTTGCGTCACGCGGCGTGCCGCGATGCCGAGTCTCGCGGAGCCCGGCCGCCGGTAGCGGAGCCCGGCCGCCGGTAGGGTTGTCGGGTGACGATCCGCATCTCGCCGAGCATCCTGTCCGCCGACTTCGCGAACCTCGAGCGCGAGCTCCACCGCATCGAGACCGCCGACCTGGTGCACGTCGACGTGATGGACAACCACTTCGTCCCGAACCTCACGCTGGGCCTGCCGATCGTGCAGCGCCTGCAGGAGGTCTCCCCGGTCCCGCTCGACGTCCACCTCATGGTCACCGACGCCGACGCGAACGCGCCGAAGTACGCCGAGACCGGGGCGTCGAGCGTCACGTTCCACTTCGAGGCGGCGAACGACCCGGTGGCGACCGCTGCGGCGATCCGCTCGAACGGGGCCCGTGCCGCCGTCGCGGTGAAGCCGGGCACGCCGATCACCCAGGTCCTGCACCACCTCGACGCCTACGACATGATCCTGCTCATGACGGTCGAACCGGGCTTCGGCGGGCAGTCGTTCATGCCGTCCGTGATGCCGAAGCTCGCCGACGCACGTGCCGCGGTGGACGCCTCCGGCCTGGACGTCTGGCTCGAGGTCGACGGCGGGATCGCGGTCGACACGGTGCCCGAGGCCGTCGCGGCCGGCGCGGACACCCTCGTCGCGGGCTCCGCGGTGTACGGCGGCGAGCCCGCTGAACGGATCGCGGACCTCCGCGAAGCGGCAGCCCGGGCCCGAGCGTGAGCACCCGTCCGGACGGTACGGCTGCCTCCGCGTCCGAGGACGGTAGCCTGGTCCGCGTGAAGACGTTCGACGACCTGTTCCAGGAGCTCACCGAGAAGGCGCGCACGCGCCCCGAGGGCTCCGGCACCGTCGCCGAACTGGACGCCGGCGTGCACCAGATCGGCAAGAAGATCGTGGAAGAGGCAGCCGAGGTCTGGATGGCGGCCGAGTACGAGGGTGACGAGCGCACCTCCGAGGAGATCTCGCAGCTCGTGTACCACCTGCAGGTGCTCATGATCGCGAAGGGCCTCACCCCGGCGGACGTCTGGCGACATCTGTAGGAAGGCGCGTCCCGCGCCGGCCCAGACCGTCCCGGACCACTCCCACAGAAAGCAGACCACCTGATGCTCCGCATCGCCGTGCCCAACAAGGGCTCCCTGTCCGAGACCGCTTCCGAGATGCTGCGGGAGGCCGGGTACGCCGGTCGCCGCGACCCGAAGGCGCTCCACCTCCTCGACGAGCGCAACGGGGTGGAGTTCTTCTTCCTCCGGCCGCGTGACATCGCCACGTACGTCGGCTCGGGTGCCCTCGACGTCGGCATCACCGGGCGCGACCTGCTGCTCGACTCCGGGTCGGCGGCGCACGAGGTCGACGCGCTCGGCTTCGCCGACTCGACGTTCCGGTTCGCCGGGACGCCCGGTCGGTTCAGCACCCTGCAGGACCTCGACGGCGTGCGGGTGGCGACGAGCTACCCCGGACTGGTCGGGGACTTCCTGGCGAAGCACGGCGTCACCGCGACACTCGTGAAGCTCGACGGCGCGGTCGAGAGCGCCGTGCGCCTCGGTGTCGCGGACGCCGTCGCCGACGTCGTCTCGACCGGCAGCACGCTGCGGCAGGCCGGCCTGGAGATCTTCGGCCCGGTCATCCTCGAGTCGACCGCGCTGCTCGTCTCGACCGACGAGTCGATCCCGGGCATCGACGTGCTCCGTCGCCGGCTGCAGGGCGTGCTCGTCGCCCGCGGCTACGTGATGCTCGACTACGACATCCCGACGGCGCTGCTCGAGCAGGCAACGGCGGTGGCCTCGGGCATCGAGTCCCCGACGGTGTCGCCCCTGCACGGTCGTGACTGGTCCGCGGTGCGCGTGATGATCCCGCGCGAGGACGCGAACCTCATCATGGACGCGCTGTACGACCTCGGCGCCCGCGCCATCCTCGTCAGCCCGATCCACGCCGCACGGCTGTGAGCGGGGTCTCCGTCCGGGTCATCCCGTGCCTGGACGTCCAGGGCGGTCGCGTCGTCAAGGGCGTGAACTTCCTCGACCTGCAGGACGCCGGTGACCCGGTCGAGCTCGCGGCCCGCTACTACGAGCAGGGAGCGGACGAGCTGACGTTCCTCGACGTCGGCGCGACGGTGGAGAACCGCGCGACGATGTACGACACCGTGACGCGCACGGCCGAGCAGGTCTTCATCCCGCTGACGGTCGGCGGCGGGGTCCGCAGCGTCGACGACGTCTCGCGGCTCCAGCAGTGCGGCGCGGACAAGATCGGCGTGAACAGCGCCGCGATCGCCCGCCCGGACCTCGTCGGCGAGATCGCGGACCGGTTCGGCGCACAGGCCGTCGTGCTGTCGCTGGACGTCAAGCGGTCCGACCGGATGCCGTCCGGCTTCGTCGTCACGACGCACGGCGGGCGGACCGAGTCCGACCTCGACGCGATCGCCTGGGCACGCGAGGTCGTGGAGCGCGGAGCGGGGGAGCTCCTCGTCAACTCCATCGACGCCGACGGCACGAAGAACGGGTTCGACCTCGAGCTCGTGGCCGCGGTCCGTGCGGTGTCCTCGGTTCCGGTCATCGCGTCTGGAGGCGCGGGTCGGCTCGAGCACTTCGCCCCCGCCGTCGACGCCGGTGCGGATGCCCTCCTCGCCGCGTCCGTCTTCCACCGTGGCGAGATGACGGTGGGGGACGTCAAGGACGCGCTGCGAGCGTCCGGTCACGCCGTACGCTAGGAGTCTCATGACCGACAGCACCAGCACCAGCACGGACGCGGTCCTCGACCGCGCGCGGTTCGGTGCGGACGGGCTGCTCCCCGCCGTCGTGCAGGAGGAATCGTCGAAGGACGTCCTCATGCTCGGCTACATGGACCGGGAAGCCCTTCGCCGCACCCTCACCGAGGGACGCGTGACCTTCTGGTCCCGCTCCCGGAACGAGTACTGGCGCAAGGGCGACACGTCGGGCCACGCCCAGTACGTGCGCGGCGCGGCCTTCGACTGCGACGCGGACACGCTCCTCGTGACCGTCGAGCAGGTCGGTGCCGCGTGCCACACGGGTGCCCACCGCTGCTTCGACGTCGACCCCCTCGACCCCGTGACGGCATCCGCTCCGGCGAGCGGGGCAGTGGAGGCGACCCGATGACCACGGCGACGCTCTCCGACAAGCCGCACACCACCTCCAGACCGGAGTTCGACGCCCTGTTGGGCGACCACCGCGTCGTCCCTGTCGTGCGCGCGCTCTACGCCGACAGCGAGACGCCCGTCGGTGTCTACCGCAAGCTCGCGGACGGCCGACCCGGCACGTTCCTGCTCGAGTCGGCCGGGCAGGGCGGTCTGTGGTCGCGGTGGTCGTTCGTCGGCGTCCGCAGCTTCGGCGTGCTGACGCAGGACGGCGACCGCGCCGCGTGGATCGACACCGGGATCCCGGCGTCGCGCGCCGTCGACTCGCTCGACGGCGAACCGCTCGAGGTCCTCGCACGGCTGCACGAGCGCTGGGCAACCCCGCGCATCCCCGGCACCCCGCCGCTCGTCGGCGGCACCGTCGGGTTCATCGGGTGGGAGGCAGTCCGTCAGCTCGAGCACCTGCCGAACGTGCCCCCGGCCGACTTCGACGTTCCCGGCCAGGCGCTCTCGTTCGTGTCGGAGCTCGCCGCGCTCGACCACCGCACCGGACTCGTCCTGCTCGTCGCGAGCGTGCTGAACGACGGCACCGACGACGCCGAGACGCTCTGGTCGGACGCGCAGACCCGGCTCGACCGCATGCAGGCCGACCTCGTCACGCCGAGCATCGCGACCGTGGCCGAGGCGTTCGACATCGCCGAGCCGGACCCGACGCACCGGTCGACCCCGGCGGAGTACCAGGCCGCGGTCGAACGCTCGAAGGAGTTCATCCGCGACGGCGACGTGTTCCAGGTCGTCATCTCGCAGCGGTTCGACCACGAGGTGACGGCCGACCCGCTCGACGTCTACCGCGTGCTCCGCACCCTGAACCCGAGTCCGTACATGTACTTCCTGTCGCTGGCCGACACCGCCGGTGACCCGTTCTGGATCGTCGGCGCCTCGCCGGAGGCCCTCGTGAAGGTGCAGGCCGGGCGCGCGATCACGCACCCGATCGCCGGTTCGCGTCCACGTGGTGCGACCCCGGAGGAGGACGTCCGCCTGGGAGAGGACCTGCTCGAGGACCCGAAGGAGCGCGCCGAGCACCTCATGCTCGTCGACCTCTCCCGCAACGACCTGCAGAAGGTCTGCGAGCCGGGCACCGTGGCGGTCACCGAGTTCATGACGGTCGAGCGGTTCAGTCACATCATGCACCTCGTGTCGAGCGTCGAGGGCGCGGTGCGTCCTGGTGCCTCGGCGATCGACGTGTTCCGCGCGACGTTCCCCGCGGGCACCCTCTCCGGGGCGCCGAAGCCGCGTGCCCTGGAGATCATCGACGAGCTCGAGCCGGCCAAGCGCGGTGCGTACGCCGGGGTCGTCGGCTACTTCGACTTCGCCGGCGACGCCGACCTCGCGATCGCGATCCGCACGGCCCTCATCAAGGACGGGGTCGCGCGCGTGCAGGCCGGCGCGGGCCTCGTGGCGGACTCCGACCCCGAGACCGAGCACGTCGAGGCGATCAACAAGGCCGCGGCGCCCCTGCGTGCCGTCGCGACGGCGAACCGGATGCGCGAGGTGCGGGCGTGACGGCCCGCCGCTCCCGTCCGCTCGTCGTCGTCGCCGGACTGGCCGTCGCGGGCATCATCATGCTGTCGTGGACGCAGACGTGGTTCACGGTGCACCTGCACGCCGGTGCCGCGGTCACCTCGACGGTGGACGCCGACGGCGCGGCTGCCGTCCCGTCGTACACCGCGCTGGCGATCGCGAGCCTGGCGCTCTTCCTGGCGATGACCATCGCGGGGCGGGTCGTGCGGATCGTGCTCGCGTGCGTCGAGGTCCTGCTGGGACTCGGTGTGGTCGCGTCCGGCATCACCGCCCTCGCCGACCCGGTCGCCGCGGCCAAGGGGGCCGTCGGCGAGGTCGCCGGCGTCAGTGACCTGACCGCGGTGCGGCGCGTCGTGTCGACCGTGGACGTCACCGCCTGGCCCGTCGTCGGGATCGCCGGGGGCGTGCTCGCCGTGCTGCTCGGCGTGGTCGTGCTGTTCGTGCAGCGTTCGTGGCCGGGCCCGAGTCGCAAGTACGGTGCGGCGACCGCCGGTGCCGCCGCCCAGGCACGCGCCGCGGCACCCGTCGAGCGGGACGCCGTCGTCGACTGGGACGACCTCAGCGCCGGGGTCGACCCGACCGCTGCGGACGACACCGCGGCCGACACGGGTGCCGGTGCACCCGGGGACGACCCGGTAGGATCGAAGGGGCGCCAGTCGAACGACGGCGCCGGAGCAGAACGAGGAGCACCGTGAGCAACACTGAGCCCGCAGAACTCGGCGAAGGCCACTCGCCGGCCGCCTGGACCGCCGTCGTGATCATGCTGATCGGATTCGCGGCAGGCACGCTGTTCTTCTGGTTCGACATCGCCGCGGGCGTCTGGGCCTCCGCGGCCGTCGTGCTCGTCGGGCTCATCGTCGGCGCCGTGATGGCGAAGGCGGGCTACGGCGTGAACGGCCCGAAGTTCGTCCCCAAGCACCACTCCGAGTAGGTCCGGCATGCCGAACGTGCTCGAGACCCTCGTCGCGGGCGCGCTCGAGGACGCCGCGGCCCGTCGCGTCGACCGTCCCTACTCGGACGTCGAACGCGACCTGGACCGTGTCGCGTCCCCGCTCGACGCCCTCGAGTTCCTGGCTCCGGGCGACCGGGTGAAGATCCTCGCCGAGGTCAAGCGCGCCAGCCCGTCCCGCGGGTCGATGGCTCCGATCGAGGACCCGGCGTCCCTCGCCGCAGACTACGAGCGCGGCGGGGCGTCGACGATCAGCGTGCTCACCGAGGGGCGGAAGTTCCTCGGCAGCCTCGCCGACCTCGAAGCCGTCAAGGCCCGCGTCGGCGTGCCCGTCCTGCGCAAGGACTTCATCGCCGACCCGTACCAGGTGATCGAGGCACGCGCGGCCGGCGCCGACGTCGTGCTCCTCATCGTGGCGGCGCTCGAGCAGCAGCAGCTGGTCGAGCTCCACACCCTGGCCGAGGAGCTCGGCATGCGCGTCCTGGTCGAGGCCCACTCCGGCGACGAGGTCTCGCGTGGCCTCGACGCCGGCGCACGGATCCTCGGCGTGAACGCCCGCGACCTGACGGACTTCTCGCTCGACCGCGACCTGTTCGGATCGCTCGCCGACCGGATCCCCGACGGGGTCGTCCGCGTCGCCGAGTCCGCTGTCGCCGGTCCTGCCGACGTCTCGCACTACCGCTCCGCGGGTGCCGACGTCGTCCTGGTGGGGGAGGCGCTCGTGACGGGCGACGACCCCGCCGCCACACTCGCGTCGTTCATCGCAGCCGCCGACCGCGGCTGACGACGGCGCCCATCCCGCCCGGTTCGCCGGGCACGTCCCAGCCCGCTCCGGCGGGCGTGTTCCGGGAGACCCATCGTGACCTCACTCCGTGACCTGCACGGCCCGTACTTCGGCGACTTCGGCGGGCGGTTCGTCCCCGAGTCGCTCGTCCTGGCGCTCGACGAGCTCGAGGCGGCGTTCCGCGAGGCCTGGGCGGACCCGGCGTTCCGGCAGGAGCTGGACGACCTCCAGCGCGACTACACCGGCCGGCCGTCGATCATCACCGAGGTGCCCCGGTTCGCCAAGCACGCCGGCGGCGCCCGGATCATCCTCAAGCGCGAGGACCTCAACCACACCGGCTCGCACAAGATCAACAACGTGCTCGGGCAGGCCCTCGTCGCGAAGCGGCTCGGCAAGACCCGCCTGATCGCCGAGACCGGTGCCGGACAGCACGGTGTCGCGACGGCGACCGCGGCGGCGCTGTTCGGCATGGACTGCGTCGTCTACATGGGCGCGGTCGACACCGAGCGTCAGGCGCTGAACGTCGCCAGGATGCGACTGCTCGGCGCCGAGGTGATCCCGGTCGAGACCGGTTCGCGCACGCTGAAGGACGCCATCAACGACGCCCTGCGCGACTGGGTCGCCAACGTCGACTCCACGCACTACCTGCTCGGCACCGTCGCGGGCCCGCACCCGTTCCCCGAGATGGTCCGCGAGTTCCACAAGGTGATCGGCGAGGAAGCCCGCCAGCAGGTCCTCGACAAGGTCGGTCGGCTGCCCGACGCCGTCGCCGCGTGCGTCGGTGGCGGGTCGAACGCGATGGGCATCTTCGAGGCGTTCCTCGACGACGAGTCCGTCGCGCTGCACGGCTACGAAGCCGGCGGGGACGGCGTCGAGACCGGCCGTCACGCCGCGAGCATCACGCTCGGCCGCGAGGGCGTGCTCCAGGGCACGAAGTCCTACCTCATGCAGGACGAGGACGGCCAGACGATCGAGAGCCACAGCATCTCCGCCGGGCTCGACTACCCGAGCGTCGGACCGGAGCACGCCTACCTGGCGTCGATCGGCCGCGCGAAGTACGAGCCCATCACCGACGACGAGGCGATGGAGGCGTTCCGCCTGCTGAGCCGCACCGAGGGCATCCTGCCGGCGATCGAGTCGTCGCACGCCCTCGCCGGAGCGATCAAGCTCGGCAAGGAACTCGGCCCCGAGGGCGTCATCCTGGTGAACCTCTCCGGCCGCGGCGACAAGGACGTCGCGTCCGCCAGTCGCTACTTCGGCATCCTCGACGAGAACGCGGTGCAGCTGTGACCAACGCCCAGACGAACGCCGGCCGCACGGTCGCGACGACGATCGACACCGCCAACGCCGAGCGCGCGGGTGCCGTCATCGGCTACCTGCCCGCCGGGTACCCCGACGTGCAGACGAGCGTCGACGCAGCGGTGGCCCTCGCCGAGAACGGCGTGGACGTCATCGAGCTCGGCCTGCCGTACTCGGATCCGGTGATGGACGGCCCGGTCATCCAGCGCGCCGCAGAGGAGAGCCTGGCGAACGGCTTCCGCGTCGCGCAGGTGTTCGACGCCGTGCACCAGATCACCGAGCGGGCGGACGTGCCCGTGCTCGTGATGACGTACTGGAACCCGGTGCTCCGCTACGGGGTCGAGCGGTTCGCCGACGACCTCGTCGCCGCGGGTGCCGCCGGGCTCATCACGCCGGACCTCATCCCCGACGAGGGTGCCGAGTGGATCCGCGAGTCCGAGCGCACCGGCCTGGACCGGGTGTTCCTCGCGGCCCCCTCCTCGTCGGACGCACGCATGCAGCAGGCGGTGGAGTCGAGCCGCGGGTTCGTCTACGCCGTCTCGACGATGGGCGTGACCGGTGCTCGTGAGGGCGTCGACGTCGCGGCTCGCACCGTCGTGTCGCGGCTCCGTGACGCCGGGGTCGCACGCACGTGCGTCGGTCTCGGGATCTCGACCGCCGAGCAGGTGGGCGAGGTCCTCGAGTACGCGGACGGCGCGATCGTCGGGTCCGCCTTCGTGCGGGCGCTGGCCGACCTCGGCGTCCAGGGCGTGGCCGACCGGGCAGCGGACCTCACCACCGGCGCGCAGCGCCGCTGACGGTCACAGTTCCCACAGGAGCGCCGTCCGCGTTCCTGAAGCACGCACGTCCCGCGCTACAGTGAGCGGGGCCGACGACACGTCGGCACCGCGCCCAGCCAGTACCGAAAGGCGACAGCACCTCCATGCCCCTCCTGAGCATCCCGAGCCCGAGCACGGCCTGGCAGTACTTCGACCTCACGGCCTGGCTGCGCGACGTGTTCGGCTGGTCGCTGCCCCTCGACTTCCGCATCCACGCCTACGCGATCTGCATCCTGCTCGGGATCGTCGCGGCGGTCGTGCTCGCCAACCGCCGCCTGAACGCGCGCGGTGTCGAGCGCTGGATCATCATCGACATCGCGATCTGGGCGGTCCCGGCCGGCATCATCGGCGGTCGCCTGTTCCACGTCTTCACGCACGTCAGCGACTACTTCGGACCGGGCCGTGACCCGCTGTCCTTCCTCTACATCTGGGAGGGCGGCCTCGCGATCTTCGGCGCGCTCATCCTCGGTTCGGTCGGCGCCTACATCGGCTGCCGCCAGGTCGGCCTGCGCTTCACGGCGTTCATCGACGCCGTGGTGCCGGGTGTGCTGCTCGCCCAGGCGTTCGGTCGCCTCGGCAACTACTTCAACCACGAGCTGTTCGGCATGCCGACGAGCCTGCCGTGGGGTCTGCAGATCGAGTCCTCGAACCCGGCGTTCCCGAAGGGGCTGCCCGAGGGCACGCTGTTCCACCCGACGTTCCTCTACGAGATCATCTGGAACGTCGTCGGCGTCGTCGTGATCCTGCTCCTCGACAAGAAGTTCCGCCTGCAGTGGGGCAAGGTGCTGTCGCTCTACCTGATCTGGTACGGCGTCGGTCGCTCGGTCCTCGAGTCCATCCGCGTCGACACGAGCGAGACGTTCTTCGGCATCCGGACGAACGTGTGGATGTCCTTCGCGGCGATCCTGCTCGGCATCATCATCTTCCTCGTCCAGTCGAAGCGGCACCTCGGCAAGGAGCCGAGCCCGTACCTGCCCGGTCGCGAGCCCCGCTCGAAGTCCGGGGTAGACTCGGACGACACCTGGTCGGAGACCGACGACGACGCTCCGGCGGCCGTCGCCGACTCCGATCCGGTCACCACGAGCACCGCTGGCCGCGCCTAGGAAGCACCCCTCCTGCGTGACCGATCCCGATCGGGCACGAGTGCCAGCAGCACCTCCAGGACCCACCACAACCGGGTCCGACACCTCGCTCGCCGTCAGGGCAACTCGCTGACGGTGGGCACGGGCACCAGTCCCGCCCCTTCGGGCGGAACGCACCACCGGGCCACCGCTGTCCCTGTTCCACTTCCTCGTGAGGACGGTTCCCCATGGCGCTCCAGCCACCCCAGGCCGCAGGCCTCCTGCCACCGCACCGCCGGTTCTCGGCGGTTCCCGACGCCGCCGGCATGTACGACCCGGCGAACGAGAAGGACGCGTGCGGGCTCGCGATGGTCGCGACGCTCCGCGGCACGGCCGGTCACGACATCGTCGACGCCGCACTCGGTGCCCTGCGCAACCTCGAGCACCGCGGTGCGGTCGGCTCGGACGCCGGCACCGGCGACGGCGCCGGCATCCTGTGCCAGGTTCCGGACGAGTTCTTCCGCGCCGAGGTCCCGTTCGACCTGCCGGCGGCGGGGGAGTACGCGGTCGGTACGGCGTACCTGCCCGTCGACGAGGACGCCCGGCACGCGGTGAAGGGTGCCGTCGAGCGCCTCGCACGTGAAGAGGGCCTGCGGGTCCTCGGCTGGCGCGAGGTCCCGGTCCGCCCGGAGGTCCTCGGCACCCTGGCCCGCGCGGCGATGCCCGCGTTCGAGCAGCTCTTCGTCGCCTCGATCCGGCACGACGTGCACGGCGAGTCGTGGAGCGGCATCGCCCTCGACCGGCAGGCCTTCCGCCTCCGCAAGCGTGCCGAGCACGACGCCGAGGTGTACTTCATGTCGCTGTCGAGCCGGACCATGGTCTACAAGGGCATGGTCACGACGCTCCAGCTCGAGCCGTTCTACCCGGACCTCAGCGACGAGCGCTTCGCGTCGAAGCTCGCGATCGTGCACTCGCGCTACTCGACGAACACGTTCCCGTCGTGGCCGCTCGCCCAGCCGTTCCGCACGCTCGCGCACAACGGTGAGATCAACACCGTCCGTGGCAACCGCAACTGGATGCGAGCGCGCCAGTCGCAGCTGCAGAGCGAACTCCTCGGCGACATGGCCCCGCTGCTGCCGATCGTCAGCCCCGGTGCGAGCGACTCGGCCTCGTTCGACGAGGTCCTCGAGCTGCTCACCCTGACCGGCCGGTCGCTGCCGCACGCGGTGTCGATGATGGTGCCGGAGGCCTGGGAGAACCAGGTCGGGATGGACCCGGAGCTCCGGGCGTTCTACGAGTACCACTCGATGCTCATGGAGCCGTGGGACGGACCGGCGGCGATCACCTTCACCGACGGCTCGGTCGTCGGCGCGACCCTCGACCGTAACGGCCTGCGCCCGGGTCGGTTCCTCGTCACCGACGACGGCCTCATCGTGATGGGGTCGGAGACCGGTGTCATCGACGTGCCCGCGGGCAAGGTCGTGCGGAAGGGCCGTCTGCGCCCCGGCCGCATGTTCCTCGTGGACACCGAGGCCGGTCGCATCATCGAGGACGACGAGGTCAAGCGCGAGCTGGCGACCTCCGGCCCCTGGGGTGCCTGGCTCGAGCAGGGCCGCATCAACCTCGGCGACCTGCCGGACCGCGAGCACATCGTGCACACCCCGGCGTCGGTGACCCGCCGGCAGCGCGCCTTCGGCTACACCGAGGAAGAGGTCCGCATCCTGCTGCGTCCCATGGCGCAGACCGGTGCGGAGCCCCTCGGCGCGATGGGGTCGGACACGCCGATCGCCGTCCTGTCCCAGCGTCCTCGCCTGCTGTTCGACTACTTCACGCAGCAGTTCGCCCAGGTGACGAACCCGCCGCTCGACTCGATCCGCGAGCAGGTGATCACGTCGATGGGCATGGGACTCGGTCCGGAGCGCAACCTGCTCACCGCAGGCCCCGAGCACGCGAAGCAGATCACGCTCGACTTCCCGGTCATCGACAACGACGAGCTCGCGAAGATCCAGCACTTCGAGACCGATTCCGGCCGACACCTGACCGTGACGATCAAGGGCCTGTACCGCGTCGACGCCGGCAAGAAGGCGATGCAGAAGCGCATCGCTGCCGTGTGCGACGAGGTCGACGCCGCGATCGAGTCTGGCAAGCAGTTCATCGTGCTGTCCGACCGCGACGGCAACGCCGAGCAGGCGCCGGTGCCGAGCCTCCTGCTGCTGGCCGCGGTGCACCACCACCTGATCCGCACCGAGCAGCGCATGAAGGTCGGCCTGATCGTCGAGGCCGGCGACGTCCGAGAGGTCCACCACGTCGCGACCCTCATCGGCTACGGCGCCTCGGCGATCAACCCGTACCTCGCGATGGAGACCTGCGAGATCCTCGTCCGACAGGGCATGATCAGCGGCGTCACCCCGGAGCAGGCCGTCAAGAACGTGATCAAGGCGCTCGGCAAGGGCGTGCTGAAGATCATGTCGAAGATGGGCATCTCGACGGTGTCGAGCTACGCCGGCGCCCAGGCGTTCGAGGCCGTGGGGCTCAGCCAGGAGTTCGTCGACCGGTACTTCACCGGGACGTCGTCGATCCTCGGCGGCGTCGGCATCGAGGTCATCGCGAAGGAGAACGCCGAGCGTCACGCCCAGGCGTACCCGCAGGACGGCGCGGTGCTCTCGCACGAGCGCCTGCAGACCGGCGGCGAGTACCAGTGGCGGCGCGAGGGTCCGCCGCACCTGTTCAACCCGGACACCGTGTTCCGGCTGCAGCACGCCACACGCTCGCGCCGGTACGACATCTTCCGCGAGTACTCGAAGGCGGTCGACGACCAGTCCGAGCAGCTCATGACGCTCCGCGGCCTGTTCCGCTTCAAGAACGGTGCCCGCAAGCCCGTGGCACTCGACGAGGTCGAGCCGATCGAGTCGATCGTCAAGCGGTTCAACACCGGCGCGATGTCCTACGGCTCCATCTCGAAGGAAGCCCACGAGACGCTCGCGATCGCGATGAACCGCCTCGGCGGCCGGTCGAACACGGGCGAGGGTGGCGAGGACGTCGACCGCCTGCTCGACCCCGAGCGCCGCAGTGCGATCAAGCAGGTCGCGTCAGGGCGCTTCGGCGTCACGAGCATGTACCTGACGCACGCGACCGACATCCAGCTGAAGATGGCGCAGGGCGCGAAGCCGGGCGAGGGCGGGCAGCTGCCGCCGACGAAGGTGTACCCGTGGGTCGCGCGCACGCGGCACGCGACCGCCGGCGTCGGTCTCATCTCGCCGCCACCGCACCACGACATCTACTCCATCGAGGACCTCAAGCAGCTCATCTTCGACGTGAAGCGGGCCAACCCGTCCGCTCGCGTGCACGTGAAGCTCGTGAGCCAGTCGGGCATCGGGGCCGTGGCCGCGGGGGTGACGAAGGCCCTCGCCGACGTCGTGCTCGTGTCCGGGCACGACGGTGGGACCGGTGCCTCCCCGCTGAACTCGCTCAAGCACGCGGGCACACCGTGGGAGATCGGCCTCGCCGAGACGCAGCAGACCCTCATGCTCAACGGCATGCGCGACCGTGTGGTCGTGCAGGTCGACGGGCAGATGAAGACCGGCCGTGACGTCGTCGTCGCCGCGCTGCTCGGGGCCGAGGAGTACGGCTTCGCGACCGCGCCGCTCGTGGTCGAGGGCTGCATCCTGATGCGCGTCTGCCACCTGGACACCTGCCCGGTGGGCGTCGCGACGCAGAACCCGGAGCTCCGCAAGCGGTTCAGCGGCAAGCCCGAGTTCGTCGTGAACTTCTTCGAGTTCATCGCGCAGGAGGTGCGCGAGCTCCTCGCCGAGCTCGGCTTCCGGTCCCTCGAGGAAGCGATCGGTCACGCCGACACGCTCGACGTCGACCGCGCCGTCGAGCACTGGAAGGCCTCCGGTCTCGACCTCGAGCCGGTCCTCAAGGGCCCGCGCTTCGACGCCGACGAGCCCCGTCGCCACCAGCGCGACCAGGACCACGAGCTGGAGCAGCACTTCGACGTGCAGCTCATCCAGCAGACCTCCGACGTCCTGGAGCACGGCGGCACGATCGCGCTCGACCTCCCGATCCGGAACACCGAGCGGGCGGTCGGCACGATGCTCGGGCACGAGGTCACCCTCCGCCACGGTGAGAACGGCCTGCCGTCCGGATCGATCGACGTCACGCTGCGCGGTTCGGCCGGGCAGTCGCTCGGCGCGTTCCTGCCGGCGGGCATCACGCTGCGGCTCATCGGCGACAGCAACGACTACGTCGGCAAGGGCCTGTCCGGCGGCGAGGTCATCGTCCGTCCGGACGCCGGCTCTGGATTCGACCCGGCCGAGAACGTGATCGCCGGCAACGTCATCGGCTACGGCGCGACCCAGGGCAGCATGTTCATCCGCGGCATCGTGGGCGAACGGTTCCTGGTGCGCAACTCCGGCGCGACCGCGGTGGTGGAGGGCGTGGGCGACCACGCGCTCGAGTACATGACCGGCGGCCTCGCGCTCATCCTCGGCGAGACGGGGCGGAACCTCGGTGCGGGCATGTCCGGCGGCACGGCGTACGTGCGCGGTCTCCGGGAGGAGCACGTGAACACCGACTCGCTCGCGTCCGGCGAACTGCGGCTCGAGTCGCTCGACAGCGCCGACGTCGAGATCGTGAACGACCTGCTCGCCCGCCACGCGGCGGAGACCGGGTCGACGCTCGCGGCCGAACTGCTCGAGTCCGGTGACCTGAGCGACTTCGTCAAGGTGCTGCCGCGTGACTACGCGGCGGTGCTCGAGACACGACAGCAGGCCGTGGAAGAAGGCCTCGACCCGGACGGCGACGTCGTCTGGAACAGAATTCTGGAGGTGACCGGTGGCTGACCCCAAGGGATTCCTGAAGGTCCAGGAGCGCGAGCTCCCGGCCCGTCGACCCGTACCCGTGCGGCTCATGGACTGGAAAGAGGTCTACGAGCAGCAGGAGTCCGGCGCGCTCAAGCGCCAGGCCGGCCGCTGCATGGACTGCGGCGTGCCGTTCTGCCACCAGGGCTGCCCGCTCGGCAACCTCATCCCGGAGTGGAACGACCTCACGTGGCGCGGCGAGGGCCGCCAGGCGATCGAGCGCCTCCACGCCACGAACAACTTCCCGGAGTTCACCGGTCGGCTCTGCCCGGCGCCGTGCGAGGCCTCATGCGTGCTGGGCATCAACCAGCCGCCCGTGACCATCAAGCAGGTCGAGGTCTCGATCATCGACGAGGCCTTCCAGAACGGGTGGGTCACGCCGCACCCGCCGGAGCGACTCACCGGCAAGACCGTCGCCGTCGTGGGGTCCGGCCCCGCCGGGCTCGCCGCCGCGCAGCAGCTCACCCGCGCCGGTCACACGGTCGCCGTCTACGAGCGCGACGACCGCATCGGTGGTCTGCTCCGCTACGGCATCCCGGACTTCAAGATGGAGAAGCGCCAGATCGACGCGCGCCTCGCCCAGATGCAGGCAGAGGGCACCAGGTTCCGTGCCGGTGTCGAGATCGGTCGGGACATCACCTGGGACGACCTGAAGTCCCGCTACGACGCGGTCGTCGTCGCGACCGGCGCCACGGTGCCGCGCGACCTGCCCATCCCGGGCCGCGACCACGACGGCGTGCACTTCGCGATGGACTACCTCGTCCAGCAGAACAAGGCGAACGCGGGCACCACGGTCGACAACCAGATCACGGCTGAGGGCAAGCACGTCGTCGTCATCGGCGGCGGCGACACCGGTGCGGACTGCATCGGCACGGCCCACCGGCAGGGTGCGCTGAGCGTGACGAACCTGGCGATCGGCAAGCAGCCGCCGCTGGAGCGTCCGTCCGACCAGCCGTGGCCGATGTTCCCGACCGTCTTCGAGGTCACGAGTGCCCACGAGGAAGGCGGCGAGCGGCACTACCTGGCGTCCACCGTCGAGTTCCTGGCGAACGAGGCCGGCGAGGTCCGTGCCCTGCGCGTCGCCGAGACCGAGTACCTCGACGGCCGCCGCGTCCCGAAGGCCGGCACCGAGCGCGAGATCCCCGCGGACCTCGTCCTCATCGCCATGGGCTTCACCGGTCCGGAGACGGACACGCTCGAGCCGCAGCTCGGCCTGCCGACGACGGTGTCCGGTGCGGTCTCCCGACAGGCGGACTACTCGACCAACGAGCCGGGCGTGTTCATCGCCGGCGACGCGGGCCGTGGGCAGTCGCTCATCGTGTGGGCGATCGCCGAGGGCCGTGCCGCCGCCGCCAAGGTCGACGAGTACCTCGAGGGTTCGACGATCCTGCCGGCACCGGTGAAGGCCACCGACCGCGCGATCACGGTCTGAGGTCCGACGTGAACGCATCGGGAACCCCGACCGACCAGTGAGCGCCAGGCCACCAGCACTCGATAGGGTGCTGGTGGCCTCGCTTCGTTCCGCGCGGCCCCACAGCGCGGAAACCCAAGCACCATCCACCACCACGAAGGAATCCATTGAGACGCGCAAAGATCGTTTCGACGCTCGGACCGGCAACGTCGGAGTACGAGACCGTCAAGGAGATCATCGAAGCGGGCGTCGACGTCGCCCGCCTCAACCTCAGCCACGGTGACTACAGCGTCCACGAGGCCAACTACGTGAACGTCCGTCGCGCCGCCGAGGAACTCGGCAAGCCCGTCGCGATCCTCGTCGACCTGCAGGGTCCGAAGATCCGCCTGGCGAAGTTCGCCGACGGCCCCCACGACCTCGCGGTCGGCGACGTGTTCACGATCACGACCGAGGACGTCCCCGGCTCGAAGGAGATCTGCGGGACGACGTTCAAGGGCCTCCCGCAGGACGTGAAGCCCGGCGACCCGCTGCTCATCGACGACGGCCGTGTCCGCCTCCGCGTGCTGGACACCGACGGCGTGCGCGTCCGCACCGAGGTCGTCGTCGGCGGCACCGTGTCGAACAACAAGGGCATCAACCTGCCCGGCGTCGCCGTGAACGTCCCCGCGCTGAGCGAGAAGGACGAGGCGGACCTCCGCTGGGGCATCCGTCAGGGCGCCGACCTCATCGCGCTGTCGTTCGTGCGCAACGCCGCCGACGTCGAGCGTGCCCACGAGATCATGGACGAGGAGGGCAAGCGCCTCCCCGTCATCGCGAAGATCGAGAAGCCCCAGGCCGTCGACGCGCTCGAGGAGATCATCGACGCGTTCGACAGCATCATGGTCGCCCGCGGTGACCTCGGTGTCGAGCTCCCGCTCGAGGCGGTCCCGATCGTGCAGAAGCGCGCCGTCGAGCTCGCCCGCCGCATGGCGAAGCCGGTCATCGTCGCGACGCAGATGCTCGAGTCGATGATCTCGTCGCCGATCCCGACCCGCGCCGAGACCTCCGACGTCGCGAACGCCGTTCTCGACGGTGCCGACGCGGTCATGCTCTCCGGCGAGACCAGCGTCGGTGAGTACCCGGTGGAGACGGTCCGCACGATGGCGCGCATCGTCGAGTCGACCGAGGACCACGGCCTCGAGCGCATCGCGCCCCTCGGCACGAAGCCGCGCACGCTCGGCGGTGCGATCACCCTCGCCGCCGTCGAGATCGCCGAGTTCACCGAGGCGTCGTACCTCTGCGTCTTCACCGAGTCCGGCGACTCGGCCCGACGCATGTCCCGCCTGCGCCACGGCCTGCCGATCATCGCGTTCACCCCGAACGAGGCGACGCGGCGTCGCATGGCGCTCACCTGGGGCGTCCGCTCGTTCCTCGTGGAGCGCAAGACGCACACCGACGAGCTGTTCTCGCAGGTGGACGACGTCCTGCTCGAGAACGGCCTGGCCGCCCCCGGCGACCGCGTGATCGTGACGGCGGGGTCCCCTCCCGGCATCGAGGGGTCGACGAACGACCTCCGCGTGCACCGCGTCGGTGACGCGCACGCCGAGGCCGCACCGGCCTACGTGCGGGACTGATCCCGGCGTCCGACGTCCGACGGGGCGCGGACTGGAGGCACGGCGCAGCAGCGTCGTCGGCCGCCGGTCCGCGCCCCGTCGCGTTCTCCCTCCACACGTCGCGACCCGACGTGGTGCGTCCACAGAACGCCGTGGACCCGGCCCGACGTCGGCCGGAGGCGGCAGGATGGCCGGTGTGAGCCTCCAGACCGGACCCACGGCGCAGCGCGCCGACGTGCGCCGATGGCGCCGCTACCTCGCTGACGAACGTGCCGAGGCGGCCGTGTACCGCAACCTCGCCGCTCGTCGGTCCGGCGAGGAACGCGAGATCCTGTCCGCCCTGGCCGAGGCCGAGGGGCGGCACGAGCAGCACTGGCTCGACCTCCTCGGGGACGACGTCGGACGACCGCAGCGGGGGAGCCTCCGGACCCGGGTGCTCGCCGCACTCGCGAAACGGTTCGGGTCGGTGTTCGTCCTCGCGCTCATGCAGCGTGCGGAGGACCGCTCGCCGTACGCCGACGACGCCGACGCGACCGCGAGCATGGCGGCCGACGAGCGGATCCACGGCGAGGTCGTCCGGGGGCTCGCGAACCGCGGTCGGATGCGGCTCTCCGGCACCTTCCGGGCGGCGGTCTTCGGCGCCAACGACGGGCTGGTCTCGAACCTGGCCCTGATCATCGGTGTCAGTGCGTCCGGCGCGGATCGGCACTTCGTGCTGCTGAGCGGCATCGCCGGGCTGCTCGCCGGGGCGCTGTCGATGGGCGCGGGGGAGTACGTTTCGGTCCGGTCGCAGCGCGAACTGCTCACGGCGTCCGCCCCGCACCCCGAGGCGGGCCGGGCGGTGGCGGACCTCGACGTCGACGCGAACGAGCTCGCGTTGGTCTACCGGGCTCGGGGCATGAGCGAGTCCGACGCGCAGTCCCACGCGGACGAGGTCCTCGGCGGCGCCACCGTGACGGCTCCGGCGCCGGCCGACGACCACGAGGCGATCGGCAACGGGATGAGCGCGGCGATCTCGAGCTTCTGCTTCTTCGCCTCCGGTGCGATCATCCCCGTGCTGCCGTACCTGTTCGGACTGCAGGGCTGGGCGGCCATCGCCGTCGCGGCCACGCTCGTCGGCATCGCCCTGCTCGGCACCGGCGCGGTGGTCGGCGTGCTCAGCGGAGCGTCCCCGATCCGTCGGGCACTGCGGCAGCTCGCGATCGGGTTCGGCGCCGCGGCCGTCACCTACGGGCTCGGCCTGCTGTTCGGGACCGGGAGCGCCTAACGGCGGACCGCGGCTCGCGGCGGCAGCAGCAGGAGTGCCGCGGCCCCGACGACGATGAGCGCGATGCCGGAGAAGACCATGAACACGGTCAGCGCCAGGCCCGGCGCGACGAGGACGACCACGCCGCCCAGGACCGACAGCACCGCGCTGACGATCGTCGGGACGCGAGAGGACCCCGGGTGTCCGACGAAGCCGCCGACGAGCGAGGCGAACCCCTCGACGATGAACCCGATGCCGGCGAGCACGGCGTAGACCACGAGCGGGATCGCCGGGTCGAGCAGCGTCACCAGGCCCGCGACCCCGACGAGCGCACCCACGATCCCGGAGGTCCACCGCCAGACCGCAGGCGTGCCGTGTCCCCGCACGGCCGCGAACACGCGGAGCGCGCCGGCGACGACGAGGTACACGCCGAACAGCAGTGCGACCACGACCAGCGACGGGCGCGGCCAGACGATCGCGACCACCCCGAGGGCGATGGCGACGACCGCGGTGACGATGACGAACACGCGGAACGTGCGGACGGCACGAGAGTCCACGAGCACTCCTCCCTGTCGGACCTGCTCGTCCCGACGCTACCTCGATCGTGGCCGTCCTTCCGGAATACCCTGACGCACGTTATATTTGATATGTGCAGCACCAGATACGATCTCGCCCGAAGTCGTCGCCGCGCCACGACCTGGACTTCCTCGACGGACTCCGGGGCGTGCTCGTCCTGCTCGTCGTCGTCGGACACGCTGCCGGAGTCGGGGCGATCGGCGCGCTCGAGCGTGACATCCCGTGGTTGCCGCCGCTCCTCGGGGCCATCGAGATCCGTGTCCCCGTGTTCGTCGTCCTCTCCGGCTACTCGTTGATGATCGCCGTGTCCATGGACCCGCGGTCGCGGCTGAAGGGCGGGTGGCGTGGGCACGTCGTGCGTCGGACCCGGCGGCTGGTCCCGCCGTACCTGATCGCGCTGGTCCTCACGTTGCTCCTCATCGCGGTGGTGCCGGCGGTTCGCGAGGACGAGGTGTCCTCGTGGTCCCTGCACCTCCCGGTGACCTGGCAGTCGGTCGTCACGCATGCGCTGCTCGTCCACAACCTGTTCCCCGACACGATCTTCTCGATCGTCGGACCGTGGTGGAGCCTCGGCGTCGAATGGCAACTGGGGTTGCTCCTCCCGCTCGTCCTCGTCGCCTGGCGACGGATCGACCCGGCGTGGGTGGTCGCGGCGATGTTCGCACTCTCCGCTGCGTCGAGCGTGACGGGCGTCCTGAAGTGGTCGGCCCCGTTCGCGCTCGGTCTCTTCGGCCTCGGCATGTACGTCGCCCACCTGACGCACGGCCGTGACGGTGTGCTCGAGCAACGCCGACCCCGCCTCGCTCGGCTCGGGTTCGACCGTCCGTTCGTGCTCGTCGGACTGGCCGTCGTCCTCTTCGTCGGAGCGATCGCGCTCGGCTGGCTGTCCTCGACCGGAGCGATCACCGTGCCCACCGACGCTGCGCGGTGGGTCCTCTCCGGAGCGGGCGGGGCCGTGCTCATCGCCGTGCTCACCGACCGCGAGGTGCACGGCAGTGACACGGCACTGACCAGGCGGGTGCGTCGGGTGTTCACCCCGCTCCTGCTCCGTCGGCTCGGTCTCGTCTCGTACAGCGCCTACCTCATCCACCGACCGATCCTCGCCGCCGTGAACCTCGGGTACATCGCCGCCGGCATGCCGACCGCTGCGGCCCTCGCGGTGCAGCTGCTGGTCGTGGTGCCGCTCGTGTTCGGGCTGTCGGTGGTGTTCGCCTGGCTCTTCGAGCGGCCCTTCATGAACAGCCACCAACGGTCCCAGCTCACCGAGCTCCTCCCGAAGCGACCGGGTCGCAACCGGATGCAACGCACCGCGACGTAGCGTGCGGGCAGGCGCGGACCCAGCGCCCCGACAGAGTCGTCGAAAGGTGTCCACCATGACCATCGCACCCTCGCCCACCACCTATGCCGCCCCCGGCGAGGAGGGCTCGCTCGTCTCGTACCGCTCCCGGTACGACCACTTCATCGGCGGCGAGTATGTCCCGCCGGCCGGGGGCCAGTACTTCGAGAACCCGACGCCCGTCACGGGCAAGGTCTTCACCGAGATCGCCCGCGGTGACTCCACCGACGTCGATCGCGCCGTCGAGGCAGCGTGGAAGGCGTTCCCGGCCTGGGGCCGGACGAGCGTCGCCGAGCGTGCCGGGATCCTCAACAGGATCGCCGACCGGATGGAGCAGAACCTCGAGGCCCTGGCGGTCGCCGAGACGTGGGAGAACGGCAAGCCGATCCGCGAGACCATCGGCGCCGACATCCCGTTGGCGATCGACCACTTCCGCTACTTCGCCGGGGCGATCCGCGCCCAGGAGGGGTCGACGGGGGAGATCGACCACGACACCGTGGCGTACCACTTCCACGAACCGCTCGGCGTCGTCGGCCAGATCATCCCGTGGAACTTCCCGATCCTGATGGCGGTGTGGAAGCTCGCACCGGCCCTCGCCGCGGGCAACTGCGTCGTCCTGAAGCCGGCCGAACAGACGCCGGCGTCGATCCACGTGCTCATCGACCTGATCAAGGACCTCCTGCCCGCCGGCGTCCTGAACGTCGTGAACGGCTTCGGCATCGAGGTCGGCGCGCCGCTCGCGCAGCACCCGGACATCCGGAAGGTCGCGTTCACCGGCGAGACCACCACCGGCCGACTGATCATGCAGTACGCGTCCCAGAACCTCATCCCCGTGACGCTCGAGCTCGGCGGCAAGAGCCCGAACGTGTTCTTCGCGGACGTCGCCCAGGACAGGGACGCCTTCTACGACAAGGCACTCGAGGGCTTCGCGTTCTTCAACCTCAACCAGGGCGAGGTATGCACGTGTCCGTCACGGGCGCTCGTCGCGAAGGAGATCTACGACGGGTTCGTCGCCGACGGCCTCGACCGGGTCCGCGCCGTGAAGCAGGGGCACCCGCTCGACCTGTCGACGATGATCGGTGCGCAGGCGTCCAACGACCAGCTCGAGAAGATCCTGAGCTACATCGACATCGGCAAGCAGGAGGGTGCGAAGCTCCTGACCGGTGGTGAGCGAGCGGACCTCGGCGGGGAGTTGTCCGGCGGCTACTACGTCACGCCGACGGTCTTCGAGGGCGACAACTCGATGCGGATCTTCCAGGAGGAGATCTTCGGCCCGGTCCTCGCACTCACGAGCTTCAGCGGGTACGACGAGGCCATCTCGATCGCCAACGACACGCTGTACGGCCTCGGCGCCGGTGTCTGGAGCCGTGAGGCGACCACGCTGTACCGCGCCGGTCGGGACATCCAGGCCGGACGCGTGTGGGAGAACACCTACCACCAGTACCCGGCCGGGGCGGCGTTCGGCGGCTACAAGCAGTCCGGCATCGGGCGCGAGAACCACAAGATGATGCTCGAGCACTACCAGCAGACGAAGAACCTCCTCGTGTCCTACGCCGAGGGCCCGATGGGCTTCTTCTGATGACGAGACGGCACGCCGAGGGCGCCCCTCCGGAACGGGGCTTGTTCTGATGACGAGACGGCACGCCGAGGGCGCCCCTCCGGAACGGGGCTTGTTCTGATGACGACCGACCGCGTGGCGGTCACGCCGGCGGCGGGGGAGCTCCTGCGCTCCCTCGCCGCCCGGCACGGCCCGCTCATGTTCCACCAGTCGGGTGGGTGCTGCGACGGCTCCAGCCCGATGTGCTACCCCGTCGGCATGTTCACGACCGGCTCCGGCGACGTGCTCCTCGGTGCGCTCGAGGTCGAGGGCATCGACCCCGTCGAGGTGTACATGTCGAAGTCCCAGTTCGAGTACTGGAAGTACACCCACCTCACGATCGGCGTCGTCGACGGTCGCGGTGCAGGGTTCTCGGTCGAGGTGCCGGAGGGCAAGCGGTTCCTCACCCGCTCCCGGATGTTCGACGACGCCGAGCTCGCGGATCTCGGCTTGGTGCCAGCAGCCCCTGGCCCGCGCACGTCGGCGGACGTAGGCTGACGGCACCCGACGCACCGACGCGGCGGGCCGACCCGGACGGAGGACGCATGCGCGCACCCCGGACGATCCGCCCGCTCGTCGCCGAGTCCTGGCAGCGCTCGGCCCGTGTCGACCCGGACGGCGTCCCGGCGCTCGCGCTCGACGGCGACGAACTCGAGGCGGCGCGGGAACGGGGCCCGCTCGGCACAGCGTTGCCGGTCGTCCGCCGGCTGCTGCTCGACGATGTCCGGGCCGCCGGGTGCATCGCCGCCGTGACCGACGCGTCGGGGCGGCTCGTGTGGGTGGACGGCGCGTCGAGCGCACGGCGCGCGGCCGAGGCGATGGGCTTCGTCGCCGGCGCGGACTGGGCGGAGGACCGCGCCGGGACGAGCGCGCCGGGGACGGCCCTCCGGCTCGGCCGTGGCGTGCAGATCCGGTCGGACGAGCACTACGCGAACGCCGTGAAGCGGTTCTCGTGCACCGCGGTCCCGCTCCGCGACGTCACCGGACAGGTGGTCGGAGCCGTCGACATCACGGGCGACGACCGGGCGGTCGAGCGGCACACGCTGCCACTGTTGACCGCCACCGTCGCGGCCGCCGAGGCAGAGCTCGCCCTCGCGGCGCTGCGGCACCCCCGGCGTCCTGCTGCGCGGGCGCTGCCCGGCTCCGAACTCGTGTTGCTCGGATCGGACACGGCGACGCTCCGGACCGGCGACCACGCGGTCCGGCTCTCCGAGCGGCACTCCGAGATCACGGCCGTCCTGGCGTCGACGCCCGCCGGGCTCGCCGCCGAGGACCTCGCGGCCGCCGTCTACGGCGACCGCCGCGCGGTGACCACCCTGCGCGCGGAGGTCGTGCGCCTGCGCCGCGTCCTCGCCCAGCACGCGCCGGGCGCGACCCTGACGTCGCGGCCGTACCGCCTCGACGGCATCCGCACCGACGTCGATGCGGTGCTGTCCGCGCTCGAACGCGGGGCGCGCCTCCAGGCCGTCGACGGGTACACCGGACCGGTCTTGCCGGGATCGGCGTCACCCGGCGTCGACGACCTGCGCGACCGCGTGCGGCTCCGGTTCCGCGAGGCGCTCGTCGCCGACGGCGGTGCCGACGCCCTGCAGGCGTGGGCGCGCACCGCGGACGGCGGTGCCGACGAGCAGGTGCTGCGAGCGTTGCTCGCGGTGCTGCCGCGGCGGTCGCCGCGACGGGCCGGTCTCGTGGCGGCGATCGAGGCGCTCGGAGGTCGGTGACGACGGCCTGGAGGCACGACTCGCGTCGACCGGTCGGCCGGCGGACTGCGCCTCCCGCAGGGCGGAGCCACACGGTAGCGTCGGAGCATGATCAACGGGGCACAGGACCAGGCAAGGGTGGTGTCGGTCAGCCGCGACGGCACCCACCGCTTCAGCAAACCGGTCGTCGACGAGATCGTGCTCGTCGAGGGCTGGGGCATCGAGGGCGACGCCCACGCCGGCACCACCGTGCAGCACCGTTCCCGTGTCGCCCGCGACCCGTCCCAGCCGAACCTCCGGCAGGTGCACCTCCTCCACGCCGAGGTGTTCGACGAGGTCGCGCAGGACGGCTTCGACGTCGCACCCGGGGCGATGGGGGAGAACGTCACCACCCGCGGCGTCGACCTGCTCGGGTTGCCGGAGGGCACGCTCCTGCGGCTCGGCGACGACGCGGTCGTCCGCGTCACCGGCCTCCGCAACCCGTGCCAGCAGATCAACGACTTCGAGCCGGGGCTCCTCCGGGCAGTCCTCGGCCGCGCGGACGACGGCACCGTCGAGCGGAAGGGCGGCGTGATGAGCGTCGTCGTCGCCGGTGGCACCGTGCGCGGCGGCGACCGGATCGACGTCGAGCTGCCGACGGGCACGCACGTCCCCCTCGCCCCGGTGTGATCGTCAGGCCGTCGCGGCTCCTGTAGCCTGGTGTCCTCTGCGAGTGTGGTGGAATGGTAGACACGGGGCACTCAAAATGCTCTGCTTCACGGCGTGCGGGTTCGAGTCCCGCCACTCGTACAACGCGGCTCACGGCGCGCGGGACAGTTCCGGTCCAGGCGTCCCGCCACTCGTACAACTGTGACTTCCGAGGTCTAGTAGGCTTCTGACTGTGAGTGACACAGAAGCAACTGCACCAGCACCCCGTCGCGTCGTCGTCGCCGAGGACGAGTCGCTCATCCGCCTCGACATCGTGGAGATCCTCCGCGACAACGGGTTCGACGTCGTCGGCGAAGCGGGTGACGGCGAGACCGCCGTGCAGCTCGCGACCGACCTCCGTCCCGACCTCGTCGTGATGGACGTCAAGATGCCCCAGCTCGACGGCATCTCCGCGGCGGAGAAGCTCTCGAAGAACCACATCGCTCCGGTGGTCCTCCTCACGGCGTTCAGCCAGAAGGACCTCGTCGAGCGTGCGACCGAGGCCGGCGCCCTCGCCTACGTCGTCAAGCCGTTCACGCCGAACGACCTGCTGCCCGCGATCGAGATCGCCCTCTCGCGGCACCAGCAGATCATCACGCTCGAGGCCGAGGTCGCCGACCTCGTCGAGCGCTTCGAGACCCGCAAGCTCGTCGACCGCGCCAAGGGGCTGCTCAACGAGAAGATGGGCCTCACCGAGCCCGAGGCGTTCCGCTGGATCCAGAAGGCGTCGATGGACCGCCGCCTGACCATGCACGACGTCGCGAAGGCGATCATCGAGCAGCTCAGCGCCAAGAAGTAGTCGCTCACCGACGCTCACGCAGCGCCGCCGGACCCGGTGTCCGGCGGCGCTGTTGCGTTCCCAGGCGCCTCCCGCGTGCACCGCGCACCGTGGCGACATGTGCGCGCGCTGGACCACGCGCAGACGTCGTCCGGGCGCGCACCGGGCCGGCCACCTGCTTGACTGGGGTCGTGGACGACGTGGTGATCCGTGCCTCCAGGCCTGACGACATGCCCGCGGTGGCCGACCTGCGATGGCGGTGGAGCGTGGAGGAGGGCGGCGCGACGCCGGGCGTGAGCCCGGAGGCGTACCGCGAGGCAATGACGGCCTTCGCCGCTGCGCACCCGGAGACGCACCGCTGCGTCGTCGCGGAGCACGAGGGCCGTGTCCTCGGCATGGCGTGGCTCGGACTCGTCGCCCGGCCACCGACACCGGACCGCCCGGGGCGCCGCCGCACCGCCGACGTGCAGACCGTGTACGTGCACCCGGGCCTGCGCGGCCGCGGCGTCGCGAAGCGGCTGGTCACGGCGCTGCTCGACGTTGCCGACGACCTCGGGGTGGAGCGCACGTCGGTGCACTCGAGCGTCGACGGCGAGACGCTCTACCGTCGGCTCGGGTTCGGCGATGCGCGGCTCCTGCTCCAACGCCCGCCGGAGGACTGAACCGGTCCGGTGGTCAGCTCCGGGCGGGCAGCTGCTGGAGCGTCCAGGCGTTCTCGTCGGGGTCGGTGAAGAAGACGAACCGTCCCCAGGCCATCTCGTCGACACCGACCGCGTTGACGCCGAGTCCCTGCAGGTGTGCGAGGGCCTCGTCGGCGTCGGGCACGACGACCTGGATGGACTTGAGCGAGCCGGGCGCCACGTCGGGGGACATGATGCCCTCGCCGAACGCGATCGAGCACGCCGAGCCGGGCGGGGTCGCCTGGACGAACCGCACCTCGTCGGACACGCGCTGGTCGTGGTCGATGGTGAACCCGATGCGTTCGTAGAACTCGCGAGCGCGGTCGACGTCGCTCACGGGGACCATGATGAGTTCGATCTTCCAGTCCATGACGGACTCCCTGCTTCGGTGCGAGGGGTTCAGCGGGCCTCGCGGATCATGTTGGTGATGCGCACGGTGGAGCAGCGCCGCCCCTGGTCGTCGGTCAGGACGATCTCGTGCGTGGTGAGCGTGCCGCCGAGGTGCAGCGCCGTGCAGGTGCCGGTGACCAGGCCGCTCGTGGCGCTCCGCGAGTGCGAGGCGTTCAGCTCGATGCCGACGGCGTACCGGCCGGGACCGGCGTGGACGTTCGCGGCCATCGACCCGAGGCTCTCGGCGAGGACGACGTACGCGCCGCCGTGCAGCAGACCGACCGGCTGGCGGTTGCCCTCGACCGGGATGGTACCGACGGCCCGTTCCGCCGAGAGCTCCGTGATGACCATGCCCATCTTCTCGGCGAGCTCGCCCATGCCGCGGTCGGCGAGGCGATCGTCGACGGTCCGGGTGGTGGTGGCTTCGTCGGTCACGCTGGCGGACTCCCGTGTCGGATGGCGTCGGTAGGCTGTCCGGGTGTCGGACTCCGCAAAGCCTACCCTCATGGTCATCGACGGCCACTCGCTCGCCTTCCGGGCCTTCTACGCGCTGCCGGTCGACAGTTTCGTGAACCGCGAGGGGCAGCACACGAACGCCATCCACGGCTTCATCTCGATGCTGCTCATGCTCCTCCAGCGCGAGAAGCCGACTCACCTCGCGGTCGCGTTCGACATCTCCCGGTTCTCGTTCCGCACCCGTGAGTACGAGGACTACAAGGGCACCCGCTCCGAGACCCCGGCCGAGTTCAAGGGGCAGATCCCGCTGCTGCAGCAGGCGCTCGAGGCGATGGGCATCACGACGGTCACGAAGGAGGACTACGAGGCCGACGACATCCTCGCCACCTTCGCCCGTCAGGGGTCCGAGCAGGGCTACCAGGTGTACGTCGTCTCCGGTGACCGCGACTCGATCCAGCTCGTCAACGACGACGTCACGCTGCTCTACCCGTCGGTCCGCGGCGTCTCGGAGCTCACCCGCTACGACCGCGACAAGGTGTACGAGCGCTACGGCATCGAACCGCACCAGTACCCGGACATCGCCGCACTCGTCGGTGAGACCAGCGACAACCTGATCGGCATCGACAAGGTCGGCGAGAAGACCGCGGTGAAGTGGGTCACGGCGTACGGCTCGCTCGACGGTGTCCTCGAGCACGCCGACGAGATCAAGGGCGTGGTCGGCAACAACCTCCGCGAGCAGAAGGACCGGGCGATCCGGAACCGCAAGCTCAACCGGCTCGTCGACGACGTCGAGCTGCCCGTCGGCCCCGCCGACGTCGCGCTCCGCCCGCTCGACGAGACCGCGGTGCGCGAGCTCTTCGCGAAGCTGCAGTTCCGCACGCTGCTCGACCGGGTGTTCAAGGTCGCGGGCTCCGGCGAGCCGTCGGAGCCGAGCGCGGTGGAGGGTTCCGTCGACAGCGGTGCGCCGACCCCGCCGCCGGTGAAGACCCTGATCGACGAGGAACTCGGGTACTGGCTCGAGCGTCGCAACGCGTCCGAGGCGGCGAACGGCTACGGCGTCGCGGTCGAGGTCATCGACGGCCGCCTCAGCGCGATCGGCATCGCCACCCACGACGACGCGGTCCTGGTGCCCGGCGGCAGCGGTGCGAAGGACTACGAGCAGCTGTCGGCGTGGTTCGCTTCGGACGCCCCGAAGCACTTCCACGACGCGAAGGAAGCCATCAAGGCACTCGCGGGGGTCGGCATCCAGGTGAACGGCATCGCCGGTGACGCCCGCATCACCGGATGGCTCGCACAGCCGGGCAAGCAGGGGCAGCCGTTGACGGACCTCGTCTACCAGGAGCTCGGCGAGGAACTCCCGACGGCGGACCCGAACCAGCTCGTCCCCGAGACCGACCCGGTGAACGTCGGTGTGCACGCCTGGTTCGTGCTCCGTGTGTCCACGGCGCTGCGTGCCCGGATCGACGAGTCCTCGCTGCGCGTACTCGACGACATCGAGTTGCCGCTCGTCCCCGTCCTCGCCGGCATGGAGACCATCGGTGTCGGCATCGACCGCCCCGTGCTGACCGGGCTCTCGCACGACCTCGGCGAGCGTGCGGCCGAGCTCGCGCAGCAGGCGTTCGCCGAGATCGGGCACGAGGTCAACCTCGGATCGCCGAAGCAGCTGCAGGAAGTCCTCTTCACCGAGCTCGCGATGCCGAAGACCCGGAAGACGAAGACCGGGTTCTCGACCGACGCCGCCAGCCTGGCCGACCTGCAGGAACAGCACCCGCACCCGTTCCTCGGCCTGCTGCTCCAGCACCGCGACGCGACGAAGCTGCGGCAGATCGTCGACACCCTCGACGCCGCGGTCGTCGACGGGCGCATCCACACGCGCTACGAGCAGACCGGCAGCAGCACGGGCCGCATCTCCTCCACCGACCCGAACCTGCAGAACATCCCGGTGAAGACCGCGGTCGGCCGTCGGGTCCGTTCGGCGTTCGCCGTGGCCGAGCCGTACACGACGCTCATCACGGCCGACTACTCGCAGATCGAGATGCGGATCATGGCGCACCTGTCGGGCGACCCGGGGCTCATCCAGGCGTTCAACGAGGGCGAGGACCTGCACCGCTTCGTCGGCGCGCGGGTGTTCTCGGTCGAGCCGGCGGACGTCACCCCCGAGATGCGCACCAAGGTCAAGGCGATGTCGTACGGCCTCGCGTACGGCCTCAGCCCGTTCGGCCTCTCGAAGCAGCTCCGCATCGAGCAGTCCGAGGCCCGGACGCTCATGAACGAGTACTTCGCCCGGTTCGGTTCGGTCCGCGACTACCTCCGCGGTGTCGTCGAGCAGGCGCGTGAGGACGGCTACACCGAGACGATCTTCGGCCGCCGCCGTCCGTTCCCCGACCTCAAGAGCCCGAACCGCGTCCTCCGCGAGAACGCGGAGCGCGCCGCGCTGAACGCGCCGATCCAGGGGTCGGCGGCGGACATCATGAAGATCGCGATGCTCGGCGTCGCCGAGGACCTGCGCGAGGGCGACCTCGGGTCGCACCTGCTGCTGCAGGTGCACGACGAGCTCATCCTGGAGGTCGCGCCCGGCGAGCAGGAGCGCGTCGAGGAGATCCTCCGCACCCGGATGGGCGGCGCGGCCGAGTTGAGCGTTCCGCTGGACGTGTCGGTGGGCGTGGGCCCGAACTGGGAGGCCGCGGCGCACTGACGCGCGACCGTCCGACGGACTGGAGGCACGGTGCCAGCTGGCACCGTGCCTCCAGTCCGTCCTTCGTCCGGACCAGGGCGCGGGCGTGGTTGCGAGACGCCGCCGCGGCAGCGAGACGCCGCCGCGCCCGCGAGACGCCGCCGCGCCCGCGAGACGCCGCCGGAAGCGGCGGCGTCTCGCCGGCGGCGAGGAGTGTCGCGGAAGGCGCGGCGTCTCGCGCCGCCGGCCGTCTCGCGGGAGGCGCGGCGTCTCGCGGGAGGCGCGGCGTCTCGCCCCCGGGGTGGCGACCTGGCGCGCCGCGCTCGATAGGGTCGGGAGCATGACCGAAGACCGTCCCGTCCGCCAGCCGTCCGCCGTCGACCGTGTCGCCGAGGACTGGGTGACCACCCTCGTCGACCTCGACCCGACCGTCGCCACGTACATCGGTGTGCCCGGCCGCACGGGGGAGTACGGCGACACCTCGCCCGCCGGCGCCGCCGCCCTCGCCGACGCCGCACGAGCAGCGAAGCGCGCCCTCGACGCGGCCGACGCGGTGGACGCCGTCGACCGCGTGACGAAGACCGACCTCGGCGCCGAGCTCGACCTCGTCCAGGAGTCGTACGACCGGAAGCTCCACCTCCGCGACCTCAACGTCATCGCGAGCCCGGCGCAGTCCGTCCGCGAGATCCTCGACCTCATGCCGACCGGGACCGAGTCGGACTGGCAGGACATCGCGAGCCGGCTGCAGGCCCTGCCCGACGCGCTCGAGGGCATCCGGGAGACGCTGCTCGAGGGCACGCGCGAGGACGTCACGCCCGCGAAGCGCCAGGTCGCGCTCATCGCCGAGCAGGCCGCCCGCAACGGTGCCGAGGACGGCGTCTTCCGGCAGCTGGTCGACGGCGCGGCACTCGAAGGCGGCGGTTCCGTCCCGGAGTCGCTCCGTGCCGACCTCGCCCGCGGGGCCGAGGTCGCGGCGGCCGCGTACCGGTCGTTCGGGCAGTTCCTCGAGCACGAGCTCCTGCCCCTGGCGACCCCGGTGGACGCCGTCGGGCGCGAGGCGTACGAGCTGCACTCCCGGCGGTTCCTCGGCGCGGTCGTCGACCTCGACGAGACGTACGAGTGGGGGATCGAGGAGCTCGCGCGGATGCGGGCCGAGCAGGAGCGCATCGCCGACCGCATCGAGCCCGGTGCGAGCGTCGCCCGGGCGATCGAGGTGCTCGACACCGATCCCGCCCGCGTCCTGCACGGCACCGACGCCCTCCAGCGCTGGATGCAGGAGACGAGCGACGAGTCGATCCGGGCGATGGACGGCAAGTACTTCGACATCGCCGACCCGATCAAGCGCCTCGAGTGCCGGATCGCCCCCACGCAGGAGGGCGGGATCTACTACACCGGCCCGTCCGACGACTTCTCCCGTGCCGGCCGCATGTGGTGGTCCGTGCCGCAGGGCGTCACCGAGTTCGGCACCTGGCGTGAGAAGACGACGGTGTACCACGAGGGCGTCCCGGGGCACCACCTGCAGATCAGCCAGGGCGTCTACAACCGCGGCGAGCTGAACACCTGGCGCCGGCAGCTGTCCGGGTCGTCCGGCCACGTCGAGGGCTGGGCGCTCTACGCCGAGCGACTGATGGAGCAGCTCGGGTTCCTCGACGACGACGGCGACCGACTCGGGATGCTCGACGGTCAGCGGATGCGGGCCGCGCGCGTGGTGCTCGACATCGGTGTGCACCTGCAGAAGACCAACCCGGACGGCGGAGCGTGGACGTGGGAGTACGCGCTCGACTTCATGCGCGAGAACGTGAACATGTCCGACGCCTTCGTGCAGTTCGAGGTCGCCCGCTACTTCGGCTGGCCGGGTCAGGCGCCGTCCTACAAGGTGGGGCAGCGCGTCTGGGAGTCGATCCGCGACGAGGTCGCCGCGCGTGAGGGTGCGTCGTTCGACCTCAAGGCGTTCCACCACCGGGCCCTCGCACTCGGCAGCATCGGCCTCGACACCCTCCGGAGCGCACTGCTCGACTGAGCGACCGACCGACAGGACAAGGCCCGCAACCGGGTGACACGCCCGGTTGTGGGCCTTCGCTGCGTGCGGTTAGACTTGTGCGGCGCATCCCGCGCCAATCAATCACATCGCCACGACGGCTCGCACCGGCATCCGGTACGGACCAGGGGGTCGCTCCCTCGCCGTCACGGCCCGACTCATGTCCGTTCGGAGCAATCTCTACATGACAACCACCACGACCAAGGCTCCCAAGCAGGTCGCCATCAACGACATCGGCTCGGCTGATGACTTCCTGGCCGAGGTCGAGAAGACCCTGAAGTTCTTCAACGACGGAGACCTCATCTCCGGCACCGTCGTGAAGATCGACCGCGACGAGGTCCTCCTCGACGTCGGTTACAAGACCGAGGGTGTCATCCCCTCGCGCGAACTCTCGATCAAGCACGACGTCGATCCCAACGAGGTCGTCGAGGTCGGCGACGAGGTCGAGGCCCTGGTTCTCCAGAAGGAGGACAAGGAAGGTCGCCTCATCCTGTCGAAGAAGCGCGCGCAGTACGAGCGTGCGTGGGGCGACGTCGAGAAGATCAAGGAGTCCGACGGCGTCGTGACCGGCACGGTCATCGAGGTCGTCAAGGGCGGTCTCATCGTCGACATCGGCCTCCGCGGCTTCCTCCCGGCCTCGCTCATCGAGCTGCGTCGCGTCCGCGACCTCACGCCGTACCTCGGCCAGGAGCTCGAGGCGAAGATCCTCGAGCTCGACAAGAACCGCAACAACGTGGTCCTCTCGCGCCGCGCCCTGCTCGAGCAGACGCAGTCCGAGTCGCGCACCACCTTCCTCAACAACCTCCACAAGGGCCAGGTCCGCAAGGGCATCGTGTCGTCGATCGTCAACTTCGGTGCGTTCGTCGACCTGGGTGGCGTCGACGGTCTCGTCCACGTCTCCGAGCTCAGCTGGAAGCACATCGAGCACGCCAGCGAGGTC
Organism: Curtobacterium sp. 314Chir4.1; assembly: GCF_900215175.1. Lineage (NCBI taxonomy): Bacteria > Bacillati > Actinomycetota > Actinomycetes > Micrococcales > Microbacteriaceae > Curtobacterium > Curtobacterium sp. 314Chir4.1. Next base: position 346,551 of record NZ_OCMI01000001.1, read on the forward strand.
GTCGAGGTCGGTCAGGAAGTCACCGTCGAGATCCTCGAGGTGGACCTGGACCGCGAGCGCGTGTCGCTCTCGCTCAAGGCCACGCAGGAGGACCCGTGGCAGGTCTTCGCCCGCACCCACGCGATCGGTCAGATCGCGCCGGGCAAGGTCACGAAGCTCGTGCCGTTCGGTGCCTTCGTCCGCGTTGCCGACGGCATCGAGGGCCTCGTGCACATCTCGGAGCTGTCGAACAAGCACGTCGAGCTCGCCGAGCAGGTCGTGTCGGTCAACGACGAGGTCTTCGTCAAGATCATCGACATCGACCTCGACCGTCGCCGCATCTCGCTCAGCCTCAAGCAGGCCAACGAGGGTGTCGACCCCGAGGGCACCGAGTTCGACCCGGCGCTCTACGGCATGCCGACCGAGTACGACGACAAGGGTGACTACAAGTACCCGGACGGCTTCGACCCGGAGACGAACGAGTGGCTCGAGGGCTACGACACCCAGCGCACCGAGTGGGAGGGCCAGTACGCGGCCGCCCAGGCGCGTTGGGAAGCCCACAAGGCGCAGGTCGCGAAGACCATCGCCGACGAGGCGAAGGGCGACTTCGACCTCCCCGCCACGGCTTCCTCGTCGTCGTCGTTCGCGAACGAGTCGAACGGTCAGGGCACCCTGGCCGACGACGCCTCGCTCGCAGCGCTCCGCGAGAAGCTCAGCTCGACCAACTGATCGAGCCGCTCGCCCGTACCGGAAGCCCGGCATCCCTGAGAAGGGGTGCCGGGCTTCCGGCCGTTCGGGCAGGTGTGCTCGCTACGCTGTTCCGGTGCGCATCATCGGTCTCACGGGCGGCATCGCCGCGGGCAAGTCGACGGTCTCCGGGCGGTGGGCGGAGCACGGCGGGGTCGTGGTCGACGCCGACCGGCTCGCACGAGACGCGGTCGCCCCCGGCAGCCCGGGGCTGGCGCGGGTCGCGGAGCGGTTCGGGCCCGGCGTGATCGCGGCCGACGGCTCCCTCGACCGTCCGGCGCTCGGCGCGATCGTGTTCTCCGACCCGGAGGCACGGAAGGACCTCGAGGCGATCACCCACCCGGAAGTCTGGCGGCTCGCCCAACTCGCGTTCGACGCCGCCGAGGCAGCCGATCCCGACGCGGTGGTCGTGTACGACGTCCCGCTCCTGGCCGAGGCCCGAGGCAGCCGACCGCTGCACGTCGACGCGGTCGTCGTGGTCGATGCTCCGGCAGCCCAGCGGATCGAGCGGCTCGTCGAGCACCGCGGCATGGCCCGTGACGAGGCGGAGCGCCGCGTGTCCGTGCAGGCGAGCGACGCCGAACGACTCGCGCTGGCCGACCACGTCGTCGACGCGACAGGGACCCTCGCGGACACCATCCGCTCTGCAGACGAGGTGTGGGAGCGCATCGCCCGATGACGCACCGGCTGCTCCTGATCCTCGCGGCCGTCGTGCTCGTCGCGATCGGCGGTGCGGCGCTCGTCGCGGCGAACGTGCTCGGCGGGCAGCGGGTGGAGCAGCACGGGCGGGTCTCGGCTGCGGACCGCCCTCGTGGCGACGAGCACGGACCAGAGGGAGAGTTCCACCGCTTCCGGCTCGGCACGATCAACGGGCAGCGTCTCGAGCCGAACCGCGACGACTTCGCGGCACGGACCAACGCCGACGGGCCACTCCTCCTCTTCCTGCCGGCGACCCGGGCGAAGCCGGCCGACTACCAGCTGTTCCTCGGCACCGCGCTGCAGGACGGCTACCACGTGCTCGGGCTCGACTACTGGAACCTCGGCAGGACCCTCTCGGGTACGTGCCAGGCCGACGCGCACTGCTACGGGAAGGTGCAGCGCAACCGGTTCGACGGCAGCCGTCCGTCCGAGTTCAGCTCGGTACGACCTTCCGGTTCGATCGTCTCCCGGTTCCGTGACGCGATCGCCTACCTCCACGACCACGATCCAGACGGCGGGTGGGGTCGGTTCGTGCAGGGCGACGACGACATCGCGTGGAACGACATCGTCGTCGCCGGGCACTCGCAGGGCGGCGGCGAGGCGGCCTACATCGCGCACATCCGCTCCGTGCAGGGGGCGCTGATGTTCTCGTCACCGGTCGAGTCGCTCGGCGCCGAGCACGCGGCGTGGATGGACCGGCCGGGCAAGACCCCGGTCGACCGGATGTACGCCATCGACGACGTCCGTGACGTGTTCGGCCCGCGGATCCGTGGGTCGTGGAAGGTCATGGGACTCGACGGGCCGACCGGTCCCTTCCGGACGGACACCGCGCCACCGGGCACCGACGCCGATCCGCACGCGATCCTCACCGACATCCGCGTCGGGTCGCCGGGGGAGTCGCACTCCCGGACGATCAAGGACTCGACCCCGCTCGGCCCGGACGGCACCCCGCGGATGCTCGCGCTCTGGCAGTGGCTGCTCCACCGGTTCCCCACCGGACCCGACGGCTCGGATCCGTCCTAGGTCGCCGCAGTACCTCGGACCCGTCATAGGAACCCGCAATACTCTGAGTCCGTGCAGCAAGCAGGCGAACGACCCGACCTGCGCTCGATCATCCGCACCCGTGCGGAGCAGGACGGCGAGCGCAGCTACCTCGAGGACGCGCGGAGCGACCGCGTCCTGACCTACCGTGCCCTCGACGACGCCGTGGCCGCGTGGTCGTCGACCTTCGACGCGATCGGCGTCCCGGCGTCCGGAGCGGTCCTCGTCGACCTCGGTGACCCGCTCTCGTTCGCCGTCGTGCACCTCGCCGCCCTCGCGACCGGACGCCGGGCGATCCCCGTCGACACCGGGCAGCCGACGACGGAGCCCGGGCGGCTCGCCGACCTGATCGGCGGCGCGTCGATCGTGGTGTCCGACCGCGCCGTGGACGCGACCGTCCCCGGGGCCCCCGCCAGCGGGATCGACGCGGCCACGTTCCTCCCGGCCGGCGTCCGTGACGGCGACCTGCCGTCGGAGAGCCCGGACGCACCGGGCGAGGGATCCGTCGTGCTCTTCACGTCCGGGTCGACCGGCACCCCGAAGGGCGTCGAGCTGCCCGAGTCGCAGCTCCTCTTCGTCGCGCGTGCCGTGGCGCAGCACAACGCCCTCACGCCGGAGGACCGCGGGTTCAACTCCCTGCCGCTCTTCCACGTGAACGCCGAGGTCGTCGGACTCCTGGCGACCCTGGTGTCCGGCGCGACGCTCGTGCTCGACCGACGATTCCGTCGCACCGGGTTCTGGGAGCTGCTCGCCGAGCGGGGGATCACCTGGCTGAACGCGGTGCCGGCGATCCTCGCGGTGCTCGCGAAGACCGGCCCACTGGACTTCCCGGAGGGCCTGCGCTTCGTCCGCAGTGCGTCGGCCCCGCTGCCCGACCCGGTGCGCCAGGCGCTCGGCGACGTCCCGCTCGTCGTGAGCTGGGGGATGACCGAGGGCGCCTCGCAGATCACCGCGACTCCGCTCGGCGCGCCGGCACGGGTCGGCACCGTCGGGGTGCCCGTCGGTTCCGAGGTGCAGGTCCGGGGTGAGGACGGCTCCGTCCTGCCCGCCGACGAGGTCGGTGCGCTCTGGATCCGCGGCGAGGGCATCGTCCACCGCTACCTCTTCGGCCGCGCCGCCGAACGATTCGACGCCGACGGCTGGCTGAGCACGGGCGACGTCGGCTCGGTGTCGGCGGACGGCTGGGTGTCCCTCGCCGGGCGCTCCGACGACGTCATCAACCGCGGTGGCGAGAAGGTCTACCCCTCCGAGGTCGAGGACGTCCTGCTCGGGGACGAACGCGTCCTCGAGGCCGTCGTCGTCGGACGTCCGCACGACGTCCTCGGTGCCGTGCCGATCGCGTACGTCATCCCGCAGCCCGACGAGCCCGTCGACGCCGAGGCCCTGGTCGCCGACCTGACGGCACGTGCCGAGGCCCGGCTCACCCGGTTCCGGCGCCCCGTCGAGATCGTCGTCGTGCCCGACCTGCCCCGCGCGCCGACCGGCAAGGTGCAGCGGGCGAAGGTGCGCACGATGGCCGCGCACCCGTGAGCGCCGTGTCCGCGGTGCCGGGCACCGCGTCGGGTGGTTCGCAGACGCCCACGCGGACCGCGGAGGGGAAGCCCCGACACCTGTACGAGGTGGACGTCCTCCGGATCCTCACCTTCGCGTGCGTGATCGGCGTGCACACCACGAGCCACACGGTCGCCACGGACGACGTGCCCCTCAACGCCCTGCTCGGGCTGCTGCACTTCACCCGCCTGGTGTTCTTCTCGCTCACGGCGTTCGTGCTCGTGTACAGCTACACGCTCCGACCGCGGCCGATGGCGCAGTTCTGGCCGAAGCGCTTCCTGCTCGTCGGCGTCCCGTACCTGGCGTGGTCGTTCGTCTACGTTGCGTCGTCGTGGTTGCTCAGCAGCACGCGGCGCGGCGACGTCCCCGACCTCGTCCGCACGTACGCCGAGGGCATCGTCACCGGCGTGTCCTGGTACCACCTGTACTTCCTGCTCGTGACCATGCAGGTGTACCTCCTGCTGCCGGTGATCGTCTGGCTCGTGCGGAGGACCCGCGGCCACCACGTCACCCTGCTCGTCGTCTCGCTGGTCGTCCAGCTGGTCGTGTTCGCCGGGTACAAGTACTTCCCCGCCAGTGACGCGTGGCTGCACGGCTACCAGAAGCAGTTCTTCTTCTCGTACGTGTTCTTCATCGTCTCCGGTGCGATCGCTGCGGACCACGCCGACCGCTTCCTCCGGTTCATCCGCGTCCACCGCCGTGCCGTGCTCTGGGGCTTCGCCGGCGTCGGCGTCCTCACGCTCGGCGTCTGGGCGCTGCAGGTCGGGCTCGGCCAGTCGCTCTACGCCGCCGGCACACCGCTGCAGCCGATCCAGGCGGTCTGGAGCGGCGCCGTGTTCGTCGGGTTCCTGGCGATCGGCGCCCGTTGGGCGGACCGCCGCCGACCCGGCAGCCCGCTGGCGCGCTTCATCGACTACGGCTCGGACCGGTCGTTCGGGATCTTCCTGAGCCACCCGTTCATGATCTGGATCCTGCTGTACGGCGACAGTTGGCTCGAGCGGGTCGTCCCGAAACCCTGGCTGACGCTCGTGACGTACCTGCTCGTGCTGGTGCTGTCCGTCGCGGTGACGGAGTTCTTCCGGTGGACGCCGTTGAGCGTGCCGCTGACCGGGCGGCCGTCGCTGGCGTCCCGTGGGCAGCGGAAGGCGCGGGCGCGGAAGCGTGCGGCGGCTGCCGGCACGCCCGCGGTGTCGGCGGCGCCGACGCGTCCGGCGGAGCCGGTCGAGCCCGACGACGCGCTCGTGGGCGAGACGGACGACGTGGGGCGCGGTTCCGCGCGCTGACGCGTTTTCGGCCCTCGGGTCGTCGCGTCGTCGCGAAAGCGACAGTGTGCTGCGGGCGCTCGGGCGCATCCTGTCGCGGTGGCGGCAGCGACGTGGCGCGGTCGGCGGGATCTGTCGCTTCGGCGAGTGGGTGTCGGTCCGGAGGCGCGGGGCGGGCTGGCACCGCGCCTCCCGTCCGGTGGGTTCCGGCTCTCGGGCCGTCGTCGCGAAAGCGACAGTGTGCCGCGGACGGTTCGACGCATCCTGTCGCGGTGGCGGCAGTCACGGCGTTCGGTCGGCGGGATCCGTCGCTTCGGCGAGTGGGTGTCGGTCTGGAGGCGCGGGAGGGGCCCGGTCAGGCGCTGGGCTGCTCGGCCTTCGGGGTGCCGATCTCGAGCACGCCGTCGGTCATCGTGAGGCGCTGCGGCTTCATGACCCACGCGACGACCGCGGCCCCCGCGAGCAGTGCGCACGACAGCGCGAACGGCAGCTGCCAGCCGGAGGCGTCGATGAGCGCGCCGAACACGATCGGCGAGATGACGCCGGCGATGCCGAAGCCGGTGTTCATGAACCCGGACGCGGTGCCCGACCACTGGGGAGCGACGTCCATGGGGATCGCCCAGAGGTTCGCGTTGCAGAGCTCGAGGAAGAAGAACGACAGGGCGAGGGAGATCGTCGCGACGACGAGCCCCTGCCCGATGACGAGGGGGAGCAGGCAGACGAGCGAGCCACCCAGCCCGATGACGAGGACGATCCGGCGGGCGTTCCGGGTGTTGCCGCCGCGGTGGATGATGCGGTCGCTCAGCATGCCGCCGACGGTGTCCCCGACGACGCCCGCGAGCAGGACCAGGGTCGTGAACAGTGCGAACTGGCTGATCGGCAGGCCGTACGTGCTGCTCAGGAACGTCGGGATCCAGGTCAGGAAGACCCAGAGCACCCAGCCGTAGCCGAAGTCGACGAAGGTGACCGGCAGGATCTGGCGGGCGAGCGTGCGCCACGGGACGGGCGGGCGGGTCGCGCGGGTCTCGACGGGCGGGAGCTCGTCGAGTTCGACCTGCTTGATCCCGGCGGTGTCCTCGGGCTTGTCGCGGAACCAGAAGAACCAGACGACGGCCCACGCGATCGACAGCACGGCGGTCGCGAAGAACGCCCAGCGCCAGCTGCCGGTGGCGCCGATCACCCAGGCGACGAGGAGCGGTGCGAGTGCGTTGCCGAGCCGGGCGGCCGAGTGCACGACGCCCTGCGCGAAGCCGTTCCGGTCGCGGGGGATCCAGCGGCTCATCGCCTGGGTGGCTGCGGGGAACGCCGCCGCTTCGCTGAGTCCGAGGAGCGCGCGGGCGGCGAAGAGGGTCCAGAAGCCCACCGAGAACCCGGTCCACAGCGTGGCGACGCCCCAGAGCACCGTGATGACGAAGAGGGCCTTCCGGGGCCCGAACTTCTCGGCGATGGTGCCGCCGAAGACCTGGAGCAGGGCGTAGGGCAGGGCGAAGGCGGAGACGATGAGGCCGGCGGTCGTCTCGTTGAAGCCGAAGTCCTCGGTGATGTGGGGGAGCGCGGTGGAGATGTTGGTGCGGTCGATGTACGAGATCGCGTACATGCAGCACAGGAGGATGAGCACCCGCCCGCGGATGCGTCCGCGGATCGGGGTGCCCTTCGTCGGTGCGGCGGGGGTCGCCGTCGTCATGGGGCCTCTTCGGGGAGTGAGAACGTGTCGGGTTGCTGAACGGATCGGAGGCTATGCCCGTTCGCTATCAGCCGTCTTGGAGCCTGCCTGGGACGGACGATACGCCGAGGGCGAGCAGACGGCTCCGGTGTCAGGGGTCCCGACTACCGTTGAACCCATGGCAGTGTCAATCGAGCCCACGCGCGCGGTCCGCCCGTTCGAGGTCATCAGCGAGTACTCGCCGAGCGGCGACCAGCCCGCGGCGATCGCCGAACTCGCGGGGCGCATCAACGCCGGTGAGACCGACGTGGTGCTGCTCGGCGCGACCGGTACCGGCAAGTCCGCGACCACCGCCTGGCTCATCGAGCAGGTGCAGCGGCCGACGCTCGTCCTCGCGCACAACAAGACGCTGGCGGCCCAGCTCGCCAACGAGTTCCGCAGCCTGCTGCCCGAGAACGCGGTCGAGTACTTCGTCTCCTACTACGACTACTACCAGCCCGAGGCGTACGTCCCGCAGACGGACACCTTCATCGAGAAGGACTCCTCGGTCAACGCCGAGGTCGAGCGCCTCCGGCACTCGACGACGAACTCGCTGCTGAGCCGGCGTGACGTCGTCGTGGTCTCGACCGTGTCCTGCATCTACGGCCTCGGGACGCCGGAGCAGTACATGAACGCCTCGGTCGCGCTGCACGTCGGCCAGACGATCTCGCGCGACCAGCTCGTCCGCAAGTTCGTCGCGATGCAGTACCAGCGCAACGACGTCGACTTCGCCCGCGGCACGTTCCGGGTCCGTGGCGACACCCTCGAGATCATCCCGATGTACGAGGAGCACGCGATCCGCATCGAGATGTTCGGTGACGAGGTCGAAGCGCTGTCGTACCTGCACCCGCTCACCGGCAACGTGATCGAGGACATGCCCGCGGTGTCGATCTTCCCGGCGTCGCACTACGTCGCCGACACCGAGGTCATGCACCGCGCCATCGGGACCATCAAGGAAGAACTCGCCGAACGGCTCGCCGAGCTCGAGGGCCAGGGAAAGCTGCTCGAGGCCCAGCGGCTGCGGATGCGCACCACGTTCGACATCGAGATGATGGAGCAGATCGGTTTCTGCTCGGGCATCGAGAACTACTCGCGGCACATGGACGGCCGTTCCGCGGGTGAGGCACCGCACTGCCTGCTCGACTTCTTCCCCGACGACTTCCTCATCGTGATCGACGAATCGCACGTCACGGTGCCGCAGATCGGCGCGATGTACGAGGGCGACGCCTCCCGCAAGCGCACCCTCGTCGAGCACGGGTTCCGCCTGCCGAGCGCGCTCGACAACCGCCCGCTGACGTGGGAGGAGTTCCTCGACCGCGCCGGGCAGAAGGTGTACCTGTCGGCGACGCCTGGGCGCTACGAGCTCGGTGTGACCGACAGCGTGGTGGAGCAGATCATCCGCCCGACGGGCCTCATCGACCCCGAGATCGTCGTGAAGCCGAGCGACGGCCAGATCGACGACCTGCTCGAGGAGATCAAGCAGCGCGTCGACAAGGACGAGCGTGTGCTCGTGACGACGCTGACGAAGCGGATGGCCGAGGAACTCACCGACTTCCTCGGGAACGCCGGCGTGCGGGTCCGGTACCTGCACTCCGACGTCGACACCCTCAAGCGCGTGGAGCTCCTGACCGAGCTCCGCCAGGGCGTCTACGACGTGCTCGTCGGCATCAACCTGCTGCGCGAGGGCCTCGACCTGCCCGAGGTCTCCCTCGTCGCCATCCTCGACGCCGACAAGGAGGGCTTCCTGCGGTCGTCGACGTCGCTCATCCAGACCATCGGTCGCGCCGCCCGGAACGTGTCGGGCCAGGTGCTCATGTACGCCGACAAGATGACCGACTCGATGCAGCAGGCGATCGAGGAGACGGACCGTCGCCGCGAGAAGCAGGTCGCGTACAACACCGAGCACGGCATCGATCCCCAGCCGCTCCGCAAGAAGATCGCCGACATCACCGAGGTGCTGGCGCGCGAGAACGACGACACGAAGGCGCTACTCGAAGGTCGTCCCGGTGCCGACGGTCGCCGCTCGCCCACGCCGAACCTGAAGCGCGGCGGCATCGCGGGCGAGGGCGCGACCCAGCTCGAGGCGACCATCGGCGACCTCAACGGCCAGATGCTCCAGGCCGCGGCCGAGCTGAAGTTCGAGCTGGCCGCCCGGCTGCGCGACGAGGTGCAGGACCTCAAGAAGGCGCTGCGGCAGATGGAGTCCGCCGGCCATGTCAGCTGACCGCCGAACGGTCGTCGTCACGGGGGCGAGCGCCGGCCTCGGGTACTTCGCGGCCGAGCAGCTCGCAGCAGCTGGGCACCGGGTGGTGCTCGCGACGCGCAGCGCCTCCCGTGCCGCAGCGGCCGAGCGGAGCATCCGCCGCCACGTGCCGGACGCCGACCTCGGGCAGGTGCACCTCGATCTGGCCGACCTGGACAGCGTCCGGGCGGGCGCCGACGAGCTCGGGCGGCTCGAGCCCGCCGGGGTGGACGCGATCCTGAACAACGCCGGCGTCGTCGGCTCCGGCACGATGCAGACCACGCCGCAGGGCACCGAGCTGCAGATCGGCACGAACCACCTGGGACACTTCGCGTGGACGGCGCTGACGCTCCCGCTGCTCGAGGCACGGTCGGGGCGGGTGGTGCACCTCGGGTCGATCGCCCACCGGTGGGCTCGACTCGACCGCGTGGACCCGCTCGGGGCCGGCCGTTACTCGAGCTACCGGCAGTACGGCCGCAGCAAGCTCGCGGTGATGCTCTTCGGCTTCGAGCTCGCCGAACGGTTGGCGGACGCCGGATCGACCGTCGCCAGCGTCGTCGCGCACCCGGGGTTCTCGCTCGACGTCCTCGCCCCGGAACGACCGGACATCGCGGCATCGCGGTCGGAGCCGGCGTGGACCCGCCCGGCGCAGCGGCTGTACGCCCAGGGCAAGGACGGCGGCGCCGACCCGCTGGTGCACGCCGCGGTGGGCGCCGGAGTCCGTTCCGGGCAGTACTGGGGGCCCGCCGGCTGGATGCAGTTGCGCGGGCCGGCGGCCGTCGTCCGAGCCGAACCGAAGGCCCACGACCGCACCGAGGCAGCCCGCCTCTGGGCAGCGAGCGAGCGGGCCTCCGGGGTCGCGTTCGCTCTCGACGCACTCGTCTGACCGTCCATCGCGGCCGAATGTCGGTGCCGCTTCGTAGAATCGACGACGATGACCATCACCTCTGACCGCGGTACCTCGACCTCGGGCCGGAACGCCTTCGGCGAGCCCGTTGACCTCCACCTCCCCGGCGGGACGGCACCCCACAGCACCTCCACGCTCAGCGTGCGCGGTGCTCGCGTGCACAACCTGCGTGACGTCGACCTCGAGATCCCGCGGGACTCGCTCGTCGTGTTCACCGGCCTGTCCGGATCCGGCAAGTCCTCGCTCGCGTTCGACACGATCTTCGCCGAGGGGCAACGCCGCTACGTGGAGTCACTCTCGGCGTACGCGCGCCAGTTCCTCGGACAGGTCGACCGGCCCGACGTCGACTTCATCGAGGGGCTGTCGCCCGCGGTGTCGATCGACCAGAAGTCGACGAACCGCAACCCGCGCTCGACCGTCGGCACCATCACCGAGGTGTACGACTACATGCGTCTGCTGTGGGCGCGCATCGGCATCCCGCACTGCCCCGTCTGTGGCGAGGTGATCAGCAAGCAGAGCGTGCAGCAGATCGCCGACCAGCTCATGGAGTTCGAGTCCGGCACGCGCTTCCAGGTCCTCGCGCCCGTCATCTCCAAGAAGAAGGGCGAGTTCGTCGACCTCTTCCAGGAGCTCGCGGCGTCCGGGTACGCCCGCGCGATCGTCGACGGGGAGCGCATCCAGCTCAGTGACCCGCCGAAGCTCAAGAAGCAGGTCAAGCACGACATCTCGGTGATCGTCGATCGCCTGGTCGCCAACGAGGACATCCTCGGCCGCCTCACCGACTCCCTCGAGACGGCGCTGCGCCTGACCGACGGCACGGTGGCGATCGACCTCGTCGACGCCGAGGGCCCCGGTGCGGTCCGGACCTACTCCGAGAACCTGTCGTGCCCGAACAACCACCCGTTGGCGCTCACCGAGATCGAGCCCCGGACCTTCTCGTTCAACGCACCGTTCGGCGCCTGCCCGGAGTGCTCCGGCCTCGGCACGCGCATGTCCGTCGACCCGGACCTCGTGCTGGGCGACCCCGAGGCATCCCTGCGGGACGGCGTGCTGCTGCCCTGGACCGGCACGAGCGGGCTCTACTCGTACTTCGAGAAGCTCCTGGCCGGTCTCGGCAAGGAGCTCGGCTTCGACCTGGACACCCCGTGGAACAAGCTCGACGCGTCGGTGCAGGCAGCGATCCTCACCGGCAAGGACTTCCAGGTGTCGGTGTCCTGGCGGAACCGCTTCGGCCGCGAGATGCGGTACACGAGCGGGTTCGAGGGCGTCATGCCCTACATCGAGCGGAAGTTCGCCGAGGCCGAGTCGGACTCGCAGCGGCAGCGCTTCCAGGGCTACCTGCGCGAGGTCCCGTGCCCGGTCTGCGAGGGCACACGACTCAAGCCCGAGGTCCTGGCGGTCTCGGTCGACGGTCGGAGCATCGCCGACGTCACCGAGATGTCCCTCGACAACGCGTACGCGTTCATGGACAGCCTGACCCTGACGGACCGCGAAGCGCACATCGCCGCAGCGGTCCTGCGTGAGATCCGGGCCCGTCTCGAGTTCCTGCTCGAGGTCGGTCTGAACTACCTCACGCTCGCCCGCGGCGCCGGTGGCCTGTCCGGCGGCGAGGCCCAGCGCATCCGTCTCGCGACGCAGATCGGCTCCGGCCTGACCGGCGTCCTGTACGTCCTCGACGAGCCGAGCATCGGGCTGCACCAGCGCGACAACCGTCGACTCATCGACACCCTGGTGAAGCTCAAGGACCTCGGGAACACCCTGATCGTCGTCGAGCACGACGAGGACACCATCCGCACGGCGGACTGGGTCGTCGACATCGGCCCCGGCGCGGGCGTCAACGGCGGCAACGTCGTGCACTCCGGATCGTACGAGGGGATCATCGAGAACCGCGAGTCGATCACGGGGGACTACCTCGCCGGCCGACGCGCGATCGAGGTCCCCGCGGAGCGCCGCACGGTCAACCTGAAGCGCACGATCAGTGTGCAGGGAGCGCGGGCGAACAACCTCAAGTCGATCGACGCGGACTTCCCGCTCGGCGTCTTCACCGCGGTCACCGGGGTGAGTGGCTCGGGCAAGTCGACGCTCGTCAACGACATCCTCTACAAGGTGCTCGCCAACCAGCTCAACGGCGCTCGGCACATCGCCGGCAAGCACACGCGGGTGAAGGGCCTCGACCAGCTCGACAAGGTCGTGCACGTCGACCAGGCGCCGATCGGTCGCACGCCGCGGTCGAACCCGGCGACGTACACGGGCGTGTTCGACCGGATCCGACAGCTGTTCGCTGAGACACCAGAGGCGAAGGCGCGCGGGTACCAGCCCGGTCGCTTCAGCTTCAACGTCAAGGGCGGTCGCTGCGAGAACTGCTCCGGCGACGGCACGATCAAGATCGAGATGAACTTCCTGCCCGACGTCTACGTCGCGTGCGAGGTCTGCGGCGGTGCGCGCTACAACCGCGAGACGCTGCAGGTGCACTACAAGGGCAAGGACATCTCCGAGGTCCTCGACATGCCGATCAGCGAGGCAGCCGAGTTCTTCGAACCGATCTCCGCGATCCACCGCTACATGGCGACCCTGGTCGACGTCGGGCTCGGGTACGTGCGGCTCGGGCAGAGCGCGACGACCCTCTCCGGTGGCGAGGCGCAGCGCGTGAAGCTCGCGACCGAGCTGCAGCGGCGCTCGAACGGCCGGACCGTCTACGTGCTCGACGAGCCGACGACGGGTCTACACTTCGAGGACGTCCGGAAGCTCCTCCTGGTGCTGCAGAGCCTGGTCGACAAGGGCAACACCGTCATCACGATCGAGCACAACCTCGACGTCATCAAGTCGGCGGACTGGCTCATCGACATGGGTCCAGAGGGCGGTTCCGGTGGCGGGACGGTCCTGGCGACCGGCACCCCGGAGCACGTCGCGAACGTGCCCGAGAGCCACACGGGGGTCTTCCTCAAGGAGATCTTCGACGCGCAGGACGCCCGCGTGGGCAAGCAGCAGGCGGTCGGCGCACGAACGGCCACGCAGAAGGCGCCGAAGACGAGCAAGCAGAAGGCGGGTGCGCGGTAGGTGGCGGACACCGTCCCGTGGCGCCCGAAGGCCGGTGAGATCCCGACCGACCCGGGCGTCTACCGCTGGCGCGACGAAGCCGGCCGGGTGCTCTACGTCGGCAAGGCGAAGAACCTCCGTGCGCGGCTGAGCAACTACTTCGCGCCGCTGCCCACGCTGCACGAGCGGACGCGGCGGATGGTCCTCACGGCGCGCAGTGTCGAGTGGACCACCGTCGGCTCCGAGATCGAGGCGCTGCAGCTCGAGTACACCTGGATCAAGGAGTTCGATCCGCCGTTCAACGTCAAGTTCCGCGACGACAAGTCCTACCCGTACATGGCGATCACCCTGGGCGAGGAGTCCCCGCGGGTGATGGTCACGCGGAACCGGAAGATCAAGGGCGCGAAGTACTTCGGGCCCTACCCGAAGATCTGGGCCGTGCACGACACGATCGACCTGATGATCAAGGTCTTCCCGATCCGGACCTGCTCGGACTCGTCGTACAAGAAGGCGATGCAGACCGGCAAGCCGTGCTTCCCGGGCCAGATCGGCAAGTGCGGCGGTCCGTGCTCGCAGAAGGTCACGATCGCCGAGCACCGGGCGATGGTCGAGGAGTTCGTCCGCTTCATGGGCAGCTACGACCGGCGGGTGATCACGCAGCTCCGGCAGCGCATGGCCGCGTCGGCCGACGCGATGCAGTACGAGCAGGCAGCGAAGTTCCGCGACCAGGTCGAGGCCCTCGAGGCCGTGCTCGAGAAGTCCGCCGTGGTGCTCCGGGACTCGGTGGACCTCGACCTCTTCGGCATCTCCGAGGACGAACTCGCGGCCGCTGTGCAGCTGTTCTCCGTCCGGGGTGGCCGCATCCGTGGTGTCCGCGGGTGGGTGGTCGACAAGGAGCTCGACATCTCGACGGGCGACCTCATCGAGCAGATCGTGCAGGGACAGTACGCGAACGAGGAACCCCCGCGCGAGGTCGTCGTTCCCGAGCTGCCGGAGGACGCCGACGCCCTGCAACAGTGGCTCAGCGAACGCCGTGGTGGGCGCGGCACGAAGCTCAGCACGGCCCAGCGCGGTGACCGAGCGGGTCTCGCACGGACCGCGGCGCAGAACGCGGCGCAGGCGCTCATGCTCTACAAGACGAAGCGCTCGGCCGACTACACGACCCGTTCCGCCGCGCTGGCGGACATCCAGGACGCCCTCGGCATGACCGAGGCGCCGCTCCGCATGGAGTGCTACGACATCTCGCACCTGCAGGGCACGAACGTCGTCGCCTCGATGGTCGTGTTCGAGGACGGTCTGCCCCGCAAGGACCAGTACCGGCGCTACTCGATCGCCGAGACGACCGACGACACCGACAGCATGTACCAGGTCCTCAGCCGGCGCCTCGCGCGCCTGGACGAGGACGCCGAACTGCCCGACGTCCCGGACGTCACGAGCGACGAGGTGATCGAGGGGTCGAAGCCCACCAAGCGCTTCGCGTACCGTCCGCAGCTGCTCATCGTCGACGGCGGTCAGCCGCAGGTGCAGGCCGCGAAGCGCGCGATGGACGATGCCGGCGTGCACGACATCGCGCTCGTCGGGATCGCGAAGCGGCTCGAGGAGCTCTGGCTGCCCGACGACGACTTCCCGGTGATCCTGCCGCGCAACTCCGAAGCGCTGTTCCTCATCCAGCGCATCCGTGACGAAGCGCACCGGTTCGCCATCACGCACCAGCGGACGCGTCGGAAGCGCGACGTCCGGTCGCGGCTGTCGGAGATCCCCGGGCTCGGTCCGACGCGCGTCAACGCCCTGCTGAAGCACTTCGGGTCGGTCGCCAGGTTGCGTGAGGCCACCGCCGACGAGATCAGTGCGGTGAACGGCGTGGGGCCGGCGACGGCCGCAGCGGTCGTCACGAAACTGGCGCAGACCCCGACGAGCGCACCCGCGACGAGCGCCCCCGAGCCGGGCAGCGCCCCGGAGCCGGGCAGCGCTCCGGAACCAGGCAGCGCTCCGGAGTCGCCCAGCGCACCCGAACCGGACGGCCAGCCGCTCCCAGGGGGCCCGGTGCGGGTCCCCGAGGTGACCCACGACGGACCGCACCTTCCGTCGTGACGCCGCCCCGCGCCTCCCGTCCGGGCGATAGCCTGGTCTGCAGCCGAGACCTCCCCGAGCCGGAACGACACACGCGCCGCGCCCGGGCCGCCACGACGGAGCCCACTCCCAGATGACCGACAGCGCCCAGGCAGCGACACGATCGCCGCAGCAGCACGACATCCTCATCGTCACCGGCATGTCCGGCGCCGGTCGGTCCACGGTCGGCAAGGCCCTCGAGGACCTCGGCTGGTACGTGGTCGACAACCTGCCGACCCAGATGCTCGCGCCGCTGACCGAGCTCGCCGACCGCGCCGGCGAGAAGATCCCGAAGATCGCGACCGTCGTCGACGTGCGCGGCGGGCGGTTCTTCACGGAGCCGGAACAGGCCGTCGAACAGGTCCGGAAGTCGGCGACGGCGCGGGTCCGCGTGCTCTTCCTCGAGGCCACGGACGCCGTCCTCGTCCGACGCTTCGAGCAGGTCCGCCGACCGCACCCCCTGCAGGGCGAGGACACCCTGCTCGACGGGATCTCCCGAGAGCGCGCTCGGCTGGCGGCACTGCGTGAGGCCGCCGACGTCGTGATCGACACGTCCGACCTCAACATCCACCAGCTCGCGAACGCGGTCACCGAACAGTTCGCCGACGACCACTTCGTGGGTGTTCAGGTGACGCTGATGAGCTTCGGCTTCAAGTACGGGCTGCCCGCCGACGCCGACATGGTGGCGGACGTCCGGTTCCTGCCGAACCCCTACTGGGTCCCGGAACTCCGGCCGCACACGGGCCTGGACCGACCGGTCTCGGACTACGTGCTCGCCCAGCCGGGGGCCCGTCCGTTCGTCGACCGCTACGCCTCCGTCCTCGAGCCGGTGTTCGAGGGGTACCAGCGCGAGAACAAAAGACACGCTACGATCGCCATCGGCTGTACCGGCGGGAAGCACCGCTCGGTCGCCATCGTCGCCGAGTTGGCGAACATCCTCCGCGGGATGCCCGACGTCGCCGTGCGTGTGAAGAACCGAGATCTCGGCCGGGAGTGACCGTCCCTCCGGCCGCTCCACACGACGTGCGCCGGGCACGCGGACCCCACCAGAAGAAACGTTAGGAATGATGCTGTGCCGTTGACTGCCGAGGTCAAGGACGAACTGGCCCGGGTCGTCGTGAACCGCAACACGGTCCGCGCCGCCGAACTCGCGACCATCCTGCGGTTCGCGGGCGGCCTGCACGTCATCTCGGGCCGGATCGCGGTCGAGGTCGAACTCGACACCCGGATCATCGTGCACCGTGTGCGCAAGGACCTCGCCGAGCTGTACGGCGTGCGGAGCGAGGCGTCGGTGGGGTCGTCCGCGTCCGCCCGTCGTGGCACCCGGTACCTCGTGCGCGTGCTCGAGGCGGGGGAGACCCTCGCCCGGCAGACGGGGCTCATGGACGCCCGCCGCCGTCCGGTCCGCGGCCTGCCGAACCGGCTGACCACCGGCAACCGCGAGGACCTCGCCGCGATCTGGCGCGGTGCGTTCCTCGCCGCCGGCACGCTCACCGACCCGGGTCGGGCCGCCGCGCTCGAGGTCACCTGCCCCGGCAACGAGGCAGCGATGGCGCTCGTGGGTGCCGCCTCGCGACTCGGCATCGCCGCCAAGGGCCGTGAGGTCCGCGGGGTGCACCGCGTCGTGATCCGCGACGGCGAGGCCATCGGTCAGATGCTCACCGTGATGGGTGCCGCGCGCACCACCGCCGAGTGGGAGGAGATGCGCCAGCGCCGCGAGGTCCGCGCCACCGCGAACCGCCTGGTCAACTTCGACGACGCGAACCTCCGCCGTTCCGCACAAGCCGCCGTCGCCGCCTGTGCCCGGGTCGAGCGCGCGCTCGAGATCCTCGACGACGAGGTCCCGGACCACCTCAAGTACGCCGGATCCCTTCGGCTGCAGCACCGCGACGCCTCGCTCGACGAGCTCGGGCAGCACGCCGATCCGCCGATGACGAAGGACGCCATCGCCGGTCGCATCCGCCGACTGCTCGCGATGGCCGACAAGAAGGCGTCGGACCTCGGCATCCCCGGGACCGAGGCGAGCGTTCCCGAGGAGCTCGAGGGGGCCTGATCGGTCACGTTCCGACCACCGGACGGGAGGCGCGGTGCCAGCTGGCACCGCGCCTCCCGTCCGTTCGTGGGGTGCGTCCAGGGCACCGCTCGCGACCGTCCGGACGGACCGTCATCCCGCACGGTCTGGCAGTGTCCGACTGCTAGGGTCGTTACGGCGACGTTACGGGGCGTATCGTCCACCACACGCGGGCCCGAAGGGCCTGTGACTCCGAAAGCAGCGCCCCCTGGGCGCTCCACACCCACCAGGAGATCCATTGACCGTCAAGATCGGTATCAACGGCTTCGGCCGCATCGGCCGTAACTTCTTCCGGGCCGCACTGGCCAAGGGCAGCGACCTCGAGATCGTGGCGGTGAACGACCTCACCGACAACGCGTCGCTCGCGAACCTGCTGAAGTTCGACTCCATCACCGGCAAGCTCCCGGCAACGGTCGAGCTCGACGGCGACAACATCGTCGTCGACGGCAAGGCGATCAAGGTCCTCGCGGAGCGCGACCCCGCCAACCTCCCCTGGGGCGAGCTGGGTGTCGACATCGTCATCGAGTCGACCGGGTTCTTCACCAAGGCCGCCGACGCGCAGAAGCACATCGACGCCGGCGCCAAGAAGGTCATCATCTCCGCTCCGGCCACGGGTGACGACGTCACCATCGTGCTCGGCGTGAACGAGGACCAGTACGACCCGGCGAACCACAACATCATCTCGAACGCGTCCTGCACCACGAACAGCCTCGCGCCGCTCGCCAAGGTGTTCCACGACAAGTTCGGCATCGAGCGTGGCCTCATGACCACGGTCCACGCCTACACCGCCGACCAGAACCTCCAGGACGGTCCGCACAAGGACCCGCGTCGTGCCCGCGCCGCTGCCCTGAACATCGTCCCGACCTCCACGGGTGCGGCGAAGGCCATCGGCCTCGTCCTCCCGGAGCTCGCGGGCAAGCTCGACGGCTTCGCGCTCCGCGTCCCGGTCCCCACCGGCTCGATCACGGACCTCACGCTCGAGACCAAGTCCGAGGTCACGGTCGACGAGATCAACGCCGCCTACAAGGAGGCCGCTGAGGGCCCCCTCAAGGGCATCCTGCTCTACAGCGAGGACCCGCTGGTGTCGACCGACATCACCACGGACCCGCACTCCTCGATCTACGACTCCGGCCTGACCAAGGTCATCGGCGGCCTCGTGAAGATCACCTCGTGGTACGACAACGAGTGGGGCTACTCGAACCGCCTCGTCGACCTGACCGAGTACGTGGGCGAGCGACTCTGAGCATGACTCTCCGCACCCTCGAGGACCTCGGCGACCTCTCCGGCAAGCGCGTCGTCGTCCGTTGCGATCTCAACGTCCCGCTCAAGGACGGCGTGATCACGGACGACGGGCGTGTCCGGGCGTCGCTGGGCACCCTGAACACCCTCATCACCGCCGGCGCGCGCGTCATCGTGATCTCCCACCTGGGCCGCCCCGACGGTGAGCCCAAGCCGGAGTTCTCGCTCGCGCCGGTCGGTCAGCGGCTCTCCGAGCTGCTCGGGAAGGAGGTCACGTTCGTCGGCGAGACCGTCGGTGACGAGGCGACCGCGGCCGCCGGGGCCCTCGAGGACGGCGACGTCCTGCTGCTCGAGAACCTCCGCTTCAACCCGGAGGAGACCTCGAAGGACGCCGCCGTGCGCGGCGGCTTCGCGGACCGCATCGCGGCCCTCGGGGACGCCTTCGTGTCGGACGGCTTCGGTGTCGTGCACCGCAAGCAGGCCTCGGTCTACGAGCTCGCGTCCGCGCTGCCCAGTGCAGCGGGGTCGCTCATCGAGACCGAGCTCGGCGTGCTCGAGCGACTGACGACGACCCCGGAACGGCCGTACACGGTCGTGCTCGGCGGGTCGAAGGTCAGCGACAAGCTCGGCGTCATCGACTACCTCCTGCCGCAGGTGGACACCCTGTGCATCGGCGGCGGGATGCTCTTCACGTTCCTCGCGGCCCAGGGCCACGGGGTCGCGAAGTCGCTGCTCGAGGCCGATCAGCTCGACGTGGTCCGCGAGTACCTCTCGCGGGCGGAGGAGCTCGGTGTCACCATCGACCTGCCGACCGACGTCGTGGTGGCCTCCGGGTTCGCGGCCGACGCACAGCACGAGACGGTCTCCGCGGACGCCATCGAGTCGTCCTCGTTCGGCACCGACGGCATCGGTCTCGACATCGGCCCGGAGACGGCGGCGCGCTTCGCCTCGGCCGTGTCCGGTTCGAAGACGGTGTTCTGGAACGGCCCGATGGGCGTGTTCGAGTTCCCGGCGTTCGCCGCCGGCACGAAGACCGTCGCGCAGGCGCTCACCGAGGTCGACGGCCTCGGTGTCGTCGGCGGTGGCGACTCCGCTGCCGCCGTCCGGTCCCTCGGGTTCTCGGACGACCAGTTCGGACACATCTCGACCGGCGGCGGGGCGAGCCTCGAGTTCCTCGAGGGCAAGTCGCTCCCCGGTCTCGAAGCCCTGGGGTGGACCCGATGACCCGTACGCCGCTGATCGCCGGCAATTGGAAGATGAACCTGGACCACCTCCAGGCCATCGCCACGGTGCAGAAGCTCGCGTGGACGCTGAAGGACGCGCGCCACGACTTCGACGACGTCGAGGTCGCGGTGTTCCCGCCCTTCACCGACCTCCGGAGCGTGCAGACGCTCATCTCGGCCGACAAGCTCCCGATCCGCTTCGGCGCGCAGGACCTGTCGCAGCACGACTCTGGTGCCTTCACGGGTGACGTGTCGGGTGCGTTCCTGTCGGCCCTCGACGCGCAGTACGTCATCGTCGGGCACTCCGAGCGGCGCACGCTGCACGGGGAGACCGACGAGGTCGTCGCGGCGAAGACTGCTGCGGCCGTCAAGCACGGACTCGTGCCGGTCGTCTGCGTCGGCGAGACGGGCGAGCAGCGCGAGGAGCGCGGCGCCGGTGTCGTGCCGGTCGAGCAGCTCAAGGTCGTCCTCGACGCCGTGAAGCCGTCCGAGATCGTCGTCGCGTACGAGCCCGTGTGGGCGATCGGTTCCGGCCAGGCCGCGACCGCCGAGCAGGCCCAGGAGGACTGCGCCGCACTGCGTCGCGGGATCGCTGCGGCCTGGGGCGACGAGTCTGCCGCCGAGACCCGTGTGCTCTACGGCGGTTCGGTGAAGTCCGGCAACATCGCCGGCTTCCTCCGCGAGCCCGACATCGACGGCGCGCTCGTCGGTGGCGCTTCGCTCGACGTGCAGGAGTTCGCGGCGATCGCGCGCTTCCGGCAGCACGTCGGACTCTGACAACCGCGCTCTGGCCGGCCGTGTCCGCACGGCCGGCCTGAGCCACGCCCGGCCTGCGGGCCCGGTCCGGTCCGCCGGGCCGGTATACTCGCATGGCTGACTGACACGAAAGGTACGTCGTGGCGATTCTCTCCGTCGTGCTGCAGGTCCTGCTCGCTATCACGAGCCTCCTGCTCACGCTCCTCATCCTGCTGCACAAGGGCCGCGGTGGCGGCCTCTCCGACATGTTCGGCGGCGGCGTGACGAGCAACCTCGGGGCGTCCGGCGTCGCCGAGCGCAACCTCAACCGCATCACGGTGATCCTCGGTCTGGTCTGGATCGTGTCCATCATCGTGCTCGGTCTCATCAACAAGTTCACGGCGGGGAGCTGATCCATGGCAAGCGGAGGCAGTGCAATCCGAGGGTCTCGCGTCGGCGCGGGCCCGATGGGGGAGCAGGACCGCGGGGTCCAGGCCGAGCGTGTGGCGATCTCGTACTGGGACGCCCTCGGCAACGAGGTCGTGCGGTACTTCGCCGCCGGTCTCCCGGACGAGGAGATCCCCGAGACGGTGGACTCGCCGTCGACCGGGCTCCCGGCCGGCCGCGACAAGGAGAACCCGCCCGTGGTCTCCAAGACGGAGCCGTACAAGACGCACCTCGCGTACGTGAAGGAGCGCCGCACCGAGGAAGAGGCAGCGCAGCTCCTCGAGGACGCGCTGCAGCAGCTGCGCGAGCGTCGCGGTACCGCGAAGAAGGACTAGCGCTCCAAGCGCCCGAAGGCCCCCGCACCGTCAGGTGCGGGGGCCTTCGTGGTCCGCGGGAGCGGTCGCGAGGTTCCGCGACTCGCCGTCTGCGGGACGCCGCGGTTCCGATCCGGGCCCGTTCGCGCGCCGGGATGCCGAGATTTCGGAACCTCGGGTCCTGGACGGGACCACGAACGGACGGGAGGCGCGGTGCCAGCTGGCACCGTGCCTCCCGTCCGTCAGGGGGTCGCGTCTAGTACGTCGACGCGATCAGGTTCTCGGGGACGTCGCGCGCGGCGTCCTGGTCCACGAAGAACACCGTGCGCTTGCGGCCCTGGACGCCACCGACGGGGACCTCGTCCACGGAGGCACCGGCGAGGGCGAGCCCGAGGACCGACGCCTTCTCGGCACCGGACAAGATGACCCAGACCCGCTGCGAGGCGTTGATGGCCGGGTACGTGAGCGTCAGGCGCTGCGGCGGCGGCTTGGGGGAGTCGTCCACCGCGAGGACCACGCGGTCGGTGACGGACAGCTGCGGGAACTCGGGGAAGAGCGAGGCGGTGTGACCGTCCGGGCCGACGCCGAGGAGCGTGATGTCGAACCGGGGCGCGATGGCGTCGTCCGGTGCGGCGGCGTGCAGCTCCTGCTCGTAGCGGGTCGCGGCGTCCTCGATGGAGATGCCCTCGTCGGACGCGGCGATCGGGTGGATGTTCGACTCGGGGATGTCGACGTGGTCGAAGAAGTCCGTCTGCGTGCCGGTGATGTTGCGATCGGCGTCGCCCGCGGGCACCCAGCGCTCGTCGACCCACCACACGTGCACCTTCGACCAGTCGACGCTCTCGCGCGCCGGCGACTGGCCGATCGCGGCGAGGACGAGGGACGACACGGAGCCACCACTGATCGCGATGTCCGCGCGCTCCTGCTCGTCGAGCACGTCGATGATCTTCGTGATGAAGCGTGCGGCGACCGAAGCGCCGAGGGCCTGCTTGTCCGGGTGCACCAGCACCCGCCGTTCGTTGGTCACGTGACTCCCGTGTTCGTGGCGGTCGACCGGTCGTACGACCGCCTTCGGTCCGACCGGGCCCCGTGCGGATGCAGGGGGCCCGGCCGTGTGGGGCTTGCTCAGCCGGCGATGGACTCGCGCAGCTGGGGGACCCCGTGCTTGACGACGTCTCCGAAGAGGACGTCCGGGTCGAGTCTACGGAGTTCCTCGGCCAGGCAGTCGCGCAGGTTGCGGCGCGGCAGCGACAGGTCGTGCGTCGGCTGTCCGGGCATCGAGAGCGTCGCGACGTCCACCAGGGACCGCTCGAGCTCGATGGTGCCGGACTCGCGCACGAGCTTCACGCCGTGGATGCCGCTCGACCCGGTCGCACGGGGCGACGTGACGACGGCCACCGGCACCTCGAGCTGCAGCTGCAGCCACGCGGCGAGGAGGATCGTCGACGGGCTGTCGTACGCGCCGGAGACCTCGACGGCGGTGATCGGCTCGTACGGCGGCTGGTCGAGCGCCGCGGCGAGCTGGTTCCGCCAGAGGGTGAGCCGGGTCCACGCGAAGTCCGTGTCGCCCGGGACGTACGAGGCGCCGAGGGCCTCGATCGCACCGTTCGGGTCCTTCTGCGCGGCCGCGTCGGTGATGCGGCGCTGGGCGATGCGGCCCAGTGCCGAGGCCGACGGCCGCTCGGGAGCGGTCTGCGGCCACCAGGCCACGACGGGGGCGTCCGGCAGCAGGAGGCCCGTGACCAGGCTCTCCTCGTCGGTCGCGGTCTCGCCGTAGGCACGGAGGACGATCACCTCACTCGCACCCGCGTCGCTCCCGACGCGGATCTGCGCGTCGAGGCGCCCAGGCGACTTCGTGTCGCCGTCGTTCTTCGACACGATGATGACGCGCATCGGGTGCTCGCGCGAGGCCTCGTTCGCGGCCTCGATCGCCTCTTCCTCGTGGCCGAGGGCCGTCGAGATGATGAGGGTCAGGACACGACCGAGGGCGACGGCGCCGCCCTCCTCGCGGATGTGGACGAGCTTCTTCTGGATCTTCGAGACCGTGGTGTTCGGCAGGTCGATCTTCATGGACGCCTCCAGGTCCGGCCGTCGCGGGCGAGCAGGGCGTCGGCGGACGCCGGACCCCACGTGCCGGGACGGTACTGCTCGGGCTGGCCCTGCGTGGCCCAGAACTCCTCGATCGGGTCGAGGATCTTCCACGACAGTTCCACCTCTTGGTGACGGGGGAACAGGGGCGGGTCGCCGAGGAGCACGTCGAGGATGAGTCGCTCGTACGCCTCGGGCGAGGCCTCGGTGAACGCGTGCCCGTAGCCGAAGTCCATCGTCACGTCGCGCACCTGGGTGCCGACGCCGGGGACCTTCGAGCCGAAACGGAGCGTGACGCCCTCGTCCGGCTGCACGCGGATGACGAGCGCGTTCTGACCGAGCGGCGACTGCGAGTTGCCGTAGACGTCCTCGGGGACGCGCTTGAACACGATCGCGATCTCGGTCACACGGCGACCGAGACGCTTGCCGGCGCGGAGGTAGAACGGGACGCCCTGCCAGCGACGGGTCGCGATGTCGAGCTTGATCGCGGCGTAGGTCTCGGTGCCGGACTCGGGGTCCATGCCGGCTTCCTCGAGGAAGCCGAGCACCTTCTCGCCGCCCTGCCAGCCGCCGGCGTACTGCCCGCGGGCCGTGGAGGTCGACAGGTCCTCGGGCAGCCGCACCGCGGAGAGCACCTTCTCCTTCTCGGCGCGGAGGTCCGCGGCCTTGAACGAGACGGGTTCCTCCATCGCGGTGAGCGCGAGGAGCTGCAGCAGGTGGTTCTGGATGACGTCGCGCGCCGCACCGATGCCGTCGTAGTACGCGGCACGTCCGGCGACGCCGATGTCCTCGGCCATCGTGATCTGCACGTGGTCCACGTAGTTCGAGTTCCAGATGGGTTCGTACATCTGGTTCGCGAACCGCAGCGTCAGCAGGTTCTGGACGGTCTCCTTTCCGAGGTAGTGGTCGATGCGGAACACGTCGTCGGGAGCGAAGACGCTCTCCACGATCGCGTTCAGCTCGCGCGCGGTGCGGAGGTCGGAGCCGAACGGCTTCTCGACGACCACACGGCTCCACGACCCGTCCTGCTTCTCGGTCAGCCCGGACAGCTTGAGCTGCTCGGTGACGACCGGGAACATCTTCGGCGGGATGGACAGGTAGAACGCGTGGTTGCCGAGCGTCCCGCGCTCCGCGTCCAGCGTGTCGACGGTGCGCTTGAGCTCGCGGAACGCCTCCGGGTCGTCGAACGACCCCTGGACGAAGCGGATGCCCTGTTCGAGCTGACGCCAGACGTCCTCGTCGAACGGGGTGCGCGAGTGCTCCTTGACCGCGTCGTGGACGAGCTGGGAGAAGTCTTGGTCCTCCCAGTCACGCCGAGCGAACCCGACGAGGGCGAACCCCGGGGGCAGCAGCCCTCGGTTCGCCAGGTCGTAGACCGCGGGCATCAGCTTCTTGCGGGACAGGTCGCCCGTCACGCCGAAGATGATGAGGGTGCTGGGTCCCGCGATCCGGTTCAGTCGACGATCCGTCGGCAGCCGGAGCGGGTTGTGCTCCGGGGTGATTGCCACCGGTGACATGAGTCGGTGAACTCCTTCGAGAGTCAGAGGGTGACGGCGGATGCCAGTGCTGCTGTGGCAGCGGCGACGTCCGTCGTCGTGAGGGTCAGGACCGGGCGGCCGTGCTGCGCGAGGACGCTCGCGTCGCCGGAGGCCTGGGCCTGGATGAGCTGGCCGAACGTGAACGGCCGACCGGGGATCGCCAGGTCGTCCGTCTCGGCGGCCACGATCTGCAGGAAGACGCCGTTCGCCGGGCCGCCCTTGTGGTACTGGCCGGTGGAGTGCAGGAAGCGCGGACCGTAGCCGAACGTGACCGGGCGGCCGGTGCGCGCCGCCAGGGCGTCGCGCAGCGACTCGAGGTCGCGGTTCGCGGTGCGGTCCACGTAGGCCTGCACGGCCAGGTAGCGGGTGCCGTCGATCCGGGCCAGGAGGCTCGTCACGGCGTCGGCGAGTGTCGTCCCGACCGTCAGGTCCGGCGTTGCGCGGACGGCGATGCCGCCCTCGGTGAACGCGGGTTCGGTCGGCGCAGGGCGGTCGTCGAGCAGCGCGCGGGCCGCGACCTTGGCGGCCTCGACGTCGGGCTGGTCGAACGGGTCGATGCCGAGCAGACGCCCGGCGACCGCGACGGCGTACTCCCAGACGAGGAGCTGGCCACCGAGCGTGCCGGTGATCTCGACCTCGCCATCGGCGACGTGCCGCTCGTCGTCACGGGATCCGACGAGGCGGATGACCTGCACGTCGGGCAGGCCCGCGGTGACCTCGGGGGAGTCGACGCCGAGCACGACGGGGAGCAGGCCGCGGCCGCTCTTGCCCGTGGACTCGGCGATCAGCTGCTCCACCCAGTCGCCGAACCCCACGATGTGCGTGCCGTCCGGGACGATCGCGATCTTGTCGCGCAGCGGGTCGGTGCCACCGAGGACGGCGCCGAGCACGAGGCCCGGGTTCTCGTCGATGTCGACCGACAGCAGTGCGGAGATTGCGTCGGCCTCGTCGAGGAGCTCCTCGATGTCCGCACCGGCCAGACCGGACGGCACGAGGCCGAAGGCGGTCAGCGCGGAGTAGCGGCCGCCGACGTTCGGGTCGGCGGTGAAGACCCGGTAGCCGGCGTCGGTCGCCTCGGCCTCGAGCGGGGAGCCCGGGTCGGTGACGACGACGATGCGCTGCGCCGGGTCGATGCCGGCGTCGCGGAAGGCCTGCTCGTACGCACGGCGCTGCGAGTCGGTCTCGAGGGTCGAACCCGACTTCGAGGACACGACGAGCACGGTGCGGTCGAGCTGGTGCGCGAGCGCCGCACGGACCTGCGCCGGGTCGGTCGAGTCGAGCACGGTCAGCGGGACGCCGGCAGTGCGGGTGATGACCTCTGGTGCGAGCGACGAGCCGCCCATGCCGGCGAGGACGACGTGGTCGATCCCGTCGGCGTGGAGCGACTCGCGCAGGGCGACGACCTCGGCGACGAGCGGGCGGGAGACCGAGACGGCCTCCACCCAGCCGAGGCGCTTCGATGCCTCGGCCTCGGCGTCCGGGCCCCACAGCTCCGGGTCCTGGGCGGTGATGCCCGAGGCCACCAGGTCAGCGACGAGGCGCGGGACCACCGTGTCGATGGCCCGCGCCGCGTCACCGCTGGCGGCGATGGAGACCGTCACTACTTGGCGCCCTCGAGTGCCGTCTTGACGGTGTCGACGAGCTCGCCCCACGAGACGTTGAACTTGTCCACGCCCTCCTTCTCGAGCAGCGCCACGACGTCGTCGTAGCTGATGCCCTGGGCGGCGATCTGGTCGAGGACCTGCTGCGCGGCGTCGAACGACCCGGCGATCGCGTCGCCGTGGATCTCACCGTGGTCGAACGTGGCGTCGAGCGTCTTGCCCGGCATGGTGTTGACGGTGCTCGGCGCGGCCAGCTCGGTCACGTAGAGCGTGTCGGGGAGGGACGGGTCCTTGACACCGGTCGAAGCCCAGAGCGGACGCTGCGTGTTCGCGCCGGCCTCGAGCAGGCCGAGGGCGCGCTCGGAGGCGAACGCCTCGGTCCAGACCTGGTAGGCGAGCTGCGCGTTGGCGATGCCGGCCTTCGACTTGAGGGCCTTGGCCTCGTCGGTGCCGACGGCGTCGAGACGCTTGTCGATCTCGGAGTCGACGCGCGACACGAAGAAGGACGCGACGGAGTGGATCTTCGAGAGGTCGTGGCCCGCGGCCTTCGCCTTCTCGAGCCCACCGAGGTAGGCGTCGATCACGGCGCGGTAGCGCTCGAGCGAGAAGATCAGGGTGACGTTGACCGAGATGCCGGCACCGATGACCTCGGTGATGGCCTCGAGGCCCTCGAGCGTCGCCGGGATCTTGATGAGGACGTTCTCCTTGCCGACCTTGTCGAACAGGAACTTGGCCTGCTCGATGGTCTTGGCGGTGTCGTGCGCGAGGCCCGGCTCGACCTCGATCGACACGCGGCCGTCGAAGCCCTTGGTGTCGGCGTAGATGCCGGCGAACACGTCGGAGGCGTTCGCGACGTCCTGCGTCGTGATCTCGAAGATCGCGTCGGTCACGTCGGTGCCGGCGGCGGCCAGCTCCTTGACCTGCGCGTCGTAGCGCTCGCCCTTGGCGAGGGCCGACGCGAAGATCGTCGGGTTGGTCGTGACGCCAACGACGTTCTTCTCGGCGATGAGCTGCTCGAGCTTGCCCGTCTCGAGCAGTTCGCGCGAGAGGTCGTCGAGCCAGATGCTCACGCCGACCGCGGAGAGGGCGGCGGTGGGGGTGTTCTCAGCCATGTGTTTCTCTTCTTCTTTCATCGACTGGCCGACGTCGTGGAGGTGACGGAGGCCGTGAAGTCGGGGTCTGGGGGACCGGGAGACGCGTGGCGGGGCCGAGCCGCGCCTCCCGGAGGAAGGGCCGGATCCGGCGAACCGGACCCGGCCCTCGGTGGGTCAGGAAGCCGCGAGGGATTCCTTCGCGGCGGCCACGACGTGCTCCGTCGTGAAACCGAACTCCTTGAACAGCGTCTGGTAGTCGGCCGAGGCACCGAAGTGCTCGATCGAGACGCTGCGGCCCTTGTCGCCGACGATGTCGCGCCAGCTCATGGCGATGCCGGCCTCGACCGACACGCGGGCGGTGACGTCCTTCGGGAGCACCTGGTCCTGGTAGTTCTCGGACTGGGCGCGGAACCACTCAAGGGACGGGGCGCTCACGACGCGGGCGTTGATGCCCTCGGCCTTGAGCTGCTCGCGGGCCTCGACGGCGATCTGGACCTCGGAACCGGTCGCGATGAGGATCACGTCCGGGGTGCCGTTCGGCGCCTCGGCCAGGATGTACGCACCCTTGGCGACGTTCTTCGCCGAGGCGAGGACCTCACCAGAGGCGTCGCCCTCGCCGCGCTCGAAGACGGGGAGGTTCTGGCGGCTCAGCGCGATGCCGGCCGGGCGGTCCTTGTGCTTGAGCATCTCGAGCCAGGCGTACGCGACCTCATTGGCGTCGGCGGGGCGGACGACGTCCAGACCCGGGATCGCGCGGAGGGCACTGAGCTGCTCGATCGGCTGGTGCGTCGGGCCGTCCTCGCCGAGGGCGACGGAGTCGTGCGTCCAGACGTAGATCGCCGGCGCCTGCATGAGCGCGGCGAGACGGACCGCCGGGCGCATGTAGTCGCTGAAGATGAGGAACGTGCCGCCGAAGGGGCGGGTGTTCCCGTGCAGGACGATGCCGGAGAGGATCGAGCCCATCGCGTGCTCGCGGATGCCGAAGTGCAGCACGCGGCCGTACGGGTCGGTGCTCCACGCCTTGGTCGAGGCCTCGACCGGACCGAAGGACTTGGCGCCCTCGATCGTGGTGAGATTCGACTCAGCGAGGTCGGCCGAACCGCCCCAGAACTCGGGCATGAGCGGCGCGATGGCGTTGATGACCTTGCCGGAGGCGGCACGGGTCGAGACGGCCTTCTCGGTCGGGAAGACCGGGAGCGCTTCCTCGAGGCCCTCGGGCAGCTCGCCGGCGTTGATGCGGTCGAGGAGCGTCTTCTTCTCGGGGTTGGCCGCGGCCCACGCGTCGAAGGTCTTCTGCCACTCGGCGTGCTCCGCCTGGCCCTTGGCGACGGCGCCACGGGTGTACTCGAGCACCTCGGGGTCGACGTGGAAGGTCTGCTCGGGGTCGAAGCCGAGGACCTCCTTGAGGCCCTTCAGTTCCTCGCCGCCGAGGGCGGAGCCGTGGATCTTGCCGGAGTTCTGCTTGGTCGGCGACGGCCAACCGATGATCGTCTTGAGGACGATGAGCGACGGCTTGTCGGTGACGGCCTTGGCGGCCTCGACCGCGGCGAAGAGGGACTCGACGTCCTCCGAGTACTCGCCCGTCTTCTTCCAGTCGACGGTCTGGACGTGCCAGCCGAGCGCCTCGTAGCGGTCCGGGACGCTCTCCGAAAAGGAGATGTCGGTGTCGTCCTCGATCGAGATCTGGTTCGAGTCGTAGAAGACGACCAGGCGACCGAGCTGCTGGCGGCCGGCGAGGCTCGCGGCCTCGTTCGTGACGCCCTCCTGCATGTCGCCGTCACCGGCGATCACGTAGGTGAAGTGGTCGAACGGCGATTCGCCGTCGGCGGTCTCCGGGTCGAACAGGCCGCGCTCGAAGCGCTGCGCGTAACCGAAGCCCACGGCCGAGGCGAGGCCCTGGCCGAGCGGGCCCGTGGTGATCTCGACACCGTCGGTGTGGCCGTACTCCGGGTGACCCGGGGTCTTCGAGCCCCACTTGCGGAGGTGCTGGAGGTCCTCGAGCTCGAGGCCGTAGCCGTGCAGGTAGAACTGCACGTACTGGAGGATCGAGGCGTGACCGGCGGAGAGGATGAAGCGGTCGCGGCCGATCCAGGTGGAGTCGCTGGGGTCGCGACGCATCACCTTCTGGAAGAGCAGGTGGGCGACCGGCGCGAGGCTCATCGCGGTGCCGGGGTGACCGTTGCCGGCGGCCTCGACCGAGTCGGCGGCGAGTACGCGGGCCGTGTCGACGGCCTTCCTGTCGATGGCGTCCCAGGTGAATTCAGCCACTTGGATGTTGACCCTTCTTGATGCGACATGTGCGAGGGCTCGTGCCATCGCACGGACATGATCGCCATCCCGGGGCCTTCGTCGGGTCGCCGTCTCGCGGCGGCCGACCGGCTCTTCGCGGCCGACGTCATCGGGGCACGCACTGCGGGAGGGCGACTCCAGCATAGTGACCATGCACTCAGAGGGTGTTCAGGTGACGCCGGTTGTTCACTCGTCGTCAGGAGGACCCGCCGTCGGCCGGGCGTGTCGGTGGGTGACTTCGGTCCGGATGGCGGGGCGGGGCATCATCGCAGCGCCTCCATCACGTAAACTGTCCGGGACCCGTGAGCATTCCGGGTCGACGCACGCCCCGACGACGACGGAGCCGTCCACCGAGCGTGTGAGCTGACGCGAACAGACTGAGGTTCCCTTGCCGACTGCCACCGTGACCCGGCCCGACACCGATCGACCCCGCTCGACGCTGTCGCGCAAGGTGCGTGCCTACGTCTCGCTGACGAAGCCGCGGGTCATGGAGCTGCTGCTCGTCACCACGGCGCCGACGATGTTCCTCGCCGAGCGCGGGGTGCCGGACCTGTGGCTGGTCTTCTGGACGATGCTCGGCGGCGCGATGTCGGCCGGGTCCGCCTCGGCGTTCAACTGCTACATCGACCGCGACATCGACCGGCTGATGAAGCGCACGAGCACGCGTCCGCTGGTCACCGGCGAGCTGTCCGACCGCGAGGCCCTGGTGTTCTCGTGGGTCCTCGGGGTCGCGTCCACCGCGGTGCTCGGCTTCCTCGTGAACTGGCTCGCCGCGGCCCTGAGCGTCATCGCGATCCTCATCTACGTGTTCGTCTACACGCTGTGGCTCAAGCGCCGCACGCCGCAGAACATCGTCTGGGGCGGGTCTGCCGGCTGCATGCCCGTGCTCATCGGCTGGGCCGGTGTCACCGGCTCGCTGTCCTGGGCACCGGTCATCCTCTTCATGGTGATCTTCCTCTGGACGCCGCCGCACTACTGGCCGCTGTCGATGAAGTACCGCGACGACTACGACGCCGCCGACGTCCCGATGCTCGCCGTGGTCCGCGGTCGCACGGTCGTCGGCCTGCAGGTCGTCCTCTACGCGTGGGCGACGCTCGTCTGCTCGCTGCTGCTCATCCCCGTCGCCCACATGGGCCCGCTCTACACGGTCGTCGCGCTGGCCGGCGGCATCTGGTTCGTCGTCGAGTCGCACCGCCTGTACTCGCGGGCGATCCAGCACGTGGAGCACGTGCAGCCGATGCGCGTCTTCCACAGCTCGATCACGTACCTGACGCTGCTGTTCATCGCCGTGGGCATCGACCCGCTGCTGCCGCAGGTCTTCACCTTCTAGTCGGCCCCCGGGGCGGGACACCGCCCTCCGGGCGGGACACCGCCTCCTCGACGAGACGCCGCCGGATCCGGCGGCGTCTCGCGCGTGCGGCGGCGTCTCGTGCGCGCGGCGGGGCCTCGCGCGTGCGGCGGCGTCTCGTGCGGTCCGCGGGGTCTCGACGCGACCACCCACCGGCCTGGAGGCACGTGGCGGGCCCGCACCGTGCCTCCAGGCCGCCGTCTGGTCGCGTCGCGCACGAAGAACGACGTCCCACCTGTCGATCGACAGGTGGGACGTCGGAGACCGCGTGCGGAGCGGGGCGTCAGCCCGCGATCGGCTCACGGACGGCCTGGCGGCCGGCCGTACCGCGCGTGGAGAGCGCCACCACGGTCGTCGCGCCGACCAGGAGTCCGGCCAGGACCATGTGGGTGCCGACCAGTCCGACCGGCAACCCGGTGCGCGCCTGCGTGAGGCCGACCGCGATCTGGACGAACTCGACGACCAGGAGCAGCAGCGCCCACTTGCTCGACAGGCGCAGGCGGACCGCACCGACGACGAGCACCAGGGTCAGCGCGAAGAGGACGTAGGCGGGCACGGCGTGCAGGTGCTCCATGACGGCCGGGTCGAACCCGGTGCGGTGCAGGCGTCCGCCGTCGACGGCCTCGTCCGCGCCGGCGTGCGGGCCGCTCCCGGTGGTGAGGATGCCGACGAGGACGGTCACGACGACCGCGGCGATGGTGCCGCCGACGACGCCGCGGTACCAGCGGGGGACGGTCCTGTCCGCCGTGCGCGGGCCGCGCATCGCCCGGTAGACGAGTGCCGCGGTCACCGACGTGAGCGCAGCGGAGACGACGAAGTGCAGCCCGACGACGAAGGGGTTCAGGTTCGTCCAGACGCTCATGCCGCCGATGACGGCCTGCACCGGGATCGCTGCGCCCTGGGCGAACGCCAGCCAGAACAGCTCGGGGCGGGTCCGGCGCATCCGGACGACGAGCAGGAACATCGCGATCGCCACGACGACGAGCACGAAGGTGAGCAGTCGGTTGCCGAACTCGATGACGCCGTGGATGCCCATCTCCGGCGTCGAGACCAGTGAATCGGCGGTGCACTTGGGCCAGGTCGGGCACCCGAGCCCCGACGCCGTGAGGCGCACGAGGCCGCCGGTGCCGATGAGGACGACCTCGACCACGAAGGACGCCCAGGCCAGCACGACGACGCGCTGGTCGACGACGCGGGGGAGCGACCACCAGGGCTGGGAGCGGACGTCCTGGTCGACGGGGGATCCGACGCGAGTCACGAGGGTGGTGCCTTCCTGTTGTTCCGTGCAGCGAACCTGTAGGATTCGAGGGTTCAGCAGCAGTCAAGTCTAGGCAGGCGCCGGCTCCGAAAGGTCCGAGATCGCCGCTCACGCCCAGGACTGCGTGGAACCATCGACGTTGCGAGGGAGCAACACCGTGTCCGCCTGTCGGCGGTGTGCGGTGGAATGGCGTCCAGACGCCACGGGTTGACACCCAGAACGCTGCCGCGAGAAGGAAACGAGGAGACCATGTCCGACGTGCTCATCGACCGTCCCGAGCTCGAAGGGCTCGGCCAATACGAGTTCGGCTGGTCCGACTCCGACTCCGCCGGCGCCTCTGCGCGCCGCGGCATCTCGGAAGAGGTCGTGACCGACATCTCGAACCTCAAGTCCGAGCCCGAGTGGATGCTCAAGAACCGCCTCAAGGGCCTCCAGCTCTTCGGCCGCAAGCCCATGCCGACGTGGGGCGCCGACCTGACCGGCATCGACTTCGACAACATCAAGTACTTCGTCCGCTCCACCGAGAAGCAGGCGCAGTCGTGGGAGGACCTCCCCGAGGACATCCGCGCGACCTACGAGAAGCTCGGCATCCCCGAGGCCGAGCGCCAGCGCCTCGTCGCCGGCGTCGCCGCCCAGTACGAGTCCGAGGTCGTGTACCACCAGATCCGTGAGGACCTGGAGCAGCAGGGCGTCATCTTCATGGACACCGACACCGCGCTCCGCGAGCACCCCGAGATCTTCGAGGAGTACTTCGGCACCGTGATCCCGGCCGGCGACAACAAGTTCGCCGCGCTGAACACGGCCGTGTGGTCCGGCGGCTCGTTCGTCTACGTCCCGAAGGGCGTCCACGTCGAGATCCCGCTGCAGGCCTACTTCCGCATCAACACCGAGAACATGGGCCAGTTCGAGCGGACGCTGATCATCGCGGACGAGGACTCCTACGTCCACTACATCGAGGGCTGCACCGCGCCGATCTACAAGTCGGACTCGCTGCACTCGGCCGTCGTCGAGATCATCGTGAAGAAGAACGCCCGCGTCCGGTACACGACGATCCAGAACTGGTCGAACAACGTCTACAACCTCGTCACCAAGCGTGCGATCGCGCACGAGGGCGCGACGATGGAGTGGATCGACGGCAACATCGGCTCGAAGGTGACGATGAAGTACCCGTCGATCTACCTCGCCGGTGAGCACGCCAAGGGCGAGACGCTCTCCGTGGCCTTCGCCGGTCCGGGTCAGCACCAGGACGCCGGCGCGAAGATGATCCACATGGCGCCGTACACGACGTCCTCGATCGTCTCGAAGTCGATCGCCCGTGGCGGCGGTCGTGCCGGGTACCGCGGTGAGGTCCGGGTGGATCCGGCAGCCCACCACGCGGCGAACACCGTGCGGTGCGACGCGCTGTTGGTGGACACGATCAGCCGTTCGGACACGTACCCGGCGATCGACATCCGTGTCGACGACGTCCAGCTCGGGCACGAGGCCACGGTCTCCCGCGTGAGCGAGGAGCAGCTGTTCTACTTGATGTCCCGCGGCATGCCCGAGGACGAGGCGATGGCGATGATCGTCCGCGGCTTCATCGAGCCGATCGCCCGCGAGCTCCCGATGGAGTACGCACTCGAACTCAACAAGCTCATCGAGATGAGCATGGAAGGATCCGTCGGCTAGATGTCCAGCTCCACCCCTCCCCACATCGACCAGCCGATCGAGCCGGCCACCGCCGCGACGGGCACGGCACAGCACGGCGCGAAGGCGCACTCCGACGGCGGCTGGGACGCCCCCGACAAGTCCATCCCGGTCCAGACCCGCTCCGAGCGGTTCCAGTCGGGTGACGTCGAGGCGTTCCCGACCGTCACGGGGCGCGAGGTCAACTGGAAGTTCGCGCCCCTCGCGAAGCTCCAGCCGCTGCTCGACGGCGGCCTCGACGGATCCGCCTACCCGTTCCTCGCCCGCCAGTCGGACGGCGCCGACGTCGAGTGGGGTCGCAGCGACGACCCCCGCGTCGGCTCCGCCGGGCTCCCCGAGGACCGCGCCGCCGCCGCGGCGTGGACTGCCCGTGACGCCGTGCTGGCCGTCACGGTGAAGGCAACCGAGGCGCACGAGTTCATCACGATCACCCGGTCCGACTTCGGCACCCAGCCCCGCGCGGCGCACACGGTCATCACGGCCGAGGCGCACGCCCAGGGCATCGTCGTGCTCGACAACCGCGGCTCGGCACTCCTCAGCGAGAACGTCGAGATCGTCGTCCAGGACGGCGCCCGCCTCACGGTGGTCAGCCTGCAGGACTGGGACGACGACGCCGTACACGTGTCGACGCACTTCGCCGAGGTCGGCCGCGACGCCTTCCTGAAGCACGTCGTGGTCTCGCTCGGCGGCGACGTCATCCGGGTCAACCCCTCGACGCACCTCGGTGCGCAGGGTGCCGACACCGAGATGTACGGCGTGTACTTCGCCGACGCCGGGCAGTACATCGAGCAGCAGGTCTACGTGAACCACGACGCGCCGAACACGCGCGGTCGGGTCAACTACAAGGGCGCGCTGCAGGGCAAGGGCGCGCACACGGTGTGGATCGGCGACGTGCTCATCGGGCGCGCCGGCGACGGCACGGACTCCTACGAGCAGAACCGCAACCTCGTCCTCACGGACGGCACGCGCGCGGACAGCATCCCGAACCTCGAGATCGAGACGGGCAACATCGAGGGTGCCGGCCACGCGAGTGCGACCGGCCGCTTCGACGACGAGCAACTGTTCTACCTGCAGTCCCGTGGCATCCCGGAAGAGGAAGCACGTCGCCTCGTCGTGCTCGGCTTCCTCGTCGAGGTCATCCAGAAGATCGG
This sequence comes from Curtobacterium sp. 314Chir4.1, assembly GCF_900215175.1. NCBI lineage: Bacteria > Bacillati > Actinomycetota > Actinomycetes > Micrococcales > Microbacteriaceae > Curtobacterium > Curtobacterium sp. 314Chir4.1. The sequence continues at coordinate 381,908 of NZ_OCMI01000001.1, forward strand.
TGCCCCCGAGCTCGAGGAACGCCTCATCGCCGCGGTCGAGCAGGAGCTCCAGGAAGGGCGGACCGTGCTGGTCGCGCCCGAGACGGAAGCAGCCGACGCCTGATGTCGACAAAGGTCTGTGCCGAGGCGGACATCGCGGTGGACAGCCCGATGCGCGCCGTGGTCGACGGCACCGCGGTCGCCATCGTGAAGGACTCCGCCGGGACCGTGCACGCCATCGGCGACACCTGCACCCACGGGGACATCTCCCTGGCGGAGGGGTTCGTCGAGGGTGACACGCTCGAGTGCTGGGCCCACGGGTCCCGGTTCTCGCTGGCCACCGGCAAGCCGCAGAACTTCCCGGCGTACGAACCCGTCCCGGTCTTCCGGGTCGAGGTCCGCGACGGCGAGGTCTACGTCGACGTGCACGACCCCGTCCCGGTCGACTGAGACCGCCTCCCACTCTTCCCGCGGCTGACGCCGCACACCAGCTGCAACCGAAGGAACGCAATGTCCACTCTCGAAATCCGTGACCTCCAGGTCTCGATCGACACCGACCAGGGTGTCAAGGAGATCCTCAAGGGCGTCGACCTCACCATCAACGAGGGCGAGATCCACGCGATCATGGGGCCGAACGGCTCGGGCAAGTCCACCCTCGCCTACACGATCGCCGGTCACCCGCGCTACAACGTCGTCGGTGGCTCGATCACCCTCGACGGCGAAGACGTCCTCGCGATGAGCGTCGACGAGCGTGCCCGCGCCGGCATGTTCCTCGCCATGCAGTACCCGGTGGAGATCCCCGGCGTGACCGTCTCGAACTTCCTCCGCACCGCGAAGACCGCGATCGACGGCGAGGCCCCGGCGCTCCGCAGCTGGGTGAAGGACCTCCGCCAGTCGATGGCCGACCTCAAGATGGACTCGGCCTTCGCCGAGCGCAACGTCAACGAGGGCTTCTCCGGTGGCGAGAAGAAGCGCCACGAGATCATGCAGCTCGAGCTCCTCAAGCCGAAGTTCGCCGTGCTCGACGAGACCGACTCCGGCCTCGACGTCGACGCGCTGAAGATCGTGTCCGAGGGCGTCAACCGCGCGAAGGCCGCCACCGGCCTCGGTGTGCTGCTCATCACCCACTACACGCGCATTCTCCGCTACATCAAGCCGAACTTCGTGCACGTGTTCGTCGCGGGCAAGGTCGCCGAGCAGGGCGGCCCGGAGCTCGCCGAGCGCCTCGAGAACGAGGGCTACGACCGTTACGTGCAGGCCGCAGCCGCAGCGGCGGGGAACTGATGATCACCGCACTCGCACCGGAGAAGTTCGACGAGGTCGTCGAGGGCCTCAAGGAGGTCCAGGACCCGGAACTCGGCGTGAACATCGTCGACCTCGGGCTCATCTACGACCTCGCCATGGACGATGAGGCGAACGCGCTCGTGATCAGCATGACGCTGACGAGCGCGGGCTGCCCGCTGACCGACGTCATCGAGGGTGACACCGCCAACGCGCTCGACGGCATCGTCGACGCGTTCCGGATCAACTGGGTCTGGATGCCGCCGTGGGGTCCGGAGCGGATCACCGATGACGGGCGCGAGATGATGCGCGCGCTCGGCTTCTCGATCTAGTCGCGACCACACCCGGACGGGAGGCGCGGTGCCAGCTGGCACCGCGCCTCCCGTCCGTCTGTGGGTCGGGCAGTGCGCGGTGCGCCCCGTCGGGCCTGGCTCGGTCCGGTCCGGCCCGGCCAAGTCGCAGAAGATGTCGCCTTCGGCGCCGCGGGGCGACACGTCGTGCGACCACGGCGTCACGCGCGCGGCATGTCGTGCGACCTCGGCGGCCGCGGCCGGGCTGCCGCTGGACCCCGCGCGCACGCCGCGACGACGAGGGGCCCCGCACCGGTCGGTGCGGGGCCCCTCTCCGTGCAGGCGCGCGTCAGCGGCGGCCGAGCAGCTTCCACGCCAGCGGCACGATGCCCGCGGCGATGAGCGCCTTGGCGATGCCGCCCACGATGAACGGGTAGAGGCCGGCGGCGAGCACCGACTGCAGGTCGTTCGGGGCGCCGAGCGTCCCGAGCGCGACCGCCAGGTAGGGCAGGCCCGTCACGAACGGGATCGCACTCGCGAGGAGCATGGCTGCGGCGGCACGGCCCACCTGGCGGTCCCAGTTGCGGCGAGCGAGCCAGCCGATGACGCCGGCCGCCGGGATGAAGCCGATGACGTAGCCGAAGCTCGGGACGGCGAGGGCGTGCAGGCCACCCGTGAAGCCGGCGAAGAACGGCGCACCGGCGAGCCCGGCGACCGCGTAGACCAGCAGCGAGAGCATGCCGCGGCGGGCTCCGAGCGTCGCGCCGACGAGCACGACCGCCAGGGTCTGCCCCGTGATCGGCACCGGCCACATCGGCACCTCGAGCTGGGCCATGGCGGCGGTGAACAGCGCGCCGCCGGCGATCAGCGCGGCGTCGGTGGCCACTCCCTGGGTGCGCAGACGGTCTGCGAGGACTGCGCGGGGAGCGAACCCGGTGGCGTTCGTCATGGATTCTCCTAGAATGGACTGCTGGTCCCGTTCGGAACCATCGGTCCCGTCAGCGTAGCGGTGCACCTCCCGCACACGTCGTTGTGCAAAACCACCAACTGATTGGACGTCCTCTGTGCTTGCCGTGCACGAACTCGAGATCCGCGTCGGAGCTCGCCTCCTCATGGAGGACGTGTCCTTCCGTGTCGAGAAGGGCGACAAGATCGGACTCGTCGGCCGCAACGGCGCGGGCAAGACGACGATGACGAAGGCCCTCGCGGGGGAGACGCAGCCGACCGGCGGCAAGATCGAGCGCGGCGGCGAGATCGGCTACCTGCCGCAGGACCCGCGTTCGGGCGACCCGGAGGAGACCGCGCGCAAGCGCATCCTGGACGCCCGCGGCCTCGGCGAGCTCGTCGAGGGCATCCGCCTCGCGACGCTCGACATGGCCAGCGACGACCCCGCCGTCGCCGAGAAGGCGATGCGTCGGTACAGCCGGCTCGACGACCAGTTCAACGCGCTCGGCGGGTACGCGGCCGAGGCCGAGGCGGCGTCGATCGCCTCGAACCTCAAGCTGCCGGACCGCATCCTCGACCAGCAGCTCAAGACGCTGTCGGGTGGTCAGCGCCGCCGCATCGAGCTCGCGCGCATCCTGTTCTCGGACGCCGAGACGATGATCCTCGACGAGCCGACGAACCACCTCGACGCCGACTCGGTCGTCTGGCTGCGCGAGCACCTCAAGACGTACTCCGGCGGCGTCATCATCATCTCCCACGACGTCGAGCTCGTGGACGAGGTCGTCAACCGCGTCTTCTACCTCGACGCCAACCGGCAGAGCATCGACGTCTACAACATGGGCTGGAAGCTCTACCAGCGCCAGCGTGCAGCTGACGAGGAGCGCCGCCGCAAGGAGCGCGCGAACGCCGAGAAGAAGGCCGCCACGCTCAAGGACCAGGCCGCCCGTTTCGGTGCGAAGGCCTCGAAGGCCGCCGCGGCGCACCAGATGGTGGCGCGTGCGGACAAGCTGCTCGCCGGCCTCGAGGACGAGCGCGTCGCCGACCGCGTCGCCAAGCTCCGGTTCCCGACCCCGGTGTCCTGCGGTCGCACGCCGCTCATGGCCGAGGGGCTCTCCAAGTCGTACGGGTCGCTCGAGATCTTCGCGGGTGTGGACCTGGCGATCGACCGCGGTTCGCGTGTGGTCATCCTCGGCTTCAACGGTGCCGGCAAGACGACACTGCTCCGCATCCTCGCGGGCGCCGACAAGCCGGACACGGGCGAGATCCTGCCCGGGCACGGCCTGCGCATCGGCTACTACGCCCAGGAGCACGAGAACATCGACGTCAACCGCACCGTCATCGAGAACATGGTGTCGGCGTCGACGGAGCTCAACGAGACCGAGGCCCGTCGTGTCCTCGGATCGTTCCTCTTCACGGGCGACGACGGCTACAAGAAGGCCGGCGTGCTGTCAGGCGGTGAGAAGACCCGACTGTCACTCGCGATGATCGTGGTCTCGGGCGCGAACGTGCTGCTCCTCGACGAGCCGACGAACAACCTCGACCCGGCGTCGCGTGAGGAGATCCTCGGCGCCCTGGCCGGGTACGAGGGCGCGGTCGTGCTCGTGTCGCACGACGCCGGTGCGGTCGAGGCGCTCAACCCCGAGCGCGTGCTGCTCCTGCCGGACGGCACCGAGGACCACTGGAACAAGGACTACGCGGAGCTCATCGAGCTCGCGTAGCGCGCGCTGGCGCGGCGTCTCGCGTCGGCGAGGCGCCGCGCTCGTCGCGAGACGCCGCGCTCGTCGCGAGACGCCGCGCTCGTCGCGAGACGCCGCGCTCGTCGCGAGACGCTGCGCTCGTCGCGAGGCGCCGCCGAATCGGGCGGCGTCTCGCGCCTGGCGCGGTGTCTCGCTCGTGAGCCGGAGTACGTCGCTCGTCGGGCCCGAGATGGTGCGCCACAGGCGGCCTGGAGGCGCGGGGCGGCCCCGCCACGCACCTCCAGGCCGCGTCGGTCGGGTGTCAGACCGTGTCGCGCGTCCCAGACGCCGCGTGCGTCTCGAGACGCCGCGTGTGTCGCGAGACGCGGCCCGATCCGGCGGCGTCTCGCGGGGGAGACGGCGTCTCGCGGCCGGGACGGCGTCTCGTCTCGCTGAGACGAGACGCGACGCGACGACGCGAGACAGGATGCCGCGGCGGCGTCGTCAGCTGCGACGGGAGGCGAGCAGCTCGTCCTCGATCTCGGCGTCGGTCTTCGGCCGGGCGTCCTTACGGCGCTGCCGCTCCTGGGCGCGCTCGCGCTCTTCCGGGTCGTCCTGGTTGAGGTTCCGGTACTCCTGCACCATGAGGTACGCCAGGAACCCGAACCCGCCGGCCGCGAACATGAACCACTGGATGAAGTAGCTCAGGTGCAGCCCGGTGTCGGCGGTCGGGCGTTCCCACCCGAGCGGACGGGCCTCGGTCGGGGCTGGCGACTCGGACGCGAGCTGGCCGTAGGCGCCGGTGTAGATCGGCGTGTCGACCTTCTTCGCGACGTCGGAGAGCGTGACGGACTGCACCTGGTCGGTGTGTGCCGGGTCCGTTCGGCCGGGGATACGCGGCTCGCTCTCCTGCAGTCGGACGATCGCCGTGACCTCGCCGGACGGGGGAGCGGGGACGTGGTCGGGGGCGTCCTGCGCGTTGCCGGTGGGGACCCAGCCGCGGTCGACGACGAACGCGCGGCCGTCGCTGGTGACGAGGGGGGTGAGGACCTCGAACCCGGGTTGACCGTTGTGCACGCGGTTCCGGACGAGCAACTGGTCGTCGGTGTCGTACCGTCCGGTGACGCTCACCCGGAGCCAGGTCTGCGAGTCGTCCCAGCTGGAGGCCTTCGGGAGCGCCTGCTCGAGCGGCACCGGGGTGTGCTCGTAGTTCTGCGCGACCTGCTCGTTCTGGCGGACGGCCTCGTTCCGGCGGTCCCACTGCCACATGCCGAACAGGGCGCAGACGATCGCGAAGGCGACGGCGATCGCGAAGTACCCGAGCCAGCGGCGGCTCTGCACGAAGCGCCAGCCGACGAAGGGCTCGTCCGGGTCGCGTTCGACGGTCGCCGCGCTCGTGTCGGCTGCCGCTGCGGCGCGCGCGATCTTCTGCGCGTGCCGTCGGCCGTAGCGCGAACTCGGGTCGAAGCGGTCGCTCACCGACGCTCCCCGGCTGCGCGCGCTCCGACGTCGTTCTTCGGGGCGTCGGCCGGGTCGCGCTCGTCGTCGAGGCGGTCCACGTCCTCGTGCATGCCGGTCACGCGCACCGGGAAGGACCGGGAGCGCAGGTAGTCGGCGAGGAAGTCACGGTGTTCTTCGCACGCGGCCCAGATCTTCACCCGGTCGGTCGCGTGGATGCGCGGGTTGCGCCAGTTGACGCGCCACGCTGCGGTGGAGCTGCAGCCGGCGCGGGAGCACACGGGCGTCGAGCCGGGCTCCGTGAAGAGGTCGAACGTGGCGCCCATCAGCGACGGCCCCACACCTTGGAGCGGTCGCCGTGGCGCTGCCATTCCTCCTGCGCGTGGTGGGCTTCCTCACGCAGACGGTCCTGCTCGGCGCGGTAGGCCTCGGCCCGGGCGTCCTCCTGCTGTTCGCGGAGTCGCGGGTCGACGGCGTCGTAGAGCTCGATCGCTCCGGCCGGGCGCACGATGTCGCTCTCGGCGCGGCTGCCCGCGTTCGCGATGATGACCGCGACCCAGGGGATGACGCCGGCGAGGACGATCGGGATGACCGCGAGCCAGGTGTGCCAGATCGACCAGACGAGCACGGCACCGATGAAGAACACGACGCGCAGTGCCATCTGCCACACGTAGCGGGACAGGCGGTGCGCACGGTCCTGCTCCGGAGAGTCCGGAAGGGTGGTGATGCTGTGCGTCGTCTTCATACGGTGTTCTTTCCTCTGCCCACGGTCAAGCCTAAGCCCGTATGGCCGGACATGGGTGCAGCGCGCGGGTGCCGGATGTCGGGTTTCTGCTCGGGTACGCTCGTCCGGGCGTGTCCGAGCCGTGACCGGACCGGCGCGCCGAGCACCCCACACCGAACGGAGCGACCATGAGCACCCCCCGTACCGTCCTCATCACCGGCGGCAACCGCGGCATCGGCCGTGCCCTCGCGGAGCGCTTCGTCACCGCCGGCCACCGCGTCGCGGTCACGTCGCGCAGCGGTCAGGGCGGCCCCGAGGGTGCGCTGACGGTGCAGGCCGACATCACCGACACCGCGTCGGTCGATGCCGCCTACACGCAGGTCGAGGCGGAGCTCGGCCCGGTCGAGGTCCTCGTCGCGAACGCCGGGATCACCAACGACCAGCTGCTGCTCCGGATGTCCGAGGAGGACTTCACGAGCGTCATCGACACGAACCTCACCGGGACCTTCCGCGTCGTCAAGCGCGCCACCAAGGGCATGATGAAGGCGAAGTTCGGCCGCATCGTGCTCATGTCGAGCGTCGTCGGCGCCTACGGCCAGGTCGGCCAGGTCAACTACGCGTCGTCGAAGGCCGCCCTCGTCGGGATGGCCCGGTCGATCACGCGCGAGCTCGGGTCCCGCGGCATCACGGCGAACGTCGTCGCGCCCGGCTTCATCCAGACCGACATGACGGCGGCGCTTCCCGAGGAGCTGCAGGCCGAGTTCAAGAAGCAGATCCCGGCGGCGCGCTACGGCACCGTCGACGACGTCGCGGACGCCACGCTGTTCCTCGCGGGCGACGGCGCGGGCTACATCTCCGGCGCGGTCGTCCCGGTCGACGGCGGCCTCGGGATGGGCCACTAGGGCGCGAAACCGGCGCGAGTCTCGTCTCGCCGGGCCCGAGACTCGGCCTGCGCGACAGAATTCGCGGCCTGGTGCGCGAGAAACGTCGCTGAGGCCGAGACTCGGCACGGCACCGACGTGGGTCGGCGAGTGCGACTCAGCCGCGCAGGCCCAGCGTCGCGAGCACGCTCGACAGGTCGCGGTCGACGACGGCGACGTCCGCCTGCTCGCGCACGCGCGGCTTCGCGTCGAATGCCACCGACAGGGCGGCGACGCGCATCATCTCGAGGTCGTTCGCGCCGTCGCCGACCGCGACCGTCCGGACGAGGTCCACGCCGTCGGCGCCGGCCCACTCCCGGAGCGCGACGGCCTTGGCGTGCGCGTCGACGACGTCGCCGAGCACCCGCCCGGTCAGGACGCCGTCGGTCACCTCGAGCCGGTTGGCGCGGCAGTGGTCGAGTCCGAGGCGCTCCGCGAACGGGTCGAGGACCTCGTGGAAGCCTCCGGAGACCACACCGACCGTGCCGCCGGCGGCGTGCACGCCGCGGACCAGCTGGTCGGCGCCCCGCGTCACGCGGACCGCGTCCTGTGCACGACGGAAGACGTCGACCTGGAGGCCCGCCAAGGTCGCGACACGCTCCCGGAGGCTCTCGGCGAAGTCGATCTCGCCGCGCATGGCGCGCTCCGTGATCGCCGCGACCTGTGGCCGGGTCCCGGCGGTGTCCGCCAGGAGTTCGATGACCTCGTCCTCGAGGAGCGTGGAATCGGCATCGAGGACGACGAGGAAGCGTGGCACGCACCAACGGTACCGACTGTCGGAGGCGCGGCTGACGTGCGTTACGTCAGCCGCGCCTCCAGGCCGGTCCTGGTGGTTCGCGTCTACGCGTCGACGCGGACGCCCTTGCCGACCACGGTGATGCCGGACTCGGTGACCGTGAAGCCGCGTGCCTCGTCCGCCTCCCGGTCGACGCCGACCTGCGCACCAGGAGCGATCACGACGTCCTTGTCGAGGATCGCGCGGTTCACGATCGCGCCCGCGCCGATCGACGCGCGCTCGAAGACGATCGAGTCCAGGACCTTCGCGCCGGAGTCGATCCCGCACCACGGGCCGATCATGCTGCGTTCGACCTGCGCACCCGAGACCAGGCAGCCGAGCGACACGAGCGAGTCGACCGTCGAGCCGGTGTTCCCGTTGGCGTCGCGCACGAACTTCGCCGGCGGCAGGTTCGTCTGCTGGTTGAAGATCGGCCAGTCCTGGTTGTACAGGTTGAACACCGGCACGGGCGCGATGAGGTCCATGTGGGCGTCGAAGAACGAGTCGATCGTCCCCACGTCGCGCCAGTAGTACCGGTCGCGCTCGTTCGAGCCGGGGACCTCGTTGCGCTTGAGGTCGTAGACGCCGGCGTCGCCGCGGTTCACGAAGTCCGGGACGATGTCGCCGCCCATGTCGTGGTTCGACGTCTCGATCTGGCCGTCGCGGAGGACCGCGTCGACGAGGGCATCGGCGTCGAAGACGTAGTTGCCCATCGACGCGAGGATCTCGCCGGGGGAGTCGGACAGGCCCACGGCGTCCGTCGGCTTCTCGAGGAACGCCTCGATCTTCGTCGGGTCGTCGTCGGCGACCTGGATCACGCCGAACTGGTCGGCCAGGCCGATCGGCTGCCGGATCGCTGCGACGGTCGCGCTGCGGCCGGAGGCGATGTGCGCCTCGACCATCTGGTGGAAGTCCATCCGGTACACGTGGTCCGCGCCGACCACGACGACGATGTCGGGGCGCTCGTCGCGGAGCAGGTTGAGCGACTGCAGGATCGCGTCGGCCGACCCGGCGAACCAGCGCTTGCCGAGTCGCTGCTGCGCGGGCACGGACGCGACGTAGGAGCCGAGCAGCCCCTCCATGCGCCAGGTCTCCGCGACGTGACGGTCGAGACTGTGCGACTTGTACTGCGTCAGGACGACGATCTTCTGCAGCCCGGAGTTCACCAGGTTCGAGAGCGCGAAGTCGATGAGACGGAAGTTCCCGCCGAACGGGACAGCGGGCTTCGCCCGGTCGGCCGTGAGCGGCATGAGCCGTTTGCCCTCACCGCCGGCGAGCACGATGCCGAAGACCTTCTTTGGAGCCATGCCGTTCACAGTAGGCGTCAGCACTGGGAACCGGTTACCGTGAACGCGTGCGAGTCGATCTGCTGACCAGGGAGTATCCGCCGGAGGTCTACGGCGGTGCGGGTGTCCACGTGGCCGAACTGACCGCGGCGCTCCGCTCCGGGACCGACACCGAGGTGCGCGTCCGCGCCTTCGGTGCGTTCCGCGACGAGGCCGACGTGTGGGCGTACCGCACGCCCGACGGCCTCGAGCAGGCGAACGGCGCGCTCCAGGCGCTCGGGACCGACGTCGCCATCGCGGCTGACGTCGAGGGTGCAGACGTCGTGCACTCGCACACCTGGTACGCGAACTCGGCGGGCCGGATCGCGCAGTTGACCTACGGGATCCCGCACGTCGTCACGGCGCACAGCCTCGAGCCGCTGCGGCCGTGGAAGGCCGAGCAGCTCGGCGGCGGCTACCGGCTGTCGAGCTGGATGGAGCGCGAGGCGTTCGAGCACGCCGACGGCGTCATCGCGGTGTCGAAGGCCATGCGCGCGGACATCCTCCGCTCGTACCCGTCGATCGACCCGGCGAAGGTGCACGTCGTCTACAACGGCATCGACATCGACGAGTGGAAGCCCACCGTCGACGAGGACGCCGTCCGGGCCCTCGGGATCGACCCGTCCCGGCCCAGCGTGGTGTTCGTCGGGCGGATCACCCGGCAGAAGGGCCTGCCCTACCTGCTCCGTGCCGTGGCGTCGCTGCCGCCGGAGGTCCAGATCGTGCTCTGCGCGGGCGCCCCGGACACGCCGGAGATCATGGCCGAGGTCACGGGTCTCGTCGACGCGTTGCGCGCCGATCGTGACGGCGTCGTCTGGATCGACAGGATGCTCGCCCACCAGGAGATCGTCAACGTGCTGTCCTCGGGCACCGTGTTCGTGTGCCCGTCCATCTACGAGCCGCTCGGGATCGTCAACCTCGAGGCCATGGCCTGTGGCATCCCCGTCGTCGGCACCGGCACCGGGGGCATCCCCGAGGTCGTCGCGGACGGGCTGACCGGTCGCATCGTGCCGATCGACCAGGCACAGGACGGCACCGGCACCCCGACGGATCCCGATCGCTACGTGGCCGACCTCGCGGCGACGCTCAACGAGGTGCTCGCGGACGAGGGGCTGGCGAAGCTGATGGGCCGCGCCGGACGGCTCCGCGTCGAGACGGAGTTCACCTGGGGCGCGATCGCGGAGCGGACACGGCAGGTCTACGACGAGGTGCTCGGCCGGAACCTCTAGGCTGGTCGCATGCCCTCGGTCGTGCGCTTGTCAGACGTCTCCGTGGTCCGCAACGGGGCCACCATCCTCGACGGGATCTCGTGGGAGGTGCAGGACGACGAACGCTGGGTCGTGCTCGGTGCCAACGGTGCCGGCAAGACCACGCTGCTGCAGGTCGCGGGTGCGCAGACCTTCCCGACCTCGGGTGACGTCGAGGTGCTCGGCACGGAACTCGGCGGTGCCGACCTCTTCGAGCTGCGGCCCCGCATCGGCTTCGCGTCGACCGCCCTCGCCCGACGCATCCCGGTGACCGAGAAGGTCATCGACGTGGTGCTCACGGCGGCGTACTCGGTCACCGGCCGCTGGAACGAGGAGTACGAGGAGCTCGACGTCCGCCGGGCCCAGCGCGTGCTCGAGGAGTGGGGCCTCGGCGCCTTCACCGACCGCACGTTCGGCGAGCTGAGTGACGGCGAGCAGAAGCGCGTCCAGATCGCCCGCGCCGTGATGACGGACCCCGAGATCCTGTTCCTGGACGAGCCCGCGGCGTCACTCGACCTCGGCGCCCGCGAGAGCCTCGTGCGCACCCTCGGCGGCTACGCCCAGAGCGAGGACTCGCCTGCGATCGTCATCGTCACCCACCACGTCGAGGAGATCCCGGCCGGGTTCACCCACGCGCTGGTGCTGTCCGACGGCCACGTGCAGGCAGCCGGTCCCATCGACGAGGTGCTCACGGCGGCGACGCTCACCGAGGCGTTCGGCATCGAGCTCACGGTGTCGAAGGACGCCGGCCGGTACACGGCACGCGCGGCCTGATCCTGCTCCACATCCCGCCCATCGTCTGGTAACGTAGACGGCTGGCGCAAGCCGACGACTTCCGGCGTGGTGCTTGTTCGAGCATTCGCGCAGTCCGACCCATCACCGCTATCCGAGGAATCTCCATGAAGACCGACATCCACCCCGAGTACCGCGCCATCGTCTTCCGTGACCTGGCCTCCGGTGAGACGTTCCTGACGCGTTCGACCGCGAACAGCGACAAGACCATCGAGCTCGACGGTGCGACCTACCCGGTCATCGACGTCGAGATCTCCTCCGCGTCGCACCCGTTCTACACGGGCAAGCAGCGCATCCTCGACTCGGCCGGTCGCGTCGAGAAGTTCAACCAGCGCTTCAAGGGCTTCGGCAAGTAAGCAGGCGCTGCACGCCGACGGGCGGCTCTCCTTCGGGAGGGCCGCCCGTTTCGTGCGCCCGGGGGCGTGCTGGTCGCCGGGACCGGTGCGGGCGCGTGGGGCGGGGCGGAGCGGGGCGGGGCGGGGCGGTGCGGGGCGCCTGCGCACAACGCAAGTGCGTTCGCGCCGCGGGATGCCGCGGTTCGGCACGACTTTGGTTGTGCGGCCGCCCCGCGCCGGCTCGGGCGCGGCTCGCGACTGCGCCCCGTGACGGACAGTGCGCCCCGTTGTGCAGGGGCGCCGTGTTCGGCACGGGGCGCAGAACTGGACCGCGGGGGCGCGGGTCAGTCGCCGTTGCGGTGGGGCCAGCGGCCGTCGGCGGTGAAGGACGGGTCGCGCTTCTTCCGCATGTAGTCCTGGAACGAGGTCGCCTGCTCGGCGCACCAGCCGACCTGCTTGCGGTGGAGCTCTTCGGCGGAGACACCGAGCTCCTCCGGGTACCTGGCGGCGATGGCCTGCGCGACACGCCCGGCAGCGATGGCGTCGGCGCCGGCGTCGTGCGCATCGTCCAGGGTCACGCCGTAGAGCTCCGACGCGGCCTCGAGCGTGCGCTTGCCCTTCCGGTAGGTGTCCAGCGCCTTGTCGATGACGAGCGGGTCCACGACGTTGCCCACGACGGGGGAGGCGATGCCGTGGCGCTTGGCCTCGCGGTCGAGGACGGTGAGGTCGTACGGAGCGTTGTAGATCACGAGGGGGATGCCGCGCGCGAACACGGCCTCGACCGCGGCGATGATCTCGGCGACGACCTCACCGGCGGGACGCCCCTCCGCCCGGGCACGCTCGGTGGTGATGCCGTGCACGGCGGCGGCACCCTCGGGGATCTCGATGCCGGGGTCGGCGATCCACGCACCCTCGACGATCGACCGGCCGGTCATGTCGATCAGGCCGACGTGCGCGGTGACGATGCGGGCGGTCTCGACGTCCACACCGGTGGTCTCGAGGTCGAACACGCCGAGCGCGTGCCACCATGGGCGGCCGGTGAGGTCCTGCGCCGGGGCGGGCGTGTCGAGCTGTGCTGTGGGGATCGTCACGGCCACAGGCTAACCGGACGCACCGACACGACCACCGCGACCCGCCTGGCGGGGCCGAGCCGTGCCTCCAGGCCGGTGTCTGCCGACACGCGCGGGCGCGAGCCGAAACGTGCCGACACGTGCCGACACTTGCCGACGCGAGCCGTCACGGGCGGGCGCGAGCCGACACGTGCCGACGCAAGCCGACACAGGCGTGAGCAAGCCGACGCGCGCGGACGCGAGCCGACGCGCGCGTCCGTGCCGCCGTCTACGCGACCGGCGCGCCGACGTGCAGCCAGTAGAACGACTGCGTCCCCATCGTCAACGTGACCGACCCCGACTCGTCGAACGACGGGAACGTCCCGCCGCCGAACAGGTCGTACAGCGGCCGCCCCGCGAACTCCGGGGCGGACACCGTCACCGACGTCGGGTTCGTCGCGAACGAGAACACGCAGAGGACGTCCTCCGCCGAGGGACCGAACTGGGCGCCGGAACCCTCCCACGAGCGGACGAACGCGAGCACCGAGTCGTTCGAGGTCTCCTGCACGTCGAGCGTCCCGAGGCCGAACACCGGGTGCGCCTTCCGCACGTGGATGACGTTGCGGACCCAGTGCAGCAGGGATCGCGACTGGGCGAGCTGCGCCTCGACGTTCACCTGCGCGTAGTTGTAGACGAGCGACTGCACGACGGGCAGGTACAGCTTGCCGGGGTCGGCGGTGGAGAACCCGGCGTTGCGGTCCGGCGTCCACTGCATCGGCGTGCGCGACGAGTCGCGGTCCGGCAGCCAGATGTTGTCGCCCATCCCGATCTCGTCCCCGTAGTAGAGGAACGGGGATCCGGGCAGCGAGAACAGCAGCGCGTGGATGAGCTCGAGCTCCGCGCGGGAGTTGTCCAGCAGGGGGGCGAGCCGTCGGCGGATGCCGATGTTGGACCGCATCCGCGGGTCGTAGCCGTACCAGCCGTACATGGCCTGCCGGTACTCCTCGCTGACCATCTCGAGCGTGAGCTCGTCGTGGTTGCGGAGGAAGACGCCCCACGCGGCACTCGCCGGCACGTCGAGGGTCTCGGACAGGATCGCCTTCAGCTCGGCGGCGTGCTGCGCGCGGAGGGAGTAGAAGATCCGGGGCATCACCGGGAAGTCGAACGCCATGTGGCACTCGGGCTCCTCGTCGGTGCCGAAGAACGCGGCGGTCTCGCGCGGCCACTGGTTCGCCTCGGCGAGGAGGACGCGCCCCGGGTACTCGTCGTCGACCATCGCGCGGAGCTTCTTGATGAACTCGTGCGTCTCCGGCTCGCCCTCGCCGTTGCCCTCCTCGGACTCGAACAGGTACGGGATCGCGTCGAGCCGGAGGCCGTCCACGCCGAGGTCGAGCCAGTGTCGGACGACGTCGTAGACGGCCTCGACGACGGCCGGGTTCTCGAAGTTCAGGTCGGGCTGGTGCGAGAAGAAGCGGTGGAAGAAGAACTGGCGGCGGACCGGGTCGAACGTCCAGTTCGACTCCTCGGTGTCGACGAAGATGATGCGGATGTTCGAGTAGTCCTCGTCGGTGTCCCGCCAGACGTAGAAGTCGCCGTAGGGCCCGTCCGGGTCCTCGCGCGACTGCTGGAACCACTCGTGCTGGTCGCTCGTGTGGTTGATCACCATGTCGATGACGATGCGCATGTTGCGCTCGTGCGACTTGGTGACGAGTTCGCGGAAGTCGTCGAGCGTGCCGAACTCGGGCAGGATCGCCTTGTAGTCGGCGATGTCGTAGCCGCCGTCGCGCATCGGCGACTTGAAGAACGGCGGGAGCCACAGCGCGTCGACCCCGAGCCACTGCAGGTAGTCGAGCTTGCCGATGACCCCTTGCAGGTCACCGATCCCGTCACCGTTCGAGTCGACGAACGAGCGGATCATGCACTCGTAGAAGACCGAGCGCTTGTACCACTGCGGGTCCAGTGTCAGGCCTGGGAGCTGGATCGGGGCGGTGAACGTCACCCTGGACACGCTAGGCCGCCGGTGCTCCGGTTGTCCGGAGAAAGGGCGGACGGGAGGCGCGGGTCGTCCTCCACAGGCGGGTCGCCGTGGCGGGTCCTCCACCTTCGCCGTGCGGCGACGTGGGTGCGCGGGGGTCGTTCGTAGACTGGCCGGGATGCAACCACCCGTCCTCTCCCCGTACCAGTCGCTGATGGCCGCCACCCCGGTGGTGCACCGCTCCGTCCAGGTCGACGGCCGCACCACCCACTACTGGGTCTACGGGCCGGCCGACGCCGAGCAGACCGTGCTGGCCGTGCACGGTTTCCGCGGCGACCACCACGGGCTCGAGACGATCGCGGCGCACCTGCGAGGCGTCCGGGTCATCGTGCCCGACCTGCCCGGGTTTGGCGTGTCGGACCCGTTGCCGGTCTCGGACATCGACTCCTACGTCGGGTGGCTGCGCGGGTTCCACGCGGCGCTGGGCCTCGGCAGGGACACCGTGGTGCTGGGGCACTCCTTCGGGTCGATCGTCGTCGCCGCCACCGTCGCGGCCGGACTCGACACCCGGTTGCTCGTCCTGGTGAACCCGATCGCCGCGCCCGCGCTGCAGGGCCCGCGCGCCGTCGGCACCGGGATCGCCATCGGGTACTACCGTGCCGGCGCGCTGCTGCCGAAGCCCCTCGGCCTCGGACTGCTCCGGAACCCGGTCATCGTCCGGGCGATGAGCGTCGCGATGCTCAAGTCGCACGACCGTGACCTCCGGCGGTGGGTGCACGACCAGCACGACCGGTACTTCTCGGCGTTCGCGAACCGTACGAGCGTGCTCGAGGCCTTCCGGACCTCGGTCACCCACGACGTGTCCGAGTACGCCGACCGGATCGGGGTGCCCGTGCTCATGATCGCGGCGGAGCACGACGACATCACGGCCGTCCCGGAGCAGCAGGCGTTGGCCGCACGGCTCCGTGACGCCGAACTCGTCGTCATCCCGCAGGTCGGGCACCTCGTGCACTACGAGACCCCGGACGTCGCCGCCGCCGCGGTCCTGCGCCGGATGGCGGACACGCCGGTCGGGCGTGGCGGGAAGGCGAAGGCCACTCGTGCGTCGAAGGCTGCGAAGCCGTCCGGAGCCGCCTCGTGAGCCGCCTGCGCATCGGCATCGACTGCCGTTACGTCCGGATCGGACGGCACGACGGCATCAGCCGGTTCACCGCCGGTGTGGTCGCCAACCTGCCCGACCGGCACGACTACGTCCTGCTGGTCAACGACGAACGACAGCTCGAGTCCCTGCCCGAGGGGCTGTCGTGGGAGCTCCTGCCGGCGCCGACCGACGCCGGGGAACCCCTCGTCGCCCGGAAGGTCAACCGGCTCGGGCTCGACGCGGTGTTCTCACCGATGCAGACGATGGGCTCCCGGGGGCGCGACTACGCCCTCGTGCTGACCCTGCACGACCTCATCTACTACCGGAACCGCACGCCCCCGCGAGAGTTCTCGTGGCCGATCCGCCTCGGCTGGCGTGCGTTCCACCTGAGCTGGGCGCCACAGCGGTTCCTGCTGAACGGCGCGGACGGGGTCGTGACCGTGTCGGAGACCACCGCCGGGCTGATCGAAGCCCACCGCCTGACGAAGCGCCCCGTCACCGTGGCCTACAACGCCGCCGACCCCGCTGCACCCCGGCCAGCTGGTGGTGCGCGGGAGAAGACCCTGGTCTACATGGGGTCGTTCATGCCCTACAAGAACGTCGAGACACTGGCCGCCGCGCTCCCGCTGCTCGGTGCCGACTGGGTGCTGCACTGCATGTCCCGGGTGTCCGACACCGACCGAGCTCGGCTGGAGCGGCTCGCTCCCGATGGTGCGATCGTGTTCCACGACGGGGCCTCCGACGACGAGTACCTGTCGGTGCTGCGATCGGCGACCGCACTGGCGACGGCTTCGTACGACGAGGGCTTCGGGATCCCGCTGGTCGAGGCGATGGGTGTCGGCACGCCGGTCGTCGTCAGTGACGTCCCGATCTTCCGGGAGATCGGCGGCGACGCTGCGGAGTACTTCGACCCCTCGTCGCCGTCGGCGGTCGCCGCTGCGGTGCGTCGGCTCGAGGCCCGGTGGGACGCCGCCTCGCAGGCATCGCTCGCGCAGGCCGCCTGGTTCCGGTGGGACGAGTCCGCCGAGCAGGTCGTGCGGGCTGTCGAGCGCGCGGTCGCAGACCGAGCGGCGCGCTGACATCCCCTGACGTCGCTTGGGGGCTGACGTCTCTGGTGCGCTGACGCCACTGGCAGCGCCGTTTCTCGCGCGAAGGCGACTTTCTGCCACCGAGCGCTCGACTCGGCCACGCCGGAGCGACAGAATGCCGCGGGAGTACGGCGCCAGACTGTCGCTTTCGAGTTCAGCATCCCCATCAGTGCTTCGCGGCGCGAAAGTGACTCCTGCCCGTCAAGGGCTCGAGATTGGTCCGTCAGAGCGACAGACTGCCGCGGGAGTACGGCGCCAGACTGTCGCTTCAGCGGAAGGGACGGGCCGGAACCCGCAGCAGCACCAGGCAGCACGGCTCGGCTGCCGGCGTCAGGGCAGCGCGGACTCCACCGTCGCGCCGGGGAACACCGCGCGGGTCTCCTGGGTCGCCTTCGCCACGATCGCCCCGAGGGCGTTCCCGGTGCCGTGCGTCACCACCGTGATCGTCTGGTCCGCGGGGTCGTCCGAGGGTCCGGCGTCGCCCCACGAGCAGCGGACGCCCGACACCCCGCCGATCGCCGCCAGCTGCCGCGCGAGGTCGAGGCGCTTCTCGGTGACGACGACGTCGGCGGAGACCCCGACCTGCACCTCGCCGAGGTCGGCGACCGCGAACACGCGCACGCCGTTCCCGCTGACGTCGTCGGCCGCGGCGGCGAGGGCGTCGACGGCCGCGGTCTGCTCGGCCTCGGGCAGGCCGGGCGACACCGTGACGGTGCTCTCGACGTCGTAGCTCGCGAACGAGGTCTTCTTCGGCTTCTCGTCCGTGACGCGCTGGACGCCGCTGACGTCGCGGGCTGCGCTGCCGAAGCGGTCGAGGGCGGCGTCCGGACGGGGGAAGACCCCACCGACGCCGTTCTGGACGCTGCTGATGATCGTGATGAGCACCACGGCGAGCACCCCGGCGGCGATGACCACGCCGACACCGACGAGCGCACTGCGACGCACACGCTGCCGCGGGGTCCGGACGGCCATCGACGCGGTGCCGTGGCCGAACGCGCGGTCGAGGTCGTCGTCATCGTCGGTGGGGTCGGACTGCGTCCACCCCGGCCGCACACCGCCTGGTCCGTCGGACGTCATGTCAGCCCCCTCACGCGCTCAGGTCTGCGAGTGCATCGGAGCCTAGTACCCCCGGCGCTCGAGCGGGTTCTGGTACTCGAACGTGTACCGGCCCGGCCCGTCGGACACGCCGTCGATGGGGTCGTCGAACCGGACGAGCTCGGCGTGGAACCGCTCGGGGTCCCACCGGAACGAGTGCACGGAGCCGTTGCGGATCGGGGTGCTGTGCCGGTCGGCGGTCCCGGGGGCAGCCGCGTTCACGACGCTGCGGATCACGGCGCCGTGGGTCGCGACGACCACGCTGCCGGCGTCGTACCGCACGGCGATCTCGCCGAGGGTCTCGGTGACCCGGGCGAGCAGGGCGCTCCGCGACTCGCGACCGGGGACGTCGTCGTGCGGGTAGCGGGCCAGGACCTCGTCGTTCGTCAGGCCCTCGGCCTCGCCGTACGAGCGCTCCGCCAGTCCCGGGTAGGCGACGGGCGTGGCGAGTCCGAGGTGCTCGGCGATGATCGACCCGGTCTCGAACGCACGCGACAGCGGTGAGGCGACGACGGCGTCGAACGACCGTCGGTCGAGCAGCGTCGCGGTCGAGGCCGCCTGCCGTCGTCCGGTGTCGTTGAGCGGGATGTCGGTGGAGCCCTGGATGCGCCGTTCGGCGTTCCAGTCGGTCTCGCCGTGCCGGACCAGGTAGAGGAGCGTCGTCACCGCTCGATCATCGCAGACGGGTCGAGACGCGCCGCCAGGGCCTCGAGCGTCTCGGTGGTGCCGGCGTCGAGCTTGACCGCAGCCCGGCGGTCGCTGCGCGTCTCGCCGCGGTTGATGATCACGACGGGGTGCTTGCGGCGCGCGGCGTGGTCGACGAGTCGGACGCCGGAGTTCACGGTGAGCGAGGAGCCGACGACGACGAGTGCCTCGGCTTCGGCGACGATGGACACGGCCTCGCGGAACTTCTCGGCCGGCACGAACTCGCCGAAGAACACCACGTCGGGCTTGAGGACGCCGCCGCACACCGAGCAGTCGGGCACCCGGAAGCGCTCGACGTCGGTGATCTCGACGTCGCCGTCCGGCTGGAGCTGCACGGAGCCGGGTTCGTCGATCCAGGGGTTGTCGCGGTCGAGCACGGCGGCGAGGTCGGCGCGGGAGAACACCTGCCCGCACGTGAGGCACACGGCGCGGTCCATCGACCCGTGGATCTCGACGACCCGACGCGACCCGGAGCGCAGGTGCAGGCCGTCGACGTTCTGCGTGACGATCCCGGTGACGATGCCGTCCCGCTCGAGTGCGGCGAGCGCGCGGTGGCCGGCGTTCGGGCGGGCGGCGGCGAAGGTCCGCCAGCCGAGGTGCGAGCCGGCCCAGTAGCGCTGACGCTTCGCGGGGTCTGCGCGGAACTCCTGGAAGGTCATCGGCTTCCGGACCACGCGCCCCTCGCCGCGGTAGTCGGGGATGCCGGAGTCGGTGCTCAGCCCAGCACCGGACAGCACGGCGATGCGCTTGCCGGCGAGCAGTTCGACGGCGCGGTCGAGGTCGACCGCGCTGGAGGCCGCGTCGGAGGCCGCGGGGCTGGTCGGTTCGCTCGTCACCATCGTGTTCACGGTACCCTCAACAGCCGACCGTCCCGGTCACTTCCCACCCGCTCCACACCGAAACGAGCCCCGTGCACGCCGTCCGCATCGACTCCCTCGACGACGCCCGCCTCGACGACTTCGCCCGGTTGACGGACGTCGCACTCCGCCGGGTCTCCGAGGTCGAGGGCGGGCTGTACATCGCCGAGTCGAACACCGTCATCGAGCGGGCGGTGCGCGCCGGTCACGTGCCCCGCAGCATCCTGGTGCAGGAGAAGTGGCTCGACAGCGTCCTGCCGCTCGTCGCCGACCACGCCGGCCCGGTGTTCGTCGGCCCGGACGCCCTGCTCGAGGAGCTCACGGGCTTCCGCATGCACCGCGGTGCCCTGGCGGCGATGCAGCGCCCCGTGCTGCCGGACGTCGCCGACGTCGTCCGGGACGCGACGCTCGTCGTCGTGCTCGAGGACATCGTCGACCACACCAACGTCGGGGCCGTCTTCCGGAGCGTCGCCGGGCTCGGTGCCGACGCCGTCCTCGTCAGTCCGCGCTGCGCCGACCCTCTGTACCGCCGGAGTGTCCGGGTCAGCATGGGCACCGTCCTGCAGGTCCCGTGGACGCGCATCGGCGAGTGGCCGGCCGCGGGCGAGGAACTCCGCGCGCAGGGCTTCCACCTCGCCGCGATGGCGCTCACCGACCGCTCGGTCGACCTGGACGCGTTCGTCGCGGACGTCCCCGGGAAGGTCGCGCTGGTGATGGGCACCGAGGGGCAGGGGCTGACCGACGCGGCCGTCGCGTCCGCCGACACGACGGTCCGCATCCCGATGTCGCACGGCGTCGACTCGCTCAACGTGGCCGCGGCGAGCGCCGTGGGGCTGTGGGCGGTCGCGCACGCACAGCGGTCGCGTTAGTCGGCTGCGACTGTCGGGAGGCGCGGGTCGGCTCCGTCCCGCAGCAACCGTTCCGCGGTGCGCACCAGGGCACGGTCGGTTCCCGGTGCCCCGACGAGGCTGATCCCGACGGGGGCGCCGCCGACGGTGAGTCCCGGTGCACTCACCGCCGGGAGGCCACCGACGCTCGCGAGGGCCGTCATCGCCGTGGTGGCGGTCCGGGTCCGTTCGAGTTCTGCGGTGTCGGCGGTCAGCGCTGGAGCGGGGCCGGGCGCGGTCGGGAACACCAGGACGCGGCCGTCGAGAGCCTGCCGGATGGTCTGCCGCAGGGCGTCGAGCCGGTCGACGGCATCGGCGACGAGGTCGGGCGGGTTGGCGGCGGCTGCGGCGAACCGGTCGCCGACGACGGTGCTGAGCGCTCCCGGGTGCGCGGCGATCCAGGGGCCGTGCGCGGCGGTGGCCTCGGCGGCCTGCACGAGGCGCATCGTCTCGCGCAGGTCCTCGAGGGGCGGGATCCCGAGCTCGGCGAGCGTCACCACCGGGAGGTCCTCGCCGACGAACGCGCGGAACGCCTGCTGTGTCGTGGGGTCGGCCGCGGCGACGAGGTCGGCCGCGACGGTCACGGCAGGTGCGGCGTCAGGGTCCGGTACCGCGACCGGGACGGAGGCGTCGAGCACCCGTGCGAGCAGGTCGGCGTCACGGGTCAGCCACCCCACGGTGTCGAAGGACGGCCCGAGCGGGAGCAGCCCGTCGCGGGGGACAAGGTCGTGCGTCGTCCGGAGGCCCCAGAGCCCCTGGTACGAGGCGGGGACCCGCACCGATCCCGCGGTGTCCGTGCCGAGCCCGATGTCGGCCGTCCCGAGACGGACGGCCGATGCGGATCCGCTGGACGAGCCTCCCGGCAGGGCCGTGGCGACCGCCCCGTTCGGCGGGGTGCCGTGGTGCTCGTTGCGTCCCGTGAGGTTGTAGGCGAACTCGTCGGTCCGCGCGATCCCGCGGATCGACGCACCCGCGGCGAGGAGCGACGCGACCGCGGCTGCGGACGCGGCCTGCGGGACGGACTCGCGCAGGTACGTCGGGTTACCGGCGCCGACGGGGTGTCCGGCGACGGCGTAGAGGTCCTTCACCGCGACGGTCGAGCCGTCGAGCGGGCCGCTGTCTGCGGCGGGGACGAGCGGGTCGCCGACGACGCGCCAGATCGTCGTGTCGAATGCCTTCGTGCGTCCGGTGACGTGGGCCGCGGCGATGCGCCACGCGCCGTCGGTGCGCTGCCAGAGCTGCGTCTGCAGTCCGTTCCCGCCGGCGGTGAAGGCCGAGACGGAGACGACGAGGGCGAGGTCGTCGGCGAGTGGGCGGACCTCGACGCGGGTGAGCGTCCGGGTCGCGACCCCGCCGCGGGCGCCCCGGAAGGCGCTGATCGCGTCGTGGCCGACGAGCAGTCCGCGGTCGTCGCCGCGCACCGTGTCGGGGGCGTCGACGAACGCGTCGTCGAGGGCGTCGAGGTCGTTCGCCATGAGTGCTGCCTCGTAGGCGTCGAGCGCCTCGAGGAGTCCGTCGGGTGTGCTCGGGTCGGTCATCGGGTCCCTCCGAAGTCGCTCTTGCGGATGCGGGCGTGCGCGCCGGTGACGAGGTCGACGACCTGGGAGATGTTGAAGTCGGTCGCCGCGCTGAGGTAGGCGTACGCCAGGTGTGGCTGCATGCCGTAGCGGGCCCCGAGGATCGCGATGGCGTGCCGGACGCAGGCACGGACGGCTTCGTCGAGGTCGGGGTCGAGCCCGGTCGGGACGAGGTACGCCCGTGTCTCGACGAGCGGCCAGACGAGGTCGCCGAACTGCGCTGCGGCGTCCGCCGCCGGCGTGAGGTCGAGCCGGATCGTTGCGCGGAGGGACGCCTCCATCGCGGTGAGTGCCACCTCGCCGTCGCCCTGCGCGAAGTGCGGGTCGCCGACGAACGCCAGCGCTCCGGGGACGAGGACGGGCAGGTGCAGCTGTGCGCCGGTCTGCAGCAGGTTGACGTCGATGTTCCCGCCGTGGCGTCCCGGTGGCACGGAGTGCGGTCGCTCGCCGGGGGAGCCGACGCCCATGATGCCGAGGAAGGGGGCGAGTGGGAAACGGGCGAAGCGCTCCCGGTCGTCGGTGAGCGGGATGCGGCCCCACTCGCCGTCGTGGTCCGTCACGACGTCGGCGAAGACGCTCACGGTGGTGCCGTCGACGGGGTACTCGCCGTGCAGCGCGCCGCGGCCGTGCCGGTTCGACACCACGCCGTACGGGACCCGGGGGAGCGTCTCGACCACGGTCATCGTGAGGACGTCCCCGGGTTCGGCGCCCTCGACGGCGATCGGGGCGGAGACGACGTGCGGCCCGTCGTGGTCCGGGTCGCGCCGGACCGTCCGGGCGACCGCCACCGCGTCGGCGAGGACGTGCTCGGGTGGGACCCCGTGCCGACCGAAGAACCCCACCGGGTCGCTGCCCTGGTCGGGCAGGACGCCCTCGTGGCTGACGGTGTCGATCGTCACCTCGGTGCCGGACGGAACCGTGAGGGCGGGCTGGTCGGTGCTGCTCGGGAGTCGTCCCCAGAGCGTGCGCTCCGGTTCGACGGGGAGGTAGTGCGCGGCGCGGATCGGTCCGACCCCCGGTTGCAGGACGGGCTGTGTCACTGGTGGTGCTCCCTCTCGCGGTGCTTGCTCTCGACCAGGTGGGCGACGTCCGCCAGGTGGTCGGTCATCGCCCGGTGGGCAGCGGTCTCGTCGTGCCGACGGATCGCGTCGTGGATGCGCTGGTGCCACTCGAACGAGGAACGGCGGCCCTCGCTGGTGCTGTGCGACTTCGCGCGGACGTCCTGCACCCATCCGCTGCTCAGTTCGCAGAGCGACACGAACAGCGGGTTGCCGGAGGCCCGGGCGACCTGCACGTGGAAGGCGACGTCCTGCGCGAGGGACTCGGCAGGGCTGAGGCCGGCGTGCGTCGACGCGAGGATCGCCTCGAGCCGCACGAGGTCTGACTCGTCGGCCCGGATGGCGGCGAGCGCGGCGACCTGCGGTTCGACGAGCGCGCGGAACTCGGTCACGTGCTCGGTCTCGGACGGGTCGTGCGACATCCGGTCGAGCATCTCGGCCGCCTCGACCGACCGGGGCAGCACGACGGTGCCGCGGCCGGGCGTCCGGGACACGAGCCGTCGACGTTCGAGCTCCTGCAGGGCCTCGCGGACGGTGGTGCGGGACACGGCGAGGTCCGCGGCCAGGGTGCGTTCCGGCGGCAGCTTGTCGCCCGGCGCCAGGTCGTCGAGCACCAGGCGTCCGAGGTGCGCCGCGGTCGCCGCGCTCAGGGTCCGTCCTCGTTGCATGACCAGGAGCCTACGGTCCTTGGTCCGGTTGGTTCATTGGTACGACCAACTTTTACACGCCCGTCACACGATGCGTCGGAGTCGGAAACACGACGGGCGAATGGTGGTCGACGTCCCGCCCGAACCGATCAGAAGAGGGGCCCTCGTGGACCTGGTCCTCCGGAACGCCCGACTCGTGGACACGCCGACGCTCGTCGACGTCGTCGTCGAGCGGGAAACGATCACCGCCGTCACACCCGCCGCCGACGCGGCGTCGGCAGTGCGCGCGACCGACCCCGCCGTGCGCGTCGTCGACTGCGCCGGACGGGTCGTCGTCCCCGGGCTCGTCGAGGCGCACCTGCACGTCGACAAGGCACTGCTCGACCGCGAGCGACCGAACCCGGACGGCACCCTCGCCGGCGCCATCTCGGTCACCGGGGAGCTCAAGCGGGGCTTCACCCACACCGGCGTCCGCGACCGTGCCCGCACGCTGCTCGACCAGGCGATCACGAACGGCACCACCCTGGTCCGCGCACACCCGGACGTCGACCCGATCGTCGGGCTGATCGGGGTCGAGGTCCTGCTCGGCCTCCGTGACGAGTACCGGGACGCCCTCGACCTGCAGATCGTGGCGTTCCCGCAGGAGGGCATCCGCAAGGCTCCCGGCACGCTCGAGCTCCTGCGCGAGGCGCTCCGGATCGGTGCCGACGTGATCGGTGGCTGCAGCTACAACGAGGTGTCGCTCGCCGACTGCCACGCCCACGTCGAGACCGTCCTCGACCTCGCCGAGGAGTTCGGCGTCCCCGCGGACGTGCACGCCGACTTCGCCGACGACACGAGCGACCCGCGGTTCGCGCTCGCCGGGTACGTCGCCGACGCCGTGGCCGCCCGCGGGCTGCACGGCCGTGTCGCGCTCGGCCACATGACCTCGACGGCCAGCCTGCCGTCGGTCGAGCGCGCCGACCTGTTCGCCCGGCTCGCGGCCGCCGACGTCGCGGTCGTCCCGCTGCCGGCGACCGACCTGCACCTCGGTGGACGCCGGGACGACGCCGACGTCCGCCGCGGGGTCGTCCCCGTCCGCGAGCTCTGGGACGCCGGGGTCACCGCCGCGTACTCGTCGAACAACGTCCGGAACGCGTTCACCCCGTTCGGCAACGCGGACATGCTCGACGTCGGTCTGCTTCTTGCCCAGGTCGGACACCTGTCCGGGCCGGAGGACCTCGCACGGGTCCTCGCGATGGCCACCACCGGCGCAGCGCGGGTCGTCGGGATCGCCAACCGGTACGGCATCCGACCGGGAGCCGACGCCGACCTCGTCGTGTTGTCCACCACCGACCCGACGGGCGTCCTGCTCGACCGGCCCGACCGGAACCTCGTCGTCAAGCGCGGCCGTGTCGTCGCCGAGACCACCCGCACCACGACCATCCACACCGAGGAGCTCAGCCATGCGTGAACGGATCCCCCACGAGATCGTCGCCTCCGTGCTCGCCGGAGCCACGGCGTTCATCGGCGGCACCGCCCTGAACCTGCCCACCTGGGCGATCTTCGTCAGCTGGGCGGCGGTGTTCCTGCTCGGTGCGAAGCCGACGCTCCGGAACGCCACCCGGCTCTGGGCCACGATGCCGGTGGGCTCGGCGTTCGCCCTCGTCATCGTCCTGATCGACCAGCAGATCGGCACGGTGCTCGGCGACGGGCAGCTCGCGAAGAACGTCGTGCTCGGCGTCGTCATCCTGGTGTGCAACACCGCCCTGATGTGCACCGGTCGGCTGCGGGCGTTCGCGCTCGTCCCGGGGATGTTCCTCGGGTTCGCGTCCTTCTTCGCTACGTACTTCGGCGGCTTCGGCTTCGCACCGGGGAACCCCTGGGCGGCGTGGGTGTCGGTCGTCGTGATGAACGCCGCCGGACCAGTGTTCGCCTACCTGTCCCGCAAGTGGACCTTCGCACGCCGGACCGGAGCCGACGGCACCGGGACCGACGGCACCGGGGCCGACGGCACCGGGACCGACGGCACTGGAACCGGCCCCGCGCCGGACGCGACCGTCGACGTCGGGGCCGAGCCGCGCCTCCAGTCCGACCGTGAGCCGACCCGCGCCTAGCGCGTCCTCGCAGCACCACGCGACCCACCCCCGGTACGCTCGGTTCCCGTGTCACGAGTCGTCCGCCGCCCCCGTTCCGCCGTCCGGAGGCCGGTGACGATCTCGGTCGTCGCCGTGCTCGTGCTGGCGGTCGGGTACCTCGCCGCAGCCGCGGTCGTGCCGTTCGCCCCGGCGAGCGCCGCCACGACGACGTACTCCGCACCGACGTCGAGCGTGCCGGACCTCACCTTCCCCGGGTACGGCGCCACGGCGGTCGAGGCGACCGACTTCTCGGAGAGCCTCCGCACGAGCGGGGACACGAAGCCGCGGTCCATCGCGAGCATCTCGAAGGTCGTCACCGCGCTCGTCGTCCTCGACGAGAAGCCGCTGCAGCCGGGGGAGTCCGGACCGTCGATCGCGTTCAACCCCAGCATGCAGGCGCTGTACGCCAAGTACCTCGCGGTGAACGGCGAGGTCGCTCCGATGCCGAACGGCCTGAAGCTCTCCGAGTACCAGACGCTGCAGGTCATGCTCATGAAGTCGGCGAACAACTACGCGGGGTCGCTCGCGCTCTGGGCCTTCGGGTCCATGGACGCCTACCGTGCGGCAGCGGACGAGTGGCTCGACGAGCACGACCTGGACCACACGACCATCGAGGAACCGACCGGACTCGACGCCCACAACACCTCGACCGCGACGGACCTGGTCCGACTCGGGCAGCTCGCACTCGCGAACCCCGTCGTGAAGGAGGTCGTGGGCACCAAGAAGGTGACGGTGCCCGGCGCCGGCGAGATCGAGAACTCGAACAAGCTCCTCGGACTCGACGGGGTCGAGGGCATCAAGACCGGCACCCTCGACGAGGCCGGCGCCTGCCTGCTGTTCGCCGCGACCTACGAACGGGGCGGCAAGACCGTCACGGTCGTCGGCGCGATGCTCGGCGGCGTCGACCACGACTCGCTCGACGACGACGTGCAGCGCCTGCTCCGGTCGGTGGCCGACAACTTCCAGGTCGTCACCCTCGCGCACGCGGGGCAGACGTTCGGCACCTTCTCGACCCCGTGGCAGGACGAGGCCGACGCGGTGTCGCGGTCCGCGTCCGAGGTGCTCGTCTGGGGGCGGACGACCGTGTCGGCGAAGACGCACCTCGACGAGATCACCCTCGGCACGAAGGGGGAGCGCGTCGGGAAGGTGCGCTTCACGATCTCGGACCACGACCCGGTGACGGTCCCGCTCGTGCTCGAACGACCCATCGAGGACCCGGGCATCTGGTGGCGGTGGACGAACCCGTTCCAGGGCGCGTGACGGTGGTGCCGACCCTGCGCCCCTGGCTGCCCTCCGACGCCTCCGTGCTGCTGACGGCATCGGCGGACCCGGAACTGTCCCGGCAGTTCGGGGGCCGGACGTTCGACGAGACGGCTGCGGCGGCGTTCATCGCGACGACGTACCGGTTCGACGGGCACGCCCGGAACTGGGCGGTCGTCGACGACGGCGACCTCGTCGGCAACGTCGGCGTGACGGCCATCGAGCACACCCACGGCACCGCCTGGATCTCCTACTGGCTCACCCCGGAGGCCCGCGGCCGCGGACTCGCGACGCGCGCCCTCGTCACCGCAGCCGACGACGCGTTCGACCTCGGTCTGCACCGCCTCGAACTCGGGCACCGCACGAACAACCCGGCGTCGTGCGCGGTCGCCACCCGGGCGGGCTTCCGCGCGGAGGGGGTCGAACGCGACAAGCTCCGCTACGGCGACGAGCGCTTCGACGTCGAGACCCACGCCCGCCTCGCGACGGACCCGGCACCGGACGTCACCGGGCTGCGGTCCGTAGTGTCGGACGTGTGACGACGACGTTCCCCCGGTCCACCCCGTCCGACCTCGGCATCGACGCCCGCGGCATCGCCCGGTTCCTCGACGCCCTCGAGTCGACGCCCGACGTCGAACCGCACAGCATCGTGCTGCTGCGGCACGGCCAGGTTGCCGCCGAGGGCTGGTGGTCGCCGTACGCGAGCGACCGCGTGCACCTGCTGTACTCCCTCAGCAAGAGCTTCACCGCAGCGGCCGTCGGGATCGCGGTCCGCGAGGGGCTCGTCGACCTCGACGCCACCGCGCTGTCGCACTTCCCGGAGCTCGACGCGGACGTCACCGACGAGCGCAGCCGCCGCATCCGGGTCCGGCACCTGCTGGCGATGGCGAGCGGGCACCGCGAGGAGACCCTCGACCGTGCCCGCGCCGCCGACCCGGAGAACCTCGTCCGCGGGTTCCTCCGCACCCCGCCGGACGAGGAGCCCGGCACGGTCTTCGCGTACAACCAGCCGTGCACGTACACCCTGGGTGCGATCGTCCGGCGCGTCAGCGGCGGGTCGCTCGTCGACTTCCTCCGGCCGCGCCTGCTCGACCCGCTCGGCATCGACGACCTGGCCTGGCGCCGCGACGACACCGGCGCCGAGCTCGGGTTCAGCGGGTGCTACGCGCCCACCTCGGCGATCGCGGCCCTCGGCCAGCTGTACCTGCAGCGCGGGGTCTGGAACGGCGACCGCATCCTCGACGAGGACTGGGTCGCGGCCGCCACGAGCACGCAGGTGGCGAACCCCGACGAGGGCAACCCGGACTGGAGCCAGGGCTACGGCTTCCAGTTCTGGATGGCCCGCCACGGCTTCCGCGGCGACGGCGCGTACGGCCAGTTCTGCGTCGTCCTGCCCGACCAGGACGTCGTGCTGGCGCTCACCGGGCAGAGCCTCGACATGCAGGCCGTCCTCGACGCGGCCTGGCAGCACCTCCTGCCCGCCGTCGACGCTGCAGACGTCGACGCGGCCGGGGACAGCGGCCTGGAGGCGCGGCTTGCCTCCCTGGGGATCCCCGCGGTCGCGGGTGGTCGCCTCCCCGACCTCGCTGTCGCCGGCCCGTTCCGGGGCGACGGGATCGACGGCCTCGCGTTCACCCGCGACGGAGCGCGGTGGCGTGCGGCTCTCGACGTCGACGGCGGGACGCTCTCGGTGCTGGTCGGCGAGGGGGAGTGGGCGGTCGACGGTCCCCTCGCGGCGAGCGGTGCGGTGGCCCCGGACGGCACCGTGCTCGTCGACGTGCGGTTCGTGGAGACGCCGCACCTCGCGCACCTGCGGGTCGACCTCGCGGCTGGGACCGCGACGGCGTCGTGGGCCACGCAGCCGCTGCACGACGGGCCGTTGACGCTGCGGCGCCCGGCCGACTGACGTGCCTGCTGCGGCGGCACGTGTCGCCGCGCGAGCACTTGTCTCCTTCGCGCACGACTCGTCGCCGTCCGTGCGGACGGGTGTCGCCGTGGTCCTGCGCACCAGGCCAGGGCCTCGCAGCTCGACGAAGGCCCTCGGCGTGCCAGGTCCATCTGGCGAGCCGTCAACGGTGAGACGCTGCTCGTCCTGGTTCCCAGCCGCACGGGTTGCGAAGATGAACTGTGATCGAGCTGGTGAGACCGCACGCGGCGTTGGTCGAGGCCTGGAACGAGGCGCACCGGGAGTGGGGTCCGGGCTTGCACGAGGACGGCTTCGGCATCGGTGCGGAAGACGACGTCGACACCATCGAGGGCATCCAAGCGTGGATTGCGCGGACGCAACAGGAGTCGGGTGAACTCTGGTGGATCGTCGAGGACGGGGAAGTGCTCGGCGGGATCGCGCTGCGCTCCGCCGACGACGAGCGCGTGCACCGCTTTGGACACATCGGGTACGGGATCCGCCCCTCCGCCCGCGGACGCGGCGTGGCGACCTGGGCCCTCGGCGAGGTCCTGCGCCATGCCAGATCGTCGGGCATCAACCCAGTCCTGGCGTTCTGCGCTGAGACCAACGCAGGGTCGATCGCGACCCTCGAGCACCACGGCGCGGAACTCGAAGCAGTTGAACAGCGGGGAGACACCCGAGTGCGGCGATACGCGATCAGCTACTGAGTGCGCCGACTCGCTAGCCGATCCGCTCTCGGAAGTGTGTGTCCAGGAGCGGATCGGCCTGGTCAGCGGTCGGGGTGAGCTTGGCGGTGGATGCAGCGGTAGACGGTCGCTCGTCCAACGCCGAAGAGTTCCGCGAGCTCGGCAACCGAGTGCGTTCCTGCTTCCTGCACATCGAGGAGGCCGGGTCACGCCGAATAAGTGTCAGTTATCGGAGCAACCGCCGGAGCGCCCCGAAAAGCGGCAGGGGCGGTCTGCTGCGCCAATGAAGCCGCCGGAGCTCTAGATTCGTATCGTGAACGCAGACTGGGTTGCAGTTGCAGTTGCAGTTGCAGTGGCCGTAGTCGCGGCGGGGATTGCCGTCTGGCAGGCGATCGTTGCGCAGTTGGCGCGCCGGGACGCGCAGCGCGCTAGCAGAGGCGCTCGGAACATGAGGCGGCGGCGCTCCTTGCCTCCGAATCGGCGGCGGCTTCAGCGTCCAGGTCTGCCGCTGCACAGGAGAGGCTCGCTGAGGCCGTCGAAGGCCAGACCATGAAGCCCACATGGAAGTTGCGGAAAAGTCGCCGACCCTTTGGCGCATCCAAAACGTAAGCGGGCGCGAGGTGCACTGGGTGACGCCGCTGGTCGACGACGACCGTCTGCAGGTCGTCGGAGACACAGGCGACGGCTTCGACTCGATCGGGCCGCGCGAGGGCGTCGACCTTGTGTTCGACTACCGACTCGGTCAGCCGCCGTACGCGAGCCTGCAACTGCTGTGGCCGGACCGTCGAGGCGAGCAGCAGGTTGAGCAGTTCACCGTCGAGTGGCGGCCGCCGACAGTTGGGTTCGTTGACTGAGGGGTGGGCGCACATGGAGGCGATCGGCGCGGTCGCGAGCCCGCACGAAACGACATCGTGCCCCGATGCGTGCAGAAGCATGGACCCGGACTGAGCTGAGGCCGGCAGCCGCACGCAGACAGGTCGGGGCCACCAGTAGTGTTCGAATCGTGAAACGAGTGCGCGTCTGGCTTCCCGTGGCGATCGGAATTTGCTTGATCGCTGCGGCCTACTTCGTACCGATTGATCCGGCACGAGTCCAGATCGTCGCTGCGATCGCGACGGCTGTCGCTACCGTGATCGCTCTGTTCTCCGCGTCCAACAGCGAGCGCGCGGCTGCGAGTAGCGAGCGTGCGGCGCAAGACGCCATCAGAGCGCTCAGTTACGCCAGCAAGCCGAAGGTTCAACTTCGGCTCGAAGCGAAGGAAGGCGAGATCTTCGCGGCCGCCGAAAACATCGCTCCCCACTCGGTTCGGCAACTGCGACTGGAGGCTAGATTCGGTAAGCAGGTGGTAGCCGGCGAGGTGGATGGAGGGATCGCGCCGTTGAACCTGACGAGTGACGGCCTCTCCATCGGCCTCCGCGGTCCGATGGGCAGAGTTCGGATCGGGACTACCGAGGAAGTGGCATTCCCAGTAACGGTACGCGCGTGGTTCACGTCGGCGACCGGACCGACTACGTGGTCTTCGTCGTCGGTGTTCTCTGAGGGCCTCGGACCTCGTGACGGGTGGGGGATGGAACTGTATGTCGGGGCCGTAGTGACTGCGGACGAGGAAGTGCCGACGCCGTTCCGTTCCTAGCGCGTCCGGACCGCGGTCAACCGGGGCAGTTTCCACCGTGCCGCGGCTATCACGCTTCGCCGTAGATGGCCATGAGCACTTGCACGGTGTCGAGGCCGGCGGCACGGATCAGGAGCGCCGGCACGCACAGGTGGTCGGCGAGACGCCCCGCGGGGACGTCGTCGTCTGCGAGGCGCAGCGTGGCAGCCTGCCCAGTGGTGACGTGGCCAACGACGACGAGGCGTGCGCCGAGCCGGGCTGCGGTGTCGAACGGGCCGGAGCCGACACTGTCCGGGCAAAGCGTCGGCGGCTCCGGACAGCCCGGATCCCGCGAGGCGGCTGCCCACGACGATGCGTCGTGCGCATCGACCGCGAGAGACGCCAGCACGGCGGTCACAGCGCCGCTCCACGGTCGACCGCTTCGACGGCGGCGAGGCCGATGCAGGTGCGCTCGAGTCGGAGCCGGTCGTACGCGGCCTGCCACACCATGCGGCACTTCGACTCGATGAATGCCTGCGCGGTCGCCCTCGGCGCCGACGAGTTCCCGACGAGCACGAGTCCGACGGTAAGCGGCCACCCGTAGCGGGCGAGAATCTCGTGCAGATCATCGATGGGCCGGTCCTCGTCCGACGCTGCGAGCTCGACCTGGAAGCAGGTCAGATCGGACACCGCGATCGAGGCGACTCGCTTCACGCCCGGTAGCCGTGCGGAGCGACGATCAGCGAACAGATCGACGGGGATCGCAGGCGACGCGGTGAATACGACTGGGGTGGCGTCGACGTCGGCGAACGAGTAAGCGATCTCGGGAGCGCGACTGGTCACGACTCGGAGCCGACCGCCCACTGATCGGAGGGCGGCTTGGTCGATCAATTACATGTCGCGATCCTGTCAAGCGACGCGTTTACCTCGTGTTCGTTGAAGGATCCGCTCGCGGACGGTGGAGGCCTGCGTGACGCAGCATTCGGGGTCGCTTGCACCGGGGCTGCTTGGGCATGCGGAACCCGATTACGACTGAGGCGAATCACGTGGACTCGACTTCCGGTCAAGGGATAGAGCGCCGTTGTCGCGGCTTGGAGAGCAGCAGGCACACCAAGCGGCGGCGCGATTTGCTCAGCTCGAGGTGGCTCGCGCTGTCTGCGCACCGATGACACGCACTCTACAGACCCCAGCGATCATCGCTTCCGCGTGCGGAGTGCCGTTGGCGGTCGACATTGACTTCAGGGAATGGGACTCCGGCCTTCCAGCCAGCGGAACCTACGCGCAGCGGTAGGAAGTGACAGACGAGTTCCGCCGTCATGTGGGAAACGTGCCGGACGGAGCGACGTGGGCAAGCATCAGGCACATGCGGGATCGTGCCAACACGGCGCTCTCACGCCTTGCAGACGACGGTCATGGAGCGCTCGTGGTAACGCAAGCGTTCGTCATTGAGGCCTTGACCGGGGTCGACGGGCGAAGTTTGCAGTACTGCGAGCTCGTGCCGACACAGCCACGGGGTTGGCGCGTCCAGTAGCCGACCAGCTGTCGAGACGGGCTGTGCCACTCCGGACTCGATACCGTGCAGGGATGGTCTCCCTGCGTCTGCCGGTCATCTCATGCAGCCTCGATCCCGCCAGCTCCAGTCGCCAGCTTGCCGATCAGTCCGTAGCCCTCCTGACAGCGAGGGGCCACCGGTCAGAGGTCGTCGACCTCGCAACGGTTGCATTACCGGCGTTCGACAACGACCGGGTGTTCGACAGTGAAGCTTTCGGTGTGCTGCACGACGTCATCCGGGAGTCCGACGGTGTGGTGTTGGCGTTCCCGATCTACAACTGGGCTCCATCATCGACGGTGAAGTCATTCATCGAGGCCACGGGCGCGACTGGGTACGGAAGGCGCGCTGCGTGGTTCGACAAGGTGGTCACCTTCGTGTGCGCTGCCGGACTACCGCACAGCTACATGGCGACCGGCGTCCTCGCGCAGTCCCTGATGCTCGACTTCAAGTGCGTGGTGAACCCGTACACGGCGTACTTCTCGGAGCGGGACTGGGAAGCAGGCATGCTCAACACCGACAGAGCGGCTCGGCTGGACAAAACCATGACGGTGCACGTCGAACTCGCGAGTCTGCTCCGCGGCAGGACGTACCAGTCAGATTGGGAGGTGTGAACTTCCCGGCAACTGCGTCCGATGATCCATCGGCTGTCCGCGCTGCTCCTTCTCGATGTCCTCGGGGCCCGTTCTGCGGGACCAGCGGCTGGCTTGCCAGGCTGTGTTCCCGCCCACGAGTGCGAGCATGACGACGAGGACCAGCACGAACACGGCGGGGTGCCACTCGTTGTGCTCGGCGAGTTCCCACGTCTCCTTGACCGCGATGAACGAGCCGCCGACCGCGACGACGAACCAACCAGTCGCCTTCTGGATGAAGCGTTCACGGTGCTCGCGCTGCTGCGGCGTCAGCACCGCGAGGACCGTGCGGTGGTACGCGATGCTGCGCCGGCGACGGAGGACCAGCATCACCGGGGGCAGGAGCCACCACCACGGCGACGGCGGCGGTGGCGGCGCGATCGGCGACGTCGGGTCGGCGCCGGTCTGGTCGGTGTCTTCCTCTCGGAGCTCGAGCACACCCTGGTAGAGCGGGCCCGCGACGAGGAGCCACGCACCGAGGAAGCCGCTCCATGCGCTCAGCGCCTCCATCAGGAACCCTCGCCGCGAAGCGCCGCAATGCCGGTGAGGATGATCTCGATTCCCGCGTGGAACTGTTGACGGTCGTCGTGCTCGACGAGCTGTTGCTCGATGCGCACCAGGAAGGGGTACTGACCACTGTCCGGCGCGACTAGCGGGGAGGCTGACGACTCGATGAATCCCCGTCGGTCGGCCTCGGCTTGGTCGAGGTTCTGCCCGACGTCGTACTGGCTCGCGACGCCGAGGACGTGGTGCACCAGCGCGGACGCGGCATCGAACTGCGCTGCCTCGGGCACGCCGAGGGCCGTGACGAACGAGCAGCAACCCAGCCCCGGGCAGCCCTCGCTGCCCGGGGGCTTCTCCTGTGTTCGGTAGCGGATCGCTAAACGGACGGCAGCGGCGGCCTCAGGGAACGCATGTGCTTCGCACGGACGGCTGGCGGGGCACGTGGGAGCGGGTGGCTACTTGCCGCTGTACACGGGGAAGTCGCTGGAGTCGCCGTAGTCGCGTTCGTGCAGCTGCTGCAACGTGGCCATGTCCTCGTCGGAGATGACGAAGTCGACCGCAGCGTTCGAGCGCATGTGCTCGACGTTCGCGGTCTTCGGCAGGGCGACGGTGCCGAGCTGCACGACGTAGCGGACGCACAGCTGCGCGACGGACACGTCGTACTTGCCCGCCATCGTCTTCAGGTCGGCGTTGTCGAGGATCTCGCCGTGCGCGATGGGCGAGTACGCCTCGACATGGATGCCCTTGTCCGCGCAGAACGTCAACAGATCCGTGGGAGTGTTCCCGGCGTGGACGAGGAGCTGGTTCACGTGTGGGGTGATGGTGCCGCCGTCGAGGATGTTCTGCACGTCCTGTTCGAGGAAGTTCGAGACACCGATCGCGCGGACCTTGCCTGCCCGGTGTGCCGCTTCGAGGGCCCGCCACGCGGCGCGGTTGCCCTCGGCGTAGTCGCCGCCGCGGAAGTCGTCCCACGGCTGCGGAGCGTGGATGAGCATCAGGTCGATGTAGCCGATGTCGAGCTTCGCCAGGGACTCGTCGATCGCCCTGACGGCGGCGTCGTGGTCCTTGATTTCGGCAGCGAGCTTGGAGGACACGAACAGGTCCTCGCGGGCGACGTCGGAGGCGCGAACGCCCTTGCCGACGCCGCGCTCGTTGCCGTACGCCTGCGCGGTGTCGATGTTGCGGTAGCCGACGCCGATGGCGTCGCGGACAGCCTGCTCGGCCTCGTCCTCGTCCATCATCCAGGTACCGAGACCGATCTTCGGGATCTCGACGCCGTTGGAGAGGTTGTAGGTGTCGGTGAGGGTGCTCATGCGTTCGTTCCGTTCTTCGGCAGGGCGTCGTACACCTCGTCGGTGACGGGCTCGAGCCACTCGTTGCTGACGTTCTCGCCGGGCGTGATGAACGCCAGGTGCGAGAACCAGGAATCGCCCTTCGCGCCGTGCCAGTGCTTGGTACCGGCGGGCACGCGGACGGCGGTGCCGGGGGTGAGGCTGATCGGGTCGGCGCCTTCTGCCTGGTACCAGCCAGACCCGGCGGTGCAGATGAGGATCTGATCACCGCCGCCGTTGTCGCCGTGGTGGATGTGCCAGTTGTTGCGGCATGCGGGCTCGAAGGTGATGTTGTTCACCGGGACGCCGCTATCGACGACGGGTGCGTTGAAGCTCTGCCCCGTGAAGTACTGCGCGAACGCGTCGTTCGGGTCGCCGGTCGGGAAGGGCTGCTCGAAATCGGTTGTGGTCATGGTGTGCTCCCGTTCGGTCGGGCGGCGTTCGGAGCCGCGGTCACTGGTCGTTCTCGACGATGTTCTTCAACACGGCGGCGGCGCCCATCCCGTTCGGCCAACCGGCGTAGAACGCCAGCTGCAGCAGAGCCTCCTGCAGCTCGTCGTCGGTGACGCCGTTCTCCCGGGCGTAGGCGAGGTGGAACTGCAGCTGGTCGGTCTTCCCGAGCGCGGTGAGCGCCGCGATGGTGATGAAGCTGCGGTCACGCTTGGACAGGGCAGGGCGTTCCCAGACCTCGTCGAAGAGAACCTTGTCCGTGTAGTGGACCAGGCCGGGGGCGAAGTCCCCGAAGGCCTTCTGCCCGCCGGTCCAACCGGTCTGCTCGTCGTTCTCTGCCATCGTCAGCTTGTCTTTCGGATCGTTGCGGTGAACTCGCTCAATCGGGTGATCGCGTCGCCCGCGGTGTCGTAGGTGCCGATCGGCACGATGCCGTTGAACTGTCCGACGTCGTCGTAGTACAGCACCAGCGCCTGATTCGGGACGTAGTACCCGATCGTCCATGCGGGAGCGTCGCTGGCGGCTGCGGCTCCATCGGTACTCAACGGCTGCGAGAGGCGGGCGATCTTCTCCTGGCCGCCGTAGTCGCTGAACGACAACGTCAGCGGCAGTTGTGCCAGCAGTGAGCGGGCAGTGGCGTTGTCCGCGAGGGTGCCGTGCACCTCGCGGCCGTCGAACTCGATGGTGATTGCGGTCATGTTCTCTGATTCCGTCGTAGGCGTCGCACTGTGGGTGGTGGTCACCGCAGGTGGGGTACTCGTCGGGGCGGACGAGGCGCAGCCCGCGAGGGCCCCCAGCGTGATGATCGTGACGACAGTGCAGAGCAACGCAGCGGGTCGATCACCTCGGAAGGGCGCGCGTGCCAGCCCGGGCTGGGCGGAGCCATCGATCGTCCTCATGGGCTCCCTTCGTGTCGAGGACCATGCAACAACGACCAGGACGTGGGAGTGAGGCTCTGAGTAAACGGGGTTTCGCAGAACCTCTCTCCGGTGCAGGCCACGGCTCTACGGTGGAGGCATGGACAACCGAGCTGAGGTGCGTGAATTCCTTTCGTCACGCCGTGGGCGCATCACGCCCGAACAGGCCGGCGTCCAGCAGTTCGGGACCCGCCGACGCGTGACAGGGCTCCGCCGAGAAGAAGTCGCGCGGCTGGCAGGCGTCAGCGTCGACTACTACACGCGCCTTGAACGCGGGAACCTCACCGGCGCATCCGACAGCGTGCTCGACGCGATCGCATCGGCGTTGCAACTCGACCGTGCAGAGCACGACCACCTGTACGACCTCGCCCGCGCCGCGAACACCAGCCCCACCCGACCCCGCACGAAACCGACCGTCTCGACACAACTGCCGGCGACCGTGCAGTACATGCTCGACGCGATCACCGACGCGCCCGCGATCGTCGGCAACAACCGTATGGACATCGTCGCCGCGAACACGCTCGGCTACGCCTTGTACTCCGACATGTACCGCGGCACCGCCCGCCCTGCCAACCACTCCCGGTTCATCTTCCTCAACCCGCGCGCCTACGACTTCTACCCTGATTGGGACCGCGCAGCGAACGTCAACGTCGCGATCCTCCGCCGCGACGCCGGACGCTTCCCCCACGACCCCGGGATCGCAGCCCTCGTCGGAGAACTCTCCGTCCGCAGCGACGAGTTCCGCACCCGCTGGGCCGCCCACAACGTCCGCCGCCACTACTCCGGCGCGAAGAGCTTCCAGCACCCCACCGTCGGGCTCCTCGAACTGCCCTTCCAAGGGATGGAACTCGAAGACCTCCCCGGCCACACTCTCACCGTCTACCCCGCCGCCCCCGGCACACCCACCGCAGACGCCCTGAAACTCCTTGCGTCCTGGGCCGTCAGCGAACAGATCACCGAACGCGCCCGCGCCACCACCCGGTGACCCTTCCCCTCACTCCCCGCTCGACCAGAGGGGCAACTCGCGCGCGCTCCGGCGAACACGCTGCGCGAACACGCCGCCGCCTCACTCGAAACGAGACCTCTCGATGAACGCACCGACCAGCACCCGCGCAACCGCCGCCTCGACCGCCGGCACGCAGAGGCTCCCGATCGTCGTGCCGGTGCTCGCGGTCGGCACGTTCCTGATGATCACGACCGAGTTCGTCATCGCTGGCATCCTCCCGGAAGTCGCCAGCGACCTGCGTGTATCGATCGGCCGCGCGGGACTGCTCATCACCGTCTTCGCTGTCGGCATGATAATCGGCTCGCCCCTGATGACGCTGCTGACCATCCACCTCCCGAAGCGGCTCGCGCTCCTGCTCGCGCTCGCCCTGTTCGTCGCCGGCCACGTCGTCGTCGCGATCGCTCAGGACTTCACCGTCCTGCTCGTCGCTCGGTTCGTCACCGCGTTCGCTACCGGAGCGTTCTGGGCCGTCGGGTCCGTCGTCGCAGCTCGCGCCGCTGGACCGCAGCTCGGCTCCCGCGCCCAGGGAGTCGTCGGCGCCGGCGGATCGCTCGGTACCGTTCTCGGAGTCCCCGTCGGTGCGCTCCTCGCCCAGGCCGTCGGCTGGCGCGGCACCTTCTGGGCCATCGCTGCAGCAGCGGTTCTCCTCGCCGTCCTGGTCGCCCGCTTCGTCCCCCACGACACCGCCAGCGGCCAGCGCACCTCGATCAGGAGCGAGTTCACCGGGCTCCGCTCCGGACGCCTCTGGCTCACGCTCCTCGCCTGCGCCACGACCACGGGCGGCGTCGTCGCCGCATACTCCTACATCGCACCCCTGCTCACCGACCGCGCGGGCCTTGCTGCCCACCTCATCCCTGTCGTGCTGACCGCCTTCGGCATCGGCTCCTTCATCGGGACCCTCCTTGGCGGCCGCCTCGGCGACATCCGGCCCGGGCTCGTCACGATCGTGACTCCGGCCGCGAGCTCCGTCCTGCTCGTCCTGATCGGCATCATCACCGACCAGCCGATCCTCACCGGCGTCCTCGTCGCCATCCTCGGCCTGTTCGGGCTCAGCGCCAACGGAGAACTCATCCACACCGCCGTTCACGCCGCCGGCAACGCAGCACCCCTGGGCTCAGCGTTCACCGTCGCCGCGTTCAACCTCGGCACCGCGATCGGAACCGCGATCGTGGGCGGCCTGCTGGACACCACCGGCGTCGCAGGCCCCGCGTTCATCGGAGCCAGCATCGTCGCGCTGACGCTCATCCCGACGATCCTGCTCGCGGTCGGCCGGCGAAACAGTCCAACCCACTGACACCACCGCCGCACGAGGTGTCCGATGGCCGATCGGTCGTCGAGAGGGCGGTGCGGCCGGAGAAACGGCGACGAGGTGTTCGGTTGGATCGGGTGCCACGCGCGCCGTCGGCGGGTCTCGTGAGCCGTCGTGGGCGACATGGAGTGCGTCCCGTCGACAGCACGGCTCCGACTACGGGGTGTCGGACTTGTGCTCGACGACGTCCTGCAGTTCGGGGCGCTTCGGGGTCACGCCGTCGCCGGAGGACGTGTGCTTGATCCGCCGCACCACCCACGGGACGAGGTACTCGCGCGCCCAGCCGAGGTCCTCCGCGCGGGCCTCCCGCCACGGGCGCGCCTCGAGCGGTTCCGGGTTGAACGGTTCGAGCCCGTGCTCGACGCCGAGCGCGTCGAGCACGGCGGCCGCGACGGTGGCGTGACCCATCGGGGAGTGGTGCAGCCGGTCCGGCGCCCACATCCGCGGGTCACGGAGGACCCGGAGCGCCCACATGTTCGCCACGAGGGCGCCGTGCTTCAGCGCGATGGCGTGCAGGTTCTCGTTGTAGATCGCCGTCTTGCCGCGGACCATCCCGAGCACGGGGGTCATCCCGACGTCGGGGCCGGTGAAGAGCACCACGGTCGCGCCGTCGCTCCGCAACCGGGACACCATCGCGTCCACCCGCTCGGCGAGTTCGTCCGGGTCGGATCCGGGACGGATGATGTCGTTGCCGCCGGCCGACACCGTGACGAGGTCCGGGCGGAGCGCGAGGGCCGGTTCGACCTGCTCGTCGATGATCTGCTGGAGCAGACGCCCGCGGATCGCCAGGTTGGCGTAGGCGAAGTCGTCGGTCTGGTTCGCCAGGACCTCGGCGACGCGGTCGGCCCAGCCGCGGTTCCCGCCTGGCACGGTGGGGTCGGGGTCACCGATCCCCTCGGTGAACGAGTCACCGATCGCGACGTACCTGGACCACGGATGACGATCTGACACGTCTCGGACCATAGTCTCGTGGCATGACGAAGGCCAACCCCGCGGCGGTGCTGGGCGACGAGCTGCTGGAGCGCATCGCCGCCCGTGCGCCCGGCTACGACGCCGCGAACGCGTTCTGCACCGAGGACCTCGACGAACTCCGGGCGGCCGGGTACCTGCGGCTCGGCGTGCCCGTCGAACGCGGCGGTGCCGGACTCGGGCTCGCCGCGACCTCCGCGGTGCAGCGGCGGCTCGCGGAGGCCGCGCCGGCGACGGCGCTGGGCCTCGGGATGCACCAGGTCTGGGTGCAGGCGGCCCGCACCGTGTCCGCGCGAGGCGAGTCGTTCCTCCAGGCCGTCACCGACCACGCGGCGGACGACCACCTGCTCGCGTTCGGCGTGAGCGAGCCGGGCAACGACGCCGTGCTCTTCGACTCGCTGACGACGGCGGAGCCGGACGGCGACGGCGGCTACCGCTTCACCGGCACGAAGGTGTTCACGTCGCTCGCACCGGCGTGGGACGTGCTGAGCGTCTTCGGCAAGGACGAGTCCGGGCCCGAACCGCGCCTCGTGCACGGCTTCGTGCTGCGGTCCGACGGGGACGTCGAACACCTGGACGACTGGGACACGCTCGGGATGCGGGCGACCCAGAGCCGGACGACGGAGCTCCGCGGCGTGCACGTGCCGGCCGACCGGATCGTGCGGACCCTGCCCGTCGGGCCGAACCAGGACCCGCTCGTGTTCGGTATCTTCGCGTCGTTCGAGCTGCTCATCGCCTCGGTGTACGTCGGGATCGCCTCGCGTGCGGTGTCGCTGGCGGTGTCCGCGGTGCGGTCGCGCGAATCGCTGGACGGAACGCCGCGGTCCGAGGACCCGGACGTGCGCCGGGCGATCGCGGACATGCGCGGGACGGTCGACGCGATCGAGCTGCAGGTGTCCTCGCTCGCCCGGTCGGTCGACGAGCTGGACGACTTCGGGCCGCGGTGGTTCCCGCTGCTCGTCGGCACGAAGGCCCGCGCGGTCGACGCGGCGCAGCACGTGGTGGACGAGGCGATGCGGGTGGTCGGTGGCGGGGCCTACCGGGCGGGTGGCGAGCTCGCGCGCCTGGCGCGGGACGTCCGGGCGGGGCAGTACCACCCGTCGTCGCGGGACTCGGCGGCGCGGACGATCGCCGCGTCGGTGCTGGGGCCGCTCGCCTGACGCGCGGCGCGCCCCTCGCACCGTGCGAGGGGCGCGCGAGGGCCGCGCGAGGTCTGCGCGCACGGCCGGCCGTACGGTGCGAGGTTCCGCGCACTGTGGGAGCCCGTACCCCTCGCACACTGGTCGGAACCTCGCACCGTGCCCGACGCCGACGCCCCCCCTCGAAACTAGTTCGCTTGCGGTACCATTGACCTCCCGAGCGAACAGGAGGCGGCCGGAGCGTGCCGAGGACCGAGACCACGAACCGGACCGCCCCGCGGCGACGGACCCGCACCCAGCGACTGACCGACCGTGCCCTCGCGCTCGACCCCGGGCTCGTGAAGACCGAGGGAGCCCTCCGCACCCTCGTCGCCGTCCCGGCCGGCATGGCCGTCGGGTACGCGATCGCGACGGCGTACGGGCTCCCGGCGATCCTCGGCGTGATGATCGGCGCGATGCCGGCGTTCATCACCTGCCTGGTGATCGTCGACCCGAGCACCGGCAGGACCGCCGCGCGCACCGGCGCGGTCCTCGTGCCGTTCGTCGTCGCGCTCGCGGGGAGCATCGCCCTGCAGCCGTTCCGTCTGCTCGAACTCGTCCTCATCGTGGTGCTGCTGTTCCTGCAGTTCGCGGCGGCGTCGTGGGGAGCATGGGCGGCGGACGCGGCGATCGTCGGGTTCGCCGGGTACCTGTGCGGGCTCCTGCTGCCGCTCCCGGAGACGAGTGTGGTCCCGCTCGGGCTCGTCGTCGCCGGGTCCCTCGCCGTGACGATCGTCGTCCGGCTCCTGTTCCGGCCGAACCCGCACCGTGCGCTGCTCCGGACCCGTCGCGGGTTCGTCGCCCGGGGTTCTGACGTGCTCGAGGCCTCCGCGGCCGTCCTCGCCGCCGGGACCGTCGGCGCCGCCGCTGACGACCCCCGCGCCCGACGCCGAGCCGTCCGTCGACTCGGACGGGCCCGCGACCGGTACCACGAGATCGCCCTGACGGTCGACGGCATGCTCGCTGCGAGCGGGGTCGACGCGGACACCGCCGCCGAGGAACTGCACCGACTGGTGTTCGACACGCACTTCGCGATCGACGAGCTCGGTCGCGGGGCCGGGGCGCTGGTCGAGCACGGCGCACCGTCGGACGTGCGGCACGCCGCGCTCCGGGCGTTCACGGTCGTCCTCCGGCACGGCGGCAGCCACGGCGAGGACGCGGCACACACCCTGCTCGCCCGCTACGGGATCACGGCCTCGGCCGCCGACGAGGGATCCCGGACCACGGCGATCGTGCGCCGCATGGCCGCCGAGTTCGCCGACCTGCGGTCCGCCGGCCTCCGGTGGCGCGAACTCCGCGACGAGTTGCCCCGCCGCGGAGCCGGTGTCCCGTTCACCACGCCGGTGATCCTGGCCGGTGGACGCCCGGCCGGAGCCGTGCCCGTCCTCGCGGACACCGTCGCCGAGGGGCCGTGGCGACGCTGGCACCTCACGGCGTCACTCCGGACCGCCGTGCACGCCGCCATCGCCGTCGCGATCGTCGAGCCCCTCGCCCTCATGCTCGACGGCAGCCGGTTCTACTGGGGTGTCATCGGCGTGATGATCGTCCTCGCCGGCACGAACACCACGCACGAACGGATCCGGAAGGGCCTGCACCGCGGGGTCGGGACGGTCGTCGGGGGAGCGGTCGGCATCGTCCTCGTGCACCTGCTCGGCACGACGCACCCGTGGGTGACGATCGTGCTCGTGTGCGTCCTGCTCGCCGTCGGCACGTACGGCTTCGGTGGCGTGTACTCGGTCTGGGCCGCGTGCCTCGTGGTCGTCCTCTGCCAGGTGTACGCGTTCTCCGGCACCTTCACCGACTCCCTCATCCCGATGCGGCTCGCCGAGAACCTGCTCGGCGCCGCGGTCGCGGTGCTCGTCAGCGCGGTCGTCTTCCCGATCGCCACCCGTGCCGTCATCCGGCGCGCGGTGCGGCGGCAGCTGGTCGCGGTCCGCGCGTTCGTGCTCGCGCTGGTGGGGGTCGAGGCCGACGACGAGGCGGAGGCGGGTGACGCGGCGGAGGCAGACCGCGCCTCCCGACCGACCGAGGTGACGGTGACGGACCTGCGCGCCCGGTCGCGCGCCGTCGACGCGGCCACCTACCAACTCGACGCGGTCCTGCGGCCGATGGTCCGGTTCCCGACCGGCGGGCCGGCCCGCGCCGACGCCAGGACGCGCGCGTCCCTGCAGGCGGCCGCGACGTTCGCGCGCGAGGCAGCCGGGAGGCTCGGTGCGGCCCCGCAGGACCCACCGGCCGCCCTGCGTGGTGCGGCCGAGAGCCTCGCCTCCTCGATCGCGCACCTCGCGGACGGCATCGTGGCCGGCCCACGCTCCGCCACGTCGGCGGCGGTGTGGGTACGGGTCGGCGACCAGCTCGACGAGGCGGTCGCGGCGGCCTCGGGACGCCCGGACGAGCGCGCGGTCGAGACCGTCGCGCACGCGCTCGGGCGCATCGACGAGGCGCTCGCGCTGCTCGCCGACCGCCACCACGCGACGGTCGTCGGGGCGATGTCGGTGGGGCCTGGCATCATCGCCGTGTGAGCAAGCAGGACGGACGCAACCGACTGGTGTCCGACGCGCCCGTCGACGACCTGACGGCGAGCGTGCTGCACGTCGACATGGACGCCTTCTTCGCCTCCGTCGAGCTGCTGGACCGGCCGGACCTCCGCGGGTTGCCGGTGATCGTCGGGCACGACTCCGACCGCTCCGTGGTGACCGCCGCCACGTACGAAGCGCGCAAGTACGGCGTGAACTCCGCCATGCCCATGGCCGTGGCCAAGCGTCGGTGCCCGGCCGCGATCATCGTCGAACCGCACTTCGAGAAGTACCGCGCAAAGTCCGACGCCGTGATGGCCGTGTTCGACCGCTTCACGCCGCGGGTGGAGAGACTCGGCATCGACGAAGCGTTCCTCGACGTCGCTGGCGCGATCCGGCTCTACGGCACCCCGTGGGAGATCGGCCGCGCGATCCGTGCCGCGGTGTTCGCCGAGACGGGCCTGCACTGCTCCGTCGGTGCCGCGTCGACCAAGTTCGTGGCGAAGCTCGCGTCCAGCCGCGCCAAGCCGGACGGCCTCCTCGTGGTCCCGGCTGCCGACACCGTCGCGTTCCTGCACCCGCAGCCGGTGTCCGCGCTGTGGGGCGTCGGCGGCAAGACCCAGGAGACCCTCGAGCGTCGCGGCATCCGGACCGTGGGCGACCTCGCGACGACACCGCTCGGTTCGCTCGTCTCGGCGCTGGGTCCGGCCGGCGGGCAGCGGCTGCACGACCTCGCCTGGGGGAGGGACCCCCGGGTGGTCGAAGAAGGTGTCGGCGAGAAGTCGATCGGGCACGAGATGACCTTCGGGCGCGACCTGACCGAGCGCGACGACGTCGCCCGTGAACTCCTGCGTCTCGCCGACAAGGTGGCCGTCCGGCTCCGGCGCGCGGACGTCCAGGCCCGGACCGTCGCGCTCAAGGTCCGCTACACCGACTTCACCACGCTGACCCGGTCGCGCACCCTCGCCGAACCCACCGACGTCGCCAAGCGCCTGCACCGCGAAGCCGTCGAGCTCTACGACGTCCTGCACCGGCCGGGCAACCAGATCCGGCTCATCGGCGTCCGGGGCGAGAACCT
This sequence comes from Curtobacterium sp. 314Chir4.1, assembly GCF_900215175.1. Classification (NCBI taxonomy): domain Bacteria; kingdom Bacillati; phylum Actinomycetota; class Actinomycetes; order Micrococcales; family Microbacteriaceae; genus Curtobacterium; species Curtobacterium sp. 314Chir4.1. Next base: position 426,733 of record NZ_OCMI01000001.1, read on the forward strand.
CGTGCCGGCCGCGGCGAGCAACGCGCTGTGGGACGACGACGCGCCGTGGCGCGACACCGAGACCACGGTCGACGCGGTCGCCGCGCGCTTCGGTGCGGGCGTGCTCCGCCCGGCTTCCCTGGTCCGCGGCACGCCCGAGGGGCACGTCCCGCACGCTCGGCAGGACCGAGGGTGACGGTAGAATCCTCCGAAGTGAGCGCAGCCGAGTACACCGATCAGCCAGCTGCCGGGGACCAGTCCGCGGCGCTGTGGGACGACGCACCCGCCGCACCCGAGCACCCCGTCGTCGCCCACGACGAAGCGGTCGCCGCTGCCGAGGCAGCCGGCAACTCGGCCGTCCAGAACCTGTCGCCGGCGTTCCCGGACCGCGCCGCCTGGGGGACCGCGTCGAAGCTGCGCGCCTGGCAGGTCGAAGCGCTGACGAAGTACTTCGAGACCGAGCCGCGCGACTTCCTCACGGCGGCCACCCCCGGCGCCGGCAAGACGACGTTCGCGCTCCGCCTCGCCACCGAGCTGCTGGCCCGGGGCACCGTCGACCGGATCGTCGTCGTGGCCCCGACCGAGCACCTCAAGCGGCAGTGGGCGGACTCCGCCGACCGCGTCGGCATCCGGATCGACCCGATGTTCAAGAACGGCGACGGCATGTTCGGCCGGCACTACCAGGGCGTGGCGATCACGTACGCCCAGGTCGGCATGAACCCCGAGGTCCACCAGAAGATCACCGCCGGTGGCAAGACGCTCGTCATCCTCGACGAGGTCCACCACGGCGGCGACGCCCTGACCTGGGGTGACGGCATCAGAGAGGCCTTCTCGAAGGCCACCCGACGCCTCTCCCTGTCGGGCACCCCGTTCCGGTCCGACACAGCACCGATCCCGTTCGTGCAGTACGCCCCGGACGAGCAGGGCATCCGCACCTCGATCTCCGACTACAACTACGGCTACGGCCGCGCGCTCAAGGACGGCGTCGTCCGTCCCGTGCTGTTCATGGCCTACGCGGGGCAGATGCGCTGGAAGACCCGGATGGGCGACGAGATGTCGGCGTCCCTGGGCGAGCAGGTCACGAAGGACATCACCGCCCAGGCCTGGCGCACGGCGCTCTCGCCCGAGGGCGAGTGGATGCCGGCAGTGCTCTCCGCGGCCGACAAGCGCCTGACCGAGGTCCGCCGTGGTGTGCCGGACGCCGGCGGGCTCGTCATCGCCACGGACACCACCACGGCGCGCGCGTACGCCCGCATCCTGCAGCAGATCACGGGGGAGCGGCCCACGGTCGTCCTCTCCGACGAAGCCGCCGGGTCGAGCCGGATCAGTGCCTTCGCGGACGACACGTCGCGCTGGATGGTCGCCGTCCGCATGGTGTCGGAAGGCGTCGACGTCCCGCGGCTCTGCGTCGGCGTGTACGCCACGAGCGCCAGCACGCCGCTGTTCTTCGCCCAGGTGATCGGTCGCTTCGTGCGTGCGCGGCGCCGTGGTGAGACGGCGTCGGTGTTCCTGCCGAGCGTGCCGGGGCTGATGGCCCTCGCGGCGTCGCTCGAGCTCGAGCGCGACCACGCGCTGGACCGCCCGAAGGACGCCGACGACGGGATGTACAACCCCGAGGACGCCATGGTCGCCGAGGCCAACAAGGAGGACCGGGCGTCCGAGAGTCTTCTCGAGGTCCAGCCGTTCGAGGCGCTCGACTCGCAAGCGTCGTTCGACCGCGTCCTCTACGACGGCGGCGAGTTCGGCACCGGCGGCGAGGTCGGTTCGCTCGAGGAGCTCGACTTCATCGGCATCCCTGGGCTGCTCGAACCCGACCAGGTGCGCGACCTGCTGCGTGCGCGGCAGGCGACCCAGGCGAAGCGCGCCAGGGGGCGGACCCCGAAGGACGGGATGCCGAAGGCCCCCGTCGCCGAGGACCGCCCGATGTACCAGACGATCAAGGAACAGCGGTCGGAGCTGCACCGGCTCGTCTCGATCTGGTCGCGGCACTCGAACGAACCGCACGGCGCGATCCACGCCGAACTCCGCCGCATCAGCGGGGGCCCGGCCGTGGCGCAGGCGAGCATCGAGCAGATCCAGAAGCGCATCGACGTGCTGCGCTCCCGCATCGGCGGGCGTCGGTGAGCACGGCGTGATCGAGGCCGTCGACGACCGCACCTGGTACGTCAAGCGGGACGCGGAGTCCTCTCCCGAGGCGATCATCGACCGGTTCGGTGGCGGCTACCGGCTGCGTCGGTTCTCCCTCACGGAGTCCCGTCGCACCCCGCACGGCGTCTACATGGGCATCGAGCTCGCCGAGACCGCCTGGTGGCGTCTGCGCGACCGCCCGCGCGGCTCATGACATCACAAGCCGTATTCGGGTAGACCGGGGGAATGGCAGACTCCATCCCTCACGTCCTCGTCCTCGGCGGCGGTTCCGCCGGCTACACCACCGTCAAGCAGCTCCAGAAGCACGCGGCCACGGTGCCGATGCGGATCACGCTGGTGGACCAGAACACGTACTACACCTACCTGCCGTTCCTGCCGGAGGTCGCCGGCGGCCACATCGCCCCGAAGGACGTCACGGTCGAGCTGCGTCGCGCGCTCCGGAAGACCCGCGTCATCCAGGGGAAGGTCACCGGCATCTCGTCGGCCGACAAGACCGTCACCATCGCCACGGCCGGTGGCGACGACCGCACGCTCGGCTACGACCAGCTCGTCGTCGCCCTCGGTTCGGTCACGCGCACGTTCCCGACCCCCGGGCTCGAGGAGTACGGCGTCGGCTTCAAGAGCGTCGAGGAAGCCGCCTACGTGCGTGCGAAGCTCCTCGACAACATCGCGAAGGCCGCAGCCACCCGCGACGAGGACGAGCGTCGTCGCCTCCTGACGAGCATCTTCGTCGGCGGTGGCTACACCGGTGTCGAGGCGATCGGTGAGCTGTTCGACGTGTCCCAGGCCGCGATCAAGACCTACCCGTCGCTCGCGGGGGAGCACCCGCGCTGGGTCCTCATCGACGCGCTCGACCGTGTCGCGCCCGAGGTCGGCCCCGAACTGTCGAAGTGGACCCTCGAGGCTCTCCGTGCCCGCGGCATCGACGTCCGCCTGAAGACCACGATGCCCAGCTGTGAGGGCGGCGTCGTGAAGCTCTCCGACGGCGACGAGTTCGCCACCGGGCTGCTCGTGTGGACGGCCGGCGTGAAGCCGAACCCGCTCCTCGACGCGTCCGACCTGCCGCGCGGACCGAAGGGGCACCTCGCCGCCAACGCGAAGCTCCAGGTCGAGAACGAGGAGACGCACGAGGTCGTCCCGGGCGTCTGGGGCCTCGGCGACGTCGCGCAGGTCCCCGACCTGACCGCCGACAAGCAGCCGGCGTACTACCCGCCGAACGCGCAGAACGCCGTCCGCCAGGCCGTGGTGGCCGCGGACAACGTGGTCGCGACGATCACGGGCAAGCCCCTCGAGGAGTACCGCCACCCGTCGATCGGCACCGTCGCGTCGTACGGTGTGGCCAAGGGTGCCGCGAACATCAAGGGCATCAAGATGACGAACCTGCTCGCCTGGCTCGCGCACCGGGCGTACCACGTGTACGCGATGCCGACGCTGAACCGGAAGGCCCGCATCATCATCGGTTGGGTCACCGGCGCCGTGTCGGGTCGCGACGCGACCTCGCTCATCAAGGAGACGGACCCGCGCAGCAACTTCGTCGAGGCGTCGAAGTCCTAGGCGCGCGTTCCTGACGGACGGGAGGCGCGGTGCCGGCTGGCACCGCGCCTCCCGTCCGTCGGTGGGTGCGCTGGGACGCACGCTGCCCGGCCGACCCGGAACGACATCCCCGACGTCGTACGACAGCGCCGTTGTCGTTCCGTCGCGTCTGCAACTGTTGCACCCGCGGCCGTGCGACAACTCCGACGTCGTACGACACCGGAGTTGTCGCACCGCCCGCCTCCCGGCTCGACCCGACGGCGGTTCGCGCGGGCGTTCCGACACCGCACGCGCCGATCGACAGCCGCGGTGTCGTGACCACCGCACCGCGGTGCCCCGACCTACCGGAAATGACTCGCCGCGGTGACCCGACCTACCGGAGGTGACCACGGGAGGCCGCGAGCGCAGCGAACTGGCCACACGGGGCCGTGAGCGCAGCGAACTGGCCAGAGGCGGTGACGCCCCGAGCGAAGCGACGGCGGCACTCGCCGGGAAGACACAACAGGAAATGCCCCCGGGCCGAAAGGCCAGGGGGCATCCCATTTCCTGTGTCCGAGGGGGGACTTGAACCCCCACGCCCTAATACGGGCACTAGCACCTCAAGCTAGCGCGTCTACCAATTCCGCCACCCGGACAGGTGTTTCTTCACTTGTCGGCCGTCGTTCCGGGCTGTTTCCCCGGCGTTCCTGCCGAGAGAAGACACTAGCACGGGTCTGAACGCCCGATGAACACGGCGGCGCATCCCGGGCGCGTCCTGCTGTGACGGCCGACACCGGGCTCGTGGGTGCGCACCGGTAGCGTTGGGGCATGACGAACCCGGAGGCCACGCTGACCGACCTCGAGGCCACCGCGGCGATCGCCCGTGACCTCATCCGCATCGACACCACGAACTGGGGCGAGGGGAAGTCCCGCGGCGAGACCGAGGCGGCGCACTACGTCGAGGCGAAGCTGCAGGCGCTCGGGCTCGAGCCGCAGCTGTTCGAGTCGGAGCCGGACCGGGTGAGCGTCGTGGCTCGGGTGCCGGGGCGCAACCGTGACAAGCCCGCGCTGGTCGTGCACGGACACCTCGACGTGGTGCCCGCGGACCCCGCGAACTGGTCGGTCGACCCGTTCGGGGGCGAGGTCAAGGACGGCATGCTCTGGGGCCGCGGCGCGGTCGACATGAAGAACATGGACGCGATGATGCTGACGTCCCTCGCCGACCTCATCGAACAGCAGGGTGCTCCGGAGCGCGACCTCGTGATCGCGTACTTCGCCGACGAGGAAGCCGGTGGGGTCCTCGGTTCGCACCACGTCGTCGAGCACCACCCCGAGGTCTTCGCGGGTGCCAGTGCGGCGATCAGCGAGGTCGGCGGGTACTCGATCACGCTCGGCGACCGGCGGGCGTACCTGCTGCAGACCGGCGAGAAGGCGCTGATGTGGATCAAGCTCGTCGCGAAGGGCACGGCGGCGCACGGTTCGCACGTGATCCGCGACAACGCGGTGACGAAGCTCGCAGCGGCTGTCGCCCGCATCGGCGGCGAGGAGTGGCCGGTCCGCCTGTCGGCGACGACGGACGCGATGGTGGCCGAGGTCGCCCGGTTCCTCGGGGTGGACCCGACGGTGACCGGTCCGGACGAGGTCGCCCTGGCGACTGGGTCGGCCTCGCGGTTCATCCACGCGGCGCTGCACACGACGTCGAACCCGACGGTGCTCAACGCCGGGTACAAGCACAACGTCATCCCGGACCAGGCCGAGGCGCTCGTCGACATCCGCTGCCTCCCGGGCGACGAGGAGTCCGTGCTCGCCCGCGTGCGGGAGCTCGCCGGCGACGACGTCGAGGTCGTCATGTCCTTCCGGGACATCGGGCTCGAGCAGGACTTCGGTGGTCCGCTGGTCGACGCCGTGCGGGACGTCCTCGGCCGCCACGACCCGGGTGCTCCGGTGCTGCCGTACCTGCTGTCGGGTGGGACGGACAACAAGGCGTTGTCGACGCTCGGCATCGCGGGCTACGGGTTCGTGCCGCTGCAGCTGCCGGCAGGTGTGGACTTCCCGGCGATGTTCCACGGCGTCGACGAGCGCGTGCCGTTGGACTCGCTCGCGTTCGGGCGCCGTGTCCTCGGGGACCTGCTCGCCACGTACTGATATTGTGGATGGTCGCCATCGTGGCGGTGTTCTGACCGACCCCCTGTGAAAGGCCCGCTCGATGCACATCCTCGAGGCGATCTTCCTCGGCTTCGTCCAGGGGCTTACCGAGTTCCTGCCCGTCTCGTCGAGCGCACACCTCCGGATCGTGGGGCTGTTCCTGCCCGACGCGAAGGACCCGGGTGCGGCGTTCACCGCGGTGACCCAGCTCGGCACCGAGACGGCCGTCCTGATCTACTTCTGGAAGGACATCACTCGGATCATCGGGCGCTGGTTCCGTTCGGTCTTCCGGCGGGACGTCCCCAAGGGTGACCCCGACGTCCGTCTCGGCTGGCTCGTGATCCTCGGGACGATCCCGATCGGCGTAGCCGGACTCGTGCTGAAGGACTCGATCGAGACCACGTTCCGGTCGCTCTGGATCGTGGCGATCGTCCTCATCGTCTTCGGCATCGTGCTGGGGGTGCTCGACGTCGTCGGCAAGAAGGTCCGGCGCATCGAGCACATGACGTTCGGCGGGGGCATCCTGATCGGCCTCGCGCAGATGCTCGCTCTCGTGCCGGGCGTCTCGCGCTCCGGGGCGACCGTGTCGATGGGCCTCGCGCTCGGCTACACCCGTCCGGCTGCCGCGCGCTTCGCGTTCCTGCTGGCCGTCCCCGCGGTGTTCCTGTCCGGCCTGTACGAGGCCGCGACGAGCCTCGGGGACACCGGGGCACCGTTCGGCATCGCGGACACGCTGATCGCGACGGTGGTGGCGTTCGTCGTCGGGTTCGTGGTGATCGCTGCGTTCATGAACTACATCAGCAAGCGCAGCTTCATGCCGTTCGTCGTCTACCGCATCGCACTCGGTATCGTTCTCCTCGTGTTGTTGTCGCTCGGAGTGATCCAGCCGTGAGGGCCTGGCAGGTCCCGTCCGTCCCCGAAGTCCCCGGTTCTGCGCCCCGACCCGTCGTGCACGACACGGCGACCGGCAAGCCCGTCGACCCGACCTGCGGTGAGGAACGCGCCGCGCTCTACGTGTGCGGCATCACCCCGTACGACGCCACCCACCTCGGGCACGCGGCCACCTACCTGGCGTTCGACACACTCGGCCGGGTCTGGCGCGACGCGGGGTTCGAGGTCGAGTACGCGCAGAACACCACCGACGTCGACGACCCGCTGCTCGAGCGTGCTGCCCGTGACGGCGTCGACTGGCGCGAGCTCGCGGCGTCGCAGATCGAGCTGTTCCGCCGTGACATGGAGGCGCTCCGGATCCTGCCCCCGGACGACTACGTGGCCGTCACCGACGAGGTCGAGCGGGTCGCCGAGGCGGTCGCCTTCCTGCAGGAGACCGGCTACGCCTACGACGTCCCGACCGCCGACTCCGAGGGCGACGACGTCTACTTCGACGTGAACCGTCCGACCGAGGCGTGGTCACTCGGCGACGAGAGCGGACTCGACCGCGAGACGATGCTGCGCCTGGCCGGCGAGCGTGGTGGCGACCCGGACCGTCCCGGCAAGCGCGACCCCCTCGACCCGCTGCTCTGGCGCGCCGCCCGTGCGGGGGAGCCGAGCTGGGACACGGTCCTCGGCGCCGGCCGCCCTGGCTGGCACATCGAGTGCAGCGTCATCGCCGGCGACCGTCTCGGCCTGCCGATCAGCGTGCAGGGCGGCGGCAGCGACCTCGTCTTCCCGCACCACGAGATGAGCGCCGGGCACGCCGCGGCCCTCGCGCACCAGCCGCTCGCGAACGCCTACGTGCACACCGGGATGATCGCGTACCAGGGAGAGAAGATCTCGAAGTCGCTCGGCAACCTCGTCACGGTGCGGGGGTTGCTCGACGACGGCGCCGACCCGCGGGCGATCCGGCTCGCGCTGCTGTCGCACAAGTACTCCGACGACTGGGAGTGGTTCGACTCCGAGCTCGTCAGTGCCGTGACGCGACTGGCGGCCTGGGACGCCTGGGCGTCCGGTGCGGACGCCGGTCATGCCGACGACGCTGCCGAGGTGGTCGCGCGGGTGCGTGCCCGCGTCGCGGACGACCTCGACACGCCCGGTGCGGTCGCGGCCGTCGACACGGCGATCGCCGGTGGCACCGCGGTGACGCCGGAACTCGTCGACCTCGTCGACGCCCTGCTCGGCATCCGCCTGGGCTGACGCGCGGGCGACGGTCTCCGCGACGTCGGGGGCGCCCCGCGCCCGGCGCGACCCACCGACGGACGGGAGGCGCGGTGCCAGCTGGCACCGCGCCTCCAGGCCGTCCGTGGGGTGCGTCTACTGCGGCGGCTGCGGCGGGCGGAATCCCTCGCCGCCGGCCGTGCCGCCGTCCTTGCCGTCCTTGCGCTCCCGACGACGCAGGTACTGCTCGAACTCCTGCGCGATGGCGTCGCCGGACGCCTCGGGCGAGTCGACCGTGTCACGCGCCTGCTCGAGCTGGCCGATGTAGGACGCCATGTCCTCGTCGTCGGCTGCGAGGGCGTCGATGCCCTCCTCCCACTCGGTCGCGTCGTCGAGCAGCGATCCGCGCGGCACGGTGACGTCGGTGAGCTCCTCGATCTTGTCGAGCAGCGAGAGGGTGGCCTTCGGCGACGGCGAGTTGTGCACGTAGTGCGGCACCGAGGCCCAGAGCGACAGGGTGGTCAGGCCGGCCTTGTCCATGGCGTCGGCGAGCACACCGAGGATGCCGGTCGGCCCCTCGTACGACGAGCGGTCGACGTCGAACGCGGCACGCACGCCGGCGTTCTCGCTCGACACGAAGACCGAGATGGGCCGGGTGTGCGGGACGTCGGCGAGCATGGCGCCGACGAAGACCACGGCGTCGATGGAGTACACGTCGGCGAGGTCGATGATCTCGGCGCAGAAGCCACGCCACGTGCGGGAGGGCTCCGGTCCGACGAGCACGAAGACGTCACGCTCGGTGGGGGAGCCGGTCGCGCCGATCACGGGCCGTCCTTCGGCGCCGGGGCCGTGCAGGACGATGCGGGGCCACTGGACGCCGCGCCCGCCGTTCTCGTCGGTGCCGACGTTCGGACGGTTGAACTGGTAGTCGACGTACCGCTCGCCGTCGAGCTCACGGAGCTCGTCGAGTTCGAGCGACTCGACGATGCGCCTGGCGAGACCGCTCGCCGCTTCTCCGGCGTCGTTCCAGCCCTCGAACGCGACGACGAGCAGTCGTCCGTCACTGAAGGGGGAGTGCTGTGGCACGGACGGGACCTCCTGGTGGTGGAGTGGGGCGGGAGCGGCGCAGGCCGCACTCGGCCGGACACGATTCAGGCAACAAGGATAGGGCCGTCGGCGTTCCCCACGCCCGCCCGTCCGCGCTGAGCGGAAAGCGCGTCGGACCGCCCCGGTAGACTCGTCGCCCGTGACCGCCCAGCATCCCGACCGAGTCCTGCCCGCAGCCGTGCTGTGGGACATGGACGGCACGATCATCGACACCGAGCCGATCTGGCAGCAGTCCCAGGTCGAGCTCACCGACCGCTACGGCGTCGTCTGGACCCACGAGGACGGCCTCGCACTGGTGGGCAGCGGCCTCGAGCGCTCGGGGGAGATCCTCCGCGACAAGGGCGTCGACATGGAGGTCGAGGAGATCATCCAGTGGATGACGGAGTACGTCATGGTGCGACTGCGCGACGCCGAGCTGCCCTGGCGTCCGGGCGCGCGTGAGCTCATCGAGGGGCTGCACGCCCGCGGCATCCCGACCGCCCTCGTGACGATGTCCCGTCGCAAGATGGCCCTCGTCGCGGCCGAGGCCCTGGGCGAGCGCGGCTTCCGGGTCGTCGTCGCCGGTGACGACGTCGAGCGCCCGAAGCCGTTCCCGGACGCCTACCTGTCCGCCGCCGCGCAGCTCGGGGTGGACGCCACCGCCTGCGTCGCCATCGAGGACTCCGCGACCGGGGTCGCCTCGGCCGTCGCCTCCGGGGCCGTCACGGTCGCCGTCGAGCACCTCGTCCCGCTGTCGGAGATCACCGGCGGCGACGTGCACCTGACCACCCTCGCCGACGTCGACGTCGACCGGCTCCTCGAGCTGACCGGTCCGGCACTCGCCGCCCGCACCCAGGAGGTCGCACGATGACCGACGCCGTCCCGAACCCCGCCGACGCCACGGCAGCCCTGCCGCACACCTCCGGCGGTGCACCGCACACGCCGCCGCGCGGGCCGTTCCGCGCCGGGGACCGCGTGCAGCTGACCGGTCCGAAGGGCAAGCTGACGACGCTCTCGCTCGAGGTCGCCGGCGAGTACCACACGCACCGCGGCGTGCTCCGGCACGACGACGTCATCGGCCAGCCGGACGGCTCCGTCATCCGGGCGAGCACCGGCGACGAGTACCTCGCGCTGCGTCCGCTCCTCAACGACTACGTCATGTCGATGCCCCGCGGCGCGGCGATCGTCTACCCCAAGGACGCCGCCCAGATCGTCGCCTTCGCCGACGTCTTCCCGGGTGCCCGCGTGGTCGAGGCCGGGGTCGGCTCCGGCGCGCTCTCCCTGTTCCTGCTGCGTGCGATCGGCCCGACGGGTCAGCTGCAGTCGTTCGAGCGCCGCGAGGAGTTCGCGGCGATCGCCCGGGGCAACGTCGGCACGTTCCTCGGCGCCGTGCCGGACAACTGGTCGGTGACCGTCGGGGACCTCGTCGAGGAACTGCCCGGAGCCACCGAGCCGCAGAGCGTCGACCGCGTCGTGCTCGACATGCTCGCGCCGTGGGAGTGCGTCGACGCCGCAGCCGACGCCCTCGTGCCCGGCGGACTCATCGTCTGCTACGTCGCGACGGTCACGCAGCTGTCCCGCACGGCTGAGGCGCTCCGGGACACCGGCCGCTTCACCGACCCGCAGTCGAGCGAGACCCTCGTGCGCACCTGGCACGTCGAGGGTCTCGCCGTCCGCCCGGACCACCGCATGGTCGGGCACACCGGCTTCCTCGTCACCGCACGTCGTCTGGCAGACGGAGTCGTCCTGCCGAACCTGAAGCGTCGCGCAGGCAAGGTCGAGTTCTCCGACGAGGACATCGAGGCCTGGACCCCCGGCGCCGTGGGCGAGCGATCGGCCAGCGACAAGAAGCTCCGCAAGGTCGCACGCCAGGCCGCTGCCCAGGCCCGCAAGGTCGCAGCGGCCGAGGCGGACGGCGCTGCTGAGAGCGACCGGTAGGCTACGCGACGTGCCCGTCCTGCATCGAACGGAAAGAGGGTCCGTGCGCACCATCCCCGCACTCCTGGTCACAATCGGCCTCGCCGCAGCGCTCACCGGCTGCGCGTCCAGCGGGGCCGGCACGACGCCGTCGAGCTGTGCTGCTCCCGGTGCCGCGTCCGAGGCGGTGACCGCCAGCGGTTCGTTCGGCAAGGAGCCGAAGGTCTCCGTCCCGAGCGGCCTCACCACGAAGGGGACGCAGGTCTCCGTGCTGCGGACCGGCGACGGGCGCGAGATCGAGGACGGCACCCCCGTCGTCATCGAGTACACCCTGGTCGACGGCGCCACGGGCGAGGTCGCACAGACGAGCGGGTACTCCGGACAGACCGCGCCGATCACCGCGGGTGCCGACAACTACGGTGCCCTCGGTGCCGCACTCGAGTGCGCGCACGTGGGCGACCGCCTGGCCGTCGCGCTGCCGAAGAGCGCGCTGAGCTCCGGCAGCACCGGGGACACGGGCACGAGCTCGGGGAAGACCGAGGACGCGGTCATCGCCGTCATCGACGTCAAGAAGGCCTTCGATGCCCGCGCCACCGGGACGCCGCAGCTCGCGGGAGACGGGATGCCCGCCGTGGTGCTCGCCCCGTCCGGTGCCCCCGGCATCACGATCCCGTCGTGGAAGGCGCCGTCCTCCGACGAGACCCACCTGCTCCGCAAGGGCTCCGGTGCGGAACTGACCGCCAAGGACACCGCGCTCATCAAGTACACCGCCGTCACGTGGGGCACGGACGGCGCGGACGCGACCGTCGCCGGCTCCAGCTGGACCGACGGCTCGGGCGCGCAGACCGTGCCGCTCGCCAAGGGTCAGGTCGCCGAGGGCGTCCGGAACGCCATCGTCGGACACCGCGTCGGCGACCAGGTGCTCGCGATCGTCCACCAGCAGGGCACCGCGTACGCGTACGTGATCGACGTCCTCGGGAAGGTCTCGAGCTGACCTCGACCGACCGTCCACGGACCGCGGCGCGGGTGCACTTCGGTGCACCCGCGCTGCCGTAGGATCGGCTCGTGCCAGCGACCCGTGTGCCCCGTGTGCCTGCCGAGGAACGGCTGTTCAGCCTGGTGCTCGCGCTGCTCTCGACGGAGTCCGGGCTGACGAAGTCCGAGATCCTCGCGAACGTGCAGGGATACCGCCAGCGGTTCACGACCGGCGGCGACAACGCCTCGCTGGAGCGCCAGTTCGAGCGCGACAAGGACGACGTCCGCGAGCTCGGCATCCCGCTCGAGACGATCGAGACCCCGGGTGCCGCGGGCAACAACCAGACGCTGCGGTACCGGATCCCGAAGGGCGAGTACGACCTGCCCGTCGACGTCCGCTTCACGCCGGACGAATCCGCGCTGCTGTCGCTCGCGGCGATGGCCTGGCGCGAGGGCGCGCTCTCCGCGGACTCCCGCCGGGGGCTCCTCAAGGTCCGTTCCGCCGGGTCGGAGGACGACGAAGGCGCCGGGGCGATCGGCGTCGACGCCTACGCCCCGCGCCTCCGTGCCCGGGACGTCGCGTTCGAACCGCTGCGCTCCGCGCTCGACCGTGCTGCAGCGGTCCGGTTCGACTACATCACGCCCGGCCAGCACGAGGCCCGCCGGCGGCAGGTCGCACCCCTGGCGCTGGTCCAGCACGGCGGCCGGTGGATGCTCGCGGCGCACGAGTTCGCCAGCGGCACGGACAAGAACTACCTGCTCTCGCGGATCGTCGGACCGGTCACGCAGTACGAGGTCGGGCAGCACCCCGCACCCGCCGGCGCCGGGGAGCGCACGCTCGCCGAGCTCGAGCGCATCTGGGCCGCCCGCACCGCCCGGATCCGGGTCGCGCCGGGGTCCGACGCCGAACGCCGCCTCGCGCGCCGCCGGGACACCGAGACGGACGACGCGGGGGTGCTCGTGCTGCACCACGTCGACCCGCAGATCCTCGCCGAGGAACTCGCCGCCTTCGGGCCGGAGGTCCAGGTGCTCGAGCCTGCCGACCTGCGCGACCGCGTGATCGCGCGCCTCCGCGCACTCGTCGCCGACCACGAAGGGACGGACCGTGGCTGAGCAGCAACCGCTCCAGGCGCAGGACAAGCTCGCGTTCCTGTTGGCCCTCGTCCCGTACCTGATCGACCGGGAGCGCGTCTCCGTGGCCGAGGCCGCCCGCCACTTCGGCGTGCCCGAGACCCGGATCCGCCGAGCCGTCGAGCTCATCGCGGTGTCCGGTGTCCCGGGCGAGACGATGCAGTACCAGCACGGCGACCTGTTCGACATCGCGTGGGACGACTTCGACCAGAACGACATGATCGTCCTGACGAACCTCGTCGCGATCGACGACTCGCCCCGGCTCTCCGCCCGCGAGGCCTCGGCCCTCATCGCCGGCCTGCAGTACCTGTCGGCGCTCCCGGAGGCCGCCGACCGCGACGCCATCCGGGCGCTCATGGCGAAGCTGTCCCGCGGAGCCGGGGGAGCGGCGGCGAACGTCGCCGTCGGTCAGGACCTGCACGACGTCGCCCTCGCCACGATCCGCCGCGCCATGGCCGACGGTCGCGGGCTCGCCTTCGAGTACGCCGGTCCGCGCACCCAGGGCGGTCCGCGCCGGGTCGACCCGCTGCGCGTCGAGTCGATCGACACCGACTGGTACCTCCGTGCGTGGGACCTCGACCGACAGGCGCTCCGGACGTTCCGGCTCGACCGGATGTCGGCAGTCCGGGTCGACGACCGCGCTGCGGAGAAGTCCACCGACGACGTCGTGATCCCCGACACGCTGTTCCAGCAGGCCGCCGAGGACGTCATCGTCACCGTCGAGCTCGACTCGTCGTCGCTGCCGCTCGTGGCGGACTTCCTCGCCGACACCGCCGACGCGCCCGACGACGACGGGCGGGTACGCATCCGGCTCGCGGCGTCCAACGGGTTCGACGGCGTCGTGCGCCTGGTCGCCGGGCTGCCCGGCCGCGCGGTCGTGCTCGACCCGCCCGCGGCGCGTGCCGCGGTCCGCGACTTCGCCGCCGCAGCGGTCGCCGCGTACTGAGGCGCGCCGCGACGCGGGGGCCGCGGTCCGGCCCGCGCCCGGCCTGGGCGTACCTGATGGAAACGGGCGTACTTGGTCGGTTCTTCCGACCAGGTACGCCCGTTTCCGCTTGCCATCGCACGCGTTCTGGGAAGGACCGGTCCGGCGTGCGCCCCGCGCCCGGCGCGAGCCGGCGACGGCCTGGAGGCACGGTGTCAGCCCGCCCCGCGCCTCCCGTCCGGAATCGGGCGCACCTGGCCGATTCGGGCGTACCTGGTCGGTTCTTCCGACCAGGTACGCCCGTTTCTGCTTGCCATCGCACGCGTTCTGGGAAGGACCGGTCCGGCGTGCGCCCCGCGCCCGGCGCGACCCGGCGACGGCCTGGAGGCACGGTGCCAGCCCGCCCCGCGCCTCCCGTCCGGAACCGGGCGTACCTGGTCGGTTCTTCCGACCAGGTACGCCCGTTTCCGCTTGCCATCGCACGCGTTCTGGGAAGGACCGGTCCGGCGTGCGCCCCGCGCCCGGCGCGACCCGGCGACGGCCTGGAGGCACGGTGCCAGCCCGCCCCGCGCCTCCCGTCCGGAATCGGGCGTACCTGGTCGAATCGGGCGTACCTGGTCGGTTCTTCTGACCAGGTACGCCCGTTTCTGCTTGCGATCGCACGCGTTCTGGGAAGGACCGGTCCGGCGTGCGCCCCGCGCCTGGCACGACCCGGCGACGGCCTGGAGGCACGGTGTCAGCCCGCCCCGCGCCTCCCGTCCGCCATCGGGCGTACCTGGCCGATTCGGGCGTACCTGGTTGGTTCTTCCGACCAGGTACGCCCGTTTCCGCTTGCCATCGCGCACGTTCTGGGAAGGATCGGTCCGGCGTGCGCCCCGCGCCTGGCACGACCCGGCGACGGCCTGGAGGCACGGTGTCAGCCCGCCCCGCGCCTCCCGTCCGCCATCGGGCGTACCTGGCCGATTCGGGCGTACCTGGTTGGTTTTTCTGACCAGGTACGCCCGTTTCCGCTTGCCATCGCGCACGTTCTGGGAAGGATCGACGCGACGCCGCGCGCGCCGCCTGTGCGAACGCACGCGCCCGCGGCGGACTGTCGGCCCCGGTCCCGTAGGATCGTGCACATGGCTTCGACGACCGCGCGCGGGCGAGCGAGGCGGACCGGGCGTCCGACGAAGGACACCGACGGCCGCATGTCGCTCGGGCAGCACCTCATCGAGCTGCGCAACCGCCTGTTCAAGGCCGTGATCGCGGTGGCGGTGTGCGCGGTGGGCGGATGGTTCCTCACCCCGTTCGTGCTCGACGCGCTGCGGTCCCCGGTCGCGCAGCTCGCCAAGGTCGGCGGGCACACGGCCGAGCTGAACTTCCCGATGATCACGGGCGCGTTCGACCTCCGGCTGCAGATCGCGATCACGATCGGCATCGTGATCTCGAGCCCGGTGTGGCTGTACCAGATCTGGGCGTTCATCGTCCCGGCACTGGTCCGGCGCGAGAAGCAGTACGTGTTCGGCTTCCTCGGCACCGCGATCCCGCTGTTCTTCGCGGGCTGCTGGTTCGGGTGGTACATCCTGCCGCACGTGGTCGGCATCCTCGGCAGCTTCGTGTCGAGCCAGGACACCTCCATCGTCGACGCGAAGGCCTACTACGACTTCGTCATCAAGCTCATCGTGGCCGTCGGCATCGCGTTCGTGCTGCCGGTGTTCCTCGTGCTGCTGAACTTCGTCGGCGTGCTGTCCGCGAGCTCGATCATGAAGTCGTGGCGGATCGCGATCCTCTGCATCCTGGTCTTCTGCGCGATCGTCACGCCGAGCGCCGACGTCATCTCGATGTTCCTGCTCGCCGTCCCGATGATCGTGCTCTACGTCGCGGCGTGCTTCGTCGCGTGGCTGCACGACCGCCGGGTCGCGAAGCGCCAGGCGAAGCTCGACGAAGAGTACGGACTGTGAGTCCCGGCAAGCAGCAGGACGCCGCCGGACCGAGCGCCGCCGAACGCTTCGCCGCTGCAAAGATCCGGAACCGTTCGCGCAACCTCGAGCTGTTCCGCGCGGACCTGCGGTTCGACCTCGACCCGTTCCAGTTCGCCGCGTGTGATGCGCTGGACCAGGGGCGGAGCGTCCTCGTGGCCGCACCGACCGGTGCGGGCAAGACGATCGTGGCGGAGTTCGCGATCTGGCTGGCGATGCGACAGCCCACGGCGAAGGTGTTCTACACGACGCCGATGAAGGCGCTGAGCAACCAGAAGTACGCCGAGCTGGTGGACGTCTACGGCGAGTCCGAGGTGGGTCTTCTCACGGGCGACACGAACGTGAACCCGCGCGCCCGGGTGGTCGTGATGACGACCGAGGTGCTCCGCAACATGATCTACGCGGACTCCGACCTGCTCGACGACCTTGCCTGGGTGGTGCTGGACGAGGTGCACTACCTCGCCGACCGCTTCCGCGGTGCCGTGTGGGAAGAAGTGATCCTGCACCTCCCGACCGAGGTCCGGCTGGTGTCCCTCAGCGCCACCGTGTCGAACGCCGAGGAGTTCGGCGACTGGCTGCAGACCGTCCGCGGCGACACCGACGTCATCGTGTCCGAGGACCGTCCGGTGCCGCTCGAGCAGCACGTGCTCGTCGGGTCGAAGATGGTGGACCTGTTCGACTCCAGCGGTGCGGCGGCGACGAACCGCGTGAACCCCGAACTGCTGCGGCTCGTCGGCGGCGCTGCCCGCAGTGAGCGGCACGGCGGCGGACACCGGGGCGGCCGGGGTCGTGGCGGGTACCACGACCGTCGCGGTCCGCGCACCGAGAAGCTGCACCGCGAGCGGATCGCGCACATGCTCGACGAGCGCATGCTCCTGCCCGCGATCTTCTTCGTGTTCAGCCGCAACGGCTGCGACCAGGGCGTCCGGAACGTCCTGCGCTCCGGGCTGTCCCTGACGACGGCACCGGAGCGCAACGAGATCCGCGAGACCGCCGAGTACCACTGCCGGACCCTCCTCGACGAGGACCTCGCCGTCCTCGGCTACTGGGAGTGGCTCGAAGGACTCGAGCGCGGCGTCGCGGCGCACCACGCGGGGCTGCTGCCGGCGTTCAAGGAGGTCGTGGAGGACCTCTTCCAGCGCAAGCTCCTCAAGGTCGTGTTCGCGACGGAGACCCTGGCGCTCGGGGTGAACATGCCCGCGCGCACGGTCGTGCTCGAGAAGCTCGAGAAGTTCAACGGCGAGGCCCGGGTACCGATCACGCCGGGGGAGTACACGCAGCTCACCGGGCGTGCTGGCCGCCGTGGGATCGACGTCGAGGGACACTCGGTCATCCAGTGGTCCGACGGCCTCGACCCGCAGGCCGTGGCGTCGCTCGCGAGCCGGCGGACGTACCCGCTCAACTCCTCGTTCAAGCCGACGTACAACATGGCCGTGAACCTCATCGACCAGTTCGGGCGCCAGCGCACCCGCGAGGTCCTGGAGACCTCGTTCGCGCAGTTCCAGGCCGACCGATCGGTGGTCGACCTCGCCCGCAAGGTCCGGTCGCAGCAGGAGTCGCTCGACGGCTACCAGCAGGCGATGCAGTGCCACCTCGGCGACTTCACCGAGTACGCGGCGTTGCGCCGCGAGCTCTCCGACCTCGAGCGCACGAACGTGCCCGGCGGCCGCGAGGCCTCGCACGGCGCCCGCGCCGAGCGCCAGGCGGCGATCACCGACGTCCGACGCCGGATGCAGCGCCACCCGTGCCACGCCTGCCCCGACCGCGAGGCCCACGCCCGCTGGTCCGAGCGCTGGTACAAGCTGAAGCGCGCCAACGACAAGCTCGTGCAGCAGATCCGCTCCCGCACGGGTGCGGTCGCCACGACGTTCGACCGCGTCACCGACGTGCTCCTGCAGCTCGGCTACCTCGTCCCCACGGGTGACGGCGAGGCGACGGTCGCCGCCGGTGGTCGACGACTGCAGCGCATCTACGGCGAACGGGACCTCCTGGTGGCCGAGTGCCTCGAGGCCGGGGTCTGGAAGGACCTCACGCCCGCGCAGCTCGCCGCGATGGCCGCCACGATCGTGTACCAGCCCCGCCGCGAGGACGCCCCCGGCACCGAGCACGCCCTGCCCCGGGGCGCCTTCCGTCCGGCGCTCGACGAGACGCTCACCATCTGGTCCCGCCTCGACGACATCGAGCGCGACGCTCGGCTCGCGGGTTCGCAGCCGCCCACCCCGGCCGCCGCGGTCGGCATGTTCCGGTGGGCGTCCGGCTCCGCGCTCGACGACGTCCTGCGGACGCTCGACCTGCCGGCCGGCGACTTCGTGCGCTGGTCGAAGCAGGTCATCGACCTCCTCGACCAGATCCGGAACGCGGGCGACGAGGACCTCGCCCAGACCGCCCGGCGGGCGACGGACGCTGTGCGCCGTGGCATCGTCGCCTACGCAGCGGTCTGACGGGAGGCACGGTGCGCGCTCCTGACTCCGCCGTGCGTCCGCGGGACGCCGGCTTCACCCCGAGACGCCGGGTCCGTCTCGAGACACCGCTGGATCCGGCGGTGTCTCGAGACCCGGGCGGTGCCTCGGTCGCTGGGTGGCGTCCTGACTTCGACGCACTCCCGCTCGGGCAGGCGTTCCCGCTCGCGGTGATCGGCGGCGTGCTGTTCGCCCTGTCGTTCCCGTCGCCTGGCTGGTGGTTCCTCGCCTACCCGGCCCTCGCGTGCATGCTGCTCGCGGCGATGGGGCAGCGCGCACGGCGCGCCGCCTGGCTCGGCTACGTCGCCGGCGCCGCCTTCTACGTCCCCGCCATCTCGTGGGCGGGCCGCTACCTCGGACCGGTCCCGTGGTTCGCGCTCGCGTTGTTCGAGGCCGTGTTCTTCGCGCTCGGCAGCGTGGCGATCGCCCTGGCGTACCGCTGGGTCGCCCGCGTGGTGCCGTCCACCGCCGGGCGCGTGTGGGGCCTCCCGGCCGTCGTCGCCGCACTCTGGACCGGACGCGAGTGCTTCTCCGGGAGCTGGCCCTACGGCGGCTTCGCCTGGGGGCGCGTCGGGCTGTCGCAGTCCGAGAGTCCCTTCGCGCACCTGGCCGCGTACGTCGGCGTCCTCGGTGTGACGTTCGTCGTCGTCTACTGCGTCGCCGTCGTGCTGTCGCTCGCGCTCGTCGTGCCGCGCGGCCCCGGTGCTGCCCTCCGTGTGCCGGTGCGGATCGCGACCGCCGGGCTCCTCGTCGCCGCGGTGCTCGCCGTCCCCGCGTGGCCGACCGCCACGAACGGGTCGATCCGCGTGGAGTCCGTCCAGGGGAACGGTCCTGCGGGGTACTTCGACCGGGCGACCCCGGGAGAGGTCCTCGACTCGCAGGTCGCCGCGACCGACGTCGACGCGAAGGGTGTGGACCTCGTGGTCTGGCCGGAGGGGTCGGCGGAGTTCGACCCCCGGCAGCAGCCCGTGATCGCGTCGGCACTCGACTCGGTGGTCGACTCCGTCGGGGCCCCGATCGTCGCCGGCGCCATCACCCAGACGCCGTCGGGCGTGCTGCACAACACCTCGTTCGTGTGGACGGCCGACGGGTGGCAGTCGTCCTACGACAAGAAGCGTCCCGTGCCGTTCGGCGAGTACGTGCCCGACCGCTGGTTCTTCTCGAAGCTCGCGCCGTCGCTCATCGGGCTGCTGCAGCGCGACTACACGCCGGGCACGAAGCCGAACGTGCTGTCCGTCGCCGGGGTCAAGGCCGGAATCGCGATCTGCTTCGACATCGTCGACGACGGGCTGACCCGGGACATGGCGCGCGGGGGAGCGCAGGTGATCCTCGCGCAGACGAACAACGCGGACTTCTCCGGCACCGACGAGAACCTGCAGCAGCTCGAGATCGCCCGGATGCGTGCCATCGAGACCGGACGCTCGCTCGTCAACATCTCGACGGTCGGGGCGTCGCAGGTGATCGACCCGACCGGGCGCACGATCGACCGGGTGCCGGAGTACACCGCGACGTCGATGATCACCGACGTGCCCCTCGGGACCTCGACGACGCCGGCGACGATCGCCTCGGGGTCGATCGCGCTCCTGCTCTCGCTCGGTGGTTTGCTCACCCTGCTCGCCTGCGCCCCGTGGGGATCGCGCACTCGCCGTCGAGCCTGAGCGCCGCGCCGTCCCACTGGGAACGGACTGTGAATGCGCCGGTCCGGGAGTGATCCCGCGTGGGACAGTGTTGGAGAGGGCAGACGAGCGAGAGGAGCACACACATGGCTGATCGGAGTCTCCGCGGCATGCGGCTCGGGAGTCAGAGCCTCCAGAGCGAGGAGGGCGTCGAGCTCTCCGACCGCAAGCGCGCGGTCTACCAGACCGATTCGGGTGAGACGTTCGACATCGTCTTCTCCGCGGACGCAGACGTTCCCCAGACCTGGTCGGAGCCCCGCTCCGGCCGCGAAGGTCGCCTGCTCGGCGACGACGGCATCCCCGTCGAGGTCGCCGAGGAGGACGTGAAGGCCCCCAGGACCCACTGGGACATGCTGCTCGAGCGGCGTTCACGTGAAGAGCTCGAGGAACTCCTGCAGGAGCGCCTGCAGTTCCTCCGCGCACGACGTGGCGCCTGACGCCACCTGACACACGACGACGCCCGCCCCGGTCATCCGGGGCGGGCGTCGTCGTGTACCGGGAGGGCCTGCGTCAGCGGCGGCCGGACCCGTCACCCGTGCGGTGACCCGACGCGTCGTCCGACTGCGGTGCGGCCTCGTCGAGCTGCGGTGCGGCCTCGTCGAGCTGCTGTGCGGCTTCGACATCGGCCGCAGCGAGGTGCGCGTCGACGCTGCGGTTCGACACGGCGAGGCGCTGGTCCAGCTCGGACTCCGGCACGATGTCCGCGGCGGTGGCATCGGCACGCGGTGCGGCGGCGGCAGCGGCGTCGGCCGAGGCGGTGTTCGCCAGGCTCTCGTTGGCGAGCTTCGAGATGCGCGACAGGAAGTCCCCGCCACCGGCGCCGGCGACGGGGCCGGTGCCGGTCCGACCACCGGAGAAGCCCTTCGCGATGCCGGACAGGGCCTCGGTGAACTCGCTCGGGATCATCCAGAGCTTGTTGGCGGTGCCCTCGGCGATCTTCGGCAGGGTCTGCAGGTACTGGTAGGAGAGCAGCTTGTCGTCCGGATCACCCGTGTGGATCGCGTCGAACACGGTAGCGATCGCCTGCGCTTCGCCTTCGGCCCGGAGGACCTGGGCCTTCGCGTCACCCTCGGCGGCGAGGATGGCGGCCTGCCGCTGGCCCTCAGCCTCGAGGATCTGGGACTGCTTCGTGCCCTCGGCCTGCAGGATCGCGGCACGACGGCTCCGCTCGGCACGCAGCTGCTGCTCCATGGCGTCCTGGATGGACACGGGCGGCTCGATCGCCTTGAGCTCGACGCGGCCGACGCGGATGCCCCACTTGCCGGTCGCTTCGTCGAGGACGACGCGGAGCTGGCCGTTGATGTTGTCGCGGCTGGTCAGGGCCTCTTCCAGGTTGAGGCCACCGACGACGTTGCGGAGCGTGGTCGTCGTGAGCTGCTCGACGGCGCCGAGGTAGTTCGCGATCTCGTAGGTCGCGGCCCGGGCGTCGGTCACCTGGAAGTAGACGACCGTGTCGATCGAGACGACCAGGTTGTCCTCGGTGATCACCGGCTGCGGCGGGAACGAGACGACCTGCTCACGCATGTCGAGCAGTGGGCGGAGACGGTCGATGAAGGGCACCAGAAGGTTCAACCCAGGGTTGAGGGTCTTGTGGTACTTCCCGAGTCGTTCGACGATCCCGGCGGTCGCCTGCGGCACGATCCGGATCGCGCGGGACAGCACGACGATCACGAAGATGACGACGACCAGGATGAGGACGAGCAGTGCGATCGTCCCGGCTGAGATGGTGGTCACGAGGTGGCCCTTTCTCCGAGGCGGACGACGGCCGTCGACCCCTCGATCGACTCGACGACCACAGGGGTCCCGAGCGGCGGTGTTCGGTCGGTGGAGCCGGTGGCGATGCGGGCGCTCCACGTCTCGCCGTTCGCCAGGCGGACCTGGCCGGGGGCGGACGAGGTGAAGGCCACGGCGACGGTGCCTGGCAGCCCGATGAGGCCCTCGATGTTGGTGCGGTGCGGGTCGGCGTTCCGCCCGAGCGCCGTCAGCAGGCGCGGGCGCACGAGCGACAGCAGCAGCAGCGCGACGACGGCCGCGATGATGGCCGACAGCCACCACGGGGCACCGAGGAGCGCGGCGATCAACCCGCCGGCGGCACCGGCCGCGAGCATGATGAAGATGAAGTCGAGGGTGAACACCTCGACCACGCCCAGCACGAGCACCAGGCCGATCCAGACGACCGTCTGGATCCAATCGATTCCGTTCACGCGATCTCCCTCCCTCGGTCGCGCGCGGCAGCTCGCAGCGTCGCGACGGCCGGTCCAACTCCGTTCAACATATCAGCACGGCGCGGCGGACGCCCAGGCGGTTGGTAGGCTCGACGGCGGCCGACCCGCCGGAACGCAACCTGGAGAACACGACTGTGAGCAACCCCCTCGCCCCCGGATCCCTCGCCGACACGCGCGCCCTCGTCACGGGGTCGTCCCGCGGCATCGGTGCCGACACCGTCGCGTACCTGGCTGAGGCCGGCGCGAAGGTCGTCGTGAACTACCGCAACAAGGCGAAGCGCGCCGAGCAGATCGCCGAGAAGATCGTCGCCGGCGGCGGATCGGCCCTCGCGGTCGGCGCCGACCTGACCGACCACGATTCGGTGCAGGCGATGGTCGACACCGTCGTGCGGGAGTGGGGCGGCATCGACCTCCTCGTCCTGAACGCCTCCGGTGGCATGGAGTCCGGTCTCGGCGAGGACTACGCGCTGCGCCTGAACCGCGACGCCCAGGTCGACATGCTGCAGACCGCCGTGCCGCACATGCCCGCCGGTTCGCGCGTCGTGTTCGTCACGAGCCACCAGGCGCACTTCGTCGAGACGGCCGAGACGATGGACGAGTACGTCCCGGTCGCGAAGAGCAAGCGCGCCGGTGAACTGGCACTCCGCGAGCTCATCCCGCAGCTCGAGGCCGCCGGCATCGAGTTCGTCGTCGTCTCCGGCGACATGATCGAGGGCACGATCACCGCCACGCTCCTGAACCGCCTGAACCCCGGCGCGATCGAGGGTCGTCGGCAGGAGGTCGGCAAGCTCTACAGCGTGTCCGAGTTCGCCGCCGAGATCGCCGCGGCCGCCGTGGAGCCGATCCCGGCGGACCACACCAAGCTCGTCGGGGACGTCAGCGGCTTCACCGCCTCGTAGCGGGCACCGGTAGCCTCGGCCGGGTGACTGCTGCGCCCGGACTCCGACGGACCTCCCGCATCCTCCTGCTCGACCCGGAGGGGCGGGTGTTCCTCATGGACACCAAGGCCCCGTCGTCGGACGGCTTCCACCGGTGGATCACGCCGGGCGGCGGGGTCGACCCGGGGGAGGACCACCGTCAGGCGGCGATCCGGGAGCTCCGCGAGGAGACGGGCATCGTCATCGAGGACCCCGGTGCCCCGGTCTGGTCGTGGGACTTCGCCGTCGAGTGGGACGAGGCGGACCACGACCGTGGGCACTCCGAGTTCTACGTCGTCCGCACACCGGGCTTCGTGCTCTCCGACGCCGAGTGGACGGACGACGAGCAGGTCGACATCCTGGCCTCGCGCTGGTGGACCGCCGACGAGCTCGACGCCACCGACGAGCCGTTCGAGCCCGCCGAGCTCCCGGAGCTGGTCCGGCGCCACGGCTCGCGCTGACGCCGGCCGGTGCACCGGGTCCTCGTGCGGCGTCGGTGCCGACCGGTACCCTGATCGACATGCATACCACTGCCGAGCACGCCGCCGACAGCCACGACCGCATCCGGGTCCGGGGTGCGCGGGAGAACACCCTGCGGGACGTCGACGTCGACCTCCCGAAGCGTCGGCTGACGGTCTTCACGGGGGTGTCCGGATCAGGGAAGAGCTCGCTCGTGTTCGCGACGATCGCCGCCGAGTCACAGCGCATGATCAACGAGACGTACAGCGCGTTCGTGCAGGGGTTCATGCCGTCCCTGGCGCGGCCCGACGTCGACGTGCTCGACGGCCTGACCACGGCGATCGTCGTCGACCAGGAGCGCATCGGCGCCGATCCCCGCTCGACGGTCGGCACCGTGACCGACGCGAACGCGATGCTCCGTGTGCTCTTCAGTCGCCTCGGTACGCCGCACGTGGGTGGCCCGAACGCGTTCTCGTTCAACCTCGCGACCGTCACCGCCGGCGGCGCGATCACCGTGCAGAAGGGCAAGGACGCCAAGGCCGAGAAGGTCTCGTTCTCCCGGCTGGGCGGCATGTGCGCGGACTGCGAGGGCCGTGGCTCGGTCACGGACATCGACCTCACGCAGTTGTTCGACGACAGCAAGTCCCTCGCCGACGGGGCGATCACCATCCCGGGCTACGGCACGGACGGCTGGAACGTGCGCATGTTCGCCGAGTCCGGGTACTTCGACAAGGACACCCCGATCCGCGACTTCACCGAGCAGGAGCGCCAGGACTTCCTGTACCGCGAGCCGACGAAGCAGAAGATCGCCGGGATCAACATGACGTACGAGGGGCTGGTGCTCCGGGTCCGACGGTCGTTCCTGCAGAAGGACCGCGAAGCGATGCAGCCGCACATCCGGGCCTTCGTCGACCGCGCCGTCACCTTCACGATCTGTCCGGCCTGCGGCGGTACCCGGCTGAACGACGCCGCTCGCTCGTCGACGATCGCCGGCAAGAGCATCGCCGACGTCTGCGCCATGCAGATCACCGACCTGGCGACGTGGCTGCACGCGCTCGACGAACCGAGCGTGGCGCCGCTGCTCGACGGGCTCCGAGACGCAGTGGACTCCTTCGTCGAGATCGGTCTCGGGTACCTGTCGCTCGACCGCCCCACGGGCACACTGTCCGGGGGAGAGGGGCAGCGCGTGAAGATGGTGAAGCACCTCGGTTCGTCCCTGAGCGACGTCACGTACGTGTTCGACGAGCCGAGCACCGGCCTGCACCCGCACGACATCGAGCGGATGAACGGGCTCCTGCTGCGCCTCCGCGACAAGGGCAACACCGTGCTCGTGGTGGAGCACAAGCCCGAGGTCATCGCGATCGCCGACCACGTCGTCGACCTCGGTCCCGGGGCCGGCACGAACGGCGGGTCGCTCTGCTACGAGGGGCCGGTCGAGGGTCTCCGGGGGAGTGGCACCGTGACCGGCAAGCACCTCGACGACCGCGTCACGGTGAAGCCCGTCGTGCGGGAGCGCACCGGCGTCATCGAGATCCGGGGTGCATCGGCGCACAACCTGCAGGGCGTCGACGTCGACGTCCCGACCGGAGTGCTCACCGTCGTCACGGGTGTCGCCGGATCGGGCAAGAGCACACTGATCCACGGTTCGCTCTCCCCGCTCGAGGGCGTGGTCGCGATCGACCAGGGTGCCATCCGCGGCTCCCGGCGCAGCAACCCGGCCACGTACACCGGGCTCCTCGAACCGATCCGGAAGGCGTTCGCGAAGGCCAACGGGGTGAAGCCCGCGCTGTTCAGTGCGAACTCCGAGGGCGCCTGCCCGGCGTGCAACGGCGCGGGCGTGATCTACACCGACCTCGGCATGATGGCCGGCATCGCCACCCCGTGCACGGAGTGCGACGGCAAGCGCTTCGACCAGTCGGTGCTCGAGTACCGCCTGGGTGGGAAGGACATCAGCGAGGTCCTCGCGATGCCCGTCGCCGACGCCGAGCAGTTCTTCGCCGCAGGGGAGTCGAAGATCCCGGCTGCCCACGCGATCCTCTCGCGCCTGGTCGACGTCGGACTCGGGTACCTGACGATCGGGCAGCCCCTGACGACCCTGTCCGGCGGCGAACGGCAGCGGCTCAAGCTCGCGACGTGCCTCGGCGAACCCGGCGGCGTGATCGTCCTCGACGAACCGACGACGGGCCTCCACCTGGCCGATGTCGCGCAGCTGCTGGGGTTGCTCGACCGGATGGTCGAGGCCGGACGCTCGGTCGTCGTGATCGAGCACCACCAGGCCGTGATGGCGCACGCCGACTGGCTGATCGACCTCGGACCGGGTGCCGGCCACGACGGCGGTCGCATCGTGTTCGAGGGGACGCCGGCCGAGTTGGTCGCGGCACGGTCGACGTTGACGGGGGAGCACCTGGCGGCCTACGTCGGAGCCTGATCCGGTCGGGCGGGACCACGGCGGGGTACGGATCACCTGAGCCGAACTCACGCCAGCGGACTACCGTGTGGATCGGCGTCGAGTCATCCGGTACCCGCCGGGCGGGCGCCCTCTTCGAGGAGGCACCATCATGACCACACCCGTTGCACGCAGCTCCAACAGCGGACTCGCGATCGCCGGACTCGTCCTCGGCATCGTCGGGCTCGTGCTGGCGTTCTTCATCCCGATCATCGGTCTGATCCTGGGGATCATCGGCCTGGTGCTCGCCCTCGTGGCGCGCAACCGTGGCGCTGGCAGCCGGGGCGTCCTGCTCGGTGGCATCATCATCAGCGCCATCGCGATCGTGGCCGCGATCGCCAACTGGATCATCGGTGCGATGATCGTCGCCAACACCATGTGAGTCGCTGAGAGCAGCGAGGCGGGCCGGCAGTGATGCCGACCCGCCTCGCTGCGTCCGGACTCCGTCCACGCGCACCCAGGCTGGCCCGCGTACCGTCCCGCGCATGAGCTACAGCCAGCCCGACCCAGCCGAAGAGACCACCCAGAGCGAGGCCCCGGAGCAGCCGGACACGGACCGCGAGTTCCTCGAGGAACGCGACGACGAACAGGCCGCACTCGAGATCGACTCGGACGACGTCCCCGTGGACGGCGAGGACCCCGGAGCCGACGCAGACTCCTGACCGCTCGCCCACGGAGACCTCGGCGGGGTCAGCCCTCGTCGGAGCGCGTCGCGTCCAAGAGCGCCCGGACGAGGTCGACGTAGGGGAGTCCGACCGCCGCGAACATCTGCGGCACCTGCGACTGCTCGGTGAAGCCCGGTGACGTGTTCACCTCGTTGAGGACGACGCCGTCGTCGGTGACGAAGAAGTCGAACCGTGCGACGCCCGCGCACCCGAGCGTGTCGTACAACGTCCGCGCCGCGTGCTCGATCGCGGCGTGCTGCACGTCGGTGATCCGGGCCGGCACCGTGAACTGCGCCGTCCCGTCGTACTTCTCGGTGCGACCGAAGAGTTCACCCTCTGCCACGCCGATCTCCAGGGTCGCACCCGTGTGGAGGGTCCCGGTGCGGTCGCGGAACACGGCGATGTCGACCTCGCGTCCCGTGACGAACGACTCGACCAGGACGTCGTCGCCGGCATCCCGTGCCGTTCGGACCGACGCCCTGTACTCGTCCGCGTGCCGGACGACGGAGATGCCGTTGCTCGATCCGCCGGTCGTCGGCTTCACCACGAACGGCGGCACGAGCGGGAGCCCGCCGAGGGGTTCGTCCGCCCGGAGCAGCACCGCCCGCGCCGTGCGGATCCCGACCGCCTCGGCGATGGTCTTCGTGACCCACTTGTCCATCCCGAGGGCGCCGGCTCGGACGGGGGAGCCGATGACCGGGACGCCGATCATGCCGAGGAACCCGGCGGCGGCCCCGTCCTCACCGCGGACGCCGTGCAGTGCCGGGAAGACCGCGGTGCAGGTGGTGAGCAGGGCGACCGCCTCGCTCGGCGTCAGCGCGGCACCGTCGGTGTGCCGCCAGCCTCCGGCCCGGTCGATGGTGAGCGGGACGGCATCGAGGCCGAGGGCGCGGAGCGCGCGGGTGACGGCGGCAGCGGACGCGAGCGACACCTCGTGCTCGTCGTTCGCGCCACCGCCGATGACGGCGACACGACGCCGCGACGTCTCCGGGTGCGGGGGAGCTGTGGGTTCAGGCAACGACGGCCTCCTGGGTCGTGGTGGTGCGGTGCACCCGGGCGACGCGGCTGCCGATCCGGGTCACGATCTCGTGTTCGATGGTGTCCGACCAGCCGGCCCAGTCCCGGACCGTCGGTTCGCCGTCGTGGCCGCGGCCGAACAGGGTGACGGTCTCGCCGAGGTCCAGGCGGTCGTCACCGGTGTCGACGACGACCATGTCCATCGAGAAGCGACCGACCAGGGGCCGACGCCGTCCGCGTACCAGGACCTCGGCGCGTTCTGATGCGGCACGGGGGAGCCCGTCGCCGTAGCCGAGGGGGAGGAGCGCCAGGTTCGTGCGGCGGTCCGCGACGTGGTCGAGGCCGTAGCCGATGCCTGTCCCGGCGTCGATCGACCGGGTGCCGACGACGGGCGCGGTGAGCGAGAGGGTCGGCTTCAGGTCGGTCGACGTCCCGGAGGGGTCGATGCCGAACAAGCCCGCCCCGATCCGGTGCACGTCGTACCCGTCGCCGACGCCGGTGACCGTGGCCGCGGTGGCCGCGAGGTGCGTGACGAACCCGGACAGCCCCCGTCGTCGGGCGGTGCGGACGGCGTTCGCGAACAGGAGCTGCTCCCGGGTGTTCTGCGGATCACCGGGTCGGTCGGCGCAGGACATGTGCCCCATCACCCCGACGACCCGGACCGTGCCGGTCGCCTCCAGCTCGCGCGCCGCGGCGCAGAGAGCCGGCCAGGTCGCCGGAGCGGCGCCGTCCCGCGCCATGCCGACGTCGGCGTGCAGGTGCACGCGCGCACGCCGCCCGGTCCGCGCGGCGGCTCGGCTCACCGCACTGAGCAGCTCCGGCCCGGACACGGCGACGTCGACGTCGGCGAGCAGGGCGGCGTCGAAGTCGGCGTCAACGGGGTTCAGCCAGCACAGGACCGGGACGTCGGTGACGTGCTCGCGGATCGCGAGCGCCTCGTCGACGGTGGTCACGCCGATCGAGGTCGCGCCGGCCGCGACGACCGACTCCGCGATCGCGCCGTGTCCGAAGCCGTCGGCCTTCAGGACCGCCATCACCCGTCCGCCCGTGCGCGCGGTGAAGACGGCCGTGTTGGCGCGGACCGCGTCGTCGTGGACGACGAGCTGCGGGGCAGATGACGACATGGGGCCTCCTCGGGCGCTGCGACTGGGCTGCAGAACACGAGCCTGCCGCCGTCGACCGGCGGCCGAATCGGCCGCGCGGACGACGCGGCTCGTCGCGAGACTGATGTCGGCCGCGTCGAGCGGATGACGTCCGTCGTCCACCGGGTGGGGCAGTCGGCCTGGAGGCGCGGATCACGTGAGCGGACCGGCTCGGGTGATCCGCGCCTCCAGGCCAGGGCCTCGATCGCGCCCCTCAGGAACGTCGCTGCGTGGCCTGCCAGAGCGACACGGCCGCGGTCCGCGCGGCGCGCGGCAGGGGAGACGAGGCGATCGTCGCGTAGGACCGCTCGGTCGCGCCGAGCGACGTCTTGAACCGTGCGATGCCGTCGTCGACGCGACCGACGAGGTCCGCCGCGGTGTGACCATGGTCGAGCGACCAGCGCAGGACGTCGTGGTACAGCGACGTGCTCGGGTTGGCGGCGCGGTGCTCCCGCAGGGTGCCACCGGCCCAGACCGAGACGACGGGCTGGCTCCCGAGAGCCACGATCACGCCGGAGGTCTCGCCGGCGACGACCGCGGCACCGATGTAGACGTCGTCACGGTCCGCAGCCCACCGCTCGATCCGGGCGCCGATCTCCTCCGGGTAGGGCGACGGCACGCCGCGGACCTCGTACGACTCGCTGAGGACGCGGGGGAGGAAGGCGGTGGTCTCGCCGGGGGCGGCGGGCCGGACCGCCACGGCGTTGCGCTCCGCGTCGCGCAGGGATCGCCGGGCGTTCCGGTTCATGCCGGCGACGAGCCGTTCGGGCGAGGAGTCCTCCAGGTCGATCACGTAGGTCCGGTCGACCGTCCACTCGGCACCCGCGCGGTCCAGGTCGGCCTCGGACGGCGTCACCGCCGGACTGAGGTCGAACCGGGCGATCGGCACGCCGTGGCGGAACTGCCACGAGCGGAAGGCGCGCAGGGTGTCCGGCAGGTGCTCAGCGGGCACCAGGGGGCCGACGAAGGGGAACGGGGGATCGGCCGGTCGTGGAATGCGCCCCGGACGGAGCAGGACGGGGAAGACACCGATCGGGGTGCCGCCGTGCGCGACCACCAGGGGGACGAACCGCCACCCGAAGACGTCCGACTGCAGCTGCAACCACGACCAGTCGTGGAACCCGGTGGCACCGGGACTCGTCGCGACCAGGCTGTTCCACTCCCGCGGATCGTCCGTCGTGCTGAAGCGGATCGGTGCACCCACGGTGGTCTCCTGTTCGGTGCGCGTCGTCGCACGGTGCTCCGTTGCGCTGCGCCGTGAGCCTAGTGAGCGTCGTGGGTCCGCACGGGTGTCGCGCTGGAACCTTGCGGATTGCCGTTGCGGGTTCGCGTTCCCACGATCCGACCGGGCGCCGATAATGCATATTATGTCAACTCACCCGGATCGAGACCGTGCTCTGGCGGGCCGTACCGCTCCCCTCTAGCATCGCCGTCGTGAGCACTGTGGAGTGCTCGGAACCGGCGGTGTCCCATGCGGCAGCTCGTCCTGAAGATGTCGATGTCCCTCGACGGCCACGTCGCCGGCACACGTGCGGAGTCCGACTGGATGTTCCGTGCCGCCAGTCCGGACTCGGCGGCCTGGGTGCTCGACACGGTGTCGAGTGCCGGCGTGCACGCGTTCGGTCGGCGTGCGTTCGAGTCGATCGCGGCGTTCTGGGCGAACGCGACGACACCCGTCGCCCAGGCGATGAACAGCATCCCGAAGGTCGTGTTCACCCGCCAGGCGGCGTTCGACCCGGCGACGGTCGACATGGGTGGAGCGGACTCCCCCGCCGCCGCGACGTGGACCGGCGCCCGAGTGGCGAACGGCGACCTGACGAGCGAGATCGACCGCCTGCGTGCCGAGGACGGTGCGGACGTGCTGGCCCAGGGCGGGACGGACTTCTGCCGGAGCCTGGTGAGCGCCGGGCTCGTCGACGAGTACCGCCTGGTGGTCCTGCCCGTCGTCCTCGGCGCGGGCGCCGGGATCTTCTCTGGGCTCCAGGACGAACTGGACCTGACGCTGGTCAGCTCGACGGTGTTCGCGGGCAACGCGAAGGCGGACGTGTACCGGCCGAAGCGCTGAGGACGGCTCAGAACACCGCGACCGTCATGCCGGCGGAGGTCGCGGGCCGGTCCATCGCCAGGATCGCCTCTGGCAGCTCGTCGAACCCGATCGTCCGACCGATCGAATCGGCGGGACGGAGTCGCCCGGCCACGACGTCGTCGAGCATCGCGGCGTACTCCCCCACCGAGATCCCGTGGCTGCCGAGCAGCTCGAGTTCGTCCCCGATGACCCGGCCCATCGGGATCGCCGGCACCGCCTCGTCGTCGAGCAGCAGCCCGACCTGGACGTGACGTCCGCGCGGCCGCAGCGATGCGACCGCGGCGACGGAGGTCGCGCGGCTCCCGAACGCGTCCACGGAGACGTGGGCTCCACCGCCGGTGACCCGTCGCACGGTGTCCCCGACGGCGTCGTCCATCGGCACCGCGACCGCACCGAGGGCTTCGGCGCGTGTGAGGGCGGCCGGTGCGACGTCCACCGCGACGACGTTCGCCCCGGCGGCGACGGCCACGAGGACGGTGGACAGCCCGACTCCCCCGCAGCCGAACACGGCGACCCACTCCCCTGCGACGACCCGCCCGCGGGCGTGCACCGCGTGGTAGGCGGTCCCGAAGCGGCAACCGAGTCCGGCGGCCTCGGCGAACCCCACGGTGTCGGGCAGCGCGACGAGGTTGACGTCGGCGTGCGGGACCACCACGGCCTCGGCGTAGGAGCCGGGCAGCGTGAACCCGGGCTGCTGCTGTCGGGTGCAGACCTGCGTCGCTCCGTCCAGGCACTGCTCGCACGCGCCGCACGCGAAGACGAACGGGGCGGTGACCCGGTCCCCCACGGCGAACCGCGTGACGTCGGTGCCGACGGACGCCACGACGCCCGCGAACTCGTGCCCGGGCACGTGCGGCAGGCGGACCGAGTCGTCGTGCCCCTTCCAGGCGTGCCAGTCGCTCCGGCACACACCCGTCGCGGCGACCCGGACGACCACGCCGTCAGCGGGCGCCACGGGATCCGGCACCTCGACGACGGCGGGGGTGGAACCGAAGGACTCGTACTGGACGGCGCGCATCCGACCATCGTCGCAGGCCGGGCCACGGGAGGAGAACCGGCCGTTGCGCGCGTCGCTCGTCCGCCGGTTCACTGGCTGCATGAACGGACTGCGATTCTCCGCCGATCCCGACGACCTCGACGTCGCCCGTGTCCACCGCTGGCTGAGCGAGGAGTCCTACTGGGCCCGCGGGCGTGACCTCGCCACGCAGCAGGCGATCATCGCCGGTTCCCGGAACTTCGGCGTCTACGACGAGCGCACCGGCCAGCAGCTCGGCTACGCGCGGGTGATCACGGACGGTGTGACGTTCGGCTGGCTCGCCGACGTCTTCGTCGACCCGGACGCGCGCGGCCGCGGCGTCGGTGTCGCCCTCGTGCAGGGGGTGACCGACGCCGTCGAGCCGCTCGGTCTGAAGCGGTTCGCGCTCTTCACCGCCGACGCACACGGGCTGTACGAGCGGTTCGGCTTCCGCCCGCTCACCGACGCCGCCGGGTGGATGATGCGGCCCGGACCGGGATTCGGTGCCGACGTCCACGACTGAACCGACGCCCTGCGACCCGGCCACGGGACGAGCCGAGCCCGCACGTCGGAGGCGAGCCGCGCCTCCAGGCCGTCCTTCGACCGCGGATTCGACGATTCCTGCTCACTCGAGAAGCGACGCAGCGCGTCAGTATGCGATGACGCCCGTCCGGTCGTGGAACTCCCCCGTGGGGCCGTCCGCACCGATCGTCGCCAGCGCCACCGTGGCGTCCGTGCCCTCGGTGACGGTCTGGTGCCCGCCGAAGCCGTTGAACTCCGTCGCGGTGTACCCGGGGTCACTCGCGTTCACCCGGAACCCCGGCAGGAGCTTCGCGTACTGCACGGTCACCGCGATGAGCGCGGCCTTCGACGCCGGGTACGGCACCGCCGGCACCGGGTACTCGTCCCGGCCCGGGGTCGTCAGCCAGCGGGGGAAGCCCACGCCGGAGGCGACGTTCACGATCACCGGGTTCACCGACTCCCGCAGCAGCGGCAGCGCCGCCTGCGTCACGCGCACCACCCCGGTCACGTTCGTGTCGAGCACCGCGGCGATGGCGTCGGCGTCGAGATCGTCGACCCCGAACGACGTCCCGAGGATGCCCGCGTTGTTCACGAGCACGTCGAGTCCGGGCAGTTCGGCGACCGCCCGGTCGACCGAGGACTGGTCGGTGACGTCCAGCTGGACGACGTGCGCGCCGAGCGCCCGTGCGTCGTCGCCGCGCGACGGGTCGCGCATGCCGGCGTACACGGTGTGGCCTGCCTCGACGAGGCGGCGGACGGTCTCGAGCCCGAGACTGCGGTTGGCTCCGGTGATGAGTGTCGTTGTCATGCCCCCACCCTCCGCCTCCGTGGCCGGGTCCCCCAGGCACCGTTCGACAGTGGGTCCACCAGTACCAGGGAAGCCGGGAGGCGCGGGGCGAGGATGGTGGGCATGAGCGAGTTCGCGAGTGTGCTGCGTTCCTGGCGAGACCGGGTGCGTCCGGAGGAGGTCGGCCTGCCGGCCGGGCCCGGCCGACGGACGCCGGGCCTCCGTCGTGAGGAGCTCGCCGCACTCGCCGGGGTGAGCGTCGACTACGTCGTGCGCCTCGAGCAGGGCCGCGCCACGAACCCGTCCGCGCAGCTCCTCAGTGCGCTCGCGACCGCGCTCCGCCTTACCGAGGAGGAGCGCGACCACCTCTGCCGGGTCGCCTCCGTGGTGCCGCCGTCCCGCCTGGTGGTGCCCCGGCACGTCACCCCGGGTGTGCAGCGGATCGTCGATCGACTCGGCGACGTCCCGCTCGCGGTGTTCACGGCCACGCACGACATCGTCCTCTGGAACGAGCTCTGGGCGGCGATGTCCGGGGACCCGAACCGGTACACGGGGATCGAGCGGAACCTGGTCTGGCGGCACTTCATGCACGGCCACGACGGCGTGGAGTGGGACGACACCCACCAGGAGGAGTTCTCCAGCGACCTCGCCGCCGACCTCCGTGCCGCGCTCGGCCGCTACCCCGCCGACCGTGACCTGGCCGAGCTCGTCGCACGGCTCCGGCGGGACTCCCCCGAGTTCGAACGGCGCTGGAACACCGGCCGGGTCGCCGAGCACCGCGCGAGCCGCAAGACCGTCCGGACGCCGGTCGGCCCCATCGAGATCGACTGCGACGTGCTGAGCGTGCCCGGCGGCGACCTCCGCATCGTCGTCTACACGGCGGTCCCGGGCACGGAGGACGCGGCGAAGCTCGACCTGCTGCGGGTCACGGGCCTGCAGGAGCTCACGCCGCGCTGAGGCCTGTCAGACGTAGACCTGAAAGACATTTGCAGATCTCGCGGCTCGGACGTACGATCTGAAAGACCGTTTCAGATCGAGGGAGCCGCCGTGCAGGAGAACCGTCCGAACCTCGCCGAGCCCGGCGTCCTCGATGCGCTGTCCCACCCGGTGCGGCTCGACGTCCTCGGCTACCTGGCCTCCGCCGGGCCCGCGACGGCATCGCAGTGCGCCCGCGCGGTCGGGGACACCCCCTCGAACTGCAGCTACCACCTCCGGGTGCTCGCGTCCCACGGGCTGGTCGAACCCGACCCGTCGGGCGACGGTCGGTCGCGGCCGTGGCGCACGACCATCACCGGCTTCACCACCGACGGCGTCGATCCGGCGGACCTCGCCGGCCTGGACCGCATGCTCGCCGCCTCCGTCGAGCTCGACCACCACCTGCTGCGTGAGTACCTCCGCGGCCGCGACGCGGTGCCGCAGGGGTGGCGCGATGTCGACGTGCACGCCACGTACGGACTCGCACTCACACCGTCCGAGCTGGCCGAGGTCGTCGAACGCCTGGATGCGGTCGTCCGTCCGTACATCCAGGCGACCCGTCAGGGTGTCCCGGCCGACGCCGAGCACGTCCACCTCTCGCTCTCCGCGTTCCCGCGCCTGGGCTTCGGTACGGACCGGTGACCGACCTCCGGACCGCCACCCGCCGCGGGCCGGCAGGGTCGGCGATGGCGGTACCGGCGTTCCGACGGCTCTGGCTCGCCGGGCTCGTCTCGGACACCGGCGACTGGCTGATGTTCATCGCACTGCCGCTCGTCGTGCTCCAGCTCAGTGGGTCCGCCGTCGGGACGTCGTTCGCGTTCCTCCTCGAACTCGCCCCGCCGGTGCTGCTCGCCCCGGTCGTCGCGCGGGTCACCGACCGACTGTCGCACCGGCTCGTGATGGTCGTCGCGATGATCGGGCAGGCCACGACGCTCCTGCCGCTGCTCCTCGTGCACGACCGCTCGGAACTGCCGATCGTGTACGGCGTGATCATCGCCCAGGCCTCGTTCGGCGCCTTCTTCCTGCCGGCCAAGAACGCGCTGCTCCCGACGCTCGTCGGACTGGAGCGCGCGAACTCGGCCAACGCGCTCGTCGGGCTGAACAACGACCTCGGCCGGATCATCGGCGGCCCGCTCGGCGGCGTGCTCCTCGCTGTCGGGTCGATCGCGACGGTGGCGCTCATCGACGTCGCGTCGTACGTCGTCGCGGCCGCCCTGGTGCTCAGCCTGCCCCGAAGCCGCCACACCGACGCGGTGCCGTCCGCCGACACGAGCACGGAGGGCGCGAGGACCGGGGGCGTCCTCCGCGCCCTGACGGACCGACCGACGCGTGACCTCGTCGTGGTGACCACCGTGGCGTCGATCGCGCAGGGGCTCTTCCTCGTGCTGTTCGTCTTCTTCGTGACCGACGTGATCCGCGGCGACGAAGCCGACGTCGGGCTGCTGCGCGGCGTGCAGGCGATCGGCGCGATCGGCGCCGGCCTCGCGCTCGGCGTCCTCGGCGCGAGGATCGACGCGCTGCGGCTCGCGCTCATCGGGTCGAGTGCGTTCACGGTCATCACGGTGGTCTGCTGGAACGCTTCGTTCGTGTCCCACGCCGTGCCGCTCTACGCCGTGCTCTTCGCTGCCATCGGCGTGCCGGCCGTGTTCATGGGCGCCGGGATGACGAGCCTGCTGCAGCACGCGACGGACGGCTCACGCCGGGGCAGCGCGTTCGCCGCGCTCGGCCTCGGGCAGGCGGTCGGCCAGGCGATCGGGATCACCGCGGCGGGTCTGCTGCAGGAACCGATCGGCACGCTCCCCCTGCTCGAGGTCCAGGCGGGGGCCTACGCGCTCACCGCCGTCCTGGCGTTCGTCCTGCTCCGTCGAGGACCGCGCCGTGTGCGCAGCTGACGGTCGAGGACCTCGGTCGCCCCTGGTGCTCTTCGCCCGGGCGGAGACGCCGCGACGCTCGACTGCTGCGGGTCACTGGCCTGCAGGAGCTCCCGCCGAGCTGACTCCGGAAGGCGCGCCGAGCGGTCGCACGAACGGATGATCCGCCGCCGCTGGGCAGTCGCACCGGACGCGGATCCGCTCGGCGGAGCGGGTCAGCACGAACACCTCCGCATGCTCTGCACCCTCACGTTCTGGACGACCCACGTGCTGCTCCCACCCTCGAACCGACGCCACGGTGGCCTTCCCCACCCGAAGGGAAAGGCCACCGCTTCCGCACCGGCACGGAGGCGTGCCGGACGTGTTCGACGGTAGGGAGCGTGCCATGCGGATGCCATCCGCTGTGCGCGGCACCACCGTCGATGTGCGCGGAACCCGTCACCTGGCGGGTTCTGGGCACGGTTGACGTGTCACCGCCGGGTAGAGTCGCGCCATGATCGAGGGCACAGCGGACATGTTCGCGTCGCACCCGGTCGCGATGAGCACGACCGTGGACGAGGCCGCCGCGGTCCTGAGCGACGTGTTCCTGCCCGTGCAGGTCGACCCCACCGACGGCTCCTCCGACGTCAGCATGCACCTGAACGCGCTCACCCTCGGCCGGATCACCTTCGGGTACATGCGGTTCCGCGAAGCCGTGCGGATCCGGACCGCTGAGCCGGTCGAGTACCACCTCGACGTCCCGGTCCGCTCGATGATGACCGCCCGTGCCGACGGAGGCGCGCCGCTGCACGGGACCGCGCAGACCGCCGGTGTCTTCATGCCCGGCCGTTCGGTGGAGCTCGACTGCAGTGACTGGTTCGCGCAGGTCGCCGTGATGATCCCTCGCCGTGACCTGCAGACCGAGCTGGAGCGGTTGTTGGACGAACCGGTGTCGAGGCCGGTCGACTTCGACACCGCGTTCGACCTCGCGTCGGCCGGCGGTCGCGCGGTCTCACAGGCGCTCCGTCTCGTCGACGAGGGATCGCGACAGCCGAACGGCGCGCTCAGCCACCCGCTGGCGGTGCGCAGTCTCGAGCAGGTGTTCGTCCAGAGCCTCCTGCTCGGCCAGCCGCACAGCCACTCCGCGTCACTCGAGGCGCCCCGGGGGCGATCCGGTTCCCGTGCGGTGACCCGTGTGGTCGAGATGCTCCGCGACGACCCCGCGCGGCCGTGGACGGTCGGCGAATTCGCATCCGCGGTGTTCACGAGCGTTCGCAGCCTGCAGGAGGGCTTCCGCCGCAGCCTGGACACCACGCCGATGGCCTACCTCCGGAAGCTCCGGTTGGAACGGGCGCGTGAGGACCTCCTGGCCGCGGACCCGGACGACCGCACGGTGACGGAGGTCGCTACCCGGTGGGGGTTCCTGCACGTCAGCAGGTTCGCGTCCGCGTACGCCGCACGCTTCGGCGAGCTGCCCTCGGAGACCCTGCGGCGGTGACGGGACGGACAGCACGACGCGGTCGCGACAGGCCGATGACCGCGAAGACCGGCCAGGCGGAGGAGGCTACCGGGGGTCGGCCTCGGGCGGATCCGTCCGCCCCTGTTGCTCCTCCTGGGCCCGGAGTTCCTTGAGCTTGGTCCACGGGACGAAGCAGATCCACGCGACCGACGCGATCGCAGCCCCCATGATCATCGAACTCGTGTCCATGGGCCCGACGGTACCGAGACTCCCTCAATCTGTCCTGCGACCGACGATCACGCCGCCGTGAACACCAACGACGCGTTCTGCCCGCCGAACCCGAACGAGTTGTTGAGCGCCGCCCTGATCGGGGCCGTCCGCGCCGAACCGGACACCACGTCCAGCTCGATCGCCGGGTCCAGGTGCTCCAGGTTCAGCGTCGCCGGTACGACCCCGGTCTCGATGGCCCGGACGGCGAGGATCGACTCGACCGCGCCCGCGGCACCGAACATGTGCCCGATCGAGCTCTTCGGCGCGGTGACGAGCGCACCGGTGCCGACCGCTCGAGCGATGGCAGCGGCCTCGCCGACGTCCCCGACCGGCGTGCTGGTCGCGTGCGCGTTGACGTGGTCGATGTCCGCGCCGGTGAGCCCGGCCATCCGGATCGCCGCCGTCATCGCCCGCTCCTGTTCGCTGCCGTCGGCGAGCGGGGCGGTGATGTGGAACGCGTCGGAGGTGACGCCCCACCCGGCGAGCGTGGCATGCGACCGGTGCGACCGCGCGGCGGCGTGCGCTGCGCTCTCGAGGACGACGAACCCCGCGCCCTCCCCCAGCACGAACCCCCGGCGGGACGCGTCGAAGGGGCGTGAGAGCGTCGTCGGGTCGTCGTCGCCCGGCTTCGCGAGGGCCTGGGACTGTGCGAACGACGCCATCGTGACCGGGGTGACCGCGGCCTCGGTCCCACCGGCGATCACGACGTCGGCTTCACCCGTGACGATGAGCCGCGCGGCCATCGCGATCGCCTCGGCACCGGACGCGCACGCCGACACGGTCGTGTACGCACCGGCCCGTGCGCCGTACTCGATGCTGACCTGCGCAGCGGCCCCGTTGGCCATGAGCATCGGGACGGTGCGCGGGGACACCCGACGAGCCCCGGATGCACCGAGGACGTCGTGGGCGTCGAGGAGGGTCTCCACTCCCCCGATGCCGGTGCCGACGACCACCGCGAGCCGGTCGCCCTCGACGGCGGGAGCGCCGGCGTCCGCCCAGGCCTCCCCGGCGGCGACGAGCGCGAGCTGCTGACTGCGGTCGAGGCGGTTGGCGCGGACCCGGCCGAGTGCCGCGTCGGCGTCGAGTTCGGCGTCGGCGCCGACGAGGATCGGCACCTGCTCCCACAGCGCGCCGGTGCGTTCGAGGACGTGCACGCCGGAGCGCCCGGCGACGAGCGCGTCCCAGAGGGCGTCGACGCCGTGGCCGAACGGGGAGACCGCGCCGTAGCCGGTGATGGAGATGTCCACGGAAGACTCCTTCTTGTACGTTGAACAAGTGGAGTTGTACCACGTACAATTCGGCCATGGCAACCACCGACGGTCCAGGCACCCCGCGCGGCGCGGCGACCCGCGTCCGGATCCTCGCTGCGACCGCCGGCCTCCTGAGCGCCGGCGATCGAGCCGAGTCGACCGAGCACCGGTCGGTCACCGTCAGCGAGATCGCCCGCGCCGCCGGCGTCTACCCGAACCAGATCACGCACCACTTCGGCTCGAAGGACCGTCTCGTCCTCGACGCCGCCTTCGCGCTGTTCCTCCGTGACACGACGCGGTTGCAGGCTGCCGGCCGCCGTGCCACGAGCGCCGAGGTGTTCCGACAGGTCCTCGCCCGGACCGCCCTCGCGATGCCGTCGACCCCGCTCGTCGTCCGCGCGCTCGCGTCCGCCGGTGACGACGCCGACCAGCGCGATCGGGCGCGCCTGTTGCTGGCGGTCCTGTTCCGACAGTCGGAGCGCTACCTCGAACGGGTCGTCACCGAGCACGGCTGGACGAGCCGGAGCGGCGTCGGGAGGGACGCCCGGACGTTCTGGAGCGCGGTCTTCGGCGCGACCTTGCTCGCCGATGCCGGTGTGACCGGCGGCCCGTCCGACCTCGACCTCGCGGGTACCGTCTCGATCACCTGAGCGGGCGCTCGAGACTCGGCGTGAGCGACGACGCTCGCGCCCCGGAGCGCGAGATCGGTCGCCTCAGCCGAGACTCGGCCGGATCTCGCCGAGACTCGCCGCGCCGGGTCACTCGCCGAAGCCGGACCGGACGAGCGCGACGAGCGCGTCGACGGCCTCCTGCGCGCCGGGTCCCGACCCCTCGATCGTGACCGTCGCGCCCTTGGGCAGCGCCAGCGCCATGATCGCGAGCAGGCTCTTCGCGTCCACTCCGTTCACCCGGACCGACGCCTCGTACCGCGCCGCGGTCTTCACGAACTCCGCCGCGGGGCGGGCGTGCAGCCCGCTCTCGTTGACGAGCTCGACGCTCTCGGACGCGGCCACGTCGTCGACGGGGCCGGCCCCGTCAACCGGCACCGCGCCTCCAGGCTGCTCGTCGGACAGACTGGAGGGACGACCCGCGTCCGCCTCGGAGGCTGCGGCAGACGCGGCAGCGGCCAGGACCGCGTCGACGTCACCGCCGGTCTGCGCTGCGACGGCCGCGGCGACCGCGCCCTCCACCAGGGGAGCCTGTGAGACGTGCACCCGCGCGCGGGCGTCGTCGTCGAGGAAGTCGAGGGCCGTGTCGGTCGTCAGGTAGGCGGAGCCGAGGTCGCACAGGACGACCACGGCGTCGGCGCCGGAGAGTTCCTCGATGCCGGCGGTGATGGCCTCGAACGAGGTGCCGATGCCGCCGTCGTCGGTGCCACCGGCGGCGACGAGGGGGACGTCGGCCGCCATCTGGCGTGCGAGCTCGACGGTGCCGGTCGCGATCGCCGCGCTGTGCGAGACGATCAGGATGCCGACGGTCACGCTGCGTCCACGGCAGCGCGGAGGATGTAGACGGTGGACTGTGCACCCGGGTCGCGGTGTCCGACGGCACGCTCCCCGAGGTAGCTCGCACGGCCCTTGCGGGCGACGAGCGGGTCGGTCGACTCTGCGCCCGTGACGGCGGCGTCCGCGGCGGCGGCGAGCACCTGTTCGGGGCTGTCCCCGGCGGTGGCCGCAGCAGCGGCTGCGTCGACGGCAGGCGACCAGGCGTCGACCATGGTCTTGTCGCCGACGGCAGCCTTGCCGCGGGACACGACGCCGTCCCGGGCGGCGGTCAGCACGGCCACGAGCGTGTCGGCGTCGAGCTCCGTCGCGTCGCCGGCGGCCTGCGCGGCCTTGAGGTACGCCGTCCCGAAGAGCGGACCGGCGGCACCGCCCACGGTCGAGATGAGCTTCGTCGCGACCACCTTGAGCACGGCGCCGGGCGTGTCGAACGAACCGGTGTCGACGGCCTCGAGCACGGCACGGAACCCGCGGTCGAGGTTCTCACCGTGGTCCCCGTCGCCGATCTCACGGTCGAGCGTGACGAGCTCGGCCCGGTGCTCGTCGATCGTCGCGGCGGTGCGACGGACCCAGTCGATGGCCCATGCGGTGTCGAGCGCCAATTCGTGTTCCTTCCTGGATGGTGGGCGGTGGTTCAGCGTCCCCAGCGCAGTGCCGGGGTCTCCACCGGTGCGTCCCAGAGGGCGGTGAGTTCGTCGTCGAGCACCGTGACGGTGAGCGAGAACCCCTGCATCTCGAGGGATGTCACGTAGTCGCCGACCAGGCTACGCGCGACCTCGTACCCGCGGTCGGCGAGGACCTCGGCGGCGCGTCGGTAGGCGATGTACAGCTCGGAGAGCGGCGTGCCGCCCATGCCGTTCACGAGGAGCAGCAGCTTCGAGCCCACCGCGGGCTCGAGGTCGGTGAGGATCGGTTCGAGCACCCGGTCGACGAGCTGGTCGGCCGGTGCCATCGGGATGCGCTCGCGGCCCGGCTCGCCGTGGATGCCGATGCCGAGCTCGACCTCGTCGTCGGCGAGGGTGAAGGACGGTTCGCCGGCGTGCGGGACCGTGCCGGAGCTGAGCGCGAGGCCCATCGACCGCGTGACGTCGTTGACGTGCCGGGCGACCGCGGCGACGGCGTCGAGGTCGTCCCCGCGCTCGGCGGCGGCGCCCGCGCACTTCTCGACGACGACGGTCCCGGCCACGCCGCGGCGTCCGGCCGTGTAGAGCGAGTCCTGCACGGCGACGTCGTCGTCGACCACGACGGACTCGACGCGCACGTCGTCCATGCCGGCGAGCTCGGCGGCGGTCTCGAAGTTGAGCACGTCGCCGGTGTAGTTCTTCACGATGTGGAGCACGCCCGCTCCCCCGTCGACGGCCTTCGTCGCGGCGACGATCGGGTCGGGCGTCGGGCTGGTGAACACCGGGCCGGGGACCGCGGCGTCGAGCATGCCGTGGCCGACGAAGCCGGCGTGCAGGGGCTCGTGCCCGCTGCCGCCGCCGCTGACGATGCCGACCTTGCCCTGCACGGGGGCGTCCGCTCGGTGGAGGTGGATCGGGTCCTCGACCAGGACCACGTGTCCGGCGTGCGCCCGGGCGAACCCTCGGACGGTCTCGTCGACCACGTCGTGCGGGTCGTTGATGAGCTTCTTCATGCGGAGCCTCCACTGTCGTCTCTGACCGGGCCCAATCTACATCGGCCGGTCGTTCGGCCGTCGTGCACGTTCGTGCAGACGGGTCCCGGGCCGGGATGCGGCTGCGTGCCCGCGGGACGGTCGTACGCACACTGCGGATGCACGTTCGTGCACAATCGCGCACTTCCCTCACGAACGCATCGCCATTGGTTGAACGGCGTCACTATGCTCGGCCCCAATCACTCAACGGGGAGTGCCGGCGCAGCACCACCGGACCCCCACCCTCACGCACTGGAGGTCACCGATGGACGGCATCGGCGTCAATTTCCTCTCTGAGCTCGTCGGCACGGCGATGCTCATCATCCTGGGTGGCGGCGTCGTCGCCGCTGTCTCGCTGACGAAGTCCAAGGGCTTCGGAGCCGGCTTCCTCATGGTCACGTTCGGCTGGGGCTTCGCGGTCTTCGCCGGTGTCACCGTGTCGTACAGCTCCGGCGGTCAGCTCAACCCCGCGGTCAGCCTGGGGCTCGCGCTCCTCGGCAAGATCACCGTGGGCGAGATGTTCCTGTACTGGCTCGCCCAGCTCATCGGCGCGATCATCGGTGCGGTCATCGTCTGGCTCGCGTACAAGCAGCACTTCGACGAGGAGCCCGACGCGGCAGCGAAGCTCGGCGTCTTCTCCACCGGTCCGGCGATCCGCTCCTACGGCTGGAACCTCGTCACCGAGATCATCGGCACCTTCGTCCTCGTGTTCGTCGTGCTCGCCTTCACCAACGGCGGCACCCCGAAGGAGCTCGGCGCGGTTCCCGTCGCCTTCCTCGTGATCGCGATCGGTGTCAGCCTCGGTGGCCCCACCGGCTACGCCATCAACCCGGCCCGTGACCTCGGCCCGCGCATCGCGCACGCCTTCCTCCCGATCAAGGGCAAGGGGTCGAGCGACTGGGCCTACGCCTGGGTCCCCGTCGTCGGGCCGCTCATCGGCGGCGCCCTCGCGGCCGGAGCCTCGACCTTCCTGCTGCCGATCGCCTCCTGATCGACCGCACCACCCCAACCCGAGCACCAGCGTAAGGAGCACCAATGGCCGACTACATCGTCGCCATCGACCAGGGCACGACCTCGACCCGAGCGATCGTCTTCGACCACTCCGGCTCGATCGTGTCCGTGGGCCAGAAGGAACACGAGCAGATCTTCCCGCGAGCCGGATGGGTCGAGCACGACCCCGCCGAGATCTGGGACAACACCCGTGAGGTCATCGGCCAGGCACTGTCCCGCGCCGACATCACCCGCCACGACGTCGCGGCGGTCGGCATCACCAACCAGCGCGAGACCGCGGTGGTCTGGGACAAGAACACCGGCAAGCCCGTCTACAACGCGATCGTCTGGCAGGACACCCGCACGCAGTCGATCGTCGACAAGCTCGCCGACGGCGACACCGACCGGTACAAGTCCGTCGTGGGCCTCCCGCTCGCGACGTACTTCGCCGGCACGAAGATCGTCTGGATCCTCGAGAACGTCGAGGGTGCACGCGAGAAGGCCGAGGCGGGCGACCTGCTCTTCGGCACGACCGACACCTGGGTCCTCTGGAACCTGACCGGCGGTGTGGACGGCGGTGTCCACAAGACCGACGTCACGAACGCGTCCCGCACGCTCTTCATGGACCTCGAGACGCTCGAGTGGCGCGACGACATCCTCGCGGACTTCGGTGTGCCGAAGGCGATGCTGCCCGAGATCGTCAGCTCCTCCGAGGTCTACGGGCACGTCGAGTCCTCGAACCTTCTGCGCGAGGTGCCGATCGCCGGCATCCTCGGTGACCAGCAGGCCGCGACCTTCGGCCAGGCGGCGTTCGACCAGGGCGAGTCGAAGAACACCTACGGCACCGGCAACTTCCTCATCTTCAACACGGGCACGGATATCGTCCGCTCGGAGAACGGGCTGCTCACGACCGTCGGCTACAAGCTCGGCGACCAGGAGACGCACTACGCCCTCGAGGGGTCGATCGCCGTCACGGGCTCGCTCATCCAGTGGCTCCGCGACAACCTCGGGCTGATCGGCAGCGCCCCGGAGGTCGAGGCCCTCGCCAAGACCGTCGAGGACAACGGCGGCGTGTACTTCGTCCCGGCGTTCTCGGGTCTCT
The DNA here is from genome assembly GCF_900215175.1 of Curtobacterium sp. 314Chir4.1. Lineage (NCBI taxonomy): Bacteria > Bacillati > Actinomycetota > Actinomycetes > Micrococcales > Microbacteriaceae > Curtobacterium > Curtobacterium sp. 314Chir4.1. The sequence goes on from NZ_OCMI01000001.1 coordinate 471,074, forward strand.
TCGCCCCGTACTGGCGCCCCGACGCCCGCGGCGCGATCGTCGGCCTCACCCGCTACGTCAACAAGGGCCACATCGCGCGTGCGGCCCTCGAGGCGACGGCGCTGCAGACCCGCGAGGTCCTCGACGCCGTGAACGCGGACTCCGGGGTGGACCTCACCGAGCTCAAGGTCGACGGCGGCATGACCGCCAACAACGAGCTCATGCAGTTCCAGGCCGACATCCTCAACGTGCCCGTGGTGCGTCCGGTGGTGGCCGAGACCACCGCGCTCGGCGCCGCCTACGCGGCGGGCCTGGCGGTCGGGTTCTGGGCGAACCTCGACGAGCTCCGTGCCAACTGGCAGGAGGACAAGCGCTGGGAGCCGCAGCTCGACGCGGCCGAGCGCGACCGCACGCTCCGCCTCTGGAAGAAGGCCGTCACGAAGACGTTCGACTGGGTCGACGAGGACGTCCAGTAGTCCTGTCCTGAGGTGACCGCCTGGAGGCGCGGTGCCGGTCCCACGGACCGGCACCGCGCCTCCGGTCAGTTGCGTCCGGGGCGGTTGCGGCTGCGCTCAGGAGGCGGGGGTCGCGCCCACCCAGTCGGCCAGCTTGCTGGCCGCGGCACCCGAGTCGATCGCGTCGGCTGCGACGACCAGCTGCTCGCGGAACCGCTGCAGGATCGGGCGGTCGACCTCGGCCGGGTCCTCCGCCAGGCGGAAGGACACCAGGCCGGCGGCGGCGTTGAGCAGGACGATGTCGCGGACCGCACCGGTCTCCCCCGCGAGGACGCGGTGCACCACGGCGGCGTTGTGCTCCGGGTCGCCGCCGAGCAGGTCCTCGATGCGTGCGCGGGCGATCCCGAGGTCGCGGGGGTCGAGGTCGTGTTCGGTGACCCGGCCGCCCGTCACCTCCCAGATGTGGCTGTGTCCGGTCGTCGTCAGCTCGTCGAGGCCGTCGTCACCGCGGAACACCAGCGCCGTCGCACCGCGGGTCTGGAACACGCCCGTGATGATCGGTACGAGCTCGAGCTGCGCCACGCCGACCGCGTTGGCCTCGCACCGTGCGGGGTTGACGAGCGGGCCGAGGAAGTTGAAGACCGTCGGCACGCCGATCTCGCGACGGACCGGACCGGCGTGCGCGAAACCGGGGTGGAACGCGCTCGCGAACGCGAAGGTGAGTCCGACACGCCGGAACGTGTCCGCGACACGCGCGGCGTCCATCGTGAGGTCGAGCCCGAGTGCGGCGAGCACGTCGCTCGAACCGGACTTCGAGGAGCTCGCCTTGTTGCCGTGCTTCACGACCGGGACCCCCGCGGCGGCGATCACGATGGCCGCCATGGTCGAGACGTTGACCGTGCCGACGACGTCGCCACCGGTGCCCACGATGTCGAGCGCCATCGGGTCGACGTCGAGCGGGACCGCGGCGTCGAGGATCGCGTCGCGGAAGCCGACGACCTCGTCGACGGTCTCGCCCTTCGCGCGGAGCGCGACGACGAACGCGGCGATCTGCGCATGGGTCGCCCGACCCTGCACGATCTCCTGCATGGCCCATGTGGACTGGCTGATCGTCAGGTCCTCGCGCGCCATGAGCGCGCTGATCACCGAAGGCCACGTGAGGTGCTCAGACATGACTCGATCGTAGTGAATTCGAGAGACCCGCCAGTCTCCTGCGAAAACACTGTCCGTGACTTCCGCCATAATGGAGGACGTGACTAGCACCCCTCTCTCCAGATCCGCCAGCGGTCCGGTCCTCAACAGGCCGAACGCCGTTGCCGTGGGGACGATCGTGTGGCTGGGCAGCGAGGTCATGTTCTTCGCCGGCCTGTTCGCGATCTACTTCACGTTGCGCAGCACCTCGCCCGAACTGTGGGCGACCGAGACCGCCAAGCTCGAGGTGCCCTTCGCCTCGGTGAACACGATCATCCTGGTGCTGTCCAGCTTCGCCTGCCAGTTCGCGGTGTTCGCCGCCGAGCGCTTCCAGGTGCACCGCACGAGCTGGAACCCGAAGGACTGGGGCATGACGGAGTGGTTCTTCGTCACGTACTGCATGGGCGCGATCTTCGTCTGCGGCCAGATCTTCGAGTACGCCAACCTCTGGCACGAGGGCGTGACGCTCTCCTCCAGCGCGTACGGCTCGGCGTTCTACATGACCACCGGCTTCCACGGCCTCCACGTCACCGGCGGCCTCATCGCCTTTCTGCTGACGCTCGGCCGCGGGTTCGCCGCCAAGAACTTCGGTCACAAGGAAGCGACCACCGCGATCGTCGTGTCGTACTACTGGCACTTCGTCGACGTCGTCTGGATCGGCCTCTTCGCCGTCATCTACCTTCTCAAGTAGGAACTGGATAGCCCCCACCGCATGTTCAACAGAACCAAGTCCAAGAAGGGCCGCCGTTCACCGATGGCGACCGTGTCGCTCATCGTCGTCGGTCTCATGACCACCGGCGGTGCGTACGCGCTGTTCAGCTCGACGGCGAACGCCGACGACAGCACGAGCACCGTGGCGGCGACGAGCCAGTCGAAGGTGAACGAGGGCCAGAAGCTCTTCGCCTCGAACTGCGCCACCTGCCACGGCCTCTCGGCGCAGGGCACCTCAGAGGGTCCGTCCCTCATCGGTGTCGGTGCCGCGTCGGTCGACTTCCAGGTGGGCACCGGCCGCATGCCGATGGCTGCCCAGGGTCCGCAGGCCGAAGAGAAGCCCGCGCAGTTCACCGACGACCAGATCGACGCCCTCGCCGAGTACGTCGCGTCGCTCGGCCCCGGCCCGTCGGTCCCGTCCGCCAGCCTCACCGACGGCTCGGACGGCAACGCGGCAGAGGGCGCCGAGCTCTTCCGCATCAACTGCGCGATGTGCCACAACGTGGCCGGTGCCGGTGGTGCGCTGACCGAGGGCAAGTACGCCCCGAACCTGCAGTCCGTGTCCGGCAAGCACATCTACGAGGCCATGGTCACTGGTCCGCAGAACATGCCGGTGTTCAACGACCTGAACCTCACGCCCCAGCAGAAGGCCGACATCATCACGTACCTCAAGTACGTGCAGGACAACAAGTCGCCCGGTGGGTTCGCCCTCGGCTCCCTCGGCCCGGTGGCAGAGGGTCTGTTCATCTGGATCTTCGGACTCGGCGCGGTCGTCGCGATGACCGTCTGGCTGACCGCGAAGTCCAACTGATCGTCCGTGTCGAACGACACTGAAGGGAACACCATGGCAGAGCACGACGACGAGGCACTGAACTCGTCCTCGGCTGTCGAGAAGCACGGCACGACCACGACGTCGGCCGGCACCGCGGTCCTGCCCGCGGAGCCGTTCGAGAACCCGGGCGAGCCGCCGCACCGCGCGCGCCGCACCGACGTCGACCCGAAGAAGCAGCGCCTGGCCGAGCGTCAGGTCGCCACGTTCTTCTACCTGTCGATCGTCGGCAGCGTCCTCGCGATCGCGGCGTACGTCGCCTTCCCGATCAGCGCCGACGACTTCGGCACGGTCCGCACCGCGAACCTCTTCCTCGGTCTCGCGATCGCCCTCGCGCTCCTGGCGCTCGGTCTCGGCGCGGTCTACTGGTCGAAGTCGCTCGTCGTCGACCGTGAGATCTCGGAGCTCCGCCACCCCACCCGTGGCACGGACGCGACCCGCGAGAAGGCCGTCGAGGCCTTCCAGCTCGCCGACAAGGAGTCGGGCTTCAGCCGTCGCAAGCTGATCCGCAACTCGATGATCGGTGCCCTCGCCGCGTTCCCGCTCCCCGGCATCGTCCTCGTGCGTGACCTCGCGCCCGCCGCCGACCCGAACGAGCTGCTCCGTCACACGTTCTGGAAGTCGGGCATGCGCCTGACGAAGGACCCGACCGGCCTCCCGATCAAGGCGTCCGACGTCACGATCGGCTCGGTCTTCCACGTCATCCCCGACGGGATGCTCGACTCGGAGCACATGCTCGAGGAGAAGGCCAAGGCCGCCGTCCTCCTCATGCGCCTCGACCCGAAGGACCTCAACCCCGCCAAGGGTCGCGAGAACTGGGGCTACGACGGCATCGTCGCGTACTCCAAGATCTGCACCCACGTCGGGTGCCCGGTCGCGCTCTACGAGCAGCAGACGCACCACCTGCTGTGCCCGTGCCACCAGTCGACCTTCGATGTCTCGAACAACTGCGACGTCATCTTCGGACCGGCCGCGCGCCCCCTCCCCCAACTTCCGATCGCGATCGACGACGACGGCTACCTGGTTGCGCAGAGCGACTTCCACGAGCCTGTCGGACCGTCCTTCTGGGAGCGTGAACGCTGATGAGCACCACCACCACGAACGCACCCGCGTCGGCCACCAAGCCGGCGCCGGAGCGCGGATCCCGCATCATCGGCGGGGTCGCCAACTACATCGACGAGCGAACCAGCATCTCGGGCCTCGTGAAGGAGGTCGGGCGCAAGATCTTCCCCGACCACTGGAGCTTCATGCTCGGCGAGGTCGCGCTGTACAGCTTCGTCGTCGTCCTGCTCTCCGGGACGTTCCTGACGTTCTTCTTCCAGGCGTCGATGGCCGAGGTCGTCTACAACGGCTCGTACGTCCCGCTCAAGGGCGTGGAGATGTCCACGGCGTTGCAGTCCACGCTGAACATCTCGTTCGACATCCGCGGCGGGCTCTTCGTCCGGCAGATCCACCACTGGGCGGCCCTGCTGTTCGTGGCCTCGATCATGCTGCACATGGCCCGCGTGTTCTTCACCGGCGCGTTCCGCAAGCCGCGTGAGCTCAACTGGGTGTTCGGCTTCCTCCTCTGGGTCCTGGCCATGGCCGAGGGCTTCACTGGCTACTCGCTCCCCGACGACCTGCTCTCCGGAAACGGTCTGCGGATCATCGTCGGCATGATCGAGGGCGTGCCGGTGATCGGCGTCTGGATCGCCTACCTGCTGTTCGGCGGCGAGTTCCCGGGTACCGACATCGTCGGCCGCCTCTACACGCTGCACATCCTGCTGCTGCCGGCGATCCTCGTCGCGGTGCTCGGCGTCCACCTCGTGCTGGTCGTCATCAACAAGCACACGCAGTTCGCCGGTCCCGGCAAGACGAACGAGAACGTCGTCGGCGTTCCGATCCTCCCCGCGTTCGCCGCGAAGGCCGGTGGGTTCTTCTTCATCGTCGCCGGCATCCTGGCCCTCATCGCGTCGCTGTTCACGATCAACCCGATCTGGAACTACGGCCCGTACGACCCGTCCCCCGTGTCCGCCGGTACCCAGCCCGACTGGTACATCGGCTTCGCGGACGGCGCGCTCCGACTGGTGCCCCCGCACTGGGAGGTCGTGTGGTTCGGCTACACGGTGTCGTTCAACATCCTCGCGCCGATCGCGGTGCTGGTGCTGCTCATCCTGGCGATCCTGCTCTACCCCTTCATCGAGGGCTGGGTCACCGGTGACAAGCGCGAGCACCACATCCTCGACCGTCCGCGCAACGCCCCGACCCGCACGGCGTTCGGCGCCGCCGGCATCACGCTCTACGCGAGCCTCTGGGCCGCTGCGTCGTCGGACATCATCGCGACCCACTTCCTGGTGTCGATCGAGCACGTGATCCACGTGATCCAGGCAACGACGGTCCTCGGTCCGTTCATCGCCTTCTGGATCACGAAGCGCGTGTGCATCGCCCTGCAGAAGAAGGACCGCGAGATCGTCCTGCACGGCTACGAGTCCGGTCGCATCGTGCGACTCCCGCACGGCGAGTACATCGAGGTGCACGAGCAGCTCGACGAGTACGAGCGCTGGAAGCTCCTGCAGTTCAACGAGTACAAGCCGCTGATGATCCGCCCGAACGCCAAGGGCAAGATCACCGGTGCGCAGAAGATCCGCGCCAGCATGTCGCGCTTCTTCTTCGAGGACCGCATCACGCCGGTCACGAAGGCCGAGCTCGAGGCAGCGCACGCCGCGCACCACGGTCCCGAGCTGGATGGTGGCGAGCACAACGCTCCCGCCGTCGGAGCCGGAAAGTAACACTCCTCGGCAAGAACGAACGAACCCCTCGTCCACTTCGTGGTCGGGGGGTTCGTTCGTTCGCCTCATCAACACGCCGTCCCACGTTCACGGGTGATTCACCGACACGTGCTGGATTCGTCCAGGACGGTGTGGCACTGTGTTGCACCACGCACCCGCCAACGGAATGAGACCCCGATGGACAGCCGGACGGCCGAACACCCCAGGCCGAACCACTTCCTCCTCCACCTCAGCGACACCCACCTCGTGGCGGGTGACGGCGACCTCTACGGGGACGTCGACTCGGCAGCACGGCTCGGTGAGATCGTCGCCGACATCGAGGCATCGGGCACCAGGCCCGAGGCGATCGTCGTCACCGGTGACGTGGCCGACAAGGGCGAACCGGGTGCCTACGCACGCATCCGCGACATCGTGCAGCCGGCCGCCGACCGCATCGGCGCGCAGGTGATCTGGGCGATGGGCAACCACGACGAGCGCGGTGCGTTCCGCCAGGAGCTCTTCGGCCTCCAGCCCACCGACCGCCCCGTGGACTTCGTCTACGACGTCAACGGCCTCCGCGTGATCACCCTGGACACGAGCGTCCCCGGGGCACACCACGGCGAGGTCTCCCCCGAGCAGCTCGACTGGCTCGCCGAGGTGCTGTCCGAAGCAGCGCCGCACGGCACGATCCTGGCGATGCACCACCCGCCGGTGCCGAGCGTGCAGGACCTCGCCGTGCTCGTGGAGCTCCGCGACCAGGACGCCCTGGCCGAGGTGGTCGAGGGCAGCGACGTCATCGCGATCATCGCCGGACACCTGCACTACTCGACGAGCGCGGTGTTCGCGGGTATCCCCGTGTCGGTCGCGAGCGCCACCTGCTACACGCAGGACCTCACCGAGTTCCAGGGCGGCACCCGGGGCCGCGACGGCGCCCAGGCGTTCAACCTGGTGCACGTCTACGGTCACAACGTGGTGCACTCCGTGGTGCCGATCGGGCACTACTCGACGGTCGGTCAGCCGGTCTCCGCCGTCGAGACCGAGGCACGGCTGGCTGCTGCCGGGATCACGATCGCCCCCGCGGTCGAGCCGGCGCCGGTCACCTCGAGCATCCCCGTGTTCACGCTCGACTCGGTGCCCGTCTCCCCCGTCCACCGCTGAGGCCGGGTGCGGTCGGCGTCTGACAGGTCGTTGCGCGTGCAAGGAACGACAACGCGGTCGTCGTTCGACAGGCGTCTTGTCGCTTGTTGCGCACGCAACAGTTGCGCGTGCATGGTGCGACGCCGTGGTCGTCGTTCGACAGGCGCTTCGTCGCTTGCTGCACGAGCAACGACCCGCGCGTCCGCACACACCCGAGCCGGGTCGTCGCGCGTGCAAGAAACGACAACGCGGCCGTCGTACGACAGGCGTCGTGTCGCTTGCTGCACGAGCAACGACCCGCGCGGCGCAGACACCCGAGCCGGGTCGTTGCGCGTGCAAGAGACGACAACGCGCTCGTCGTTCGACAGGCGTCGTGTCGTCCGTTGCACCCGCAACAGTTGCGCGTGCATGCTGCGACAACACGGCCGTCGTTCGACAGGCGTCTTGTCGCTCGCTGCACGCGCAACAACCGACGCGCACGCCCACACACACCCGCCGCACGCCCGCACCAGCGCACACCCACACACCGGCCCGGAGGCGCGCAGCGGCCCCGCCCCGCGCCCCCAGGCCGTCAGACGGTCGCGTCGCCCGTGTCCCGCTCCCACGGCGCGGGGAACGGGAAGTACTTCTCGAGGAAGTCCGTCACGCGCCGGGTGCGCTCCTCGTCGCTGACCTCCGGGAAGCTGCCGTCGTTGAGGCAGAAGAAGTCGACGTTCCGCTTCTTGAGGAGTTCGTCGAGCGCTCGGAGTCCGGACTGCATCGTCGTGTCGATGTACCGCACCGGAGCGTTCTCCTGCACGATCGCCCGGCCGGTGAGCAGCGAGTAGTAGTGGTACAGCGAGTTCGTCACTGAGATGTTCTCGGCAGCACGGAAGCGGGACGCGGCGGTCGCGCGGAACTCGTCCGCGAACTCGTGCTCCATCTCGGTCATGATCGAGGCGCGCAAGGGCGTCGGTGCGTGCTCGAGGTGCCGGGTGGTCACCGCACCGAACCGCTGCTGCAGGAGCCGGCGGTTGACCCGGGCGGAGTTCTCGAACCCACTGCGGGCCGGGTTGTTCGAGCCCAGGCCGATGCGGGTCGTCGCGAGGATGAACTTCGTCACCGAACCCGGGCTGAAGAACACCGAGGGGTCGACCGAGCGCCCGAAGAACATGTCGTCGTTCGAGTAGATGAAGTGCTCGCTGATGCCCGGGATGTGGTGCAGCTGCGACTCGACGGCCTGCGAGTTGTGCGTCGGCAGCACGGACGGGTCCGCGAAGAACTCCTCCGACCGGACGATCCGCACCTTCGGATGGTCGGCGAGCCAGGCCGGCGCGGGTGAGTCTGTCGCGATGTAGATCTGCCGGATCCACGGGGCGAAGGTGTGCACCGATCGCAGTGCGTACTTGAGCTCGTCGATCTGCCGGAAGCGGGCGGGGGCGTCGTCGCCCTCCCCCAGCACGGCACCGGACTGCGCGGCCTGTCGTGCGCGCTGGTACTCGATGGCGTTGCCGTCGACCCAGGAGAAGACGATGTCGATCGGGAAGCGGATGTCGGAGACGTGGTCGTCGAACATGTGCTCGACGGTGCGCCAGGTCCGGCCGTACCGCTCGATGTCGACGAGGACGAACTCGTCGACCGGAAGGCTCCGGCGCATCAGGGCGTTCTCGACGGGCGCGAGGACCTCGGTGTCGGTCACCCGCCAGAACTCGAGCTGCACGCTCGTCTCGGCGCCGTAGCGCAGACGGCCGAGGGGTTCGACGCGCGGTCGGAAGACCCGCAGGACGGGTTCGTCCACCGACGCGAGACCGTCGTCGATGACGAGGACGGCCGGCTTGCCCGGGGGCTTCGCGTACAGGGGCTCGTTCGCGGCGGCGGCCATCACGGCGCTCTCCGCGCGTTGACGGTCGCGTTCGTCCAGGGCGATGACCGGGCGCTGGTCGTTGCCGCGGATGAGCAGGTGGTCGACGTCACCGGCGGTGAGGGCGTCGTCGAGGAACAGGAGGTCCTCGATCATCGACTGCTGCGGCGTCAGGTGTCCGTTGACGAGCGTCAGCCGACCCTTCCGCACCACGACGTCAGGTCGGTCGAGACCGCCGGAGGACGGTCGAGGGTTCAGCAGAGGACTCTCGGTCACCGGCTCGGTCTCGTTGCTCATCCATGCCCTTCGGGTCGATCGGTCGGGCCGTGCGCCCGACTCGTCGATCCTACCGTCCGCGCGGACGCTCGGTCCGCTCGTCGGTCGCCTTCGCTACGGCCTGGAGGCGCGGGTCGGCTCCGCCTCGCGCGGCACCTTCACGACGATGCCGACGACGACGAACAGTGCTGCGGCGACGATCTGCAGCGCCGCCCAGACCTCGCCGGGGATCGGCACGACGGCGATCGGGTTCCAGCAGACGGCGACGGCCGCCATGACGGCTGCGGCCCACCACGTCCGGCCGCGGACCGCGAAGACCAGGACGATCAGGGCGATCACGGCGACACCCCAGCGCGCGAACACGAACGCCGACGAGTCGATGACGGCGACGCAGGCGAGCAGGAGCATCGCGGCGATGAGCGACGGGGCGAGCGCGGGCCGGGTGAACGGCGGCGCCTCCTTCTTCCCCGGGGTCTTCGGCGTGCTCGTCGCGGTCGAGGCGGGTACGCCCTGCAGTGACGAACCCGCGGCGGGCCGCCCCTTGCGAGCTGCCATCAGGCGGTGGCCCCGTCGAGGTCGATGGCCTGGATCGACCGCGACATCGGCGGGAGACCGCGCACCCGCTCGAGCGCCGGGACGAGTTCGGCGACGTAGGCGCGGTAGCCCTCCTCGGTGAGGTGCAGGCCGTCCTCGGTGAACCGCTCGTCGAGGTGGTCGCCGTCGGCGAGGGCCGGCCACGCGTCGAGGTACTGGGCGTGGCACGTGGCGACGAACTGCCGGAGGTGCCGGTTCGCCTCCTCGATCTTCGCCGTGTAGTCGGCCTGCCGTGGCAGGATCGACACGAGCAGGAGCCGCACGCCCGGGAGTTCGCGGCGGAGCGTGACGAGGACGGACTCCACGCCGCGCACCACGTGTTCGACGCTCGCGCGGTGGTTGCCGAAGTCGTTCGTGCCGATGAGCAGGACGATCACCTCGGGCTGCTCCGCGATGACGGCGTCGAGTCGCGCGAGGACGCCGTCGGTGGTGTCGCCGCCGATGCCCTGGTTGATCGTCCGCTCGTCGGGGAGCCAGGCGTCCCAGGACCCCTGCTCCGTGATGCTGTCGCCCAGGAACAGGACGCCGGTGTGTTCCGCGCTCATGCTGCCTCCTCGTGTGCCGGTTCCGGCTTCCCATTCTGCTGGGTCCAGTTCCGCCCCGTCGACTCGGTGTGCTCGGACTCGCGTTCCGCCGCGGCGGAGATGCGCTCGACCATGCCGGGGAAGATCACCCCGTGGAACGGCAGGATCGAGTACCAGTACAGGCGTCCGGCGAGTCCCTGCGGGAAGTAGATCGCCCGCTGGTGGTAGTCGCTGCCGCCGTCGTCGGCCGGGGTCACGGTCATCTCGAGCCAGGCACGGCCGGGTGACTTGAACTCCGCGCGGAGCCGCAGGTAGCGGCCACGCTCGAGCCGCTCGACGCGCCACCAGTCGAGCGCGTCGCCCTGCTCCAGGCGCTGCGGGTCACGACGGCCCCGGTTCAGTCCGACTCCCCCGGCGATCTTGTCCATCCAGCCGCGGGCCACCCACGCGAGTGGGAACGAGTACCAGCCGTTCTCGCCGCCGATGGACTCGACGACGCGCCAGACGTCCTCGGCGCTGGCGGCCGAGTGCCGTCGGCGGTCGTCGACGTAGACGGTGTGCCCGGCCCAGTCGGGGTCGCTCGGCAGCGGGTCGGCCGAGGTCGCCGCGAGCGTGGCGTTGCGCCAGCTGGTCTGCACCTCGCCCTTCCGCATCTTCGTCAGGGCCAGCCGGACGGCGCGGCGGTACGACGTCAGTCCACCCTCGGGCCGGGGCACCACCTCGTCGATGTCGTGCTCGCGCTGGACGCACTCGAACTGCAGCGACTCGATGATCGGCTTCGCGAGCTTGCGCGGGATCGGTGTCACCAGGTTGAACCAGTGCGCGGCCAGGCCCGGGGTCAGGACGGGCAGCACCGAGATCGGGCGCTGGGGCAGCTTCGCCTCGACGGCGTACCCGTTCAGCATCTGGCCGTAGCGGAGGACGTCCGGTCCGCCGATGTCGAACGTCCGGTTCACGTCGGCCGGGATCGTGAGCGCCTCGACCAGGTAGTACAGGACGTCGCGGACGGCGATCGGCTGGATGTGGTTGCGGACCCAGCGCGGCGCGGGCATCCACGGCAGGACGTCGGTCACGTGCCGGATCATCTCGAACGACGTGCTGCCGGACCCGATGACGACACCCGCCTGGTACGCGATGGTCGGGACGCCGGAGTGCAGCAGGACGTCACCGACCTCCTTGCGGCTGCGGAGGTGCTTCGACAGCTCGCCGTCCGGGTGGAGCCCACCGAGGTACACGAACCGTCGGACGCCGGCCGCCTTCGCCTCGCGCGCCATGGTCTCGGCGGCCTGGCGTTCGGCCCGTTCGAAGTCGCCGTCGGCACCCATGGCGTGGGCGAGGTAGTAGACGGCTTCGACGCCGTCGACCGCGGCGCGGACGGCTTCGGCGTCCTGCAGGTCGCCCTCGGCGACCTCGACGTCGTCGCGCCAGGGAACGTCCTGCAGCTTGCGGGGGTTGCGGACGAACACCCGGACGGTGTGGCCGGCTTCGAGGAGGCGGGGGACGAGGCGGCCACCGATGTAGCCGGTGGCGCCGGTGACGAGGACGTGCATGCGTCGCACGGTACGCGGCTCGGCTCCGGGTAGGCTTGCCGGGTGGACAATGCAGCGTTCCCCACCGGGCCCGAACAGATCAGCGCCGATGTCGTCCGTGGTCTCATCGACCACGCGATCCTCAAGCCCGAGCTGACCCGATCGGACGTCGACGCCCAGCTCGACGAGGCCGCCGCGTACCGCGTCTTCAGCGTGTGCGTGCGCCCGAGCGACGTCGCCCACGCGGTCGCCCGGCTCACCGGCACCGGTGTCGGCGTCGGGACGGTCATCGGCTTCCCGCACGGCACCACCTCGACCGAGGCCAAGGTCGCCGAGTCGCTGCAGGCACTGGCCGACGGCGCCTTCGAGCTCGACATGGTCCAGAACATCGGCGCCGCCAAGTCCGGTGACTGGGACCGCGTCGAGGCCGACGTCCGCGCCGTGGTCGACGCCGCCGGCAGCACCGTCGTCAAGGTCATCCTCGAGACCGCGTTCCTCACCGACGACGAGATCGTCGCGGCCTCCCGTGCCGCGCAGTCCGGCGGCGCCGCGTTCGTGAAGACCTCCACCGGGTTCGCCGGCGGCGGCGCGACCGCGGAGCACATCGCCCTCATGCGGGCGACGGTCGGCAGCGACACCGGCGTGAAGGCCTCGGGTGGCGTCCGTGGTCTCGACACCCTGCTCGAGATGGTCGAGGCGGGTGCGAACCGCATCGGCACGAGCGCCTCCGCACGCATCCTCGACGAGGTCGCGCACCGCGCGGAGACGGGCGCGGCCTCCGCGCTCGGCGACGACACCGCGTCCTACTGACCCACGGGGCCCGCGCCCCGCACCACCCGGACCGACCCACCACGACGGGGCCGGCGCCCACCGGACGCGACGACGCGTCCGCGACCGGCACCGTGCCTCCAGACCGCCGCATCGGAGCGAGCATGTCCACCACCGCACCGCAGTCCGCCCCCCTGGCCCTCGCCGTCGACCTCGGCGGCACGAAGGTCGAAGCCGCGCTCGTCACCGACGCCGGCGTCGTCCTGCCCGCCACCCGGTTCCGGAGCCCCACCGGGCCCGGGCGCACCTCGGACGAGCTGCAGGCCGCGGTGGACGAGGTCGTCACCGCCGCCCTCGCAGCCGTGCCGGCGGACGCGGTCCTGGTGGGCGTCGGGATCGGTTCCGCCGGCCCGGTCGACGAAGAGCACGGCCTCGTGTCACCGCTGAACATGCCGGTGTGGCGTGGCTACCCCCTCCGCGACCGTGTGGCGGCCCACGTCCCCGCCGGCGTTCCCGTGACCCTGCGGATGGACGGCCTGGCGATCACGCTCGCCGAGCACTGGGTCGGTGCCGCGCAGGGTTCCGACCACGTCATGGGCATGATCGTCTCGACGGGCGTCGGCGGCGGCCTGATCCTGCACGGCCGGACCGTCAGCGGACCCACCGGCAACGCCGGACACATCGGCCACGTGGAGTGCGGCGGGTTCGACGACCCCTGCGCCTGTGGTGGCACCGGCTGCCTCGAGGCGATCGCCAGCGGCCCGAAGACCGTCGCCTGGGCCCAGCGTCAGGGCTTCGCCGGGTCCACCGGCGAGGAGTTGTCGGCGGCCTACGCGGCCGGGGACGAGATCGCGGTCGCTGCCGTCAAGCGGAGCGGGCGTGCGCTCGGGCAGGCCATCGCCGCCGCCACGAGCCTGGTCGACCTCGAGGTGGTCGCGATCGGCGGCGGGTTCTCGCACGTCACACCCGACCTGTTCGAGTACGCGCGCGAGGCCGTTGCCGAGCGCGTCGAGTTCGGCTTCGTGACGAAGGTCCGGATCGTGCCCACCGGGCTGTCGCAGGACGGCCCGCTCATCGGTGCCGCCGCCCTCGTGCACCGCGCCGACGTGCTGCGCTGACGTCCAGCGGCCGTGCGGGGCCCGGACCCGCTGCCGTGCATCGGCGCTCTCCACAGGCAGTCGTGCCGGCGTCCGGGCCTCGGGCAGGATGTCGGGGTGCCCCGCTCCCGCCTCGTGACCAGCGACGACTGGCCCGAGGCCGAACTGCGTGCGGCGGTGCTCGCCGGTGAACTGGTCGCTGTCGGGGCGTGCTGGGCCTCCCCCGTCGAGCCGCAGACGCCGTCGCTCCGAGCCGCCGCCGCAGCGTGGATGCTCCGCGATGCCCGGCTGATCGCCGGAACGCGGACCGCGGCGTGGATCTGGGGTGCGACCTCGCGGCCGCCGACACCGCTCGAGGCTGCGATCTCGCCGCAGGCCCGAGTGCACGTCGACGCGGGAGTGCGGCTGCGCGAGGTGGTGATCGACCCCGCCGACGTCGTGCGGCTGGGCGGACCGTGCGGTTCGGGCGGTCCCGGCGACCTCGGCGTGACGACTCCGGTGCGCACGGCCATCGACCTGCTGCGCACGCCGAGCACCGGTGAGCGGACGTTCGGGACCGCTGAGTCGGAGGCGCTCCGCGGGCTGCTCGCGATCGGCGCGGTCACCGTCGCCGAGGTCGAGGAGCGGCTGTGCGGGCTCGGGACGATCCCGATGGTCCGGCAGGCGTCACGACGGCTCCGCGCGCTGGTGGAGCCCGTCAGCCCGCGCTGACGCGGTAGACGTCGTAGACGGCGTCGATCCGGCGGACCGCGTTGAGCACCCGGTCGAGGTGCGTGGTGTCGCCCATCTCGAACACGAACCGGCTGAGCGCCAAGCGGTCGGACGAGGTCGAGACCGTCGCCGACAGGATGTTCACGTGGTACTCCGTCAGGACCCGCGTGACGTCGCTCAGGAGACCAGAGCGATCGAGCGCCTCGATCTGGATCTGGACGAGGAACACCGACTTCGACGAGGGTGCCCACTCGACCTCGATCATGCGGTCGGGTTCGTTCATCAGCGACTTCACGTTCGTGCACGATGCCTGGTGCACCGAGACGCCCTGGCCGCGGGTGATGAACCCGACGATCTGGTCCCCCGGCACCGGGGTGCAGCACTTCGCCAGCTTCACGAGGATGTCCGGCGCACCGCGCACCAGGACGCCGCTGTCGCTGTTGCGGAGCTGACGACTGGTGACCTGACGCGGGAAGGTGAGTTCCGGCTCGTCCGACTCGGTCTCGGCCTGGACGTTCCCGAGGACCTTCTCGATGACCGACTGGGTCGACACGTGGCCCTCGCCGACGGCAGCGTAGAGGGCCGACACGTCGTCGTACCGCATCGACGAGGCGACCTCGGAGATGGAGTCCTGGCTCATGATGCGCTGGAGCGGGAGGTTCTGCTTCCGCATCGCCCGCGCGATCGCGTCGCGGCCCTGTTCGATCGCCTCTTCGCGGCGCTCCTTGGTGAACCACTGCTTGATCTTGTTCCGGGCACGCGGACTGCGGACGAAGGTCAGCCAGTCCTGGCTCGGGCCGGAGTCGGGGTTCTTCGAGGTGAAGATCTCGACGACGTCGCCGCTGGAGAGGGAGCTCTCGAGGGGCACGAGGCGACCGTTGACCTTCGCGCCCATCGTGCGGTGCCCGATCTCGGTGTGCACGGCGTAGGCGAAGTCCACAGGGGTCGCGCCGGAGGGCAGGCCGATGACCTTGCCCTGCGGGGTGAAGACGTACGTCTCCTTCGCGCCGATCTCGTAGCGCAGCGAGTCGAGGAACTCCCCCGGGTCGCTCGTCTCGGCCTGCCAGTCGGTGATGTGCGCGAGCCAGGCCATGTCCTGGTCGTTCGCCGACGAGGAGTCGACGTCGCGGCCGGCCGCGCGCTGCTTGTACTTCCAGTGCGCCGCGACACCGAACTCGGCACGCTGGTGCATCTCGTGCGTGCGGATCTGGATCTCCACCGCGCGGCCCTGCGGCCCGAGGACCGTCGTGTGCAGCGACTGGTACAGGTTGAACTTCGGCGTCGCGATGTAGTCCTTGAAGCGCCCGGGCAGCGGCGTCCAGCGCGCGTGCACCGAGCCGAGCATCGCGTAGCAGTCACGCACGGTCGGGACGAGCACCCGGATGCCGACCAGGTCGTAGATCTCGTCGAACTCGCGCCCGCGCACGATCATCTTCTGGTAGATCGAGTAGTACTGCTTCGGGCGGCCCATGACGTCGCCGCGGACCTTGGCGGCCTTCAGGTCCTTCTTGAGCGTGCCGATCACGTTCTGCACGAACTGCTCGCGCTTCGGCTGCCGCTCCTTGACCAGGCTGTCGATCTCGACGTAGAGCTTCGGGTGGAGCACCGCGAACGAGAGGTCCTCGAGCTCGAGCTTGATCATCTGGATGCCCAGACGGTGCGCGAGGGGCGCGTAGATCTCGAGGGTCTCCTTCGCCTTGCGCGTGGCGGAGGTCGACTCGACGAAGCCCCACGTGCGGGCGTTGTGCAGGCGGTCGGCGAGCTTGATCACCAGGACTCGGATGTCCTTCGACATCGCGATGACCATCTTGCGGACGGTCTCGGCCTGGGCGCTGTCGCCGTACTTGACCTTGTCGAGCTTGGTGACGCCGTCGACCAGCATCGCGATCTCGTCACCGAAGTCGTGCCGCAGCTGGTCGAGCTGGTAGTCGGTGTCCTCCACGGTGTCGTGCAGGAGCGCGGCCGCGATGGTGATCGGACCGATCCCGAGGTCGGCGAGGATCTGCGCGACCGCGACGGGGTGCGTGATGTACGGCTCCCCGGACTTGCGCTTCTGGCCGTCGTGCGCGCGCTCGGCGACCGAGTACGCGCGCTCGATCAGGGTGACGTCGGCCTTCGGGTGGTGCGAGCGCACCGTCCGGATGAGCGTGTCGACGGCACCGGCGGGCTGCGCTCGCGAGAACAGCCGCGGCAGCAGTGACCGGAGGGAACCGAGGTTGCCGGTGGTGTTCGGACCGAGGGGGCTCGTCGGGCGCGACGCCGAACCGGGGCGGCTGGCGACGTCGGCCGGGGTGGGAGCCGGGGCGTCCTGGGGCGTGGATGCACGCGTGTCCGTCATGATGCGCCTCCCGAGGACATGGTCCGAAGTCGATCCGACAAGACTACGCGCGCCCGGTCAGTGCTCGTGACGCGGTTCGCCCTGAGCGTCGGCGTCGGTGCCGGCGTCCGTCTGGCCGCCGCGGACCACGGGGGCGCCGGACTGCTCCCAGGCGAGCATCCCGCCGACCAGGTTGACGGCCGGGACACCGGACTGTTCGAGCGCCGCAACGACGCGGGCGGAACGACCGCCGGAGTGGCAGACCACGATCGCCGGCTCGTCGCCCCCGTCGATCTCCTTCCACCGCGCGACCAGCTCGGACATCGGCACGAGGGTGGCCTCGGGAGCGTGGACCTCGTCCCACTCCCCCTGCTCGCGGACGTCGAACAACCGTGCCCCTGCCGCGAGCCGACGACGGGCCTCTGCGACGTCGATGTCCTGGATCTCGGCGGGCATCAGACGCCCGCCGCCGCGTCGACCTCACGCTGACGCTTCGCCGCGGCAGCCTGCTTCTTCGCGTCCGCCTGCTTGACCTTCGGCTCGTTCTCACGCAGGTGCGCGTACATCGGCGAGGCGATGAAGATCGTCGAGTACGTCCCGACGATGATGCCGATGAACAGCGCGAGCGAGATGTCGCGGAGCGTCCCGGCACCGAGGATGTACGACCCGATGAAGAGGATCGCCGCAACGGGCAGCAGTGCAACGACGGAGGTGTTGATCGAGCGGACGAGCGTCTGGTTCACCGCGAGGTTCACGGACTGCACGAACGTCCGGTGGGACTCCTGGCTCGTGTTCTCGCGGACCTTGTCGAACACCACGACGGTGTCGTACAGCGAGTACCCGAGGATCGTCAGGAAGCCGATGACCGCGGCCGGGGTGACCTCGAGTCCGACGATGCCGTAGACACCGGCCGTGATCAGGAGGTCGTGCAGCAGCGCCACCATCGCGGAGACGGACATCTTCCAGGTCCGGAAGTACAGCGCCATGAACACCGCGGCCAGCGCGAGGAAGATGACGAGGCCGCGGATGGCCTGCGCGAGGACGTCCGCACCCCAGGTCGCACCGATGAAGGTCGCGGCCACCTGGCTGTCGGGCACGTCGTACGCCTTGGCCAGGGCGTCCTGGACCTCGGTGGTCTCACGGTCCGTCAGCTGTCCGGTCTGCACACGGATGCCGTGCGTGCCGAGCTGCGAGACGCGCGGGACGCCCTCGGGGACGATCTCCTCGACGGTCTTCGTGGCGATGCTCTGGTCGAGGTTCTGCACGTCGGAGAGCGTGAACTCCGACCCGCCCGTGAACTCGATGCCGAGCTGGTACCCACCGCGGAGCCACGGCACCGCGAGGGAGATGACGATCGCGATGACCGCGATCAGGTACCACGTCTTGCGGCGACCGACGATGTCGTACGAGCGCTTGCCCGTGTAGAGGTCGCTGCCGAACTGGCTGAAGCTGGCCATCAGTCGTCCTTCCCGTCCGGCGTGGTGCCGTTCTCGCCGGAGGCCTGCTGGGCCTTCCGCTCCGCGATGGTCTGTCGACGCTGCGCCTCACCGGCACTGCGCTGACGCTTGCCGTCCACGACCGGCGCGCGGAACTGCGCCCGCCCGCGGTAGACGGCGCCGAGGGCCGACGGATCGAGCCCGCTGAACCGGTGCCCCTCGCCGAAGAAGCGGCTCCGGGCGATGAGCTGCATCATCGGGTGCGTGAACAGCACCACGACGACGACGTCGATCAGGGTCGTGAGCAACAGTGTGAACGCGAAGCCCTTCACGTCGCTCACGGCGAGGATGTAGAGCACGATCGCGGCGAGGAAGTTGATCGAGTCCGAGGCGAGGATCGTGCGGAGCGCACGCTTCCACCCGGACTCGACGGCGCTCTCGAGTGCGCGTCCGTCGCGGAGTTCGTCCCTGATGCGCTCGAAGTACACGATGAACGAGTCCGCGGTGATGCCGATGGCCACGATCAACCCCGCGACGCCGGCCAACGACAGGCGGTAGTCGACGCGCCACGACATGATCGCGATCACGAGGTACGTCAGCGCGAACGCGACACCGAGCGACAGCACGGTCACGAACGCCAGCGCCCGGTACTGGATCACCGAGTAGATGATCACCAGGATGAGGCCGATCAGACCGGCGACGAGACCGCCGACGAGCTGGGCGGTGCCGAGCGTCGCGGAGATGTTCTCGTTCGACTGCACCTGGAAGTTGATCGGCAGCGCGCCGTACTTCAGCTGGTCGGCGAGGGTCTTCGCGGAGTCCGCGGTGAACGACCCGGTGATCTGCGCCTTGCCGTTGGTGATCGCGGAGTTCGTCGTCGGCGCGGTGATGACCGAGCCGTCGAGGACGATCGCGAACTGGTTCTGCGGCTGCGTGAGCGAGACGAGCCGGTTCGTGACGGTCCGGAAGTCCTTCGAGCCGGTGCCGTCGAACGTCAGGTTGACGGCCCACTGCCCGGTGGAGGTGCCCTGCGAGTCCGTCGCAAGGCCCGAGGTCGCGTTGCTGATGTTCGAGCCGGAGACCTCGACCGGGCCGAGGATGTACTTCGCAGCACCGTCCTGGTCGCAGGTGACGAGCGGCTCGTCGTCCGGCGCCGTGGTGACGTCGTCGGGCGCGGAGCAGTTGTAGTTCGTGTACAGGTCCTGCAGCTTGGGCGTCACCCAGTTGAGGTCACTGGCGTTCGTCGGCTTCGCGCTCGGCGTCGCGGCGAGGGACGCGGGCGGCGAGTACGGCGTCGGGGACGCGCTCTTGGACCCGTCGTCGCCGACGGAGGTGTTCGTCGCGGCCTCGGTGTAGAGGACCGGGCGGAACGTCAGCTTCGCGGCCGCTTCGATGCGGTCGATCGTCGCCTTGTCCGGCTTGCCGGGGATGGAGACGACGATGTTGTTCGTCCCCTGGGTGTTGATCTGCGACTCCGAGACACCGGTGGCGTTGATGCGCTGACGGATGATGTTGACGGCCTGGCTGAGCTGCTGGCTCGTCACCGAGCCGCCCTCGGTGTTCTGCGCCGCGAGGGTGAGCTGCGTTCCGCCCTGCAGGTCGAGTGCCAGTTCGGGGACCCAGCTGGCCCCTTCGAACCACTTGCCGCTGTCGTCCTTCGTGGTCCCGGCGAGGACCGATGCCGCGGTGTTCAACCCGGCGAGGACCGCCATCAGGATCACCAACCAGGTGAGCGAGCGGATCGCCTTCTTGACGGGTGTCGATCGTGCCACCGGTCGTCTCGTCTTTCTGTCAGGACCGACGGCGGAGACCGACGGCAGGTGTCGCCGCCGGATCGGTGGACCCGGCGGCCGAGGTGTCAGTCTTCGGTCTTGCGCTTCGCGGCGTCGGTGTCGGTCTCGGTGGACTCGATGCGCTCCCCGTAGACCGGCTCACCGTTGAGCTCGGCGACGGGCTTGGGCTCGTCCTCCGGCGTGGCGGTGGTCTGGATGTCCGACGCGCTGTCGTCGACGACACGCGACAGGGTCTGGCGGTGGACGGTGACGACGGTGCCCGGCGCGATCTCGACGTCGGCGGTGACCTTCTCGTCATCGACCGACAGGAGCGTGCCGTACAGGCCGAAGGACAGCATGACCTTCGCGCCCGGCACCATCTTGGTGGCGAGCTCGGACTGCTGCTTCTTGCGCTTCCGGCTGTTGTAGAACATGAAGGCCGCGAACGCCACGACGATGACGATGAGGATGACTTCTTGACCCATGATTGCGATGCCTTCTCTGGTATTTCGGTTTCGGGCCGTAGCAGTCTAGGGCACACGCCTGTGCGTGCTGTGTCGTCCTGACTACGCCGGTGGTCGTCTCGGTCGGTGCTGGTGCTCTCAGTCGGGGTCGTCGTCGAACAGCCCGGGTTGCGCGAGGCTCCCCTGCCCCGGCGTCATCCCGAAGTGGCGCCAGGCCTGCGGCGTGGCGATCCGCCCACGGGGGCTGCGTGTCACGAGCCCGACCCGGACGAGGAACGGTTCGACGACCGACTCGATGGTCTCCGATTCCTCGCCCACCGACACCGCGAGGGTGTTCAGGCCGACCGGACCCCCGTCGAAGCGGGTGAGCATCGTCTCGACCACGGCGCGGTCGAGACGGTCGAGCCCGAGCTCGTCGACGTCGTAGAGGTCGAGCGCGCCCTGCACGGCGGCCATCCCGTCCGTGGTGCGGTGCACGAGGGCGTAGTCGCGGACGCGTCGGAGCAGGCGGTTCGCGATGCGCGGCGTACCGCGGGACCGACCGGCGATCTCGCGCAGTGCCGTGCGGTCGATGTCGAGCTCGAGCAGGTGCGCCGCCCGGATGAGGACCTGTTCGAGTTCGTCCTTCTCGTAGAACTCGAGGTGCGCGGTGAAGCCGAAGCGGTCACGGAGGGGGTTCGGCAGGAGACCCGCCCGGGTGGTGGCGCCGACGAGGGTGAACGGTGCGAGGTCGAGCGGGATGCTCGTGGCACCGGCACCCTTGCCGACCATCACGTCGATGCGGAAGTCCTCCATCGCCAGGTAGAGCATCTCCTCTGCGGAGCGCGCCATGCGGTGGATCTCGTCGATGAAGAGGACCTCGCCGGGCACGAGCGAGGAGAGCACGGCAGCGAGGTCGCCCGCGTGCTGGATCGCAGGCCCGCTGGACATCCGCAACGGGCGACCGGACTCGTGCGCGACGATCATCGCCAGGGTGGTCTTGCCGAGGCCGGGTGGTCCCGCCATCAGGATGTGGTCGGGCGTCCGGTCCTGGAGTGCTGCGGCCTTCAGGAGCAGGTCGAGCTGGCCGCGGACCTTGCGCTGCCCCACGAACTCGTCGAGGGACTTCGGGCGGAGCGCTCCTTCGAACGCGAGTTCTTCCTGCGACTCGGCGTCGGCGGCGGTGATGCCGCTCACCGGCCGGCTCCGGCGGGGCGGAGGGCGCCGAGCGCGGCGCGGAGCAGGGACTGCGTGCCCATGGTGGCGGCGCCGGGCTCGTTCGCGATGGTGTCGTCGACGGCGCGCTGGGCGGCGTCTTCACGCCACCCCAGGCCGACCAGGGCGGCGACCACGTCGACGGCGGCCGGGTGGGCGGTGGTGCCACGTGGAGCTGCGGCCGCGGGTGTCTGCTCGAACGCGGCGAGTTTGCCGGAGAGCGCGACGATGATGAGCTTGGCGGTCTTCGGACCGATGCCGGACACCTTGCGGAACGCGGCGTCGTCGTCGTTCGCGACGGCGTTCGCGACCTGTGCCGGTTCCATGTGTGCGAGGACGCCCATCGCGGACTTCGGGCCGACACCGGACACACTCCGCAGCAGGTCGAACACCTGCAGCGCGTCGGTGGACTCGAAGCCGAACAGCAGGTGCTCGTCTTCCCGCACGATCATCGCCGTGCGGAGGAAGACCTCGGCCCCGTGTCGCATCGTGAGGGCGTGCGCCGGCGTCACGGTCACCGCGTAGCCGACTCCCCCGACCTCGACCACGACGGCCGAGCCGGCGACGTCGATGCAGGTGCCCCGGAGACTCGCGATCATGCGCCGAGCCTACGGCCCGCCGCCGACGAAGCCGAGGTGCCACGCTGCGCCACCGCACCGCGCTGCGGACGGGCAGCCGCGGCCGCTGCGCGCGCGAGGGGCGAGTCGACGGTGCCGCCCTGGGCGTCGCGCCAGGCTCGCTGCGCGGGTGTGAGGTTCGTCACACGGGTGCCGACCGTGTCCGGTGCGCCGAGACGCCACGCGTGGCAGACCGCCAGCGCGAGGGCGTCGGCTGCGTCCGCCGGCTTCGGGGCCTCGTCGAGGCCGAGCACCCGCGCGATCATCGTCTGCACCTGGCGCTTGTCGGCGTTGCCGTACCCGGTGACAGCAGCCTTGACCTCGGACGGCGTGTGCAGGCCGACCGGGAGCCCACGAGCCGCCGCCGCGTGCAGGGCGAGACCCGCCGCCTGGGCCGTCCCCATCACCGTGCGGACGTTCGCCTGCGCGAAGACCCGCTCGACGGCGACCGCGTCGGGGCGGTGTTCGTCGATCTCGGCCGCGATGCCGTCGGCGATGCGGAGCAGGCGCTGCTCGAGTGCCATGTCCGCCGGCGTGCGCACGACCGTCACGTGGACGAGCCGTGCACGCCGGTTCGGTGCGACCTCGACGATGCCGACGCCGCACCGCGTGAGCCCGGGGTCCACCCCGAGCACGCGCAGCATCGGGTTAGTCCTCGTCCTCGTCGAGCTCGGCCTGGACGTCGGCGGGGATGTCGAAGTTCGAGTAGACGTTCTGCACGTCGTCGCTGTCCTCGAGCGCGTCGATGAGGCGGAACACCTTGCGCGCGGTCTCGGCGTCGACCGGGACCTTGAGCCCCGGCACGAACTCGGCGTCGGCGGAGTCGTAGTCGATCCCGGCGTCCTGCAGCGCCGTGCGGGCCGCGACGAGGTCGGTCGCCTCGGTGATGACCTCGAAGCCGCCGCCCTGGTCGATGACGTCCTCGACACCGGCGTCGAGCACGGCCGTCATGACGGTGTCCTCGTCGAGACCGTCGGTCTTCGTCACGGAGATGACGCCCTTGCGCGCGAAGTTGTACGCGACGCTGCCCGGGTCGGCCATGGTGCCGCCGTTGCGGGACATCGCCGTGCGGACCTCGGCCGCTGCACGGTTCTTGTTGTCGGTCAGACACTCGATGAGCATCGCGACGCCGTTGGGGCCGTAGCCCTCGTACATGATCGTCGTGTACTCGATCGACTCACCGGTCAGCCCGGCACCGCGCTTGATCGCGCGGTCGATGTTGTCGTTGGGGACCGAGGTCTTCTTGGCCTTCTGCACGGCGTCGACCAGGGTCGGGTTGCCGGAGAGGTCGGCACCGCCCATCTTCGCGGCGACCTCGATGTTCTTGATGAGCTTCGCGAACGACTTGGCACGGCGCTGGTCGATGACCGCCTTCTTGTGCTTGGTCGTTGCCCACTTGGAATGCCCGGACACGGTGCTCCTTGCGTCTAGCGGAAAATCTGACTCAGTTTACCGGCCTGGAGGCGCGGCTCGCCCCCGCCGCGCTGGTCCTGTGGACAAGTGGTCCGCCGGCGCGTGCGCGACGCGGCTCAGGCCGAGCGGACGAGGTCCAGGAACCGGCGGTGGAAGCGGTCCTCGCCCGCGACCTCCGGGTGGAAGGCGCTCGCGATGACGTTCTCCTGCTGCACCGCGACGACCTGTCCGTCCGGCAGGGCACCGAGGACCTGGACCCCGGGGCCGTGCTGCTCGACCACGGGTGCACGGATGAACACCGCGTGCACCGGGGCGTCACCGAGCGCCGGCATCGGGATGTCGGTCTCGAAGGAGTCGTTCTGGCTGCCGAAGGCGTTCCGCCGGACGGTCGTGTCGAGCACGTCGAGCGTCTGCTGCCCCGGGATGCCGGCGGCGATGCGGGAGGACAGCATGATCATGCCCGCACACGTGCCGTACGTCGGGAGCCCGCCGCGGATCGCCGCTGAAAGCGGTTCGGCAACCCCGAACGCCCTGGACAGCTTGTCCATGACGCTCGACTCGCCGCCGGGGATGACGACGCCGTGCAGCGTGCCGATCTCCTCCGGGCGACGCAGCGGGACCACCTCGGCGCCGAGTTCCGTCAGCGAGGTGATGTGCTCCCGGAAGTCACCCTGCAGCGCGAGGACCCCGATGCGGGGCCGCGCGCTCACCACCCGCGCTCGGCCAGACGGTGCGGGGCCGGGACGTCGGCGACGTTGATGCCGACCATCGCCTCGCCGAGACCGCGCGAGACCTCGGCGATGACCTTGGGGTCGTCGTGGAAGGTGACGGCCTTGACGATCGCCGCGGCGCGGGCCGCCGGGTCGCCGGACTTGAAGATGCCGGAGCCGACGAACACGCCGTCCGCGCCGAGCTGCATCATCATCGCGGCATCGGCCGGGGTGGCGACACCTCCGGCGGTGAAGAGCACGACCGGGAGCTTGCCGGTCTGGGCGACCTCCTTGACGACGTCGAAGGGTGCCTGCAGCTCCTTCGCGGCGACGTAGAGCTCGTCCTCCTTCAGGTACCGGAGGGCAGCGATCTCCTTGTTGATCGTGCGGATGTGCTTCGTGGCCTCGGACACGTCACCCGTGCCGGCCTCGCCCTTGGAGCGGATCATGGCCGCGCCCTCGGTGATGCGACGGAGGGCCTCGCCCAGGTTCGTGGCACCGCAGACGAACGGGGTCGTGAAGTTCCACTTGTCGATGTGGTTGACGTAGTCGGCAGGCGAGAGGACCTCGGACTCGTCGATGTAGTCGACGCCGAGCTCCTGCAGGACCTGCGCCTCGACGAAGTGGCCGATGCGGGCCTTCGCCATCACGGGGATCGACACGGCGGCGATGATCTCCTCGATCATCGACGGGTCGGACATGCGGGCGACGCCGCCCTGTGCGCGGATGTCGGCGGGGACGCGCTCGAGGGCCATGACGGCCGTCGCGCCGGCTTCCTCGGCGATGCGGGCCTGCTCGGCGTCGACGACGTCCATGATGACGCCGCCCTTGAGCATCTCCGCGAGGCCGCGCTTGACGCGGTCGGAGCCGGTGATCGAGGTGCCGGGGGTGCTCGGGGTGCTGCTGCTGTCGCTCATGATGCCGACAGTCTAGTGGTCTGCCGGCCACCCTTCGGCGACGAGACGCCGGGTCTCACCGAGCAGCTGCGACATCGACTTCGTCCGCGCGATGATCGGGAAGAAGTTCGCGTCCGACTGCCACCGGGGCACGATGTGCTGGTGCAGGTGTCCGGCCACCCCGGCTCCGGCGACCTCGCCCTGGTTCATGCCGATGTTGAACCCGTCGCAGTGCGACACGGCACGCAGGACGCGCATCGCGGTCTGGGTGAGCTCGCCGATCTCGCGGAGTTCGTCCGGCGTTGCCTCGTCGTAGAGCGGGACGTGGCGGTAGGGGCAGACCAGCAGGTGCCCGTTGTTGTACGGGAACAGGTTGAGCAGGACGTAGGCGTGCTCGCCGCGGGCGACGATCAGGGCGTCCTCGTCGGACTTGCGCGGTGCCTCGCAGAAGGGGCAGTCGTCGTCGTGCCCGCGGCCACGCCCCTCACGCCCCGCGTCGATGTACGCCATCCGGTGCGGGTTCCACAGCCGCTGGAAGGCGTCCGGGACGGCTGCGCCGGACGCGGCGTCCCGGATCACCAGCGGGTCCTGCTCGTCGGTCATCAGACCTGCGCGCGCTCGCGGATCGCGGTCAGGATGCGCTCGACCGCCTCGTCCACCGGCACCCCGTTGTCCTGACGGCCGTCACGGAAGCGGAACGAGACCGCTCCGGCGTCGCGGTCGTCGCCGCCCGCGATGAGCTGGAACGGGACCTTCTGCTTCGTGTGCGTGCGGATCTTCTTCTGCATGCGGTCGTCGGAGTGGTCGACCTCGGCGCGGACGCCGTGCGACCGGAGCTTCGCGACGACCTCGTCGAGGTAGTCGCCGTACTCCGCCGCGACGGGGATCGCCACGACCTGCACCGGGGCGAGCCACGCCGGGAAGGCCCCGGCGTAGTGCTCGGTCAGGACGCCGAAGAACCGCTCGATCGAGCCGAACAGGGCGCGGTGGATCATCACGGGGCGCTGGCGCGTGCCGTCGGCCGCCGCGTACTCCAGGCCGAAGCGCTCGGGCAGGTTGAAGTCGAGCTGCACGGTCGACATCTGCCAGGTCCGGCCGATGGCGTCACGGGCCTGCACCGAGATCTTCGGGCCGTAGAACGCGGCGCCGGCGGGGTCCGGGACGAGTTCGAGACCGGACTCCTCGGCGACCTCGCGCAGGGTGTTCGTCGCGACCTCCCAGACCTCGTCGTCGCCGACGTACTTCTCCGGGTCCTTCGTGGAGAGCTCGAGGTAGAAGTCGTCGAGGCCGTAGTCGCGCAGCAGCGAGAGCACGAACTCGAGCGTCGTGGTGAGCTCCTCCTTCATCTTCTCCTGCGTGGTGAAGATGTGGGCGTCGTCCTGGGTCATGCCACGGACCCGGGTGAGCCCGTGGATCACGCCGGACTTCTCGTTCCGGTACACCGTGCCGAACTCGAACATGCGCAGGGGCAGGTCCCGGTACGAGCGCGCCTGCGACCGGTACGCCAGGATGTGCATCGGGCAGTTCATGGGCTTGAGGTAGTAGTCGGCGCCCTGGCGGGTGACGTTGCCGTCCTCGTCGCGTGCCTCGTCCATGTGCATGGCCGGGAACATGCCGTCCTTGTACCAGCCGAGGTGCCCGGACTGCTCGAACAGGTCGCCCTTGGTGATGTGGGGCGTGTAGACGAACGAGTAGCCCTCCTGCTCGTGCCGGCGACGCGAGTAGTCCTCCATCTCACGACGGATGATGCCGCCCTTGGGGTGGAAGATCGCCAGGCCGGAACCGATCTCGTCCGGGAACGAGAACAGGTCGAGCTCTGCACCGAGCTTGCGGTGGTCGCGCTTCGCTGCTTCTTCGAGTCGGAGCAGGTAGGCCTTCAGCTGGTCCTTGTCCGGCCACGCGGTGCCGTAGACGCGCTGGAGCTGCGGGTTCTTCTCCGAGCCGCGCCAGTACGCCGCGGCGACGCGCATGAGCTTCGAGGCGTTGCCGATGATCCGGGTGTGCGGCAGGTGCGGGCCGCGGCACAGGTCCTCCCACACGACCTCGCCCGTCTTCGGGTCGACGTTCTCGTAGATCGTCAGCTCGCCGGCACCGACCTCGACGCTCTCGCCGGAGTCACCGGCGTCCGCAGCGCCCTTGAGGCCGATGAGCTCCTGCTTGTAGGGCTCCCCCGCCATGCGCTCGCGGGCCTCTTCGTCGGTGACGACCACGCGGCGGAAGCGCTGGGCCTGCCGGATGATGCGGTCCATGTTCTTCTCGATCGCCTTGAGGTCCTCCGGGGTGAAGGGCTCGGCGACGTCGAAGTCGTAGTAGTAGCCGTCGGTGACGGGCGGCCCGATGCCGAGCTTGGCGTCGGGGTTGATCTGCTGCACGGCCTGCGCGAGCACGTGCGCCGCCGAGTGGCGGAGGATGTCGAGCCCGTCCTGCTCGTCGAGCGTGACCGGCTCCACGACGTCGCCGGCGTCGACCGCCGCGGCGAGGTCCTTGAGGACACCCGCGACCCGGATCGCGACCACGCCACGAACGCCGTCGAAGAGCTCGGTGCCCGTCGTGGTCGTCGTCGCGGTGCGGGGCTCGGGTGCCTGGGGCACGGCTGCGGGCTCGGCGTTCTCCGGCGATGCACCTTCCGGCGCTGCGGCGACTGACTCGGTCACGATGATGGGACTCCTCGATCGAAATGGTGCGTCAAGACTAGTGCGCGCGTGCGGCTCAGGCGGGCACGGAACCGAGCGTCTGCACGGGCAGACGCGACTCGAGCCGTTCACGCCCCGCGAGGCCGTCGAGCTCGAGCAGCGCCGCGAAGCCGATGGCCTCGTACCCGGCGCGTTCGAGCAGCGTCACGGTGGCGGCCGCGGTGCCGCCCGTCGCGAGGACGTCGTCGATCACGAGCACCCGGGTACCGGCAGGCAGCTGACCGGGGCGGAGCTCGAGTTCGGCCTCGCCGTACTCCAGCGCGTACTGCTCGCTGAGGACCTCGCCCGGGAGCTTGCCGGCCTTGCGGACGGTCAGGACACCGACCTGGTGCTGCGCGGCGATGCCACCGGCGAGTGCGAAGCCACGGGCCTCGATGCCGGCGACCGCTGCGAAGCCCTCACCGACGGCGAACGGCGCGGCGAGTGCCTCGCACACCCGGCCGAAGGCGACCGCGTCGGAGAACACCGGCGTGACGTCGCGGAACAGGATCCCCGGCGAGGGGAAGTCCGGGACGATGGCGGTGAGGCGTTCGACGAGTGCAGCAGCGGTTTCGGTCACCCGACAACGGTACGGGAGGTGCGGCGTGCCCCTGCACGGTGCGAGGTCGGCGGGACCTCGCACCGTGCTGGTCGTGGTGGAGCGACCGCGAACGCACTCAGTGCCAGAGGTGCATCGCTGCGCTCTGGACGAGCCAGCGGGCCTCGCGGTCGAGCCGCTCGCGTTCGAGGCGCTGGCGCGTCTCGAAGTCGACCGACGGCCGCACCCGGTGGGTGCGACGGCTCCAGATGATCAGGGTCATCCCGATGCGGAGCGCGATGCGGTCGGAGAGCGACACCCGACGGCGCACCGCGCGGGTGTCAGGAGGGCGGATGGTGGTGGTCTTCGTGGACACGGTGTCCCCTTCATGGCATGACGGAATCGCCCGCACGCGGGCATGACGGACTGCCCGGTACGCGGGCAGGAGATGAATGCAAGAGAATGCATTTCGCGCCCCGCACGAGAATGTGCGCGGAAGCGATCAGGAATGACTGCCGATACGACGAGCGTGCCACCCACCACCGACATTCGCGGCCGCATTTCGCCGCCCGGAGAACACCACCGCGAAGGGTGGTGATCGAGCTTGCGAGACGCGTGACCGACGGAGGCCCCAGACGCGTCCCGGCGAGACGCACTCAGCGCGGGAGTGTCAGGACAGCAGTGTCGACAGGTGCGGGACGCTCCGCGTCAGCGGACCCGGATCGGGGTGCCGCCGAACGTTCGGATGCCACGGAACGGAGTCGTTGCGGTGATCATCATGGTCAGGCCCCCTCTCGGTCTCGTGCTGACGTGGTGATTGCTGCCCGTGAACACTATCCACACCGGCATTCCCCGCGCAAGCCTTTTCTCGAACTTCTTCCGGAATTGCATTCCCGAACAGTCCGGATGCTCCGGAGACCCACGACAGTCCGAAACCCCGGCACGCAGAACGCCCCGGCACCACGACGGGTACCGGGGCGTTCTGCGGAAGGTGGTGCTAGACCGTGGCGGCCACTGCGACCGTCGCGTCCAGGCCCCCGTCGACGACGTCGATCCGCACCGTGTCGCCGTGCGTCACGGCCTCGCCGACGACGAGGTTCGCGATGCGGTCGTCGACCTCGCGCTGGATCAGCCGACGGAGCGGGCGGGCACCGTACTCCGGCTCGTACCCGTGCTCGGCGAGCCAGTCCACCGCGGCGTCCGACACCGACAGGGTCATGCCCTGCGCGAGCAGCCGGAGCGCGGTGTCCTGCAGCAGCATCGACACGATCGCGTGCAGCTGCGACCGGTCGAGCTTGCGGAACAGCACGATCTCGTCGATGCGGTTGATGAACTCCGGCCGCATCGCCTCGCGCAGCTTGCCCATCACCCGGGCGCGCAGGTCGTCCTCGGCGAACCCGTCCCCGGAGCCGACCGGCGCGAACCCGAGCGCACCGGAGCGCGACGCGAGGAACTCCGACCCGATGTTCGACGTCATGATGAGGACCGTGTTCCGGAAGTCCACCGTGCGCCCCTGGCCGTCGGTCAGCCGGCCGTCGTCGAGCACCTGCAGGAGCAGGTTGAAGACGTCCGGGTGCGCCTTCTCGACCTCGTCGAGCAGGATCACCGAGTACGGGTTCCGGCGGACGCGCTCGGTGAGCTGTCCCGCCTCGTCGTAACCGACGTACCCCGGAGGGGCACCGACCAGCCGCGACACGGTGTGGCGTTCGCCGAACTCGCTCATGTCGAAGCGGAGCATCGCCGACTCGTCGCCGAACAACGATCCCGCCAACGCCTTGGCGAGCTCGGTCTTGCCGACGCCCGTCGGGCCGAGGAACAGGAAGCTGCCGACAGGACGACGCGGGTCGCCCATGCCGGTCCGGCTGCGCCGCACCGCGGTGGCGATGGCGCGCACGGCGTCGTCCTGGCCGACGACGCGCTCGTGGAGTTCGTCCTCGAGCGCGGCGAGCCGCGAGCGGTCGCCCTGCGTCAGGCGCGTGGCCGGGATGCCGGTGGCGCGCGACACGACGGCAGCGATGTCGACCTCCGTGATCGACGTGCCCACGATCTCCCGACTGGAGGCGCGACCAGCGTCCGCCTGTCCGGCGGCGGTGATCCGTGCCTCCAGGTCGTCGATCTCGTCGCGCAGGCGCGACGCCTCCTCGTAGTGCTCCTCCGCCACGGCGGCGTCCTTGGACGCGGTCAGCGTCGCGATCTGCGCGCGCAGCGCCTCGACGTCGACGTCGCCCGACAGGGCGAGTCGGCGGCGTGCACCGGCCTGGTCGACGAGGTCGATGGCCTTGTCCGGCAGGTGCCGGTCGGTGACGTAGCGGTGCGACAGTTCCACCGCGGCGCGCAGGGCGTCCGGTGTGTACGTGACGCCGTGGTGTTCCTCGTACCGCGGGGCGAGACCGGTCAGGATCGCGACCGCGTCCTCGACGCTGGGCTCCCCCACCGTGACCGGCTGGAAGCGACGTTCGAGCGCGGCGTCCTTCTCGATCCGGCGGTACTCGTTGAGGGTGGTCGCGCCGACCAGGTGCAGGTCGCCGCGGGCGAGCCGGGGCTTGAGGATGTTGCCGGCGTCCATCGAACCGCCCTCGCCGCCGCCACCGGCGCCGACGACCGCGTGCAGCTCGTCGACGAAGACGATGAGCTCGTCGGCGTGCGCCGCGATCTCGTCCATCGCCGTCGTGAGGCGCTCCTCGAAGTCGCCGCGGTACCGGGTACCGGAGAGCATGCCCGGCAGGTCGAGCGCCACGACCCGCTTGCCCTGCAGGAGGACGGGGACGTCGCCGTCCGCGATGCGCTGGGCGAGGCCCTCGACGATCGCGGTCTTGCCGACACCGGGCTCGCCGATGAGGACGGGGTTGTTCTTGGTGCGGCGGAGCAGGATCTCGACGGTCTGCTCGATCTCCTCGGCGCGGCCAATCACGGGGTCGATGCGGCCGTCCCGGGCGCGCTCGGTGAGGTCGGTGCCGAACTGGTCGAGCGTCGGGGTGTCACTCGTCGACTCGTCGGCGTTGCGCGTGGACTCGGTGCCGGGCGCCGGGCGTCCCGCTCGTGCGGCGGCCGAAGCCTGCGCCGCGTACTCCTGCATCACCTGCGGGGTGACGCCGGCGCTCGCGAGCAGCTGCCCGGTGACGGTGTCCTGGTCCATGACGAGCGCGAAGAAGACGTGCTCGGGGTCGGTGTAGGTGCTGCCGAACCCGCGGGCCGCCTGGGTGGCCTCGACGAGGATGCGTTGCGCGGTGCCGGTCAGTGCCGGTCGTGCGCCCTGGTCCGCGCCGGCCTCCGACGCCATCGGGAGCCGCTGCTCGATCTCGTCGGCGAGCTGTTCGGGGTCGACCCCGGCCTGCCGGACGATCGCCGTGAACGGGTCGGTCCGGACGAGCACGTGCAGGACGTGCAGGGCGTCGACCTCGTGCTGGCCCTGCTCGACGGCGTACTCGGCGGTGCGCTGGAGCAGTTCGTGGGTGCGACGGCTGAGCAGTCGCGTGATGTCGACCGGGCGTCCCAGCGGTACGGATCGCTGGGCGCCGGGGTTCTGGGCCGCGAGGAGTCGGGCGAGGAACTCGTCGAACGAGTCGTTGCCGCCGGTCGGGCCGAACTGTGCTGGCAAAGGGACCTCCTGGGAACTTGAGTGCCTTTGACTCAATGCAACGCAGGAGGTGCCGGGTCATTCCCGGGATCGGAAAGAACTTGAGGCGAGCGGACTCAGGCCCGTGCGATGGCCGCTACCGTCGCCCCGGTGACGCGGACGAGGTCGGCCGGGGCCACCTCGATGTCGAAGCCGCGACGCCCACCGGACACGAAGATGCTCGCGTACGACAACGCCGACTCGTCCACCACGGTCCGCAGCTTCGTCTTCTGGCCGACCGGACTGATACCCCCGACGACGTAGCCGGTGCGCTTCTCGGCGAGGGCCGGGTCGGCCAGGGTCGCCTTCTTGCCGCCGACCGCTGCCGCGATCGCCTTGAGGTCGAGTCGGTTCGCCACCGGGACGATCGCCACCGCCAGGGCACCGTCGACCGACACCACGAGGGTCTTGAACACCTGCTCCTCGCGGAGCCCGAGGGCTGCCGCTGCCTCCTCGCCGAAGTTCGTGGCGGTCTCGTGGTGCTCGTACACGTGCGGCGTGTACGCGACCCCTGCCCGCTCGAGGGCGGCGGTCGCTGGGGTGCTCGGCGAACCTGCGGTCATGGGCACGATCCTGCCGTGACCAGCCACTTCCCTCCGAGCGGCGCGCGGGCGTTACCCTGAACGGACCATGACCGTCGTCGAGTTCCTCCTGCGCTGCACCGCCGCACTGGTCCTCGGCGACCCCGCAGTGACCGCGCTCCCGCTCCTTGCGGTCGCTGCGCTCGGGCTGACCGCCGTGGCCGTCGCCGTGCTGGTGGCCCACGTCCTGGCGCTCGTGCTCGGTCTGGACACGACCGGCCCGGCAGCGCCGGCGCGCGCGCCGGCCGACCTCGCGACGCGGATCGCGTGGAGCCACCCCGACGCCGACGGACACGCCCGACCCCGGGCACCGGGAGTCGTCGCTCCGGCCTGACCACCGGCCGGTGGGCGGGCCGCACACGCAACCCTTCCCACCGAACCGATCGGAACGTCATGGACCTCTCGACCCTGCCCCTCGTCGGGCCGCTGCTGCACGGCGGCGCCGACCTCCTCGCCGCGACCACAGCGGCACTCTCCCCCGTCGCCGGCGGACTCGCCGCGGCGATCGCCGTCGTCCTGCTCACCGTCGCGGTCCGCGCGGTGCTCCTGCCGCTCGCCGTGCTGCAGGTCCGCGCGGAACGGGACCGACGACGGCTCGCCCCGCAGATCGCCGCACTGCGGAAGCGGTACGCCGAGGACCGCGAGCGGATGCAGCGCGCCCTGCAGGAGCTCTACACGAACGAGAAGGTCTCGCCGCTCGCGGGCTGCCTTCCGGTGCTCGCCCAGGCGCCGGTGCTGTCGCTCGTCTACGCCCTGTTCACGCACGCGTCGATCGGCGGCGTCACGAACACCCTGCTGTCGGCGACGCTGGCCGGCGTCCCGCTCGGCCACTCGCTCGTCGTCGTCCTGACGTCGCCGCTCTGGGCGCACGCCTGGGTGGTCGTGCTCCTGCTCGCCGTCCTCGCTGTGGTGGTCGAGCTGACGCGCCGTGCGAACCTGCGCTGGAACCCGGCCGCCGTACCCGACGCAGCAGTGCCGGGAGCAGCGGCCACGGCGGCGATCGGGCGGTACGCGCCGTTCGTCACCGTGGTGTTCGCGGCGATCGCACCCCTCGCCGCGGCGCTCTACGTCGTGACGAGTGCGGCGTGGACGTACGGCGAGCGTGCCGTCCTGCGTCGCGTCCTCGCCTAGCCGCGGTGTCACGCCGCCGCCGCACGCCGCCGACACGATGAGACACCGCGCGAGCGTCGAGACACCGCCGGATCGGACGGTGTCTCGACGGCGCGGCGGTGTCTCGCGAACTCGGCGGTGTCTCGCGCCCTTGGCTAGCCGCCCTGGCCCTCCTGCTGCGGACCCTGGTCGACGGGGTCGTACTCGGTGCCGCGTCCCTGCTCCTCGTCCGCGGTGGGCACGTGGCGTTCGGTGCCGCTCCCGCCGGGACTCGTCGCGACGTAGTCGGCCTCGCCGGACTGCGCGTCGTGGCTCAGCGGCTCGAGGGTCTCGGGATCGGGTTCGTGCGTGTCGCTCATCGCACCCGTCTACGCCCCCGAACTGGGCGAGCACGCACCGGGTGCCGGTGGGACGATGAGGCATGGCCGACGACGACGTGGCAGCGGAGCGAGCACGGCTCGAGGCGCTCGCGTGGGGTGCCGGCGTCCCGGAGGCCGACGCTGCGCGAGCGCGCGCCGCGTTGCAGCAGCTGTCCCGCGGGCACCGGCCTGGAGGCGCGACTCCCGTCCCGTCGACCGCTCCGTCCCCGACACGGTCGGCTCCCACCGCCGCGGTCGAGCCCGGCGGGACCGTCCAGCGACCCGCGGCGGGTGCGCCGTCGTCACCGACGGCGGCAGGCGGGTCCGGAACCGACCACGTGTCGGACGTGGCGGATCGTGCCGGCGGTGATCCGCGCCTCCAGGCCGACACCGTCCCCTGGCGGACGCGGGCCGGACGGTTCCTCTGGACCACCCGACCCCGCGTGTGGATCGCGCTCGGCGCGGCCGCCGCGATCGGTGTGGCGTTCGCGGCGGGGACCGTGGTCGGGACCTCGCACGAGCAGACTCCGGCCGCACCGAGCGTCACGCCGAGTGCCGGGACGATCACCCTCGAGGACCTGCTCGACGCCCCGCAGACCTACGCCGACCAGCTTCCGGGCCCGGTCGAGGCGCCGGTGAGCCTGCGCACCACCCGGTTGATCTTCACGAACCGAGCGCTGGACGGTGGTTCGTTCGAGACACCGTGGAGCGTGTGGGCCGGCGTCGGGACGGACCGGTCGACGATCTGCCTCGTCGCGACGGCCAACCGTCTCGAGTCGACGTCGGCCTGCTACCCGCGGGACGACGCGCTGCACGGATCGGTGTCGCTGTCCGCGCAGTCGATGAGCGGGACGCTGACGCTGACCCTGCGCGGCGGTGGCGTGCAGGGCACGGTGACGAACGAGAACTGATCCGCCCGGATCGGGAATGCCTCCGTGGCCGGTGCGTTGGAGCGCTCCTAGGAGATTCTCGGCGAGGGCTCTCGCGCTGCTCCCGGGCAGCGTGCAAGACTGGATGGACGCACTCGCCGTGGAGTCGTACCCGAACACATCCACATCCACACCACCAGCGAGTGCGTATCTGCTGTCGTCGATCCGTCGACACCGACGCGTGCTCCGCCGTGCCCCGGAGGAGGTCAGCAGCGTGTCCACCAACACCACCACGAACCCGGCCGTGACGAACACGCGGCCGATCACCGTCACGAGCGGGTCGATCGTCGGCATCGCCGTGCTCGGTCTCGCCACGTTCTTCGCGATCACCACCGAGCTCATGCCCGTCGGGCTGCTCGGCACCATGAGCGCCGACCTCGGGGTCTCCGAGTCGACCATGGGCATCGTCGTCACCGTGTACGCCGCGGCCGTCGCGCTCCTCGCCCTGCCGCTGACGTCGCTCACCGCCAGGCTCCCCCGCAAGACCGTGCTCGTCGCGACGCTCGTCGGCTACACCGTGTCGAACGTGATGATCGCGCTGGCGCCCTCGTTCGCGGTCGTCTGCGCCGGGCGGGTCGTCGGCGGCATCGCCCACGCGCTCTTCTTCTCGGTGGCGTCCGCGTACGCGACCCGGATCGTCCCGCCGCGTCTCGCCGGCCGTGCGATCGCGTTCGTGTACTCCGGCAGCTCGCTCGGGTTCGTCCTCGGCGTGCCGATCGCCACCTGGGTCGCGCAGTCCATCGGCTGGCGTCCCGCCGTGGGTGCCGTCGCCGTCGCGGCCGCCGCCCTCGCCGTCGTCGCGCTCCTGTTCCTGCCGAGCGTGAGCGGCGCCGCGTCGCCGCACATCGGCTCCCCGAAGGCCTGGGCACGCACCGGCCTGCTCTCCGTCGTCGTCGCGGACCTGCTGCTCTTCGCCGGGCACTACATCGTCTACACGTACATCGGGCCGTACGCGATCGACGCCGGACTCGACGCCCACCTGGTGAGCGGCGCGCTGCTCGTGCTCGGGGGCACCGGGGTCGTCGGGCTCTGGCTCGCCGGGATGTTCGTCGACCGGGCTCCCCGACAGACCCTGATCGCAGCCGTCGCCGTGATGGCTGCAGCCTTCGCCGTCCTGCCGTTCGTGCACGGGTCGCTGCTCGGCACGATGGTCGTCGCGGGTGTCTGGATGGCGGCGAACGGCACGACCGGCACGCTGTTCATGGCGGCTGCGATCCGCACCGGGGGCGTCTCCCCCGACATCGCCGGGGCACTCGTCAACGGCGCCTCGAACATCGGCATCGCGGGGGGTGCGGCGATCGGCGGGCAGGCCCTGAGCGTCGTCGGGCTGCAGTTCATGCCGTTCGCGGGCGCGGCGGTGCTGGTCGGCTCGCTCGGTGTCGTGATCGCAGCTCGTCGTGGCTTCCCCGTACAGACGCACGTGCAGGAGCACCTGTCGACCTCGTCGATCGAGGCCATCACCTCGTCGCTGGCGGTCGTCACCACCTCGGTGCCCGTCGTCAGCCGGGCGATCCAGACCCTGACGGGGTCGGTCTCGGTCGTGCCGGGCGCCGTGGCGACCGGGTCCGTTCCCACGCGTCGGCGCCGCTGAGTCCTGGCCGGGGCCGGCGGTCCGGGCCAGCCGGCCGATCGCGCCCGGTCGAGGTCGCACGACATGCCGTGTGCGTGCCACCGAGGTCGCACGAAGTGCCGCTCGGAGAGACCCCGGGCGACAGCACGTGCGACCTCGACGCCCGGGTGGCGCCGGTCCCGGAGGGTCGCGGGCGGGCGGGCGAGTTGACTGGCGAGCTGGCCGAGGTCGCGTGACATGCCGCGCGCGTGCCACCGGGGTCGCACAAAGTGCCGCTCGGAGAGACCCCGGGCGACAGGACGTGCGACCTCGGCACCGCCCGCCGGTCCACCGTTCGTCCGCCGGGCGCACACGACGAAGGGGCGGGATCGGGAGCGCCGATCCCGCCCCTTCGTATGCCCGGGTCAGTCCTGCAGGTGCGAGGTCCGGCGACGGTTCCGCACGGCGCGGAACGTCAGCAGCCCGGCGCCGAGCAGCACGAGCACGCCCGCCGCGATGAGGCCCGGCGTCAGGTCCGCACCGGTGTACGCCAGTGCGCCGCCCGTGTTCGAGCCGCCGTTCGACGACACCGGCGTGGTGCCCGGCCCGGCGGCGGGCGCCGAAGCGGAGGGCGTCGGAGTCGGCGTCGGCGTAACGGTCGCTGCATCGATCACGAGGTCGGGCACTGTTGTCACGTCGGCCTCGTCCGTGCCGGAGGTGAAGTCGACTGACACGTCACTGCCGGCCACGGAGACCGTGTACTCCGTCGAAGGGTTGAGACCATCGAGCGTGTAACTGCCGTCGTCACCCGTGGTTGCCGTAACCGGTCCCCCAGCATCTGAGTCACTCGGGGTGGCCGTCACCGCGGTGTCCGCGATCGGCTGGCCGTCGGTGTCGATGACGCGACCGGTGGCGATCGTCGTGACCGCCGTCGGCGGTTCGGGCGTGATGAAGGCGAAGTCCCGCGTCTGGGGCGCACCGCCGCCCACGATCGCCACCGGCTGGCTCGTTGTCGAGCCCTCGGCGTCCGCTGAGGGCAGGGCGGAGCGGATCGTGTAAGTGCCGTCGATGGTCGTGAACGAGTACCGCCCGTCCGCGTCCGTCTCAACGGTTGCGACGACGTTCCCGGATCCGTCGAGCAGGTCGACAGCCACGGCGGGAGCGGGAGCACCGTCGAGCGTTACGACTCCGCTGACGGTCGCTGCCGCGTTCGGGGCCTCGATGGTGGGAGGCGTGGCAGCCGTACCCGGATCTCCGGTCCTCACGGGCACAGGGGTCCCGCTGTCGACCGACACCTCGACGGTGGTGTTCGGTGAGAGGCCGGATCCGGTGTAGACGCCGGCATCGTTGGTGGTCGTCTCGATCGGGGTTCCCGGTGCCGACGGATCGGTGATCGTGACGGGGACGTTCGCGATGGGTTGCTGACCATTCGTCACGACACCGATGATCGACGAAGTGCCCGACGGCGAGGTGAAGCGGAAGTCCGCGGTGCCATCCACGCCGCCGCCATCCGGGTCGACGAGGTCGACCGTCTGCGTGGCGGGGGACGCCGGGTCGGTCTCGGCTCCCGGCGGTGGAGTGACGGACACGGTGTAACCCGCCTGCGGCGTGAGAGCCGGGAAGGTGTACTCACCACTGGTACTGGTCGTCGTCGTGAAGACCTGTCCGCCTGGCGCCGTGACCGTCACCACAGTCCCGGGGATCGGCGTGCCGTCGAGCGTGGCGGTGCCGGTGATCGCCGCCGTCCGGTTCGCGAACCAGGTCTGGTACACGGGGAACCCGCTGCGCTGCTGGTACGTGATCGTCAGGGACGTGAGCGGCACGGTCGGGGTGAACCAGGCGGTGGCGCCGGAGGTGTCGTTCGCGGCGGCGTTCCCGATCAGCGTGCGCGACGCTTCGTTCCACGTCGGGCGGTCTTGGCCGGCCGGGACGCCGCCCGGGTCGGCCGGGCAGGACCACCCGCCTGCGGAGACCGCGGAGCACGAGTTGTACGAGCTCTGGTAGCCGAGCTGCGCGGCCGTCGCCGGAGCGCCGCCCTGCACCGTGGCCGAGATCGTCGCCTGGTCGGCGTCGATGTCGCCGAGCACGAACGACCAGCTTCCGTTGCCGGGCGTCGGTCCGTCGAAGGTGTACGTCGTGGTCGACGCGGCAGCCGCGGTCGGCGAGTCCGCGTTCGGGCGCTGGTTGATGTACGTGTTGCCGCGGCTCGATCCGTAGGCGGCGCCCGGACCCGTCGAGGGCCCCTGCCACGTCGACGCCCCGCTGATCACCGTGGACTGCCGGGAGTTCGAGGTGAAGGTCGTGCCCGGGAACCCGGGCAACGTCATCGTGCCCGTGTAGTCCTTGCTCGACCCGCTCAGTGTGAACGTGCCCCAGTGCCCGGCCGGCGCGGCGGAGGCGCTCGTCGCGCCGCCGATCGCCAGTCCTGCTCCGAGAACGATCCCGGTCAACCCTGCCGTGAGCGCGCGCCAACGCTGCATGTGCAACTCCCCTGCTTCGCGCACCGCGCTGCCACGGCGCTCGTTCAGGCTAGCCAGAGACCGCGAACTCCGTCCAGACCGAGACCCGTTCGTGACCCCCGTCACACGCGCCACGAGAACGGTCGTGCATCACGGCTGCACCACCGCGATCAGCCGATCGAGCGCGCCGACCTGCCCCGCGACGACCATGTCCCGAGCGGCCTCGATCGGCACCCACCGGGCCTCGTCCACCTCCGGTACCTCGACGAACCGGCCGGAACCGCGCGGGAGTTCGAGCCGCGCGGTGTTCGAGTGGACCTCGGCGACCTCGAACGTCGGGGCCTCCACGGCGAACACCCGCACGCGCTTCCCCGACGCCTGCCGGTGCTCCCCGAGGTCGATCGTCGGACCAGCAGGGGCTGGCACGCCCATCTCCTCCGCGAACTCGCGGCGCGCGGTCTCGAGCACGTCCTCGTCCCCCTCGGCGAGGCCTTTCGGGATCGACCACGCCCGGGGCCGACGACGCCAGAACGGCCCACCCATGTGCGCGATCCACACCTGGAGCGCGGAGTCGTCGACCCGGTAGAGCAGGAGTCCCGCGCTCAGCACCATGTCGGCGAGCGTAGCGCGCGCGGCGTCCCTTCCCAGAGCACGTGCGATGGAACGCGGATCCGGGCGTACCTGGTCGGAAGGAACGACCAGGTACGCCCGTATGCACTCGGTACCTGAGGAACGGGGCGTACCGGGCCGCACGGCGGGAGTAGTTTGCACCGCAAGGAGCGCCATGGCGACGCCCCCGGAGGACCCCGGACGAGGAGGTCGATCGGGATGGACGAACGGTGGACGACGGTCACGCTGGCCGCGGACGCAGCGAAGCCGCACGAGGAGGCCGTGCACTGGATCACCGCGCGGGCGGGGACCGGCATCGAACGCATCCGGGTGATCGGGGTCGACCCGGCGCTCGAGGCCCGCGTCGGACCGTCGGGCAGACGCGTGGCCGAAGCCGTCGCGGATGCCGCACGCGCGGGCCTGCCGGACGTGCAGGTCGAGATCCGACGCCACGCCGGACCCTTCGCCGCCGCGCTCGTGGAGGAGTCCGACGACGGCGACCTGCTCGTCATCGGCACGTTCCGGAGCCGACGCGGCTCGACCGCCGGTGGCGACCCCGCACGGGTCGCCGAGCGCGCCGCGGTGCCGACGGTCGTCGTGCCCGACGGCCCGCACCCGATCGACGGCGACGTCGTCCTCGCCGTCGAGGAGCCCCTCGACGAGCGTGCCGTCGCGATCGCCGTGGACGAGGCCCGCCGCCGGCACCGTCGCGTGACCTTGTTGCGGGCGTGGGAGATGCCGGTGCTCACCCGCACGGGGCTGACCGACTTCGCCGAGGACCCGATGCGGTGGCGCACCCGGAACGCCGAGCTCCTGCAGCGCGTGACGGCAGCGCTCACCCGACGGTACCCGGAGGTCCGGTTCCACCCGCTGCTCGTCGAGGGGCACCCGGGGCACGCCATCGCCGCGCACACCCGGCGGGCCTGTCTCGTCGTGCTCGGGCTGGGGCACGTGAAGGCGCTGTCCGGGTCGGTGCTCCACGACGTCCTGCGGGAGACGGTCTCGCCGGTGTGCGTCGTGCCCCCTGCTGCGCACACCGAAGCGGTCGGCGTCAGCGCCTGACGAGCGTCGGCGCGTGACGGGCGTCACCCGGTTCGGCGGCACCGGCCCGCCGTGTCGGAGGCGCTGGTCAGCCCGCGAGGTCGCGCGTCGCCGCCGCGACGCGCTTCGTCAGGTACGCGACACCGCGCATGTTCGGGTGCAGGGCGTCCGGCTGCAGGTCGATCCTTCGCAGGTTCGCCGTGCCGTCGAGCGACACCCCGGACACGTACGGCTTCTTCGTCGCGCAGGCGGAGTGCGCCTGCGTGCTCGAGAAGACGTCGACGAACCGGACGCCGGCGGCGCGCGCCGCCGTCCTCGACACCTCGTTGAGCTCCTGCTGGACACCGTGGAGGTACCGGACGTCGGTGTTCGTGAACGGGTACGAGTTCGTCGGGAAGGACCCGGTCAGGGTGCCGAGGTCGAGCGCCGACCGGAAGCAGCCGCCCTTCGGGGTGTGGTCGGCGTCCGGGAAGATCGCCGGGTAGCCGAGGAACACGATCCGGGCGTTCGGTGCAGCGGCCTTCACGGCGGCGAGCGTGTCCGCGATGCCCAGAGCGACGCGGGACTGGATCTTCGCACCGAGCTGGTCGACCCCGTCGGACACGAGGGTGCTCCGGCACGACGGGGCGTCGCGACCAGAGAACACCGGGCCCTTCGCCGAGATCGCCAGGCACGACGCCGCGGTGCCGAACAGGTCGGCGTCGTTGCCGCCGATCGTCAGCGTGACGAGGCGGGTGCGATCGGACAACGACCGGATCTGCGGCGGGACGCCCTTGAACTGGAACCCGCTGGTGACGTCCGCGCTCGTCGCCCCACCGCACGTGACGTCCTTCAGGGCGAGTCCGAAGCGTGCTGCGATGCGGTGCGGGTAGTCCTGGGC
This sequence comes from Curtobacterium sp. 314Chir4.1, assembly GCF_900215175.1. NCBI lineage: Bacteria > Bacillati > Actinomycetota > Actinomycetes > Micrococcales > Microbacteriaceae > Curtobacterium > Curtobacterium sp. 314Chir4.1. The sequence goes on from NZ_OCMI01000001.1 coordinate 512,624, forward strand.
CGACTGGCCGCACGCACTCGTCGGCAGCCGCGTCGGGTCCGACAGCCCGTAACCGGCCGAGTACGAGTCGCCGAGCGCGACGTACTCGCTGCCGGCGGGGATGCCGGCGAGGGTCTCTTGCGGCACCGCCGTCGTCGGCCAGGGCTCGGGGACCGGCCACATCGGTGCCGCCACCGCCGCGCCGCTGCCCGCGAGCGACCCCGCGAGCACGACGAACGTCGCCGCTGCAGCGAGCAGCGTCGAGCGGGCGGAGCGGAGCAGGTTCGGCCTCCAGGGTCGGGTTGGACCAACCAGCCTAGCGGCGTCCGAGTCGCCGTTCTCCCCCGCTGCCGGTGCGGTACTCGAGCCCGTAGTGCTGGTACAGCTCCGGTTCGAGCGAGGCGTCGAGCTCGCCGTCGGTCGGGATCGTGGGTGCGTCCTTCACCAGCTTCTTCGGGAACGCGACCCGGAGGTGCTTCGGTGCCACGAGCGCCCCGGCGAGCGGTACGAACAGGAGCTTCTGGAACCCGACCATGCCGGTGGTGACCGAGCCGAACGCGGGCTCCGACGTCGCGGTGTCGTAGTAGATGCTCTCGAGCGTGCCGACCTTGTCGTCCGCCTCGTCGACGACCGGCAGGCCGATCCAGTCCCGGATGTTCGCGGCTTCGAACACGTGCGCCTCCTCGTGAGCGCCCGGTGCGTCCGGGCCGCTCGCCACCGACGCTACCGGGGCGTCGGGGCGTCGGTCACGGTCACGCCCAGGGCGTCGACCGCCTCGAGCACGTCGCCCGGTCCGACCGCGAGCAGTGCGGGGTCGGGGTCCTCGGCGAACACGTCACCGCGACGGACGGATGCGTCGGTCAGCACCACGTGGGGGCCGGCGGCCGGCGGACCCCACGCTTCGGGCGGCGCCGGACCGAACACCACGACCGAGGGGATCCCGTACGCCGAGGCGAGGTGGGCGGCACCGGTGTCGACGGTGACGACGAGCCGCGCAGCGGCGATGACGCCCGCGAACTCCTGCAGACCCAGGACGCCGGCCAGGATCGCCCCCGGCGCCAACCCGGCCGCCCCCGCGACGGCGGCCGCGCGCTCGACGTCGTCCGCGCCTCCCGTCAGGACCACGTCGAACCCGCGATCCCGCAGCCCCCGCACCACGGCGGCGAAGCGGTCCGTCGGCCAGTGCCGCGCACCGTGGAAGGCGCCCACGTGCACGACCGCGACGTCCGCGACCACGGGCGGCGCGACCGGGCGGGCGATGCCGACGTCGTCCGGGTCGGCCGCGAGACCGTGCCAGGCGAGCAGGCGCGTCCAGCGCTCCCGCTCGTGCACGGCGTCCGGCCACGCCGGACCCTCGAAGCCGTTGGTGGGGTCGGCGTGCCCGATCACCCGCCGTGCGCCGAGCGCCGCGACGAGGTCGGACGACTCCGGCCCGGCGCCGTGCAGGTTCACCGCGACGTCGACCGCTCCGGCCGGGGCGCTGATCGGGTGGTCGAGCCCGTGCTGGGCCAGATGGACGTCGACCTCCGGCACGAGCTCGACGACCGGGGCGAGCCAGGCGGTCGTCGCGAGCGTGATCCGGTGCTCCGGGAAGGCACGCCGCAGCGCGCGCAGGGCCGGGACGGCGACGAGCAGGTCGCCGAGCTTGATGGCGCGGAGCACGAGCAGCTCGGGGCGCCCGTCGGACGGTGGCAGGGTGTCGACGGCGGTCACGGCGCAGACGGTAGCCGCGAACGGCCGCGGGAACACCCGGGAACGCGTTCCGTGGCTGATCCTGAGGCCTCCCCCGGCGACCCGCAGGTAGTCGAGGTGCATGGCTCTCGCACCGGACCGTGTGGTTCGCGGTCTCCTCTTCGATCGGGACGACACACTCGTCGTCGACGTCCCCTACAACGCCGATCCGCACCTGGTCGTGCCCGTACCCGGTGCACACCGGGCAGTGGAGCGCGCCCGTGCGGCCGGACTGCTGCTCGGGGTGGTGACGAACCAGTCCGTGATCGCGAAGGGCATGGCGACCCGCGAGCAGGTCGACGCGACGAACGCCCGCGTCGACGACCTCGTCGGACCGTTCGACGCGTGGTGCGTGTGCCCGCACGACGCCGACGACGGGTGCGCGTGCCGGAAGCCCCGGCCGGGGATGGTGCTCGACGCAGCGGACCGACTCGGGCTGTCCCCCGCGGAGCTCGTCGTGATCGGTGACATCGGGGCCGACGTCGGTGCCGCACTGGCAGCGGGCGCGCAGGCCGTGCTCGTGCCGACGCCTCGGACCCGTCGTGCGGAGGTCGACGCCGCTCCGACCGTCGCGGCGTCCCTCGACGAGGCCGTCGAGCTGGCCCTCGCGCGCGCCGAGGCGGTGCGGTCGTGAGCGGGCGGGCACCCGGTGCCCGACCGCGCGTGCTGGCCGTTCGGCTCGACTCGTTCGGCGACGTGCTGGTGACCGGCCCGGCGGTGCGGGCGATCGCGGCCGGGGCCTCGCACGTCACGCTGCTCTGCGGCCCGCAGGGCGCGCCGGCTGCCGATCTCCTGCCCGGCGTCGACCGCGTCCGGGTGTGGGCCGCACCGTGGGTCACCGAGACCGCACGGCCGATCGACGACGCCCTGGTCGCCGAGTTCCGCGCGATCGTCGCCGAGGAGGCCCCGGACGAGGCCGTCGTCTTCACCTCGTTCCACCAGTCGCCCCTGCCCGTCGCGCTCCTGCTCCGGTTGGCCGGCGTCGAGCGCGTGTCCGGCGCGAGCGTCGACCACCCGGGGTCGCTGCTCGACGTGCGGTTGCGCCCGGGCGAGGACCTCCCCGAGGACGTGCCGGAACGGGAGCGCGCGCTGCGCATCGCCGAGGCGGCCGGCTTCCGTCCGCCGCCGGATGACGACGGGAGGCTCGGGGTGCGCCTCGACGTCGGCGCGCCGCCGCCCGTGGCCGGGCTGGACCGGTACGTCGTCGTCCACCCGGGAGCGAGCGTGCCGGCCCGGGAGTGGCCCGAGTCGCAGCACCGTGCGCTGGTCGCGGCCTACGCCGCCCGCGGCGTCCCCGTCGTGGTCACGGGTTCCGCCGGTGAGCGTGCACGCACCGCGGCGGTCGCCGGGGACACCGCGATCGACCTCGGCGGGCGGACATCGCCCGCGGAGCTCGCCGCGGTCCTCGCCGGTGCCGAGGTCGTCGTGGTCGGCAACACCGGGCCCGCGCACCTCGCCGCGGCGGTGGGCGCGCCCATCGTCAGCCTGTTCTCCCCCGTCGTCCCAGCGGTGAAGTGGGCACCGGACGGACCGTTGGTCGAACTGCTCGGCGACCAGGGCGCCCCGTGCCGCCTGAGCCGCGCCCGCGAGTGCCCCGTCCCGGGTCACCCGTGCCTGTCCACGGTGCGCATCGAGGACGTCCTGGAAGCGCACGAACGGCTGCTGGACCGCGCTTCGCGGATGGTCAGGAGAAGCCTGCGGAGCACTCCAGAGAGCGCTGGGTAGCGTCCGCCACTGCTCCTGCTTCTCCTCCCCTCGAACTCGAAAGGCCCTGCATGCGGATCCTCGTGTGGCACGTGCACGGTGGCTGGATGGACGCGTTCGTCCGCGGCCCGCACGAGTACCTCATCCCGACCACGCCGGCGCGCGACGCGTGGGGCCTCGGCCGGGGCGGACGCTCCTGGCCGGACTCCGCGATCGAGGTCGACCCGGCCGACGTCGCCGACGCCGAGGTCGACGTCGTGGTCCTGCAGCGCCCGGAGGAGGTCGAGGCCGCACGGCGACTGCTCGGCGGCCGACCGGTGCCGATGGTGTACGTCGAGCACAACGCACCCCGCGTCGACGTGCCGAACAGCGTGCACCCGCTCCGGGACCGGGACGACCTGACGATCGCGCACGTGACGCACTGGAACGCGGTGATGTGGGACTGCGGCACGACGAGGACCACCGTCGTCGAGCACGGCGTCGTCGACCCCGGTCCGCGCTACCGCGGCACGCTGGAGCGCCTCGGCGTGGTCGTCAACGAGCCGGTCCGCCGCAACCGCGTCGTCGGCACCGACCTGCTCCCGCGCTTCGCGACCGTCGCGCCCGTCGACGTCTGGGGCATGGGGACCGAGCGCCTGCCGGAACTCGGGTTCGGCAACCGCGTCGTCGCCCTCGGGGACGTCCCGGCGGACCTGATGCACAGCGCCCTCGCGGAGCGGCGGGCGTACGTGCACCCGAACCGCTGGACGTCACTCGGACTCTCGCTCATCGAGGCGATGCACATGGCGATGCCGGTCCTCGTGCTCGCCACGACGGACGCGGCGCGGACGGTCCCGGACGAGGCCGGCGCGATCGCGACCGACGTCGAGGAGCTGGTCCGCGCCTCCAGGACGCTGCTCGACGACCCGGAGGAGGCTCGACGACGCGGCGCCGTCGCCCGCGAGGCCGTGCTGGCGCGGCACGCGCTCGGACGGTTCACGGCCGACTGGGACGACCTCCTCGACGACGCCGTGTCCCGCGGCGTCCGACGGAACCGTGCGGCTGCGGCCGCCATGGAAGGGAGTGCGCGATGAGGATCGCGATGGTCTCCGAACACGCGAGCCCGCTCGCGGTGCTCGGTGGTGTGGACGCCGGCGGGCAGAACGTGCACGTGGCGGAGCTCTCCGGCGCCTTGGCCGACCGGGGCCACCAGGTCACCGTCTACACCCGGCGGGACGACCCCGGCACGCCCGTGCGGGTGCCCCTCCGGCCAGGCGTCGAGGTCGTGCACGTCGACGCGGGTCCGGCACGGACGGTGCCGAAGGACGAGCTGTTCCCCGCCATGGGCGCCTTCGCGTCGGTGCTCGCCGCGGAGTGGTTCGTCGAGCGCCCCGACATCGTGCACGCGCACTTCTGGATGTCCGGTCACGCCGCGCTCGAGGCGGTCGCCCAGGTGCAGGCCCGGACCGGCGGCGTCCGCATCCCCGTCGTGCAGACCTTCCACGCCCTGGGCGTCGTGAAGCGCCGGCACCAGGGAGCCGCCGACACCAGCCCCGCCGAGCGCGAGTGGGTCGAGCCCGGCGTGGGCCGGAGCGTCGACCAGGTGGTGGCGACGTGCTCGGACGAAGCGTTCGAGCTCAAGGCCCTCGGCGTGCCGCTGCACCGCATCTCGGTCGTCCCGTGCGGCGTCGACGTGTCCCTGTTCCAGCCCGCCGGTGACGGGCGGCCCGTCGAGGAGCGCGGCCGTGCCGCGCGCATCCTGACCGCCTCCCGCCTCGTCCGCCGGAAGGGCGTGGGGACGACGATCGCCGCCCTCGCCGCGCTGGTGGCCGAGGGCCGCGACGTCGAGCTCGTCGTCGTCGGTGGCGCAGGGGTCGCCGGGGCCGACCTCGCCGACGACCCGGAGTACCAACGGCTGGACGCCCTCGCTCGGTCGCTCGGGGTCCGCGACCACGTGACCTTCCGGGGGCAGCTCGGCCAGCACGACATGCCCGCGGTGTACCGGAGCGCCGACGTCGTCGTGTGCGCACCCTGGTACGAACCGTTCGGCATCGTGCCGCTCGAGGCCATGGCGTGCGGACGCCCCGTCGTCGCGTCGAGGGTCGGCGGCCTCATCGACACGGTCGTCGAGGACGCCACCGGTCTGCACGTGCCGCCGCGTGACGAGACCGCGGTCGCCGCCGCCGTCGCTGGCCTGCTCGACGATCCCGAACGGCGCGAGGAGTACGGACGCGCCGGTCGGGAGCGCGCCGAGACCCGGTACACCTGGGAGAAGGTCGCCGCCGACAGTGAGCGCGTCTACGACCGCCTCGTCGCCGGGAGCGCCGCGGCCGGTGCACCGTCCGCGACACCCCGCCCCACCAGCACCCGCGCCGGACGGACCGTCCGTCCCGCGCACTCGACGGAGAGGACCGCCCGATGACCATCGACCAGCGAACCGGGACGGTGGACGGACCGACCACCGCGAGTGCGCGGATCGTGCTCGACCACGTCGCGGCCTCCGTGCCGGTGGTCGCGTCCCTCGTCGACCACAAGGACCACATCGGCGACTGGGCCGACGACATCGCCGCACGGCTCGTCGCCGGCCGGCGGCTCCTGGCCGCCGGCAACGGCGGATCGGCGGCAGAGGCCCAGCACCTCACCTCCGAGCTGACCGGTCGGTTCGACGGGGACCGCCCGGCGTACTCGGCGATCTCGCTGCACGCCGAGTCCTCCGCGGTCACGGCGATCGGGAACGACTACGGCTACGACGAGGTGTTCGCGCGCCAGGTGTCGGCCCACGCCCGCGCCGGTGACGTCGTCGTCCTGCTCAGCACGAGCGGCAAGAGCCCGAACCTGCTCCGCGCCGCCCAGGCCGCTCGGGCCGTCGGCGCTCGCACGCTCGCGATGACCGGGCCGCGACCGAACCCCCTCGCCGAGGCGGTCGACGACGCGATCTGCATCGACGGGCCGTCCGCGAACGTGCAGGAGGCGCAGCTCGTCCTCGTGCACGCCCTGTGCCGAGCGATGGAGCCGGCGCTCCGTCGCGGGGGCCGTCGGTGACCCGCGGGTCCGACGGCGCCGGTGCTCGCGCCGGCGGGGCCACGTCCGGTGCTCGCGCTGCGGGTGGCGCTGCCGGTCGGTTCCGGATCGCCGTCGTCGGGGACACCCTGCTCGACGTCGACGTCTCCGGTACCAGCGAACGCCTCAGCCCGGACGCCCCGGTCCCCGTCGTCGACGTCCGCACCGACGATCGTCGTGCCGGCGGCGCCGGACTGGTCGCGACCATGCTCGGTCGTGACGGCCACGAGGTCACCCTCGTCACCGTGCTCTCGGACGACGCCCGCGCCACCGAGATCCGCGACCTCCTCCCGGAGGTCACGGTCGTCGCCGGCCCGTCCGGTGTGCCGACCCCGGTGAAGACGCGCGTCCGCGTCGCCGACCACGCCCTCGTCCGGATCGACGAGGGGTGTGCCACCCCGCCCGTCCCCGAGGTCACCGACGCCATGACCGCCGCACTCGACGACGTCGACGCGATCGTCGTCGCCGACTACGGTCGCGGCGTCGCGGCGGCGCCCGCGCTGCGCGACGCCCTGGCCCGCGGCGCCACCCGGATCCCGGTCGTCTGGGACCCGCACCCGAAGGGCGCCGCACCCGTGCCGGGCACCACGGTCGCGACACCGAACGCCGCCGAGGCGCGTCGCTTCAGCGAGGCCTCCGGCGAGGGCGTCCCCTTCGCCACCGAGGCCGCCGCATCCCTCGTCGAGGCCTGGCAGGTCGGCGCGGTCGCCGTCACGCTCGGCGACCGAGGCGCCCTCGTCGCGAGCGCCCGGGAGGGCAACCGGTTCGTCCCCGCCCCCTCGGTGACGGCCGGTGACCCCTGCGGAGCCGGAGACCGGCTCGCCGCCGGTGTCGCCGTCGCCCTCGCCGGCGGCGCCGACGTCGCCGGGGCGGTGAGCGCCGGCGTCACCGCGGCGTCCGAGTACCTCGCCGCCGGTGGCGTCACCGCACTGTTCGCCGACGACGGCCCCGCACCCGTCCGGGTGCCCGGGGCCGACCGGGACGCGATGCGAGTCGTCCACGACGTCCGGAGCGCCGGCGGCACCGTCGTCGCCACCGGCGGCTGCTTCGACCTGCTGCACGCCGGGCACGCCCGCACGCTGTCGGCGGCCCGCGCCCTCGGCGACTGCCTGGTCGTCTGCCTCAACTCGGACGACTCGGTCCGAGCGCTGAAGGGCCCCGACCGGCCGATCATGGGCCAGGACGACCGCGTCGAGCTCCTGCTCGCGCTCGACTGCGTCGACGCCGTCGTCGTGTTCGACGAGCACACGCCCGACGAGGCCCTGCGCCGCTTCCGCCCCGACGTCTGGGCGAAGGGCGGCGACTACACCGCGGCCGAACTGCCGGAGACGGCGACCCTCGCCGAGTGGGGCGGCCGTGTCGTGACGGTGCCGTTCCACCCGGGCCGGTCCACCACGCGCCTGGCCGCAGCGCTCGAGCACGTCGGCTGACGCCGCACCCACAACTCCCCTACGGAAGGAAGTCCATGCCCGTCCCCACCACCCCCATCGGCCGCGTCCTCGTCACCGGTGGCGCCTCCGGCCTCGGTGCCGCGGTCGTCGGCGCCGTCACCGAGGCCGGCGGGACGCCGATCGTCCTCGACCTGACGGTCGACGCCGTCGCGGACGGCCTCGACGCCGTCGCGGTCGACGTCACCGACACGGCGGCGACCGAGCAGGCGGTCCGCGACGCGGCCGAACGCCACGGCGGCCTCGACGCCGTCGTGACCGCGGCGGGGATCGACAAGCCGGCGCCGATCGGCGGGATCTCGTCGGGCGACTGGGAGCGCATCGTCGCCGTGAACCTGCTCGGCACCGCCGCGGTGGTCCGCGCCGCCCTCCCCGCGCTCGAGGCCACGCACGGCCGGGTCGTCACGATCTCGTCGTCGCTCGCGCTCCGTGGCGTCGGCGACGGCACCGCGTACTCCGCGTCGAAGTTCGGCGTCCGCGGGTTCTCGCAGGCACTCGCCGCCGAGACCGGTGGCCGCGTCGGTGTCACCAACGTGATCCCCGCCGGCATGCGCACGAACTTCTTCGCCGACCGCACCGAGCAGTACAAGCCCGGGCCGGACGCGCAGCTCATCGAGCCGGAGTACGTCGCGAACGCGATCCTGTTCGCGCTGGCGCAGCCGGCCGGCTGCGAGATCCGCGAGCTGTCGATCATGCCGGCGACGGAGCCGAGCTGGCCGTGAGCCGCGCGCGCTGAGCGCGGGGCGCGGCTGCGGTCGCGCGCCCGCGCACGCCGCGCCCGCGCCCGCGCCGGAACCGACCGAGAACGGGCGTACCTGGTCGGAACTCCCGACCAGGTACGCCCGTTCTCGCACGGTGCGCCCGTTCTCGCTCGGTGCGCGGGAGACGTCGGGGGACGTCGGGGGACGCCCGCGCGCGCCGGCTCGTCAGTTGGTCGCGAGCAGGTCCTCCACGTCGGCCAGGACGGCCTCGGGTGTGACCTCGTCGACGTAGGACGGGTCGTGCTCGCAGCGCTCCGCGGTCCAACCGACCTGCGTCACGTCGATCCCGCACACCGGGCACCGGGTCACGAACGACAGGTGCACGCGGTGCCGCCCGCGGTCGAACGGCCCGGCGTTGACGACGTTGCCGAACCAGAACACGCCGACCGTGGGGGTCCCGACCGCCACGGCGAGGTGGCGCGGCCCGGAGTCGTCGCCGACCATCACGTCGGCGGCGGCGAGCATGGCGGGGAGCTCGTCGAGCGGCAGGGACCCGGTGACGTCGTGCACACGTGCCGCGAGCCCGGTCGGCAGGGCCGCCCTGATCGCCGTCGAGGCCGGCACGTCGGACGCGTCGCCGACCAGGACGACGTCGTCGCCGGCCTCGAGCCGCGCCCGGACCACGGCGGCGAAGCGGTCCGGACTCCACCGCCGCCGGGGATCCGTCGCTCCCGGGTGCACCGCGACGAGCCGGCCGGTCACCCCGAGGCGTTCCCGGACCGCGGCACGCTCGTCGGCGTCGACGTGCACCCGCGGGTCGAGCGTGACGGGGACGGCGCCGGCGAGGGACACCACCTCGAGTGCCCGGAGCGCCTCGTGCTGGTAGTAGACGTAACGGACCCAGCGCTCCAGGACCTCGGCGTCCTCCGTCGCGGTGCCGACGGTGTGGCGGGCGCCGAGGCGGAGCAGGAACGGGTTCGAGTTGCGGCCACCGCCGTGCACCTGGACGGCGAGGTCGAAGCGGCCCGCGAGCCGGTCGAAGAAGTCGTCGACGGTGGGGGCGTCCGCGCCGGACTCGCGGACGCCCGGGGCGACGGGGAGCTCCTCGAACGCGTGCACGGCGTCCGTCCGTCCTCGCAGGACCGCGGGAGCGGCGGGGCTGCCGAGCAGGGTGATCCGCGCCTCCGGGTAGGCCGCCGCGAGGGCCTCGAGCGCGGGGACCGCGAACATCAGGTCCCCCAGACCACCGCCGCGGAGCACCGCGATCTCCCGGACGCCGTCGAAGCGTTCTCCACCGTTGCCGATCAGTTGCACCCCTCCCGTCTACCGGTCGGCCACCGTCGCGGTGTTCAGCAGTGGTGCCCGCTGGACGAGAAGCGCGAGTCCGAGTCCGCACCCAGCCAGGGCGGAGGAGCGTTCGACTCCCGCCCGTCTCCCGGAAGGACCTCATGACGATCGCACCTCCCTCCACCGACGCCGCACGCTCCGACGCGGACGCCCTGGTCGTGACCGATCCGGTCACCGGCTCGACGGCGTCGACCGTCGCCCGTGCCACCGAGGAGGAGGTCGTCGCCGCGGTCGCCCGCGCACGTGCCGCCGCCGGTGCCTGGGCGCGGACCGCCCCGGCGGAGCGGGGCGCCCTGCTCCACCGCGCCGCGGAGCACGTCCGTGCGCACGCGCAGGAGCTCGCCGACCTCAACACCCGCGAGACCGGCAAGGTCCCGGGTGACGCGCTCGGCGGAGTGGAGGCCGGCGTGGGGACCCTCGTGCAGTACGCCGAGCTGGGCCCCGTGCACCGCGGCGAGGTACTCCGGGGGCAGTTCGGCGCTGCCGACTGGTCCGTGCCGCACCCCCGCGGCGTGGTGCTCGCGCTGACGCCCTGGAACGACCCGGTCGCCGTCGCGTGCGGGATCCTCGGCGCCGCGATCGTCACCGGCAACACGGTCGTGCACAAGGGCAGCGAGCGCTGCCCCGCGACCATCGCACGACTGAACGAGCTGCTCGCCGAGGTCCTGCCCGACGGCGTGCTGGTCGGCGTCGACGGTGACGCGACGACCGGCGAACAGCTGCTCGCCCAGGAGGGCATCGACGTCTACGCGCACGTCGGGTCGACGGCGACCGGCGACCGTCTCACGGAGGTCGCCGCCGGCACCCGCGCGCACGTGATCCGCGAGAACGGCGGGAACGACCCCGTGATCGTGGACGCCGACGTCGACCCGGTCTGGGCCGCGGCGCAGGTCGCGCTCGGGGCGTTCGCGAACACCGGGCAGATCTGCACGAGCGTCGAGCGCGTCTACGTGCACCGAGCCGTGGCCGAGCCCTTCGTCGCCGCGCTCGTCGCCGAGGCCGAACGTCGCACCGCCGCTCCGGCCGCCGAGTTCGGCCCGCTCGTGGACGACCGACTCCGGCGGACCGTGCAGTCCCACATCGACGACGCCCTGCAGCGCGGTGCATCCGCGCGCACGGGCGGTTCGACCCCCGACGGCGCCGGGGCCTTCTACCCCGCGACGGTCCTGACGGACTGCACCGACGACATGCTCGTGATGACCGAGGAGACCTTCGGGCCGATCGCACCCGTCCGGGTCGTCGACGACTTCGACGAGGGGCTCCGGCTCGCCGCCGCGGACCGCTACGGCCTGGCTGCCACGGTCCTGACGAACGACACCGGTCACGCGCTCCGTGCCGCGGCCGAACTGCCGGTCGGCACCGTCAAGGTGAACGCGGTGTTCGGCGGTGCCCCGGGCGGGAGCGCCCAGCCGCGGGGCGCGTCGGGCGCCGGATTCGGGTACGGGCCGCACCTGCTCGACGAGATGACGACGACCACCGTCGTCCACCTCGAACCGGCGCCGCCGGCACCGCCGGCCACCGCGGCACCGACCGCCACCGCAGCACCGACCGCCACCGCAGCACCGACCGCCACCGCAGCACCGAACAGCACCGCGGCACCGACCGCCCCCGCTCCCGCCGACTCCGCCGGCGCGACCGGCGGCAGCGCCGACACCGTCGGGGGTGCACGATGACCGCCGACGTCCGCCTCGTCCGCGACCTCGTCGCCACGATCGACGACCGCGAGCCGCTCGTGGTCGTGATCGGCGACTGCATCCTCGACCGCTGGACGGTCGGCGAAGCCGAACGCGTCTCGCGTGAGGCCCCCGCACCGGTCGTCCGGGTCACCGAGACCGTCGCCGTCCCCGGCGGCGCCGCGAACACCGCGGTCAACGCCCGGGCACTCGGCGCCCGCGTCCGGATGGTCGGCCTCGTCGGGGACGACGAAGCCGGCCGGACCCTCCGCGAGCGGCTCGACGCGGCCGGGGTGGACACCTCGTACCTGGTCGTCGTGGCGGGCACGCGCACGACCACGAAGTCCCGCGTCGTCGCCGGCGATCGGGTCGTCGTCCGGGTGGACGAGCTCGCGGCGGCACCGACCACCGACCACGGCGCGCTCCTGGCGCAGGCCGTCGCCCGCGCGGTCCGCTGCGCCGACGCAGCGGTGGTCTGCGACTACGGCCTCGGCGTGCAGGCCTCGGACATCGTGCCGATGCTCGACCGCGACCGCCCGGGCGCGGTGGTCGTCGACGCGCACGACCTGACCCGCTGGGCGGCACTCGCGCCGGACCTCGTCACGCCGAACGCCGGTGAGGCCGCCGGCCTCCTCGGCCGCGACCTCGGCACCGGGGTCGAACGCGTGCCGGCAGTCCTCGCCGCGCGGGACGAGGTCCTCGCGCGCACCGGCGCCCGCGCCGCCGTGGTCACCCTCGACCGCGACGGGACCGTGCTGCTCGAGCGCGACGTCGCGGAGGGCGACCGCGCCTTCCGCACCCGCGCCACCCCGGCGTCGGAGCAGCAGGCGTCCGGAGCGGGCGACACCTTCTGCGCGGCCGCAGCGGTCGCGCTCGCCGTCCGCGCTCCGCTGCGCGACGCCGTCGCGGTCGCACAGGCCGCGGCCGACGTCGTCGTCCGCGAAGCGGGCACCTCGGTGTGCACCGCCGCCGCGCTCCTCGACTCGGTGACCGCCCCGGCCGCGACCGTCGTCGACCACGACGAACTCGCCGACGCCGTCGAGCGTGCCCACGAGGCGGGACGCCGGGTCGTGTTCACGAACGGCTGCTTCGACGTGGTCCACCGCGGGCACACGACGTACCTCCGGCAGGCGCGCGACCTCGGCGACCTGCTCGTCGTCGCCCTGAACGACGACGACTCGGTCCGTCGGCTGAAGGGCCCGGAGCGCCCCATCAACCCGGCCGAGGACCGCGCCGGCGTCCTCGCCGCCCTCGCCTGCGTGGACCTGGTGACCGTGTTCGCGACGGACACCCCGATCCCGCTCATCGAACGGCTCCGGCCCGAGGTGTACGTCAAGGGTGGGGACTACTCGCCCGAGATGCTCCGCGAGACCGAGGTCGTGCGCGCCTACGGCGGCGAGGTGGTGATGGTCGACTACGTCCCGGAGCACTCGACGACGGCCGTGGTCCGACGCATCCGCGAAGCAGCGGCACAGACGGCGCAGACCGCCGCAGCGCAGTCGGCGGAGTCCGCCGCACCGCGGCCCGAGCCCGACCCCGCACCGTGACCGCCCGCTGGTCCGGTCTCTGGGCAACGGCGCCCGAACCGGCGGACACCACCACCACCGCGGACGTCGACGTCCTCATCCCGACCGTCGGCCGTCCGGCCGAGCTCGCGACCACCCTCGCCGGGCTCGCCGCGCAGACCGACGTCGACCTCCGGCTCGTGCTCAGCGACCAGTCCCGGGACGGGGACGCCGCCGCCGCGCCGGCGGTCGCCGCCATGATCCGGGTCCTGGAGGCGCAGGGCCGGTCCGTCACGCTCCGCACGCACCCGGAACGGCGTGGCCTGGCAGAGCACCGGCAGTTCCTCCTCGACCACGCCACCGCACCCGCGGTGCTGTTCCTCGACGACGACGTCTGGCTCGAACCGGGCTCGATCGCGCGGATGCTCGACGCCCTGCGGTCCCTCGACTGCGGGTTCGTCGGCAGTCCCGTGCAGGGCCTGTCCTACCTCGACGACCGGCGTCCCCAGGAGACGAGCGTCTTCGAGGGGTGGGACGGCCCCGTCGTCCCGGAGGTCGTCCGCCGGGGGACGTCGGCCTTCGACCGCTGGTCGCTGCACAACGCCGCGAACCCGACCCACCTCGCCGCCACGCTCGACGTCGAACCGGGCGGGTGGGTGCCCTACCGGGTCGCCTGGGTCGGTGCCTGCGTGCTGTACGACCGCGAGGCGCTCGAGACCGTCGGCGGGTTCGGCTTCTGGCGGGCGCTGCCGCCCGAGCACGCCGGCGAGGACGTCGTCGCGCAGTGGCGCGTCATGGAGCGGTTCGGCGGAGTCGGGATCCTGCCCTCGGGCGCCGTCCACCTCGAGGCGCCGACGACCGTCACCGACCGCCGAGTGGACGCCCCCGACGTCCTCTTCGGCCAGGGGGAAGTCATACCGCGGTAGGGGGTGGTCGAGACCGCCGCGGGATGGCAGCGGTCCCGCCGCTCCGTAGCGTCGTCTCCGTCGACGAGGTCCGTCGGCGGAGGGAGCCACCCGTGTTCGACCAGATCACCCCGCTCGTCGTCGAGCTGGCCGCGAGCCCGCTCGTGTACGTCGTCCTCGTCGCCCTGTGCCTCGTCGACGGGTTCTTCCCGCCGATCCCGAGCGAGTCGGCCCTGGTGGCCGTCGCCGCGGTCGCAGCGACCTCCGGGCAGCCGGTGCTCGCGGGCGTCCTCGTCGCCGCGGCGGTCGGCGCGATCGTCGGCGACTCGATCGCGTACTGGATCGGCCGTCGGATCGGGCTCGCCCGGCTGGCTCGGTCGAGACGCCCACGGATCGCGGCGGCGTTCGCCTTCGCCGAACGGCAGATGCGACGACGGTCCGCGAGCCTCATCCTCATCGGCCGCTACGTCCCCGTCGGCCGGGTCGCCGTGAACATGACCGCCGGGGCCACCCGGCTCCCCTACCGCCGCTTCCTCGCGATCAGCTCGCTCGCCGGGCTGGCCTGGTCGGCGACGTCGATCGGCATCGCCCTCGCCGCGTCGAGCGTGCTGCACGAACCGATCGTCGCCGCCCTCGTGTCGATGGTGGTCGCGGCCGGCCTCGGCATCGCGGTGGACCGGGTGATCGGTAGCATCAGCCGGAGGCGTGACGCCCGCGCGACCACCACGGCCGCACGCGACGCCACCACGCCGGCCGCACCGCACCACGCCGCCCCGGCTCCTGCACCCGACGGCTCCCGCAGCGCCCCCGCGACGGTCGCCCCGACCCCCACCACCCGCCCGGTCCCCCGCATGACCCGCACCGGAGAGATCGCCCGACCGTGAACCCTGCACCGACCCCGACCCGACCGACCTGGCTCCCCCTCGCCGGTCGGGTCGCGCTCGTCGTCGTCGCGGTGTCGTTGTTCGCGGTCGCCGCTCCGGTCACCGCGGTCTTCTACGGCGTCCCGGTGCCGCTCGCGATGCTCGTCACCGCGGTCCTCTCGCTGAGCATCGGCCTCGCCCCGCTCCTCCCCCGCTCGGCGTCGATCGCCCACCTCGCCGGTCTCGCCGCGCTCGGTCTCCTCACCGCCCCGGGCCCGGCTGCGCCCTGGCCGGTCTCGGTGACGAGCATGATCGGCCTCGGCGTGCTGCTGGTCGTCCTCGGCGTCCGGACCACCTGGCGGCTCACCGCCACCGTCTGGGTCGCCGCCGCCGTCCTCACCCTCGTGCTCGTCGCGGTGTCACCGGCCCGCTGGGCGCACCCGGACGTGTGGGCCACGAGCTTCGTGGTGAGCGCGGGCGACTCGCTCATCCTCGCGGCCGCCGCGATCGTCATCGGGCAGCGTCGGACCATCCGGCAGGAACTGGCCGAGGCCCGGCGCGACGCCGAGCTCGAACAGGCGCGGCGCCGCTCCGTCGAGGAGCGGTCCCGGATCGCCCGCGAGCTCCACGACGTCGTCGCGCACAGCATGTCCGTCGTGCACATGCAGGCCGAGTCCGCCCCGTACCGCGTCGCCGACCTGCCGCCCGACGCCCGTGCGGAGTTCGCCGCCATTGCCGAGACCTCCCGTACCGCACTCCGCGAGATGCGGCAGCTGCTCGGCACCCTCCGCGGCGACACCGACGCGGAGCGCGCCCCGCAGCCGCGCCTCGCCGACCTCCCCGCGCTCGTGCAGGCGACGCGCGCGGCAGGCATCCCGGTCGAGCTCCGGTCGGACGCGTCCGACGGCGGGGAGGACGACGCCGACCGGCTCGCCCAGCTCACCGTCTACCGGGTCGTGCAGGAGGCGCTCGGCAACGTGGCCCGGCACGCGCCCGGCGCGCCCACC
Organism: Curtobacterium sp. 314Chir4.1; assembly: GCF_900215175.1. Lineage (NCBI taxonomy): Bacteria > Bacillati > Actinomycetota > Actinomycetes > Micrococcales > Microbacteriaceae > Curtobacterium > Curtobacterium sp. 314Chir4.1. Next base: position 528,526 of record NZ_OCMI01000001.1, read on the forward strand.
GTCGTGACGGTCGGGAGGCACGGCTCGGCGCTCACGGTCGAGGTCGCCAACACGGCGCCACCCGCGGGCACCGTCCCTGCCGCACCGCCCGACGACGGCGGGTTCGGACTCGCGGGCATGCGCGAACGGGTCGCTGCGCTGCACGGCACCATCGACCACGGGCCGGACCCGGACGGCGGCTTCCACGTGGCCGTCAGCCTGCCCACCCAGCCGACCCGGTCCACGTCGGGTCCGACAGCCGACGGGGGAAGCCGATGACGCGGGTGATGGTGGTCGACGACCAACAGATGTTCCGCATGGGACTGCGGGCGATCCTCCAGGCCCAGGACGACGTCGAGGTCGTCGGCGAGGCGGTCGACGGAGCCGACGCCGTCGCCCAGGCGGTCCGGCTGCAGCCGGACGTGATCCTGATGGACGTGCGGATGCCGCAGCTCGACGGGATCGAGGCGACCCGGCGGATCACCGCAGCGCCCGCGGACCGACCCGTCCGCGTGGTGATGCTCACGACGTTCGACATCGACGACTACGTGTTCGACGCCCTGCGGGCCGGCGCCAGCGGGTTCCTGCTGAAGGACGCCAGCGCGGACGAGCTCGTCCAGGCGGTCCGGACGGTCGCGGCGGGCGACTCGCTGCTCGCGCCGAGGGTGACCCGGCACCTCGTCGAGGCGTTCGTCGCCGGACCGCCGCCGACCGCGCCGCGGACCGAGGTGCTCGACGTGCTGACCGAACGGGAACGGGACGTGTTCCTGCTGATGGCGCGGGGGCGGTCGAACGGGGAGATCGCGGCCGACCTCTTCATCGCCGAGCAGACGGTGAAGACCCACGTCGGGCGGATCCTCGCGAAACTGCAGCTGCGGGACCGGGTGCACGCGGTGGTGCTGGCGTACGAGACCGGCCTGGTCACACCGTCCTGAGACGGCGTGACCAGGCCGGTCGGGCCGGGTCTCGGGACTAGCGGACGCGCACCTGCGTGCTCGCCTGCTTCCCCGACTGCACGCCGGTGACGGTCACCGTCGCCTTGCCCGCGACCGCCTTCCACGTGACCGAGGCAGTCCCGTCGATGACGTCCACGGTGCCGAGGTCCGTCGACCCGACCTGCACCCGGACCTGCCGGTCGCCGGCGAACCGCGAGCCGGTGACGGCCACGCGCTGCCCCGGACGCGGTGCACCGACGGACAGGTCGACGCGGGCGTGGCGGCTCAGCGCCGCGAGGTCCTCGTCGAGGCGCAGCGACTCGGACATCGTGAAGAAGGTGTCGGTCTGGTCGGTGAGTCCGACGACGTTCGCGGCACCGGGGCCGTACGCGGCGATCCGCACCTGCGTGCCCGTGTGCTGCTGCGACGCACCCGCGCCGGAGGTGCCGTACGAGACCTTCATCGTGGTGCCGTCGGCGGTCACGAGCGCGGTCGAGAGCGACGTCGGCGGCGTGTTGTCGACGATCTGGCTGGAGTGCGCGTGGTCCGCCGTCGCGATGACGAGGGTGTTGCCGTCCTGCTTCGCGAACGCGAGTGCGGCCTGCACGGCCTCGTCGAAGTCGATCGTCTCACCGATCTGGCCGCAGGCATCCGCGGCGTGGTCCTGCTTGTCGATGCTCGCGCCCTCGACCTGGAGGAAGAAACCCTTGCCGTTCTTCCCGCGGTTCAGCAGGTCGATGGTCTTGTTCGTCAGCGACGCCAGGGACAGCCCGGTGTCGAGTCGTGCCGGGTTCGGGGTGCACCGCACCGCTGCCTGGTCGGCCCCGCCGACGGTCGCCGTCGTCGGTGCGTAGCGCGTCGGGAAGTTGCCCGGGGTGAAGAGGCCGAGGACGGGCGACTTCTGGTCGGCCTTCCGGACGCCGGCGAGACCGGCCGCGTCGGAGACCACCTGGTACCCGCGCTGCTCGGCCTGGTCGAACAGGGTGTCGCCGGCGTACGGACCGGCCTTCGCGGTCTGCTGGAAGCTCGCGGAGCCGCCGCCGAGGGTGACGTCCGGACGGGTGTTCAGCAGCTGCTCGCTGATCGAGCCGAGCCCGCCGTTCTGCAGCGCGTCCGCGCCGCACGCGGCGGTGTCCGGCCCGTAACAGGAGCGCGATCCGACGTGGGCGACCTGCACGGCCGGGGTGGCGTCCTGGATCTCCGCGGTGGAGACGTCACCGGTGCGGAGGCCGTTCGCCTTCGCGGTCTCGAGGATCGTCTGCTGCGGCTTCCCGTCGATGTCGACCGAGATCGCACCGTCGTAGGTCTTGGTGCCGGTCGCCCAGGCGCTGCCGGACGCCGCGGAGTCCGTCACGTAGTCGGGCTTGCCCTTGTTCACGCCGTCCTTCACGAGCGAGTACGTCGTGTACGAGCCGGTCAGCGGGAGGGCGTCGAGCCCGGGCAGCCGACCTGCGGCGCCGTACTGGTAGTTGCGGGCGATCGTGATCTCGGAGTCACCCATCCCGTCGCCGATGAGCAGGATGACGTTCTTCGCGTCAGCGTTCTTGATCGCCTTCCGGACGGCCTGCGTCTGGTCGCCGACCGCACGCTGCGCGCCGCCGTGCTGGTTCAGCGTGAGCTGCCCGACGGCCTCGGCGGCACCCGGCAGGGCGACGGCCCCGGCGATGAGTGCGGCGCCGAGTGCGAGCCCCGCACGGCGGCGGCGCTTCGGATTGTGCTGCATGGTGTTCCCCTCGTCTGTGCCCCGAACGGGTGCCGTACGAGGATGGCTGTGCAGGGGTACAGACAGGTGAATCGGTGGCGGCCGGCGTGTGAACAGCGCGGGTGGGGCGCGGCGGGGCGCGGCGAGGCGGGGCGGCGAGGCGGCGGCGGAGGGCTCGCGCGACAAATCCGATGTCGTACGACATCGACGACGTCGCAACCCCGCGCCTGCAACAGTTGCACGCGCGTCGGTGCGACAAACTCGATGTCGTACGACATCGACGACGTCGCAACCCCGCGCCCGCAACAGTTGCCCCCGCCGCAACCCGGCAATCGCACCGTTCGCAACTCCCGCGGACGCGACCCCGCGAGCAGACGGGAGGCGCGGTGCCAGCTGGCACCGCGCCTCCCGTCCGGTCTGGGTCGCGTCTACGCGGCGAGGTGCGCCTGCAGGAACCAGCGGTCCTTGGTCAGGCCGCGCTCGATCTCGATGACGACGTCCTGGCTGTTGAGGTCGACCTCGTCGAGGCCCTCGACGGCGCGACGGACCTGCAGCAGCGCGGCGTCGATCTCGGCGATGACCTCGGTGATGGTCACGTCGGAGTTCTGGAAGCCCTCGGACAGCGGCGGGATCGTGGTGTTCGCGGCGACGGTCGCGATGCGGGAGTCGACCGGCAGGCCGAGGGCGACGATGCGCTCCGCGGCGAGGTCGGCCCACTCCTGGGCGTGCTCGACGATGGTGTCGAGGAGCTCGTGGACGCCGACGAAGTTCCGGCCGCGCACGTGCCAGTGGGCCTGCTTGCCGTTGACGACGAGCGCTTCGAGATCGATCACGACGGGGGCCAGGAACTGAGCGACCCCGGCGGCGAGCTCCGGCGTCGTCGAGAACGGGGACGTGGTGGGCGTGGTGCTCGTGGTGTTGGTCATGTCGGTTCCTCCTGCCTCGTGGCTACACCGGTCCGCTGGGCCTGTCCTGTCCAGTGGCGTGCAACCGATGGTGACAACAGTGCCCGCTTCTTTTGTATGCCGCAAGGAAGCGGAGGCTGACCTAACCTGGTCAGCCGACGAGCGTGTCGAACCCTGCGTCGGCGAGTTCGATCTGCACGACCGACCGTGCACGCTCGACCCAGGGGCTGTCCGCACACCCGATCCAGACGCTCGTGCGCGGCTCGCAGTCGGCGACGCACCACTCGGCCGCCCAGCCGGTGACGGCGTGCGCGAGGGCCTCACCGTGGTCGGCGAAGACGAGGGGCGCCACCGCGGAGGTCCGGGCGCTCCGGAGCAACCACGTCACCGTGACCCGCGGGGGCGCCGGGAGGGTGCGGACCTGCTCGGCGAGGGCGGCCTCGACGAAGACCTGGCCGTAGGCGTTCTTGGGCAGGTCGGCGAGCATGCGCGTCATCTCGGGGATGTCGTCGACGCCGCCGGCGATGAGGATGCGTTCGCTGGGCTGTCGCCGGGTCCGTGCCATGGTCCAACGGTAAGGGAAGCCTTACCTCATCACAAGGGCTCCGAGTCGCTTCCACCGATACCCGCAGCGGACACACCGAGTTCGTGCGACAGGAACGTCCACATCCACCGGAGCGCCACCGTGTTCGTCAGGTCCGGGACGCCCTGGGCGATCTGCGTCGCGACCCCGTCGCTGTACGCCGCGAGCTTGAGCGCGACGACCTCGGGTGCGTCCGCCGGGACGAACACCCCTGATTCGGTGCCGCGGCGGACCACCCGCACCAGGCAGGCCTCCCAGACGCGGATGCGCTCGGCGTACTCGGCCGCGACCTCGGGCCGCCGCACGACCGCGGTCCAGTAGTCCGACCAGATCCGCCAGTGCTGCCGGACCTGCTCGGTGTCGCCGAACAGCGGCTCGACGAGCATGCGCAGGCCCGCCACGGGGTCGGGCTCGGCGTCGACCGCCGCGACGATCGCGCCGTAGAAGCGTTCGGTCTCGAGCACGACGACCTCGTTGAGGATCTCCGCGACGCTGCCGAAGTGGTACGTCACGGTGCCGACGGAGACCCCGGCCTCGGCGGCGATGTCCCGCAGGCCGGTCGCGCCGACGCCGTTCCGGACGATGACCGCCCGTGCCGCTTCGACGATCATCGCGCGACGGACCTCGGGGCGCTGCCGCACCCGTGCCGGCCCCGTGCTGCTCACGCCGAGGTCCTCGGGACGTCGTCGGTGAAGGTGTGCTCGGCGACGAGGACCTCCGGGACGTCGAGCCCACCGTCGCGGGCCCAGGCGCGCACGGTGTTCCGGACGTGGAAGGCGTCGGCGTCCGCGGTGACCTCGGACGAGGTCTCGAGCCGTGCCGCCCACTCGGGCTTCGCCAGCCCGATCGCCCAGCGTGACGTGGCGACGGCGGAACCCGGGTCGTCCGAGCGGATGCGGTAGGTCTCGCGGGCGTCCTCGCTGAACACGAGTCCGTCCGGGTACACCCGTCCGCCGCCGTACCCGGGGTCGACGTCGAGCGTCCACTCCCCCGTCTCGACGTCGTGCGTGACGGTGCGCTGCGGCAGCACCTCGGTCGACGCGACCCGTTCGATCGCGAGCGGCTCGGAGCGTTCCGGCTGCTCGAACCGCACACCGTCGTCGGTGCTCCGCGTCCACACCGGCAGCTCGACGTGCGAGCCGGTCGGGTCGATCGTCACGCTCGGCGCGACCCCGTGCGGCCAGACCCACGGCCAGTACGACGTCGACACGGCGATCCGGAGCCGGTGTCCGGCGGCGAACCGGTGGCCGGTCGACACGAGTCGGACGGCCAGCGACGCCGGGACGCCGGGTTCGAGCGGGTCGTTCCGGTCCATCCCGTCCCGCTTGGCGGCGTTCAGCACCCCGCGGGTGACGAGGGTCGACGAGCCGTCCGGCGCCACGTCGCACAGGCGCACGGTCAGGGTCGCCCGGGACTGGTCGCTCGTGATCGACAACCCCACGAGGACGTTGCCGAGCACGTCCACGGGTTCGTCGAGCGGCAGGTCGAAGCAGACCGAGCGGCCGTCCTCGGCGCGCTGGTCCGGCGGCAGGTCGGTGGCGTTGCCGAACGGGAAGAAGCGTCCGGCGTCGGCACCGGTGTGCTGCGGCGACCGGACGACGACCGCACCGTCCGCCCCACCGCGGAGCTGGGCGAGCGGAACCGTGCGGGTCGTGGTGGCGGACGACGGCCAGGCCTCTGCGCCGACCCACCGGCCGCGGCGCGTCTCGTAGGACGTCGCGGGCGGCTCGCCCTCGTTGATCCACGCCCGGAGTGCTGGCTCCTGCTCCACGCCGGTGTCGACCCCGCGCAGCCAGCGGTCCCACCACCGAAGGGTCTCCTGCAGGAAGCCGATCGACGGACCGGGGGCGAGTCCACGATCCGGGTACTGGTGCGACCACGGCCCGACGATGCCCTTGACCGGGGACTGCACGTTCGACACCAGTCGGAGCACGGCGTCGCGGTACGGGTCTGCCCAGCCGCCGACGGCGAGGACCGCGGCCCCGATGTTCCCGGAGTCCTCGGCGGCGCTGCCGTGCCGCCAGTAGTCGTCGCGCTCCTGGTGCGCGAGCCACACCGGGGTCATCGGGCGGTTCGCGTCGAGCCGGGCTCGCCACCGCTCGACCCAGTCGGCACCGACGACCTCGGGCCGCGGCGGCCGCGAGTTGAACGCGAACATCGTCGCGCCCCACGCCGCCATGTCGATGCCGAGCACCGCACCGCCGACGTAGTGCACGTCGTTGTCGTACCGGTCGTCCGTCGAGCACACCGTCACGATCGCCTTGAGCGCGGCGGGCGCCCGGGCGGCGAGCTGCAGCGCGTTGAAGCCGCCCCACGAGATGCCGAACATGCCGACGGCGCCCGTCGACCACTCCTGCTCGGCGAGCCAGGCGATCACGGCCTCACCGTCGCGGAGCTCCTGCTCGCTGTACTCGTCGTCGAAGAAACCGTCGGACGACCCCGTGCCACGGATGTCCACCCGGACGGACGCGTACCCGTGCGCGGCGTACCAGGGGTGCCGCTCGGAGTCGCGGGGCGCCGTCCAGTCGTCGAGCCGGTACGGCAGGTACTCGAGCAGCACCGGCACGGGCCCGTCGGGCGCCGTCGGCGACCAGATCCGGGTGTGCAGCCGGACGCCGTCCGGCATCGGGATCCACTCGTCGCGGACGGTCACGCCGTCGGGGAGCACCGGGTGCTCCCCGAGTGCGGTGAAGCCGGTCATGCGTCCTCCCAGTTCCGGGTCAGGTGTCCGTCGCCGCGGTCGGTCCAGCCGTCGGCGTGCCGCCAGCGCGGAACCCCGTCGCCGACGTCGGGCAGCTCGGTGCTGCCCGGTTCGAGCGTCGCCGCGAGCAGCGTGGTCGTGTACGGGTGGTTCGGTCCGCCGAAGACCCGCTCGGTCGGGCCGATCTCGACGATCCGGCCACCGGTCATCACGGCGACGCGGTCCGCCACGCCGCGCACGACGGCGAGGTCGTGGCTGATGAACAGGCAGCTGAGCCCCCGAGACCGCTGCAGGTCGGCGAGCAGCGCGAGGATGCCCGCCTGCACCTGCACGTCGAGTGCGGTGGTGATCTCGTCGGCGATGACCAGGCGCGGCTCGGCGGCCAGTGCGCGGGCGATCCCGACGCGCTGTCGCTGCCCGCCGGACAGCTGCGCCGGCAGCCGCTCCGCGAACTCCGGTCCGAGGCCGACCCGGGTGAGCAGTTCGCCGACCCGCTCCCGCGACGAGGAACCGGTGAACAGCCTGAGCGGTCGGGCGATCGCCGCTCCGACGGTCCGACGGGGGTTCAGCGAGGTGTCGGCGTTCTGGAACACGAGCTGCACCGCACGACGGAGCTCCGGGGACCGCCCAGCGATCGGCTCGCGCAGGTCGCCGCTCACGGTGCCGTCGTCGAACGCGAACGTGCCGGACTCGGTCGGCACCAGGCCGGCCAGTGCCGTCGCGAGCGTCGACTTCCCGCTGCCGGACTCCCCCACGACGGCGAGCGTCTCGCGCGGCGCGATCGTGAAGGAGACGCCGTCGACGGCGGCCGGCAGGCCGCGTCCGTACCGGATCACCAGGTCGTGGGCGGTCACCACGGGACGGACGAGCGGGACGGGAGGAACGGTGCCGGTCGATCTGGAGGTGACCGTCCCGGGGATGGTCGCGTCCTCGGGCACGTGATCCGTCCCTCTCCCCATCGGCACGGCCGTCCCGCCGCTGGCGCGTCGCGCCGGAACCGGCGACGTGGCCCCAGGCCGTCGCCCGTCCGGCACCGCTGCCAGCAGGGCACGCGTGTACTCGTGCTGCGGCGCGGCGAAGAGCGCCGCCGTGGCGGCGTGCTCGACGACCTCGCCGTCGCGCATGACGGCGATCTCGTCCGCCATCGCGGACACGACGCCGAGGTCGTGGCTGACGAGGAGGACGGCCATGCCGAGCTCGCGGCCGAGGTCGGCGATGAGGTCGAGGACGGCCGCCTGCGTGACGACGTCGAGGGCGGTGGTGGGTTCGTCGAGGACGAGCACGCGCGGCCGGGCAGCCACGGCCATCGCGATCGCGACGCGCTGCTGCTGGCCGCCGGAGAGCTGGTGCGGGTAGCGGCGGACGATCGTCTCCGGTGCCGGCAGCCGGACGAGTCGGACGAGTTCGAGCACGCGCTCGGGGCCGTCGGGTTCGCCGTGGGCGCGGAGCGCCTCGCGGATCTGCTCGCCGACGCGCATCGACGGCGTCAGGGCCTGCCCGGCGTTCTGCGCCACGACGCTCGCCGTCCCGCCGCGGAGTGCCCGGCGGCCGGACGGCGACAGCGCGAAGACGTCCTGTCCGTCGACGTGCACCGTGCCGTGCTCGATGGTCGACCCGGTGCGGAGGTGCGCGAGGAGCGTGCGGGCGACGGTGGACTTGCCGCTGCCGGACTCGCCGACGAGACCGAGCGTGCGCCCCGCCTCGATGGCGAACGAGACACCGCGGACCACCGGCACGGAGCGCCTGCCCGCCGCGTACGAGATCGCGAGACGGTCGACCTGGACGACGCTCATGCGCTGACTCCCTTCGTCGCACGGTCGACACCGAGCGACTTGCTCAGCCCGTCGGCCGCGAGGTTGAGGCCGACCACCAGGGTCGCCAGCGCCACGATCGGCGCGAGCGTGCCGAGGGGGACGACGGTGAGCGCGGTCCGGTTCTCCTGGACCATCAGGCCCCAGTCCGGTGTCGGCGGGTTCGCACCGAAGCCGAGGAAGGACAGCGACGCCACGAGCAGCACGATCCACGACGCCCGCATCGCGTACTCGACGAGCACGACGTCGAGGACGTTCGGCAGGATCTCCCGGAACACGATCGACATCGACCGTTCGCCGCGGGCCCGGGCGGCCGTGACGTAGTCCTGCGTGATGACGGTCCTCGCGGCGCCGCGGACCACCCGCGTGACCGCGGGCGCGTAGACGACGGTGACCGCGAGCACGATCACCCAGAGCCCGGCGTCGAACACCGTCACGACGACGAGCAGCGCCAGGATCGACGGCACGCTGAGGAGCGCGTCGACGATCCGCATGACGACCTCGTCGAACCAGTTGTCCGCGTACGCCGTGACGCAGCCGAGCACGGTGCCGACCGCGACGGCGATGGTCGTCGCGAGGAAGGTCACGAGCAACGCGTACCGGCCGCCGTTGAGCGTGCGGGACAGGATGTCGCGGCCGTACTGGTCCGTGCCGAGCCAGTGCGTCCACGTCGGGCCGGCGAGCACGTCGGCGGAGTTCGTCGCGACCGGGTCGTGGCCGGCGATGACCGGGGCGAGGACGGCGAGCACGAGGTGGAGGGCGATGAGGCCGAGGCCGATGCTCAGCGCGGTCGAGCTGCGCAGCGGGGCGACGGCTGCGCCGATGACGTTCCGGGAACGCGGTGCGATGGCGGTCATGCTGCTGCCTTCCGGGCGGAGCGTGTGCTGCGGGTGCGGGTCCGGGTGCGCGTCCGACGCTGCCGCGTGCGGAGCTTCGGGTCGAGCACCAGGGCGACGAGGTCCGCCGCGAGGTTGCACACGACGTAGATGAGGGCACTGAGGAGCGCGATCGCCTCGATCGTCGGCAGGTCCCGGTTGAAGACGGACTCGAGCATGAGCTTGCCCATCCCCGGGTAGTTGAAGACGTTCTCGACGACGACCACGCCGCCGAGCAGCCAGGCGACGTTGAGGGCGACGACGTTGAGCGTCGGCAGCAGGGCGCTCGGCACCGCGTGCTTCCACACCACCCGGCGCATCGTCAGGCCCTTGAGTTCCGCGGTCGTGACGAACTCGGACGCCATCACGTCGATCGTCGACGACCGGGCGGTCCGGACGATGTACGCGGCCATCGCCAGGGTCAGCACGATGATCGGCAGCCAGATCGTCGGCAGGAGCTCGCCGACCGTCGCGTCACTGCCGCGCAGGACGACCGCGGGGAACAGCGGCAGTCCGATCGCGAACAGGAGCACGAGCACGGTGGCGACCATGAACTCGGGCACGCTCATCACGATGAGACTGACGATCGAGATCACCCGGTCGGACACCCGGCCGCGGCGGACGCCCGCGACGACCCCGAGGGTGAGCGAGAGCGTGACGCCGACGACCATCGCGGGGACGGCGATGAGCATGCTGTTCCGGAACGCCGTGAACAGGGTCGGGCCGACGGGTTCGCCGCTCACGAGCGAGGTGCCGAAGTCGCCGTGCACCGCACCGGCGAGCCACTGCAGGTAGCGCAGCCAGACGTTCTGGTCGAGGCCGAGCGACTCCCGGAGCTGCTTGACCGCGTCGGGCGTGGCGTTCTGCCCGAGGAGTTGCTGGGCGACGTCGCCGGGGAGCGCCTGCACCGCGAGGAACACGAACAGCGAGGCGAGCACGACCGTGAGCACGGCGATGCCGAGCCGGCGGAGGACGGGGACGAGGACGTTCATCGGCGCAGTCCGATCCGGAGGTAGTCGAACTCGAAGCCGTACTCCGAGTAGTTCACGACGTCGCGGGACAGCCCGACCAGGCGGTCGCCGAACATCGGGGTCATGTCCGCGCCGTCCTCGACGACGAGTCGCTGGGCGTCCTGGTAGAGCGTCAGGCGCTTCGCGTCGTCCATCTCGGCGCGGGCGTCGTCGAGGATCCCGTCGAACCGCTCGTTCGACCACGCGCTCTCGTTGTAGGACGAGCCGGAGCGGAAGATCTGGTTGAGCAGCTGGTCGATCGGGCGGCCGGTGAACCAGTAGCTCACCATGAGCGGCTTCTGCATCCAGATCTGCGTGTAGTACGAGTCGGAGCTCGCGTTCTTCACCGTCAGGCGGATGCCGGCGTCGGCGACGGCGTCGCGGTACGCGACCGCCATCGGGGTGAACACCGACTCGTAGCTCGACGTGTAGATCGACGCGCGGAGGTCCTGTCGACCGGCGGCCTTGAGCAGTGCCCTCGCCTTGTCGGGGTCGTACTCGCGGTGGTCGTCGACGAAGGCGGCGAGCTGCGGCGGGACCGGGTTGTCCCAGCCGGCCGACCCGGTGCCCTGCAGCGCGGTGTCGACGATCGTGCGCGGGTCGTACGCGAGCTTCATGGCCTGCCGCACCCGCGGGTCCCGGAACTCGTCCGAGGTCGCGAGCATCGGGATCGTGTACCACTGCGCGTTCTTCGAACGGGCGATCGTCGCACGGTCCGAGGCCGCGACGACCCGAGCCGTCGCGAAGTCGAGGTTCGTCTGCGAGATGAGGTCGATCTGCCCCGCCAGCAGCGCGTTCACCCGTGCCGTCGTGTCCTGGATCGAGTAGAAGTCGATGCCGTCGAGGGCGGGCCGCCCCGCGAAGTGGTCGTCGAACGCCTCGACGCTGCCGGCCCCGGCCGGGGTGAAGGCCGACAGCCGGAACGGACCGGTTCCGATGCCCGTCCGGCCGATGTCGGCGATCGCGCCGGCGGGCACGATGTAGCACTGGTACGCGGTCAGCAGTGAGGGGAACTCGGCGTTCGGCTTCGTGAGCGCGAACCGGAGCGTGTACTGGTCGACCGCGGTCATCGACGCCGCGTCCATGACCTCGCCGAGCACACCGGCCTGCGGGCTGCCGGTCTTCTCGTCGAGGATGTGCCGGATGCTGGCGATCGCGTCGTCGGCGGTGAAGCGGGAGCCGTCGTGGAACCGGACACCACGGCGGAGTCGGAACGTCCACTCGGTGCCGTCGGCGTTCGCGGACCACTCCTCGGCGAGGTCGGGGACGGTCTGCCCCTGCTGGTCGAGCTTCACGAGCCGGTTGTAGAGCGCGCCGAGGTACTCGTACGCCGACAGCGAGCTGGCGGAGTCGAGGGTCTCGGCAGCCGATGCAGCCGGCCGCGCGATCCGGAGCCGACCGCCGTTCCGGGCGGTGCCGGTCGCGGCGGCTTCGGGCAGTGACGTCGTACCGGCGGAGGCACCGGAGCTGCACCCGGTCAGGGTGAGCAGGCCGAGACCGGCGAGTCCGGCGGCGCCGGTCAGGAGCGCTCGACGGCTCGGGCCGCGGGCGTTCCGGGGTTCGGGGACGATGGGTTGCATTCGGGGTGACCCCTCCTGGTAATCGTTCCGGTGAACGATAGAGGGGATCTGGCCGGGCCCCAAGTCCTGTGACGTGTGCGCCGGAGCACGGATCCGCCGTCGATCCGCGAACGTCTGCGGATGCGGGGACCGCGGTCGACGGTCCGAACGTTTACCAAGCCGTTACACGAGCGAGCTGTCGGCGGGGCAGGATCGGACCACCGGACACGAGCGAGGAGCACCGATGGCGACGTTCACGAGGGGCTTCGGCGGTCGACGCCACGAACGGGACGACTCCCGCATCCCGCCCGGTCAGACGCTCGTGCAGGACTGGCCGGTCCTGTCCGCCGGAGCGACCCCCGAGATCGAACCGGCGGAGTGGAGCTTCTCGATCCGCACCGAGTCCGGACTGCACACCTGGTCGTGGGACGAGGTGCAGGCGCTCGGGGTGGAGGACGTCACCGTCGACATCCACTGCGTCACGCACTGGACGAAGCTCGACATGCCGTGGCGCGGTGTCCCGCTCGACCGGCTGTTCGCCGACGTCGAGACCTCGCTCGAATTCTGCATGGTCCACAGCTTCGGCGGGTACACCACGAACGTCCCCCTCGACGAGCTGCTCGACGGGCAGTCCTGGATCGCGTTCGAGGCCGACGGAGCACCGCTCGAGCCCGAGCACGGCGGGCCGGCCCGCCTGCTCGTGCCGCACCTGTACTTCTGGAAGAGCGCCAAGTGGGTGCGCGGCATCGTCATGCAGTCCGACGACGAACCCGGCTTCTGGGAGAACGCGGGCTACAACCTGCACGGCGATCCGTGGAAGGAGGAGCGGTACTGGTGACGCTCCCCGACACCGGCCTGGAGGCACGGATCACCCCACCTGGGTCGGCTGCGGTCCGCAGGCGGCCGGCCTGGCACGCCGCGACGGTCGCCGCCGTCTCCCCCGAGACGCCGAACGCGCGCCGCATCGTCCTCGAGGTCCCGACGTGGCCTGGCAACGACCCCGGGCAGCACCTCGACCTGCGGCTCACCGCGGAGGACGGCTACCAGGCGTCCCGCTCGTACTCGATCGCGTCCTCGGGCGAGGCGACCTCGGTGGTGCTCGCCGTCGACCGGGTCGAGGACGGCGAGGTCTCGCCGTTCCTGGTCGACGCGGTCGAGGTCGGTGACGCCCTCGAGGTGCACGGGCCGCTCGGTGGCTGGTTCGTCTGGCGCCCGGGCGTGTCGGATCGCCCGGTGCAGCTCGTGGCCGGCGGCTCCGGGATCGTCCCGCTCGCCGCGATCGCCGGTGCCCACGCCGATGCCGGCGACGCCGCTCCGTTCCGGCTCCTGTACGCGGTCCGCACGCCGGAGGACGTGTTCTTCCGGACCGAGCTCGCCCGCGCCGGAGCAGCCGGTGTCGACACCACGATCGTGTACAGCCGCCGCGCGCCCGACGGTGCACCGGTGCCGGCGGGACGACTCACACGGGAGACCCTCGCCGCCGCGGTGTTCCCGCCCGACACCGGGGCCCTCGTGTACGTCTGCGGGTCGACGCCGTTCGTCGAGCAGGTCCTGCGGTGGCTCGGCGAACTCGGCCACGACACGACCGACGTCCGTGCCGAACGGTTCGGGGGCAGCTGATGTCCACCGTCGTCGACGGCAACGCGTTGGCCGGGGTCCTCGCGGAGTTCCTCGGTCCGAACGCCTCTCGTGCACTCCTGCGTTGCGCTGGGTGCGGCTCGATCGGGCTCCTCGCGCAGACCCGCGTGCACGCGAGTCCGATGGGGTCCGTCGCGCGGTGCCGGGACTGCGACACGGCCCTCGTCACGGTCGTCGACGGCCCGGACCGACGCTGGGTGGGGTTCCCCGGTGCGCGGGCCGTCAGCACGTCGATCGACTGAGCACAAGAGCTCGACGCGATCCGTGCGGGAAGTGTGCGGGAAACCGCACGGCTCCCCCGCCGCCCCATCCGACGCGGCCGTCGCTCCGGATGCTCTGTCGGGACGCGCGGACCACCCATCCGCCGTGTCCCGAGGGCACGGTGGCCCGGCGTTCGACGAGCGCGGGAACCCGAATCCTGCGCACGTCGGCCGCTCCACCGGCCGCGATGCCCGTCGCGGTACGACGAAGGCCCCGGTCGTTCCCGACCGGGGCCTTCGTGCTGTCGTGCTTGTCCGAGCGGATGACGAGATTCGAACTCGCGACCCTCACCTTGGCAAGGTGATGCGCTACCACTGCGCCACATCCGCGTACAGCAGAACTCTACCAGGCCACGGGAGTTGGATCGGACCATGAGCTACGTGCACGACAACCCGGGCGGGTCCGAGGCGCACGGCGCCGACCTCGTCGACGGCGACGAGCCGGCGGTGCGGATCCTCGTGCACGGGGACCTGCCGACGACGATCGAGCACGAGGGGCGGACCTGGCTCGCCACCGGCGAGAGCCACGACGACGGCGACGACCAGGCGCCGCCGATCGCGGTCTACCGGCCCGTGGAGCAGGGATGACCACCGCGGTGGAGGACGTCGTGGGCCTCCTGGAGTACGCGACCGCGCGCCTCCAGGACCGCATGGTGGGACTCACCGACGACGAGTGGAACTGGCAGCCCGTCCTCGGCGACGGGCTGGTGACCATCCGCTGGCGGCTCGACCACGTCGCCGCGGCGCTCGGCGAGGAGCGGAACTGGACGTGGCTCGGCGCCGACGTCTCGGCCGCGCCGACCACCACCGCAGCCGCCGGAGCAGACGCCGCGACCGCCGCGGTCGTCCGAGCGAGTGCGGCGTTCGCGGACCTGGCACGCGGCCTCGGGACGACGGCCGGCGACCCGCTGGGGCCGGTGGCCGGCCCGTACGCCGACGACTCGAGGCTGTCCCTCGTGCTGCACGTGGTCGACGAACTCGTGCACCACGCCGCCGAGGCAGCCCTGATCCGCGACCTGTACGCCGCGACGCGGTCCGCGTGACGCGATCGGCGTGATCGGCGTGATCGCGAGACTGTGAGCGCGCACATCGCGTGGCCCCACACTGGCGCCACGGTGTCACCAGGGTGTGCCCGCGGAATCCTCCGGGCTCCCCGTCGACCTCGGCACCCCGCAGGCCGCGACGTTCTACGACGTCCCCGCCGTCTTCAACCGACGGCCGGACGCCGCCGAGACCACCGGGATCCGCGGCCCCGACGGGCACGCCCGGCTCGCAGCGGCCGGTTACCCCGACGTCTCGCTCGACGTGCAGGACCGTCGACTCGTCATCGGACACACGAACCTCGACCAGCTCGAAGGCGGACTGTCGAACGCCATCGCGACGATCGTCGACACGATCAGCCGAGCCGCACTGCTCGACAAGGAGGTCGCGCGGGACGCCGCCCGGGCCGACTTCGACGACCGGACGGCCCGAGCCCAGGACGTCACGCGTGCCGCCTCGCGGATCCACTTCGACCCGCAGCCACCGCGCGTGCGCTAGCGTCGGGAGTCACCCCTCAGGAACGGCGCTCCCGATGACGGAATTCACTGCGGCTGCATCGTCGATGCAGGCCGCGCCGGACGGCACCGACATGTGTCCGCCGTTCCTCGCGACCCTGCCGGTGACCGGCGTCGGGATCTCGACCCTCGGCGACCCGCTCGGCTCCGCGACGGTCTGCGCGAGCGACGCCCTCGCCGAACGCGTCGACGAGATCCAGCTCGACCTCGGCGAGGGCCCGTGCTGGGAAGCCCTCGCCACCCGGTCCCCCGTGCTCGAGGCCGACCTCGCCTCCACGACCGGCGCGCGCTGGCCCGCCGCGCTCGACGAGCTCCTGCGTGCCGGGGTCGGTGCCGTGTTCTCGTTCCCGATGCGGATCGGGACGATCCCGGTCGGTGCCGTCGACCTCACCGTGGACGAAGAGCGCTTCCTGACCGTCGATCAGGTGCGCGGGGCCGTGCAACTGACCGAGGTCGCCGGACGCAGGGTCCTCCGTGACGCACTCCTCGCCGCAGCCGCCGACGGGCGCGCGGACATGGAGACCGGACGGTACTCCAGACGAGAGGTGCACCAGGCGACGGGCATGGCCGCGGCGCAGCTCGGACTGAGCGTGCAGGACGCCCTGCTCGTCCTGCAGGCACACGCCTACGCCACCGAACGCACCGTCCGCGACGTCGCCGCGGACCTCATCGCACGCCGACTCGACCTCGCCCGGCCGTACGGTTCCGAGACCTAGGGAGCACGCACCATGGCACCGACACGCGAGCAGCGGCTCGTCGACACCTTCGTCGCCCTGACCGACACCCTCGTCGACGACTACGACGTCGTCGAGCTCCTGCAGAACCTGGTGGACGGCGTCGTCGAGATCTTCGACGCCTCCGCCGCGGGCATCCTCCTCGTCAACCAGGCGCAGGAGCTCGAGGTCCTCGCCTCGACGAGCGAGCGCTCGAGCTTCCTCGGGCTGCTGCAGCTCGACGCCGGAGAAGGCCCGTGCGTGGAGTGCTTCGCCACCGGGCGACCGGTGTCCGTGCGCGACCACGCCGAGATGGAACGGCGCTGGCCGACCTTCGCCGCTGCGTCCGCCGAGTCCGGGTACGCGTCCGTGCACTCGATCCCGATGCGACTCCGGGAGACCACCCTCGGGTCGCTCAACCTGTTCCGCGAGACCGAGGGGGCGCTCAACCGCGAGGACGCGCTGGCCGCCCAGGCACTCACCGACGTCGCGACGATCAGCATCCTGCAGCAGCGGACGCTCGAGCACGCGAACCTGGCGCAGCAGCAGCTCCAGCGCGCGCTCGAAAGCCGCGTCGTCATCGAACAGGCGAAGGGCTTCGTCGCGCAGACGCACCGGGTCGGCATGGAAGAGGCGTTCGCCCTCCTGCGCGGGTACGCCCGTTCCCACCAGGAGCTCCTCGCGGACGTCGCTCGCGCCGTCGTCGAACGCCGTCTCGTCCTTCCCTGAACAGCGGCCCCATCGGGCCCCGCGCGTGCGCGTACCCTCGGACACGCCACGTAGCCCCGGTCCCCGGTTGCAGCGCCACAGCTGGACCCGGGAGGACACCATGGGCGACGACACCACCACGCCGGTCGGCTACCGGAAGACCACGCCACGCGGGGACCGGGTCGACACGACGTCGACCTACTCGGCGTTGCTCGTGCGGGTCCGGACCGCCGGGCTGCTCGGCCGACGGACCGGCTGGTACTGGGGGCTCGTCGGGGTCCTCACCGCGATGCTCGCCGCCACCGGTGGAGCATTCGCCGTGCTCGGCGGCTCGTGGTGGCAGCTCGTCGTGGCCGGCGTCCTCGGCCTGCTGTTCGCCCAGTTCGCCTTCCTGTCGCACGAGGCGGCGCACCGGCAGGTGTTCGCGTCCCACGACTGGAACGACCGCGCCGCCCGCTACGTCGGGACGTTCCTGACCGGCATCAGCTACGCGTGGTGGATGAACAAGCACACCCGGCACCACGCCAACCCGAACACGGTCGGCAAGGACCCGGACATCTCCTTCGACGCGATCTCGTTCCGCCCGGAGGACGCCGCGCGGCGCACCGGGTTCCTCCGGGTCCTCGTGCGGGTGCAGGGCTACGCGTTCTTCCCGATGCTGCTCGTCGAGGGCGTCAACCTGCACTGGCAGTCCATCCGGACCTACACGAGCCACGGCACCGTCAAGCACCGTTGGGCCGAGGGTTCGGTCTTCGCCGGCCGGTTCGTGCTCTCCGTCGGCGCGGTGTTCTGGCTGCTGCCGCTGGGGATCGCGTTCGCGTTCCTCGGGGTGCAACTGGCGGTCTTCGGATTCTGCATGGGGATCGCCTTCGCGCCGAACCACAAGGGGATGCCGATCATCGAGCCCGGGCAGCGCGTGGACTTCTTCTCGCGCCAGGTGCTCACGTCGCGCGACGTCAGCGGCGGCCGGTGGGTCGAGTTCTTCATGGGCGGGCTGAACCACCAGGTCGAGCACCACCTGTTCCCGAGCATGGCCCGGCCGAACCTCCGGGCGGCGCGGGTGCTCGTGCGGCAGTACTGCACCGAGCAGGGTGTCCCGTACACCGAGACGAACCTGGTGCACTCCTACGCGATCGTCGTCCGCTACCTCAACGAGGTCGGACTCGCCGCGGCCGACCCGTTCGCCTGTCCGGTGGTCGAGCGCTTCCGCTGACCCCGGCGCCACCGGCCATGATGGTCGTGTGGACGACGACGTGCGGGCTCAGAGTGTGCTCGGGGCCGTGCTGCGCGATCTCGGCGCCTCCTGGTCCGACGTCGAACCGCTGACCGGCGGCTCCGTCAACCACACGGTCCGGGTCCGTCGGTCGGCGGGCGCCGACGTGGTCGTCCGGATCCCCGTCGATCCGCTCCGCGTGGACGAGTACCCCGTCGAGGCCTGGGCGAGTGCGGCCGCCGAGCGCGCCGGCATCACGGTCGCACGGGTCCTCCGCCACGGACGCCACGGCGGCACTCCGTTCCTGGTGGCCGAGTACGTCGAACCCGACCCTCGGCCGATCACGGAACCGTGGCGCCAGCTCGGTGCGGCCGCGCGCGCGATCGGCACGATCGCGCTCGTCGGGGCTCCCCCGTCCCTGTACTCGCGCTTCGGGACCGACCCGGCCACGGCATGGCGGGCGCACGTCGCGTACAACGTGCGATCGCTCGACGGGGCCGACCCGCTCCTCCAGGCCGGTGCCTACACCTCGGCATCCTCGCTTCGCGAGGTCTTCGAGCCGCTGGGCGCCCGCGCGTTCGAGCACGGTCTCGCGCACGGCGACCTCGCCCCGCGGAACCTGCTCTCCCGCGGACCCGACGCGACGCCCGTCGTGATCGACTGGGGCGCTGCCGAGGTCGGCCCGACCCCCTGGACGGATGCGCGACGGGTGTACGCCTGGACGCACCTGGACGGCGAGGTCTCGGGATCCGAGTTCGACGCGTTCACGGCGGCCGCCGGTCTCGACGGGCCGGGCGACCGACGCATGCTGCGGGCGATGACCGCGCTGCACCTCGTCGACGTCACCCGGTGGGCACGGGAGCGGCGGCCGGATCGGTACCGGGAGTACGTCGAGGCGTGCCGGCGAGGGCTCCGACGTCTCGGGCTCTCCGACTGACGCCTGCCCGTCCCGCGGCGCTGCCAGGCTCGGCGGACTACGGTCAAGGAAGGTGACCCCAGCCCACGGCCGCCGGAACGATCTCATCGTCCAGCGACCGGAAGCTCCATGACCTCCCCCTCCAGCACCACCAACGCCGGAACCGAAGCGGTCCGCTGGGTCGCGCTCGACGAGCGGACCTGGCAGGGACGGTGCGGATCGGACGTGATCGGCACCGTGACCTTCGGGTCGCGGTACGTCGTCCACCTGGTCGACGACGACATGACCGGGTTCCACACGAGTCTGGAGAGCGCGAAGGCGCAGCTCGAGGCGTGGGTGCGCTGGCAGTCGGGACCGCCCAGCGAGGTCTGATCGGCGAACGGTCGCCTGGCATGCTGGGGCAGTGCGCATCACACTCGACCCCACCACCGCCACAGACGTCGTCACCGGCATCCGCTTCCCGGAGGGCAACCGCTGGCACGACGGGCGGCTCTGGTACTCGGACATGCACACGGGCGAGGTCTTCTCCGTCGACCCCGGCTCGGACGCGGCTCCGCGTCTCGAGGCCACGGTCGCCGGGCAGTCGTCCGGGCTCGGCTGGCTCCGGGACGGGCGGCTCGTCATCAGTTCGATGGAGTCCCGGACCGTCGTCGCCGTGTCCGATGACGGCACGAGCTCGGTGTTCGCCGACCTGTCCGAGGTCGAGGCCTCCCTCGTCAACGACCTGGTGGTCGACGAGCAGACCGGCCGGACCTACATCGGGGCGTTCGGCTACGACCTGTACGGCGGCGAAGCGCTCCGCCCCGGCCCGCTGTACGTCATCGAGCCGGACGGCTCGTTCCGTCCGGCGGCCGAGGGACTGGTCTTCCCGAACAGTGCGAACGTGCTCCCCGGCACCCGCACCCTCGTCGTCAGCGAGACGTGGGGGCACCGCTTGACGGCGTTCGACATCGAGCCGGACGGGTCCCTGACCGGTCGACGTGCATGGGCGACGCTGCCCGACGGCGTCACCCCGGACGGGAGCACGGTCGACCGGGACGGCGCGATCTGGGTCTGCTCGGTCGACACGGGCGAGTTCCTCCGGGTCGTCGAGGGCGGCGAGGTGACCGACCGGATCGACGTTCCCGGGCGGTGTGCGATCGACTGCGCACTCGGCGGCGAGGACGGCCGCACGCTGTACCTGGCGACCGCGGACAGCTACGACCCGGCGGTGACGGCGCGGACGCGGGCGGGGCGGATCAGCGCCGTGCGGGTGTCCGTGCCGGGGTGGTGACGCGAGCGGGGACTTCCGCAGCACGACAGCCCGGGGTACCGTCGCCGCGTGCCCCCTGCAGACCCGCGACC
Organism: Curtobacterium sp. 314Chir4.1; assembly: GCF_900215175.1. Classification (NCBI taxonomy): domain Bacteria; kingdom Bacillati; phylum Actinomycetota; class Actinomycetes; order Micrococcales; family Microbacteriaceae; genus Curtobacterium; species Curtobacterium sp. 314Chir4.1. The sequence continues at coordinate 548,934 of NZ_OCMI01000001.1, forward strand.
AGCGCGATCGTTCCGAGCACCGCTGGGCGTCGAGCTCACCCTCGTGGCCCCCGACGACGGCGACTCGGCGCATGCGACCTGGGTGCTGCTGCACGGATCCGACGGACGGGAGACCGACCTCCTGCCCCTCGCCGACCGACTCGGTCCAGGGGCCGCCGCCATCGCGCCGCGCGGGACGGTGCGGACAGCGCACGGCTTCGCACACTTCCGGCGCCGCCCCGACCGCACCATCGACCACGACGACGTGCGCCGTCGTGTCCCGCTGCTCGCCGACGCCGTGGAGTCCGCGACGGCGTCCCTCCCCGGTTCGGCTCGGCGCACCATCGTGGGGTTCTCGAACGGAGCGGTGATGGCCGCGGCGCTCATCGAGACGCGACCCGACCTGTTCACCACCGGCATCCTCATCCGCCCGCAACCTCCGTTCGGCGACGCACGTGCCCCGGCCGGACGGGCCCCGGCCGAGTCGGTGATGCCCGTCCTGGTCCTCGACGGGCGGTTCGACCCCCGGCGGCACGCGGACGACGGTCTCCGGGTCGCCGAACGCCTCCGTTCGCTGGGAGCCGCCGTCGACCACGTCACGCTGCCGGTCGGACACGGCATCACGGACGCTGACGAGCAGGCGGTACGGCGCTGGCTGCACGCCGCGAGTGGATCGCTGCGCTGACCCGTTCGCCGAGCGCTCCAGCAGCGACGGTCCGGAGGCTGGGACGGGCCCGGGGCTGTCCATCGTTCGGTTCCGGAACGACGAAAGCCCCGGCGGGGACCTGTGGTCCTGCCGGGGCTTTCCGTGGTGGGCGATACTGGGATCGAACCAGTGACCTCTTCCGTGTCAGGGAAGCGCGCTACCGCTGCGCCAATCGCCCAGAAGTCTCCGCCGAAGCGAAGTCTGGAGGTGGGGACGGGATTCGAACCCGCGTGGACGGCTTTGCAGGCCGCTGCCTAGCCTCTCGGCCACCCCACCATCGAGGTTCACGTCTCCGTGAGTACCCGAACGGTGGGATACCCTCTGGTGAGTCGTGGCCCTCCGGAGAGAACCACACTCGAGCGGATGACGAGATTCGAACTCGCGACCCTCACCTTGGCAAGGTGATGCGCTACCACTGCGCCACATCCGCATTTGTCTGACCCGCTGTCGCGGCGACGACGTAAACTCTATACGAACCAGGTGGCTTCCACCAAAATCCTTCTCGTTCACCGGGCGTGTCCCCCGTGTTCATGCGGATCGGAACGGTTCTGCACGGTCCGCCGCCCCTCGCACCGTGCGACGCTGGCGCCCGTCGGTGCGAGGTCTCGCGCAGTGTGCGAGGCGAACGACCTCGCACACTGGTCGGAACCGCGCACCCTGCACCGGCGGCGCCGCGGAGCCTCGCACCGTGCGACCGCACCGCACCTCGCGCACCGTGCGACGCAGCGCCCGTCGGTGCGAGGTCTCGCGCAGTGTGCGAGGCGAACGACCTCGCACACTGGCAGGAACCTCGCACCCAGCACCGGCGGCGCCGCGCAGCCTCGCACCGTGCGACCCCACCCCACCCCACCGCGCGCCACACCCGGGACGCACGCCCTGTTCGGCAGAGCCCGCGGCATCCGCTAGTATCGATCCGCACGAACAGTGCAGGGGGCGATTGGCGCAGTTGGTAGCGCGCTTCGTTCACACCGAAGAGGTCATCAGTTCGAGTCTGGTATCGCCCACAAGCAAGAACACCGACGACAAGAGCCCGGCGCGACAGCGTCGGGCTCTTGTCATCTCCGCACACCGCCGACCCGATCCGGACGAAGGGGCACATGACCGACGTCGACCTCGAGTTCGCCCGCGTCCGGGCGGTCCTCGACCGTCCGACCCTGCGGCTCATGTCCCGCCCGACCAGTGCGACCGTCCTCGCGGTGTTCCGCACGGTGTTCGACCGCGACGTCCAGTACGTCCCGGCTGACCGCATGCACCTGCAGGTCGAGGAGCACGTCGCCCGGCTGCAGGCCACCGGCGCGCGCGTGCCGGCGAGCGAGCAGACCCCGGGCGAACAACAGGACCAGGACGCCCGTCCGAACGGCCGCGCGCTCTGTCGTGAGTGGGTGTCGGCGCAGTGGCTCGTCCGATCCAACTCCCCCGACGGCGACGAGCAGTACTCCCTCACGAGCCACGCCCTCGAGGCCCTGTCCCTCGTCGACGCCCTGTCCTCCGACCGCGCCCTGATCAGCGAGAGCCGCCTCGCGATGATCGTCGACGCCGTGCACCGGTGGGCCGCCCGCGCCGAACCCGACCCGGACGTGCAGATCCGCCGCATCGACGCGCAGATCGCCGAGCTCCAGGCCGAGCGCGAACGGCTCGAGCAGGGGGACGTCGCCACCGTGGACGACGCCCGCATGCGCGACGGCTACACGAACATCTCGGACCTCATCCGCCAGCTCCCGAGCGACTTCAAGCGCGTCGAGGAAGCCGTGGCCACGATGCACCGCTCGATCGTCGAGGACTTCCGGCAAGAGGTGCGCCCGATCGGCGAGATCCTCGACGACTACCTCGTCCGCACCGACAACCTCATGGAGGCAACGCCGGAGGGTCGCGCGTTCGAGGGGGCGTTCGAGCTCCTCCGTGACGACGCCCTGCTCCTGCGGCTCCGGGACGACATCGCGACGATCCTGGCCCACCCGTTCGCCGACTCGCTCGGTGCCGGTGAGCGTCGGGCGTTCCGGAACACGGTGAGCATCCTCCGCCAGGGCATCGAGGACGTGCTCGCCCAGCGTCGGCAGCTCACGGCGACGCTCCGCGACCAGATCGTCGCGCACGACGTCGTCCGGGACCGCGAGCTCGACGCCGTCATCCGGTCGATCAACCGCGGGCTCGCGACCTGGATGGACCGGGGGTCGGCACGCGATCGCCTGCCGCTCGGGCTACTGCCCGCCACGGCCGAGGTGGGCACCCTCCGGGAGCGCTTCTACGACCCGGATGCCGAGTCGGTGCCGCCTCCCATCGAGGAACCCGACGACGACGTCTTCGAGGACCTCGACGTCGAGATGCTCCGCCGGCACGGTGGCCCGCTGCTCACCGAGCTCCGCGCGGCCCTCCGGTTCGCCGAGGCCGACTCGAGCGTCGACGCCTTCCACGGCCTGCCCGACGAGCAGCGCCGCCCGGTCGAGCTCTTCGGCCTGGCGCATCTCCTCACCGGCCACGAGGACTTCGAGTCCGCCGCGCACGTCGCCGAGCACCGCACGGTGCGTCCGGACGGCAGCCCGGTCGCCTTCCGGATGCCGACGGCCGCGCTCGACGCCGACCGCCGCACCGGCACCCCCGACACGACCAACGACGAACACGCACAGGAGGCGCGGTGAGCGACACGACGCCGGCACCGGTCGACGAGACGGTCCCCGACGACGACCCCACCACCGTCACGCACGACGACGAACGGGACGAGAGCAGCTTCGCCCTCTTCGAGGGCGACGAGGGCAGGCTCGACGACCGCCAGCGCCGCGCGCTCGTCGCGCTGCTCCGGAACTCGTACGTGAGCGCCCGGACGCACGCCGACGAGTGGCGTGCCGTGCTCGACGCCGAGTACCAGCTGCGCTCACGCCTCAACGACCTGTTCCTCGAGCTGCACGTGGACCGCGACCGTGAGGTCGCCTGGAAACGTCAGGCCCGGTCGGAGAGCCAGCGCCGTGGGTTCCCGACACTGCTGCGCGACGTCCCGTACACGCGCGAGGAGACGATCGTCCTCGTCTACCTGCGGATGCGGCTCCGGGCGGACACCCGCCCCGGCCCGGACCAGGTCGTCGTCGACCGCAGCGAGATCCTCGGGCACGTCGCCGGGTTCCGCCCAGCGACCGCCACCGACCGCACGCGTGACGAGGGCCGGGTCGCGAAGGCGATCGAGCGCCTCGTGACCGCGCGCGTCCTCATCAAGACGTCCGACCCGGACCGGTTCCGGGTCGCGAGCGTGGTCGAGGTGCTCCTGCCGCTGGAGCGGCTCCTGGAACTCGACACCTGGCTGCGGACGACCACCGCGCAGGACGACGCGACCACGCCCGACGCGAACACGCCGGGAGGCGACCCGACCGACGGGGACGACCCCCGCCTCCAGGCCGACGACACCGACACCGACACCGACGACGAAGGCGAGACGGACGCATGACCGACACCGCGACCGACTCCTTCGGCCTGCGTCAGTACGAAGCTCCGGCCCTGTTCGACACCGTCGCGCAGTGGCGCGCCGAGTCGATGCAGGTCGTGAACTGGGGCGGGTTCCACGGCCACCGCCAGGTGGAGCTGTCCGGCACCGCGACGCTCATCTCCGGCGCGTCCGGCACCGGCAAGTCGACGCTCATGGACGCCTACCTGGCGGTGATGATGCCGTCCGACGTGCCGTTCAACGGCGCCTCGAACGACGCGACGACCGGGCGCGCCCGCAGCGCGGACCAGCGCAACCTGCTCACGTACCTGCGCGGCAAGGTCGACACCCGCCGCGACCCCGAGTCGGGTGCCCTCCGCGACGTGAACCTGCGCGGCGACGACCAGACCACGTGGGGCGCCGTCGCGGTGACCTTCCGGAACGACGACGAACGCCGGTTCACGGTCCTCCGCGCCTACATCGTGCCGAAGCGCGCGCGGGGCGTCGGCGACATCCAGATGACGATGGCGACGGTCGACGACACGTTCGACCTCCGCCGGCTCGAGGAGTTCGTGCCGACGCGCTTCCACCACCTCGAGCTGACCGGACGCGTGCCAGGGCTCGTGATCCGCGACACCTACCAGGAGCTCGCCTACACGCTGCAGACGCGGCTCGGGATCGGCGACTCCGGCGGCGGCAACCGGGCGATGCGTCTGCTCGCACGCATCCAGGCCGGGCAGCACCTGCCGACCGTCGACGCCCTGTACAAGTCGCTCGTGCTCGAGACGCCGGGCACGTACGAAGCGGCGGACCGGGCGCTCGCGCACTTCTCCGCGCTGGACGAGGCGTACGAGGCGATGGACACCGAGGAGCGCAAGGTCCGCATCCTCTCCCCCATCACCGAGCTGCACGCCGAGATCGAGCGGTCCACGGCGGCCGCCGCCGCGCTCGACGGCATCGCCACCGGTGCCGAGGTCTCCCCGTTCGCGCACTGGACCGCCTCGCGCAAGCGTGCGCTGCTGGATGCCGAGGTCGACCGCAACAGCCGCGAACGCACGGCCGCTCGCGGCGAGGTCGCCGCCGCCGAGGCCCGGCACGCCGCGGTCGAGATCGAGCTGCGGGACGCCGAGGCACGCCTGCGCGACCAGGGCGGCAACGCCCTGGCGCAGCTCGAGGACCGCATCGAACGCCGCACCCGGGAGCGCGACGCCGTCGTCCGGACCCGTGCGACCTTCGACGAGCGCACGGCCGTGCTCGGGGTCCCGGTGGCGTCGGAGTCGGCCTTCACCGGGGTGCAGCGTGCCGCACACGAGTTCCTCGGTCGGTACGCAGCGTCGCGCTCTGCCCTGGACGAGCGCCGGGACGCCCTGACGCGCGAGGAGTACCCGCTCCTCGACCGCGAGCGGTCCCTGCGCCAGGAGCGGCAGTCGCTCGAGCACCGCCAGGGCGCCATGCCGCTCCCGATGCACGAGGCCCGGCTCGCGATGGCCCGCGCCGCCGGCATCGACCCTGAGTCGCTGCCGTTCGTTGCGGAGCTGCTCGACGTCCTGCCCGGCGAGGAGCGCTGGCGCACGGCGATCGAGTCCGTCCTGGCCCCTGTCGCCCGCACGCTCCTGGTCGACCAGGACCGGCTGGACGACTTCAGCGCGGCGATCGACTCGCTGCGCCTGCCCGTGCGCGTGCAGTTCGAGGGCGTCCCCACCGGGCCGCACCTCGACCTCGAGGGCGACCCGTCGATGGTGTCCGGCAAGCTCGCGATCAAGTCGTCGCCGTTCAGCACCTGGGTGCGGGAGCGCATCGAGTCCGACCGCACCGACGCCCGATGCGTCGCGTCCGCGGACGAGCTCGGCGGCGGTGGCCGACGCGTCACCGAGTCCGGACAGCTCCGTGACGGCCGTCGTGGTGCACACGGTGACCGCCGTCAGGCGAACGTCATCGGCTTCACGAACGAGGCGCGTGTCGCTTCCGTGGAGGACGAACTCGCGTCGATCGCGCAGGACCTCGCGACGCTCGAGGCCCGCCGCACCGACGTCGCGCAGGACATCGCGGCGCTCGACACCCTCCGCGCCGCGCACCAGCACGTGGTCGACGTGACGTGGGACGCCATCGACGTCGACGGTGTCGAGGCCTCGCTCGCCCGCCTCGACGAGGAGCGCCAGGCGTTGCTCGCCGCCGACGACGGCCTCCGCACCCTGCGCACGTCGGTCGCTCGGCTCCGCAAGGCCCTCGACGAGGCCTCCGACCGTCGGAGCGCCGCTCGACTGTCGGTCACCCGCCTCGAGGAGCGCCACGCCGTGCTCGTCGACGGGCAGGACGCCGCCGCGGAGATCCTGTCGCGCTTCGAGTCCGTGCCGGACAGCGTTCCGGACGACGCCCAGGAGCGCCTGCTCGCCGAGACCTTCGAAGAGGTCGGCGCCCCGGACGGCGTCGACGGGTTCGACGACGCGACCCGCCGACTGCGGCGCCGGCTCGAGGAACGCCTGTCGCAGGCACTCGACGGTGCCGCATCGGCCTCGAACGCGCTGACCCTGACCTTCCAGCGGTACCAGGACGCCTGGCCCGACCCGAACCTCGGCACCGGGGTCGCCTCGTACCCGGACTACCACGCGATCCTCGACCAGATCGTCGCGACCGGCCTGCACGCCCGGCGCACCGAGTGGCGCCGTCGGCTGTCGCAGTGGAGCGGCGAGGACCTCGTCCCGCTCGCCGGCGCGTTCGACCGGGCCGTCGTGGAGATCGAGGAGCGGCTCGAGCCCGTCAACGAGATCCTCCGCGAACTGCCCTTCGGCGCGAACCGCGACCGCCTGAAGATCCAGATCCGCCGGGTCACCCGCGAGGACGTCGTCTCGTTCCGGAAGGAGCTCCGCGCCCTCTCCGCCTCGGTCGACACCGAGCTGACCGACGACGTGCTCGAAACCCGGTTCCGCCGGCTCCGGCGCTTCATGGCCGTCATCCGACCAGACCCGGAGGCCGCCCGCGGTCGCACGACCCACCGCGACGCCGTACTCGACGTCCGCCGGCACATGGAGATCACGGCCGTCCGCTACGACACCTCCGGCGCCGACCTCGGCGTGTACTCGTCGCTCGGGGACAAGTCCGGCGGCGAGACGCAGGAGCTCGTCGCGTTCATCGTCGGGGCGGCGCTCCGCTACCAGCTCGGTGACGAGACCCGGCCCCGGCCGCGGTTCGCCCCGGTGTTCCTCGACGAGGCGTTCATCAAGGCGGACTCGGAGTTCGCCGGGCGTGCCGTCACCGCGTGGCTCCGGCTCGGGTTCCAGCTCGTGGTGAGTGCGCCGCTCGACAAGGTCACGGCGCTCGAACCGTCGATGGAGCGGCTCCTGTCGATGCGGAAGCACCCGGAGACCGGCCACTCGTCGATCACGGAGATCGCGCGGGTCGCGCCCGACGCGGGCTGACGCGCGGGGCGCGGCGCGCGTGGTCGCGACGTCGCACGAACTGCCGCCTGGCGGCACCGGCGGCGGCAGTTCGTGGGACCGCCACGCGGTGCGCACGGCGTGTTGCGCGACCTGGACGCAACCGTGTTCCGGACTGGAGGCACGGTGCGGGCCCGCCCCGTGCCTCCAGTCCGGCGCTGCTCGCCACCACCGCACGCGCCCGTTCCTTCCCAGAACGCCCGCGATGGGAGGTGGAATCGGGCGTACCTGGTCGAAAGGATCGACCAGGTACGCCCGTTCTTCCCCGGTACGCCCGATTGCGCCCGGCGCGCCGAAGCGGCGGCTCCGCCACGGGCGGGCACGCTACGGTGGGCGCGTGTTCGGACGACGCTCTCCCCAGCCCCGCCCCGACGACTCCCCCGGCCTCGGCATCGGGGCCCTCGTGCGGGTGGTCGACACCGACCGAGGTGGCGAGGAGTGGGCGGACGAGCCGATCGGCGTCATCGTCGCACCGGGTGGCAGCCAGATCGGCGGAGCCCAGCGCACCTGGACGGTCGCGTTCGAGGAGCCCGTGTACACGAAGGACGGCCGCGGCCCCTTCGAGCGCGCGACCGTCCTGAGTCGTCAGTTGGTGCCGGTCGAGCCGGCACCGGAGTCCTAGTACTCTTCCGAGCCGCTCTTCATCATGGCGGCGACGGCCATGCAGACCCCCACGCCGCCGAGCACGCCGATGCCGATGATGACGCCTGCGATGAGTTCGAGCATTGGTGACTCCTTGGTTCCGGGGCCGGTGTGGCTTCCCTCAGGCTACCGGATGCCGCGCATGAGCTTCAGCACCGGCTTGGCGATGACGAGCAGCACGACACCGACCGCGACGGCGACGAGGCCGAGGACCGCGAAGTACGGCGCCTCGTTCTTCGGGTCGTAGTACTGCGACAGGACACCGGTGACGGCCGTGCCGAGCGAGACCGACAGGAAGAACAGCGCGACCATCTGGGTCTGGAACTTCGGCGGGGCGAGCTTCGTGGCGACGGACTGCCCGATCGGCGAGAGCAGGAGCTCCGCGAACGTGAAGACGAGCAGGATGCCGACGAGCACGAGCAGCGGAGTGCCGTTCTGGCCGGTGCCGACGAACGGCAGGAACAGCAGGAACGCGACGCCCATGATGCCGGTGCCGAGCGCGAACTTCGTCGGGGTGGACGGCTGACGGGGCCCGAGCTTCGTCCACATCGCCGCGAACACGCCGGACAGCACGATGATGAACACCGGGTTGATCGACTGCACCCACGAGACCGGCATCTCCCAGCCGAACAGGGACCGGTCGAGACGCTGGTCGGAGTAGATCGTCAGGACGGTGAACTGCTGCTGGTACAGCGACCAGAAGACCGCGCTGCCGATGAACAGCGGGATGAAGGCGAGGACGCGCGAACGCTCCTCCTTCGTGATGCCGCTGGACAGGATCACGACGAAGTACGCGATGGTGGCGAGCACCACGATGGCGACGACGACCTGCGGCAGGTTGTCGACGGTGAGCAGGCCGGTCAGGACCGCCGTCAGGATGATCGCCAGCCCGATGACGACGAGGATCCCGACGAGCGGGTAGCGGCGCTTCTCGAGCGGGTTCGGGACGTGCCGGACGACCGCGGGGAGCTTGCGACGGCGGATCGCGTACTGCACGAGGCCGGCCGCCATGCCGACCGCGGCGATGCCGAAGCCGACGTGGAAGCCGAACTTCAGCTGGAAGTAGCCGGTCAGGAGCGGACCGAAGAACGCACCGAGGTTCACGCCGAGGTAGTACAGCGAGAAGCCGGCGTCGCGGCGGTCGTCGTCCTTGCTGTACAGACCGCCGACGATGGTGGTCGCCGTGGCCTTGAGCCCGCCGGACCCGAGCGCGATGAGGACCAGGCCGACACCGACGCCCGCGACGCCCGGGATGAGCGCCAGGGCGATGTGGCCGCACATCACGACGACCGCGCTGCCGAACAGGGTGCGGTCCGCGCCGATGAGCCGGTCGGAGATCCACGCGCCGAGGATCGTGAAGAGGTACACGGCGCCGCCGTACGCGCCGACGATGCCGGTCGCGACGTGGGAGTCGATGCCGAGGCCGCCCTTGGCCACGGAGTAGTACATGTAGATGAGGACGATGCCCTGCATCCCGTAGAACGAGAAGCGCTCCCAGAGTTCGACCGCGAACGGCGTGGACAGCTCGAACGGCTGCCCGAAGAATGTGCGCTTGCGTTCCGGCGCGGTGGTACCTGACATGCCGGACAGTCTGCCCCTCGGGCGAGGGCCGCGCCGAATCGACGAACCATGCTCAGGTACTGCGGCCGCCAGGATTTGGAGGGTTCCCACCACGAGGGGCGATCCGACGGGGACCTTCGTTGTGCGGCCCGGACGGCGTTCGTGCGGCTCACGGGTGCGGTGAATAGCGTGGCTTCTGCAACACCGGACAGAGCAGTTCAGGAGGGCTCCGACCATGGTCGACACCGCACCCGTCCACAGCACGAACACGCCGAAGGCCGACGCCGCGGGCGACCCAGCAGCTGGCACGCCCGCCGGCGGGACGGACACCGACGTCCGCATCGACGTGGACCTGCTCGCCGAGCACCTGCTCGGTCGCTGGGCGGAGGACCGACGCGCCTCCCGCCGCCTCGCGCTCGACCCGGCCATGCACAAGATCGAGGGCATGCCGTACGCCGACGCGCGCGCCCGCACGCTCGACCAGCTCCGGGTCCTCGTCGACGCCGGCGCGATCCAGCGCCCCTACCCCGAGGAGTTCGGCGGTTCGAGCAACCACGGTGGCAACCTCGCCGCGTTCGAGGAGCTCACCACGGCGGACCCCTCGATGCAGATCAAGGCGGGCGTGCAGTGGGGCCTGTTCGGGTCGGCGGTGCACCACCTCGGTACCGAGCGGAACCACCGCGAGTTCCTCCCCGGGATCGTCTCGTTCGAGGTCCCCGGCTGCTTCGCCATGACCGAGACCGGGCACGGCTCCGACGTGCAGAGCATCGCCACCCGCGCGACCTACGACCCCGAGACCCAGGAGTTCGAGATCCACACGCCCTTCCGCGGCGCGTGGAAGGACTACATCGGCAACGCCGCGCTGCACGGCAGGGCCGCGGTCGTCTTCGCGAAGCTCGTCACGCAGGGCGTCGACCACGGCGTGCACGCCTTCTACGTGCCCCTCCGCGACGCGGACGGCGCCTTCCTGCCCGGCGTCGGCGGCGAGGACGACGGGTACAAGGGCGGCCTGAACGGCATCGACAACGGTCGCCTGCACTTCGACCACGTCCGGGTGCCGCGCACGAACCTGCTCAACCGCTACGGCGACGTCGCCGAGGACGGCACGTACTCGTCCCCGATCGCCTCGCCCGGCCGCCGCTTCTTCACGATGCTCGGCACGCTCGTGCAGGGCCGCGTGTCGCTCGACGGCGCCGCGGTCGTCGCCCAGAAGATCGGGCTCGAGATCGCCCTGACGTACGCCGCCCAGCGCCGCCAGTTCCCCACCGGTGACGGCACCGAGGGCGTCCTGCTCGACTACGGCCGCCACCAGCGCCGCCTCATCCCCCGCCTCGCCACGGTCTTCGCGCAGTCGTTCGCGCACGAGAAGCTCCTGCGCACGTTCGACGACGTCTTCAGCGGGCGCGAGGACACCCCGCAGCGGCGCGAAGACCTCGAGACCCAGGCCGCGGCGTTCAAGTCGATGTCGACCTGGTCGGCGCTCGACACCCTGCAGGAGTGCCGCGAGGCCTGCGGCGGCGCGGGCTTCCTCGCCGAAAACCGCCTCACCGGCCTCCGCGCCGACCTCGACGTCTACGTGACGTTCGAGGGCGACAACACGGTCCTGCTCCAGCTCGTCGGCAAGCGCCTCCTCACGGACTTCCGCGCGAAGGCCCCGAAGGACCCGGCGTCGACGGCGAAGTTCGTCGCGGCCCAGGCGGCGACGAGGCTCGCCGACGCCACCGGCATCCGGCGCATCGGCCAGGCCGTCGCCGACCGCGGCTCGCTTGCCGCGTCCGTGACGGACCTGCAGGACGCGAAGACGCAGCGCGACCTGCTCGCCGGTCGGGTCGACACCATGGTGACCGAGATCGGGCTGCGTCTGGCGTCCGCCGGCAAGGACCGTGCTCGCGGCGCGCTCCTGCTGAACCGGTCCCAGCACGAGCTCATCGAGGCCGCCAAGGCGCACGCCGAGCTCATGCAGTGGGACGCGTTCACCGAGGCGATCGACGAGGTCCCGCCGGGCGACACCCGCCGTGTCCTGGTCTGGCTCCGTGACCTGTTCGCCCTCGGACTGCTCGAGCAGCACCTCGACTGGTACCTCATGCACGGTCGGATCACGGTCCAGCGTGCCCGGGCGGTGTCGGCGTACATCGACCGGCTGGTCGCCCGCGTCCGTCCGGTGATCCCGCAGCTGCTCGAGTCGTTCGGCTACGAGCCCGGCCACGTCCGCGCACCGATCGCCCTCGGCGAGGAGCAGGCGCGGCAGGACGAGGCGCGCGCGTGGTTCGCCGCCGAGGCAGCGGCCGGTCGGCTCCCCGAGCAGGAGAAGAAGCCCCGGCCGTAGCGCGAGCACGTCCCGGAACCGCGCCCCCGGACGAACACCGCGCCCCTGAGGACCGGGGCGCGGTGTTCACCGCGGGGCGCGATCCTCCGATCAGCCCGTGACGCCGAGCGCAGCACGCCGCAGCGAGCGTCAGGCCTCGGTACCGCCCAGGTCCCCCAACGCCCGACGCAACCGCGCCTCGGCGTCGTCGTCCGCCGCCGTCGCCGAGGCCGACGCGTTCGCCTCGGTCACCGCGCGCACGACCTCCTCGCGCTGGATCTTCACCCCGCGCGGAGCGTCGATGCCGATGCGGACGCCGTCCCCGCGGCTGTCGAGCACCGTGATGACGATGTCGTCACCGACGAGGATCCGCTCGCCGACCTTCCGCGTGAGTACCAGCACCCGCTCAGCCTAGCGACAGGACGGGCACCCCCAGCAGGTGGACCGACTCCGGCGTGGCGGTCTCCCCCGCACCGATCGCCACGACCCCGGCGACGTGCACCCGCCCGGCGACCGCGGTGAGCATCGCGGCGGAGTCCGCCGGCTTCCGTCCGACGTCCACGACGACCCACACCTGGTCCGGGGCGAGGCCGTCCACCGTCGCGGCGTCGTCCCACGCGGCGACCGCGAGCAGGGCATGGCCGTCGCGGACCCCCTCGGCACGCGCGAGGATCCCGCTCCGCCGGTCCGACGCGTCCGTCGCGCGCAGCGCGTGGCGGGTGGCGAAGATCCCGGCGGCCGCGTCGACGTCGTTCGGGCGACCGACCAGGAGCACCAGGTCCCCGTCTGCGGAACGCACGGCTGCGGGCACGGGCCGAGCCGTGCCTCCAGGCCGACCCACGACCGGGTCCGTGCCCAGCGCGTCGACGGCCTGGAGGCGCGACCCGCCCTGACCGGGTTCCGGCACCTCCGGCGGTGCCGGCGCCGGGCGCGGGGCGCTCCCCGTGATCCCGTCCGCGACGAAGCCGTCCAGCACCGACGCGAACGCGTCGGCCCGCGTCGACGCGGTGCCGTCGCCGCCGGCGATCCGGGCCTCGGCCGCCTCGGCGTCCGCGAGCAGTGCCGCGATCCCGACCCGCGTGGCGGGGCCGTCGGCGATGGCGACGCGGGCGGTGGGGACCTCGTCCGGAGTCGGGACCTCCACGGTGGCCTCGACGTGCGCCTTGCGGAAGAGGCCGCCGATGCCCGGCGTCGTGACCCGCTCGGCGGCGACGATCCTGGCACCCGCGCCGAACTCGGCCCGGACGGCGTCCCGGACCTCGTCGAGCGTCGCGCCGTTACGCTGCAATCGGGTCGGCGGCACGGACCACTCCCACGGTCTCGATGGTGGAGCCCGCGGCGGTGGCCTCCTGGTAGGAGAGCACCGGCAGGCCGTTCGACTGCGCGGACACCATGCGGTGGACGGCCGGTCGGAGCTGCGGGGCGCAGACGAGGACGGCGGAGATGCCCTGGTCCTCGACGGACCGGACGGCGTCCCGGACGGAACCGAGGACCTGCTCGATGCGGTGCGCGTCGAGCACGATCTGGGTGCCCTGCTCGGACGGCCGGAGCCCCTCGAGCATCGACTGCTCGAGCAGCGGGTCGATCATGATGACGCGGAGCACCCCGGCGTCGAGGTAGCGGGCGGGCAGCGCGGGGCCGAGTGCGGCTCGGGCGGCCTCGACGAGTCCCTCGGGGTCGATGGAGACCTTCGCGCGGAGCGTGAGCGCCTCGCAGATCCGGCCGAGGTCGTTGATCGGCACGCGCTCGGCGAGCAGCCCCTGCAGGACGCGCTGGAGTTCGGCGAGCGAGAGCATGCCCGGGACGAGCTCCTCGACCGCCGCCGGGTTGACCTGCTTGACGCCCTCGGTGAGGACCTTGACGTCCTCGCGGGTGAGCAGCCGGGCGGCGTTGTCGCCGATGATCGCCTGCAGGTGGGTGACGAGCACCGAGACGCGGTCGATCACGGTGGCGCCGGTCATCTCGGCGGCGTGCCGGAGCTCGGCGGGCACCCACTTGCCGGCGAGGCCGAACACCGGCTCGACGGTCGTCTCCCCCGGCAGCCCGTCGAGGTGGTCGCCGAGCGCCAGGACGCTGCGCGACGGTGCGGTGCCCCGGCCGGCCTCGACGCCGGCGATCCGGATGGCGTACGTGGACGGCGGGAGCTCGATGCTGTCCCGGGTGCGGACCGGTGGCACGACGACGCCCATGTCCACGGCGATCTTCCGGCGGAGCGCACGGACGCGGCCGAGCAGGTCGTCCGACGCCCCGGACACCATGTCGACGAGGTCGGGGGCCAGGAGGATCTCGAGGGCGTGCACGCGCATCTGCTCGATGAGGTCCTCGGGGGTGTCCGCGCTCGGTGCCGCCGCCTCGAGCGCCTGCTGGGCAGCGGCGTCCTGCTCGGCGCGCTTGGTCTGCTGCCCGAGTCGCCAGGCGATGAACAGCAGGGTGGCGCCGATGAGCAGGAACGGGACGATCGGCATGCCCGGGATGAACCCCATGGCGATGGCGGCGACCCCGGCGATCGCGAGGGCGTTCCGGGACTGCGTGAGCTGGGTCGTCGCCGACGACCCGATCTCGGTCTCGGCACCCGAGCGCGTCACGATCATGCCCGTCGAGACGGCCATGAGCAGCGCCGGGATCTGCGTGACGAGCCCGTCGCCGATCGTCAGGATGCCGTACTTCGACAGTGCGTCCGTGACCGAGAGCCCGTTCTGCAGCATGCCGATCGCGATGCCGCCGACGAGGTTGATGACGATGATGAGGATGCCGGCGATCGCGTCGCCCTTCACGAACTTGGAGGCACCGTCCATCGCGCCGTAGAAGTCGGCCTCGGCGGACACGGCGGCCCGGCGTTCCTTCGCCTGCGCGTCGGTGATGAGCCCGGCGTTCAGGTCGGCGTCGATGGCCATCTGCTTGCCCGGCATGGCGTCGAGGGTGAACCGGGCCCCGACCTCGGCAACCCGCTCGGCACCCTTCGTCACGACGACGAACTGGATGACGACGAGGATGAGGAAGATCACCGCGCCGATGATGATCGACCCGGAGACGGCGACGTGGCCGAACGCCTGGATGACGTCACCGGCGAAGCCCTCGCCGAGCACGAGCCGGGTCGACGCGACGTTGAGCCCGAGGCGGAACAGCGTGGCGACGAGCAGCAGCGACGGGAACACCGAGAAGTCGAGCGGCTTCTTCACGAACAGCGTCGTGAGCAGGATCACCAGCGCCAGCAGGATGTTGCAGATGATCAGGAAGTCGAGCAGGAACGACGGCACCGGCAGGATCAGCAGCAGGATGATGCCGACGATGAAGACCGGGACGACGAGCTTCGGCAGGTCCTTGCGGTTCATGCGGGTACCTCTTCGAGTGGGCTGTTCTTGCGGAGTCTGCGTGGCCGGAGGTCACCGGTGAGGGTGGCGGGGTCGAGGACCGTGGCGACCTCGTCCGGCGTGGTCGGTCGTGGCGGGGAGTGCGAGCCGGCCGCCGCCCCGCGCGCCTTGAGCGCCATCACGAACGACAGCACGCGGGCGACGGGCGTGTAGAGGTCGACGGGGACCTCCTGCCCGAGCTCGCACGCAGCGTGCAGGGCTCGGGTCAGCGGGACGTCGCGGACGATCGGCACACGGGCCTCGGTCGCCTTGTCCCTGATCAGGGAAGCGACGGGACCGGCACCCTTCGCGACGACCCTCGGCGCGGACTTGCCCGGCTCGTACCTGAGCGCCACGGCGTAGTGCGTCGGGTTCGTCATGACGACGTCCGCGGTGCCGATCGCCTGCACCATGCGGTTGCGGCTCATCGCGAGCTGCCGGGACCGCCGCTGCGACTTCACGAGCGGATCGCCCTCGCTGTGCTTGTTCTCGTCCTTGACCTCGCGCTTGGTCATCATCGTGCGCTTCCGGTTCCGGCGGATCACCACGAAGACGTCGAGTGCGGCGAGGATCAGGCCGGCGGCGATCGCGGCCCGGAGCAGCGTTCCGGCACCTCCTGCGGCGGCGTCGAGCACGGCGGAGAGCGGCAGCGAACCGCTCGTCATCAGCACGGGGACGAGCGCCTGCACGGCGAACCAGAGGACGAGCCCCACGACGGCGGTCTTCAGGAGCGCCTTCGCCCCGTTCCAGAGCGCCTGCGTGCCGAACACCCGCTTCAGGCCGGCGATCGGGTCGAAGTGCTCGGGCTGCGGCGTGAGCTTCCGGACGTGCACGCCACCCTGCGCGACAGCAGCGGCCGTCACGGCGACGAGCACCACCCCGAGCATCGGACCGAGCGTGCCGGCGATCGATCCGAGCGCGTCGTGGAAGACGCCGTTCATCGTGCCGAGCGAGGGGTTCGCGATGACCCGCTGGACCGCACGGAGCTGGTCGGAGCCGGCCGCGGCGGCGTTGCCGATCGCCGCGGGCATCATCAGCGCCGCGGCCGCGATGCCGATCCAGGCGCCGAGGTCCTGCGAGCGGCCGATCTGGCCCTTCTGGTGGACCTCGCGCATCCGCTTCTGCGTCGCCTGTTCGGAGCGTTCTCCGCTGTCGGACACGTCGGTCACCCCCGTCCCGTGATCGCCGCCACCGCGTCGCCGGTGAGGGACGACACGACGGAGGGCAGGGCCATGAAGAGGGCGCCGGCGAAGACGACGGTCAGCCCGATCTTGATCGGGAAGCCCATCTGGAAGGCGTTGAGCGCCGGGGCGACGCGGGTGAGCAGCCCGAGGCCGACGTCGGCGAGGAAGAGCACGACGACGAGCGGTCCGGCGATCTGCAGCGACGACAGGAACATCTGCGACAGGGCGGTGACGAGCAACGAGGCGAGACCGCCCAGCTCGAAGGTCCCGGTCAACGGCACCGCGTCGAACGACCGCACGAGTCCCGCGACGATGAGCTGGTAGCCACCTGACGCGAACAGGAGCGCGAGCGACGCCATCTGGAACAGGCGGGTGAACTGCGCGCCGTTGACCTGCGACTGCGGGTCGTACGCCTGCGCGAGGGTGAACCCGCCGAACAGGTCGATCAGCGCGCCGGCCGACTGCACCGCCGCGAACACGAGGAACACCAGGAACCCGAGGGCGAGGCCGACGACGAGCTGGGTGAGGAGCGCGAGCAGGAACGGTCCCGTGTCGAGCGCGTGGTACCCCTCGGCGACGCGGGGTGCCACGCCGATCGCCAGGCCGAGCCCGAGGATCACCTTCACCGTCGCGGGGAACGCCCGGTACGAGAACGGCGGCGCGATGACGAAGAACGCCACGAGGCGCACGCCGGCGAGCATCGTCGCCTCGAGGCGGTCGCCGTTGATCACGAGTTCCATCGGCTACGTCCCGAGCAGCTTCGGGATCATGTCGAAGGCGATGTGGGTGAACGCCACCATCTCGGAGATCATCCAGTTGCCGCAGACCACCAGGGCGATCGCGACCGCGACGGCCTTCGGGACGAACGAGAGCGTGACCTCCTGGATCTGCGTGACCGACTGGAAGAGCGAGATCGCGAAGCCCACGACGAGCGACGTCACGAGGACCGGCGCGGCGAGCTTCGCCGACACCAGGAGCGCCTGCAGCGTGAGGTCGATGACGGCCTGCTGGTTCATGTCGTTCCCTGTCCCGTCGTCCTAGACGACGTGGTAGCTCTCGATGAGCGACTTGATGATGAGGCCCCATCCGTCGACGAGGACGAACAGCAGGATCTTGAACGGCAGCGAGATCATGACCGGCGGGAGCATCATCATGCCCATCGACATCAGCGCCGCCGAGACGACGAGGTCGATCACGAGGAACGGGATGAAGATGACGAACCCGATGATGAACGCGCTGCGCAGCTCGGAGATCACGAAGGCCGGGATCACCGTCGTCATCGGCACGTCAGCCATCGACTTCGGGTTGTCCTGACCGGCCGCCCGGGTGATGAGCGCGACGTCCTCCTCGCGAGTCTGGTGCAGCATGAAGGTCCGGATCGGCTTCGTGCCGATCTCGACGGCCTGGTTGAAGTCCAGGTGCCCGGCCAGGTACGGCTGCAGCGCGTCGTCGTTGATGTGCCCGAGGACCGGCGCCATCACGAACAGCGACAGGAACAGCGCGAGGCCGGCCAGCACCTGGTTCGGCGGGATCGACTGCAGCGCGAGCGCGTTCCGGGTCATCGCGAGGACGACGAAGATCTTCGTGAACGACGTCATCATGAGCATCAGCGCCGGGGCGACGCTGAGCAGTGTGATGCCGATGAGCGTCACGACGGCCGACGAGGGCGTGCCGTCGGGGCCGTTCACGCTGACGCTGAAGTCACCGGTCGACGGTGCGCTCGGGGTCGCGGGGGCGGTCGGCTGGACGACGCCGGCCGCGTGGGCACCGGTCGCGGTGAGCATGAGGAAGCCGGCGACGACCGTCACCCCCAGCAGCAGGAGTGCGATCAGGCGTCCGGTCCGCGCCGCGGTCACCCGGCCCGCCGGTTCCGGAGCGCCGCGGCGGCCTGCCGCCAGGTGTCGGCCGACAGGATGGAGCCCTGCAGCTGCGCGGACGTCGGCACGGCACGCCGGTCACGGTTCCGGGGACGCATCGGGAGCGGCTCCGCCGTGTCGGCCGGGAGGCGCGGCTCGACTGCTGTCTGCTGCTCGAGTTCCTGACGGAACGCGTCGGCCGACGGGGTCGGACGCACGGGCAGCTGGACGGGACCGGTCACGATGGTGAGTTCCGGCGCGGGCGCCTGCCCGCTCGTCAGCAGGTTGACGCCCTGCTCGGAGACCCCGAGCACGAGGCGCTCCCCCTCGACGTCGACCACGACGACGCTCGCCTTGCCGCCGATGCCCTGCCGGGCGACGACCTCGACCGAGGCCGAGCGACGGCCCTTGGCCTTGCCCCCGCCGAAGCCGCTCTTCGCCATGCGTCGGTGCAGCACCCACATCAGGGCGAGCACGACGCCGAGCGAGAGCGCGACGCGGAGGGTGATGACGAGCGTGTCCACGGTCGGCGGCTCAGACGCTCTCGGCGACGTCGAGGATCTTCGTGATGCGGACGGCGTAGTCCTGGTCGACCACGACGACCTCGCCGTGCGCGATGAGGCGGCCGTTGAGCAGGACGTCGGCGGGGGCACCCGCGCTGCGGTCGAGCTCGACGACGGCGCCCGGTTCCATGCCGAGCACGTCGCGCACGGACATCCGGGTGCGACCGATCTCGACCGTGAGGGTCATCTCGACGTTGTTGATCCGGCCGAGGTTCCCGGCGGGCAGCGTCGCGGCCGGGGCGGACGTGGTCCGGGACACCGTGCCGTTCTCGCGGACGCGCAGGGCGAACCAGCCGCCGGGCGTCCCACCGGCCGTGAGCTCGAACACCACCGTGTCCGGGTCGGCCAGGAGCGCCGATGCCGACTCGCGCCGGGCGTCACCGAGGACACCGACACCGAGCACGCCCGCTGCTGCCTCGAGCGAGGGGCGCAGCACGTCGGTGACGTCGACGATCCCGTGCTCGGTGCCACCAGCGGCGGTGACGGTCTCGAGGTCCGTGAGCACGAGGACCAGGTCGGCCGACAGGCCGCCGACGAACGAGGCGACCACGGCGTCACCGGCCGCTTCGAGGGCGACGGGGGTCGCGCCTCCAGGCTGGGCCACGACCGTCAACGGGACGGCCGTCGGGAGCTGCGCGGCGAGGGCCTCGGCTGCCTGCGTGTGGAGGGTGGTCGTGACGGTCATGCGGGGAGCTCCGATGTGGTGGTGACGACGATGCCGGCGAGGCGCGAGCCGTTCGCGCCGACCGCGGCGGTGCCGACGGGTTCGCCGTCGACCGCGATGGTGAGGGGTCGGTGCTGCGGGTGCGGCAGTGGCAGGACGTCGCCGACCGACAGGCCGAGCACCTGCGACGGCAGGACCGTCGCCGGGGCGAAGCGCAGGCTGACCCCGACCGGGACGCTCGCGAGCTGCGCGTCGACCAGGGCGCGCGCGTCGGCGGGCGTCACGTGCGCGGCGGCCTCGCCGAGCTGCGGCAGGACGGCCTCCGCGGGCAGCGCGAGCGTGCCGGGCGCGACCCGCTCCCCCACGCGGATCGTGAAGGACGCGACGATCATCAGGTCGCCCTTCTGGGCGGCCTGGGCGAACTGCGAGTTGAACTGGAAGCCGCCGGCCGTGACGTCGTGCGCGAGCAGTCCGCCGAACGAGTAGCGGAGGTCGTCGAGGGCGTCCTCGACGATCTTGCGAACGAGCGCCTGCTCGATGGGCGTGAAGGTGCGGTCCGGCGTCGGGAGCGGCTTCGAGGCGCCGAGCGCGTGCGACACCCAGGTGAGGGCGGCGTCGAGCGGGACCTGCAGGACGCCCTTCGGGACGACGTCGGCGATCGGGAGCAGCACCATGCCGGTGAGGGCGGGCAGCGACGCCGCGTACTCGTCGTACGTCGTCATCTGGACCTGTTCGCAGGTCACCTGGCTGACGGCGCGCACCTTGGCGGTCAGCTGTGTGCCCCACTGGCGTGCGAACGTCTCGAAGGCGAGCTCGAGGACCCGGGCGTGCTCGCGGGCGAGCGTCGACGGGCGCGCGAAGTCGTACACCTCGGGCGCTGGCAGGGTCTCGGTCACGGGTGCGTCTATCGGTTCGCTGTGGAGCACCCGTCAGTGCTGGCCCCCCTTCTGGGGCGGTGGTCGTGTCGGTGTCGTCCTGGGTGGGCCTCAGCCCTGTCGTGCTCCGTCCTGCGCCTTCGCCAGCGCGGGCATCAGGGCGCTGACGTCCTGGTCCTGGTTCGACAGCACCACGATGTCGACCCGGCGGTTCAGCGTGAGGTCCGCGTCGGTGCCGCCCTTCGCGAGCGGTCGGCTCGACCCGAACCCGACGCTCTGGACGTGGTCCGCCGGCATCCCTCCGCGTTCGACGAGGTCCCGCAGCACCCCGGTCGCCCGTGCCGCGCTGAGCTCCCAGTTCGTCGCGTACGGGGCGGTCGAGTTCCGCTGGTCGGCGTGCCCCTCGACGCTGACGTCGTGGCTGCTCGTCCTCAGGACCGGGGCGATGGCGTCCATGATCCGCTTCGCCTGGTCGGACAGGTCGGCGCTGTTGGTCGTGAAGTACGTCTCGCTGCCGACGAGCCGGACGGTCAGTCCGCGGGCGTCGACGGTGAACTGCACGTTCGACGTCTGTCCGGCCTTCTCCAGGTTCGCCTTGATCGCCGCCTCGATGGCCGTGAGGTCGTCGAGCTCCTTCTGGGCCGCGGCCACGTCGGCCTTCGTCGCGGTCGCCGGCACCACGGTGGAGGCCGGGTCGACGTTGGTGTCCTTCGTCCCCGACGACGCCGTGGAGTGGTCCGCCTGGGACTTGTCGACGGAGTAGCCGGAGCCGTCCTTGACCTCGTCCTTCGTCACGACCGTTCCGGACGCCGTGTCGACCTTCTGCGACTTCACCTCGCCGAAGCCCGTCGCGAGCGAGTTCTTCAGGGCGATGTACTTCTGCTGGTCGACCGTCGACATCGCGAAGAGCACGAGGAACATGCACATCAGCACGGTGATCATGTCCATGTAGGACGCCATCCAGCGCTCGTCGGGGTGTTCCGCCTCGTCGTGGGACTTCTTCGAGCGACCGCGGCCGCGTCCCCGGGGGTTCGCGCTCATCGTCAGGCCGCCAGCTGTTGGTCGTCGAGGTGGGCGTCGCTGCCCTTGCCCTTGTTCTTGGCGCCCTTCGCCTTGCCGTCCCCACCGCGCGCGGCCGGCGGGACCATGGCGGTCAGGCGCTCGCCGAGCAGTCGGGGCTGGCTGCCGGCCTGCACCGCGAGGAGGCCCTCCATCAGGAGCGTCTGCCGGTCGGCCTCGAGCTGCGCGAGCTTCCGGAGCTTGCCGCCGATCGGCAGCCAGAGGAAGTTCGCGGTGAGCAGGCCCCAGAGCGTCGCGACGAACGCGCTGGCGATGAGCGGGCCGAGCTCGTCCGGCTTGCCGAGGTTCGCGAGCACGTGGGTGAGCGAGACCACGGTGCCGATGATGCCGACCGTCGGGGCGAACCCGCCGAGGCCCATGAAGAACGCGCTCGCGCTCCGCACCGGGGCGGCGTTCGACTCGATCTCGTCCTCGAGCAGGATCCGCAGCTCGTCGCCGTCGGTGCCGTCCGCGATGTTCTGCAGGGCCTTCTTCATGAACGGGTCGTCGTGCTTGTCGGCTTCCTGCTCGAGCGCGAGCAGGCCGTTCGCGCGGGCCGTCTCGGCGAGCCCGACGACGTCGTCGATGACGGCCTGCGGCGGGGTGACCTTGCCGGTGAACGCCTTGGGCACGGCCTTGAAGCTGGCGATGGCGTCCTTCAGCGTGGTGCTCGCGATGCCGCAGCCGATCGTCGCGCCGAACACGAGGAGCATCGGCGCGGGCAGGAACAGCCCGGCGAGCTCGACGTGCTCCATCTCGACCATGCCGAACAGTGCGCCGAAGGCGACGAGGATGCCGATGATCGTTGCGATGTCCACGTCAGCGACCCCCGTCCTGCGTGCGGAGGGGCGCGACCGCGGCGAGCGTCGGCTGGGGGCCTGTTGCGTTCCGGCCGGCCGGCAGGTCGGTGCCGTACGCCATCCCGACGATGCGGGCGCGGTACGCGGCGATGAGGTCGATGACGTCGGCCATGGACTCGCGGACGATGTACTTGGCACCGTCGACCATGATGAGCGTCGTGTCCGGCGTCTCCTGGATGCGCTCCACGAGATCGGGGTTCACAGCGAATCCGCTGCCGTTCAGTCGTGTGACGACGATCATGGCCCGTCCTGGTTCTCGATCGTCCCGCCGCCGTCCGTGGGGCGGGATGCGGCCCGTCCGTGGGCCTGCACGGAGGACTATCGGCGGGCGCGGCGGTGCCGTTAGCGCCGGTCGCGCGTGTTGCGCCGAACCGTTGCGCGTGCAAGAAGCGACACCGGCCCGGCCGAACCGTTGCGCGCGCAAGTAGCGACACCGCGGCTGTCGTTCGACGAGCACGTTGTCGCAAGATGCACACGCAACCGTTGCGCGCGCAAGTAGCGACACCGCGGCTGTCGTTCGACGAGCGCGTTGTCGCACGATGCACGCGCAACCGTTGCGGGCGCAAGCAACGACACCGCGCCTGTCGTTCGACGTCCGCTTTGTCGCACGATGCACGCGCAACCGTTGCGCCACACACCAGCCTCGAGACGCGACGCCGGTCGCGCCGAACCGTTGCACGCGCAAGGAGCGACACCGCGGCTGTCGTTCGACGGCCGCCTTGTCGCACGATGCACACGCAACTGTTGCGCGTGCAAGGAGCGACACCGCGGCCGTCGTTCGACGAGCGTCTTGTCGCACGATGCACGCGCAACGACCGCCACCCGCCACCCGCCACCCGCCACCGAACTCTCACCGATGGTGTATTCCCAACCCGATCCTGAGAACCTGGGCGTTGTCCCCCTCGGTTTATCTCATGACCGTGTTACGTTGGCGCCATGTCCGACACCACCACCGTCGTCACGCCGACCACCACGGCAGTCACGAGCGCAGCACCCCTCCGCGAGGTCGGCGCCCTCATCCGGGGCGCACGCAAGGGCCGCAACATGACCCAGGCGCAGCTCGCCGAACGCGTCGGCACCAGCCAGAGCGCGATCAACCGCATCGAGCAGGGCGGGCAGAACCTGTCCCTCGAGATGCTCACCCGCATCAGCGACGCCCTCGACCAGCAGATCGTGTCGATCGGCGGCGCCCCGCAGCGTGCCCACCTCCGCGTGCAGGGCGGCCGGAAGCTCAGCGGCTCCATCGCGGTGAACTCGAGCAAGAACGCGGCCGTCGCACTCCTCTGCGCCTCGCTCCTCAACCGCGGGGTCACCCGACTGCACAAGGTCGCGCGCATCGTCGAGGTCGACCGCATCATCGACGTGCTCCGCAGCCTCGGCGCGACCGTCACGTGGTCGGCGGACGGCGAGGTCCTGGAGATCGTCGCCCCGGCCGACCTCCGCCTCGACGCCATCGACGCCGACGCCGCCCGCCGCACCCGCAGCGTCCTGATGTTCCTCGGTCCGCTGAGCGGTCGGTACGAGTCCTTCCGGCTGCCGTACGCCGGCGGCTGCGACCTCGGCACCCGGACGGTCGAGCCGCACCTCATCGCCCTGCGGCCCTTCGGCGTCGACGTCGAGGCGACCTCCGGCTGGTACGAGGTCGACGTGGCGAACACCGCCGTCCCCACGAAGTCGATCGTCCTCACCGAGCGCGGCGACACCGTGACCGAGAACGCGATCCTCGCCGCAGCGGCGCGCGACGGCGAGACGGTCATCCGGAACGCCAGCCCGAACTACATGGTGCAGGACCTCTGCTTCTTCCTCGAGCTGCTCGGCGTCCGCATCGAGGGCATCGGCACGACGACGCTCCGCATCACGGGCAAGAGCCGCATCGACGAGGTCGTGGACTACTGGCCGAGCGAGGACCCGGTCGAGGCGATGAGCCTGCTCACCGCCGGGATCGTCACCGCCTCGACGCTCACGGTCACCCGCGCGCCGATCGAGTTCCTCGAGATCGAGCTCGCGACCCTGGCCGAGATGGGCCTGCGCTTCGACGTCTCCGACGAGTACGCCGCCGCGAACGGTCGCACCCGCCTGGTCGACATCACGGTGCACCCGTCCGAGCTGCACGCCCCGATCGACAAGATCCACGCGATGCCGTTCCCCGGCCTGAACATCGACAACCTGCCGTTCTTCGTCGTCATCGCGGCGATGGCCGAGGGCACCACGCTCGTGCACGACTGGGTCTACGAGGGCCGCGCGATCCACCTGCTCGACCTGACCCGACTCGGCGCGAGCGTCACCCTGCGCGATCCGCACCGCCTCGACGTCACGGGGCCGACGCACTTCTCCGGTGCCGAGGTCAGCTGCCCGCCGGCCCTGCGTCCCGCGGTGGTCATCCTGCTGGCGATGCTCGCGGCGAAGGGCGAGAGCGTCCTGCGCAACGTCGGCATCATCGCCCGCGGCTACGAGCAGCTGCAGGAGCGCCTGAACTCGCTCGGCGCGTCCATCGAGACGTTCCACGACTGAACCCGGTCCGCCCAGCGTGACCCGACGGCCCGTCCCCGCAAGTGGGGACGGGCCGTCACCCGTTCTGCGGGAACCGACCCGTGCCTCCAGGCCGATGCCCAGGAGCGCTCCACTGCCCGCCCAGGCCGACGGTGCTGGATGGGGTGATGGCCACGAGATCGCTCCTGACCGTCCCCCTCCTGCTCACCGTCGCGGCGGCCGCCGTCGCGTGGTTCGTGCTCGGACCAGCTGCTGCGCTCGCCTTCGTGGCGCTCGCGCTCCTCGAGATCGCGATGGCCGCCGACTCGTCGGTGCCGATGGCCGGCATCGCCGGCCGCCTGCACTCCCCCGCACGACGGCTGTTCCTGTCGCTCGGCATCGTCGCGGGCGTCCTGGCGATGCGCCTGCTGCTCCCGCCGGCCGCGGTGGCGGTCGGCGACGCCACCGACCCGGCGAGCTCGGTGGGCGAGGCCGTCTTCGCCCCCGGCTCGTTCTCGGCCCACCTCGCCGAGGTCCGGCCCGCGCTCGCCGCCTTCGGCGCCGCCTTCATCTGGTTGGTCTTCGCGGAGTACCTGTTCAACACGGACCGCGCGTCGCGCAGGTCCTGGCTGGGCCGCCTGGAGGCACGGCTCGCCCGGGTCGCGCGTCCTCGCGTCTGGTCGCTGGTCACCGCCGGCACCGGGGTCGTGCTGACCGCGGTGCTGGTGGGGGTCGACGCCGGGTGGGCCACTGGCAGGCTCCTGCCGGTGGTGCTCGGTGGGGTGGCGGGCATCGGCGCGTACCTGCTGTCGAAGCGGGTGGCGGCGTGGTCGCTCGGCGGTCTGACGTCGTCGGACACTTCGTCGGTGGGGACGGGCGGCGCCTGGCGGATCCACGCCTACGCGTCGACGGTCGTCTTCGAGCGGGGGCTCGTCGTGTTCATGCTGTTCGAGATCCTCGACGGCGTGTACAGCCTGTCCGGGTCCGGGGTCCTCGGCGCTGGTCTCTTCGGTGGCGACGGCCTCGGCGCACTCGAGCAGGTGGCGGTCGCGGTCGCGGCCATCGGGGTGGGGGCGGTCTTCCTGGCCCGCCTGACCTCGCGGCTCGACGAGGCCGCCGGGCTGAAGCGGCTCCGCTACCTCAAGGCCGGTGCGGCGTACGTGCTCGGGATCCTCGCGGTCCTGCTCTGGACGAGCCTGCTCGTGCCGATCCCCGGCGTCGTCGTCGGGTGGTTCGGCAGCGTGGTGATCGGGCTGGCGCTCGCGACCTCGTTGCCGTGGCGGGCGTGGTGGAAGCGGGCTCGTCGAGGGCTCACCGGCCGGACCCGGATCGCACGGGGTTGACCGGGGCCGGGACCCGGACCCCACGACGCCAGGTCGCGACCGTCAGGGGCATGCCCGGACGGTAGGCGATGTGCGCGGCGGTCGCGGCGTCGAGGACCTGCAGGTCGGCCGGTCCCCCGATGCGCAGGCTGCCGACGGCGTCGTCCCCGCGGTCGAGCCCGAGCGCGGCGGCCCCGCCGAGGGTGGCGGCAGCGAGCGACTCCTCGAGCGTCAGGTGCTGCTGCACGACGGCCGTGGCCACCTGGAACTGCATCGACGACGTGAACGAGGTCCCCGGGTTGCAGTTCGACGCCAGGGCGATCCGGACACCGGCGTCGACGAGTCGTCGTGCCGGGGCGAACGGCGCCCGGGTCGACAGGTCGCACGCCGGCAGGAGCGTCGCGATCGTCGACGAGCCGGCGAGGGCGGCGACGTCGGCGTCGGACAGGTGGTTGCAGTGGTCGACGCTCGCGGCGCCGAGTTCCACGGCGAGGGCGACCCCGCCGCTCTCGCCGAGCTGGTTGCCGTGCACCCGGAGCCCGAGGCCCGCCCGACGTCCGGCGAGCAGGACCTCGCGGGACTCGTCCGGGGTGAACGCTCCTGCTTCGCAGAACACGTCGACGAACTGCGCGTGCGGGGCGACGGCGTCGAGCATCGGTCCGGTCACGAGGTCGAGGTACGCGTCCCGGTCCGCCCCCTCCGGGACCACGTGCGCGCCGAGGTAGGTCACGACGTCCGCCACCCGGGCGGCGATCCGGGCGAGCCGCTCCTCGGTCGCGACGTCGAGCCCGTACCCGGTCTTCGCCTCGATGGTGGTCGTGCCCTGCGCCGCGGCGCCGTCGACGACCGCACGCGCACCGGCGAGCAGGTCGGACTCCGAGGCCGCCCGGGTCGCACGGACCGTCGTCATGATGCCTCCGGCCGCGTACGGACGGCCGGCCATCCGGTCCACGAACTCGGTGGACCGGTCGCCGGCGAACACGAGGTGCGTGTGCGGGTCGACCCAGCCGGGCAGGACGGTGCGACCGCCGACGCTGGTCCGGACGTCGGCGTCCGGGGCATCGGTGCGCGCACCGATCCACACGAGCCGGCCGTCCTCGACCACGAGCGCCTGGTCGTGCCGGACGACGGCGGCCGCCGCGGCGTCGTCCTCGGCCGCGCCGGACGCGTCGCCAGGGACCTCGCGCGGGTCGAGCGTGCGCAGTTCGCCGATGTCGGTGATGAGCTCGCTGGTCACCGGTGGTCCTCCGTCCACGCCGTCAGCAGGTCCGCGGGTGCGCGGTCGTCCGCCAATCTGCCGTCGACGGCGCGCACGGTCCCGCCGACGACCGCGCGCCGGACGTCCGAGGCGGTCGCGGTGAGGACGAGCTGCGGCACCGCCGAACCCGTCGTCCGGACGCTCGTCGGGTCGACCTCGACGAGGTCGCACGGCGCACCCACCGCGATGCCGCCGCGCAGGCCGAGCGAGCGGTAGCCGGCCGTGCTCCTGGCTGCGTCGAGTTCGGCGGGCCTGAAGACACCGCGCCGTCGTGCGGCGAGCCGTTCTCCGGCCTCGAGCCCGCGGACCTCCAGGAACGGGTCGACCACGGCGTTCTGGTCGGACCCGAGCGCGATCGTCGCCCCGGCGTCGGCGAGCTGCCGAGCGGGGCCGATCCCGTCGCCGAGGTCCGCTTCGGTGGTCGGGCAGATGACCGCGGTGACCCCGGCGGACCCGAGGAGCGCGATCTCGTCGTCGTCGAGGTGCGTGGCGTGCACGACGCTCAGGCGCGGGGAGAGTGCACCGGCGTCCGCGAGCACCCGGGTCGGCCGTGCACCCCAGGCCGCCAGGCTCTGCGCGTTCTCGGCCGGCTGCTCGGACAGGTGCACGTGCAGCGGGACGTCGTCCGGCAGCTCGCGGGTGATGACGGCGACGTCGTCGGGTCGGACCGCCCGGACGGAGTGGACGGCGGCGCCGACCGTCACGAGGGGGTCGTCACCGACGGCGTCGCGGAGGGGGTGCCAGCGCTCGAGCCAGGCTGCCGCCGTGCCGTCGCCGAAGCGCCTCTGCTCGACGGCGAGCGGTTCGCCGGGAGCACCGGTCAGGTAGCAGGTGTCCAGGAGCGTGAGGCGGATCCCGACCTCGCGGGCGGCCTCGGCCAGCGCGAGCCCGATCGCGTTCGGGTCGTCGTAGGGGGTGCCGTCCGGACGGTGGTGCACGTAGTGGAACTCCCCCACGGCGGTCCACCCGGCGGCGACCATCTCGCCGAAGACCCCGACCGCCAACGTACGGTACGAGTCCGGGTCGAGGGCTCCGGCGGCGCCGTACATCGCCGTGCGCCACTGCCAGAAGTCGCCGCCGTCGCCGTGGGTCCGACCGCGCAGCAGTCGGTGGAAGGCGTGCGAGTGCGCGTTGCCCGACCCGGCGAGGACGGTGCCGAGCCGGAGGTCGCCCGGTGCCGCGGGGACACCCGGGTCGACGGCGGTGATCCGCCCGTCCGGTCCGACGCCGAGGCGCACGTCGTCCACCACCACGCCGTCGATCAGCGCCGTCGCGCAGTGCACCGAACGCACCTCGGCGCTCACGTCAGCTCCCGAATCACCCGGGTCAGGGCGTCCACACCGGCGGCGCAGTCGTCGGCGTCGGACCACTCTTCGGGCGCGTGCGACACCCCGGTGGGATTGCGGACGAACAGCATCGCGGCGGGCACGTGCGCGGACAGCACGCCGGCATCGTGTCCGGCTCCGGTCGGCAGTACGGGGACCGGGCGACCGCCGGCGCCGACGAGCACCCGGTCGATCGCCGTCCGCGGTCCGTCCGGGAAGTCGACGCGGGCCGACCAGGACTCCTCGGTGACCGAGACCTCGCAGCCGTTCGCGGTCGCCGCCGCACGGGCCGCGGCGGCGATCTCGGCGACCAGGGCCTGCGTGACGGTGTCGTCCCCGGCGCGGGCGTCGAGCCAGAACTCCACGGCCGACGCGATCACGTTCGTCCCGCCCGGTACCGAACGGAGCCGACCGACCGTCGCACGCGCGTCGCCGTGCTGCCGCGCCAGTGCTGGGACGCCGGCGATGACGGCGGCTGCGGCGACCATCGGGTCCCGACGGTCGGTCATCAGCGTCGCCCCGGCGTGGTTGCCCTGCCCGGTGAACCGGAAGCGCCACCGGCCGTGCCCGAGGATGCTCGACGCCATCGCGACCGGTGCGCCGAGGTCGACCAGCCCGCGCCCCTGCTCGACGTGCAGCTCGACGAACGTCCCGATCCCGGACAACCGATCCGGATCGGGCCCGACGCCGGACGGGTCGATGCCCGCGGACGCGAGCACTGCCTCCAGGCTGGTGCCGTCCGCGTCCGTCAACGCGAGCGCGCGTTCCGGGCTGACGGCGCCGCTCAGCAGGCGCGAGCCGAGGCAGGCGACGCCGAAGCGCGAGCCTTCTTCCTCGGCGAAGACCGCGATCGCGGTCGGGCGGGACGGCCGGTGCCCCTCGGCCTGCAGCCGGGCGACCGCGTCGAGGGCCGACACGACGCCGAGCGGGCCGTCGAAGGCACCGCCGCCGGGCACGGAGTCGAGGTGCGACCCGGTGACGAACGCGTCCGGACCGGGCGCGCCCCACCAGGCCCAGCTGTTGCCGTTGCGGTCGACCTCGACGTCCAGACCGAGCCGGGTCGCCCGCTCGACGAACCAGTCGCGCAGGGTGCGCTCGGCGTGGTCGAGCAGGTGCCGCGTGTAGCCGCCGCGGACGCGGTCGCGACCGACCTCGGCGATCTCGGCCAGGCCGGGCAGCACGGTCGCGCCGGAGTCCGTCACGGTCAGACCTCCCACATCGGCACGCGCAGGCCGCGCTCGCGGGCGACCTCCTCGGCACGCTCGTACCCGGCGTCGACGTGGCGCATGACGCCGGTACCGGGGTCGTTCACGAGCACGCGGGCGATCTTCTCAGCGGCGAGGTCGGTGCCGTCGGCGACGATCACCTGTCCGGCGTGGATGGAGCGGCCGATGCCGACGCCGCCGCCGTGGTGGATCGACACCCAGGTCGCACCAGAGGCGGTGTTGAGCAGGGCGTTCAGGAGCGGCCAGTCCGCGATCGCGTCGGAGCCGTCGGCCATCGCCTCGGTCTCGCGGTACGGGGACGCGACCGAGCCGGAGTCGAGGTGGTCACGGCCGATGGCGATCGGGGCGCGCAGCTCGCCGGACGCGACCATCTCGTTGAACTTGAGCCCGGCCAGGTGCCGCTCCTGGTACCCGAGCCAGCAGATGCGTGCGGGCAGGCCCTCGTACTGGATCTTCTCGCCGGCGGCGGTGATCCACCGGCGGAGCTTCTCGTCCTCGGGGAACAGCTCGAGGATCGCCCGGTCGGTGGCGGCGATGTCGTCAGGGTCGCCGGACAGCGCCGCCCAGCGGAACGGCCCCTTGCCCTCGGCGAAGAGCGGACGGATGTACGCCGGCACGAAGCCGGGGAACGCGAACGCGCGGTCGTAGCCGCCGAGCTCGGCCTCGCGGCGGATCGAGTTGCCGTAGTCGAAGACCTCGGCACCGGCGTCCTGGAAGCCGACCATGGCCTCGACCTGCTTCGCCATCGCCCGGCGGGAGTCGGAGGTGAACGTCTCCGGGTCGGACTCGGCACGGGCTGCCCACTCGTCGACGTCGTAGCCCTCGGGCAGGTAGCTCAGCGGGTCGTGGGCGCTCGTCTGGTCGGTGACGACGTCGATCGGGACGCCGCGGCGCAGCAGCTCGGGGAACACCGTGGCGGCGTTGCCGACGAGTCCGACGCTGAGCGCACGCCGCTCGGCCTTCGCGGCGGTGACCCGGGCGACGGCGTCGTCGAGGTCGTCGGCGAGCTCGTCGAGGTACCGGTGGTCCACGCGACGCTGGAGCCGGGCGCGGTCGACGTCGACGACGATCGCGGCGCCGCCGTTCAGCGTGACGGCGAGGGGCTGCGCGCCGCCCATCCCGCCGCAGCCGCCGGTGAGCGTGATGGTCCCGGCGAGCGTTCCACCGAACCGCTTCTCGGCGACGGCCGCGAAGGTCTCGTACGTGCCCTGCAGGATGCCCTGGGTGCCGATGTAGATCCACGAGCCGGCGGTCATCTGGCCGTACATGGTCAGGCCCTCGGCCTCGAGCTTGCGGAACTCCGGCCACGTCGCCCAGTCCCCGACGAGGTTCGAGTTCGCGATGAGCACGCGGGGCGCCCACTCGTGCGTGCGGAACACCCCGACGGGCTTGCCGGACTGCACGAGGAGCGTCTCGTCGGACTCGAGGTCGCGCAGCGCGTGCACGATCGCGTCGAACGCCTGCCAGTTCCGCGCCGCCTTGCCGGTGCCGCCGTAGACGACGAGGTCCTCGGGGCGCTCGGCCACCTCGGGGTCGAGGTTGTTCATGAGCATGCGCAGCGGTGCCTCGGTCTGCCAGCTCTTGGCGGAGAGCGTCGTCCCGCGCGCGGCGCGGACCGTCCGGGGGCCCGATCCGGCCGGGGTCGGGTTCGGGTTCGACACGGCGTGGTCTGCTGCTGTCTCGGTCACGGTGGCTCCTTCGTCGGTGGTCTCGCCGCCCGGCCGGGCGCTGGTCCGTCGGCGTCCGCCGGGTCCTGCCCGTCGGCCTCCCCCCATCTGACAGGAGCGGCCCGGGTGCGTGGAGGTCGCGGCGCCAGATAGTGTCCGGGGTACCGGACAGGAAACGACGCCGACATCGGAGCACCATGCCCAGCCCCTCGCCGAAGGTCCCCGCGCTCGACGCCGGCCTGCGCGTCCTCGGGCTCCTCGCCACGCAGCGTGGACCGCTCGCCGCCAGCACGATCGCCGCCCGGCTCGACCTGCCGCGCTCCACGGTCTACCAACTGTTGACGTCGCTCACCGAGCACGGGTTCGTCCTGCACCTCGTCGAGGCGCGCAAGTACGGACTCGGGATCGCGGCGTTCGAACTCGGCTCCGGCTTCACCCGGCAGCAACCGCTCACCCTGCTCGGAGCCCCGTTGCTCGCGTCCCTGGTCGACCGCACCGGCGAGAGTGCCCACCTCGGGGTGCTGCACGGTGCGGAGGTCGTCTACGTCGTCGAGGAACGCGCCCGGCACCGCGGAGCGCTCGTCACGGACGTCGGGGTCCGGTTGCCCGCGCACCTCACCGCGACCGGCAAGTCGATGCTCGCGGCGACCCCGACGGCGCAGCTCCGTGCGCTGTACCCGCCCGGTACGGCGTTCGTCCGGCGGACAGAGGCCGGCCCCGGCGACCTGCGGACGCTCCGGCAGGAGCTCGAGGGCGTCCGCACCGTCGGGTACGCGACGGAGGACGGCGCCGTGACGCCGGGACTGTCGTCGGTCGCGGTCGCGGTGCTCGACACCACGGGGTGGCCGGTCGCGAGCATCGGGTCGACGTACGCGTCGACGGCGGACGGCGGCGTGCCGCCGACGCTCCTCGCGGAGGTCCGTCGTGCTGCCGACGTGCTCGCCCGGCGGCTCGGCACGTCGCCGTCCTGACCGACGTCGCCGACGCACCCCGTGCGGTCTTCCGCGACCACAGGGCGGCCTGGAGGCGCGGTGCGGGCCCGCCCCGCGCCTCCAGTCCTGCAGATTTCACGAGAACGAAACACGGCATTGCTACTCAATGAAAATCAGATTCCGTAGGGTGGCAGCCATGACCGAGCAATCCACGGGCGGACAGGGCATGCGGACGATCGACCGCGCGCTCGTCCTGCTCGGCCTGGTGTGCGACGCGGACGGCATCTCGCTGACCGAGGCCGCACGGCGGGCCGATCTGTCGGCGAGCACCGCCCTCCGCCTCCTCCGAGCACTCGAACACCGGGAGTTCGTCCGCCGCGACGACGACGGTGCGTTCACGGCCGGCCCGCACCTCGTGCAGCTCGGTGCGGCGGCCCTCTCGAACACCGCGCTCGTCGCCCAGACCCGCGACGCCATGCGCCGCGTCGCCCAGTGCACGACGGAGTCCTGCTACCTCAGCGTGTTCGGCGTCGGCGACACCGCGATGCACCTCGCCATCGCCGAGGGCACCCAGTCCATCCGGCACGTCGGGTGGGTCGGCCGCACGATCCCGCTCACCGACACCGCCGTCGGCCGGGTCCTGCTCGACGACGTCGGCGAGGACGGGTACGTCGTCGTGGCCGAGGGCGCCGAGCGCGACGTGACGGCGGTGTCCGCCCCGGTGCGCGCCGGCCACCGGGTGGTCGCCGCGATGTCCTGCCTGGTCCCCAGCTACCGGCTCACCGACCCGGCCGACGTCGCCCGGATCGGCGAGCACCTGGTCCGGGAGTCGACCGCGGTGTACCCGGCGGTGCCCGCATGAGCGGCGGTCCCCGGACGGGCGACCGCGCCGGCACCGAGACAGTGCTGCTCGACGACGCCCCGCTCACCGTCGACCAGGTCGTCGCCGTCGCCCGGCACGGTGCCGTCGTCCGGTTCTCCGACGGGTACGCCCGCCGGGTCGACGCCGCGGCCGACCTCGTCACCCGGTTCCTGGACGACCGCACCGTCGTGTACGGCGTGACGACCGGCTTCGGCGACAACTACACCGAGACCATCGCACCGGAGGACGCCCTGCGCCTGCAGGAGAACATCATCGTCTCCCACGCGGTGTCGGTCGGCGCGCCGATCCCCGAGGACCAGGTCCGGGCGATCCTCGTCGTGATGCTCGCGCACCTCGGCGCCGGGCGGTCCGGCACCCGTCTGGAGACGCTCGAACTGATCCGCGCACTGCTCGAGGAGCACGTCACGCCGGTCGTCCCCGGCGCCGGCTCGCTCGGCTACCTGGCGCTCGAGGCGCACATCGCCCTCGTGCTCACCGGCCGGGGTCAGGCGACCGTCGACGGCGACGTGGTGAGCGGCGCCGAGGCACTCCGCCGCCGGGGCCTGACGCCCGTGCGGCTCCGGGCGAAGGAGGGGCTGACGCTCCTCAACGGCATCATGAGCATCACCGCGGTCGCCGCCCTCGTCGCGCACGACCTCCGGCGGGCGGTCCGGCAGGCCGACGTCATCGGGGCGCTGGCCTTCGAGTCGCTCCGCGGGACGACCCGCGCGCTCGACCCACGGGTGCACGCGCTCCGCCGGTACCCCGAGCAGGCCGCGAGCGCGCGGAACCTCGTCCGGCTGCTCGAGGGGAGCGCGATCGCCGAGCTGCACCGCGACCACCGCGTGCAGGACCCCTACCTGCTCCGTGCGCTCCCCCAGCTGCACGGGTCCGTCCGGCGCTCGTTCGACGACGCCGCCCGGGTCGTCGACGAGTCCCTCGGTTCCGTCGGCGACAACCCCCTGCTGTTCCCGGAGGACGGCGACGCGGTCATGGCCGGCAACTTCGACGGGACCTCCGTCGGCCTCGCGATGGACGCCGTGAAGGCCGCCGCGGCGGTGCTCGCCCACCACAGCGAACGCCGCACGGACCGCATGGTGAACAGCACCGTGAGCGAGCTGCCGCCGTTCCTCGCGTCGACCCCCGGGCTCAACAACG
The DNA here is from genome assembly GCF_900215175.1 of Curtobacterium sp. 314Chir4.1. Classification (NCBI taxonomy): domain Bacteria; kingdom Bacillati; phylum Actinomycetota; class Actinomycetes; order Micrococcales; family Microbacteriaceae; genus Curtobacterium; species Curtobacterium sp. 314Chir4.1. The sequence goes on from NZ_OCMI01000001.1 coordinate 583,599, forward strand.
GCCTGATGATCCCGCAGTACACGGCCGCGGCGCTCGTGCTCGAGATGCGCGGCGAGGTCTCCCCCGCCTCGGTCGAGTCGATCCCGACGTCGGCCGGCCAGGAGGACCCGGTGAGCAACGCGCATCTCGCCGCCCAGCAGGCGTACCGTTCCGTCGACCGCCTGCAGTACGTGCTCGCGATCGAACTGCTCGCGGCGGCGCAGGCTGCCGACCTGCTCGAGGACGAGGTCGGCGTGTCCGGCTCGCCAGCCCTCCGCGCCGGCCGGGACACCGTCCGCCGACTCGTCCCCACCGCCCCGGTCGACCGCGAGTTCGGCCGGGACATCGAGGCCCTCCGCACCTTCCTGACGTCCGACGACCTCGTCGCCGCCGCGGAGTCCGTCACGGGCCCGCTCGAATGACCACCCCACACCATCGGAGCACCATGTCAGCGTCGTCACCCCGGACCGCGGCCCCGCCCGAGCGCCTCAGCCGGTTCCACCTGCGGATCACCGCGCTGACGTTCGGCGCGAACTTCTCGGACGGGTACGCCCTGGGCAGCATCGGCATCGCGCTGACGCTCATCCCGCAGTCCTTCCCCGTGAACGACGTCTGGTCGGGGCTCATCGCGAGCTCGGTCCTCATCGGCATCTTCGTCGGCAGCATCACCTGCGGCTGGCTCGGCGACCGGTTCGGGCGCCGGCTCGTGTACATGCTCGACTTCGTGCTCATCGTGGTCGCCTCGGCCGCGCAGTTCTTCGTGCACGACCCCGGGACGCTGTTCGTCCTGCGCCTGCTGATCGGCTTCGGCGTCGGGGCGGACTACGCGCTCGGGCCGACTCTGGTGGCGGAGTTCGTGCCCGCCCGGTTCCGTGGCGGCCTGCTCGCGACCCTGACGGTCGCGTGGACCGTCGGCTACACGGCGGCGTACTTCATCGGGACCTGGGTGAGCGCGCTCGGCACCGGCGACGGCTGGCGTTGGCTGCTGGCGAGCGGCGCGATCCCCGCTGCAGCCGTCCTGGTCCTGCGACTCGGCACCCCGGAGTCGCCGCGATGGCTCATCACCAAGGGACGCCTCACCGAGGCCCGGGCGATCGTCGCGAAGTTCCTGCCGGAGGGACTCGACGTCGACGCGGTCGCCGCTGCCCACGCACGGCGGACACCCGGCCGGTACCGCGACCTGTTCCGCGGCAAGAACCTCCGGAGCACCGTCTTCGGGTCGGTGTTCTACAACGCGCAGGTCATCCCGTACTTCGCGGTCTACAGCTTCCTGCCGATCATCCTGCTGAGCCTCGGCATGGACGCCGACGGCTTCGCTGCCGGTGCGCTGCTCAACGTCTTCCTGCTGCTCGGCGGGCTCGTCGGCCTGTGGCTCGTGGCGAAGACCGGCCGCCGACCGCTCATCATCTGGACGTTCGGGATCATGGCCGTGGCGCTCGCGGTCGTCTCGTTCGGCGAGCACGCCCCGCTCTGGGTCGTGCTGCCGGCGTTCCTCGTCTTCACGTTCGTGATGTCGGCCAGTTCGAACCTCGACCAGGTGTACCCGCCGGAGCTCTTCCCGACGAACGTCCGGGCGGCGGGGGTCGGCCTGGTGAACGGCGTCAGTCGCATCGGGTCCGCGGTCGGCACGTTCCTGCTGCCGCTCACCCTCGGCGCCTGGGGCATCACGCCGACGCTCCTCGTGCTCGCCGGCATCCTGGCGATCGGCATGGTCGTGTCGATCCTGATGGCGCCGGAGACCTCGCACCTGAGCATGGACGACGACGAGCTGTGACCCGCCCCGGCCGCACCGTCCGGTTCGCCGACGCGCCTCGGAGCCGGTGGGCGAACGGGCTCGGCGAGACCGTCGAGCTCTGGCGCACGCCCGGCGACGGACCCTTCGAAGCCCGGCTCAGCATCGCGACGATCGGCTCCGACGTGCCCTTCTCGTCGCTCCCGGGCGTCGACCGGGTGCTGCTGTCGCTCTCGCCGCACACGCTGACGCTCGACGTGGACGGCCAGCGGACGGTGCTCGAGCAGTTCGACACGGTGGCCTTCGCCGGCGAGGCAGCCGTCAGCGCGGTCGGCGTCACGGCCCCGGGCCACGACCTGAACCTGATGGTGCGCCGGGGCAGCGGCGAGCCCGCGCTGACGGTGGTCGCCGTCGACGGCGACCTCGAGGTGCACGGCGTCGCCGTCGTGCTCGACGGCACGATCGGCGCCGCCGATGGCCCGCTGGCGCCGTTCGACGCGGTCGTCGGCCCGGTGTCCCTCACCGGCCGCGGCCGTCTCGCGCTCGCCGCCGTCCCCGTCGCCGGGCCAGCGGTCGAGTGAGCAGCAATCGTCGAGTCACGGACCGTGACCCGACGATTGCTGCTCACTGGATGCGGTCTCCCGTGGTCGGGTCAGACCACCGACGCGAGCCGCTGCCAGGTGCTCACGACCGTGTCGGGGTTGAGCGACATCGACGTGACCCCGCGGGCGCGGAGGTGGTCCGCGAGGTCCGGGTGGTCGCTCGGGCCCTGCCCGCAGATGCCGACGGACGCCCCGCGGGCGCGGCAGGCGTCGACCGCCATGTCGATCAGGCGGAGCACCGCCGGGTTCCGTTCGTCGAACGACTCGGCGACGAGTGCGGAGTCCCGGTCCACGCCGAGGGTGAGCTGCGTGAGGTCGTTCGACCCGATCGAGAAGCCGTCGACGTGGTCGAGGAACCGGTCGGCGTCGAGCGCGTTCGCGGGGATCTCGCACATCATCACGACCCGCAGGCCGTTGCGACCTCGTTCGAGACCGTGCTCCGCCATCAGGGCGACGACCGCCTCGGCTTCCTCGACGGTCCGGACGAAGGGGATCATGACGCGCACGTTCGCGAAGCCCATCACCTCGCGGACGGTGCGGATCGCCTCGCACTCGAGGGCGAACGCCTGCGCGAACTCCTCGGACAGGTAGCGGGAGGCACCGCGGAACCCGATCATCGGGTTCTCCTCGACGGGCTCGTACCGTGCGCCGCCGAGCAGGCCCGCGTACTCGTTCGACTTGAAGTCGGACAGCCGGACCACGACGGGCTTCGGGTCGAACGCCGCAGCGAGGGTCGCGACGCCCTCGGCCAGGCGCTTGACGAAGAAGTCCCGGGGCGAGCCGTACGCCGCGATCCGGTCCTCGATCTGCTCGCGGACGTCGGCGGGCTGGTCGGCGAGTCGGAGCAGGGCGTTCGGGTGCACCCCGATCTGCCGGCCGACGACGAACTCCATGCGGGCGAGGCCAACGCCGGCGTTCGGGAGCGCGGCGAACGAGAACGCCTGCGCCGGGTTGCCCACGTTGAGCATGAGGTCGACGTCGAGGTCCGGCAGGTCGCCGACCTCGATGCGCTCCGTCTCGACTCCGAGGATCCCGTCGTGGACGACACCGGTCTCCCCCTCGGCGCAGCTCACCGTCACGGGCTCGCCGTCGTGCAGCGTGCTCGTGGCGGTCCCGGTGCCGACGACCGCGGGGATGCCGAGTTCGCGCGCGATGATCGCCGCGTGGCAGGTCCGACCGCCGCGGTTCGTCACGATCGCCGACGCCCGCTGCATGATCGGCTCCCAGTCCGGGTCGGTCATGTCCGCCACGAGGACGTCGCCGCGACGGAAGTCGTGCATCTCGTCGACGCTCGCGAGGACCCGGACCGCACCGGACCCGATGCGCTGGCCGATCGCCCGACCGTCGAGCCGCGGCGGCGTCGTGGGCTGCACGGCCAGACGGTGCCGTTCGATCACGGACGCGGAGGCACGCGACGCGACCGTCTCCGGGCGGGCCTGCAGGACGTACAGGCGACCGTCGAGGCCGTCCTTGCCCCACTCGACGTCCATCGGGCGGCCGTAGTGCTGCTCGATGACGACGGCGATGCGGGCGAGCTCGGTGACCTCGTCGTCGCGCAACGAGAAGTGCCGACGCTCGGCGGCGCTCGTCTCCACGAACGCGGTCGTGCGCCCGACGGTCGGGTCGTCGGTGAACACCATGCGCTGCGCCTTCGACCCGAGCACCCGTCCGAGGATCGCGGGACGGCCCGCTGCCAGCGCGGGCTTCGACACCGTGAACTCGTCCGGGTTCACGGCGCCGGACACCACGCCCTCGCCGAGCCCGTGCGCACTGGTGACGAACACCGCCCGGTCGAAGCCGGACTCCGTGTCGAGCGTGAACAGCACCCCGGCGGACGCCAGGTCGGAGCGCACCATCCGTTGGACGCCGACCGAGATCGCCACCTCGTCGTGGACGAACCCGTGGTGCACCCGGTAGGCGATCGCCCGGTCCGTGTACATCGAGGCGAACACCCGGCGCACGGCGTCGAGCACGTTCCCGATCCCGCGGATGTTCAGGTACGTGTCCTGCTGCCCGGCGAACGACGCATCGGGCAGGTCCTCCGCGGTCGCCGAGGACCGGACGGCGAACGAGGCCTCGTCGGGTGCCTCGGCGCTGAGCCGGTCGTACCCGTCACGGACGGCCTGTTCGAGGCCTCGCTCGAGCGGTGTCGACAGGACACGGCGACGGATCTCGGCGCCGGCCGCGGCGAGGGCTGCGGTGTCCTCGACGTCGAGCGCGAGGAGCGTCGCACTGATCCAGGACGTCAGCCCGGTGTGCTCCATGTGGCGGCGGAACGCGGTCGCGGTCGTGGCGAAGCCGTCCGGGACGCGGACGCCGAGGCCCGACAGCGAGCGGAGCATCTCGCCGAGCGAGGCGTTCTTGCCGCCGACGGTCGCGAGGTCCTCCAGACCGACCACGTCGAGGGGCAGGACGTTCGGCGCTGCAGCCGTCCGTTCGTCGATGATCGTCATCAGGTCGCCTTTCGTCGGTGAATCGCCGGGATCGTGTCCCGGCGGGGCGTGTCACCCACCGTGCGGGGTCGCTCGAACCGTGGACCCGACGGTTGCCCTCGAAATCTGCCGAATTTTCGGATACGGTCCGTTCCATGCAGGTTGACGACGACAACGCACGCATCCTCGGAGCACGCATCCGGCACTTCCGGACCCGCGCGGGCTGGACCCTCACCGCGCTCGCCACCGAGCTCCGGACCACCGCGAGCACCCTGTCCCTCATCGAGAACGGCAAGCGGCCGGTCCGTGCAGCGGAGCTGCCGGGCCTCGCGTCGGCGCTCCGCGTCGAGGTGCTGGACCTGCTGCAGGCGGAGGCGCCGGACCCGCGGTCCGCGCTCGAACTGGAGCTGCAACGGCTGCAGGGCGGGCCGCAGTACGCGGCGCTGGGCGTGCCTCCCGTCCGGGTCTCGAAGTCCCTGCCGCAGGACGCGCTGGCAGCGCTGGTCCGCACCCTGCAGGAACTCGACCGGAAGGCGCGGGAGGCCTCGGCGACGCCGGAGGAGGCCCGTCGGGCGAACACCGAGCTGCGCGACCGGATGCGCGCGCGGAACAACGCGATGCCGGAGATCGACGCGCTGGCCGAGGAGGTCGTCGGCGCCGTCGGCCACGAGGTCGGGGCGCTCACGCACCGCGAGGTCAGCCGGATGGCGGAGCGCCTCGGGTTCACCCTGCTCTACGTCGACGGCCTGCCGCACTCCACCCGGAGCATCACCGACCTGGCGAACGGGCGGATCTACCTGCCGCCCGCCTCGATCCCGGGCGGGCACGGCCTGCGGTCGATGGCGCTGCAGGCGATGGCGCACCGGCTGCTCGGCCACCAGCCGCCGTCGTCCTACGCCGAGTTCCTGCAGCAGCGACTCGAGATCAACTACTTCGCTGCGGCGTGCCTCATGCCCCGGAAGCAGGCCGTCGGGTTCCTCACCGAGGCGAAGGCGTCGCGGGACCTCGCCGTCGAGGACTTCCGTGACGCGTTCGGCGTCACCCACGAGTCGGCGGCGCTCCGCATGACGAACCTGCTCACCGAGCACCTCGGGATCCGGGTGCACTTCCTGCGGGTCGGTGAGGACGGGGCGATCTACAAGGCCTACGAGAACGACGACCTGCCGCTGCCTGCCGACGTCACCGGCGCGGTCGAGGGACAGGTGGTGTGCCGGAAGTGGGTCGCGCGCTGGGCCGGGGACCGGAGCGCCCGGACGTCCGAGGCCCACCAGTACACGGACACCACCGCGGGGACGTACTGGTCGTCCACCCAGACCGGCTCCGGGCCCGACGGCGCGTTCAGCATCACGTTCGGCGTGCGGTTCGACGACGCGAAGTGGTTCCGCGGGCGCGAGACCACCGAACGGCAGGTGTCGACCTGCCCGGACGAGTCGTGCTGCCGCCGGCCGCCGGCGCCGCTGGCGTCCCGGTGGTCGGACGCTGCGTGGCCGAGCGCGCGGATGCACACCCGGGTGTTGGCGTCGCTGCCGTCGGGGCGGTTCCCCGGGGTGGACGACACCGAGGTGTTCGAGTTCCTGGAGCGGCACACGGGGGACGCTTCGTAGGGAACGCCTGTTTCCGGCTCGTCGCAAATTCCCGGACTCTTCGAGACCCGCACGGTCGTCCGGGCCGGTCCGTCGGACGGAGGGTGGTGGCACACCAGCACGGATCTCGACGAGGAGGCCACCATGCCCCGGACCGCCCAGCACCGCCACACGTTCCCACCGGCGGGGGTCCTGCCCCTGCCCGAGGTGCCGGACGGTGCGCGGAACCACGACCTCGCCCACGCCGGGACCGCGCAGTGGGTGGCGCGCACGGCGCTCCTGACCCGGCCGGACGAGGTCGTCTGGGTCGACGGGTCGGACGAGCAGTGGCGGGAGCTCGTGACGCGGTTCACCCTCGACGACGAGGTCGTCCGGCTCGATCCTGGGGCGCGGCCGGGGAGTCTGCTCGTGCGGTCGGCCGCCCGGGCCGGGTCCGCTGCAGCACCCGTCGACCGCGCGGGCGGCGTCGACAGCGTCGGCGTCGTCGACAGCGTCGGCGTCGTCGACCGGGTCGCTGAGTCGATGCGCGGTCGGACGATGTACGTCGTCCCCTTCCTGCTCGGTGCCCCGGAGGCGCCGGACCTCCTCGGGGTGCACGTCACCGACTCCCCCGCGAGCGTGGCCACCCTCCGTGCCCTGACGCGCGTCGGGTCGGACGCCCTCGACGCGATGGGTCCGGAAGCCGAGGTCGTGCGCACGGTGCACACGAGCCTCCGCAGCCCACGGGACGCCCGTCCGACCCTGCGCACGGTACTGCGTGACGACCGCGCCGGTGTCCGCACCGTGTGGCTCGTCGGCGGCGACGACGGCGCGGGCGTGGTCGAGGCGCTCGGGGCCCACACGGACGACCTCGCCGTGGAGTGCACCCTGCTGCACGTCCACGGCGACCACGGCACGACGACCGTGGCCGTGACGGGTCGTCGCTCGGCGGTCCGGATCGAGCAGCGGACCCCGGGTGGCCGGCGGGTCGACGTGCTCGCCGCCGGGCCGGTGCTCGTCGGGCCGGGACGCGACGGCGTGGTCGCTCGTGCCCTGACCGACGGCACGGTCGTCCCCGTGGCCGGCCTCTCGCCGAGGTCGGCGGTGGCGGCCGACGTCGAACGGGACGCCGTGTTCGTCGACACCGCACTCGACGAGGACGGCGACGTGTGGTGGCCCGGCAGCGACGACGCCCGGGCGCTGCACCTCATCGACCGGCACGGGCACTACCTGCCCCGCGGGGGCGACCCAGCCGCGGCCGGGGCTCCGGACGCGACCGTCGCCGTCCGCCTGCACGGCACGGCTGCCCGCGCGGCCGTCCGCTCGGGCAGCGTCCCCGTCGAGGCATTCGTCGTCACCGACCCGGCCGGTGCTGCGGACGTCGACGCACTCGCGGCGCTCCTCGGGGCGGCGATGCCCGTCAGCACGACCGCGTGGGGCGGCCCGGCGGAGATCGCCGACGCGCTCGACGGCCTGTCCAGCGTGGCCACGGCCACGGCTGCGGCTGCGACTGCGCCGTCCGAGCGCCGGGGGGTCGCGGCGTGAGCGTGTTCGCGGACTGGATCGAGGAGGAGTCCCTCGCCGAGGCCTCGATCCCGATCGTGGGCAGCCTCTACCGCCGGCAGAACGTCGTCACCACGATCCACGGACGGCGACTGGTCGGGCTGTCGGCGAACCAGGTGCTCAAGGCACACCGGTTCGCCCGGCACCTCGACGGCGCCGAGCTGCACCCGTCCGAGACCTTCCCGGTCCTCCGAGCCCTCGCCACGCTCGACCTGGGCCCAGCGGTCGTCGACGTCGCTGCGCTGCTCCGCCGCCACCGCGAACTGCTCGCTGCGGGCTCCGCTCCCGGCGAGCTCGACGCCGGTGCGCCGCACGACCTCGACGCGTTCCTGCGCACCGAGCTCGCCGACGTCGTCGGCCACGGGTCGGAGGCACTCGCACCGACCGACGTCGTCCTCTACGGCTTCGGTCGCATCGGGCGGCTCGTCACCCGGATCCTGCTCGCCCGCGCCGGCGGAGCGAGCGGCCTGCGGCTCCGCGCCGTCGTCCTCCGCCCCGGTGGACCGGGCGACCTGACGAAGCGCGCGAGCCTGCTTCGACGCGACTCCATCCACGGCCCCTTCGACGGCACGATCACCGTCGACGAGGCCGCGCAGACCATCACCGCGAACGGCACCGTCATCCAGGTCGTCCGCGCGGAGGCGCCGGACCGCGTCGACTACCGGGCGATCGGGATCGAGGACGCCGTCGTTGTCGACTCGACCGGCAGCTGGCGGGACCGGGCGGCCCTCGAACGGCACCTCGCGGCACCGGGTGCGGGGCGCGTCCTGCTGACGACCGCGGCGAAGGGCGACGTCCCGAACATCGTGCACGGGGTGAACGACGCCGAGATCGCCGACGAGCGGATCCTCGCCGCGGCCAGCTGCACGACGAACGCGGTGACACCCGTCCTCGCCGCCCTGCACGAGCGGTACGGGGTGCGGCACGGGCACGTCGAGACCGTGCACGCGTTCACGAACGACCAGAACCTCACCGACAACCACCACCGTGCCGACCGCCGGGGACGAGCAGCGACGCTCAACATGGTCGTCACCGAGACCGGGGCCGCGAAGGCCGTCGGTGCGGCGTACCCGGAGCTCGCCGGGCGCCTCACCGGCAACGCCATCCGGGTCCCGGTGTCGAACGGGTCCCTCGCCGTGCTGTCGCTGCAACTCGACGGCGCTCCGGACCGCGACGAGCTGAACGCCTTCCTGCGCGACGTGTCGCTCGTCTCGTCCCTCCGGCGCCAGGTCGACTACGTCGAGTCTCCGGAGTTCGCGTCCAGTGACGTGCTCGGCTCCCGCAAGGCCGGGGTGGTCGACGGCCTGGCGACCATCGCGGACGGCGACGGCTCCGCGGTGGTCTACGTCTGGTACGACAACGAGCACGGGTACTCGCGGCAGGTGGTCCGCGTGCTCGAGTCCATGACCGGCGTCCGCCTGCCCGCGTTCCCCCGGGACCGCGTGGACGCCGCCGGCCGGTCCATCGCACCGCTCGCGGTGGCCGAGCGGTGACCGCCGACCGGGCCGGGCGGTAGCGGCCCGACCGGGCCGAACCGGGGCCGTGTCCGCGCAGGGGTGTGGGGACACGGCCCCGTTGCCGTGCGCTGTCAGCACCCACCGCGTTGACTGGGGTGTCGGTCGAACGAGGAGTGCGTGTGCTGGGACCTGAACTGGTGGTGGTGCTCGGCCTCGCCATCGCCCTGACGGCCGGTGTCGCCGACCGCATCCGGGTGGCCCCGCCCGTGCTCCTGCTCGTGATCGGAGCCGGGCTCGCGTTCGTCCCGGAGTTCGCGGACGTCGAGCTCCCCGCCGACGCCGTCCTCCTGCTGTTCCTGCCCGCGCTGCTGTACTGGGAGAGCGTCACCACCTCGCTCCGGGAGATCCGGAAGAACCTGCGCGGCATCGTCCTGATGGGCACCCTGCTCGTCGTGGTCACCGCCGGCGCGGTCGCCGTCCTGCTGCACCTGCTCGGGATGCCCTGGGGACCCGCCTGGGTGCTCGGCGCCGCCGTCGCCCCGACGGACGCCACGGCGGTCGGCGTCCTCACGAAGATGCTGCCGCGCCGGAACGTCACCGTGCTCCGCGCCGAGAGCCTGGTGAACGACGGCACGACCCTCGTGGTCTACGGGATCGCGGTCGCCGTCACCGTCGGGACGCAGGAGCTCACCTTCTGGGGCGTGTCCGGCATGCTCGTGCTGTCGTACCTCGGCGGTGTCGCCGCCGGGCTCGCCGCCGCCTGGGTCGGCACCCTCGTCCTGCGCCGCGTCGACACCGTCGTGCTCGAGAACCTCGTGACGCTGCTCGTGCCGTTCGGCGCGTTCCTGGCAGCCGAGGCGATCGGTGCCTCTGGTGTGCTCGCCGTGGTGGCCGCCGGGATCGTCGTCAGTCAGGTCGGACCGAAGCTCGACCGCGCCGAGACCCGGCAGCAGGTCCGGGCGTTCTGGTCGTTCCTGACGTTCCTGCTCAACGGCGCCCTGTTCGTCCTGGTCGGCATCGAGGCGATGGTCGCCGCACGCGCCCTCGAACCCGCCGAGCTCCTCCGTGCCGCCGGGGTCATCGCCGCGGTGGCGGTGCTCCTCGTCCTGGTGCGCTTCGCCTTCCTGAACGCCGCCGGTGGCACCGTGTGGCTCGTCACGCGACGCACCGGCGGCGCACCCCGCGAGGGCCACCGCGACCGCCTCGTCAGCGGCTTCGCCGGCTTCCGCGGTGCGGTGTCGCTCGCCATGGCCGTCGCCGTCCCGCGCATGCTGGAGTCCGGCGACGCGTTCCCCGACCGCGACCTCATCGTCTTCGTCACCGCCGGGGTCGTCGTCGTCACCATCGTCGGCCAGGCGCTCGTGCTCCCCGCCGTCCTGCGCCGCGCCGCCCTGCCCGAGGACGAGTCCGTCGGTGAGGAACGCCGCTACGCCGAGCGCACCGCGATCGAGGAGGCGCTCGACGCGCTCCCCCGCCTCGCCCGCTCCACCGGCGCCGACCGTGCCACCGTCGACCGCGTGCGCAAGGACTACGAGGCCCACCTCGACGTCATCCAGGCGCGCGCCGAGGACGACGACGACCATCCGGCCCTGCAGCGGCACGACACCGCGGTCGCCCTCGAACTGGCGCTCGTGCAGCACAAGGCCGCAACGCTCCTGCGACTCCGCGACGCGGACGAGATCGACGACCTCGTGCTCCGGCAGGTGCGTGCCGGCTACGACGCCGAGGAGGCACGACTGAGCGGCGCGGCCCCGGCCTGATCCCGGCCGGCATCGTCCAGATCCGCACAACCGTGGCAGGCTCGGTCCGTGAACGATCCGAGCGGTCTCCCGTGGACACTCCTCGGGGTCCTGGTGCTCGTGGCCCTCGCGACCGCCGTGCTCCTGCTCGCGCGCGCGCCGTCGCCCTGGGCGCCGGCGTTCGCGGTGGTGCGGGGCACGGTGCAGCTGGCGCTCATCAGCCTGGTCCTCAGCGGCGTCATCAGGGACCCGATCTGGATCGCTGCAGCACTCGTGGTGATGTTCGGCGTCGCGACGACGACGGCGGCGAGACGGCTCGGCACGCTCCGGACGCGGTTCCTGCCGGTGGCGCTCGCGATGGCCGCCGGGATCGTCGGCGCGCTCAGCGTCGTGTTCCTCACGGGGGCGATCGCGTTCACGCCACGCTACGTGCTCGCCGTGGGCGGCATCGTGATCGGGAACGCGATGACGAGCGCGACGCTGTCCGGTCGCCGCTTCGTCGAGTTGGTCGACGATCGGTGGGACGACGTCGAGGGCTGGCTCGCGTTGGGCGCGACACCCCGGCAGTCCACAGCCGATCTGGTCCGGCGCGCCGTGCACGCCGCGATGGTGCCGAGCACCGACCAGACGCGGACGACCGGCCTCGTCACGCTGCCGGGGGCGTTCGTCGGTGCGATCTTCGGCGGCGTCTCCCCGATCGAGGCCGGGCGCTTCCAGATCGTCGTGCTCGCCGCGATCATCGCGGCCGGTGCGATCGTCGCGACGACGCTCACGCACGCGCTGGCACCGGTCCGGACCCGGCCACCGCAGCCCGCCTGACCGCGACGCTCGACGGTTCCCCGCGGCGCTCGGTCCTGGTGTCCGCATCGCGTTCTGGATGGTGCGGGGGGGGGGGAGCTCCTCGACGTGCCGGTCGAGGACCGGGACCCGACCGTGCTCGGCGACGCCCTTCGTCGGTCGGGCGCCACCGATCAGGTGACCGCAGGGACCTGTCGGACGGTGTCGGACGCGCCGGGAGTGGCCCAGACCGTGCCGTCGACCCCGAACGCGAGCACGTCCACGCCGGCGTCGCTCGTGAGTCGGCGCAGGTCGTCCTCGTCGCCGGCGACCACCGCGGTCGCGAGGACGTCCGCCGCGACGATGTCGTCGGCGATGACGGTCGCCTGGACGAACGTCGGGGCCGCGCGGCGCCAGATGTGCTCGCCGCGCTCGGCGGTACCGGAGGTCGCCACCGCCCGGCGGGGTGCCTCGAGCCGGACGATGCCGACGACGGTGTCCCGGCGCGACGGGTCGACGACGCCGACGCTCCACGGTTCGTCTGCGCGGTGGTGACCGCGGACGAGGACGTCTCCGCCGGCGCTGATCATCCAGTCGCCGTCGCCGCTCGTGGCGTCGAGGACTGCACCGGCGTCGCGGAGCGCGAGGGCCTTGACGACGCCGGAGAGGTCGACCACGCCGTCGGGGCGGTGCGGGGTGAACGCTCCGTCGGTCCGCTCTCGCCAGTCGAGCGCGAGTGCGTAGACGTCGCGCACCTCGGACGGGGTGTCCGCGAGCCGGAGCGAACCGTCCGCGACGCGGCTGAGGACCGACGACGGGTCGTACAGGCTGTACCGGTGGTCGTAGCCGGCGAAGACGGCGCGCACCGCGGCCGCCGCCTCCCGGGTTGCACCCCGGAGACTCACGACGGTGCCCATCGTCTCGAAGGTGGCGACGCCGCTCACAGTCCGGCCTTGTCGATCGCTGACTGGAGGGACGTCGTGTAACCCTCGCTGGTGAAGGTCGCACCGCTGACGGACTGGATCTGCGCTGACTGCGCTTGCAGTGCCTCCTGGCGGAGGATCGGGGCGGCCTGCTGGCTGATCTGCACCGACCGACCGTCGCTGTTCGTGAGCTGGAGCGCGGTGACGCCGGTGATCTTCCCGTTCGCGACGGTGATCTGGACCTGCACCGGACCGTACCGGGTCTCGGCCGTGTCGCCGGCGAAGGTGCCGGAGACGGAAGACCCACCCGTGGTGCCGGTGCCGGTGGTCCCACCGGTGGTGCCGGTGCCGGTGGTCCCACTGCTGGTGCCGTCGCTCGTCGACCCGGTGCCGGTCGTACCGGAACCGGAGGTCGTGCTCTGCTGGGTCGGGACGGTCACCGCGGGCTGGCCGCCCAGCTGCCACCCGATGACCAGGACCGCGATCGACGAGAGGACTCCGCCGGCGACGATGCGTGCTCTCATGACTCGAACCGTTCCTGGTGGATCTGGTGCTCGGGGACGCCCGCGAGCCGTGCTTCGCGGACGACGAGGTCGGACCAGGCACGCGGCCCGCAGACGTACAGGTCCGACTGCAGCAGGTTCGGGAACACCGACTGGAGTGTGACGTCGCGTCGGACGTCCTCCTCGGTCATCCAGCTCTCGCGCGACCACGCACGGTGACCGACCATGGCGTACAGGCGACTGCCGGTCGCCGCGGCGAGCTCTGCCGTCTCGTGCCAGAGGTACTGCTGGTCGGCGTCCGTCCCGCGCAGCAGCACGGTCGCTTCGCCGGGCCGGAGGTCGGTGTCCTCGAGCAGCGACCGGACGGGGGTGATCCCGATCCCGGACGCGACGAGGGCGAGGAACGGAGCGGTCCGAGCCCGGCTGGTGAACAGGCCGTAGGGGCCCTCGAGGGAGACGAACGCTCCCGGGGTGATCCGGCCGAGTCGCGCGGAGCCCGCGCCGAGGTCCCGCACCGTGATCCGGGCACGATCCCGGCCGGGGACGGCGGAGAACGACACCGGGTGGGCGTGCCACCACGTCCGGGCCGTCCAGAAGCGCCACACCCCGTACTGCCCGCCCTCGGTCCCGAGTCGGTCGAGGTCGCGACCGGCGAGGTGGATCGACACGACGCCCGGCGCGATGGGCTCGACACCGACGACACGGATGCGGTGGCGGAAGGTCACGACGAGGGGTAGCGCGAAGCGGTACAGGGCGATCAGCCCGAGGGCCAGGACGGAGAGCGCGACCCAGTAGACCCGCTGCCACGTGCCCTCCGCGAGGACGCTGCCGACGCTGAGCATGTGCGGCAACGCGACGAGCACTGCGGCGTAGCTGAGGAGGTGGATGACGTGCCAGGCCTCGTAGGCCAGACGGCGTCGGACGGCGACGAGCGAGGACACCACCACGGCGACGAACAGCCCGAGACCGAGGTAGGCGAGCGGCATGTCCGGCGTCGAGAAGAGCGCGATCGTCTCGGCGATCGGTCCGGTGCCCGCCGAGGCGCCGTACCCGAGTGTCAGGAGCGCACCGTGCGCGAGCAGCAGGTACAGCACGGGCTTCCCGAGCGACCGGTGGACCGCGATGGCGTTGTCCTGGCCGAACGTCCGGTCGATGAGCGGTACCCGTGCGGCGAGGACGAGCATCACGAGCACGAGGTCGGTCGCGACGAGCCCGGCGACGATCCCGGCGTCGGTGAGCCAGCCGCCGATCCCGACGACCGTGTGCGATCCGGGCGACGCGAGCCAGAGCATGACGGCCACGGCTGCCGAGACCCATGCGACGATGCCGAGCAGGTCGGCGACGGCGGTGCGGCGGCGCCCGACACGGCGACGACGGCGTGCGGCGACGTCGAGGGTCTCCGCCGTGGGGGCAGCGGCGAGCGGGCGGTGGGCACTGGTGCGCGCGGTGTCGATCATCGTCGCGGTCCTCTCCAGCAGGTGATCGGGTGACTCACAGCATCGGCATCGGCCCTATGGAGGAACCCGGAACGGGACGTGCGCTTCGTTCGAGACCTCGAGTGATCTGGGCTGGCGCCGGATCCACGTCACTTCGCGGGAGCAGGACGGGCCCGAAGATCCCGACGGCTCGCACCGCGTCGCCGTTCCGCACGCGCGTGGCCCCGAACCGCTGCCGGGCCCACCGGAGGCGATCGCCGTCGTCTCGATCGTCGCGGTCGTCGTCATCGGCCACGCCGGAGCAGCGTCCGTCCGGAAGGGGTTGCGGACGCCGTCGGCGCGGCGGTCAGTGCGTGTGTCCGCCGGTGCGCGTGGCCACAGCCGGTGTGATCGTGAACACGTCGATGTTGCGCACCGCGTCGCGGAGGTGCTCCTCGGCGTGCTGCGCGAGGTGCGTCGCCGCCGGCAGTTCGGTGGCTTCCACTTCGACCGTCGCGGACCCCGTGAGCCGGTGCCCGGTCCAGCGGAGCCGGACGTCGCGGACGGCCAGCACCCCGTCGGCGTGCTCGAGCGCGTGTTCCGCCCGAGCGACCAGCGCGGGGTCGACCGCGTCCATGAGCCGTGCGCCGATCGACTTCACCGTGCCCCAGAGCAGCAGCAGGATCGAGATCGAGATGAGCAGACCGATGATCGGATCGGCGAGGGGGAACCCGAGCATGACGCCGACCGCACCGAGGACGACGGACAGCGACGTGAAGCCGTCGAGCCGGGCGTGCACGCCGTCGGCCACGAGCGCCGCCGATCCGATGCGCTGACCCACGCGGATGCGGTAGACCGCCACGATCTCGTTGCCCGCGAACCCGACGAGCCCGGCTGCGACGAGCAGCCACGGCGCCTCGACCGGGCGCGGGTGCACGAATCGATCGACGGCCTGCCACCCGGCGACCACTGCGGACAGGGCGACGACGAACACGATGAACATGCCCGCGAGGTCTTCGGCGCGGCCGTACCCGTACGTGAGCCGACGGGTCGCCACCCTTCGGCCGAGCACGAAGGCGATCCACAGCGGTACGGCGGTCAGGGCGTCGGCGAAGTTGTGGATGGTGTCCGCAAGGAGCGCGATGGAGCCGGTGAACGCCACCAGCACGGCCTGCAGGATCGTCGTGCCGAGCAGGACGAACAGGCTGATCTTCAGGGCGCGGACACCTGCCGAGCTGGCCTCCATCGCGTCGTCGATCGAGTCGGCACTGTCGTGGGTGTGCGGCACGAAGAGGTCGTGGAGGAACCCCGTGACGCCGCCGTGCGGATGGCCGTGCGGGTGATCGTGGTCGTGCGGGTGATCGTGGTCGAGCGGGTGGTCGTGATCGTGATCGTGGCCGGTCATGCCCGTGTCTGTTCGCTCCGGTGGTGCGGCGCCGCTCCGACGACGTGCTCGGCCTGCTTCACGGCATCGATCACGAGTTCCGAGGCGTGCTCGTCGGTGAGCCGGTAGAACACCGTCGTGCCGTCACGCCGCGTCGAGACCATCCGGGCGAGCCGCAGCTTCGCGAGGTGCTGCGACACGGCGGCCGGGCTCTTGTCGACGACGTCCGCCAGGTGGTTCACCGACATCTCCTCGGCACCCCGCAGGGCGAGGATGATCTTCACCCGCGTCGCGTCCGCGAGCATCGCGAAGACCTCGACGGCGAGTTCGACGTACTCCGATTCGGGATCGAGTCCGCATGATTGCTTGCCTACGTGCACACGCAGATACTAACGCAACCCACAAGCGGACGGGAGGCGCGGTGCCAGCTGGCACCGTGCCTCCCGTCCGCCTCGTCCTACGACTCGTTCGTCGCGCCGTCGGACGCGAGCGCCTTGCGTCGCTGCGCGACCTGGACCGTGATCGCGACCGGCACGGCCGCGAGGGCGAGACCGCGCAGCCACGGGCGGTCGAACACGTGCCGCGTCGCGTGGTCCAGCGAGACCGGACCCGGGCCGCCGAGCGCGAACATCGCCGCGGACAACCCGAGGAACGCGGGGAACTCGAACCCGCCGTCAGCGTTGAAGAACCCGTTCGGGGTGTGCACACTCGACGCCACGCCCATGGTCGTCGCGGCCCCGGCGCCCGCGATCGGGGTGGCCAGGCCGAGTGCCAGGGCCGCGCCGGACCCGGCCTCGCCGATGCCTGCGAGCACGGCGTTCCGACGGGCGGGCCGGAAGCCCATCGCGTCCATGCCCTTCGCGGTGCCCTCGATGCCGCCGCCGCCGAACGCGCCGAAGAGCTTCTGGGAGCCGTGCGACACGAGGACGGCACCGAGTGCGATGCGGAGCAGGGTCTTGGCGGTGACGGATGCGGTGGTGGTGCGCGAGCTCATGCGGTCCTCCGGAGGTCGGTGTGCCGACGACGGTACGCCGCACCGTGCCGTTCGTGTCCCACGCGCGCGTCCCGGTGCCCGCGTCCGGCCGTCCACTGAGCAGGAATGGTCGAGTCGGAACACCCGACTCGACCATTTCTGCTCGCTGAACGCGGACGAACGCGAACAACCGCGCGCGAACCGCGCCCGCCCAGCCGATCTGTCGGAAACCAGGGGTGTCTCCTGGCCCTTCCGGTGCCTGGCCTGTCTCTCGGCGAACAGGGACGAGTTTCCTCGCTCGGCCGCAAGTGTCTCCTCCACTCAGCTACTGACCGTGGACCTCCGTGTTCGGATGCTCCACAGGGTTCTGTTTGAGGGCGTTGGCGCGATCCTGCCGTCGGGCCGGGAAACCCGCCCAGAGATCCGCGAAGGTGCTGTCGACGCGGCGGCGCACTCGGATGACCTCGTTCGGCGCATCGAAGATCGCGCTGGTCACCACGTACTGAGAAGAACTGAGAGGGGGCATCCCGAGCCAATCGAAGCCTGATGGTCGGCTGATGACGTGGCGCTGCCCTCTAGGGGCGGCGAAGTAGAACTCGCTGCGACCCCAGCGGTCGTGCGTTTCGTCGTCGACCTTGAATTCCACGAGTGCAAATCCAAGCGCTTCAACCGTGCGGAGGGCGAGCTCGAGACCCGCGAGGGCATCCTCGATCTGCTTGATGCCGGCCGCCGTCTTCTGGTAATGCTGATGGGAGTTCCGGAAATCATTGACCCGGTCTCGTTGAAGTTGCTTCGAGAGATTGATCAATTCGGCTGGGATGACCGCACGTGCCTCGGCCGTGAGATCGAGGAACGGAACGCGGTGCCGGAAGGGGAACCGCTTCAGTTGACTCCCGCGGGCGTAGGCAGGAACCTCCGACGCCGGGCGCGGGTGCTCGTCCGGGTCCAAGCTTCGCAGGTGATTACCCAAGAGCCCGAAACCCCGCACGAGGGAGTAGAGCTCAAGACGCCCGTTGAGGAAGTCGAACTCGTGATCTCCCGTATCCTGGGAGTCCGCCGCAGCCTGTACCAGTTCGAGACCGTGCCGCTGATCCGACTCGAGACCATACTCGTACGGTCGGGCACTCGAAGTGTGGTCATGGAGGAGGCTCCAGGCAGCAAACGCAAGCGCCTCGCTCAAGAAGCGCTCCAGTTCACGGAAGTACTTGCTCGCCACACCGAGGTACTCCTCGGTGTCCCGCGAGGCAGGCGTCCGGGACACCTTCGCCAGTTCGATCAGACGGTGGTGAAGTCGCCAGAACTCGGCACGTGGATCCTCACTTTCGTAACGCGAGAAGCCGAGTTTCCAAAGGACGCGTTCGACGATGCTCTCGTCGCTTTCGTCTAGCCCATGTTCGATACCGATGCTCTGCGCGAGTCGTTCGACCAGAGTATGCCGGCTCAGCACCAGCCGCTGTATCGCTTCCGCCGGGTCCGAGTTACGGAAAAAGCGGTCCAGCTTCTCCGCCGTCCCCTCCCCCGGTACGTCGCGGAGCTGCCAAGCGAGTTCGTCACGTCCCTCGAGGTCATGGTCATGCAGCTTCTGGAGTTCATTGCGCAGTCTCAGGATCGCAAACCCCTGGTCCACCGAGGCGAAACGAACACCGTGATGGCCCAACTCGGGTAGCAAACCGAACGCCCCTGATCGGCGGACTTGATTCACAACTGGGCGCCGCACCTCGCCACGAGGAATTGTAATCGCGCCGTCATTGACGAGTCTGTCGAGCCCGCGCTGAACCGAGCGCTCATCCGACAGGAGAAGGATCTGCATCAGGCTGGCCCGATTGAGCCTGCGCACGGCTTCGTGAGCGTCGCCAACCTCGAGGAATGCAGAAACCCTCCCTCGCATGACTCCCGCTGTAGCATCGAATAGGTGCGCGACCAACGAACGAAGCTCGTCGACGGAGAGAGCGTCCCCGATGAGGGTGGCAGTGACCCCCACCTCGACGTCTGAGAACATCACGGCGCCGATATCGCGCATGTTGTCGACCTCTTGGAACCAGTCGATTGCAGCCTGGTGGTCGCCATCCAGCTCTTCGTGAAACCGCTCGCGGAACTTGTTGATCGGCGCGTTCACGCTCGTTGTCAGCAACGTCCGGTGAATCCGTTCGCACATCATGTCCGCGCAATGGAAAGCCTCCACGCTGCGTCCGGATCGGATTTCACGATTGTCTGCGGAGGTATGGAGGCCGAAGGGGCCAGTTACGAACTTCCCGTATTGATGCACCCCCTGCGGAAGCGCATCCAAGAACCGCTGTGATTCCTCAAACGTCAGCGTCGGCAGTCCTTCATCGTGTTGATCTGCGTAGGCGTCGTACGCTTCTCGCCCGAATGTGAACGGAAAGCGGATCTTGCCAGACAGCAACTGCTTCGAGACTGAAGCAGCTATAGCGTCGACATCCGTCTTCTTGACGTCGATGAACAACTGGCCCTGACCAAGTGCCAAACCGCACATGAGGCGTGCCTCCTTGACCGGGATGCGCCGGTCCGGCTTGGGAGCCCGCGCCACCTTGTCCACCATCGACTGTCCCGCCGCGCTCAGTTGCAGCGCCTGACTGAGGTCGTCTGGGACGGTGTAGTCGTCCCCGATGATGCAGTCCGCGAGAAGCCGCATGAGGTCGACAAAGTCCGCAAACTTGTTTCGATCTGCCTGTGAGGGTACTTCACGCTCAAGGGGGGTCTTGCTTGTTGATGACATGTGGAACCTCCGCCACGACCATGCCTCAAAGGTGCGAGTTCGAGCGACCCCCAAGTGGGGCGCACGGGCTCGCTGACACTTACCGCTTGGACCCGTCGCTTCCGCGCAATCTGCAAAGACGCTCCTTCTAGCGTCGGCGGCGGCAGGACGCCTTAGGGGAAGACTGCCCGGGACGCCTTCATGACCGTGTCCCTCGGCCTCGGGATACAAGTGACACGCTGTGAGCGTCCCGAATTGTCGGGACTGCTGCAGGTTCGGTTGACTCGTTCGTTTAGGCCGCGAGTGCGACCTGTCGGTTGATGATCGTCTCGTACTCGATCGGGGTCAACTTCCCCAGACCGCGCTGGCGTCGCTTCCGGTGGTAGGTCGCCTCGATCCAGGTGATGATCGCGAGTCGGAGCTCTTCCCGGGTCGCCCATCGCTTTCGGTTGAGGACGTTCTTCTGCAGCAAGGCGAAGAACGATTCCATCGCCGCGTTGTCCGCGCACGCCCCGACCCGCCCCATCGATCCGAGCAGCTATCGCGCGCTGTCTGGTCTTCGAACTGGGCCGCTTTGAAGCGGCCCCGAGCTAGCGCATCGTTGCGAGCACTCCGACCACGAGGGCGAGGAGGCATACAGCGGGCATGAGCCCGAGCATGATCGCAGCGGTGCAGACCCAGTGCGCCAGAGTCGCCTCGGTTGGCAATGCGCGCCGGTTGATCGCGAGCGATCTCAGAACAAGCAGGTTTACGAACGCGGCGGGAACGGCGAGCAGCCATGTGCGTTCATCTGCGAAGTGGAACACCACGAAGAAGGCCGTAGTGAGTACCGCGGCAACAACCACGTTGGCGCGCAACGCTCGCTGAGCGGACGCACCTCCCGCGCCCCGGGCTTTCGTGCCGTCGCGAAGGTTTGAGCGTCCGGCGGAGCTACTCAAGGTCGGTCAACTCCCTCAGCAGCTCCTCTTCGTCGGACTCGGACACAGTCGCACGGTGGATCTCACCCCCGAAGGCTTCGAGCGCGTCCTCGAATGCTTGTTCCTTTACCCGAAGCGCATATACGACAACAGCGGAATGACCGTCCGGGACCGCGTTCCTGACCCGCTTACGAAACTCGTCATCAATGCCCGTTCGATCGAGTCCAGCGAACAAGGCGCCGACCGCACCACCCGCGGCGAGGCCGATCAGAGGCATGAAGAACACAGCACCGAGCACGGTTCCGAACACTGCGCTCGAAGCTGCTCGCGAGCCGAGGCGAGTGGTGCTACGCGGGGTCTCCACGCGAAGCTTTCCGTTATCGTCGATATGCACGAATGCGACACCGCCAACTTCGATGACGAGCCGATCCTCGAGGAGCTGTACTTCCTCGTACGCCGCAAGGGCTCGGGCCTCGTCGCTAAAAGCGATCACGATGAATTCGGGCATGGGTCGCGCTCCTCAGATGCGGCAGACGGCGGCAGCCGTGCCACTGCTCGTTGCATCCTGGTGTAGTCGCGCGCTCCCGATGCCACCCCACCTGATCCGGGTGAAGTCGGAGAGGTGTCGAACACCTCGCTCCGCCTCACCCAGAACGGGTGACTGCACCGAAGCGGAGCACCGAAATCGCAATAGTCGGCGCAGAGCGGACAGCCGACGCTTAGAGTGTGCACAGACCAGGCCTTTACAGGGAGAAGGCGGTATCAATTGCGCGCGCTCGATCACACGGCACCGCTCGCGGACTCACCGGCTGAATCGTTGAGCAGTACGATTCCACGTCCCCGACTCGTCGAGGCGCTCGACGGATTCTCCCGAAGCGGCGCACGACTCCTCACCGTCTGGGCCGCCGCCGGTGCTGGCAAGACCACGCTTCTCGCACAGTGGCGGCATGTACTCGAGGCCCGCCAGGCGCAGGTCTTCGAGATCCATCCCGACGGACGCACATTGGAAGAACGGCTCCTCGACCTCGCTCTCAGCCTTTCCGGCGAAGACCAGTGGGTGCTCATCGACGACGTCTGCGCCATGCTCGACGCCCGGGGTGTCGCACCGTTGCTCCCGCTACTGTCCAGTCTAGGCGAAGGGACCCGCATCGTCGTCGCTGGACGGTTCGAGCCGAGCGGATTCACCGCCATCACGTCACTCGGGTTCGGTGTGCATCGCTTGGGGAATGCGGAGCTTGCTTTCACCGTCGACGAGACGGTTGAACTCGCGTCGAGAATGCAGGTGTCGTTGACGGCAGTTGATGGTGAGGTCCTCACGCTTCGCACCCAAGGATGGGCCGCCGGAATTGCACTATCGATGCCGTACCTCGCATCGGAGCCTGCTCCGTCAACGGCCATCGCCAGCTTCGACGGGGATCAGCATCAGGTCGCGGATTACTTGGTGGTGCGAGTGCTTGACAGCCTCGCTCCTGAGGACCAGGCCGTGCTGATGCTCGCCGCGGCCGCCGAACGCGTGCCGCTCGACCTCGCGGTGGCGCTCACGAGGCGCCGCGACGCAGGGGCGATCCTCGGCCGGCTGAGCCGCCGGAACACCCTGGTCGAGCGTGACAGCGACGACGTCTTCTGCTTCCACCCGATCTTGGTCAGCTACCTGCGGGCCGAGTTCCGCCGACGCGATGAGTGCGCCTTCATCCAGCGTCACCAGGCCGCGGCACAGTGGTTCGCTGATGAAGGGGCGCACGACGCTGCCCTGGAGCAGGCGCTGTTGTCCCACGACCAGCACGTCATCGACTCCCAACTGGAGCGCTCCGGCGTGGAGCTCTTGATGCAGGGGCGCAGCGCGATCGTCGCCACGGCCCTTCGCCACCTCGAACAGGCACCACCGACGCTGTCGACCGCAGTGATTCGCCTGGGGATGGACGTCCCCACCTTCCCCGACCGGATCGGCGCCGAGAACCGACTCATCGTCGTGCAGCGACTGCTCGATTCGGCGGCGCCCAACGCCAGAGTGCGCTGGGAGCCCCTCGTGCGTGCCATCGCCGGGTTCATGGTCGAGGATCGCGATGGAGCAGAGCACGCGCTCGAGGCGCTCGGCGGGTACCTTCGCGCCACGCCCCTGGAGTCCCTCGACGCCGCGTTGGCCGTCCGAGCAGCCATCGCGTGGTGCCTCGTGTTGGCGGAACGTTTCTCCGACGCCGAACCGTTGTTGCGGTACGTGCAAGCGGCGGCGCTGCGTGCGAGTTACTCATGGGTGTACCTCGTGTCGACGGAGTTGGCTGCGACTCTCGCCGCTCGGCGCGGGGATTGGCAGACCGCGAACGCTTTCGACGAGCAGGTCGGTGCGCTCCCCTTCGACATGAAGCCGCCGTACAACCGCGCTACGGCCCGGGCGACACTTCTCGCGGTGGCGAGCTCCTACTCACGGTGCGAACCCGTGTCGTTCGTCCCGGCTCGGCAGATCGAAGCGGCGGATCCGACGGGCAGCGACCTCGGGCTGCTCTTCCACGCTCGCGCCCTCGTGCTCGTCGCGGCACTCGACACGGGGGCGTCTCCGCGCGAGCCGCTCGCCCGACTGTTGCACCTCATGAGGACGCAGGGCGACGACAACCACCGTCTGGTTGCCGCCCTGGCCCCACGCGTGCACTACTGGGCGCTCACTCTCCACGGCCCGGCCGCCGCCGGCCAGGTCCGGCAACTCATCTGCGAGAAGCTCGGGCCGGGGTCGACGGAGGCGCTGACGCTGCGCCTGCTCGCTCCGAGCAGATCCGAGTACGCCGTCGAACGAGCGCTGACGGACGCCCTCGAGTCGGACACAGCTGCGTGGACGGGTGCCGGCGTGGTGCACGGTCGACTCGCACTCGCGAGCAGGGCGTACGAGTCGGATCGAGCTGCGGAAGCGGTGCATCACCTCCGGCTCGCGTTGGATGTCAGCAACACGTTCGGGTACGCGCGGGAGTTCCTGGTCTGCGGCGGGCAAGGGGCGAGGCTGGTCTTCGCGGCACACGGCACGCTCGGCGAGGCGGAGCCGTACGCGCTGCACATCCTGGACCTCGCGGCCGCTGAGCACATCGAAGTCGTCACCGAGCACGGCGGTGCACCGACCGCGCTCACGCCCAAGGAACGCGAACTGCTCGCCGAGCTGCCAGCGCACCAGACCGTCGCGGAGATCGCGGCGAAGCAGCACCTCAGTGTGAATACGGTGAAGACGCACCTGCGGAGCATCTACGCCAAGCTCGGAGTGACCGGCCGCAGCGACGCGGTGCTGGCGGGACGGCGCCGCGGGCTCCTCTGACGCGTACTGCTTCAGACGGCCCCGAAGGCTGGCTGCTGCCGGGGCACTCACCGCGTGAGTATCCTCGTCGGCCGTTCCGAGGCCTCCGCGAGGCCTGAGCTGTTCTGCCCGCTCTCACCCACAAGGGAGGGCGCGTGGCGACCGGTGCGTCGGCGACGATGGACGGACCGCATGGGAGGAGTCACGATGATGCACCGCTACGAAGTGCGTTTACCCTATGCGCTTTCCGACACGCTGGCGGCCGCGTTCCCGGAGTACGAGCTGGTGCAGGTCGCGCCGGCGCAGACGCTCCTCGTCGGAGAGCTGCGTGACCAAACCGATCTGCACGCGCTCTTGGCGCGGATCGCGGATCTCGGCCTCGAGATCGCCGAGTTCCGGCAGGACAACTGGCCGTTCGACGACCGACAGTTCGACGGGTAGGAGCAGCGCCGACGAGGCCGCGTCAGCCCTCGACACGCGCGTCGGCCGTGAGCGCAGTGACGGCGGCCTTGTTGCTGCTGAACACCTGCGCGTCCCCGATCAAGTCGAATCGACTGAACTCAGCCTGCACGCCCGTTCGGAGCCTGCTGAAGCTGACGGTCACTCCGTGCGCTCGGCACCACTTCAGCGTCTCCTCCGCGACGTCTGCCGCGGTCGTGTCGATCCCGGTGATCGCTTCGCAATCGAGCACGAGGTGCTTCGCACCGTCCTGGCGGCCAGCCGTCACCGCGGAGCGGACCGCTGCACCGAACTGCTGCGCGCTCCCGAAGAACAGCGGGCCGGCGAATCGGAGCACGATCACGCCGGGCACCGTCGACACCGCCCCGTCCCGTGCTGCACGGAACGCCTCCCGAGGTTCCCCGGACTCGGCGAGCACGTCCACCGGCGGGTTCGCGGCGCGGCGGACGACGTCGATGAGCGAGAGGAAGAACGCGAGGACGACCCCGATCACCGGGCCGAGAAACAGCGCGCCGAGGAAGCACACGGCCGCTACGGCGAACTCGAACCGGCGCAGTCGCCACAGCCGGGCGAACTCGGAGATCCCGAGCAGCGGTACCACGGCGACGGCGACGATCGCACCGATCGCAGGTGATGGGATGTCCCGCAGCAGAGCCGTGCCGAACACGACGACGAGGAGTGTCAGGACTGCCGCGACGAGTGCGGGCAGCTGCGTTCGCGTGCCCGCCTGGTCCATCGCAGCGGTCCGCGATGCGGAGGAGCCGACCGTGAAGCCTCCGGTCAGTCCGGCGCCGAGGTTGGCGGCGCCGAAGGCGAACAGGTCACGGTTGGGATCTTCGGGGTACCCGTGCCGTTCGGCGTAGCGGCGAGCAACGAGGAGGCCCTCGGCGATGGTGACCAATGTGAGCGCGAGCGCGCTCGGCACCAGCTGCAGCCACTGCTGCCAGCTGATCTGCGGCCAGGTGAAGGTGGGTGGCCCGGCGGGCACGTCTCCGAGGACGGCGACGCCGGCATCGTCGAGGTGGAACACCACGAGCGCGACGGTTGCGGCGACCAGGACGATGAGCGCCCAGGGAACGCCGCGGATGCGCCGACCGAGGACGAGGATGACGACCGAGGCCGCCGCGATGCAGACGGACCACGGATTGATCGTGCCGAGCCCCATCACCAGTTGGGTCGCCTTCTCGACGAACTCGCCGCCGCTGTCGATGTGCACGCCGAGCATCTTGGCGATCTGACTGACGAGGATGTCGAACGCAAGGCCGCCGACGAAACCGACGAGGATCGGCGCGGACAGGAAGTTCGCTAGGAAGCCGAGCTTCAACACCGCGCACAATGCGAACATGACCGCGCCGATCAGCGCCTGCGCGAACGCGAGTTGCAGGTACGTGTCGCTGTCGGCCGCGACGAGGCCGGTCAGTGACGACGCCACGAGCGCGGCAGCTGCGGCGTCCGGTGATGCGACCAGTTGCCGGGTCGACGCCAGGAGCGCGAACAGTGCAGCCGGCACGATGAGGGCGTACAGACCGGCGGTCGGGGGTAGCCCCGCGATCTGCGCGTAGCCGATGTTCAGCGGGATCGCGATAGCGGCCAGGGTGATACCACCGAGCGCTTCGCGCTGCCAGTTCCGTCGGTGCAGTCCGGTCAGTACGCGCATCAGAAACTCCCGATTCCCTTGCCGATGGTCATCACGCCGCTGATGAGGAACAGCGTCGTGACGATCGCGCCGCTGTGCGCCGTCAACCACGCCCGAGCTGGGTCGAGCTTGGCTCGCGCCAGCTCGCCGAACGCGACGTACGCCACGACGGGTGCCGCCACGCTGAGCGACGCGATCACGACGTACACCGCAGTCGCGCCGACGGCGGTGCCGAGGGTCGTTCCGCTGGTGCCGATGGTGACGCCCGCCGTCATGCCGAGCAGCAGGTTCTTGGGGTTGACCGCGGCGAGGAGGAACCCGATCCCGGCGGCGCGCATCGGTGCCAGGTGCTCGATCGCGTTCATCCATGGCGGAGGGGCGGACGTGTCCGAGGTGTTCCGCTGGCGGATCTGCCGTACCGCGAGGAACAGTAGGAGCGTACCGAGCACGATCTTGGCGGTGCCGATGATGGGCCGCGATGACGCGGCATCGGCGTCGAGGATCAGGGACGAGCACAGCGCCATGACGGTGGCGACCGCCGCCACGGCGACGAGCCACCCGGCGAGGAACGCCACCGCGACGGGTACCGCACGTGGTGCGAGCAGCATGAGGATGACCGCGATGATCGGGAGTGGGCTGATCGCGATCGCCACCGCCTGCGGCAGGAGATCCCCGATGAGTGCTGCGAGGCTCACGGCGCGACCGTTCCCTTCTTGCGCTTGACCTTCAGTCCTTCGAGGTCGCCGAGAACCGGGCGGACCCACCTCGCGTCGGGGTTGGCGTCGACGAGGAGCGCGCGGACGATCAGGGTGAGCGGGAGCGCGAGGATGGCGCCGAGAGGACCGAGCAGCGCTGACCAGACGACGACCGACAGGAACGAGATGGTCTGGTTGAGCGACACTGCGGAACCGACGATGTGGGGTTGCAGCCCCGATTGGATGACGCCGTTGATGACGGCGTAGATGATGATGACTGCGAGAGCGTTCGCCCATCCGTTCGCCAGGAGCGCGATGAACACCGGTGGGATGATCCCGATCCAGTAGCCGATGTTCGGGATGAACCCGGTGATGAAGGCCAGCAGCCCCCAGAGCAAGGCGCCGGGGATGCCGAGGATCGCCAGGGCGAGCGCGTCGAGTGCGGCGACGACGGCTCCGAGGAGCGCGGTCACGAGCATGTACCGGCGCACGCTCAGCGTGTAGCCGACCAGAGCGTCGACCAGACCCGGACGGACGGGGCGCAGCCGCCCAGCGATGAGGTGCCCCCACCCGGCATCCAGAGTCATGAAGACGATCAGCGACAGGACGACCACCGTCGACAGCCCGAACCCGAACACACTGCCGATCAGGTTCGACACCGCGCCGACGATCTGACCGGGGTCGAACGTCGCGAAGACTGCGCTGACCTGTTCCTGCCCGACACCGACACGTTCCAGAGCGTCAGCGACATTGCGTTCCAGCTGTTGGAACTGTTCCGAGTACTGCGGGAACAGTGTCGCGAACTGGGCGAACGACACCACGAGCGCGGCGGAGAACCCCACCGTCAGCGCGAGCACGATGACGATCACCACGGCCGAGGCGAAACCGCGTGCCAGACCAAGCCGCTCGAGGAACACCCGCGCTGGTTGGACGCAGATCGTGACCACGAGCGCGAGCGCCGTCGGTCCGATGATCGAGGAGAACCGGACGCAGCCAATCGCGATGACGACCGCGGCTGCGAGACCGACCACGATCCGCAAACCACGCCCCGTGGATGTCGCCGAGGACGTCGAATCCGACGATGACGCGCCGAGCTGCGCCGGTGGTGCACATCGTTTCCGCAACCACATGAGTGCTCCTTGGAGAATGGGCTGACGCACGGGTCAGTGCGTTGGGACGCCGGCCGTCGGGTCGGCGTGCGGTCGCACCGTCAGTGGGACGTCCTCGGGACGGGCGACGAGCTCGACGACGCCGACCGCGATCAGGGACCCGACGAGTGTCCAGACGATCAGCCCGGGCTCGAGCGGCCGGTGCAACGCGATGATCGCCGCGCCGCCCAGAGCGATCAGGGTCCGCAACACAGCGCGGAACCGGTAGACCTCACTGCCGAACCTTCCGGTCGTCACCCCGTGCGCTTCAGCTCGGTCACGGAGCCCTCCGGCGAGTCGGTTCCACCCGGACCGGAACCGCGTCGCGGGTCGCGACGAACCCGCGAACCAGGCGACGACCGCGACCGCGAGCGCCAGGACCGTCACCGCGACCGATGCGCTCAGGACGAACGCGACCACCGTGTCGTAGATCGCCCGAGCGGCACCGCGCGGCATCAGCTCCGGCGCGAGGGCCCGGACCGTCGCGACCCTGCCGAACCCGAGTCCCAGGATGGTCACGAGCATGGCGATGGCGACTCCGACGGCGGCCAGCGCCAGGGCACGGGCTCGCCGCCTCGCCAGCAGCACCCCGCCTGCGATGAACGCGACCGCCACCCACGGCAACCACGTCGATGCGACCTGAACGAGCGTGTACGCCGTCTGCGCCCGGACTGCGGCGTCGGAGGTGGCGATGACGATGGTGCGGTTGATGTCCGGGATGCGGTCGGCGAACGTGATCCCGCGGTCGACGAGCCGGTCCTTCACCTCCGCGACGATGGGCCCCAGCTGCACGCCGATGGCTCCGTCCGCTGCGATCGCGACGGCTGCGTCCTGGTCGCCGCTGAGCGAGCTGACCATCTGGGTGTGGCCGGTGCGCAGCAGCCCCTCCCACAGCGTGGCGAACGCGTCAGAGGCGACGAATCTGTGGACCGTCTGGTGGATGAGGTCCTCGACGCCGGCAGTGGCGGGAGCTTGCAGGGCAGTGAGTGCCTGCGCGGCACGCGGCGGCAGATCGAGATCGCGGACGCCGTCGAAGACGGTGTCGGTCAGCTCTGCGACGTCGACGTGTTCATCGACCGCATCGATCGTCTGCGCTGCGATGAAACTCTGCACTGCCTCGTCGCGGGCCAGTGGCGAGAACGTCTGCACGAACGCGTCCGTGGAGGTGAGTTCCCTGCTCGCCCAGGTGGTGATGACCGCTGCCGGGGCGAGGATCGCCCCGATGACGATGAGGGCGGCCGACGGGATCACCCATCCGAGACCCCGCGGACGTCGCTGCTCGTCGGCGACGTCCGACCCCGCGTGCAACGCGGCGCGGAGGCGCTCGTTCTCAGCGCGCAGCGCCGCGAGTTCCGCTTCGTCCTGTGGGTCCATGGCTGATCCCGTCGGCGGATGAGGAGCGACTACCGGGCCGCGGTCATGTCGTGGGCGAGCTCGTGTTCGTCCGCGTCGGACAGCGATGTCTGCACGATGGTCCCGCCGAACCCACGGAGCGCTTCACCGAACTTGTCCTCGGTGATCTTCGTGGCGTAGATCACCACGGCGGAGCGCCCGTCGGCGACGGCGGTCTTCACCCGGTCGCGGAACTCCGCGTTCAGGCCGGTCTTGTCGAGCCCCGCGAAGAGTGCGCCCAGTGCTCCGCCGATGACGAGACCGAAGAACGGGACGAAGAAGAGCAGCCCCATCATGGTGCCGAACAGGGCGCCGGCCCCAGCGCCGGCACCGACCTTGCCGACCGGCCCGGGTGTCTCGACGTGCTTCTTGCCGTAGTCGTCGACTCGGACGAGGGCAAGC
The DNA here is from genome assembly GCF_900215175.1 of Curtobacterium sp. 314Chir4.1. Taxonomy (NCBI): domain Bacteria; kingdom Bacillati; phylum Actinomycetota; class Actinomycetes; order Micrococcales; family Microbacteriaceae; genus Curtobacterium; species Curtobacterium sp. 314Chir4.1. The sequence goes on from NZ_OCMI01000001.1 coordinate 613,276, forward strand.
CCCGCCAGTTCCACGATGAGGTCGTCCTGCAGCTGTTGTACCTCTTCGTACGCGGCGGTGGCTTTCGCTTCGTCGTCGAACGAGATGACGATCAGATCAGACATCGGTTGGGTCCTTTCCTGGAGCGGTGGTCACTCTGCGTAGCGCTGCGCACGCAGGGGTGCGGCGTCGGTGATGATGCGGTGTGCGGCTTCGACTGTGTCGGCGTCTCCGTGCACGATGACGAGGTACCGGTCGGCCTTGAGGTCGTCTTCGTACTGCGGGATCTCCTCTTCGGGGACGGCGAGCCCGACGAGTGCGCCGAGACCGGCGCCGATACCCGCGCCGACGAGGGTGCTCGCCAGCCAGCCGGCCGCGGCGACCCATCCGACGCCGGGCAGCCAGACGAAGCCGAGCAGGAGCCACCCGGTGAGGGCACCCCACAGCGCTCCCCAGCCACCGAACGATCCGGCTTGGTTCCCGACGGGGATCCATCCGTGGACGGTCTTTTCATCCTTGACTCCCTTGCCGACGACGGACACGACGTCCTCGCCGTAGCCGGCGTCCTTGAGTGCCTGCACGGCGCTGAGGGCTTCGTCGCTGGTCGCGAACACGCCGATGGTCGAGTCGGAGGCGGTCTTGGTCGTTGCCATGGTCATCCCTTTGCTTCGGTGGTGCGCTGATAGTTCGGAAGGTGTTCGTGGAAGCGGTCAGCCGGCGAGGAGCCGCTGCTTCGCGGCGGTGAACTCGTCGTCGTTGAGGAGCCCCTGTTGCCGGAGAGCTGCGAGCCGATCGAGTTCACTCATCAGGTCGGGCGGCTGGGATTGCCCTGCCGGGGGCGGTGTTTGCGGAAGCGGCGGCACTTCCGACATCGGCCGTGTCTGCTCGAGCTCGTAGGCATCTGCTTCTGCTCGCTGTTGCGCGGCACGTTGCTGATGGCCGAGCACGGCGCCGCTCACGGCGGAGGCCGTGCCCGCGACGACCGCGGTTCGTGCGGCCATCCCGAGCAGTCCCGGGCGTCCAAATCGTCTGAACGGCATGATGTGTTCCTCTACTCGATGTGTGCTGCTGCGGCGATGGCGTTCAGCTCGGGCGCCGGGACGCGGACCGTCTGCAGGAGTTCGGCGCCGCTGTCGGTGAAGCGTTCGGCGAGTGTCCTCGCCCACCGCTGCTCGATGACCGCGATGGCTGCTGACGCGCCCGCTGGCAGGTTCGCGGCGATCTCGTCGATGTCGTCGTTGCCAGCGATCCCGCGCGCTTCGAGGGCGAGGTCCTGCCCGATGTGCTCCGGTGGGATGTCGTCGATCTCGAGGACGCGCACCTGTCCCTGCACGTCGCGGTGGGCGATCAGGATGTCCAGGAGTCGGACCGTGTCGTTCGACACCAGGTCGGCCAGCGCCTCGAGCACTCGGGAGTCCGGGAACTCACCGACATACCGGAAGATGAACACTTCCGCTGGGCCGTAGTTGAAGGACACCACGGCTTCACACCGCCGCAGCGCCGGCGTGCGCGCCGGCGTTCTGGCGACCGAGTGCATGTGCCTTGATCGTGTCGAACTCGGAGCGGGTGATCGTCCCGGCGTCCAGCAAGGACTGTGCTTTCGCGATCTCGTCCGACGGTGACGTGCCCGCGACGGTCCGGATGTACCCCTCGGCGGCTTCCTTCTGGCGGGCTGCCGCTTCGGCGCCCCGGTCGGCCATGCCGCGTCCTCGGGCGATGAGGTAGATCAACGCCGTCAGGAAGGGGACGAACACGAGGAAGAACACCCAGATCGCCTTGTACCAGCCGCTGAGCGCCCGATCTCGTACGAGATCTGCCAGGATCGCGAAGATCGCCATCAGCCCGGCGACCCATGCGAAGGCGACCAGGCCGTACCAGACGACCTCCCAGAACGTGTTCCAGAAGTCCATGATGTTCTCCCTCTCGAGATCGGTGGCTTCTGTCTAGTTCCGGGTGTCGGGCCGGGGCACCACCCGGATCGGGCGATCTGGTCGACGCGCAATCACGTCACCGGCGGATGGCCGGAGCACGGGCCTTCAGAACCGTTCACCGTGGGAGGAAACTCACCCGAAGGGGATGGTGCACGTCGCGCACGCGCCTCAGGACGATGGCCGGTACGACGGAGAGGATCGACTACCCATGGGCTGGAACCATCCGCTGCGCGCCGCGATCGCAGCCAGCACGGTCGTCCTCCTGGCGCTCGGCGCGGTCACGACCGCCGCGCTCCCCGCGGCCGCAGCCGACCCCGCCGCGCTGGAGGTGAACAAGCTCGTCAACGGCGGCAAGGCCGCCACAGTGGGTCCCGGCGACGAGTTCACCTTCACCATCCGTCTGGGATGTGACGACGCCGACTGCGTCAACGCGCGCATCGACGATTCCCTCCCGGCCGAACTCGCCGGGTTCCCGATCGTCAGCTTCAGCGCGACCCCGCCGAACCCCGCACCTCCAGCAGCTCCCGACTGGGTGGTGTCGCACTCCGGTTGTGGCGGCACACCACCGGTCGAGGTCACCACGGCGCCACCCTGCGTCGGGTCCGTCCAGTTCGTGCAGCCCCTCGCCGACGGCACCACCGGCCTTGCCGCCGGCCAGGCGTACACCCTCACCCTCACGCTGCGCGTCCCCGACGATCTGCCGCCGACCTGGGCGTACAACGGCACCCCGATCACGAACACCGGGACCGGTACCGCAGACAACGCCGCCACCGCGGCCAGTACGGCAACAATCACCGTCAACATCCCCACCACCATTGACGCGAACACGACCAAGAGCTGGACGCCAGCAACCGAGCGGTACTCGCCCGGTGCCGCCTCAGTGGTCACGCTCACGACAGAGAACACCTCCAACGTCCCCGCGACGTCGATCGTCATCCAAGAGCCCGCGGACGCGACCGACGGCGCGGACGCGCTCTCACCGACGAACCCGTTCCGATACGTCGACATCACCGGGCCGGGCAACATCACGCTTCCAGCCGGCGCGACGGCCGTCCAAATCGACGCGTACGTCCTCGATCCGGCCACGGGCACATACCACTGGGTCACCGGCGCGCCCGGACCGCCCGACAACGCCGCGCTCCCCGCCGGGGTCGGGGCGGACAGCGTCGCAGGCATCCGCCTCACCTACACCGGCGACGACGGTGCGGTCCTCACCCCAGGCGACCCGGCAGCATCCGTCCGGTTCGACGTCACGCAGCGCGCAACCGACCGTGACACCGGCGCGGGCATCGACGGGGGATGGACGACCACCAACACGGCAAGCGGAACGGTCACCGTTCCCGGGCACGATCCCGCCACCGACAGCGCTTCCGCCGACCACACCGTCACCCCCACTGCACTCGCTGCCACCGCGACCAAGACCATCACCCCCGGCAGGATCCCGGCTGGCGGCTCCGCGACCGGCACCATCACCGCCACCAACGCATCCGATGGTCCCGTCCAAGAGCTCACCATCAGCGACCTCGACTACTTCACCGCCGAGATCAGCTTCGGCGGCTTCACCGCGCCCCTCACGTACCCGGCGTCCGCCACCGGGGCGACCGTCACCTGGCACTTCAGCGACGAGACGACGCGAACCGATTCGTTCGACAACGGTGACACTCCCGTCGCCTCCCCGCCAGCGGACACGTACGTGACCGGTTTCGAGATCGCGTACGAGGGTCCTGTCGACGCCGGCGCATCAACGACGACACCGTTCACGATCGACACCGCACCGGATGCCGCCGCCACCGAAACACTCCGAACCACGAACACCGCCGACGTCACCGTCGTCAATGGCGACGCTTCCGCCTCCGACGACGCGAACGCTCCGCTCGACGTGTTCACGCCGGACATCGACATCGCCCTGAGCAAGACCCTCAGTCCGCAGGAACCGATCGCCCCCGGCGGGACCGTCGTCGCCGAACTTCCCGCAACCACCTCCACCGACTCCGCATTCGTGACCCCGACCACGATCACGATCGAGGACGTCGCCCCGTCACCCCATGAAGACAGTTCCTTCTGGAACGCGTTCGACCCCGTCGCGATCGCACCGACGCAGGTTCCCGCGGGCGCGACCCTCACGATCCAGTACACGAGCGACGACGGTGACACTTGGCAGCAGCTCCCCATCGACGGTCTGCCCGCCACCGGTCCCACGACGTTCTCTGGCACCATCCCCACGGATCTCCAGGGCGACATCACCGGGCTCCGGTTCGTGTTCACCAACCCAGATGGGTTCCCACAGGGCACCACCGTGCAACCGAACTTCGTCTCGCAGGCTCGAGCCGACCAACGCTACGGCGGCGACCCCACCAGCACCCCCGACGGCGACCCGACCCCGTACACGAACCACGCGACAGCGCAAGGCGAGGGCACCGTCGATGGCGGCGGCACCATCGACAGCGACGTCGCCGAAGCTGATGCGGGCACGTCGATCGAGTCGACCAGCGGCGACGGCAGCCTCATCGCCGGGAAACGGTGGACCGACACCGACTTCACCACCGACCGCACCACCGTCGACAGTCAGTCCGGCGAACAGGTCGGGTCAACACTCGAGTGGGGCGCACGGACCACCGGCACGTCAACGATGACCGTCACCGACCCCGCCGGCAACGCTGACGACCCGGCGGCGACCACGTTCCAAGCGTTCAACCTCCAAGCCATCGCACCGGTCCCCGTCACCACCGACCGACTCTGGCAGTGGGACGACGTCGCTTCGATCGAGCTGTTCAGCGGCGGCACCTGGTCGACAGTCCCCGCCCCCGCCGCCGGCTGGGTGGACGACAGCGGTTTCGTCGGCTACACGCTCACCGCTGCGCAGTCCGCGGCGACCACCGGTGTGCGCATCACCATCACCCCCGATGACGCCGCTCGCGCAGCAAGCACCGACCCGACCCGCCCTGTCCCCGGATCCGGCATCGCGACCAGCACGACACCGCGCGCGTTCAACCTCGTCTGGGCGCTCCGGAACACGCTCCGCGACCCGCAGAACGCCGGCGACCGGTGGGTGAACGGCACCACCGACTACAACCTCACCGCGGCCGGATCGATCCGCAACACCGTGAACGTTGACGCCGCCACCACCGACGGGCCACGCGATGCGACGGCCCACGACGACCTCGTCATCCTCGACCGGCCGCCGCTGGTCAGCGTCGCCAAGACGTCCGAGCACGACGTCCTGTCCGTCCCGGTGCCAGGCGACGTCGACCCATCCGCCTACCCGACGAACGACATGACCGTCTCCGCGCGAAATGGCTCCGCGTCACGAGCGTCCTACGTCCGCGTCACCGATCCCATGCCGTGCTCACCGTCGACCCTTGCCGACTGCACCAGCGCCGCCGACGACTGGGCAGCAGACCCCTACACCGACGCCATCTACACGACCACCAACCCGTTCGAACGGTTCACCCTGACCGGATTGGACTTCACCTTCGACGCCAGCGAAGTGGACGCCGACGCCTCGATCGTGTCCCTGCTCCACCGCGACGGGGACGGGACACTGACCACCAGCACGACCACGATCACCGGAGCTCGAGCGGCATCCACCGCCGACCTCGCCGACGTCGTCGGAGTGAGCGTCGTGTACCAAGGCGCCGACCCCGCCACCACCGGCGGCACCATCTCCTCCGACGACGCCCTGGTCATGACGATGCACACCCAGCTCCGCGCAACGCTCCGGAGCCTGCCATCCGTTCCGGTCACCGCAACCACCACCGTCACCAACCGTGCCTTCGCGCAGTCGTACGACCCGGTTCTCGCACCGTCCGGTCAGACCAGCACCCCCACGGACTCCACCTCGGCCGACGTCCGCCTCGTCCGCGGGGTGCTCGACGTCAACGCCGGGAAGACTTTCACACCCAACACGGTGCTGGAAGCGAATCGCGCCAGCACCATCGATGTCGCCCTTACCGCGAAGCAGGGGCCGGACGCGACCGTCGCGCCGGACACCGTCACGATCGAGGACAGCGACACAGACTTCTGGAACGCCGTCCGACTCGAGTCCTTCTCCCCCGATGACGTGACCCTCCCCGCCGGCGCCGACCAGGTCCGCGTCGACGTGCGCACGAACGGCACGGCCTCCTGGCAGACCGGCACCCCATCCACCACAGCCACCCTTCCCACGTCGAACCTTGCGGCGATCACCGGGATCCGGTTCGTCTTCACCCGCGCCGACGGCGACGTCCTCTCCCACACGACCCCGCCCGCAGCATGGACCGCCGCCGCCACACTGCACGTCCGGATCCTCGAGACAGAACGAGACGGAAACGCCGTCAGGTTCCCGAGCACGATCGGCGACACGACCACGGTGACCTCGCATCGCGCTGAGGACACCCTGTTCCCCGACGCCACTAGCACCGCCGACGACACGCTCACCCTCGACCCGGGCACGCGAAGCCTCGACATCGTGAAGGCGCCCGCAGACAACCAGCACACCGTTCCAGTGGGCAGCACCGTCCCGTGGACGATCACGATGCACAACACCGGCACGGGCATCATCACCCTCACCTCCGTCGACGATCAGCTGCCCGCCGCCCTGACCTGGGACGGCACCGACCCGACGTACACCACCAGCGACGGCGGCACACTCTCCACCGACGTCACCCTCGCGCAAGACGACGACGGGACCCTCACCTTCACGTGGCCCACGACCGGCAACCGGATGGCTCCGGACGAGACGTTCACCGTCGTCATCCCGCTCACCCTGCAACCCGGCTTGCAGGAGAACGAGCGCGCCACCAACGCCGTCACCGCGACCACGACCACCGCACTGGACGCCTGCACCAACACCTCCGGCAACGGCCAGGGCACCATCCCGGAGCTCCCCGCGAACCAGTGCGGAACCACGAACTATGTGCAGCCGACCCCCGGCCCGGCCCTCCAAACGAGCAAGGCCGTCCGCGGCGACATCATCAACAGCCTCGTCTCGGGCGCCGTCAACCCGACCGATCCGGGCAGCACCTGCACCCCGGACGGCGAGGGGTTCACGCTGCCGCCGTGCGTCGCCGAAACCCGGGTCGGCGGAACCGACGAATGGCGACTGACCGCCCGGAACACCGGCACCGTGAACCAGGACACCGTGACCTTCGTCGACGCGCTTCCCACGCCAGGCGACATCCTGCTCGCAACCGGATCCAGTCGCGGCAGCACCTATCGGCCCGCATTCGACGGCCCGTTCGGGGTGAGCGTCAACGCACCGGACGGTGCCACCACAACCTGGCAAGTGACCACCGACGCGGCAGTGTGCGCGGACGGAAGCGGATCGACGTGGACTTCCGACACCACCTGCGCGGCGAACACGTGGACCGACGGTGACACCTTCGCCGGCGACTGGGGCGCCGTCACCGGCGTCCGCATCATCGTGGACGTATCCCCGGCCGGCGGCGTCGCACCTGGCGGCACCGTGACCGCTCGCTACCGCACCGTGAACGTGCCCGCCGGCGCCGCACGTCCAGACGCTGCTCCCGTCAGCGTGCCGGCCGGCGGCGACGTCGCGTACAACCAGGTCGGCACGACCGCCACCCTCACCAACGGTGCGCTGCCCCTCGCGCAAGCACCAGTCAAGGTCGGCGTGATCCTCACCGCAGGCTCGCTCCTGGTGCAGAAGGAGATCACTGGTGCAGGAGCCGCAGCGGCACCCGACCGATTCACCGCCAACGTCAGCTGCGTAGTCGCCGGCGCGCCGGTGGACTTGGGCGACTCCGCCGAACTGGTCCTGGACCGCGCCGACATGCTTCAAGCCCGTGTCGACGGCATCCCCCTCGGAGCACAGTGCACGGTCACCGAGGACGGCGACGACGGATCGTACGGCGAAGCCGTCCGCACCATCACGCCCGGCACCGTCACCATCCTGACGCCGACCGGCGCCGGCGAAGCGGTCCCGGAGCTGCAGGTGGTCACCATCACGAACTCCTACAACCTCACACCCACACCGCCCACGCCCACCCCCACCCCGCCGGGCCCCACACCGGCACCCGCTCCCGGCCAGAACGGCTCCGACGGCGGCAGCGCGGACGCGAGCGGCCCCCGCCCGGTCGGGCTGGCATTCACCGGCGCGGACGGTGGCGCAGCACTGTCGCTGCTCATCCTCGCCGCGCTGCTGTGTACCAGTGGCCTCCTCATCCGGCGCACCGTTCGACGCCGCCGATGATCACCGGCCGCCACGGCGGCCGGGAATTCGCACGGACAGGGTGATCCTCCTACTGTCGCGGCGTGGTGCAGTGGGGTGCACGAACAAGGAGGGCCGATGAACCCGCAACGACGCCCCGAAGAGTCCCGCCAACCCGCACCCGTGCCGGTGACGATCGTGCCCGTACCGAACGGTCGGGATCTGCCGACCACGACAACCCCGATCAGACTCTCCTCGGACAGCCCCACCAAACCCCGCCACCGCAAGTGAGTCCCGCCCCGTCGACACGAGGTCGCCCCCATGACCACCCAACAACGCGGTGGACGCGCGACGTCCTGGGCGCTGACTTCGAATCGCTCCGGCTCCCCCTCGAAGACGACGACGAAGGACCTGTCACCGCGACACTGGTCCGCCGGACCGCGACGCACCGCCCGCTCGGTCGCTGGCGGACCACGGTGCGACCGCGGACCGACCGGCGGCCGCTCAGCCGGTCGGACGTCTTGTACGTGCACGGATGGTCGGACTACTTCTTCCAACGCGAGATGGCGGAGCACATCGAGCTGCTCGGTGCCCGGTTCTACGCCGTGGATCTCCGCAAGTACGGCCGGAGCCTGCTGCCGCACCAGACCCCCGGGTACGTCGATGACCTCCAGACGTACGACGAGGACATCGCCGCCGCACTGGAAGTCATGGGCCACGGCGAAACAGGAAGCGGTCGCCGCCGGCTGATCCTCTTCGGCCACTCGACTGGTGGGCTCACCCTCGCGCTCTGGAACGCTCGCCACCCGGGGATCGCTTCCGGGCTGATGCTCAACAGTCCATGGCTGGAGTTCCAAGCGAGCAGTCTGGCCCGCGAGTTCATCGCGCCGATCCTGAAACTCGGAGCACGCCGCAATCCGCTTGCTCCGATGCCGACCGTCGACCCCGGCTTCTACACGCGGACGGTGTCGAGCGACGCAGACGGCGAATGGGCCTACAACCAGTCCTGGCGGCCAGAGCGCGGATTTCCCCTTCATCCCGGATGGCTCTCGGCCGTGTTCGCAGGGCAAGCGCAACTGGCGGAAGGACTCGCCAGCAGCACCCCCACCCTGGTGCTGCTGAGTACGCACAGTCTGCTCTCACCCAAGTGGTCGGAGGAGATGAACCGCTCGGACGTCGCACTCAACGTCGACGCCGTCGCACACCGATCGCTGTCGCTCGGCGACGACGTGTCCGTCGTCCGCGTCCACGACGCGCTCCACGACGTGATGCTCTCCGCACCGGACGTCCGCGAGCAGGCCTACACGGCCGTGCGGCGGTGGGGTCGGACGCTGCCGGTCGCGTCCCGCTGAGGCGGGAAGCGACCGGTGCGCCCGATCGCCGAGTGACGAGCTACGGCACGACGATGTTGGACGCCGGGCCTCCGGGCTGCAGAACGGACTGTAGTGTTGACAGCACGGTCTCGTCGCCATCCACCTGCAGTCCGTCTCCGCTGGTGTCCCCGCCGACGAGCCAGAGCGCCGGGCCTTCCAGCAGGGCCGGGCAGCTTTCGCAGTGTCGGATGGGCGGCTTCCTCGCCTGCTCGCGGTCCACACCTGGAACGGGTGCGGAGCCGATCAGCGGCTGCTCGGGCGGCGTCGTGCGGTGATCCTCGTCACGCCCACCCCGCAGTCCTCCCGAAGCTCTACGCCTTCATTGATCGTCCTGCCGACCGGGCGTGTGCGTCCGGCTGACGGTGCGGAAGCCCGCATTGCCCATGGATGAGTCCGGGGTGTTCTGTGACCGCGCGGAGTTCCGGTAGCGGTTGCAGTAGGAGTCATGGCAGAGGTACGACCCACCACGCATCACTCGCGGCTCCTCAGATGAGCGTGCGGGCGGACCTTTGGGGTTCTCGACTCGTCCGCGCGCTGCGTCTCGGCCATAGGTGTCGACGTCGAAGACGTCCGCGCACCACTCCCAGACGTTTCCGACCATCTGCCAGAGGCCGTACCCGTTCTGGTCGAACGATCGAACGGGTGCCGTCGTGAGAAACCCGTCATCCAGTGTGTTCCGCCCAGGGAAGACGCCCTGGAATATGTTGACCTGCCACCGTCCGCCAGCGCGGAGTTCGTCGCCCCACGGATAACGAGCAGCGGCGAGGCCTCCACGTGACGCGACTTCCCACTGTGCCTCGGTGGGAAGCTCGCGACCAGCCCATGCACAGTACGCGACTGCGTCGTTCCATGACACGTGCACCACCGGGTGGTCACCGCGCTCCTCGATGGACGACCATCTCCCCCCTGGGTGCCGCCAGTCGGCCCCCGCCACGCCGAACCACCAAGGAGTGGCGGGGGGTTGTCCCAGGACGTCCTCGGGTGGAGCTTCGAGCGCGAGGTGGAACACAGCGGAGTACCCGAAGCGCTCAGCATCCGTGACGTACCGCGTCGCGTCGACGAACCGGGCGAAATCGTCGTTCGTCACACTCGTGACGTCGATGTCGAAGGAGTCCAGCGAGACGGGGTGCGCAGGCGTCTCACCGTCGCCCCACTTCGCGTCACCATGGGCATCGCCCATCCAGAACGTTTGCGCAGGCACTCGAGACTGGGCGATCGTGTGACGTGTCGCCGAAGACCCGCGGTGCCGCGGATCAGTCGGCCCGGAGGTCGTCGTGCTGTTCCACCCGGTCGGCATCATCCGGCCGTTGGGAGCGCAGCATCCGCCGGGCGTCTCCCCGTTCATCGGCCGTTCCCCTCGCTCGTTCCGACACATCCCTCGCGGCAGGTGCTCGCCGGCTACCACTGAGCACAGATTCGACCGGTTCTCGGTGGTCCGGATCACCCACTCGGGGTGAAAGCCGCGGGAGCGCGTCGCAGGGCGGACTCGGGACGGTCACGATCCTGCGGTTCACCCGCTCCGGGCGAGGGCGCGCCGCACGCGAGGTCGGAAGGTGGTACGGGGCGAACACTGCGACGTCCCGCGGCCCGCTGAACCGCGGTTCCGCCGATCGAGCGTGAGGACTGAGACATGTCGCAATCATTCCGCGGCGTCATCAACATGGACGTCCGCGATTCCACCCCGGACTGGGAGCCGTTCCAGCCCCCGACCGCACGGCCCGGGTCCCCGAACGTCCTCTACGTCGTCTGGGACGACACCGGCATCGCCGCCTGGGACGTGTTCGGCGGCCGCATCGAGATGCCGACGCTCAGCCGCATCGCGGAGCTCGGACTCCGCTACACGAATTGGCACACCACCGCGTTGTGTTCGCCGACCAGGTCGAGCCTGCTCACCGGTCGGAACGCACACATGAACGGGATGGCCTGCATCGTCGAAGGTGCCGCGGGCTACCCCGGTCAGTCCGCGGTCATCCCGCCCGAAAACGGGACGGTCGCCGAAGTCCTCGTCGAGGAGGGCTACAACACGTACTGCGTCGGCAAGTGGCACCTGACGCCCGAGAACGAGTCCAACATGGCGTCCTCCCGGCGCACCTGGCCGATCGGTCGCGGGTTCGAGCGCTACTACGGGTTCCTCGGCGGAGAGACGAACCAGTGGTACCCGGACCTCGTGTACGACAACCACGCCGTCGACCAGCCTGCCTCGCCGGAAGAGGGGTACCACCTGTCGAAGGACCTCGTGGACAAGTCCATCGAATTCATCCGGGATGGCAAGCAGATCGCTCCGGACAAGCCATGGTTGATGTACCTCGCGTTCGGCGCGAATCACGCGCCGCACCACGCCCCGGCAGAGTGGGCGGACCGGTACAAGGGCGTGTTCGACGACGGATACGAGCTCTACCGGGAAGGCGCCCTCGCTCGGCAGAAGGAACTGGGGATCGTGCCGCTGGACACCGAACTCGGGCCCATCAATCCGTGGCCGGCACCAGAAGTCGTCACCGAGGCGGATCAGGTGCGCCCCTGGGAGGAGCTGTCCGACGCGGAGCGGAAGCTCTTCGTCCGGATGGCCGAGGTGTACGCAGGGTTCTCGAGCTACACGGACCACGAACTCGGACGTCTCGTCGAGTACCTCGAACAGTCGGGCCAGCTCGACAACACGATCATCGTCGTGTGCTCGGACAACGGGGCGAGCGGTGAGGGAAGCCCGAACGGCTCGGTGAACGAGAACAAGTTCTTCAACAACTGGCCCGACGACCTTCAAGAGAACCTCGCGAAGATCGACGAGCTCGGCGGCCCGGGGACCTACAACCACTACCCGACTGGGTGGGCCGTCGCGTTCAACACCCCGTACAAGATGTTCAAGCGCTACACGCTCGAGGGCGGCATCGCCGACCCGTTGATCATCGCGTGGCCGGCAAGGATGCGCGACGTGGCTGGCGAGGTCCGCGACCAGTACCACCACGCGATCGACATCGTTCCCACCATCTACAGCTGCCTCGGTGTCGAACCGCCCGAGACGATCAAGGGGTACCCGCAGGTTCCGATCCAGGGCGAATCCCTCGACTACACGTTCGCCGACGCGGAAGCTCCGACCCGCCGGCGCACGCAGTACTACGAGATGCTCGGGAGCAGGGCACTGTTCCACGACGGATGGAAGATCGTCTCGCGCCACGGACCGCTGTCCGGCGTCGGGAGCTTCGGCAACGACGTGTGGGAGCTCTACCACACCGATCAGGACCGATCCGAGATGCACGATCTCGCAGAACAGGAGCCAGAACGTGTCACGGAGATGATCGGCATGTGGTTCGCCATCGCGGGCCGCAACAACGTCTTCCCGCTCGACGACCGGACCGCCCGCGAACGGCTGACCGAGACCCGGCCGGAAGTGGCACCGCACCGGACCGAGTACACGTACTACCCCGGCACAGCTGAGGTTCCGGAGGGAGTTGCACCGAACATCCGGAACCGTTCCTACACGATCTCGGCAGTGGTCGACGTCGACTCCACCGATGCCGCGGGAATCGTGCTCGCGCAAGGCAGCCGCTTCGGAGGTCACGCGTTGTTCCTCGACAATGGTCGGCTGTACTACGTGTACAACTTCCTCGGAATCGACGAGACCGTCGTCTCCAGCGACACAGTCGTCCCGGTCGGGAACCACACGATCACGGCGGAGTTCGCGAAGGAGGGTGAGGAGCCCAGAGGCGTCGCGAACGGCACCTTGACCCTCCGCATCGACGGTCAGCCCGTCGGAGCCGGTCCGCTGCGGACGCAACCGGGCAAGTTCGCACTCGCGGGAGAAGGACTCGCTGTCGGACGTGATTCCGCTGACCCGGTCACGCAGCGGTACGGCACCACATCCCGCTCGTCGGGCATCACCATCGACCACGTCGCAGTCTCCCTCGCTGGTGACCACTACGTCGACGAGGAGATCGAGGCTCGCGGCATGCTCGCCCGGGAGTAGCAGTCACCCTGCGGGGTCGGTCGTGCGATTCTGATCGAGGCGCGCCCGACCCCGCGGCCGGCATCGACGGTCGAGTGGTCGGACCGACATGATCACCCGCGACGTTCCCCAGCGCCGCGAAGGCACGTGATGCGCGCGCCACGCTGCGGCGCGGCGAGCGTTCGAGCAGTGGGGATGAGCTGACGACCGAACGACGACCGGCCCCTTCCCGTCCCGTGGGACACCCCTCACGGCGCTGCTCACGCGGATGCACTGACGGCGTCGGTCGGACGTCGCGCTGATCCCGCACAAGAGCTTCCGATCGGCGCCTCACGGTCTCGGAACATGGTGGTCACCTTCCGATCCACTGATGTCGCGACCGCTCGTTCCGGTCACCCTGAAGGGGTGGTGCGCGGCAGGAGCCGCGCGGCGACCATGAACCCATGTCGCCAGCCGGAGCAGTGCGCAGTGGTACGTCATCCGAAGGCCACGCCCTTCGGATGGATTGGTTCGCACCCACCCTTCGCCGCTACGACCGTGCATGGCTCACCCGTGACCTCGTTGCTGGCCTCGCGGCGGGCGCCGTCGTCGTACCGCAGGCGATGGCCTACGCGACGATCGCCGACCTCCCAGTACAGGTCGGTCTCTACACCTGCATCGCTCCGATGGTCGCGTACGCAGTGCTCGGCGGTTCCCGCTCGATGAGCGTGTCGACGACATCGACGATCGCCACGCTCACGGCGACCACGTTCGTTTCGGCGAACGTCGCATCGACGTCGGACGAACCGACCAGGGCACTGGCGACGCTTGCGCTGCTCGTGGGACTCGTGCTTCTCGCGGCGAGGTTCCTCTCCCTCGGTTCGCTCGTCGAGAACATCAACCGATCCACGCTCGTGGGGGTGCAGGTGGGCGTCGGGGCCACCGTTGCCGTCGGTCAGGTGCCGAAGCTGCTGGGAATCGACGACGCTCCATCCGGCCGAGGGTTCTTCCGCTCCCTCGTGGCGACCCTCGAAGCGATCGGTGACGCGAACGTGCCGACCGTCGTGCTCTCGGCAATCTCGATCGGGTCGCTCCTCGTCCTTCGTCGGGTGGCACCGCGCGTTCCCGGCCCGCTCGTCGTTGTCGCGGGTGGGATCACCGCCAGCATCGTGCTCGACCTCCCGTCCGTCGGCGTGGAGTCGATCGCTGCGATCCCTTCGGGCTTCCCGGTTCCGGTGGTTCCCGACCTCACGCTCGTTCCAGCGCTGCTGCCCGGCGCTGTGGGCATCGCCACGATGGCGTTCCTCGAATCAGCCGCGGTCGCCAGGGGCATCCGCCGTCCCGATGAGCCCCAGATCGACAGCGACAGGGAACTCCTGGCAACCGCAGTCGCGAACATCGCCAGCGCCGCGACGCAGGCGCTTCCGGCCGCCGGCGGGTTCTCGCAGAGCGCGGTCAACCAACGTTCTGGCGCTCGGACCCAGCTGTCCGGACTTATCACCGCCGCCCTGGCCGTTTCGGTGGCGCTCGTTCTCGGGCCGGTGCTCGCCGCCATGCCGGCCGCGACGTTGGCCGCGCTTGTCTTCACGGCGGTGATCGGCCTCATCGACCTCCGAGCGCTGGCGGACCTCGCCCGCGTGAGTCGACGAGATTTCTGTCTCGCTGCCGTCACGGCTGCGGTCGGGCTGAGTGCAGGGCTCCTCCCCGCAGTCCTTGTCGGAGTGCTCGGAACGTTCTTCCTCGTCCTCCGGGAGCTCCGTCGGGTGCGCCTGACACCTGGCCCGAGGTTCGGCGCCGTCCTCACGGCCAGGATCGATGGTTCCGTGTACACCGCAAACGTGCTCGAGTACGAACGCGCTGTCCTCGCGCTCGTCAGCGATGATGGCTCGACGGACGTCGTCGTCCTCGAGCTTCCACAGATGTACGTCACTTCGGTGACCGTGCTCGAAGGCCTCGCCGATCTCGACCGCGAACTCACCACACGCGGCGTCACGCTGTTTATCGCCGCGCTGCCCGAAGAAGCGACCGCGACCGCGCGCCGTACGGAGTGGTTCCGCGGACTCGCCGCGACCGGGCGTGTCCACCCGGACCTCGACAGCGCCTTGACCGCGGCGAGGTCGAGCAAGCTCCTCCCGAGCCATCCAGGACCGAGCGACGCCGCACAGCAGTCAGAGCCGAGAGAGGAAAGCAGCTCGTGAGCACACTCAACTCGTGGCGGAACGGCCACACACGGGACGTCATCGAACGCTACGTCGATCGAGTCACGAGTGGTCGCAACGCTTTGCCGGTCTCCGACCGAGTCGCAGTGTTCGACAACGACGGCACGCTCTGGACGGAGAAGCCGATGCCGACGCAGCTCCACTGGCTGATCGGCCGCTGGGCGTCAGCCGCCGAGCACGATCCCGCGCTTCGACGTACTCAGCCGTACCTGGCCGCTTCAACTGGCGATCACTCGTGGTTCGGCAGGGCCCTCGAGAAGCACGCCGCAGGTGATGATGCCGACCTGCAGGCGCTCCTCGCTGCAGTCGTCCGAGTGACCGCCGACATGAGTGTCGAACGGTACGCGGAGATCGTGTCGTCGTTCTACGCGAGCGCACTCCACCCGACGCTGGGCGTGCCGTATGCGCAAACCGTTTACCAGCCGATGGTCGAACTCATCGAGTGGCTCCGATCGCGCGGCTTCACCTGTTACGTCGTGTCGGCAGGCGAACGCGATTTCATGCGGCCGATGACCGAGCTGAACTACGGAATCCCACCCGAACAGGTCATCGGCACCGCCATGGGACTCAAGTACTCAAACAGCGACGTCAGGTACGGGGACACGATGGCGTTCTTCGACGACGGACCGGAGAAGCCGACACGGATCTGGAGCCGGATCGGACGGCGCCCAGTCGTCGCCGTCGGCAACTCCGATGGGGACCGCGAGATGCTCGAGTACGCCGGGCCCGCCCACCGCGCACTGCGACTACTCATCCACCATGATGACGACACAGGGCGTGGAGACGCTCCCTACGACGAGGGCGCCGGTCAGATCCTGCACGCTGCAGACCGGTCCGACATCACCGTGGTGAGCGTTCGCGACGACTGGGCTCGCGTGTTCGTACGACCGATGCCGACGGAACGGGCTGTACCGACGTCGCTCCATTGATGGTCCTCTCCGTCGCGACCGCTCTGACATCGGTGCTCCGCCAATGCGACGCGCCCTGCACTTCAGCACGGAGTGCCCTCGGGAGTTCCGGTCGTTCAACCGAACCGGGCGGACCCCGCAGCGATCGAGTCACCGATGCTCGAACCATGTGGTTACTGCGCCATGTCCTGATCCTGTTCTGTTCGTCGAGCGTCAGGCTCCTCGCAGCGGCGCGGGTCCTCCCCGGCATGCACCTCACAATCCTGGGGTTCCTGATCACGATCGTGGTCTTCGCGGTCACGCAGAGCACGCTGCTCGTCGTTGCTCGCGCGTCCGCCGAGCGCTCGGCCTCATGGCGTCCCTCGGGATGGTTCTTGCCACCCTCGTGGCTCTGCTCATCGCCGCCGCAGTAGGAGGCGGGCTACAGATCGAGGAGTGGAAGACATGGCTAGCGGCGAGCGTGCTGATATGGGTACTCTCCGTGACCGCAAGCGCTGTCCTCACGCGTCGCGACCGGTCTCGACAGCGTCGTCTGTATGACAACCCAGACGAGAGATGAGAAGCGCAACTCCGAACGGAGCCGGTCTTGGCGCCCGTTGCGCGAACCGACGCCAACGCGAGGAAGCGACGACCGTCCACTCGACTCGCCCCCAGAAAACCGGCAGCATTGCCGTGCTCGGGATCGTCGGGAGCCCGCGTGCTGAGCCGGGCGACGGAACTCACACTCCCAACGGCGCTTCGGACTCGTTCACGATCTTGGCTGCAGAAGCCCGATCACCCCCAGACGGCGAAATGGATCTACATCCAGTCCTGACGGCCGGACCGCGGATCTCACCCCATGCCGGGTGGCGGTCGGTCGTGTTCGCGGGGGCGACCGCAACTCTCTGTCGGACGCTGTCGGTCGCGTCCCGCTGATTCGGGGTACTGCCGGAAGCCTCCGGCCATTGAGTGACGAGCTACGGCACGACGATGTTGAACGCCGGGTCTCCAGGCTGCAGGACGGACAGCAGTGTCGACAGCACGGCCTGGTCGCCGTCGACCTGCAGTCCGTTCCCGCTGGTGTCCCCGCCGACGAGGCGGAGCAGCCGGTTCCTCGTCAGGGTCAGGGTGGCGTTCGCAGTGTTCGGGTCGGCTGCCTTCTCGACGTACACGAGCGCACCATTGCGCAGGGTGAGACGGTACGAGGTCTGCTCGTCCTCGAGCACGATGTCCAGTGCCAGGTGCAGGTCCCAGGCGCGGGGTCCGTCGACGGTGATCGCGATCGCGTCGAACAGCTGCGGCGCGGTGAGCTGTGCGAGGATCTCCGGCGCGTTGGTCGTCGTGGGCGTGCCGAAGTTGTCGCCCCGCAGTTCGGTGGCGCCGGATAGGTAGAAGTTCCGCCAGGTGCCGTTCTCGGAGCCGTACGCGAGCTGTTCGAGCGTGTCGGCGTACAGTGCCCTCGCCCGACCGTGGTCGGGATCGGCGAACACGGCGTGGTCGAGGAGTGTGGCCGCCCACCGGAAGTCGCCGGCGTCGTACGCGACCTGCGCGAGTTCGACGACGCGGTCGAGTCCTCCGATGGCGTCGACGTACCGTTCCGCGAGGGGCTTCGGCGGGTGCGGCCAGAGGCGGGCGGGGTTGCCGTCGAACCAGCCCATGTACCGCTGGTAGATCGCCTTCACGTTGTGACTGACGGATCCGTAGTAGCCGTGGGCGTGCCAGGCGTTCTCCAACGCGGGTGGCAACTGCATCTCCTCGGCGATCTCCGCGCCGGTGAGTCCGCGGTTGAGCATGCGGAGCGTCTGGTCGTGCAGGTACGCGTACAGGTCACGCTGCAGCTCGAGGAACTCGCGGATCTCGTCTGCACCCCACGTCGGCCAGTGGTGCGACGTGAACACGACGTCGGTCCGGTCGGCGAAGAGCTCGATCGCCTCGGAGAGGTACCGCGACCAGCTGTGCGGGTCGCGGACTAGCGCGCCGCGGAGGGTCAGGAGGTTGTGCAGCGTGTGTGTGGCGTTCTCCGCCATGCACAGCGCCCGACGTCCGGGGAACAGGAAGTGCATCTCAGCGGGCGCTTCGGTTCCCGGCGCCATCTGGAACTCGACCTCGAGCCCGTCGATGGTGTGCCGCTCCCCGCTGGTCGTGATCTCCAGCGTCGGCGCGATGATAGCCGCGTGCCCGGTTGAGGTGGTCAACCCGAGGCCGGCGCCGACCATGCCCGCTGGGCCGCGCTCGAGCGCTGCGCCGTACATGTACCCGGCCCGGCGGCCCATGGCCGTTCCGGCGTACACGTTCTCTGCCACTGCTTCAGCGACCGTGCCTTCCGGTGCGATCACCTGCACCTTCCCCGATGCGACGTCTTCTTTCGTGGTGATGCCGAGCACGCCGCCGAAGTGGTCGATGTGACTGTGGGTGAAGATCACGGCGACCACGGGGCGCGCCCCACGGTGCTCCCGGTACAGACCCAGGGCAGCCGCGGCGGTCTCCGCCGAGATCAACGGGTCGATGACGATCACGCCGGTGTCGCCCTCGACGAAGGTCACGTTCGACAGGTCCAGGCCTCGCACCTGGTAGATGCCGTCGACGACCTCGAAGAGTCCTTGCTTCGCGACCAGGACGGACTGCCGCCAGAGGCTCGGGTTGACGGTGTCCGGTGCCTCACCGTGCAAGTACGCGGCCGCGTCGCCGTCCCAGACCACGTCGCCTGAGTCGTCACGGACGAGCCCGGGGGTCAACGCGGCGATGAAGCCCCGGTCGGCGTTGTCGAAGTCGCGCCGGTCGTGCATGGGGAGCGACTGCAGCAGGCCCGCGTGCTGCTGGCGGATCGCTCCTGTCGCGTCGTTCTGCTTCATGTCCTGCTCCTCCTGGTCGCGGTCGGCGCCGCTGATCGACGCGGCGGATCACCGGCCGCTCGGACGGCGTCACGCGGCGATCCCCGCCACTCTGACCCGCGGTCCGCGCCGGGGCCTCGCCCATGTGGGGTGATCCGCGTCGCCGCCCGACGGTTGGCGGGCAGCGCCGCGACCTCATCCGAAACGGGGGACGGCCGGCGGCGACGTCAGGAGGATCGTGGTCATTTCCGAGGACCGGCAAGCGGCGGCGGGAGGCAGGTGGATGCAGGACCTCATCAACAACCTGCTCAAGAAGTCGTCGTTCGACTGGTGGGACGTCGCCCTCGCCGCGGTCGTCGTCGTCGTGGGGTGGCTCGCGTCGGGCTGGGGTCGCCGAGGCACCCGGAAGCTCCTCGAACGGTGGAGCGGCATGAGCGCCGAGATGACGAACCTGCTGTCGCGGGCCGTCCGATACGCCATCCTCTTGTTGACCATCGGCGTGGTCCTGTCGATCCTCGGCGCACCGTTGCAACCGGTGCTCGCCGCCGTCATCATCGTCGCCACGGTCGCTGTGCTGGCGTTGCGTGGCATCGCTTCGAACTTCGGTGCCGGCATCGTCATCCAGGCGCGTCGACCGGTGCGGATGGGCGACACGATCGAGGTCGACGGCTGGAGCGGCCGCATCGTCGAGCTCAGCGGACGGACGGTCTTGTTGCACACCTCCGATGGCCGAACGGTGCGGTTGCCGAACACCATGCTGCTGCAGCAGCCGCTCGTGAACGCGAGTGAGTCCGGCTCGGTCCGGAGCGAGATCTGGGTGCGCATCACCACGCCGGTCGACGCCGACACCGCCCTCACCCTCGTGGAGACCGCGGTCGCCGAGGTCGTACCACAGAGCGGACGACAACTGCTCCTCGAGACGGACGGACCGGAGCAGGTCGACCTCTGTTTGCGGTTCTGGTGCACGTACGACGAGCGAGAGGAGCTCCGCTCGGCGAGTGTGCGGGAGATCTCCTCCGCCCTCAGCACCCAGGGGCACGTCGGCTGGGTGTCGTCGCGGCGACTCGGCGCAGTGGAGTGGGTGCGGAACTCCCCGGCACCGCCCGACGGATCACCTTTCTCGGGCGATCCGCGGCGGGCATGAACCGGCTTCGATAACACGAGACCACGACCAACAGCGGTTCGGGAGGAACCATGAGCATCGGCGGCGGCATCTCCCTCCTAGTGATCGGAGCGATCCTGGCGTTCGCCTTGGACTTCCAGCTCGTCCGCGTCGACATCCAACTCATCGGGTACATCCTGATGGGAGCCGGCGCAGTCGTCCTCGTCTTCGGCATCGTCAGTCGGCTCCGTCGTCACCGGATCGAATCGACCTACACGGTCGCCGTGGACCCGGTGACCGGCGAGCGGATCGTGCGCCGCAGCACCGAGGAAGGCGGTCCGGAGGCATGACCGGCCGGTTGACTCGCCATCGTCCGTGACGGGGCACCATGCTCGCGGCCATCGGCCAGCTCCTACCCATCGCGGCGGCCCTCGCGCTGAGTTCGGTGCCGATCGTCTGTGTCCTGACGCTGCTGCTCCAGAATCCGAGGCGTTCCGCACCGGTCCTCTTCGCCATCGGGTACACGTGCGGAATGGCAGCGCTCATGCTGTGCGCGTCCGCGCTGCCCCTGTCGACCGGGTACCGTTCCCCGCCGTCCGGTGGTCGGATCGGGTGGATCGAGATCGCAGTTGGCGTCGCATGCCTCGCACTCGCCGCGATCGCGGTGTGGCGCGGAGGAGACAGCGGACGACTCGGCACGAGCGTCCACCGCTTCTCCGGTTGGCTGACCCGGGTCGGTCCGGTCACGGGTCTCCTGGTCGGGATCCTGGTAAACATTCGCCCGAAGTCCATGCTCCTGATCGGCGCAGCGGGCCTGATCATCGCGTCCGCCGATGTTCAGTTCGGCCAGTCGACGATGCTCGCCCTCGGTGTCGTCGTGATCGGGGCGAGCACCGTCTCCGGGCCGGTGGCCGTCGCCTTCGTCGGACGCGACCATGCGTCCGCCTGGCTCGAAGCGGCGAGCCGATGGATCATGAACAACGGTCACACCGTCACCGTGGTCGTGCTCGTCCTCATCGGGGTGATGGTGCTGGGCGCCGGTCTCGGACGGACGTGAAGCACCGTGTTCACCCCGATCGGGCGATGACACGATTGACTCACGCGACGACGCTGGCGCTGGTCACCGATTGCGGGTCCGTCGGCTGTCCTCTCCTTGACGGCGTGGGCGCGGAACGAAGAGCAGCGTTCCCTGCGCCTCTGCAGGTGACCGCCGCCCGGGGCCGGGCGTCGACCCTGATCCGCCCGGCCTCGCGGCCTCGTCCCCACCGAAAGGCAGGCCATGTCAGCTGCATCCGGAGCAGAACGTGCTGGCCGCTGGCGGCAGCGACGCGACCTCGTCACCGTGATCCTCCTCTCCCTCACCGCCGTGCTGACCGCCTGGTGCGGGTTCCAAGCCTCGAAGTGGAGCGGCGAGATGTCGATCTCGTTCAGCCAAGCCTCCAGCGCCCGCGTGCAAGCGGCCGACGCGGCGTCCCAGGCGCGGGACGCTCGACAGTGGGACCTCACCCTCTGGGTGCAGTGGGTCCTCGCCGACGGCCGGAACGACCAGACCTTGCGCGACTACGTCGAGAAGCGCTTCTCCCCAGAGCTCCGGACAGCATTCGAGCAGTGGCAAGCCAACGGCAAGACAGACAACGGGCCCTTCGCGACGAAGGCCTACAGCCCCGAAGGTGCGGGGCGCGCTGAGGAGCTCAATCACCGCGCGGACGTGCGATTTGCTCGAGCACTCGAGACGAATCAGCTCTCTGACAACTACACCCTGCTGACCGTGCTCTTCGCCCTCGTGCTGTTCCTCACCGCGCTGTCCCAACGCGACCTCAAGGACTGGGGACGCACCGCCTTGCTCACCACAGCGCTCGTCGGCGCGGCAGCAGGCATCGTCCTCCTCGCCATCTTCCCCATCAACATCTAGAACCACGTCAGCACACGAAGCCGGCTCTGTGTGTGTTCGTTCATGCCCGCGAAGTTGGAGAGCAGGACGATCACGCGTTGGCAGAGTCGTCACGTTCGTGATGCCCTGGAAGAAGTCGGCGGTCGTTCACCCGGACGAGGTGAACTCCCCGGTGATTCACTCACCGATGCTTGTCCAATGTGGTTATTGCGTCACGCCTTGGTCCTGCTGTGCTCATCGAGCGTCGGGCTGCTCTCGACGGCGCTTATTCTCCCTGGTATGCACCTCACGGCCTTGGGGTTCGTCGTGACGATCGTCGTGTTCGCGGTCGTTCAAAGCGCGCTGCTCCTCATCGCTCACGTGCTCCGCAGGTTGCTCGGTCTCTTGGCATATCTTGGAATGGTCGTTGCGACCCTCTTGGCGCTTCTCATCGCCGCGGCAGTAGGAGGCGGGTTACAGCTCGACGGCTGGAAGACTTGGATCGGGGCGAGCTTGCTGATCTGGATACTCTCGGCAATCGCAACGGGCGTGCTCACGCGGCTCGAGGACTCGCGCCACCGTCGGCGTCACAAGAGTACGAATTAGATGCATGATCACGAGCTGAGAGATGCGCAACCGTTGAACTCGTTGTGCGTTCTTCGACCGGCTCGCACATGGCGGACACAGCACAAGCAGCCAGTTCACCCGCGTGAAGCGGATCCGTCCGACGCAACGTGGTGGTCGACGACGCCACCCTGGCCTTGGTTGCACCCTACGCAGGGACGCACTCTCGCGATGTGTATATCGCGGCTTGGTGAAAGAATGCCCTCCTGGTGCCGGCGCTGCTCCGCGCGGCCGTCGCGGTGATCCTCCTCATTGTGTTCCCGATCAACATCCGACGGCGCGTCAGACTACGAATCGCCGAGCCGCAGCCGAGACATGCAGACCGCTGCGATCGTCCCAACGCCCAACCAGACGTACGTCCCAGCGGCAAGCACGAGGACTTCGCCGTCGTGGAGCTGTGCGAAGCCGATGAGGACCACGCCGCAGGCTGCATGTGCGCCTGACACCGCGAGCCAGCAGGAGCGGTGAGCGGCTGTCGCGACCGCCCCGGCGACAGTCCACCACGCAACACCAACCAGGATCAGCGCCGAACCCGCGCCGACAAGCAGCGCTCCCGTGCCGGCGGGGCCGAGCCTCGTTGACACCAGGAGCAACAGCGTCCCCGCACCGGCGGTGGCGAGCACGAAGCGGCGTCCAGGACCGACGCCAAGCCACGGTGTGATGACCGCCACCCCGCATATCCAAATGCTGTTCAACAGCACCTCCATCCGAACGAATGTGCCAACCGCCGACATGTCGGACTGATGAACCGCGAGACTCGCAAAGCCAGCAACGACGCCGCCGGCAGCGCCAGCCAGTGCCGCCACGACCGCCGCTGTCTCGAGCCGCCGGTCTCCATGACGAATACGAATCCGCATCCAGTGCGGGGTGTGTGACTCGTAATGCGGCTCGTTCATCGCTACCTCCGGACCGACCCTCGCAGTCAGCTCGGAAGTGTGCATCGCCCGATCTGCGCGACCTCGGCTTCATCCCGGGGTCACCGAGGGCCCCTTCGTCATCGCTGCCAAGCAACGCGTCGCGGTCGATAGGGACTGCTGCATGTTCGACGCTTAGACGCCCGCCGCGCCGGGGCACTGTGCGCGGGCAGGCCCGCCTTCCGGGAACCGCTCTGAGCATCTGCGCTTAGCGCGAATACCCCGCGTGGCGACGAAGGACGATGTCCGTCAGGCGTTCGTTCGAGTCACGGATGACCCACCACACCGCGACGAGCGCGAACACCCCGACCGCGAGCTCCAGCCCGCCCATGTTCGTGATCGGCGACGGCGTGCCCTTCCCCGTGGCGAACACCGCGAAGTCCCACAGCGCGTGCAGCACCATCGCCCAGAAGAGGGTCCCCGTCACGCGCCGCAGGATGTAGAGCACCGTGCCGAACAGGAACGCGGAGAGCACCTGGAAGCTCGTGCGACCGAAGTCCTGGCCGTTGACGACGTTGGCGTAGTGGATGAGCCCGAAGGCGAGCGAGGACAGGAACCACACCCATCCCTCCCCGAGGCGGGACCTGAGCCCGGTGACCAGCAGGCCGCGGGTGGCGATCTCCTCGGTAAAGCCGACGAGCAGCAGGACGAGGGACGCGGCGAAGAACCCGACGTTGTAGGCAGCCCAGTCGGTGCCGACGAGGTTCAGCACGAGGAGGACGGTCATCAGCGCCGGCGCGATGAGCGGCCAACGCGAGGTCGCGCGGTGGCGGTCGCGCATCGCCGGTCGCCACCAGCCGAGCAGCGTCGTGACGATCGCCAGAGCGACGGTCCCGAGGACCAACGAGATGCCGACGCCGCGGAAGAGGGTGCTGCCGCTGTCGCCCAGGTCCGGGTACGGCACCCCGGAGAGCTGCTGGGTGAGCGAGACGAGGGCGACGTACCCGACGACGATGACGACGCCGATCCAGACGCGGGGACGGACACGGAGCTGCATTCAGGATCTCGATTCAGGGCGTCGGCAGTCAGTACCAAGGGCAAGAGCAGCCGTGACGGTCTCGTCACAGCGGGTGCTGCGTCGTACTCGGAGGCCGTGCCTTGTCTTGTTTGACGGTGAGCGCATGATGCCCTATCTCGAACGGCGGCATACGTCCCCGACGGCGCACGTCCCGCTTGCTCAGCATCCTATGAAGAACGCTTAGACCGAGGGAAGGGCCAGCACAGACGACAGCTTGAACAGGATTCGTCTCAATAGAAAGTCGTCCACCGACACGCACTTTGGTACGACAACCACGACCTGACCTCGGTCTTCCCGTACACCTGTCCCGCAAGAAGGCCCGGTGAAGGCGCCTCGAGTGCTACAGGTCGAAGTCGCCTCTCGTGGTCCCCGGGTCGATGGCGAATTAGCGCGGGCGACGGGAGTCGGCCAGTCGTGCAGCCGGGGACACTCGGCACGGCCCCCGAGTGCGACTTCGCCCGTCGTCGCTGCCGAACAGCCTGTCCATCTCGATATTTCGGACACGTTGTGTGGCAGTCGGACAAGTCAGCTGGCGGACGACAACGAAATCACGGCTCACGACTTATCGCTGAACAACATCCCGCGGGACGCCATCGTGGTCGCGTCCAAATCCTTCGAGAGCACCTGAGTGGCAAGGAAACACGCAGCGCTGACCCGTCGCGACCCCCACGTGTATTCTTCCCACAGCCGGGACTGCTGCAGGTTTCGTTGACTCGTTCGTTTAGGCCGCGAGTGCGGCCCGTGGGTTGATGATGGTCTCGTACTCGATCGGGGTCAACTTCCCGAGACCACGTTGACGTCGTCTCCGGTGGTAGGTCGCCTCGATCCAGGTGATGATCGCCAGCCGGAGCTCCTCCCGCGTCGCCCAACGTTTCCGGTTCAGGACGTTTTTCTGCAAGAGCGCGAAGAACGATTCCATCGCGGCGTTGTCCGCGCACGCGCCGACTCGGCCCATCGATCCGAGGAGCCCGGCGTCGCCCAACGCGCGGACGAACTTCTTCGACCGGAACTGACTTCCCCGGTCCGAGTGGACGACGGTCCCTGCCGGGCTCCGCCGCTGCACCGCCATCTGCAGAGCCGCGACCGCGAGCGAGGAGCGCATCCGATCGCTGACCGAGTAGCCCACGATCCGGCGCGAGCAGGCGTCCTTGACCGCGCAGAGATAGAGCTTGCCCTCGCCGGTCGGGTGTTCGGTGATGTCCGTCAGCCACAGTCGATCGATATCCGGTGCCGTGAACGCACGCCGGACCCGGTCGTCGTGCACGGGCGGCCCGGCCTTCCGCGTCAGGCCGCGCTTCTTCGCATGCAACGACCACAGCCGCTGCGCCGAGCACAACCGCCACACACGACGCTCGGATGCTGCATGGCCGGCCGCGTGAAGGTCGTCGGCGATGAACCGGTAGCCAAACGTCGGGTCGTCGCGGTGCGCGTCGACGGCGGCGTTGGTCAGATGCGCGTCGTCCCAGTCCCGCTGCGAGACTGGGGCGGCACGCCACCGATAGAACGCCTGCTTGGAAAAGCCCAGGACCCTGCAGGCCACCGCGACCGGAATCCGATCGTCGGCGAGTTCGAGGACCAGCGGGTAGATCATTTTGGGAGTTGCGACTGGGCGAAGTACGCCGCCGCCCGGCGGAGGATCTCGTTCTCCTGCTCCAGCAGCCGGATCCGCTTCTGCGCTTCACGCAGCTGCGCCTGCTCGACCGCCTTCACCGACGGCGACGCCGCGGCGCCGATGCCGTCGTCGCGGTTCGCGAGCCGCAACCACCGGGCCAGACATGTCTCCGAGATCCCGAAGTCCTTCGCGACCTGCCGCACCGACGTCTCGCACTTCCGGGCGACCGCGACCACGTCGCGGCGGAACTCTTCCGGATACGCCTTCACCATGGCGCACATCCTTCCAGCAGGAGCCAATACCCCTACCTGTCAGGAGTCAACCAAACCTGCAGCAGCCCCCAGCAACACCGGCGCAACCCGTGGTGGGCTGTCGTCCTTGTGTTCGTTTTCGGCGGTGTCCTCTCGCTCGTCGCTGGCCGGATGCTGCCCTGTCAGGATCAAGACCGTCAGGACCCCGACTACTGAGCCGTGTGCCCCGATAGACGATCCCGCCAGGAGACCGGCACCGCCGTAGAGTGCACGTGTGGAAGCGATGACGACCCTCGCCAGCGGCGAGTGGACAGCCGGCCCGATCGCCACCGTCCTCGCAGCGGTTGTCGCGGCCGCCCTGGCCCTCCTAACCGGCGCCGTAACCGGAGTATTCGCGCTCGTCCGGTTCGTGAAGGAACGGCAGGACGCCCGGGTCGAGCAGGGCCGCGGCCGGGAAGAGCAGGCTGACCGTCGCCGCTCCGAGGGGTGGGCGCAGCTGCAGTGGGCAATCGACACAGCGATGCAGGGCGACCGAGTCCGCCGGCGTGTAGGACTCAACGCAGCACGACTGCTCATTGAGCTGCCCTGGGTCGACGAGGCGGACAAGATGCGCGCGCTCGCACTCGCACGCGCAGTACTCGGGAAGTAGGCCGCGATGCGGATCAGCAAACGCGAACACCTGATGGCGCTCGAGCTCGAACGTCGCGCGCTCGAGCTGCTGGGCGATAGTGCGCCGGCCTGGGCGCTCGAGGATGCCGGCCAGCTCGGCCCCGACGTGCAGGTCGTCGACGACGAGATCCAAGACGTCACGGAACCGGAAGTTGGCGTCGAGTACTCGAGGGCGTGGAGTGAAGAGCCGTCGCCTGGTGAGGCTCCCGGTGCCGTCGGCGCCGTGATGCTTGCCGTCGCGCTGGAGGACGTGCTGCGTGCCGAAGGATTCGACCGAGCGTCGGCATACATAGGTGCTGCCGCGGCCGCGGACCCGGCGACCGCCGGCGATTCCTTCCGCGATCTCACCGTGCGAGCGCGAAGCGCGGCGTCGGAATACGAGCAAGAGCATCGACGACAAGTTGCCAGCGGACGGTTCACCAAGGAACGCGCACAGCGAGTTCAGTCCGCGCTCGTGGGCCTCGGACTATCGCGAGAGGATGCGGCGCAGTCCGCTGCGACAGCGGTCGACGAGGTGCCATTAGACGCTGGACTGTCTCAGCTGTTGACGGCTGCTCTGCGTGATGCACGACGGCGAGGCCGTATCAACGCAACTGCACGTCGAGTTTCGCGTGACGAGCCGGCTGCGTATGAGGGGCCGGAG
Organism: Curtobacterium sp. 314Chir4.1; assembly: GCF_900215175.1. Lineage (NCBI taxonomy): Bacteria > Bacillati > Actinomycetota > Actinomycetes > Micrococcales > Microbacteriaceae > Curtobacterium > Curtobacterium sp. 314Chir4.1. Next base: position 641,263 of record NZ_OCMI01000001.1, read on the forward strand.
TTCATCATCAATGGGAAGGCAGTTCGGATCCCGGGCTCGGAACCGTACCTCAGCGCAGCCCTGATGGCGTTCGTCAGCTCAGAGCCCGACGATGCGGAAGAGCCGGGCGATCGAGATGACCCTCCGGCTCCGCCTGTTGGCACCTGACCTACCGGCTGAGGCCCGAATGGGGGTCCGCTCATGACCGTTCGCCGCGGTGTGCTCGTGATACCCGGTGTGCTGGTGATGATCGCCGGCTTCGTGTTGATGGCTTTCTCCGACGGCCGGTTCGATCGACTCGTCGCATTTTCAGTCATCTTCGCCGGGTTCGCTGTTGTCGTGTTCACCACGGCTCGGCCGGGCCAGGCGGCCCTGTCCCGCTACTGGAACAAGTTCGAGAAGAAGCAGCCGCGACACCTGTCGCTCCCACACGGCCGCTGAGGGATCGTTGACTGGTTACTGGATTCGAAGAGCGAGGAAGCTCGAGCGGTGCAGGCGAACATCAGAGCAGTGTCAGTGCAGGGCCAAGCCTGGACCGTGACGCCAACCTCGATTATGTACAGCAGTTCGATGTCGAGCCCGATACGGGCCACCGTTATGTGGTCACCTGCGAAGGCTCACCGGTCGGACCTCCCTCGGACTGGAAGGCGACGAGTGCAGACGATTGCCGCCTGGTCAGCGGTGTACAATTGCTTGTCGCAGGTGTGCCTGGCGCGACCAACTACCGGTACAAGAAAGTGGGCGCGCTCCTCGCGGGCGGTAAGCAGTTCGATCTGTGAAACGCGGTGCAGTCCCTGTTGCAGTGAAGCCTCTCCGCCGCCCGGGCTTGCAACCAGCACTCAGCCAGCGTCTAATCCATATCGCCAGATAACTGCAACGATCACTCCTACACCGAGCAGCGCAAGCGCCCCATAGAACGGCGCGATTGACCAGGAGTACCAGATATCTCGGCCAGGAACGTACTTCCGTTTCAAGCGCTGCCATCGATTGACTGATCCATCAGAATCTTCCTCCACTGGATCATCGGCATCGTCTGGGTTCAAAGTGAACAACGGAACGCTTCGGAGCGATTGCGCTACGATGACATATAGCTTCCTAAATCGACGCTCCGTGTTCAGGTAATGCGCGTCCAGGTACGCGAATAAAAGGAGACCCAGTAGCCCCAGGAAAGCTAGCGGCCAAGCGCGCTGCGTCAGGGCAAAGCCGTATGTAGCGGTCACCACCGGGAGCACCCACCCCTTCGCCGCCGCGGACGATGCGGCCTGCCGCGTGACAACGGCTTGTAGATAGTCGAGGTGCTTCCGTCGATCCTCTGGCGTCACCGGGACGGATGCTTCATGCGCCTCTCGCTCGATTGCATGGCGGACATCGAGCATGGCTTTATTCTTGACCGCCTCCGAAAAACTTGTTTCCCGCGGCCATATTCGCCCCATTGCGTCCCCCTCGTTACGCGGCACGACATGCACGTGCAGATGGGGTACGGACTGCGTCGCTGATTCGCCGTTGGATTGAATCAGGTTCAAGCCAGACGGTTCCAGGGCATGCTTCACAGCTCTGGACAGGAGGAGCACTGCTCGCGTCAGGTGCGTCGCGGTATCGTCGCTTAGTTCCCAGACCTTTGGAACGTGTGACCGCGGAATTACGAGTACATGGCCGAGAGTTGCTGGCTCATCTGGAAAGAACGCAACAACATGCTCGTCGCGATACACCTCGCGAACGTCTGGGTCATTCTGCGCAACAATGACGCAGAATGGGCATTCACTCCCCATATTACGGGCGTGCCTTTGCCTGCGCTACCCAGCTTTCCAGGTTCTGTGTCAAGTTCGCATAAGTGGACTTCGTGTCAATTTTGCCCCACCAGTCAGTCGCGGTCGGGTCGAACACCGGAATTCCCCACACACCTTCCACCTCGTCGAACGGGTTCGCGCCAGCCTGGTCCGCGACCCCGAAAGACGACAGGCCGTGAATTCGAACACCAACCAGGGGCTTCCGATCCTGCCATGCCTTAGCGATCTCGTACTGAACCCACTCGCGCCCGGCGGTTTCCTGACCGATGAGAACCACCACAACACGCTTATACAGCATTTCCTTGGCAATCCAGTTCTCGATTGCCTTGGGTCCAGCGTTACGCTTGGATTCCCATTCCTGCGCATTGAGAAGCGGCTGGCCATCTAGAATATTGAGATTTCGGACCAGCTGCACGCGATTCACATCGCGCTCGTAGTGGAAAGAATAAAAGACGGTCTTTGTTGCCATAATCGGGTCCTATCGCAGAAAAGCGAGACACTCTCGCTGTTTGCTGAGCATAGCGGCAGGTTGGCCCTATGGTCGTACATGAAGCGTTCTGGAACGCCAGCCAGCAGCTTGCGCGCGGCTGGCAGCACGCGGCTCACCGCTACCGATCGTCGCGACGTGTTCCTATCGCCCGGCTACCGTCTCGATAGCCGGTCCTTTACGGAGCGCATCGGATCCTAGTTCGCCGCTGTGTGAGGTCCTGTCTCGCATAGGTGGTCCGGTGCCCGTCTCAATGACGGTGCGTCATACGAACGTCGGTCCCGGTTCGTACGACCCGGGTTGTGGGTAGTCGTCGTTCGGGTCGTTGGGTGCCGCCGCAGCAATTCTCTTTGGAGGAGGCGGCGCGCGGCTCCGAGGTGCGGGAGCTCGATGAGCCGATACCGATGTACGTCTGGTTCCCGCTTCCGGACCGCTTATTCGCAGTGATGATGCGGTGGCTCGCAGCATGACGCGCGATGCGGTCTGGGTGGAGGGGGCGTGGCGAGACGAAGCTCGCGGCTTGGGTCTGGCGCAGCAGCGTCCATCATCGAGTGGCGGAGAACCCGGCCCGGGATCCTCGTCCGTAGAGTGCGTTCAAAGCGGCACGCGGAGGTGCTCGTTCGGTGCGAGGTCGTTCTCTCGTGGCAACCAGATGTACCCGCGCACTTGCTCCTGGACCTGCTCAATGGCGTGCAGGGCGGGGCGGAGTTGCGTGAGGGCGTCGTTGACGGTAACGACTCGCTGCTCGTAGACGGCGGCTTGGTACCAGGCGGGTCCGACCGTCCCGCACGTGAGCTCACGGCGTAACGCGTCGACCGGCCAGCTGCTCCACCGCCACTGGGATGCGGTGCGGGAGACGTCGCCGCAGACGTAGACGCGGTCGGCCCAGCCGAGGACCTCGAAGAGGTGCACCTGCTCGAACTCGCCGTTCTGATTCATGGCCGAGAACCGGCCGATTCCCGCCCACGGGTTCTTCGGGGTCCGTGACCGCACAACGTCCTCAGCCTGCTGGAGACCGGCGAGGCGTTCCCACTGTGCGTTCGTTTCGCGGTCGTGGTACCAGAGCTCTTCACTGCGCTCCGGGGCCAGCGCGTTCTCAAGCTGCGAGAGGAGGGAGACACCAGTCGACGGCAGGAGGAGGTCGAAGGTCATCAGTTGAGCAGATTGTGTCGCAGGTCGTATCCGGTGTCGGCGAGAAACTGCAGCCGGTCGCGAACTTCCTGAAGCGAGGCTGCGTCGTCGTCGTTGCGCATGTCTGCGCGGAGGAGCGTGTTGGCGGTGATGATGTCGTCGGTGCGGTCGGTGTAGCCGGCGGCGGCTGCGGTGAGGAAGACCGTGGGGTCGGCCGGGCGAACCAGCTCGGTCCCCGAGTACCCGACCGTGTCGGCTTCGAAGCCGAGCCCGGCCATGTCAACTACGTCTTCGGTGAAAGCGACCAGCCGATACGGCATGTCTCGTTTGCTGATTGCCGGGTAGCCGGGTCGTTCGGAGATGGCGCGGCCGGAGATGCGGCAGCCCGCGCTGATGAGCCGTTCTGCCTGCTCGACGAGTGGCAGGTCGGAGGTCCATCGGGTTCTGACGCCGCCGGGTCCGGGGTAGCAGGCGATGGCGAAGTCGATGAGTCCGCCGATCTTCCGTGATTCCCACCCGATGTCGGTCCGGTGTACGCGTTTCCCGAGCCGGGCGAGCGCGTCATCGACCTGCCCGGGGGTGAGTCCTGCGTGGACGAGCCCGTCGAATGAGCTGCCGTTGACGGCGAGCATCCGTGCGACCGCGAACGTGACGTAGATGGGTGCGGCGTCCTTCCACCGGTCGTGCACGCCAAGGACCTGTTTGCCGTCGATCCACACGCGGCGTCGGTCGACGTCGACCAGCAGCACCGTCTCGGTCTGCTCCGCGAGCGCGATCTGCGTCACCGTCACTGTCCGCGGCGCCAGCAGCAGGAGGTCGGCATCAACGCCCGGCTCGTCGCGGGGCTGCTGCGTCAGCGTCGGGAACCGTGCCCGGCGGCCGTCGGCGAGCCGGATCGTGTCGTGCGACTCCACGACAGCGGTGAGTCCTGCGAGTTTCAGGACGGTGAGGGTGTCGGTGAGGTCGGTGGTGTCGCCGAGCCCGTAGGGCATCGTGATCTGCGGCCGCCCGCTGTAGGCGGCCGCGACCCATTCGAGTGCGGGCCCCATCAGCTGCGTTCTTCGGGGGTGTCGGGGCGGATGAGTGCCATCAGCCAGCTGGCTTCGGTGAGGAACGGCTCCCACCCGTCCCGGGTGTCCCCGTGGGCGGGTTCGAGCCGGTACTCGGCAGCGGTCCCGGTCCCGTGGACGGTTACCTGTCGGAGTTCAGGGTCGGGTGGGTCGCGGAAGTACATGTGTCCGTGGACGCCGTGCAGGTCGAAGGCGACGTTGATGAGGAACAGGTCCGGCCGGGCGGTCACGATCGCCACTGCCGTCCGCGGAACAGGGCGATGATCGTCGCGAGCGGCCGCCCCTGAAGGAGCCAGGTCAACGGTGTCAGTGGTTCGTCGTTGACGGTGAGGAAGGTGCGGGGTGTGGTCATGAACTCCGTCATCGCCGCCGCGTCAAGGAGCGGCTGCGGTGCCGCCGCGTAGAGCACGTCGAGGCCGGGCAGGAGCGACGACGGGTCACCGTGCTGCGGTAGAGCAGGCTTCACGAACTGCCAGTCGGGGATGCGTTCTTCGCCGTCGAGGTCGAAGCTCAGCAGCCGGTTCGACCCGAACAGCTCCCCAACCTCGTCGACGCTGACCTGCAGGGCCGCTGCGGCTTCCCCTTCGGTGAGAGTCGTCTCGAGCAGGTGCCGTCGGATTCGGGCCTGCGTCTGCTGCCACCAGTCTTCTGGAACGTCGGCAGCGGCGGCGGGAGTGACGCCGGGCACGCGGGGTATCTGTCGGCCTTCGTCGGCGTACGCGTGGACCTGGTCGAGGCTGACCTCACCGCGGGCGTACATCCACAGCTGCGACTGCCACGGCATGTCGTCCGGGAACCCTTCCAAGTATCCGGAGTGGATCACCGCCCGCACCGCCTTCTCTCGCTTCGCGATTTCGGAGGCGGGGATGAGGAGGGTCTGCACGATGCGGTCCGCCTCTCGTACCGCGGGCACGGTCAGGTCCGTGAGGGCCGTGTTGGTCTTGTCGTAGAGCTCGTACCCGGGTTCTTTGTCGATGGGGCGGACGAGGATCTGCGCCAGGTGCGCGTCCGGGTTGTCGGTGTCCTCGAGGAGGACGTGCCCCCAGAGGATGCGGTCGTTGGAGAGGTGCAGGGAGACCAGTCGCATCATCAGCGGTACCTCCAAGAGTCGGAGCGGTCAGGGGCGCGGAAAGTCGGCGGCGGTGCGGCCGATGCGATCGGGCGTGTAACGCAGGAGGAACCGCATGATCCGGTCCGCTTCGACCATCTCCGCAGCGGCAGGGTCCTGAGCGTCGGGGTTGACGTTGGTGAGGCGGAACCATGGCGGTTCGTCGGTGTGGTCGATGAGGACCGCCTCGTCCTTCTCTTCTGAATGATCGGGGTGGGTGAAGAGGATGGCGCCGAAGAAGCGGGTGTCGTCGTACGCCAACGTCAGGGACAGCAGCTGCAGACCGCTCGGGTTCGCCTGGTCAGTCATGGGGAAGGTTCCAGCGGAGGTCGTGGGCGAGGTTGGCTTGAAAGTGCAGCAGTTGCCGCAGCCCGTTGACGGCGTCCGTGTTCGCGGTCACCCAGCTGTCTTCATAGATGACGTACGCGGTGATGAACTCGTCCGTGCAACACCCCTCAGCAGTCAGGGTGGTGGTGTCCTGCGGGACGACGACCGTCACCGTCGCATCGTCCGCAGTGGCGGGCTCGTAGCCGAGCGCTCCCATGTCGGGGTGCTGGGCGAAGAACGTGGTCAGCCGGTTCGGCGGCACGAACACACCGGACTGCTGCGCCGCCCATCGGTCCGACATCACCCCACCCAACCCGATCAGCTGGTCCGCCTGCTGGTCGGTGGTGTCGTTGCGTCGCCAGGTGGTGCGGACACCGCCCGGACCCGGGTACGCGGCGAGCGTCCAATCGACCAGGTTGCCCAGGTCGGTGGCCTCCCACCCGGCCTCGGTCGACACGACGTGATCGCCCAGCGTTCGGAGCGCCTCCGCAACCTGCTCGACCGGCAGCCCTGACCGGGCGGCGATGTCCGCGGTGCTGCCACCGTGCATCGTGACCGTGCGGGCGACGGCGAACACGTTCCGCCACCCCGGCGTCGCGTCGCGCTCCATCGACGACCCGTGGACCTGCTTGCCGTCGGCCCAGACGCGCCCTCGTTTCCCGTTCACGACCACCAGGTCCGGATACCGACGCGCCAACGACAGCACCCCGCCTTCCGACCCGCCGGGCAGGACGATCAGGTCCTCGGTCCCTTCGGCCGGGGTGCCGTCATCGTTGATCCCGGCGGTCGGGTCCGGAGTGGCCAGGAACCCGGACCGGCCGTCATCGAACCGGAGCCGATCGAACGCCTCCACACGAGCTGGCATCCCCGCCGCAGCCAGCGCGACCAGCGTCTGGGTGATGTCGACAGTCCACCCGAGCCCGAACGGCAACGACAGGATCGTCTGCTCGTGCCGGATGTCCTGCACCCACGTCCGGTCAGACATCCGGCGGCCCCACCACTTCCGGACCACGCCCCACCGCACGGAGCTGGGAGAGCACGTCCAGCACCTGTGTCGCTGCTTCCAGCAGCGGGTCAGCAGGGTTCGTCAACGGAGCACCGTTGAGCAGCGTGAACACCAACCCGTCCTCCGTGCTCCGGACGTTGACGGTCCGTTGCAGGATCTTCGGCCCGGTGGAGTTCGTGAACGTCATCCCTGCCAGCGTCGGCCAGATGACGGCGTCGAACTGCGCCGACAACGACAGCAGCCGCAACGGCACCGGTTCGAACCGCGGCGGACCGTGACGATCAGGCATCGCCGGCCAACCGCGGGTCATCCTCCGACAGCCGCTCGAGACCCAGCCCGGACGCTTCAAGAATCGCGTTTTCGGACTCTTCCGTGGCGACGAACGAGCCGATCTGTGCGTTGATCGCGACAAGCGTCCCGATCCGACTCCGCGCATCCAACACGACCGCAGCAACTTCCTCGTCTGTGCAGTCGGAGGTCAGTTCTGGCTTCGACGGGTGCAGGGCGGGGAACTCGAGCTGCTGCACTGGCGGATGCCACTTCACTCCGATGCGCAGCACTCGGTCGTCAGCGTCGTTCCGGTAGAACATCGACCCGAACGGATGACCCTGGTCGAGGGTGAGGTCGGCGCCGTGGAGGGTCCAACCCGCTGCCGCGAAGGCAGGGTCCCAGCGCTGCACGGTGAGTGCTCCGAGGCCCATCCTCAGGCCGGGAATGAGCGCCTGGTCTACCTGCACGTCGGCGTAGAGGGCTTGCAGATCTTGGGGCGGTCCGCTTCGGAAGGTAGAGAACGGGACCTGCACGATTCGGCGTCCGGATGCTTCGTGCGCCTCTGAACTCACAAGCCCTCCCCCGCTCTTGTCTTCGAGAGCTGAGCGGCGCCAGCAAGCGGCTCGACACGGGCCACGGGGAGACCCTCTACGGTCAGCACCACATGTCCGTGTCCATGAACGAGAAGCACCCACTCGACGGGATGCGCGCCGAAATCGGTCGCGTCGACGTATCGCACGGGCGCCTCGCCGAGCGCGCCATCCCCCATCACGACAATCCTCCAGGCGTGGACGACCTGATGCCGTCTCGGCACGTCCTACTGGGTAGCGTGGACAGGTGAGACTCAGCAACGAGGTCGCCGCTCCGTCGACTCATTCGCTCACCGACCCAGGCCCCGCAACCCGAACGACCCCGCGGCCCACCTGCAGCTCGAACCGACTCCAATGGCCCCTCTCGCGCGCCGCATCGACGCCGCGTTGCGGCGTTCGCCTTGTGCCCAGCCGGTCTTGCCATGTCCGACAAGATAGCGAACATTTGTTCACTGCGCTCTGGCAGTTTCCACGGGAACGTCGGAGAGTGCCAGATCGCAGCGAGCCGAACCTCTCGGCGTTACGCCTCGCTGTTCAGCGGGCGCGGCACGACGCCAGCCTGACCTGGGACGAGCTTGCCGCCCGATCCGGACTGCAGCGTCGGAGCGTTCAGTACCTCGTGTCGGGAGAACGAATCGGGACGCTGACGGCCTGGTGGAAACTGGCGCAAGGACTTGGGCTGCGCTTCAGCGACCTGGTCGAGGCTCTCGATGCTCCGAACCCTACCGACGAGGTAGTCGTCGATCGATGGCCGTAGCTCCTCCGGCTCAAACCACGGGACGAGCTGGGCACGGCTACTCGAGGATGCGAAGCGGCCGCACCTGCCTCCCTTCCGTCGACGCGACCTGGGCCTCGAGGCCATGCACATGTTGGTGTAGTGCGAGCGCGTAGCGCCGTACGTTCTCTAGATCTTCGCTCGCGGTCGAAATCTGTTCTCGAAGTCCGTCGATGGTCGCGTCGCGCTCAGTGAGCTCAGCTCGCAGCTGAGTGATGGTGATCGGGTCCCGATCATCATCGTTCATTCGGCTAACCTCGAGCGGGACCCGGTGTTGGAGAGCGACGAGTAATTCGTTGTAGTGCTTGTGTGCGCTTCCGTGCGAGTACTTACCGATTCGTGCCATGCCGGCCTTGCTGACGGGCTCGCCGTTGGCTGAGAGCAATGTTCCCGCGATGAGGGCTTGGAGTGGCACAGGCAGGGGTTCGCTGCCGCTCATGACTTTGGCGAGGAGCGCGGCCAGCTCGCGGTTCGTCGTCATACGATCACCTGCCGCCGCGCCGCCGCCGCGTAGCTTCCCGGCAGCTCTGTGAGGATCAGCTCGATCAGATCGGGATCCGTGAAGGTCTCGAACTCCGGCTTGAGTTCTGGCATGTCGGCTTCAATCTTCTTTCGGGCACGTTCGAAGATGCCTTCACGCCCAACGTGCTCTCTTCGTGCGAGTTCCTGTCGGGCTCGCTGACCCTTCGTCATGGCCGAGTTCTTGCAGGCACCTGGTCGGCAGAGCCGGAAGTTTGCTTCCATCACGCCGCCGCACAGTCCGCCGGGGCCAAAGACGCAGATGGTGAACGTCCCGGCGACGACGTTCTTGTTGCCCTTGGCAAGCTTAACGAGCTGCTTTCCCGTCACAGGCTCGTTGATGAGTTTGTAGGCGTCCGAACGGATGAGCGCGTCGTCCAGTCGTTGGGCACCTCGGCCGCCAATCGCGTCGTCTAACCCAAGCTCCGTGACGTCGGCGGCGACGTCGATGAGCGTCTGGCCCAGGACGACCTGCCGAACTTCTTCGACTGACTCTGGGTCGGCGATGTAGACACTGTTCGGAAGGTGCCCGTAGTAGCCCTCTGCCACCTTCCGGCTGGACCAATGCCCCTGGGCTGCTGCGAGTGCGTCGCCCCATGGCTGGCTCGCATAACACTGCACTCCAGTGATCCTGATTGTTCGATGGGACAGCCACGTTGGCAGTTCCGGGAGTGCAGCGATCAAGCCGCGATCGGACAGGATCTCCCCTGCTCGTTCGAATCGACGAAGCCACTCGAACTGAAGCACCATCGAATCTGTCTTGGTGACCTTTCCGAGTCCCAGACCCGGGTGGAAGAGGATTTCCTCACCGGTAGTCGGGTGCACTCTTGGCGCGAGATGCAACGCTTTCTTCAGGCGCTTGATGATCTGAACGGCGCGGACGACGTCCTCGCTGACGACCCATGTGGCGGGGCGGGGCTCCGGCACGTTCTTGATTAGGAAACCGCGCATTCGCGTGACAGGAACATCGGTGTCGCCTCGTTCGTAGCTTCCGGCGCGGATGCAGTCATCGGGCAATGCCGCGAACTCTCGGTCCCGTACGGTTGTGAGCAGGGCTATGACGTATGCACAGGCGAACGCCAGCAGAGATGTCCAATAGTCCAACCCGTTTCCATAGCGGGTCGCGATCAGCCCGTCGGTCCATGGACGCAGTGATCCGTCGAGCGCTGGAACGTGCTGTATCGGCAGGTCGAATCCGTCCTCCCTCACCGACACGCCTCGCTCTCGTCGCAGGTCCGCCCAGACGGCGACCGCAGGGCCGACCGGGTCCTTGAGCACCTTGTTTGAGCAGCCAGCCATTTTGACGAAGGTGGCCCAAGAGGGTGCGGGATCGACTGTATCTCCGCGCAGTCCGACCGTTGCCGGGAGGGCGCGACCGGTCTCCCGCCACCGTCGCAGGTCGTCCATGACCACCGCGAGTTGCTCGGCTCGGCTCAGGTGAGTTCTGTCGGGCACCTGGGCAAGATGTTCGCGGCGCGTCAGGATGTCCTCCGCGCAGTGGTCCATGATCCAGAGACTTAGGCCGAGGACTGCGCCGCAAGTCTCCGGGTTGGGTCGCTCAGTGTTCGGGCCGCGCTCTGGCACTTTGAAGACCTTCATCACGCTTTCGCCGCCGAATGGGCGGCCGCCGAACATTTCCGGCGCCCCGAGCACGTGTCGAGCCTTCCATAGCGCGGGCAACTGCAGTGCGTACGTTGCGCTCGTTAGCGGCGCGTTGCCGGGGCTACGGTCCTCGATGGCCTGCGCCACTGACCGCCAGTCAGTTGCGGTCAATACCGTGCCGTGGGCATCGATGATGGGCAGGGTGACCTTGAATGTAAGAGCGTATGCGACCGCGGTCATCATCGATACGGGCGCGGCAGCGGCAAGGGCGAGAGCGTTGGGGGCCGAGGTGTCGAGGCCACTTGCGCCGGTTCTTGCGAGCGTCGGGTTGAGGCGGAGGAGGATCCAGTCCTTGACGATGTGCCGCCAGCGCGCCGGGATGTCAGCGAACTCGATTTTCCTCACGCTCTGATTCACGAGTGGGTAGCCTTCGATGTTCCAGATGTCATCGCCGTATCGGATGGGAGTGCGAATCTGCACACCTCGCGGGATGAGAGCGCGCACGTCCGTCGCGGGGCTGAGCCGTGGCCGCGCCCCTTGAACGGGGATTGACGGAACCGCCGGAGTCTTATTCACGAACCCTCGTTTCATAGTAGGCGCAGGCAACTAGCGCGCGACCGTTGTCGACGGCGGTATCGGGCGCTGCGTCGACGAGCGACTTCGGAAACTGTTCAAGGCTGCGGGTTGCGAATGCATACAAGAGCGGCGCGTCACCGTCGAGCCATTCGGCTGGTTCGTACTTTCGGATGTTCGCGCTGAACTCGACGGCCGCGACCAGACCCGGGATGACTTCAGGCGTGCGGTAGCCTTTCGGGCAGGTGAAGCACGCGATCGGCCCGAGACCGCAAGGGAGTGCGGGGTTTGTTGGGGATTGCCCGTTAGTGATGCATGCTGCGACGCCGACGTCCATGATTCCGTCTGCTGCCTCGATCGCGGCCTTCGCGTCGCGCTCGTGTTGCTCAAGCTCGATTTCGTCCGGGACGTCTGCTGAGGTCAGTGACGTACGGTCTCGCCAATGTTGCGCGACGTTGTCCTGCGTGGCGAGAAGGAGGGGCACTTTAATGACGTCGGGAACGGCGTCTGCGAGGTAGATGCGGGACATCTCTTCGCTCTGTCCGATGATTCGCTGTCCCGAGCTTCTTCCGCGGTTAACGGCCCCTTTCCGCAGCTTACGGAAGCTGATCGAGTCAGGAAGGCCGCCGCGTTCAAACGCTGCGCCGAAGTGCGAGGACCACCATTTGCGGATATGTTTCTCACCAAGCACTTCATTGGCACCGGTTGGGATGAAGAGTAAGCGGTCGAAGTCGAACGAGTGTTGGCGGAACGCGCGGTCGACGTTTGTGGCGGCAGTGATGAAGTTGAGTAGTCCGACGAAGCTGAAGAGTCCCCCGGCCGGCGCTGGTGTTCGGATGACTTGGCCGTTACGGGCCTTGACGCCGGTTGCGTATCCCGCTGTTTCGCTCGACTGCTCGGCAGAGTCGCATGTGAATGAACGAATGACGCTCAGGTTTGGTCCGAGATTGTCGAGGACGGCGAGCAGTATCATTGCCGGGACGAGGTCGTCCTCGTGGACTTCAAATCCTTGTGGAAGTGCCACCGCCTGGGGAGCGAGAGCGGGCGGTTCGAGCTGCAGCCAGTCTTTCGGCAGCGTCCCGTAAGTGCGTTGTACTGCTTCTCGGTACCGCAAGAACCAGGCGGAGACTCGCTCCTTCATTGACGCTTCGATGGCGTCCATGATGTCCGGCGCGTAGCCGACTACAGCCGGTTTTGTTACGGGGATCGTATAGGCGAAAAGGGCCTCCGAAAGCACTTCTCCGTCCGGATGCCACTGTTCCAAGGCGCCGCACACACAGCGTCTCAGGTTTCGACGTTTGCTTACATTGCCAGCGGCACGGACGATCGCATCCCAAAGAATCACTTCTGTCAGTAACTCGTCGTCTAGACGTGTACATCCAGCAAGGTCCTCAAGTTCGACCAGGAACTGACGCGCCCCACTTGCCACCGTTCTGACGGTAGCGGCTGAGGTCCACGTGCCACCACTGAGGTGTATCGATCTCAAGAGGTGTTCAGTGAGCTGATCTCCCGCCGCCGTGGATCCTAGCTGCCGAATGAAGATTGGATTTCGAGCGCCGCTGACAGCGAGCCGAAGATCTCCAGCGGTGGTTCTCGTGGCTTCTGTGATGTAGTTCGGGTTGACTCCGCGTTGGTCCGTGTTGCGAGCACTGAGGTAGGCGCGGTCATTGTCCATCCTCATTGCTGCGTCCGTCCGAGGAACGCGTCGATCGTGTACCGGCTGGCCATCAGTCCGACTTGTTGGATGTAGAGCTGCGTTGTTTTCTGGTCGATGTGACCGAGCCCGATCGATGCCATTTTCACTGCGCTTTGAATGTTGACGCGATGGGGTTTGCCGTCGAGGTCTCGGCCAGCGCTGGTCGGGACTCCGAAGTAGAAGAGCGCTCCGAGGTGCGTTGCGTAGGTTCCGCGAAGGTCGTGGGTCGTCACGTGGGGGAAGATGCTTCCGGCCTCTGCAGCGCGGCGTTCCGCCTCGGCGGAGACGTCGGTGACGATCTCTTCGGCCGTGCGCTCGCTGAGGGGGCGGCCGCGGTGGACGGTCAGGAAGATCAGCGCTGGTTGTCCGGTTTCGGTGACGAGTCGCCGCCGTTCATCGGCTGTCATTGTGTTGAAGTTCCTGCGGATGCCGTCCGTGTCGACGATGCCGTGGAACTTTGCCGTGGGGCCGCTCGCAACCCAGATCGGGTTTGCGGGTGGCTTCCATCTTTCGAGTTGGTGCCGTCGGCCGCCTGTTTCCGGATCGACGTACTTGCGCACTCGGTCGAGGTGTCGACGGATAGCGGGGAGGACGACTTCCCGGGAGGTTTTTGAAACGGCGCCGGGGAGGCGCATCTGGATGAGATCGCCCTCGACTGGATTGGGGTTGCGTGGTGTGCTTGAAGGCGCTTGAAGGATTTCGTAGGTGAGGAGGTGGGCGAGCGTGTCGGCTCGTGCGCCGCATGCGAGTCCGAGGGAGATGAAGGCGGCGTCGCGGGCAGCGGTGTAGTTCTGGCCGTTGTTGCGGGTGATTGCGGCGGCGAGGAGTTGATCGATCTGCGGTGGTTCGAGCGGCGTTTGGGCGGCGCTCGCTTTCGGGATGCCTCGACCTTCGCGCATCGAGAGCACCGGACCGTTGGCCGTTCGCAACTCGTCGAGCGTGATTGGCAGAGGAATACCTCGTTCGTCGCGCAGCCATTCGTAGAAGCCGCGGATCGTCGCGCGGTCGGAAGCGATCGTGTTCCCCGAAACGCGATTCGGCCCGGTCGTGCGCGTGTTGATGTACCCAACGATGTGCGCGTTTGTTGCGCCGCGCAGTGACGTGTTGTGTGCGGTGATGTAGTGCAGGAATGTTCGGAGGCTGTCGGCGCGGGTGATTGCGGTCCTGGTCTTGCGGAGTCCCGTGCGCGCGTCGACTTCGCGCAGCCACGCCGATGCGTCGTCCTCGACGATTCCGTCGATGGTGATCACGGGAGCCGTGACCGGTGGAACGACGTGCGGGACGACTCCGAGGGTGCGTTGCACGATCTGGACGTCCCAGTCGCCGCCGCGGTGCACTCGTACTCGTGCCATCGCCTGCCCCTTCGCTAGTGGGAGCCAGTATGGCCTACAGCGAGAGCAGGAGACAGGGGTTTTCCGGACGATGACGGCAGAACCCCCCTGCACTCCCACGAAGAGGAGACAGGGGGGTTTTCCGGATCTTTACCGCTTCAGGTTCGTCAGCTCCTGCAGCACCTCGTCCGAGGTCGTGATGATGCGCGCGTTCGCCTGGAACCCGCGCTGCGCCACGATCAGGTTCGTGAACTCCTGCGACAGGTCGACGTTCGACATCTCGAGCGTGCCCGACGCGAGCTGGCCGACGCCGGGCGACCCCGGCGCGCCGACGGACGCGTTGCCGGAGTTCGCCGTGGCACGGTACCCCGAGGCGCCGGTCTTCTCGAGGCCGGCCGGGTTGGCGAACGTCGCGAGGGCGATGCGACCGATCGCGAGCGAGGCGCCGTTCGAGAAGCTGCCGACGACCGTGCCGTCCTTCGAGATCGAGTAGCCCTGCAGGGACCCGGCCTCGTGTCCGTTCTGCGACGCGATCGACGCGGTGTTCAGCGACGCGAACCCGGTGAGCTGGCTCATGTCGACGGTGATCCCGCCGACGGCGAGGGTTCCGCCGCTGGTGAGCGCGCCGTTCGCGCCGAAGGCGATCGACGAGGTCGCCTGCGTGCCCTGACCGTCGGTGGCCGTGACGTCCCAGCCGGTCGTGGTGCGCTTGTAGGCGATCGACATGGTGTGCTTCGCGCCGGACGCGTCGTACACGGTCGCGTCGCGGGTGATCACCGTGTCGACCGCGGTCTCGGACGGCAGGTTGCCGGTGACGCCGGCGGTGGTCGTGCGGACCGCGGGGGCGGCGGCGTCGAGCGGCAGGACGATGTCCGACAGCGCGCCGTTCTCGTTGACGACGCCGTTCGTGGCCGGGTAGCCCTGGACGATCTTGCCGTCGGCGGTGACGAGGCGGCCGTCGGCGTCGAAGTCGAACGCACCGGCACGCGTGTAGACCGTGTCGTTGCCGAGGCGGGTGACGAAGAAGCCGTCGCCCGAGATCATCAGGTCGGTGGCCTTGCCGGTGGCCTGGGCGGAGCCCTGTGCGAAGTTCGTGGAGACGCCGGCGACCTGCACGCCGAGGCCGATCTGCGCCGGGTTCGTGCCACCGATGCCGGTCTGCGGTCCGCCGGCGCCCTGGGTCATCTGCGACAGGGTGTCCTGGAAGACCGTCGACGACGACTTGAAGCCGACCGTGTTGACGTTGGCGATGTTGTTGCCCGTGACGTCCAGCATCTGCTGGTGCGAACGGAGGCCGGAGATCCCGGAGTAGAGCGAGCGGAGCATGGTGCGTCCTTTCGGAGAACGAGGAAGAGGAAGGGTCAGGAAGCCGGAGCGGCGGTCGTGATGCCGGAGATCACGTCGAGTGCGACCTCCTTGCCGTTCACGGTGACCGTGGGCACGCTGTTCGCGTACGACACGGCCGAGGCGGTCCCGGTGACGGAGGTGCCCGTCGTGGCGTCGGTGTAGCTGACCTGCTTCCCGACGAGGTTGGCGGCGGCGATCCGCATCTGCAGCGAGAAGTTCTCGTTCGCCGTCGTGGTCTGGTTCGTGATCTGCTCCATCATCGCGAGCTGCGTCTGCTGGCTGATCATCTGGTTGGTGTCCATCGGCGAGGACGGGTCCTGGTTCTGCAGCTGCGTGACGAGCAGCTTCATGAACACCTCGGAGTCCATCGTCTGCGACTTCTTCGAGGAGGCGTTCGCGGCGAGGGCCGCGGCCTGCGCGGCCTGGTCCACGCTGCCGGTGATGCCGTCGATCGGCATGGTCGTTCCCTTCGGTTCTGCCTGTGCTGGCGAACGTCGCTCAGGCGAGGACGTCGAGTCCGGCGGTGCGGACGGTGGGCGTGTGGGTGGCGCCGGGTCTGCGCGGGGTGAGCCGTGCCTCCAGGCCGGGGTCGCCGACGTCGGGGCGGAGCGTCCCGGCGGGCTGTCGCTGCTCGCGTCCCGGTGCGTCGCCGGGGTGGTTCTGCGACGAGAGGTCCATGGTCGTCGTCAGCCCGGTGCCCGACGCGTCGCGGCGGAGGTCCGGCAGGACCTGCCGCACCGCGTCGCGGCCCGCGTCGGAGGCGGCGAACAGCTCGACGTGCATCCCGTGCGTCGTGACGTGCGCGCGCACCGTCACCGGTCCGAGCGTGTCCGGCGTCACCTGGATGGTGACGACGTGCTCGCCGGGGCCGGCCTGCGCGAGCGTGAACACGGGACGGCTCAGCTGCTGCGCGAGCGGCGCGGGTGCGTTCGCGGCGGTCGCGCCGGACGCGGGCGCCGGCGCGGCGGTCGGGGCGGTGGTCGGGACGGCGAACGGCGTCTCGCCTCCGCGCGGGGCGGTGACTGCCTGGAGGCCCGGATCACCCTGACCGGCCGCGCCGCGGTCCGACCCGTGGCCGGTCTGGGCGCTGCTGCCCTGCTGTTCGGCGGCGGGGGCGGCCGGGGCGACGGCGCCGGTGACGACGGGCGCCGCCGTGTCGGCACGGGCGGCCGGTGCCGGTGTGGCTGCGGTCGCCGTCGCGACCGCGGGTGCGGTGATCGCGGGCTCCGCCGTCGTCGCGTCGCCGACCGTGGCGGACGCCGTGGGGTGGCCGGACGCGGTCGGGGTCGTCGCGGTCGGGGTCGTCGTGGTGGGGATCGTCGCGGTCGGGAACGTGCCGGCGGACGGGGTGGTCGTGCCGGTGGGGGCCGGTGCGGCGGCGGCCGGCTCCGCGGCGGCCGGTGCCGCCGTGGTCGTCGTCGTGGGCGTGGGCGTGGCAGCGGCGGTGACGGCCTCGGCCGCAGGTGCCGTCGCGCGCAACAGGGCCGGACTGCTCGTCCCGGTCGACGTGCCGGACGCCTGAGCGTCGGCGGGAACGTTCGTCGCGGTCGTGACGGCGACCGCGGCCTCGGCGACCGCAGTCGTGACGGCTGCTGCCGCCGGCGCGACGGCGATCGGGACGACCGCCGCCGGCACCACCGTCGCGACGAGCGGGTTCACCAGCACCGCCGATCCGGCCGCGCCTGCCTCGTTCCCGTCCGCCGTGTCCGCAGTGTGCGCCTCGGCGCCATCCCGAGACCGCACTCCGGCGGCAGGAGCGGGCCCGGTTCCGCCTCCGGTCGCGATCTCGACGGCGCCCGCGGCACCCGCGGTGTCGTCCGGCGTCCCAGCGGCGGCCAGGGCGGCACCGAACGAGTCGGCGCTCCCCCGAGCGGCGCCGGCAGTGGGCTTGGCGGCCGTGGGTGCAGGTCCCGGCGTGGCGATCGTCATGCTCATGCTGCGCTCCCCGAGTTCATCAGCGACAGCAGTGCCGCGGTCTGCAGGTCGGTGGTGCCCGACGCTCCCGAGACCGCGGGCGTCGCCGACGCCTGCGCCGGGACGATGCGACGGATCGTGGCGATGTCGGAGTCCTTGTACCAGTTGTCGACGATCCGGACGTCCTTGCCCGGTCGCGGTGCGTGCAGGACCTTCCCGTCGCCGACGTAGATGACGACGTGTCCCTCGCCCTTCGGGATGATGAGGTCCCCGGGCTGGGCGTCCTTGAGCGACCCGACCTCGACGCCCATCTTCGCCTGGTCCGGCACGACCCGGGGCATGCTCACCCCGAGGTCCTTGAACACGGTCTGCACCAGGCCCGAGCAGTCCATGCCGCTCGTCGTGGTGCCGCCGAACACGTACGGCACGCCGAGGTACTTCTTCGCGTCGGCGACGACGTCTGCCCCGGTGGCGCCGCTGCCCGTCGCGATGGTGCCCGCCCCGGCGTCGACCGAGGTCGCGGTCGAGACGCCCGACGCGGTCGCTGCGGGCGTGCCGGAGGTCGTGCCGGTCGCGGTCGCCAGCGCATCGGCGAACGCGGTCGAGTTCGCGGCGCTCGACGACGAGGCCGTGGTGGCGGTCGCCCCGGTGCCGGTCGTCCCCGTGCGCAGGGCGTCGATCTGGGTCCGGATCTCGGAGATCCGGGAGAGCACGGCGTCCACGCTCATCGGGCACCACCTTCCGCACGGCTCCGGGCCGCGATCTCGTCGAGGGCGTTCTGTTCGGTGCGGAGCTCCTCGGCGGTCTGCTGCTCCGTGTGCTGGACCTCGAGCTTCTCGAGCCCGAGGGCGGACCGACGGGCACCGTTGTAGTCGTCCTGTGCCTGGTCGGCATCGGCGCGACGGCTGCGGACGACGGCGTCGAGCTCCTCGAGCATGCCCCGGGTCGCGGCACGTGCAGCGGCGACGGCGCTGAGGGTCGCGGCGTCCTGGATCGGCTGCGACCCCTCGGCGTCGGCGAGGCTCCGGCGTGCGGCGATCCGGGCGTCGGCGGCGTCGCGCACCCGCTCGTTCGCGGCGGCGAGGGCGGCAGCGGCACGGTCCTGTTCGGCGTGCCGCAGGCGGAGGAGCCCGGCGAGCGGGAAGCGGCGCGCCATCAGGCCACCGCCAACTGCTGCACGAGCGTCCCGAGGTGCTGCCACGACGCAGCCGCGGTCGCGCGCTCGTCCATCCCCTGGCGCAGGAACGCGTCGATCGCGTCCTGGTGGTCGACGGCGGCGTCCACGAGCGGGTTCGTCCCGGGCTGGTACGCGCCGACGTCGAGCAGGTCCTGCGCTGCCCTCCGTGCGGCCATGACCTTCCGGAGGGTCGTCGCGGCACCGCGCTGCGACGGCGTCGTGACCTTCGAGGCCACGCGCGACACCGACCCGAGCGCGTCCACCGACGGGAAGTGCCCGGTGATCGCGAGCTTCCGGTCGAGCACGACGTGCCCGTCCAGGATGCTGCGGGCGGCGTCCGCGATCGGCTCGTTGTGGTCGTCGCCGTCGACGAGCACCGTGTACAGGCCCGTGATGCTGCCGACCCGGTCGGTCCCGGCGCGCTCGAGCAGCCCGGCGAGCACCGAGAACGTCGACGGCGGGTAGCCCCTGGTGGCCGGCGGCTCCCCCACGGACAGCCCGATCTCCCGCTGGGCCATCGCGACGCGGGTGAGCGAGTCCATCATGAGGACGACGTCCTGGCCGGCGTCGCGGAACGACTCGGCGATGCGGGTGGCGACGAACGCGGCACGGAGGCGCATGAGCGCGGGCTCGTCCGAGGTCGACACGACGACGATCGAGCGGGCGAGGCCCTCGGGTCCGAGGTCGTCCTCGAGGAACTCGCGCACCTCGCGGCCGCGCTCCCCGACGAGCGCGATGACGTTGACGGCGGCGTCGCTCCCCCGGGCGATCATCGACAGCAGCGACGACTTGCCGACGCCGGAGCCGGCGAACAGGCCCATGCGCTGTCCCCGGCCGACGGTGGTGAGGGTGTCGAGCACCCGGACGCCGAGCTGCATCGGGGCGTCGATGCGCGTGCGCGCCATGGCGTTCGGCGTCTCGTGGTCGAGCGGCACCCACGCGACCGGCTCGCCACCGGCACCGGCGAGCGGCCCGCGGTCGTCGATCGGCCGGCCGAGTCCGTCGAGCACCCGCCCGAACAGTCCCGCGCCGGTCGGCACGAGGACGGGGCGACCGGTCGGGCGTGCCGGTGTCCCCGCGGTGATGCCCGTGAGCCGTCCGA
Organism: Curtobacterium sp. 314Chir4.1; assembly: GCF_900215175.1. Classification (NCBI taxonomy): domain Bacteria; kingdom Bacillati; phylum Actinomycetota; class Actinomycetes; order Micrococcales; family Microbacteriaceae; genus Curtobacterium; species Curtobacterium sp. 314Chir4.1. The sequence goes on from NZ_OCMI01000001.1 coordinate 661,054, forward strand.
GTGGCATGCAGCGCACCCCGGTGACGTCGGTCGCGACGACCTCGACGAGGGTCTGCGGCCCGCCCTCGGCACCGACCGAGACGACCTCGCCGACGTGCGCGTCGAGCCCGGCGACCGTGAGCCCCAGCCCGACGGCGCTCGTGACGACGCCGACGCGCTGCGGGGCAGCCTGTCGGAGCGCCTCGTCGAGCCCACGGGGGCGGAGGATCGGTCGCTGCAGCGTGGCGGTCATGAGGCGACCCCCAGCGCGGTGCGGGCGCGGTCGAGCGCCGTGGTGATGCGGGCGTCGAGCAGCCCGTCCGGCAGGTCGACGACGGCGTCGCCGTCGGACAGCGTCGGGTCCGCGACGACCGGGACCGGCAGGTCCAGGTCGGCCACGCGGGCAGCGTCGCCGACGCTCAGCCGGATCGCCACGGCGACCGTGCGGTCGATGGAGGCGAGTGCCCGCACGACGGTCGCCTCGGCACCGGACGCGCCCCGCGCCTCTCCCCACGCGCTCGGCCGACCCGTTGCTCCGCAGGCTCCGCAACGGTCCGGAACCGGCGCGAGGGGGCCCAGGCCGTCGGTGGTGTCGGCAGACTGCCTGGAGGCACGGATCGCGTACCCGACGACGGCCTCGGCCAGGTCGACGGCGGCAGTCGCGACCGACTGCTCCGCGGCGTCCAGGACCGGCGTCACCTGCGACAGCATCGCGTTCGTCGCGGCGTCGAGGACGGCGACGCGACGCGCCGCGTCGGCGTGCACCGACGCGAGGCGCGCGGCGTGCTCGGCCTCGAGCCGGGCACGGAGCGCGTCCGTCTCGGCCTGCGCCGCGCGGAGGCCGGCGGCGTACCCGGCGGCGTGTCCGCGGACGTCGGCGCTGGCGGCACGGTCGCGTCCGGCCGCGTCCCCGATGACGGGGAACGCGACGCGCTGGACGGTGGCGGCGGCGTCAGTCAACGAGCTCGTCCTCCTCGGCGCGGTGGACGGTGATGACGCCCTGCGCCTCGAGTTCGCGCACGGAGCGGACCACCTCGGCGCGTGCCTCCTCGACCTGCGACACCCGGACCGGGCCCATCGCCTGCAGCTCGTCGTCGAGGAGTTCGCGGTTGCGCTCGGACACGTTGGCGCGGATGGTCTCGACGACGGGGGCGGCCGCACCCTTCATCGCGGTCGCGAGGAGCTTCGAGTCGATGCCCCGCAGGACCTGCTGGATGTCGCGGGACTCGAGCTTGACGATGTCCTCGAAGGTGAGCATCCGGGAGCGGATGTCCTCGGCCAGCTCGGGGTCGCGCGCCTCGAGCCCGTCGAGCACGGCCTTCTCGGTGGCGACGTCCGACCGGTTGATGATCTCGACGAGGGGCTGGATGCCGCCGACGACCTCGAGGCTCTCGCGCGGGGACACCACGGCGCCGGCACGCTGCCGGAGGACCCCGGCGACGATCCCGACGGCCTCCGGGGTGGCGGAGCCCATCGTGGCGAACGCCTGCGCGACGTCGGTGCGGACGCGCTCGTCGACCCCGGCCAGCACGGCGCTGGCCTGTGCCGGCTTGAGGTGCGCGAGCACGAGGGCGATGGTCTGCGGGAGCTCCCCCTCGAGCAGCGTGACGACCTGCCCGGGTTCGGCGTCGTCGAGGAAGTCGAACGACTGCCCCGCGAGGTTCGAGGCCAGCCGGTCCATCACGCCCGCGGCCCGTTCGGCGCCGAAGGACGCCTCGAGCAGTCCGAGCGCCGTCTCCTTGCCGCCGCGCTTCTGCATGCGGCCGCTCATGGTCATCCGGTGGAACTCGGTGAGGGTCCGGTCGACGACGGTGTCCTCGACGCGGCGCATCCGGACGATCTCGGCGGAGATCTCCTCGGCCTCGATCTCGGTGAACTGCTTCATCACCTCGGCGGCGCGCTCGGTCTCCATCTGCATGAGGATGAGCGCGACCTTCTGGGCGCCGCTCAGCGGACGCTCGTTCGCGCCGCTGGCCGCGCCCCCGGCGCTCGGCACCAGGGCGCTCACACCGGTGCCCGGTCGTCGAGGAGCCCGCGGAGGAGCTCGGCCGTGCGCTTCGGGTCGCGCTCGGCCAGGGCGGAGATGTCCTGGCGGCGGCGCTCGGCGGTGATCTCCTCGGTGGTGAGGATCTCGGTCGGCGCGTCGTCGTGCGGCATCGTCGGCAGCGCCACGGTCGGGGCGTCCCCGGCCTGCAGCGTGCTCCGGTCGGCGCCGTCGACGGCGAGGGGCAGCTGGAAGGTGTCACCGGCGAAGGCGTCGAGCTCGCCGAGGTCGACCGCCTCGCGCTCCTGCTTCCGGCTGCGGCGGGCGAGGAACACGAAGAGCGCGATCACGGCGAGCAGCGCGCCGACGACGATCCCGGCAGTGCGGATCGACGACCACAGCGCTTCCTGCTGGTCGGCCTGCTGCTGCTCCTTCAGGGCCTTCGCGGCACGGTCCGCCGTGCTCGTGTCGAAGTCCATCATCGCCACGCGGACCTGGTCGCCACGGGTCTGGTCGACACCGGCTGCGGCGGACACGAGGTCGTTGATGCTCTGCAGGTTAGCGTTCTGCACCGCGGTGGCCTTCGAGTTCAGCGCGACGGAGATCGTCTGCCGGGAGAGCCCGCCGGCGGGCAGCTGGGTCGTCTCCGTGGTGTGGTCCACGGCGTTGTTCTTCGTCGCGGACTCGTTGGTGTAGCCGTCGTCGCCCGTCCCGCTGCTGGCGGTGCCGTTCGGCACGGCGATGTTGTCGGGCCCGAGCACACCGGTCGCGCCGCTGCCGGCCGCACCCGATCCGGAGCCGTACTGCTCGGTGGTCGACGACTCGTTCAGCGCCACCGGACCGGTCGTCGGCGTCGTGTACGACTCCGAGGTGCGGGTCCCCGAGTTCTGGTTCATCGTCGCGGAGACCACGACGCTGGCGTTGCCGACGCCGAGCGTGGTGTCGAGCAGGTCCTGCACCTTCTTGCTCGTCGACGCGTCGTAGTCCGCCGCCTGGTCCGCACCGCTGCCGGTCGCCCCGGTGCCGACGGCGGAGAGCGTCTGGCCCTTGGCGTCGACGACGGAGACGTCGGTCGGCTGCATGCCCTCGACGGCGGCGCTCGTGAGGTGCACGATCGCCTGGACCTGGTCGGTGCTCAGCTCCGCGCCGTTCTTCGTGGCGATGAACACGGACGCGGTCGGGTCCTTCTCCTCGGAGACGAACACGGTCTTCTCGGGGATGGCGAGCTGCACGGTGGCGGTCTGCACGCCGTCCATCGCGCCGATGGTCTTCGCGAGCTCGCCCTCCATCGCCCGCTTGTAGGTGACGTCCTGCTGGAACTCGGAGCTCGTCACCCCCATCTTGTCGAGCAGGGAGTAGCCGCCCTCGTTCGACGACGGCAGCCCGTTCGACGCGGCCTTGAGCCGCTCCGAGTACACCTGCGCCTGCGGCACGAGGATCGTCGCGCCGCCGTCGGTCAGCTGGTACGGGACACCGTCGGTCTGCAGCTGGTCGGTGATGGAACTGGCGTCGGCTGCCGCGAGGCCGGTGAAGAGCGGCGCGTAGGACGCTTTGCCGAGCCAGCTCGCGAGTGCGATGCCGCCGAGCAGGAGCGCGGCGATGACGAGGATCGCGATGGTCCGCTGGGCGGCGCTGAACCCCTTGACGTAGGCGGCGAGACGTCCGAGGACGTTCTTGACGGCGACCGGCATCAGGCCTGCATCCTCATGATCTCGTTGAAGGCGTCGACGCCCTTGTTGCGGACGGCGGAGACGAGCTCGAGGGTGACCTGCGCACGGGTGGCGGCGATCGTGGCGTCGTGGATGTCGTCGAGGTTGCCCGTGACGGCCTTGAGCGCCAGGGTCTTCGAGTCGCTCTGCAGCTGCTGCAGCCCGTCGACGGCGTTGCCGAGGCTCGCGGCGAACCCGCTGCCGTCGGTGCTGGTCGCCCCGGCGGTGCCGGCGACGTCGCTGGAGGTGCCGGACACGCTGGTCAGTGCGTTCGTCATCGCGTTGGTGGTCACACCGTTGACGGCGTCGATGGGCATCAGTTCTTCCCGATCTGCAGTGCCGCCTCGTAGGCGGTCTTGGCACGGTCGACCACGGCGGCGTTCGCCTGGTAGCCGCGCTGGGCCATGATGAGGTCCGCCATCTGCGTGCCGAGGTCGATGTCGGGCATACGGACGTAGCCCTCCTCGTTCGCGAGCGGGTTGTCCGGGTCGTAGGTCACGCGGCCGGCTGCGCTGCCGAACGCGGCGCCCTTGACGTAGGCGCCGGAGACGCCGTTGCCCTCCTGGACCTCGACGTACCGGGCCTGGAAGGCGGTGTCGTCCATCGACTTCACCGTGTTGGCGTTGGCGATGTTGTCCGACACCGCGTCGAGCCACTTGCGGTGCACGGTCATGCCGGTGCTCGCGATGCCGATCGCGTCGAACGTGGTCACGAGGTGGTCCGCATCGCCGCACGGACGCTGGTGAGCTCGGAGTTCATCGCCTGGGTCGCGAACTGGTACCGGAGCACGGTGTCGACGTTCGAGAGCGTCTCCTCGTCGAGGTTGACGTTGTTCCCGTTCGTGTTCGTCGGCTCGAGGCTCCGCGCGACGGTCGGCGTGGTGCTGCCGTTGCCGTCGACGATCGACTTCGCCAGGGCGTCCTCGAACTGGACCTTCTCGGCGTGGTAGTTCGGCGTGTTGATGTTCGCGATGTTGTTCGCGATGACCTTCTGCCGCATCGACAGGCCGTCGAGCGCACTCTGCAGTGCGACGCTCGTCACGGAATCGAACACTGGTGGACCGTCCCCTCGCTGGCGACGTCCCCTGTTGACGTCGCCTGATGGCGGTGGCCGATCCGTGGCCGAACTGGTGAGCGATCCGTGCTCAGGTGGCGCTGTCGGCCGGGCCGTGGAGCATGTTAGGGCTCGCCCCGAACGGGGGGCGGGGCGGGGTGGGCGGGGGCCGACTCAGTACGACAACGTCGATGTCGTACGACGTCGACTCTGTCGTTCCGAGTCCGCAGCCGCACCGACCGGCGCGTCAGGCGGACGCGTCGAGGTACACCGAGCCGCGCGGCTCCCGCGTGTCCGCGACCGACCGCAGCGCGCCGAGGTGTCCGGCGGTCGAGCGGCGCTCGGCGTCCAGGACCGCGATGCGGTCCCGCTGCGCGGCGAGCAGCCTGGAGGCACGCCCCACCAGGTCCCGCGGCACCGGTCCCAGCCCGGCCGGCTCCGACCACACGGTGTCGGTGTCGCCGGTCAGGTCCTGTTCCAGGGCGGCGAGTGCTGCCTCCCACGCGTCACGCGACACCGAGTGCTCCGCCCGTGGGGTGCTGGCCGGCCGAGGCGGCGGGCAGCGAGGCAGCGGCCTCGTGCCACGACTGCCGCAACGGCTCGAGGATCCGGATGCAGTCGCGGGTGGCCTGGACGTCGCGGTGCACGTTCGCCGTGATGAGCGAGGTGGACGCGTAGTTGTAGATCGCGAGCAGTCCCTCGCCGCCGTCCCACGCGTCGATCCGCAGCGTCGACGAGAGCTCCCCGACGATGGCCTGGGCGTGCAGGAGTTGCTCGCGGGCGGCCTCCCAGTCGGCGGTCGTCTGGGCTGCCTCGGCACGGTGCAGGTCGAGCAGCAACCGGTCGTACAGCATCGTCACGAGCTGCGCCGGCGTCGCGGACAGCACCGCTTCGTTCGTGTACTGCGCACGCCGCTGGTCGGTGACGGTGCGGGGCTGCGCGGCCTGCCGGAAGGCGGCGGACTGCAGGTCGAAGGCGTTCATGCTGCTTCCCGTCAGCTCGACGTCGACGCCAGCTGGCTCGCGAGCCAACTCGACTGGGACTGGAGCTTGCTGAGGCTGGTCTCGAGTGCCGCGTACTGCGTCTGCAGCGCTGCGCGGCGGGCGGTGAGCCGGTCGGTCCAGCTGTCGATCTGGGTGTTGAGGTCCTTCGCGACGGCCTGCTGCCCGGTGATCGACGTCGTGATCGAGCCGTCGTACTTGTCGGAGGCGGCGGTCGCGGCGGCACCGACGTTGGCGGCGACCCCGGAGAGCACCGCCTGCGTGCCCTGCGGGTCGGTCGCCAGGGCCTTCTGGAAGGCGTCGGCGTCGAACGTGAAGTCGCCGTCCTTCGTGATCACGATGCCGATCGACGACGGGGACTTGCCGTTCACCGGTGCGGACATCGTGCTCGAGAGCCGCTGCACCACGTCGCGCGTGGTCGCGTCCCCCATCAGCACGCCGGCCGTGGTGGTGGTCGTCCCGTCGGTCGCACTCGTGGTGCTCGTGACCGAGGTGTTCGACTTGTAGTAGGCGGCGACGGCGTTCATCGCGTCGACCAGGCCGGACGCCACCGCCTGCGCCTTCGTCGAGTCCTGGGCGACGGTGAGGGTCACCGGGTCGGTCGTCGGCTGCGACACCGTGACGCTCAGCCCCGGGACCAGGTCCGTGAACGTGTTGGTCGAGCTCGTCACGGTCTGTGCGGCGGCGGTGCCGGCCCACAGCGTGACGCTGGCGTCCTTCGCCTGCGTGACGAGTGCCGCGCCGACCTCGGTCAGGACGTTCGTCGCGGTGCCGGCGGTGACCTCGTCGGCCGTCCCGCGGTAGAGCTGGAACGCACCGTCGGCCCCGGTCTTGGCGGAGGTCAGCTGGAGCCGGTAGAGCTTGTTGCCGTCGGCGTCGGTCCCGGCCGAGACCCGCGTGGCGGTGACGCCCGCGCCGGACTTGTTGATCGCGGACACGGTGTCGTCGAGCGACCCGGACGCCGGCGTGACGGTGGTCTTCGTACCGTCCGCCCCGACGATGGTGAGCGGCTGAGCGGCGGATGACCACGTGGCCATCGCCGCCGTGACGCCGACCTGCGCGGACGCGGTCGAGCCGACGGTGAAGCTGATCGACCCGGCGCTGGCGTTGGCGCCGGTCACCGCGGTGACGCCCGGCGAGGAGCTCGTCGCCGTGAAGAGGTCGAGCGAGGTGGCCTTGGCCGCGTCCTTCGCCTTGGTGGCGAGGGTCTGCACGAGCCCGTTGATCGTCTGCAGCGACGAGATGAACGAGTTCGTGCTGGTGAGCTTGTTCTTGAGCAGCGTCTGCGGGACGCCCTCGACGCTCATCAGCGAGTTGATGAGGTCGGTGGTCTTGAGACCGCTGACGAGACCGTCGATCGCGAGACTGCTCGCCGATGACACGGACGACATCGATGGCTCCCTGCCGTCGGAGGTGGGGGTCGGGTGCGGGTGACGCCGCCGCCCGGGGTACCTGAACGATCCCGGACGGCGGCGGCGGTGGTGCTACTGGACTGCTGGCTGCTAGCGCAGGAGCGAGAGCACACCCTGCGTGCTCTGGTTCGCCTGGGCGAGCATCGAGGTGCCGGCCTGGCTGAGGATGTTGTCGCGCGTGTACTTGACCATCTCCTCCGCCATGTCGACGTCGGTGATGCGCGAACCGGCAGCGGTGAGGTTCTCCTTGGCCACGTTCGTCACGTTGATGGCGTGGTCGAAGCGGTTCTGGATGGCACCGATGTTCGAACGAGCCGTCGACACGGTCTTGATCGCGTCGTCGATCGTCTTGATGGCGGCCTGCGCACCGTCCGCGGTGGTGAAGTCCATGCCGGTGACGGAAGTCGCCACGGTGGCGACGTTCGCGCCCGACAGGTCGACGTCGATCTGGCTCGCTGCGTCGCCGTTGGCGCCGACCTGGAACTTCAGGACGCCTGCGGTGCCGGCGGAGCCGTCGAGCAGGTTGATCCCGTTGAAGTTGGTCGACTGGGAGATGCGGGTGAGCTCCTTGGACAGCTCGGTGACCTCGGTGGAGATCGCCGTGCGGGAGTCCGCGTTGTTCGAGTCGTTGCCGGCCTGCACGGCGAGGTCGCGCATGCGCTGGAGGATCGAGTGGGTCTCGGTGAGGCCACCTTCAGCGGTCTGCACGACGGAGATGCCGTCCTGCGCGTTGCGGGCGGCGACCGTGAGGCCACCGACCTGGGACTTCAGCCCCTCGGAGATCGACAGACCGGCCGCGTCGTCGGCAGCACGGTTGATGCGGAGACCCGACGAGAGCTTCTCGAGGGACTTCGACAGGTCGTTCTGCGTCGAGTTGAGGTTCCGGTACGTGTTGAGTGCCGAGAGGTTGGTGTTGATGGACATACCCATGGTGGTTTCCTCCGTGAAATCTGGGTCTTTCGTCTGCCCGTCCGTGGGCTGACATGGGTGACTCTCGACCGGTTGGCCGGAGCCGTTAGGGGATCGACGAGGTTTTCTGGGGAGATCGACTCGTCGAGGTCTCAGCTCGCCGCGACCACCGGGGTGGTGGCGTCGTGCACGGCGCGGGCGACACCGGCGGTGGCGTTCGCGGCGACCCGTGCCAGGTAGGCGCTCCGGCGTGCGGCGGTCGTCCGCGACGCCGGCTCCACGGCCACGCCCTCGTCCCCGTAGTGGGCGGCGAGTCCGTCGCGGAGCAGGCGCATCGCCTCGGAGCGCTGCTGCGACACGGCGGAGTGGGTGATGCCGAGTTCGGCGGCGACCTCGGTCACCGAGCGGTCACCGAAGTACACGTTCTCGACCACGAAGCGCATCCGCTCCGGCAGCGCCTCGACGGCGGCGCGGAGGTAGCGGCGCTTCTCCGCCTCGAGCAGGTCCTCGCCCGGCAGCGGCAGGTCGGCGGCCAGGGTGTCGTGGACGGTCTCGTCGATCGGGGTCACGGTCCGGGCGGCGTCGCTCATCGCGTCGGAGGCGGTCTGGCGGTCCACGCCCATGGCATCGGCGATCTCCTGCACCCCGACGCTCCGGCCGAGCCTCGCAGACAGGGCCTCCTGCGTGGCGAGGGTCTCCCGGATGCGCTTCCGGGTGCCGCGGGACGCCCAGTCGGCCGAGCGCATGTCGTCGGCGATCGCACCGGTGATCCGGGTCCGGGCGTAGGCACCGAACGGGACGCCGAGGTCGGGGTCGAACGCCTCGGCCGCGGCGACGAGCGCGAGCGACCCGACGGCGGCGAGGTCGTCACGGTCGAGGTGGGTGGCACGCGCTCGGACGTCGGCGACGATGTAGCCCACGAGCGGGAGGTGCTCCACGATCATCGCGTTGCGGTCGTTCCGGTCCATGCTGATCCCCTGGTCGACTGACGTGACTGACCCGTCCCTGGGCGCGGCGGACACCGGCCTCGGATGGCCGGTGCGTACGCCGAAGAACCACCCGGTTCCCTCCGGGTGGTGCACGTCCGCGCCCCTGCGACGCGGTGCGGGGTGTCCCCCGCGGTGCGCTTCGAATGTATCGGCTGGCAAAGCCCTGTACGGGTGCACAACCGTCCCCAGTGCGGGGGTGAGACGGCGTTTCCCCGGTCGGCATTTGGGGGGACACCGGGTGAGGAACGGGTGTTCTTGTCCCCCGGTCGGGGTGGATTCCGGGAGGCGCGGCTCGTGTCCGGCAGGCGCAGTCGCCGGACCGGCGCTTACGCCCGGCACCCGCGACCCGATAGGTCCCGGTGTCCGCAGGATGACCGACACACCCCACCGGGAGGAGACGATGAGCGTGAACGAACTGTCCGCCGTGCTCTGGCGCGAACGCGAACTGCTCGAGCTGCTCACCTTCAAGCTCGAGGAGGAACAGCTGCTGCTCGCAGCCGGACGCTCCCGCTGGGTCTCGCACGCCAGCCGCGAGGTCGAGCAGGTCCTCGAGCGCCTCCGCAGCACCGGACTCGAGCGCGCCGCGTCGAGCGCCGAGGTCGCCGAGGAGTGGGGCGTCGCCGCTGACGCACCGCTGCGCGAGGTCGTCGCCGCGGCCCCGAGCGGACCCTGGGGCGAGATCCTCGCCGCGCACCTCACCGCCATGGTCGAGCTGACCACCCAGATCGGGTCGTTGCGTGACGAGAACGACCGCTTCCTCCGAGCCGCCGCGCAGGCGACCGAGGAGACCCTCGCCGGGTCCGTCACGGGCGCCGCCACCTACGACGCCTCCGGTGCCTCGGGTGCGGGCTCGGACGGCGCACGCCTCTTCGAGGGGACCCTGTAGCACCGTGGTCAGCACCTTCGGATCCCTCGCCACCGCGTACTCCGGCCTCGCCGCAGCACGCGCCGGCATCGACGTCACGGGGCAGAACATCGCCAACGCCGGCACCGCCGGGTACACCCGTCAGCGCGTCTCGCAGTCGTCGATCCCCGCCGCCCAGACGGGCTTCATGCGCGGGACCGCAGCCCTCGCCGGGCAGGGTGTCTCGGTGGACGGCATCGCCCGTCTCGCGTCCCTGACGCTCGACGCCGGCGTGCGCGTCGCCTCCGGGTCCTCGGCCTACGCCGACGCCCGCGCCGCTGCGCTGTCCGCGCTGGAGACCGGCCTGAACGAGCCCGGCGACGACGGTCTCGCCAGCAAGCTCGACGCGTTCTGGTCGTCGTGGAGCGAGCTCTCCACGCACCCCGACGACCCGGGTGCCGCCAGCGCGGTCATCGGCGCCGCGAAGACCGTCGCGAGTGCGCTCGCGAGCGGTTCGAACGCGATCGACGCGCAGTGGTCCAGCGTGCGCGGCACCGTGGACGGCCAGGTGCAGCAGCTGAACAGCGCCGCCTCGCAGGTCGCCGACCTGAACGGCCGCATCCGCACCGCCCTCGCCTCCGGTGGCAACGCCAACGAGCTGATGGACCAGCGGGACCAGCTCACCGAGCAGATCTCGTCCCTCGCGGGCGGCACCGTCCGCCAGAACACCGACGGCACGGTCGACGTCCTGATCGGCGGCAACGCCATCGTGCAGGGCACCGACGCCCGCTCGGTCGCCCTCGGCGGCGGGCAGCGCCTGGCCGACGGGGCCGCGGTGACCCTGACCTGGACCTCGGGCACCGCCGGCGCGGTGTCGCTGTCCGGCGGCTCGATCGGCGGGAACCTCTCGCTCCTCGCCCCGGTCACGGCGAACGGCACCGGCGGCGCCCTGGCCGAGGCCTCGGCGTCGTACGACCAGGTCGCGACGAAGCTCGCCACCGCGGTCAACGCCGTGCACGCGACCGGGACGACCCCGACCGGCGCGACCGGCACACCGTTCTTCTCGCTCGCGGCCGGCGTCCCGGCCGCCCAGGGCCTCGGCGTCGTGCCGACCGACGGCAGCGGGCTGGCGACGCGGAACGCGGCGGGGGAACTCGACGACTCGTTCGCCGACGCGCTCTCGCGACTCGGCACGGCGTCGGACGGCGCCGACCGCTCCTGGGCGACCTTCGTGGCGGGGGTGGGCACTGCCTCCCGGTCGGCCTCGTCGGAATCGACGCTCACCGGACTCGCCCTGACCAACGCGCGCACGCAGCAGCAGTCGAGCGCGGGCGTGGACCTGGACGAGGAGAACGTGAACCTGCTGAGCTACCAGCACGCGTACCAGGGCGCAGCCCGCGTCCTGACCGCCGTCGACGAGATGCTCGACACCATCATCAACCGCACCGGAATCGTCGGGAGGGGCTGACCATGATCACCCGAGTGACCACCCAGATGTCGATGACGGCCGCCAGCGCACGCCTGCAGGCCGGGGCCGCGAAGCTCGCGCAGCTGACCGACCAGGCGACCACGCTGAAGAACATCCAGCGGCCGTCCGACGACCCGGTCGGTACCGCGTCGTCGATGCAGGTCCGCAAGGAGCAGGCCGCCGCGGCGCAGTACACCCGCAACGCCAACGACGCCGTCGGCTGGCTCGCCACGACCGACAGCACCCTGTCGAGCGTGTACTCGGTGCTCAACAGCGTGCGGGACCTCACCGTCCAGGCGGCGAACAGCGGCACCATGAGCGACACCGACCGTGACGCGTTCATCACGCAGTTCCAGTCCCTGAAGACCGAGCTCGAGTCGAAGGCGAACGCCACCTACGGCACCCGTTCGGTGTTCGCCGGTTCCTCGACGGCCGCGACCGCGTACGACCCCGCGACCGGGTGGGCGACCGCCGGCACCGACGTCACCCGACGCATCGGCGACGGCACGACCGTCAGGGTCGACACCTCCGGTGCGGCGGTGTTCGGCTCCGGCAGCTCGTCCGTCTTCTCGATGATCGACTCGATCGTCGGCGACCTGCAGAACGGTGTGAACCTGAACCCCCGCATCAACGACGTCGACGCCGCCATCAGCACGGTGCGCGGCGTCCAGGCCGACGTGGGTGTCCGGCACGCGGCCGCCCTCTCCGCCCAGGACTCGCTGAAGAGCGCCACGGTCTCGCTCGAGAACCGCCGCGCCGGCATCGAGGACAAGGACCTCGCGAAGGCCGTCCTCGACCTGCAGGTGCAGCAGACCAACTACCAGGCAGCCCTCGCCGTCACCGCGAAGGTCCTGCAGCCGACCCTGATGGACTACCTCCGATGAGCATCGACCTGACCTTCGCCGTCCCACCGTTCGGCCTCGCGCCCGCTCCGGTCTTCGCGTTGACCCCGGTGGACGGCGCCGAGGGGCTGTTCACCCTGGTCGGGGGTTCTTCGCGCCTGTTCGTGCTCGACGCCGCGATGCACCTGCCCTCGTACTCCCCCGAGCTCACCGACGAGCAGGCTGCGGGCCTCGGGCTGACCTCCGCCGAGGACGCCATGCTGCTCGTCGTCGCGAACCCCGGCGAGTCCGGCACGACGGTGAACCTGCTCGCGCCGATCGTCGTGAACGCGCGGACCTCGGCCGGCGCGCAGCTCATCCTGGAGGACCAGGACCTGCCGCTGCGCGCGGAGCTCGCCCGGCGCTGACGCGCGGGCCGGCTTCGCCCGCGCCGACTCGGAACGACTACTCCGCTGTCGTACGACAGCGGCGTTGTCGCTGCTGCGCGCGCGCAACAGTTGCGCACGCTCGTCTGCGACAAGACAGCTGTCGTACGACATCGACGTTGTCGCACGTTGCACCCGTGCTCCCCCTCCACAGCCTGGAGGCACGGCTCACCATCCACAGATCACCCCGCCTCCGCCGTGTGGTGCGGTCCACCGCGCAATGGTTGCGGCATGCACGAACGAGTCTTCGCCGTCCCGCTCATCCGTACTGGCGGCCATCCGAGCGCCGAACGCCGTGCGCTGCAACGCCAGGTCCACCGCGGCGAACTCGTCGCGATCCGCCCGGGTGTCCTCGTCAGTCCGGAACACCTCGAAGGGCTCCGACCCGAGCACAACCACCTCCTGCTCCTCCGGGCGACGGCGCCGGCTATCCGTCCGCCGGTCGAGATCTCCCACCGGTCAGCTGCGGCGGTCCACGGGCTGCCGTTCGTGGGACGACCTCCTGACCGCGTGGAGGTGTCGGACCCGCGCCGTGCACGCGGCGAGACCACTGCACTGCTCCGGGTGCACGCGCTGACCGAGTCGTCACCGTCACGATGGGACGGTCTCCCGCCGACCATGCCTGCCGAGTTCGCCGGCGCTCAGGTGACCTCGCTGGTTCGGACCCTCATCGACGTCGCGTCTACCGTCGACCTCATCAGCGCTGTGCCCATGATCGATGCCGCACTGCACGATCGAAGAGCCCTGCCGGCGATGCTCCACGACGAACTGTCCGCGCGACCGACCCGGGGCAGCGACAAGGCTGCGGTGGCGGTCGGGATGGGGTCGCCGGAGTCGGGATCGCCCGCAGAGTCGGTGTGCCGCGTGCGCTTCCGGCAGCTCAGAGTCCCCGACCCGGTCCAGCAGCACGTGTTCGCCCGACCGGGAGACCGCACGGCGATCGTCGACTTCTGGTTCCCCGAGCACGGCGTCGTCGTCGAGGTGGACGGGCGGGCGAAGTACGAGGACGACGCGATGCTCGACGGCCGGTCGACGGCCGAAGCGCACTGGCAGGAGAAGCAACGCGAGGACTTCGTCCGGTCCTTCCCCGAGGTCCGCACGGTCGTCCGGGTGACCTGGGCCGACCTCATGGACCCGGATCGACTCCGCCTGAAGCTCCACCGCGCTGGGATCCCCTGCCGATGACGCGCCGCTCAGGACAGTCCGACGGAGCTCCCACCCGTGCGGCGTACCGTCGTCGGCATGGCCCGAGAGCAGAAGGACCAGGCGATCGTGCCCTTGCCGGCAGCGCCTGTGGCCTCGAACCCCACCGACCCGAACGCCCGTACCCCCGAGCAGCAACCCGCCGGGTGGGTGAAGATGCTCGACCGCGTGCTGAGCGTGCAGCGCCCCGTCGTGGTCGCGCACGTCCGGGCACTCCGCCGCCGGCACCCCGACTCGACGCCGGCCGAGATCATCCAGATCCTCGAGCGGCAGTACCTCACGGCCGTCACGACTGGTGGTGCAGCGGTGGGTGCGAGTGCCGTGATCCCGGGCGTCGGCATGGCCGCTGCCCTGGGCCTGAGCGGGGCGGAGACGGTCGGGTTCCTCGAGACGACCGCCCTCTTCGCGCAGTCCGTGACCGAGGTGCACGGCATCGCCCTGGACGACCCCGAGCGTGCCCGCATGCTCGTGATGGCGATGATCCTCGGCACGCCCGGCACGCAGCTGATCAACCAGCTCGCCGGGCAGATCGCCGGCGGTCAGGTCCGGACGGCGTTCTGGGGCGAGATGGTGACCTCCTCGCTGCCGAAGCAGGTCGTGAACGGGATCGGCGGCCAGGTGCGCGACCAGTTCATCAAGCGATTCGCCGCACGCCAGGGCACGACGATCGTGGGCCGAGCGCTCCCGTTCGGGATCGGCGCTGCGGTCGGTGGCCTGGGCAACCACGCCCTGGGACGGAAGGTGATCCAGGCCTCGCGGACGGGATTCGGCCTCCCGCCCGCGCAGTTCCCGATCGTGCTGGAACCGAAGGAACCGAAGCAGTCGAAGGAGCCCAAGCAGGTCAAGGCGCCCAAGCAGACGAAGGCCCCGAAGGACCGCCGGGCGATCACGCGTCGGAAGGGGCGCGAAGACCTCTGGGCGGACACCCCCGACCACACCGACGACACGGTCTGAGGGCCGCCCGGTCGCGGGCCGTACCGGGCCGCACCGACAGGCGGGCCGGAGGCGCGTTGCCAGCGGGCACCGCGCCTCCAGTCCGACCGTCGGTCAGTTCCCGATCACCGGACCCGCACCGGCGTCGTCACCACCTGCCCGGCGTGCGCGAACCCGCCGCCGAACCCGAACAGCAGCGCCGGCACACCCTCGGGCAGGTCGCCCCGCGCCCATGCCTTCGACAGGCCGAGCGGCACGCTCGCGGCCGAGGTGTTGCCGGACTCCACCACGTCCCGGACGACGAACTTCGACTCGCCACCGAGCGCCGTCACGAGGGGCTCGATGATCCGCAGGTTCGCCTGGTGGAACGCGAACACCTCGATGTCGTCGAGCGTGAGCCCGGCAGCGGCGACGGCAGCGCGGGCGTGGTCGGCGGCTTCGGTGATGGCCCAGCGGTAGATGGAGCGACCCTCCTGGCTGAAGCGCTCGGGGTCCCCGGAGACGAGTACGGCCTCCTCGAGGTGCGGCACGCTCCCCCACGACACCGGTCCGATCTGTGCCTCGTCGGAGACGCCGAGCACGGCCGCGCCGGCACCATCCCCGACGAGCACGCAGGTGGACCGGTCGGACCAGTCGACGATGCCGGAGAGGATCTCGGAACCGATGACCACGGCGATGTCGGTCGAGCCGACGCGGATCGCCTGGTCGGCCAGCGCGACCCCGTACTCGAAACCGCTGCACGCGGTGTTGATGTCGATCGGGGCGGCGGACGGCGAGAGCCCGAGTGCCGCGGCGACCCGGCCCGCGGTGTAGGGCGCACGGTCGCGATGGGTGGTGGACGCGACGATGACGAGCCCGACGTCGGCCGGTGCGATGCCGGCGTCCGCGAGGGCGTTCCGGGCCGCTTCGATCGCCATCGAGGTGACCGTGTCGGAAGGCCCGGCGATGTGCCGGGTCTCGATCCCGGTCCGGGTGCGGATCCACTCGTCGTTCGTGTCGACCATGGTCGAGAGTTCGTCGTTGGTGAGGACGCGTGCGGGCTGGTGGTGGCCGAACCCGAGGATCCGGCTGCCACGGAGAGCTGGGGTGTTCACGAGACGGCACGCTACTCCCCTGCCCCACCGGCGCATGCTCCGCGCGGCATGCAGCCGCCACCCGAACCGCTCCGCGCCGAGCCCCGAGGCCGGTACTCGCAGGGCCTGCCACGCACACCCACGATCGCGTAGACCGGACCCATGGACTACACACACCTCGGACGGACAGGGCTGTCGGTTTCACGAGCAGTGCTCGGCACGATGAACTTCGGCCCGGAGACCAGCGAAGACGACTCGCACGCGATCATGGACCGGGCGCACGAGCTCGGCGTGAACTTCTTCGACACCGCCAACGGCTACGGCGGCTCGGTGGGCAAGGGCGCCACCGAGGAGATCATCGGCCGCTGGTTCGCGAAGGGTGGGGGCCGCCGCGAGAAGACCGTCCTCGCGACGAAGGTCTACGGCGACATGATCGACTGGCCGAACGGCGGGAAGCTCAGCGCGTACAACATCCGGCAGGCCCTCGACGCCAGCCTCCGACGGCTGCAAACCGACCACATCGACCTCTACCAGTTCCACCACGTCGACCGTGCGACGCCGTGGGACGAGATCTGGCAGGCGATCGACGTCGCCGTGCAGCAGGGCAAGGTGCTCTACGTCGGTTCGTCGAACTTCGCCGGGTTCCACATCGCCCAGGCGCAGGAGGTCGCCGCGCGTCGGAACACCCTCGGCCTCGTCAGCGAGCAGTCGATCTACAACCTCGTCGTCCGCGACATCGAGCGCGAAGTCCTCCCCGCCGCCCGCGAGTACGGCCTCGGCGTCATCCCGTGGTCGCCGCTCCAGGGCGGTCTCCTCGGCGGCATCATCGAGAAGACCGAGCAGGGCTCGCGCCGCCTGAGCGGCCGCAGCGCCGAGTACGTCGATGGCCACCGCGACCAGCTCACCGCGTACGAGTCCTTCGCGAAGGAGCTCGGCCACACCCCCGGTGAGCTCGCCCTCGCGTGGCTGCTGCACCAGCCCGGCGTCACCGCGCCGATCACCGGCCCGCGCACCATGGAGCAGTGGGAGTCCGCGGTCCGCGCCGTCGACATCCGCCTCGACCAGCGTGCACTGGACCGGCTCGACGAGATCTTCCCGGGGCACAAGACCTCGCCGGAGGACTACGCCTGGTGACGTCGCCGACGGGACCAACGGGTCGCTGACGCGACCATCTGCCTGGAGGCGCGGTGCGGGTCGGACCCGCACCGCGCCTCCAGTGCGTGGTCACGTCGAGAATGCGACCACTGTCGCGATCAGAGCGCCGCGATCTCCGCGTCCTGCAGGCCGATGGCCCGCAAGTAGTCGTCGACGCTCCCCCAGCGGCGCTCGACGTGTTCGATGACCGTGGTCATGATCTCGGGGACGCACCGTTGCGCGGTTGCGGTGGCCTCGGGGTCAGCGCTCGCTGCGCGTTCCCGAGCGAAGCGGTCGACGAGCCGCTCGGCACTCACCGCGTAGTCTGCACCGACCGCGTCGAGGTCTGCGCCCCAGTGCCGGGCGAGCAGCGCGCTGACGATCCCGGTGCGGTCCTTCCCGGCCGAGCAGCAGACCAGCACGTCACCATCGGTGGCCGCGACGGCACGGAGTGCGTCGGCGATCCCGCTGCGGTGCCGGTCGAGCCAGTCGATGTACTGGTCCTCGAGGGCGATCGCCTCGGCGGCCGACTCCAGGCCCGACGACGGATCGAACATCGGGACTCGTTGATAGCCGGGGGTCGTGGCGAGGGGATGTGGCACAGCGTCGGTCTCGTCGACGCGGCGGACGTCGATCACCGCGGAGAGACCGGCCGGATACGCGTCCGCGTCCACCGGTTCGGTGTTCGCCCGGTACACGGTCCGGTGGTGGTCGGCCTGGAGGGCGGTACCTCCGACGGGGCGGAGGTTGGTGAGGGCGTTCGACGTCGTCGTCATGAGTCCACTCTGCCGGGAACGAGCCGTCTACGAGGATCGAGCCATGAGTGAACACACCGAACTCATCGTCGCCCTCGACATCGCCGAGCGTGATCAGCGACGAATGGCTGACGACGTCAACGATTGGCTCCGCGCGTCCGGCTGGAGCGTCCGATCGGCGTCGGCGAACGGGCCGGATGCCCTCGGTGCGCACGCCGACTCGTTCCGTCAGTGACATGGAGCAGCGCACCGTCAAGCGCGATCCTCTGCTCCGTCGAGGACTCGATGTGGGACGCGGTCAGCGACATGGAAGGTCCGCGCTGCTGGCAGTGCAACAGCGAAGTAGCCGACGAGGACATCTCGCACCTCGGCGACTGGATGTCCGGCCCAGAACCGGTGTTCACGTGCCGCCAGTGTGGAGCAGTTGCCCTCGCCGGCGACATGAACGTGGCGAGCAGTGTCGTGTTCGGGAACCCAGGGATCACGATCGAGTGTTTCGGGTACAACGGCATTGCCCTCGCGCGGCGGCTGCTGGCCGAGGTCCGTGGATCATTCGCGAACCGATGGGCTTACGTGCACCGCCAACGGTGACCTCATCTCGAGACTGTCAAGGCCCTGTCGTCCCGGCGCTCATGTGGAGGGCGGTAGCGCTCCTCGCCGCCCCCGTGACCGTCCGAGCGCCGTGATGGCAACGTTCAGCTCAAGGCCTGAGAACGTCGCTAGTACGAAGGGGAGGTCGTGTTCGAAACTCGGTCGAGTCCGAGTGCTCACCATTCAGTCGAAGACCTTTGGAACCGCGCCGTCGGCGAGCTCCTCTACTCGCTTGCCGACTTCGCGCAACAACGCCCGACCTGACCCGGAACCAAGGCGGTAGTTCGCGTTCATCCGACGAAGAAATGCGTCTACCTCCCGACCCTCGGCGCCGTCAGCACCCAGCGAGACGAACTCCTTCGACATTCCAGGGAGCTCTTCGCGGCTGAACCCGTCGATGTAGAAGTCGACGTAGTCGGCAACGGACGAGTAGTCATCCCACCAGTATTGGTAGAGGTTCTCCAGGAAGCCCCCAAGGAGAGGAATGGTCTCCGAGTAGTTCTCGCACCCGATCTCGGTCAATCCAGTCATGTCACCCTCCACACAGGCAGCGCAACTTTGATCGCGGCGGAAGTGTCAACCAGGCGGGCAGCGATCACGTCCGCAGACTCGGGCCTTGCATCCCAGTCGGCCACGAGGTACCAGTCGGCGACATTGGTCTTCACGCTCAGGCAGGGTCCGATCAAAGCTCAGGCCTCACGGGTTGTCTCGGTTCAGACAACAAAGCTCCCGCCGCTCCCAACTCATTCACCGAGAAGGTCCTCAGGAGCACGGTCGGCAACCTTCATGCTCTCTGCCTCCCAGAGCACCTCGAGGGACTTTGCGAGGTCAACGAATGCTTCGAAACCCGGACCCGACGTGCTCAGAGTCACCGGCTCGCCGAAATCCACCGAAGAGAAGTCCACAGAGACCGAGTTCGGTGCCACCCGTCGCGTTTGATGTGTGGCACCGGCACGCACGCGGATGGCCGCATGGCTACCGTCAATCACTGGCGAGAGCAGCAAGAAGCTGAACCCCCGAGCCGGATCCGGCTCACCGTCGACACGCAGCAGGCTCGATCGCACGAGTTCGGGCGCTGCGTTGTCCCTGTACTCGACCGAGCCGACCTCGCTGCTCACCTTCCACGCTCCCTCAAACACCGGGAACGCTCGGACGAACCGATCGCAACTCTGCAATGCGAGATCCGCGATCTCCTCAGCAGACTGTTGCCGCGCTGCCCACTGCACTTTCAACTGCCAACCTGAAACGTCAATGACGCTGCTCACCATCCTGCAAACCCATCCGGTGGAGGCCGGTGTTCCACGACCAGTCCATCGTAGTCGGCGGCGAGTCGAGCGAACTGTGTCGCAACGTCTCGGTCACGAGTGAACACCCGACGAAGGACCGCGTCGGGTTCGTCCATCGCGTCCAGCTTTGCGACCGCCGAGTCGAGCCAGCCATTGATGATCGTTTGGCGGCGGGCCGGAGTCATCGACTCCAACCAGCCGTAGTTGCCCTTGACCTCAAGGTACTGCGGGCGGTCACCGACGACTTCGAAGCCATCGAATTCCAGAGCCTTTGCGCCGGAGGGGTTCGGCACCATGTACTCAGGGATGCGTCCGTCAGGGAGCGGCCGCAAACCGGTCACCCATTCTTGGTCGAGCGCTCCGTGGCCACCAGCAGTCCGTGAAATCGCCGCCCAGTGCCCGCGGTTGGCGCCTTCCGATGTCCCCAGAACGGGCTGTTCGAGTCGGGCAGTGTCCGGCGGCCTGAACCCGGTCCGCTCGTGAATCTGCTCGGCGAGCACGGAGCGCTGTTCGGATGTCACCGCGGGCTCGGAATCGTGAGGTCGCAACCGCGCATCATTCGAAACCGCGTCAGCGACAGGGTCGTGAACGCCCGTTGGTGTCTCCGCCCCGTGCGTCACCGGCGTTCCGTGGTCGTGCGACCCACCGTCGACATGATCCGCCACCGAGTGCAACCAGTGCCCACCCGACCCCGGGTTCCCTACCTCGATGTGCGGCCGCCCGAGCCCCACCCCGAACCCGTCCGGCGTCGCCATGGCGTGCTCGACGCTGACCTTCACGGTCGGGATCTTGTCCCCGAGCCCTCGGAGCGCAGTTGGTGGTCGTGAAGGCCCTCGGATCCGACGATGATCATGGTGTTCACCGCGCGTTGAGGAGTTCCTGCCCGGCAAGAGCTACTAGCGGACCCATCAAGGCCTCGACGTTGGCCCGTAGGACCTCATCATTGTCGAGCGCCGCACTCGTGGGCTCCGCTGCATCCGCAGTCGACCCCGGTCTGAACCCGATCAGTCCGCCCTCGGACGCCTCACGGCAGAGGCGCACGACCTGTCCGACGCGCGTCGAGCCGACGAGTTCGCTGGAGACGACCTCAGCGACCTGATCCGCTTCCACTGCGACGCCGGCGCCATCACTACCGGCTTGGATAGCGTCGCGGATCATGTCTCGAACGATCACCCAGTTCTCACTGTTCGCCAGCGGCGCGAGAGCGGGTTGCCACGCATCCACGAAACGAAGCGGATTGGCTGCGAGGCGCTGGATGAGCCACTCCGGCGTGGTCTCGGCATCCCGCGGGTACCGCTGCAGATCGTCGCGAAGCTGCTGGGTCTCGACGCGCTCAGACCGCACGATGTTGCCGTCGAGGTCGACCTGGACCGGCCACTGCGGCTCAGTGTCCCAGTCGAAATCGAACCGATAGGCTCCCGAGCTCTCGACCTGGAGCCGCCCCGTGAACCAAGCGCCGTGATTGGCGTCCGACATCGAGACGCGAAGATCCTTCCAGGCTTGCCACTCCGCCAGGTCGGCGGGAGGGCCAAAATTCATTCCGCTCGCGGTGAGCACCGCCCGCTGCAGTCGCGACGAAACACCGATGTTCACAAAGACCGAAGCCGCGCGCGACCAGCCGCTCGGCATGCGGTCGAAGGTCAAGATCGCAAGGCGATTCTGCAAACCCTGCAGATCTTCCACGGAGTTCAACGTTCCAGTCCTCCGGCTCGGGTCGACGTCTCGAAGGAGACGGGATCCTCGATGATCACGCGCTGCAGACTGTCTGCGCTCTGGCGCCTGAGGATCACGGGTGCATCCTGCTGGCCGATGGCGTCAGATACAGGACTCGATCGGCCAAGCCTTTGGCCCACGAATCGGCCCCTGCACCAAGGGCTCAATGATTTGTTGTTACCGGTGTCTCGATGGACGTCGCTAGGCCGACGGCCGGAAAACGTGCGTTACGACTGCGTTCGCGAATTCCTCGAGGAACGCCCGTCCCCCCAATCCGGTGTGGTTCATCGGGTCGACGCTGGCGTTCAGCTTGAGGAGGAGAGCAGACACGGCTGCATCGTCCGTATCGGTACTGAGTAAGGATTCAATCTCCGC
Source organism: Curtobacterium sp. 314Chir4.1 (assembly GCF_900215175.1). Taxonomy (NCBI): domain Bacteria; kingdom Bacillati; phylum Actinomycetota; class Actinomycetes; order Micrococcales; family Microbacteriaceae; genus Curtobacterium; species Curtobacterium sp. 314Chir4.1. The sequence goes on from NZ_OCMI01000001.1 coordinate 682,732, forward strand.
TCGTACATCGATGGCGGACTGTGCAGAAAATCCTTCCAGAGCATCATCGAATGCTTCAGACGCATCACGGTAGTCCATCTCCCAAGTGGGGTAGAAGATTGCAGGGAGGAGAGACGAGAGCGCAGGAAGGGTCCGACGAAGTTCCACCGTGCCAAGATCTTCGATGTCAGGCATGTATCGCACCTCCGGAGTGCCCGGTGATCCGCAGCGGCGTATTCTTCCGTAGACGTATCTACAACGCCGATGCAACAATCGCCCGGATGCGCTGAAGCCATTCTAGGCCGTCGAGCCCGTTCCGCCCAGGAGGGGCGTCCGAATCAAGGCGCGAAAGCAGGCCTTCCGCGTTCGACGGCGCAAGTCCGGCGGCGAAGACATCATCGAATTCCCGCAGCATCCGCTTGATGTCGTCTTCATCGTAGCCTTCGATGAGATCGAGAACGATCTCGTCGACGGAATCGAAGTCGACGTACCACCTGAGGTACATGCCCTCCAACAGTCGGCCGACCATCGGAAGGAGCTCGCGGTACGTGTCCTCATCGATTTGTTCGACCTGTTCGATGTTCATGCTGCTCCTAAGGCTTCGGATAAGCGGTACGGATCCAGAAGTGCCCCGGCGCTTGCTGAGACCACTTCAGCTGAATGAACACTCGTCGCACATCGGTGAACTTCCCCTCGGCAAAATGTCGCCCAATATCCGAGTCGAACACGACTGTGAACTGCGTCGACCCTGGTTTGGCGGGCTTCGCCGGGTCGTCCCCAAGCCAAGACCTGATCTCATCGGACTTTGAATCGAGCGCTCGACCGATGAGTCGATCGAGCTCGTCCGGCGGTACTCGGAACGCGCTGTTCCCCTTCGGGCTCATGTCTGCGCGCGACGCGATCTCAGCGTCCGTCATCGGCCCGTGTCGACCGAGATAGTGCTCTTCGAGTGTATGCGCCTTCGGGTAGCCACCGGGTCCCTCATGACGTTCCAGCCCGCCGGCATCGAGGAACGAGTGCGAGAAGTGATGGTCGGTCAAGAGCGACGGCGTGCCATCTCTGACGACGGGTGTTGCTGCGCCATCGAACAGCTTCGGGGGTGCATCGGAGTGCACGCTTCGGACCTCGTCCCCGGAGGTCCCGCCCTCCGTTCCGAGAGTCGGCTCATGGTGCTGCTCTGAGGGCGTCCCACCTGTCTGAGGCGATGCATCGTGCGAGTCCTGGGGCCCCCGCGACGAGCCGTGCTCGCCCCCACCGTCGACCCGGTCCGCCACCGAGTGCAACCAGTGCGACCCCGGGTCCGGACGCCCGACCTCGATGTGCGGCCGCCCGACCCCGACCCCGAATCCGTCCGGCGTCGCCATGGCGTGCTCGACGCTGACCTTCACGGTCGGGATCCTGTCCCCGAGCCCCCGGAGCGCATCCGCGAACCCGCCGCGCCCCCGCGCCAGCAGGTCCGAGACCCCGGACAACGCCTTCCCGGGCAGCGCCGACACCGCGTCCCCGACACGCACGACCGTGCCACCGGCGGCCGCGAGCTTCGACCCGAACGCCGCGAGCTTGGACCCGTCTGCACCGAGCACCGCGAGCCGCGAGCCGAGCGCAGCGACCTTCGCGCCGGCCCCGACCTCGCCGGCACCGGGGATGAAGAGCGTCCCGATGTTGAACGCGGCACCGCCGGCAGCGTGCGCCGGGTCGTCGCGCCAGTCCTCCGGCGATCCGACGAAGCCCTCGACGAGGGTCTTCTGCTGGTCGAGGATGTTCCGCGCGGTGTCGCTGACGACGTCCGGCAGGATGCCCTTCGGCAGCGCACCGGCGATCAGCAGCGGCGGGCTGCCCATCAGTGCGATGAGCCCGAGCGACTCCGCGAAGCCCTTCCAGGACTGCGCTGCCCAGTCACCGTCACCCCACCCGCCGGTCTGCGAGTTGTAGCCGATCAGGCCACCGAGACCGTCGAGCGTCCCCTGCAGCGCGTCGTCCATCCCGGAACTGAAGGACTCCGAGCAGGACTGGTCGCCGCGTCCGGTGCTCCCCCACGGCATCGGTTGGTTCGCCTTGACCGCTGCGGTGTAGTCGACGGCCTGCACCTCGGCCAGGCACATGTCGGTACGGAGCCCGTTGATGGCGTTGACGCACTCGGCGGAGGCGGCGGAGAGCTTCGTCTCCTGCTCGGCGACCTTGGTGAGCAGGTCGTTGTTCTCGTCGACGTACGGCGTGTACTCGTCCCAGCGCAGGTGGGCGTCGTCGAACTGCTGCCCGAAGTTCTGGACCAGGCCGACGATGCCCTGGTTCGCCGGGTGCTCGGGATCCCACGGTCCGACGGTCTTGCCCTTGAGTGCCTTCGCGACGAAGGTCTCCGCCTCGGCCTTGAGCTCGACGAGCCGCTTCGCGATCGGTGCCACCGCCGTGGCGTAGTCGCTGAGGTGCGTGGACACCTTCTGCAGGGTCGCCGCGAGCGACGCGGTGTCCGTCTCGACCCCGTCCATGACGGTCAGCAGCTCGGCCGAGTCGGGGGTGGTGTAGCTGCCGCCGAGCTTCGCCCAGGCCGTCTTCACCGCGGACCCGCGCGTCTGCACGTCGGTCGCCGAGGTCGAGAACGCCGTGCCGGCGCTGTCGACCTGCTCCGCCTTGATGTTCGCGCCGGGGATCGCGTCCGGGTCGATCAGGCCGTCGGCCCGACACTGGCCCGTCACTGGTCACCACCCAGGTCGACACCGGAGAAGTCGCCTGTCCTGGAGGCACGGATCGCGTTGGCCTGGGCCGTCGCGGCCATCTCCTCGTCACCGTGGTAGTAGGCGAGGGTCGCGTTGGCAGCGCCGGCGAGGCCGGCGGTGATGTGGTTGCTGACACGGGTCAGGAGCGCCGAGTGGCTCTCGATGAGCGCAGCGACCGCTCCGGCGACCGCCTGGTCGTCGCCGACCGCGGTGGTGAGCGCCGCGTGCGCGTCAGCGAGGCCGTCGAACGCGGTGGACAGGCTCGTCGCGGCGCTCTCGGTGTCGGTGAGCGCGGTCTGCACACCCGCGGGCTCGATCTGCCAGCCGTTCCCCATCGTTCCCCCTGGTCGTCCCGTTCGACTCGGTCAGTGTCATGCTGCGGCGCGGGACACTGCCGTTCCCCCGGCGGCGTCCGCAGTGTTCCGCACGATCCGCTCGGCCGTCCCCCGGAACGGGGGTTGCGCGGCAGCGTGGATCTCGGTCCACCATAGCCGATCGTCGTCTTCGGGCAGCGGGCGCGGCAGTGCTCGCCCGAGCAGCCGTTCGGCGTCCACGGTGCTCTCGAGCCGTCGGGACTGGAAGAGCATGAGGAGCACGACGCCGTCCGCGTCGACGAGCTGCAGCGCATCGCCGTCCCAGAGCTGCCGGACACCGATGTCCGGGTCCACCTCGGCGGCACCGCTCAGGACGGCCACGGCATCGACGTGCTGACCGGACAGGATCACCCACTCGGCGCTCATGCGCGCGCCCCGGCCCCGAGCAACTCGACGACCCGCGGCCCGAGTGCGTTCCCGAGCTCGGCGAGCCGACGCCAGCGCGACTCCACCTCGGCGCCGCCGGTGAGCCCGGGCTGCGGCGGGGTGAAGTCGAGCACGAGGGACGGCACGCGTGGCGGTCCGACGACCGTCGCTCCCGGCGGCAGGGCAGCCGGATCGATGCCGAGGTCGCGCAGCGCGGCGGCTCCGACGATCGCACCCAGGGGCACGGGCATGCCGATCTGGCGCGCGGACAGGGTCGCGTCCGAGTGGCCGGCCGACCGCCACGCGGTCCCCAGCAGCACGCGCTGGCGACGCGCGAGTTCCGCGAGCACGCGTCCGGGTGAGGCAGCGTCAGGGGCGTGCACCGTGCCTCCAGGCCGTGGCAGAGCCAACCGCGTCTCCTCCGTGACGCCCGTGGCGGACCGCTCGACCCGGATCTGGACGGCGGCCACGCCGCTCTCGACGGGAGCGGTCGAGACCAGTCGGGTCGGGCGCGGAGCACGTCGTCGGGCGAAGTCGGTGACGGCGGCCACACTCCACGCGATCGTCGCGGGCTCGACCGTGCCCCAGCCGGACGGCGTCGTGCCCGCGAGGCCCTCGAGCAGCAGCTCGGCGGTCCGACCGATGCCGGTCTGCTCGGCGGCCGGGTGGTGGACGGAGACGACGACCTCGGTCCAGGGCACCTCGTCGGCGCCGAGCCGTGTCGACCGGGGCGACGCCTGCGGCGAGAGCATGGCGGTCGCGACGTCGTCCGCCGTGGTGGGCGAGCCGGCGGCGCGGTAGCGGTCCCCCTCGCGGACGACCCAGGTGCTGCCGGTGCGGCGGAGCATGGCGAGCATCGCGGTGGTGATGCGGCTCGTCGGCGGGGTGAGCAGCACGAACGCCAGCCCGGCGGCACGGGTGTCGAGCACGAGGCCCGTGCGCGCGGAGGAGAGCTCGACCACGGCGGCGTCGGTCTCGCTGACCACGAAGCCCGGTCCCACGGCGTCGACGAGCGGGTGCGCGAGGGTGTCGTCGTCCACGCGCGAACCCTACCGGGCGGGGTCCCCCGCGGTGCGACGTGCCGCGGAACAACCAAACTCACCTCGCACCACGCAATCGCGCAGTTCGCGGTGACTTTGGTTGTGCGCCACCGCCCCGCACCGGGCGCCCGCGCCGCCCGGCCCTGCAGCGACCCACACACGACGACGGGCCCCGCGCCTGCTGTGTGCGCGGAGCCCGTCGGACGGGTGGTGTTCGGGTGCTAGCGGACGGAGACCGGGGTCTCGTCGCGGTCCTCGTAGAGGACGTAGCCCTCTTCACCGTGGACGGCGGTGTCGATGCCGGCGACCTCGTCCTCGGTCTTGACGCGGAAGCCCATCGTCTTCTCGATGATCCAACCGATGAGGAAGGCGAGCACGAAGGAGTACGCACCGACGGCGCCGGCAGCGGCCGCCTGCTTGCCGAGCTGGGCGAACGAGCCCGAGTAGATCAGGCCGGTGTCGTTGGCGAAGAAGCCCAGGTAGAGCGTGCCGACGATGCCGCCCACCAGGTGCACGCCGACCACGTCGAGCGAGTCGTCGAAGCCGAGGCGGTACTTCCAGTCGATCGCGAAGCAGCAGATGATGCCAGCGATGAAGCCGAGCAGGATGCCCCAGCCCGGGGTGAGCGCGGCGCAGGCCGGGGTGATCGCGACGAGGCCGGTGACGGCACCCGAGGCGGCACCGATCGAGGTGGCCTTGCCGTCCTTGAGCTTCTCGACGAGCAGCCAACCGAGGATGGCGGCGGCCGGGGCGGCGAGCGTGTTCACCCAGGCGATCGAGGCGATGCCGTCAGCAGCACCCTCGGACCCGGCGTTGAAGCCGAACCAGCCGAACCAGAGGATCGCGGCACCGAGCAGGACGAAGGGCGGGTTGTGCGGCTTGTGCGCACCCTTGGCGAAGCCGACGCGCTTGCCGAGGACGATCGCCAGGGCGAGACCCGCGGCACCGGCGTTGATGTGCACCGCGGTGCCACCGGCGAAGTCGATGACGCCCCAGGTCGCTGCCCAGCCGGAGGTGAGGTTGAAGACCCACGAGGCGACCGGGAAGTAGACGACCGTGACCCAGACGCCCGCGAAGACCATCCACGCGCCGAACTTGGCACGGTCGGCGATCGCGCCGGAGATGAGGGCGACCGTGATGATCGCGAAGGTCGCCTGGAAGCCGACGAACGCCATCGAGGGGTACGCGGCGTTGATCGTGGAGGCCTTGGCCTCCTCGAACGCCTGGCCGAGGCCGATCTGGTTCCAGTCGATGCTGAAGAAGCCGACGACGCCGGAGACCGCCGTGCCGTCACCGTGGTTGGCGAAGGCGATCGCGTAGCCGTAGAGCACCCAGAGGACGCTCACCAGGGCGATCGCCCCGAAGGACATCATCATCATGCTGATGACGGACTTGGCCTTCACCAGACCGCCGTAGAAGAAGGCCAGGCCGGGTGTCATGAACAACACCAGCGCCGCCATGACCAACACGAACGTCGTGTTGCCCTGATCAAGCATCTGTTCACCTCTCGATTGCACCTGCGGCTCTTGGACCGCGTCGGGTGTCACCGAGTCTGGCGAGGTGAGGTTTCACGAGGAGGCACGAAGTGTTTCGCGGGTGTAACGCGACGGTGCGCTGTGTAAACGTCGTGTTTCGTCACCCGGGCAGTCCCCTGAACGGGGGCCCCGAGTCCGTCAAGCGGCCCGGGTGAGGGCGACCACGCGGCTCGCCGCGCGCAGGTACTTCTTGCGGTAGCCGCCGTTGAGCATCGCGTCGGGGTACACCTGGTCGAGCGGCGTCCCGGACGCGACGATCCGGACCTGCGCGTCGTACAGGCGGTCGACGAGCGCCACCCAGCGCAGGGCGTCGGTCTGGTCGGTGAACGCCTGGACGTCGGTGAGTCCCACGGCGTCCAGGTCCTCGACCATCGCGACGTACTTCGACGGGTGCACGGACGCGAGGTGTCCGACCACGGCTCGGAAGTCGTCGAGCGTGACGGTGCCGGCGGGCAGCGCCCCCTCGACGTCGGTGACGACCCCGGCCGACTCGTCGACCGCGCGCCGACGGTAGTCGAGTCCGTCGATGCGCATCGTGTCGAACCGGTCGGACATCGCCTGGATCTCGCGGAGGAAGTCCTGCGCGGCGAACCGGCCCTCGCCGAGCGCACCCGGCGGGGTGTTCGACGTCGCCGCGAACCGGGTGCCGGTCTCGGTGAGCTCCTTGATGAGCCGCGTCATCACCATGGTGTCGCCCGGGTCGTCGAGCTCGAACTCGTCGATGCAGACGAGCGACGTGCCGCGGAGCAGGTCGACGGTGCCCTGGAACCCGAGCGCCCCGACGAGCGCGGTGTACTCGATGAAGGTGCCGAACGTCTTGCGCCCGGTGGCGGCGTGGTACGCGGCGGCGAGCAGGTGGGTCTTGCCGACGCCGAACCCGCCGTCGAGGTAGACGCCGGACTTCGCGCCCGTGTCGGACACAGCGGCACGACGCCGCCCGAACAGCCCCCGGCGCGGCGCGGCCGATCCAGGACCGGCGACCACGAAGGCCGCCACGGCATCCCGCACCGACGCCTGCGACGGGTACTCGGGGTCCGGTCGGTACGAGTCGAACGAGGCGTCCGCGAACTGCGGCGGCGGCACGAGCGAGTCCGCCATCTGCTGCGGGGTCACCTGCGGGTCGCGGTCGACGAGGTGTTCAGGCAAGAGGGCCCTTCCGGGAAGCATGTCGTGGGGTGTCACGTTGCGTCAGGGGCACGGTACGTCCGCGTACCGTTGCCCACAGGCACCGACGACCGATCCTAGTCCGGTGCCGGATGACCACCTGGAGGTATCCCACCATGACCGCACCGGTCGACACGTCCGAGAAGTTCACCGCCTACGCCCACCCGGAGCGACTCGTCTCCACCGAGTGGCTGCAGGAACAGTTGGACGCCCGCACCCCCGACCTGGTCGTCGTGGAGTCCGACGAGGACGTCCTGCTCTACGAGACGGGGCACATCCCCGGCTCGGTGAAGATCGACTGGCACACCGACCTCAACGACCCGGTGCTCCGCGACTACGTCGACGGCGAGGCCTTCGCCGGACTCCTCGGCAGCAAGGGCATCGGTCGCGAGACCACCGTCGTCATCTACGGCGACAAGAACAACTGGTGGGCCGCGTACGCCCTCTGGGTCTTCTCGCTCTTCGGGCACGAGGACGTCCGCCTGCTCGACGGCGGCCGTGCCAAGTGGATCGCCGAGGACCGCGCGCTCACGACGGACGCCACCGTCGTCACCCCGGCCGAGTACCCCGTCGTCGACCGGGTCGACACCGAGATCCGTGCGTACAAGGACGACGTCCTCGCGCACCTCGGCAAGCCCCTGATCGACGTCCGCAGCGCGCCGGAGTACTCCGGCGAGCGGACGACCGCGCCGGACTACCCGGAGGAGGGCGCCCTCCGAGCCGGCCACGTCCCCACCGCCGTGAACATCCCGTGGGCGACGGCAGCCGCGCCGGACGGCACCTTCAAGACCCGCGAGGAGCTCGACGCGATCTACCGCGACGGCGCCGGCATCGGCGACGCGGACGAGGTCATCGCGTACTGCCGCATCGGCGAGCGGTCGAGCCACACCTGGTTCGTCCTGCAGCACCTGCTCGGGTACGAGAACGTCCGCAACTACGACGGCTCGTGGACCGAGTGGGGCAGCGCCGTCCGCGTCCCGATCGCCGTCGGCACCGAACCGGGTACGATCACCGACCGATGACCGACGCACTCCCCCAGTCCCTCGCCGAGATCCGCGACGACTTCCTCGAGCTCTCCCAGCAGGACCGCCTGCAGCTGCTCCTCGAGTTCTCGAACGAGCTCCCGGCGCTGCCCGAGCGCCTGCAGGGGCACGAGGACGAACTCGAACGCGTCGAGGAGTGCCAGTCGCCCGTCTTCATCACGGTCACCGTGGGCGAGGACGGCGACGCCCCCGGGATCGTCCGGATGCACGCCACGGCGCCGCGCGAGGCACCGACCACGCGCGGCTTCGCCTCGATCCTGGCGCAGGGGCTCTCCGGCCTCACCGTCGAGCAGGTGCTCGCCGTCCCGGCGGACTACCCGCTGACGATCGGGTTGAGCGAGGCGGTCAGCCCGCTGCGGATCCGCGGCATGGTGGGGATGCTGGGCCGGGTGCAGCGGCAGGTGAAGACGCAGGCCGCGGTCGCGTAGACGCCACCACGTGACGGACGGGAGGCACGGTGCCAGCTGGCACCGTGCCTCCCGTCCGCCTCGGGTCGCGTCTACCGCGCGCTGGCCGCGCCGTCGCGCTGGACCACCTCGGTCAGCCACGCGAGGATGCGGGCGTCGAACCAGTCGGCGTCGTGGTTCCAGAGCTTGGTGTGCCGGGCGGTCGTCTGGATCTCGAGCCGCACCAGGTCCGGGCGGGCCTCGGCCAGTGCGTGCGACGCGGAGGACGGGACGAAGCCGTCGTCGTCGCTGTGCATGAGGAGGATGGGGACGTGCAGCTCGTCGGCGCGCGCGACCATGTCGAGCTCGCGCAGGTCGACGGGCTGACGGAGGCCGGTGAGCCGGTGCAGCACGGGCGTGCGGAGGAGCCGCTGGGCGACCTTGCGGACCGGCCGCGGCAGGCGGAGCAGCTGACTCTGGGACTTGAGGACCGCGTGCCAGTCGACGACGGGCGACTCGAGCACGACCCCGTCGACGAGTCCCGCGAACCGTGAGCGGACGAGGGTCTGCAGCACGACCGCGCCGCCCATCGACCAGCCCATGAGCACGACGCTCGACGCGCCCTGGCCCGAGACCCAGCGGAGGACGGCGTCGATGTCCTCCCACTCGGTGCTGCCGAGACCGTAGCGGCCGTCGACGCTCCGCGGGGCGACCCCGTCGTTCCGCCAACTCGCCAGCACCACGGAGTACCCGGCCGCCCGGAAGACCGGCACGGCGCGGATCGTCTCGGCGCGGGTCACGCCGCGGCCGTGCACGAGGACGGCCCATGGTGCATCGGGGTCGTCCGCGCGGATCACCCACGCGGGTGCGGGGCCGTTCGGGGTGGAGACGTCGACGTCCTCCACCGGGACGTCGAGCTCGCCGGGGGTCAGGTAGAACCAGCCGCCCCACCGACCGCGCCGGGCCGCCGTGGGGTCGCCGGCGTCGATCGCGATGATGCGGCGCGTGACGGTCGTGTCGGTCGTGCCGAGGACCTCGCCGACGCGCATGTGCCCGGTGCCGCCGCCGAACCAGAGGCTGTAGCGGCCCTGCAGCTCGGTGTCCGCGGTGCGCTCGAGCGTCACGGTCCCCCGGACGGGGTCGACGGCGTGGATCGGGACGCGCTCGGTGCGCTTGCGGTCCGGGGTGACCACCGCTCGGGCCACCGCCGCGACGAACCCGCCGATCACCGCGGTGGTGACGGCGGCCGCTGCGATGCCGGCTCCCAGTGCGACGAACCCGGCCGATCGTGCGGTCTCCTGGACGACGTCCTCGGCGGGTCGCGCGGATCGGGACATGGTCCGGAGCCTAGTCTGCATTCGTGTCCGAAACCCGAGAGCCCGACGCGTTCGCGCGGCTCCGCGCGTTCGTGGCGTCGGGTGGCACCCGCGCCGAGACGACGATCACCGAGATCCCCTCGCCCTCGCGCATCGCACCCTTCTCGATCGCCCTCGCGGCGGACGTCTCGGGCGCCGCGCACGGCATCGACTCCGACCTCGGCACGGGCCGGTTCATCGCGCTGCACGACCCGGACGAGCCGGAGGGCTGGGGCGGCGCGTTCCGCATCGTGACGTTCGCCCAGGCACCGCTGGAACCGGAGATCGGCGTCGACGAGTTCGTCGCCGATGTGACGTGGAGCTGGCTCGTGGACGCGCTCGCCGCGCACGGGGCCGCGTACGACCACGCCTCCGGCACTGCGACCAAGATCATCTCGCGGGGGTACGGCGACCTCGCGGCGCAGGGCGACGGTGCGCAGCTCGAGCTGCGCGCGTCGTGGACGCCGCGGGACGCTGACCTGACCGCCCACGTCGAGGCCTGGGAGGAGATCGTGGCGATGCTCGCCGGTCTGCCGCCCGCGTCGGACGGCGTGACCCTGTTGGCCCCGAGGAGGCTCGCGAAGTGACTGACCCCGCCTTCGAGGACTCGCACGACGCGGTGCACGTCATCGCGACCCGCGAGGAGTACCTGGACGCCGTCGCCGCGATCGCCGCCGGGCACGGACCGGTGGCCCTCGACGCCGAGCGCGCCAGCGGCTACCGCTACTCGCAGCGCGCCTACCTCATCCAGGTGTTCCGCCGGGGCGCCGGTGCGTTCCTGTTCGACCCGATCCCGATCGGCGACTTCTCCGAGCTGCAGGACGCCATCGTCGACGAGGAGTGGCTGTTCCACGCCGCCTCGCAGGACCTTCCGTGCCTGCAGGAGGTCGGCCTCGTCCCCACCCGCATCTTCGACACCGAGCTCGGTGCCCGGATCGCCGGCTTCCCACGTGTCGGACTCGGGGCGGTCGTCGAGCAGCTGCTCGGCATCACGCTCGCGAAGGCGCACTCCGCCGCCGACTGGTCGACCCGACCGCTCCCGCAGTCGTGGCTCGTGTACGCGTCGCTCGACGTCGAACTGCTCCCCGACCTCCGCGACGCCCTCGCGGAGAAGCTCGACGAGGCCGGCAAGTCCCGGATCGCCGAGGAGGAGTTCGCCGCCGTGCTGACCCGGGCACCGAAGCCCCCCAAGGCCGAGCCCTGGCGCCGACTGTCCGGCATGCACGCCCTCCGAGGCACCCGGGCCCTGGCGATCGCTCGGTCGCTCTGGACCGCGCGTGACGCCTACGCCCGCGAATCGGACATCGCGCCGGGCCGCACCATCCCGGACTCCGCGATCGTGGCAGCCGCAGCGGCGAACCCGGCGTCGAAGGGCGAGCTGGGCGGTGTGAAGGCCTTCACCGGCCGCGCCAGCCGCACCGAGCTCGATCGGTGGTGGGCCGCCGTCGAGGAGGGCCGCACGACCGAGGACCTCCCGAAGCTCCGCGGCACCGGCGAAGCCACGCTGCCACCGCCCCGCGCCTGGGCTGATCGCAACCCGGCAGCCGACCGCCGCTACAAGGCCGCACGCGCGGCCGTGGTCACACGCGCCGAGGAGCTCGACCTGCCCGTCGAGAACCTGCTGACCCCGGAGACGCTCCGGATCGTGTCGTGGGAGCCGCCGCAGCCGATCGCCACCGAGACGGTCGGGGCCGTGCTCGCCGCGCACGACGCCCGTCCCTGGCAGGTCGAGGAGACCGCGTCGATCATCGCGCACGCCTTTGTCGCTGCTGCACAGGAGCCTGCTGCCGAGAGCAACACGGAGTCGTAGGAACGCCCCAACCGGCATGCGTCCGCACAGGCTCGGGGCATAGCGTCGACACTGCATGCCGGGTACGTCCCGGCCGGTCGGGGCGGAACGTGCCCCGACCTGATCGATGAGGATCTGGAGGCCCAGATTGCCAAAGGCAGCAGACGTCGTCTTCGTTGACGGCGTTCGGACACCGTTCGGACGAGCCGGGGAGAAGGGGGTGTTCTGGAAGACCCGCGCCGACGACCTCGCGGTGCACGCGATGCGCGGACTCCTCGACCGGAACGCCTCGCTGGACGGGGCCGCGGTCGACGACGTCGCCGTGGCGGCCACCACGCAGCAGGGCGACCAGGGACTCACCCTCGGCAGGACCGTCGGGATGCTCGCGGGCCTCCCGAAGACGGTCCCCGGGTACGCCATCGACCGGATGTGCGCCGGTGCCATGACGAGCGTCACCACGCTCGCAGGAGCCATCGCCTTCGGCGCGGCGGACGTCGCGATCGCCGGTGGGGTCGAGCACATGGGCCGCCACCCGATGGGCTTCAACTCGGACCCGAACCCCCGCTTCATCGCGGAGCGCATGGTCAACGGCGACGCACTCGTGATGGGCAAGACCGCGGAGCGACTGCACGACCGCTTCCCCGCGATCACCAAGGACCGCACGGACGCCTACGCCGTCCAGTCCCAGCAGCGCTACGCCGCTGCGTGGGCCGCCGGCAAGCTCCAGCCCGACCTTGTGCCGGTCGAGGTCAACACGGGCGAGGGCTGGGACATCGTCTCCAGTGACGAGCCGCCCCGGCCCGGGACCACCCTGGAGGCACTGGCCGCCTTGAAGACGCCGTTCCGACCCCACGGACGGATCACGGCCGGCAACGCGGCCGGCCTGAACGACGGCGCCACGATGAGCCTGCTCGCGTCGGCCGACGCCGCGAAGCAGCACGGGCTGCCGACGAAGATGCGGATGGTCTCGTTCGCGTTCGCGGGCGTCGACCCCGAGGTGATGGGCATCGGCCCCGTCCCGGCGACCGACAAGGCCCTCGCCAAGGCGGGTCTGACGATCGACGACATCGGGCTGTTCGAGATCAACGAGGCGTTCGCCGTGCAGGTGCTCGCCTTCCTCGACAACTACGGCATCGACCAGGACTCCACGAACGTGAACGCCTGGGGTGGCGCGATCGCCGTCGGGCACCCGCTCGCCTCGAGCGGCGTCCGCCTGATGACCCAGCTCGCGGCGCAGTTCGCGGAGCGTCCCGACGTCCGGTACGGCATCACCACGATGTGCATCGGGCTCGGCCAGGGCGGCACCGTCATCTGGGAGAACCCGAACTTCAGCAAGTCCGCAGCACGGAAGGCGGCGTGAGCATGACCATCGTCGACAACGACCGGCTCCTCGCCCTCAGCGAGGACGAGGTCGTCACCCACTCGTACGTGAAGCACGTCGCGCTCCCCTCGGGTGGCACGCTCGCGCTCATCACGCTCGACAACGGCAAGGACTACAAGCGTCCCTCGACGTTGGGGCCGCGCACGCTGTACGAGCTCTCCGGGGTGCTGGACACCCTGAAGACCGAGGCGTCCGCGGGCACGGTCCAGGCGGTCGCGATCACCGGCAAGGAGTACTGCTTCGCCGCCGGGGCCGACCTCTCCCAGGCGGCCGCCGTGCCGTCGCGGGAGGCCGCACACGACCTCGCCGCCCTCGGGCACGCCACGCTGCGGAAGCTCTCCGACCTCGGCGTCCCGTCGTTCGCGTTCATCAACGGCATCGCCCTCGGCGGCGGCCTGGAGATCGGCCTGCACTGCACCTACCGCGTGTTCTCGTCGGCGGCGCAGGGCATCGGGCTCCCCGAGGTCTTCCTCGGCATCATCCCGGGCTGGGGCGGCGCCACGCTGCTCCCACGCCTGATCGGTCCGGAGAAGGCGCTGCGGGTCATCGTCGAGAACCCGCTCAAGAACAACCGCCTGATGGACGGCCCGGCCGCGGTCGAGCTCGGCATCGGCGACGCGCTCATCCCGTCGGTCACGTTCCTGCCCTCCGCGGTGGCGTGGGTCGACGGTGTGGTCTCCGGGCGGACCAAGGTCGTCCGGAAGAACGAGCCGGGCATGATCGAGAAGGCCGCGTGGGGCACCGTGGTCAAGGTCGCCCGCAGCCAGGTGGCGTCGAAGATCGGCACGGTCCCGAAGTCGCCGTTCCGCGCCCTCGACCTCGTGGCGGCGGCCAAGTCCGGATCGCTGGACGAGCGCTTCGCCGACGAGGACGACGCCCTCGCCGACCTCATCTCGGGCGACCAGTTCGCCGCGTCGATGTACGCCTTCGACCTCGTGCAGAAGCGGGCGAAGCGTCCCGTCGGTGCCCCCGAGGGCGTCGAACCGAAGAAGATCACGAAGGTCGGTGTGCTCGGCGCCGGACTCATGGCGTCCCAGTTCGCCCTGCTCTTCGCGCGGCGACTCGGCGTCCCGGTCGTCATCACGGACGTCGACCAGAGCCGTGTCGACGCGGGTGTGGAACGGATCCGCGGCGAGGTCGACAAGCTGCTCGACAAGGGCCGGGTCTCCCCCGACGACGCGAACCGCATCAGGGCGCTCGTGTCCGGATCGGTCTCCTACGACGCGTTCGCGGACGCCGACTGGGTGATCGAGGCCGTGTTCGAGGAGATGAGCGTCAAGCAGGACGTCTTCCGGAAGATCGAGCAGGTCATCGCCCCGGACGCGATCCTCGCCACGAACACGTCGTCGCTGTCGGTCGACGAGATGGCCTCGGTGCTCGCCAACCCGGAACGCCTCGTCGGGTTCCACTTCTTCAACCCGGTCGCGGTCATGCCGCTGCTCGAGGTGGTCCGCGCGTCGAAGACCTCGGACGAGGCCCTCGCCACGGCCCTCGCCGTCGCGAAGACCCTGAAGAAGACCGCGATCATCACGGCCGACCAGCCGGGCTTCGTCGTCAACCGCGTGCTCGCGCGGGTGCTCGGCGAGGCGATGCGCGGCGTCGAGGAGGGCACGTCGTTCGACGTCGTCGCTCAGGGCGCTGCGCCGCTCGGTCTGCCGATGTCGCCGTTCGAGCTCCTCGAACTCGTCGGGCTGCCGGTCGGTGCGCACGTGCTCGACTCGCACCACGCCGCATGGCCGGACCGCTTCTACCCCGGCGACGGGCTGAAGAAGATCGCCGAGTTCGGACACATCCTGACCCGCGACAAGAAGGGCGCCGCGACCGGGTACGACCCCGCTGCCGTGAAGCTCGTCGCACCCGCGAAGAAGGACGCGAAGCCGGTCGACGCTGCCGAGATGCAGCGCCGCTTCGAGGACGCCCTCGCCGACGAGCTGCACCGCATGCTCGAGGACGGGGTGGTTCAGCACGTCGAGGAGATCGACCTCGGCCTGATCCTCGGTGCGGGCTACCCGTTCCAGGCCGGTGGGATCAGCCCGTACCTCGACCGCTCCGGTGCGTCCGAGCGGGTCTTCGGCGGCGCGTTCCACGAGCCGCTGATCGTCGGCCCCGCCTCCCGCTAGGGCCGGCGGCCGCGCCGCGTCGCCACCGCACAACCAAAGTCACCCCGAACCGCGCGAATCCGTGGTTCGGGGTGACTTTGGTCGTGCCGGAGCACGGCGCACCAGCGGCGCCGGGCAGTGCCCGCTCAGCCGTCGACGGACGACCGCGACCGCGCCGGCTTCGCCTGGGGCAGCTTCGTGCCGACGACCTGGTCGATGACGTCTCGGGCGATCGCCTGCGCGGTCAACCCCACGTCGGCGAGGATCTGGGACCGCGACGCGTGGTCGATGAACTCGTCCGGCAGCCCGAGCTCGTTGACACCGGTGTCGACGCCCGCCGCACGGAGGTCCTGCCGCAGCCGGGTCCCGACACCCCCGACCCGCACGCCGTCCTCGATGGTGATGACGAGGCGGTGCGTCCGGGACAGTTCGACGAGCGACACCGGGATCGGCACCACCCACCGTGGGTCGACGACCGTGACGCCGATGCCCTGCGCCTCGAGCAGCGCAGCGGCCTCCAGGGCGATCGGGACCATCGAGCCGACCGCGACCAGCAGGACGTCCTCCTCGGCACCGGAGTCCGGCGCGTGCAGCACGTCGACGCCGTCGTCCAGTCGCCGGAGCGCGGGGATGTCCGGCCCGACCTGCCCCTTCGACCACCGCAGGACCGTCGGGGCGTCGCCGACCGCGACTGCCTCGCGGAACTCCTCGCGCAGCGTCGGCGCGTCACGGGGTGCGGCGATCCGGATGCCGGGCACGACCTGCAGCAGCGCGAGGTCCCACATGCCGTGGTGCGACGGCCCGTCCGGTCCGGTGATGCCGGCGCGGTCGAGCACGAACGTGACGCCCGCCCTGTGCAGCGCGACGTCCATGAGGACCTGGTCGAACGCCCGGTTGAGGAACGTGGCGTAGAGGGCGACCACCGGGTGCAGTCCCCCGTAGGCGAGCCCGGCCGCGGTCGTCACGGCGTGCTGCTCCGCGATCCCCACGTCGATCACGCGCGACGGGTGCTGTTCCTGGAACAGGTGCAGCCCGGTCGGTCGGAGCATGGCCGCGGTGATCGCCACGATCGTCTCGTCCTCGGAGCCGACCGTGGCCAGCGTCGACGCGAACACCGACGTCCACGACGGCCCCGACGACACGTCGAGCGACTCGCCCGTCTCCGGGTCGATGTGCCCGACGGCGTGGAACTGGTCCGCCTGGTCGCGGAGCGCCGGCTCGAAGCCGTGTCCCTTCTCGGTGATGGCGTGCACGATCGTCGGCGCGCCGTACTCCTTCGCCTGGCGGAGGGCCGCCTCCATCGCGCGCTGGTCGTGTCCATTGACCGGCCCGATGTACTTGATGTCGAGGTTCGAGTACAGCGCCTCGTTGTTCGTGAACCGCGACAGGAACCCGTGCAGGCCGCCGCGCATCCCGCGGTAGATCGCCCGTCCCGGCGCGCCGAAGCGCCCCGCGACGGCCCGGGTGGTCTCGTACAGCGCCCGGTACTCCCGCCGCGTCCGGACCGAGCTGAGGAACCGCGCCATGCCACCGATCGTCGGGGCGTACGAGCGCCCGTTGTCGTTCACGACGATGACGAGCCGACGGTCGTTCCCGTCGGAGATGTTGTTGAGCGCCTCCCAGGTCATGCCGCCGGTCAGCGCCCCGTCACCGACCACCGCGACGACCGTGCGGTCGCTCTGTCCGGTCTGCACGAAGGCGCGCGAGATGCCGTCGGCCCAGGACAGCGAGGAAGACGCGTGCGAGGACTCGACGATGTCGTGCTCGGACTCGCGCCGCTGCGGGTAGCCCGCCAGGCCGCCGCGCTCCCGGAGCCGCGAGAAGTCCTGCCGCCCGGTCACGAGCTTGTGCACGTACGACTGGTGCCCGGTGTCGAAGACGAACGGGTCGTGCGGCGAGTCGAACACCCGATGCATCGCGAGGGTCAGCTCGACGACGCCGAGGTTCGGACCGAGGTGGCCGCCGGTCTTCGCGACCTCGGCGACGAGGAAGCGTCGGATCTCAGCGGCGAGGTCCGTCATCTGCGCGTCCGACAGAGGCTTCAGGTCGCGCGGCGACGTGATGCTGCTCAGCAGGCTCACGGGCGCTCCTTTCGTGGGGCTGTCGGCCCACTCTATTCTCGGGACCCGACAACGGACGGGAGGCGCGTGGCGGCGCCGCACCGCGCCTCCAGTCCGTCAGGTGCGCACCGTGACGACGACTGCACGCGTCCCACCGCGCGCACTCGTCGGCAGACCGCGGACATCGCGGCGGGCGCGCCGCCGTGCGACCCGCGTACGGACAGGAGGCGCGGTGCCAGCTGGCACCGCGCCTCCTGTTCGGATCCTGGTTGCGTCAGACGAGCGACCGCAGCACGTACTGCAGGATGCCGCCGTTGCGGTAGTAGTCCGCCTCACCCGGGGTGTCGATGCGGACGACCGCGTCGAACTCGATCGTCTGCTTGCCCGCCGGCGAGTGCTCGCTCGGCTCGGCCGTGACGTGCACGGTCTTCGGGGTGCGGCCCTCGTTCAGCTCGGTCAGCCCGGAGATCGAGACGACCTCGGTGCCGTCGAGCCCGAGGGACTCGATCGACTCACCGGCCGGGAACTGCAGCGGGACGACGCCCATGCCGATGAGGTTCGAGCGGTGGATGCGCTCGAAGCTCTCGGTGATGACGGCCTTCACGCCGAGCAGGTTCGTGCCCTTCGCCGCCCAGTCGCGCGACGAGCCGGAGCCGTACTCCTTGCCGCCGAAGATGACGAGCGGGATGCCCTGCTCCTGGTAGTGCTGCGACGCGTCGTAGATGAACGACTGTGCGCCGTCCGGCGTGGTGAAGTCGCGGGTGTAGCCGCCCTCCACGCCGTCCAGGAGCTGGTTGCGGAGGCGGATGTTCGCGAACGTGCCGCGGATCATGACCTCGTGGTTGCCGCGACGCGAGCCGTAGGAGTTGAAGTCCTTGCGGTCGACACCGTGCTCGGCGAGGTACTGGCCCGCCGGGCTGTCCGCCTTGATCGAACCGGCCGGCGAGATGTGGTCGGTGGTGACCGAGTCGCCGAGCTTCGCGAGCACCCGGGCGCCGGAGATGTCCGACACCGCGTCGGGCTGCATGGTCATGCCCTCGAAGTACGGGGGCTTCCGGACGTAGGTCGACTCGGTGTCCCACTCGAACGTGTCGCCCGTGGGGGTCGGCAGGTTCTTCCAACGGTCGTCACCCTCGAACACGGAGCCGTACTCGTGGGTGAACATCTCGGTGTCGATCGAGGCGTCGATGACCTGCTGGACCTCGACCGCGTCGGGCCAGATGTCCTGCAGGAAGACGTCGTTGCCGTCCTGGTCGGTGCCGAGGGCGTCCTTGTCGAAGTCGAAGTGCATCGACCCGGCGAGGGCGTACGCGATGACCAGCGGCGGGGACGCCAGGTAGTTCATCTTCACGTCGGGGTTGATGCGGCCCTCGAAGTTGCGGTTGCCGGAGAGCACCGCGGTGACGGCGAGGTCGTTGTCCTGCACGGCCTGCGAGATCTCCTCGGGCAGCGGGCCCGAGTTGCCGATGCAGGTGGTGCAGCCGTAGCCGACCGTGTAGAAGCCGAGCTCCTCGAGGTAGGTCGTCAGACCGGCCTTCTCGTAGTAGTCGGTGACGACCTTCGAGCCGGGCGCGAGGGTGGTCTTGACCCACGGCTTGGCCTTGAGGCCCTTCTTCGCGGCGTTCCGGGCGAGGATGCCGGCGGCCATCATGACCGAGGGGTTCGACGTGTTCGTGCACGACGTGATGGCGGCGATCGCGACGGCGCCGTGGTCGATCGTGAACGGGTCCGCACCGTCCATCGCGACCTTGGTCGGCTGCGAGGCGGTCGACGGCGCGCTCGACACGTACACGTGCTCGTGCGTCGTGGTGTCCTCGTTCGTCGACCCGGCGGCGATCGGGTCGGAGGCCGGGAAGGTCTCCTCCACCGCGTCGTCGAGGTCGGTCTGCTCGCTGGGCGACGTGTAGTTGCTGAGGTCGACCTCGAACTGGGTCTTCGCCTTCGACAGCTCGATGCGGTCCTGGGGACGCTTCGGGCCGGAGATCGAGGGGACGACCGTGGAGAGGTCGAGCTCCATGTACTCGGAGTAGTTCGGCTCGACCGACGGGTCGTGCCAGAGCCCCTGGGTCTTGGCGTACGCCTCGACCAGTGCGATCTGCGCGTCGTCGCGACCGGTCAGACGGAGGTAGTCGAGCGTGACGTCGTCGACCGGGAACATCGCCGCGGTGGAGCCGAACTCCGGCGACATGTTGCCGATGGTGGCGCGGTTCGCGAGCGGGACCTCGCCGACGCCCTCGCCGTAGAACTCGACGAACTTGCCGACGACGCCGTGCTTGCGGAGCTCCTGCGTGATGGTGAGCACCACGTCGGTCGCGGTCACACCGGCCGGGATCGACCCGGAGAGCTTGAAGCCGACGACCTTCGGGATGAGCATCGACACCGGCTGGCCGAGCATCGCTGCCTCGGCCTCGATGCCGCCGACGCCCCAGCCGAGCACGCCGAGGCCGTTCACCATCGTGGTGTGGGAGTCGGTGCCGACGAGGGTGTCCGGGTAGGCGTAGGTCTCGCCGTCGAAGTCACGCGTGTAGGTGACCTTCGCCAGGTACTCGATGTTGACCTGGTGCACGATGCCGGTTCCCGGCGGGACGACCTTGAAGTCCTCGAACGCGGTCTGGCCCCAGCGGAGGAACTGGTAGCGCTCCCCGTTCCGCTCGTACTCGAGGTCGGTGTTGCGCTGGAGGGCGTCCTCGCGACCGAAGAGGTCGGCGATGACGGAGTGGTCGATGACCATCTCGGCCGGCGACAGCGGGTTGATCTTGTTCGGGTCGCCGCCGATGTCGGCCATCGCCTCGCGCATGGTGGCGAGGTCGACGATGCACGGCACGCCGGTGAAGTCCTGCATGACGACGCGCGCCGGCGAGAACTGGATCTCGGTGTCCGGCTCGGCGTCGGGCTGCCACGACCCGAGGGCGCGGATCTGCCCCTCGGTGACGTTCTTGCCGTCCTCGGTGCGGAGGAGGTTCTCGAGCAGCACCTTCAGGCTGTACGGGAGCTTCTCGTGCCCGGGCACCGTGTCGATCCGGTGGATCGCGTAGTCGACACCCCCAACCGACAGTGTGTCCTTCGAGCCGAAGCTGTTGACTGCAGCCACTGTGCCGCCTCCCTGTTGATCGGTGTGCCCCCATCCAAGCGGGGCGCACGGCGTCCCACCAGCAAGGCAAACCTAAACCCCGCAGCCCTGGGAGGGCCGAGGAGAAGTGTCTCGATGTCGAGACAACTCTACACCGTGGCGGTGTCGCCCTCGCGCTTGAACACCGTGCGGACGAGCAACCAGGTCACCCAGAGCAGCGCCGCGTACAGCGGGACGCCGGTGATGAGCTTGATGCCCGCGAGCAGTTCGACCTGGGCGGTCAGGTACAGCGGCACCTCGATGACGAGCCGGATCGCGAAGAGCCCGACCCACAGCCAGGTCGCCACCGTGAGCACGCGGCGCTTGGCCGGGTCCGCACGCCAGTCCTGGTGGCTGCCGTCCTCGTTCGGCGGCAGCAGGAACCCGACGACCAGCCCGATGAGCGGCTGCCGGATCGCGAGCGTCACGAGGAGCCCGACGAGCCAGACCGCGTTGATGACGATGCCGGGGATGAAGTTGCTCTCCGCGCGCCCGGTGATGAGCGCGAGGCCCGCCGAGATCGCCACGCCGAGGATCCCGGCCAGGGACATCACGAGCGACTGTCGCTGGAGCAGCCGGAGCACGACGAACACGACGCCGATCGCGACGGGGATCAGGACGCTCGGGACGAGCTCCTTCGTGATCGCGTAGACGACGAGGAACGCGAGCCCGGGCAGGACCGACTCGGCGAGCCCGCGGACCCCGCCGATCGCCGCGACGAGCGCGTGCCCGGAGGGCGCCTCGCCCGGGGCGACCTTGCCGAGCCCGGTGTTGGCGACGGCCGCGCGGAACTGCTCGTTGAACGACGGCAGCGCGTCGGACGCACCCGTCTCGGGACGGGAGGTGTCGTCGTTGTCCGGCACCGTGCCTCCAGGCTCAGATGGCCGACTGCGTCGACTTCGGCATGTGCAGCGGGATCAGGTCGCGCGGCGGCATCGGCGTGTTCCCGCGGACCACGACGACGCTGCGGAACAGGTCCTCGATCTCGGCGGCGTCGTCCGGGGACTCGGCGGCCTTGCCGGCGATCACGCCGCGCAGGAACCAGCGCGGGCCGTCGACGCCGATGAAGCGCGCGGGGCGGGCGCCGTCGGTCACGCCGGAGCCGTCGGTGACGACCGGCACCTGTGCACGGAGCTCCGGGCCGAACGGGCCGTCGACCTCGGTCACGACGCCGCCCTGCCGCTCGATCTGCTCGGCGATCTGCGCGCGGATCTCGTGCCAGAGCCCGGTCGAACGCGGAGCCGCGAACGGCTGGACCTGCAGCGTCGACTCGTCGTAGTCGAGCCCGACCGCGACGACGCGCTGCGAGCCCTCCTCGACCTCGAGCCGCAGGTGCAGGCCCTCTCGTGGCAGGACCTTCACGCCACCGAGGTCGACGTACGGGCGGACCAGGTTCGCCTCGGTCTCGTCGTGCGGCCCGCTGTCGGCGCGGTCGTCCGGCGCGGACTTGTCGGTCGGCGCCACGGCGTCCACCTCGTCGAGGTCGGCGTCGGCGTCGGTCGCGATGTCGACCTCCGGCGTCGTGTCCGCGATCTCGACCTCGTCGGCGACGGCCTCGGCCACCTCGACCTCGTCACGCTTGCGTCGACCGAACTTCATGCGCGCGTTCCTTCCTGAGCGTTGTCGGCGGTGCCGCTGACGGCGCCGCTCCGGTCACCGTAGCCCGACGACCCGAAGCCACCCTGGCCCCGGACGCTGTCGGGGAGCTCGTCGACGCGGGTGAACGACACGCGCGGGACCGGCATCACGATCATCTGGGCGATGCGGTCGCCGACGTGCACCTCGTGTGCCGCGGACTGGTCGGTGTTGAGCAGTGCGACCTTGATCTCGCCCCGGTACCCGGCGTCCACCGTGCCCGGCGCGTTCACGATCGTGATGCCGTGCTTCGCGGCGAGGCCACTGCGCGGGACCACGAACGCCGCGTACCCGTCGGGCAGCGCGATCCGGAGTCCGGTGCCCACGAGACGACGCTCGCCCGGCTGCAGCACGAATGCCTCCGTCGAGACGAGGTCGGCACCGGCGTCACCGGGGTGGGCGTATCCGGGAGCGTTCTCCCCGGTCCAGAGCACGTCGACTGGTTCGGTCACGTGTCGAGGGTAGTGCAGACCGTGACCGTTCCGTGACCTGACCGGAGTCGTGGTCGAATGGTGTCGTGACCCTGTACCGCGAACGACTGTGGGCTCCGCCCGTCCTCTACCTGGCGACGGCGCTCGTCATCCCCGCCAGCCTCCTCGTGTTCCTGCCGATCAGCGTGCTCGCCGGCGTGCTGGTCGCGATCGGCATGGAGCTCGGCGTGCTCGTCCTGCTCTGGGCGCTCGCCCCGACGATCGAGGTCACGGACACCGAGTTCCGCGCCGGCAAGGCCCACCTCCCCCGGTCGCTCGTCGGTTCGGCGGAGGCGTTCGACGGCGCCGAGGCCACCACTCAGCGCGGCCCGAAGCTCGACGCCCGCGCGTGGACGCTCTTCCGCGGGTACGTGCGCGGGGTCGTGCGCGTGGAGGTCGCGGACGCCGCGGACCCGACGCCGTACTGGCTGGTCAGCGTGCGCGACCCGGCAGCGGTGGTCGCCGCGCTGCGTTCCTGAGCCCGGGTCGCGTCGGTCCCCGCCTCGCCGCTGTCGGCCTGGAGGCACGGCGCGGCCCCGCCCCGCGCGTTCCGTCCCACCGCGCGTGCGTTGGCACGCCGTCTCGTGGCGCGGCGAGAACGGGCGTACCTGGTCGAAGCGGGCGTACCTGGCGGGAACACCCGACCAGGTGTGCCCGGTTCCGCCTTCCATCGCGGGCGTTCTGGGAAGGAACGATCTCGCGGTCGTCCGACATCGGACCCGGACACGCAGAACGGCCCGTCACCTCGCGGTGACGGGCCGTTCGTGTTCGTACGTTCCCGTGCGTACTGCCCCTAGAGCGCCGCGCACTCCGCGCAGACCGGGCCGAGCTTCGACTCGTGGTCGAGCTGCGAGCGGTGCTTCACCAGGAAGCACTCGACGCAGGTGAACTCGTCGACCTGGGGCGGGAGCACGACGACGTCGAGGTCGACGTCGCTGAGGTCCTGTCCGGCGAGCTCGAAGCTGCCGGGGTTGTCGGAATCATCGTCGACGACCCCCGACATCTTGTCGGGAACGCGCTCCTTGAGGGCCTCGATCGACTCCGAGTCGGAGTTGTCGTCGGTCTTCCGGGGGGCGTCGTAATCGGTGGCCATGCCCATCCATTTCTCGTATCGAGAGGTCGTCGCCGGTGATCGGCGGCGACAGTTTGCACCACGTCTCGCCAGAGCGCAAACCGAAGCCTCCGGCGGGTCGTTCTGGCGCTGCAACCCGTCGTCGTGCGCAGCTATTCCCGGCGTCCGGAAACGCGTCACGGGAGTCCGCGGCACGCCCGTGCGCCTCCGCGGGAACGGGTGTCCACGGCTGCATACTCCTGGGGTACGACGCACGACCGCACGCGACGCTCGGAAGGCGGAACCATGCAAGACGTGAGAGTCATCGGAGTGGAGTCCGGGGCACTCCTGCTCGCGACCGACGGCGGCACCGAGTTCCGGCTGCCCGTGACCTCGTCGCTGCCGGGCCAGGTCCGGCAGGCGAACCCCGAGTCCGGTCCGCAGAAGCGCGTGTCCCCGAAGGACGTCCAGGCCCGCATCCGCGGTGGCGCCGACGCCGCCGAGGTCGCCGCGGCGCTCGACGTCGACGTCGAGTACGTCCGTCGCTTCGAGGGCCCCGTGCTCGCCGAGCGTGCGTTCATCCTCGACGCCGCGCACCGGGTCGCCGTCACCCCGGTCGACGACGAGGCTCCGGTCACCTTCGGCGAGGCGATCACCGCCAAGCTCGAGGCCGGCGAGGCCACCGCGGTCAGCTGGGCGTCATGGAAGCACGTCGAGAGCGGCTGGCAGGTGCGCGTGCACTACACCGCAGCCGAGGTCGAGCACGACGCGCAGTGGCGCTTCGACCCGAAGACGGCGACCCTCACGCCGGACAACGGCGATGCGCACCGTCTGTCGCACACCGACGACGAGGGCATCGCGCCCCGCCTCCGCGCGGTCGAGACCGACCACCACGACACCGACGGCACCCGCTTCGACTCCGGTGCGTTCCGCGTCGACGAGCCGGACGAGGACGTCACCAACCCCGACGTGCAGGAGCGTCCGCTCCGTGCACCGCTCCCCCGCATCGGTGCGGCCGTCGAGGAGCGCGCCCCGGGCAACGAGACCGCCGACCTGCTCGAGGCCCTGCGCCGCCGACGCGGTGAGCGCGAGTCCGCGGCCTTCGGTGAGCAGCAGGACGCACCGCGCGTGACCTCGATCAGCGTCGTGGACATCCCGCTCCAGGGCTTCGAGGACGACTCGTCGGCCGCCGAGCCGCAGGACGCGCGGCCCGCTTCCGCCCCGGAGCCCGAGAACGGCCGACAGGAGCGCAAGAAGCGCAACCGCCGGTCGATGCCGAGCTGGGACGAGATCGTCTTCGGCACGCGACCGGACGAGGACCCCGCCTGATCCGTGGCGGCCGGGTGGGCTACTGCGCGAACGCTCCGGCGAGGCGCAGTGGCACCATCGTCTCCTCGTCCGTCATGGCACCGTGCTGGCCGATCATCCGCTTCGGCAGTTCGCCCTCGCGCAGGCCGCGGTCGTCGTTGAACGCCCACGAGCCGCGGGCCACGACGATGACGTCGCCGATCCGGTCGACCACGGCGTCCGACACCGCGCCGAACCACCCCGCCGCGATCGCCTCGTCACGGCTGGCGACGTACGCCTTCTTGCCGTAGCGCGCACGGAAGGCCCCGACGAGGGAGCGGACGTCGGTTCCCGGTGCGACGGTCAGCTGCCGGCAGCGCGGGTCCCCGGCGACGCCGATCACGTCCGTCAGCAGGAGCGGGTCGATCGCGATGTTGGCGTGGTCGGGGACGTCGAGCACGCCGTGGTCCGCCGTCACGACGATCCCGACGTCGCTCGCGGCCGAACGGTCGAGCCGTGCGAGTTCGCCGTCGAGGAGTTCGAGGGCGCCGGTCCACCGATCGGACTGCCACCCGTTCTTGTGCCCGATCGAGTCGAGCTCCGGGACGTAGAGGTACACGAGCGACCGACCCGACACCGTCTCGGCGAGGGCGGCGTCGACGCGCTGCGGAATCGAGTCGGCCGGGACGTACCGGGCACCGCCGAGCACGTTCGCCGTCATCCCCGACGAGCGGTACCGGGCCGGACCGACCACCACGGGGTCGACACCGAGCTCGGGCGCCTCGGAGAACAGGGTCCGGGCGAGGAACCAGTCGGCCGGCACCTCGTCGTCCCAGCCGCTCAGCAGGTTCATGACCGCGCCGGTGGCCGGGTTCCAGCCGCTGTACCCGACCACACCGTGCTCGCCGGGCGACCGGCCGGTGGTGAGGGTGCTGAGCGCCGCTGCCGTCGTCGTGGGGAAGCCGCTGCGCAGCTTCCGCTTGCCGGCGGCGAGCCACCGCGCGTGGCCCGCACGGGCCGCCAGCGCGCCGGCCCCCAGGCCGTCGACCAGCACGACGATCGCGGAACGGGCGGGACGGAGGGTGATCCGTGCCTCCAGGCCGGTGGTGCGCAACCACGCGTCGTCCGCAGCGCCGAGCGCGACGAGGCAACTCGGGAAGACGTCGGCGAGGTTGGCGGTGGCGTCGGGGGCCGTCGGTACGCTTGTTCCCATCTCCCCCAGTCTCGCAGAAGGGTGCCATGGCACGCACGGAAGCAGTCGGCCTGCCCGACGGTGAACGCATCGAGGACGTCGACGTCTCCGAGGAGATGCAGGGCTCCTTCCTCGAGTACGCGTACTCCGTCATCTACTCACGGGCACTCCCCGACGCACGCGACGGCCTGAAGCCCGTCCAGCGGCGCATCCTCTACCAGATGTCCGAGATGGGCCTGCGGCCCGACCGCGGGCACGTGAAGAGCGCCCGCGTCACCGGAGAGGTGATGGGCAAGCTGCACCCGCACGGCGACGGCGCGATCTACGACGCCCTCGTCCGCATGGCGCAGCCGTTCACGATGCGTGTTCCGCTGGTCGACGGGCACGGCAACTTCGGCTCGCTCGACGACGGACCGGCCGCTGCCCGGTACACCGAGGCCCGACTGGCCGAGCCGTCCATGGCCATGACGGAGGGCCTCGGCGAGGACGTCGTCGACTTCGTCCCGAACTACGACAACCAGATCATGCAGCCCGGCGTGCTGCCCGCGGCGTTCCCGAACCTGCTGGTCAACGGCGCGTCGGGCATCGCGGTCGGCATGGCGACGAACATGGCGCCGCACAACCTCGGCGAAGTGGTCGAGGCCGCGAAGCACCTGCTCATGAACCCGCAGGCCAGCCTCGAAGAGCTCATGGAGTTCGTCCCGGGCCCCGACCTGCCCTCCGGCGGCACGATCGTCGGACTCTCCGGCGTGCGGGACGCCTACGCCAGCGGCCGCGGTTCCTTCCGGACCCGGGCGAAGGTCTCCGTCGAGAACCTCACCCCGCGCAAGGCCGGGCTCGTCGTCACGGAGCTGCCGTACCTGGTCGGCCCCGAGCGCGTGATCGAGAAGATCAAGGACGGCGTCCAGTCCAAGAAGCTCGTCGGCATCTCCGACGTGAACGACCTCACCGACCGCAACCACGGGCTCCGGCTCGTCATCGGCATCAAGAGCGGCTTCAACCCGGCCGCCGTGCTCGAGCAGCTGTACAAGCACACCCCGCTCGAGGACGGCTTCGGCATCAACAACGTCGCCCTCGTCGGCGGATCGCCCCGTACCCTCGGACTCCGCGAGCTCCTCGACGTCTACGTGCAGCACCGCCTGTCCGTCGTCACGCGTCGGTCGCGGTACCGCCTCGCGCGCAAGAAGGAGCGGCTGCACCTGGTCGAGGGGCTGCTCATCGCGATCCTCGACATCGACGAGGTCATCGAGGTCATCCGGTCGTCGGACGACTCCGAGGCAGCGCGCTCCCGCCTGCAGACGGTGTTCGACCTGTCCGAGGTGCAGGCCGAGTACATCCTCGAACTCCGACTCCGGCGGCTGACGAAGTTCTCGCGCCTCGAACTCGAGGGTGAGCGCGACCAGTTGCTCACCGAGATCGCGGCGCTCGAGGAGCTCCTCGCGTCCGACGAGCGGCTCCGCGCCCAGGTCGCGCTCGAGCTGACCGAGGTCTCGGACAAGTTCGCGACGCCGCGTCGCACGCTGCTGACCGAGGCGGACGCACCGGTCCGCGGGGGCAGGAAGGCAGCGGTGGACCCCGAGTCGCTGCAGATCGCCGACGCCCCGTGCCGCGTGCTGCTGTCGACGACCGGGCGCCTCGTACGGGTCGACATCCCCGACACCGACCTGGGCATCGTCCGGGTGCCGAAGCGGTCGAAGCACGACGCCGTCCGCTCGACCGTCCTGTCGACCGTGCGCGGGCAGGTCGGTGCGCTCACGACGACGGGGCGGGTGCTCCGGTTCTCCCCCGTCGACGTCCCCGCCGTCCCACCCGCCTCGGTGCGGCTCGACGCCGGAGTGCGTGTCGCGGAGTACCTCGGCATCGCCCGCACCGAGACCGTCGTCGCGCTCATCGACCTCTCGCCGGACGCGCCGGACTCGCTCGCCATCGGCACCGCGCAGGGCATCGTCAAGCGTGTCACGGCCGGTGCCTGGCCCGACAAGGACGAGGTCGTCGCGATCGGCCTGAAGCCGGGCGACTCCGTCGTCGGTGCCGCCCAGGCGCCGGAGTCCGACGACCTCGTGTTCATCACCTCGAACGCGCAACTGCTCCGGTTCGGTGCCGCCGCGGTCCGGCCGCAGGGTCTGCCCGCGGGTGGTGTCGCCGGTGTGGCACTGGCTGCCGGGGCGTCCGTCATCTGGTTCGGGTCCGTCCCCCGCTCCGACGACGCCGTGGTCGCCACCGTGTCGACGTCGTCCTCGGCGCTGCCCGGCACGGACTCCGGCCGCGCGAAGGTCTCCGCGTTCTCGGAGTTCCCCGCGAAGGGCCGAGCAACCCAGGGTGTCCGTGCGCACGCGTTCCTGAAGGGCGAGGACGGCCTCACCGTGGCGTGGGCGGGCATCGCTCCGCCGCACGCGGTGGGGTCGGACGGCGCTGCCCGGACGCTGCCGGACTGGCTGTCGAAGCGGGACGGCTCGGGGGCGCCGCTCGACGCGCTGATCGGCACGATCGGCGGGAGCGCCGCGGCGCTCGACGGGACCGCGGGCGAGGCGTAGGCGCGGGCGCGCGGCGCTGCGCTGCGCTGCGCTGCGCTGCGCCGAGTCTCGCGCTGGGCGACCGTTCTCGCGGCGATCAGCACGAGATCGGTCGCGCAGACCGAGTCTCGCGCGGGCCGGGCCTCCGCGAAAGCGACAGACTGCCGCTGAACCTCGGCGGGACACTGTCGCTTCGGCGGTTCGGACGGCGGACCCTGGCGCAACGATGTCGCTTTCGCGGACACGTCGCGGCGCCGGGCTGGCCGAGTCTCGCGCGGAACGACACTTCTCGCGGCGATCAGCACGAGATCGGTCGCGCAGCCCGAGTCTCGCGCGGGCCGCGCCTCCGCGAAAGCGACACACTGCCGCCGAACTTCGGCGGGACACTGTCGCTTCGGCGGATCGGACGGCGAACCCTGGCGCAACGATGTCGCTTTCGCGGACACGTCGCGGCGCCGGGCTGGCCGATTCTCGCGCGGAACGACACTTCTCGCGGCGATCGGCCCGAGAACGGTCGCGCAGCCCGAGTCTCGCGCGGGCCGGGCCTCCGCGAAAGCGACAGACTGCCGCTGAACTTCGGCGGGACACTGTCGCTTTGGCGGATCGGACGGCGAACCCTTGCGCAACGATGTCGCTCTCGCGGACACGTCGCAGCGACGGGCTGGCCGAGACTCGCGCTGGGCGACTCTTCTCGCGGCGATCAGCACGAGATCGGTCGCGCAGCCCGAGTCTCGCGCCAGACCTCCCGCCGCCCGCCGCCCGGCCCCGCGCGGCGCGCCTACGCGTCGATGCGGTCGCGGTCGAGGCCCTCGCCCGCGAGGATGAACTCCTTGCGCGGGGCCACGTCGTTGCCCATGAGCAGCTCGAAGACCTTCGCAGCACCCTCGGCATCCGTGATGTTCACCCGGCGAAGGGTCCGGTGCGTGCGGTCCATCGTGGTCTCGGCCAGCTGGTCCGCGTCCATCTCCCCGAGGCCCTTGTACCGCTGGATCGGCTCCTGGTACTTCTTGCCCTGCTTCTCGAGCTTCTTCAGGACCGCCTGCAGTTCCTGCTCGGAGTACGTGTACAGCGTGTCGTTGGCCTTGCCGCGGTTCACCACGACGACACGGTGCAGCGGGGGCACTGCGGCGAACACCCGGCCCTGTTCGATCATCGGCCGCATGTACCGGAAGAACAGCGTGAGCAGGAGGGTCCGGATGTGGGCGCCGTCGACGTCGGCGTCGGACATGATGATGACCTTGCCGTAGCGCGCCTGGTCGATCTCGAACGTCCGGCCGGAACCGGCACCGATCACCTGGATGATCGAGGCGCACTCGGCGTTCGAGAGCATGTCCGACACGGACGCCTTCTGCACGTTGAGGATCTTGCCCCGGATCGGCAGGAGGGCCTGGTACTCGCTGTTGCGGGCGAGCTTGGCGGTGCCGAGCGCGGAGTCGCCCTCGACGATGAAGAGCTCGGTGCCCTCGGTGTCCTGCGAACGGCAGTCGGCGAGCTTCGTCGGCAACGAGGAGTTCTCGAGCGCGTTCTTGCGGCGCTGGGTCTCCTTGTGCGCCCGCGCCGAGATGCGGGTCTTCATCTCGGCGACGACCTTCTCGAGCAGCGTCGCGGCCTGGGCCTTCTCGGTGCGCTGCGTCGACGTGAGGATCTCGGTGAGCCGCTTCGACACCACCTGGTCGACGATCTTGCGGACGGCCGGCGTGCCGAGGACCTCCTTCGTCTGCCCCTCGAACTGCGGCTCGGGCAGGCGGACGGTGAGCACAGCGGTCATGCCGGCGAGCACGTCGTCCTTCTCGAGCTTGTCCTGCCCGACCTTGAGCTTGCGGGCGTTCGCCTCGACCTGGGCGCGCACGGCCTTGACCACGCCGGACTCGAAGCCGGCCTGGTGCGTCCCGCCCTTCGGCGTCGCGATGATGTTGACGAAGCTGCGGAACACCGTCTCGTACCCGCTGCCCCACCGGAGGGCCAGGTCGACCTCGCACTCGCGGGACACCGAGGTGGACACCATGTGCCCCTTGTCGTCGAGCATCGGCACGGTCTCGGTGAACGTGCCCGTGCCCTGGATGCGCCACACGTCGGTGACGGCGGAGTCGACGGCGAGGTGATCGACGAACTCACCGATGCCGCCCTCGTACCGGAAGCGCTCGACGACCGGACCGGTCTCGACCGTGGTGCCCGTCGCTTCCGCACGGGCGGCCGCTGCCTCGATCGAGGCGGGCCGGGAGTCGGTGATGGTGATGCCGAGTCCGGGGACGAGGAAGGCCGTCTGGCGCGCACGGCTCACGAGGTCGCTCGTGCTGAACTTCGCGTCGGCCGTGAAGATCTGACGGTCCGCCCAGTACCGGATCCGCGAACCGGTGACGCCCTTCTTCACCTTGCCGACGACACGGAGCTCGCTGCCCGAGGTGAACGGCGAGAAGGGTGCGTCCGGCCCGATGCCCTTCGAGTCGTCGAACGTGCCGGGCTCCCCGCGGTGGAACGACATCGCGTAGGTCTTGCCACCGCGGTCGACCTCAACGTCGAGGCGCTCCGACAGTGCGTTCACGACCGAGGCGCCGACGCCGTGGAGACCACCGGACGCGGCGTACGACCCGGAGCCGAACTTGCCGCCGGCGTGCAGCTTCGTGAACACAACCTCGACCCCGGTCAGCCCGGTCTTCGGCTCGACGTCGACGGGGATGCCACGGGCGGTGTCGCGGACCTCGACCGAGCCGTCCTCGTGCAGGACCACGCCGATCTCGTCACCGTGTCCGGCGAGGGCTTCGTCGACGGAGTTGTCGATGATCTCCCACAGGCAGTGCATGAGGCCGCGGGAATCGGTCGACCCGATGTACATGCCCGGGCGCTTCCGGACCGCCTCGAGCCCTTCGAGGACGGAGAGATGGCGTGCGGAGTAGTCGGAGCTCACCTTCCGATGCTAGCGACACGCACCGACACTGCTGCGCGGACACTCGGACTGGGGACAGTCGATCCGCGCTGAGCGAAATGGGGGCTGCACAATGCACGACTCTCAGGCATCACGTGTTGAAATAGGTGGACCAACCCGCACCCCCTGCGATCCGTGAGGAGCACAGCAATGACCCAGACCGTGCAGGACCTCTCCATCGACGAAGTCAGCAGCCACCAGCTCACCGCTGCCGACCGTTGCGACAGCTGCGGCGCGCAGGCGTACATCCGAGCGACCATGGCCAGCGGTGAACTGTTCTTCTGCGCCCACCACGGCGCCGAGTTCAAGGACAAGCTCGCGGCGACCGCCATCGAGTGGCACGACGAGAGCAGCCGACTCTACGAGTCGAAGTAGACGACCGAGTCGTCACCCAGAACGGACGGGAGGCGCGGTGCCAGCTGGCACCGCGCCTCCCGTCTGTTCGTTGGTCGCGTTCTCGGGCGTCGCTTCAGGCGATCCGCTTGAACGCCTTGTCGACGTAGCGGTCGACGGTGGCGCGCGCTTCGCGCGCGTACCGGTCGATCGTCGCCGTGCGCTCCGGGTCCGGCGCGTACTCGCGGCCGAGGCGCGCGGTCGCGGCGGCGAGGACGCCGTCGGTCAGTTGCGGGTTCAGCGGCAGGATCGGCCCCTGGGTGTGCGTGCCGAACGAGTTGCCGACGATCGCACCCTCGACGGGCGCACCGGCCTGGTTGCCGCCGCCCGAGACGACGTCCGCGAAGGGCTGCACACCCGCGCCGAGTTCGATCGTCGTGGCGTGGTCCTCGAAGCCCGCGAGGCGCGTGGACGCCCCCGGCAGCAGGGGGTACCTCGTGTCGAGCACGAAGTAGTTCACCCGACGCTCGGCGCCGCGGACGGCCCGGGCGTCGAACACCCCGAAGCCCCGGACGACGGCGCCGTCGGTGGGGACGACCTCGTTCGTGGTGAGGTCGAACCCGCCACCGACCGCGACGACGGGGACACCGGCAGCGGCGAACTCGCGCAACGGAGCACCGATCCGGGTGACGTCGTCACCGAGGGACCGCATGGCGCTGAGCGGGCCGTTGCCGATCACGACGACGTCCGCCGCGGTGGGCAGTGCGTCACCCGGGGCGTACTCGAGCACCTCGGTGTCGATGTCCGCGGCGGCCGCGCGGCGAACGAGCGCCGCGACGTTCCCGCGGTCGCCCGACACACCCATCTGGCGGGGGTAGACGTGCAGGATGGTCAGCCGTTCGGCCGTCATGCGGTCTTCTCCATGTCCGGGTGGCCGAGGGCCTTGCGGGCGATCATCATGATCTCGTAGTTGACGATGAAGTTCTTCGTCCCGGTCGAGGTCGCACCGAGGCCCTGCATGAGGGCGATGGCTGCCTCGACGTCGGGCTCGACGCGGCCGATGCGGACACCGGCGTGCTCGAGCGCGATCGCGATCTGCCACGCCTTGTCGCCGGAGACGACGTCCACGTGGTCGAGCTTCGAGAAGTCGATGTCGTAGATCCACGAGATGTCCGGCGTGCCCTCGTCGATGGCCATGAGCACCTGTTCGGGGTGCTCCGGCAGCGCGTCGAGGTTGAGCTGGAGGCTCGCGGCGTTCTTGAACATCGTGAACTCGGCGGACTCCCCCGCGATGGGCAGACGCTCACCGCGGCCGTACGCCGGCTTCATCGTCCCGAAGGCCTTCGTCACGGCGTCGGCGCGGAACTGCGCACCGAGCGCGGCACTCGCCGTCGCGGTGGCCGCCGCCGCGTCGACCGCGTAGTGCAGCCCGCGGGCGGGCAGACGGACCGGGATGTCGGCGCCGCCGAAGCGGATGGTCGCGCCGTCGCCGGTGTTCACCACGACCTCGGCGTCGGCGACGTTCGGCACGGCGTCCTGCCGGTCGAAGTCGTCGGCGTTCTGCAGACCGTTCGGCGCAGCGGCGACGACCTCGGCGCTCGCGCCGAAGCGGAGCACCCGCTGACCGTCCGAGCCGACGTAGGCGTCGAGGAACTGGTCGTCACGGTTGGTGATGACGTTCGCCGTCGACAGCGCCGCGGTGTCGAGCATCATCGTCGCGACGCGCTCGGTCTCGAAGAACCGGTAGAGCTGGTCGACCTGCACGTTGAGCATCGTCACCGTCGACGGCGACAGGATGCCGGCGAGTTCGACCGCGAAGGCCTCGTCGACCTCGAGGATGCCGATGTCGGCCTTGAGGCGACCGGTCAGCGACACCTCGGACAGGAGCGCCGACGCGATGCCCTGCGGCAGGTTCGCGCCGGACGGGTTCGTGAAGACTCGGAGCCCGTGCGCCCGGACGATGTCCGAGATCATGTGCGTCGTCGTCGACTTGCCGTTCGAGCCGAGCACGAAGACGACGCCGTTCGGGAACTGCCGCGTCACGTGCTGGAGGAAGTTCGGCACCAGCTTGAGCACGATGTACCCGGGGTAGGCGGATCCCCCGCCCCGCGCTCTGGCGAGGGCGCGGAGGATCCGCCCGATGAGGATCGGGATGAAGAACCGCATCGGCCTACTCGAGGTAGTCGCGCAGCGACTGCGACCGCGACGGGTGGCGGAGCTTCGCCATCGTCTTGGACTCGATCTGGCGGATGCGCTCACGCGTCACGCCGAACGTGTCACCGATCTGGTCGAGGGTCTTCGGCTGGCCGTCACCGAGGCCGAAGCGCATGCGGATGACGCCCGCCTCGCGCTCGGACAGGGAGTCGAGCAGGCTCTCGAGCTGCTTCTGCAGCATCGTGAACCCGACGGCGTCGGCCGGCACGACCGCTTCGGTGTCCTCGATCAGGTCGCCGAACTCCGAGTCGCCGTCCTCACCCAGCGGGGTGTGGAGCGAGATGGGCTCGCGGCCGTACTTCTGCACCTCGACGACCTTCTCCGGGGTCATGTCGAGCTCGCGGGCGAGCTCTTCCGGAGTGGGTTCGCGACCGAGGTCCTGCAGCATCTGGCGCTGGACGCGGGCCAGCTTGTTGATGACCTCGACCATGTGGACCGGGATGCGGATCGTGCGTGCCTGGTCGGCCATGGCACGGGTGATCGCCTGACGGATCCACCAGGTGGCGTACGTCGAGAACTTGAAGCCCTTGGTGTAGTCGAACTTCTCGACCGCACGGATCAGGCCCAGGTTGCCCTCCTGGATGAGGTCCAGGAACTGCATGCCGCGGCCGGTGTAGCGCTTCGCGAGCGAGACGACCAGACGGAGGTTCGCGCCGAGCAGGTGCGACTTGGCACGCTGCCCGTCACGGGCGACCCAGCGGAGTTCGCGCTCCTCGGGCTTGGAGAGACCGGTCGAGTGCTGCAGCTTGTCCTCGGCGAACAGGCCGGCCTCGATGCGCATCGCGAGCTCGACCTCCTGTTCGGCGTTGAGGAGGGCGACCTTGCCGATCTGCTTCAGGTAGTCCTTGACGGGGTCGGCCGTGGCACCCGTGATGGTCGTCGAGTAGACCGGGGCCTCGTCGTCGTCGGACTGCGAGATGACGAGCGCACCGGCGGCGACCGCTGCGGCCGCGTCCGGCTTGGTGTCCTTCTCGTCGGTCTCGGTGTCGTCGGTGGGGTCGACGTCGGCCTCGGCGACCGGGGTCTCCTCGTCGAGGTCCTCGTCGTCGGCCTGCTTCTTCGCCTTCGGGGCCGTCTTCTTCGGGGCGGCCTTCTTGGCGGTGGTCTTGGTGGCGCGCTTCTTCGGCGCGGCCGTCCCCTCGGCCTCCGCAGCGCTCTCCGCTGCGGTGCCCTCGGGCTCGGTGTCCTTCGTGGGATCGATCGTCGTGCTCCGGGCAGCCATGCGATCACCTCTCTCGTCGTGCCACGTTCGTGGGGTCGTGGCCTCCCTCGCCGCCCAGGGCCTGCGCCGTGGTCTCACACGTCGTCAGGTCCTACCGTTCCGGGCAGCACTAGGACCCATGTCAAGTCCCCCGGTTTCTGCGGCGCACTGGAGTGCTCCGAGACACAGGAGGCCCGAACGGGTCCGCGATCATTATTGCACGCTCCGCTTCCGCAGGCGCGCAACGAGTGCAACCCACAGCGGCCCCACCCGTATTCCGTCCTGTGCGTGGAGTTCCCGGCGTGTCCGCCGTCGGGCGTGCAGGAGCATGACGACGCCGATGCCGACCACCACGTACTGCACGGTGAGGGCCAGCCGGAAGTTCGTCCAGGCGAACACCGTCTCCCCCGAGGCCCGCGCCGCGATGTCCAGGATCGTGCCGATCAGGAACATCATCACGAAGGCCGCGAGGAACCCGCCGACGTTCACCACGCCGTTCGCCGACCCGAGCGACCCGACGGGGTTGAACGAGCGTGCGAAGTCGAAGCCGATGAGCGATCCGGGGCCGCCGATGCCCATCACGACGACGAGCACGACGAGCAGCCAGGTCGGCGGGTGGCCCGGCCACAGCAGGATCGCGGTCCACACCACCGCGAGGGCGACGACGATGCCGAGCACCAGGTTCGACCGCCGGAGCGGGAACCGGGCGCAGAGCACGCCGAGCACCGGTCCGACCACGAAGCCGGTGACGACGATCACCGTGAGGAAGCCGGCGGCCTCGGACGGGGAGTACCCCAGCCCCCGGAGCATCGGCACGCCCCACAGCAAGGAGAACACCGTGCCGGAGGACTGCGTCACGTAGTGCGACCAGAACCCGAGCTGCGTACCCGGTCGGCGGAGCGCGTGCCCGAACGTGTGGAACGCACCGCGCCAGGAGTGCGGGAGCGGCAACGGGATCGTGTCCGTCCGCACGGGCACCGGGCCGTTCTTCACGAAGACGAACGCGAGCACGAGGCCGACCGCGCTGGCCGCCGCGGCGACGCCGAACGCCGGCGACCACCCCGCGGTGTGCAGCAGCACGGCGAAGGGGAAGGCGGACAGGATCTGCCCGACCTGCCCGAGGTTGCCCGTCCACTGCGAGATCTGCGGCAGGATCCGTCCGCTGAACCACATCGGCACGAGACGGATCACGGAGATGAAGGTCATCGCGTCGCCGGCACCGACGAGCACGCGCCCCGCGATCGCCGGACCGATCGTCGGTGACACGGCGACGACGGCCTGCCCGACGACCAGCAACGCGGCGCCGAGCAGCACCAGCCGGCGCGGCCCGACCCGGTCGAGCGCGATGCCCACCGGGATCTGCAGTCCCGCGTAGACGGCGATCTGCACCACCGCGAGCGTCGAGAGCACGGCGGCCGAGACCGCGAAGCGGTCCTGCGCGTCGACCCCGGAGACGCCGAGCGAGGACCGCTGCACGACCGCCAGCACGTACGCGAGCACCGCCACGCCCCAGACGAGGAAGGCGCGGCGGGAGTTCACCGAACCAGGCTACCGGGGGCGGCCCCGCCGCCAGGACGGGCTGTGGAGAACGTGCGCCTCGGGCACGACGCGAGCCGCGCCTCCCGGCTCAGTCGGATGCCGCGTCGCCGTCCGGGCGGCGACCAGCCAGGAAGCGCTCGAGCTCGGCCGCGATCGAGTCCGCGGTCGGGACCTGCCCGTCGACGCCGGTGAGCGGCGAGGCGATCGGGTTGCCCTCCATGTACGTGTCGTGCCGTTCCTCGAGCACCGACACGAGGCGCTGGAGCTCCTCGTTGCCGGACACCTGCTCGTCGACCCGCGTGCGGAACTCGCGGCCTTCCTCACGCAGTTCGTCCGAGGGGAAGATCAGGCCGGTGGCTGCCGAGATGCCGGACAGGGCGGCGACCGCAGCGTCCGGGAACTCGGTGTCGGAGAGGTAGTGCGGCACGAGGAGCACGAGCCCCGTCACCTGGGCGCCGAGCTCGGAGAGACGGTGCTCGACCAGGTGCAGGACGTTCGCCGGCGCCTGCGTCTCGGGCTTCCACACGCTCATCTGCTCGACGAGGTCGGCCCGGGTCCCGGACACGGTCAGGCTGATCGGGCGCGTGTGCGGCACGGGCATCGGGATCGCCTGCACCCACGTCGTGTCGACGACCTGCAGCTCGTCGGCGAGGTCGGTCACGGCACGGACGAAGCGGTTCCACTGGAAGTCCGGCTCGTACCCGGAGAGGAACAGGAACGGCTGTCCGATCTCGTCGTGCACGAGGTGGAGTCGCAGGCGAGGGGGCTCGACGGCCGCGATGTGGTCGTGTTCGAAGGTGATCACCGGGCGACGGGCACGCCAGTCGAGCAGCACGTCCGGGTCGAACTCCGCGACGAGCTCGGTCTCGAGGCCCTCGAGCACGGCGGTCGTCACCTGCGCCACGGCCGAACCGGCGTCGGCGAATCCGGTGAGGCCGGCGACCAGGTGCAGCCCCGCGGGCACGGTCGGCGCGTCCTCGGCGAAGGTGTAGAGCTCCTCGGGGTGGTTCACCGTTCCCATGCTAGGCGGGGCGCCGCGCTCCCTCGTGTGGAGCGACCACGCCGACAGCGAACACCTGCTGGCTAGGGTGGTCGCATGGTCCGACCGACGCTCTCCACCACGACTTCCAGCCCAGCCACCGTCACCGCCGACGTCCTCGTCGTCGGTGTCCGACCCGGAACGGACGGCGGCCCCGCGACCCTCGCGGCGAGTGCCGCCGGAGCGGTGGAGGCACTGGCAGACCTCGACCTCGCCTCGATCGGCGCCACGGGCGCCAAGGACCAGCTCGTCCGGCTGCCGGGCACCGGTGTGGCCGCGACCGGCATCGCACTGATCGGCCTCGGCAGCGCCGGCGACCCCGCCGCGGTCCGCTCCGCCGCGGGCAGCGCCGTGCGCCAGCTGCCAACCGTCGCGTCGATCGCGCTCGCGCTGCCGACCGACTCGGCCGAACTCGTCGACGCCGCGCTCGAGGGTGCGGCCCTGGGCGCGTACTCGTTCACCCGCCACAAGGGCGCCGGCACCACCGGCCCGACGCGCGGTGACCAGGAGATCACGGTCCTTGCATCCTCCGACGTCGCTGCGGACGCCGCCGTCCGGCCGGCGATCGTCGCCGACGCCGCGACGCTCGTGCGCGACCTCGTCAACACCGCGGCCGGCGACCTCGGACCCGCGGACGTCGCCGACGTCGCTCTCGCGCAGGCCGACGGTCTGCCGCTCACCGTCGAGGTCCTCGACGAGACCGCGCTCGAGGAACAGGGCTTCGGCGGCATCCTCGGCGTCGGACGCGGCTCGGAGCGCCCGCCGCGGCTCGTCGTCGTCCGGTACGCGCCGGAGTCCGCGACGAAGCACCTCGCCCTGGTCGGCAAGGGCATCACGTTCGACTCGGGCGGCCTCTCGCTCAAGCCGGCGGGCTCGATGCTCGGCATGAAGACCGACATGACGGGCGCCGCCACCGTGCTCGCAGCCACCGTCGCCGCCGCACGCCTCGGGCTCGACGTCCGTGTGACCGCGTGGCTGTGCCTCGCGGAGAACATGCCCTCCGGCTCGGCGACGCGCCCCGGCGACGTCCTCACCCTGAAGAACGGGAAGACCGTCGAGGTCACGAACACCGACGCCGAGGGCCGACTCGTGCTCGGTGACGGCATGGCAGCCGCGTCCCTCGAGCAGCCCGACGCGATCGTCGACGTCGCCACGCTGACCGGTGCGCAGGTCGTCGCACTGGGTGACCGCACCACCGGGCTGATGGGCAGCGACGACCTCGTCGCGCAGGTCCGCGCCGTCGCCGCATCCGTCGCCGAGCCGATCTGGCCGATGCCGCTGCCCGAGGAACTCGACGCCCGACTCGGCAGCGAGATCGCCGACATGGTGAACGCCACGGTGGGCAACCCGGCCGGCGGCATGCTCCTCGCGGGGAAGTTCCTGGAGCGCTTCGTCGGCGAGGGCATCCCGTGGGCGCACCTCGACATCGCCGGTCCGTCCGAGAACAAGGGCGGCGGCTACGGCTGGCTCGGCAAGGGTGCGACGGGCGTCATGGTCCGCACGCTCATCTCGCTCGCAGAAGAGCTCCAGGCCAAGTAGTAGGTTTGACTCCGGCGGGGCAGCGCGCTCGACGTGCCCCCGCCGGAACCAACGGGACGGGACCGGAACCATGCGGTCCGACCGTCGGACGCCGCCGCCGCGGTGTCCAGTGGGGTCCGATCGGCCCCGACACGCACGAGGGAGTTGCACCAGGTGACGGAACAGACTTACGACGTCGTGGTCCTCGGTGGCGGCAGTGGTGGCTACGCCGCTGCGCTCCGGGCCGCCGAGCTCGGGATGAGCGTCGCGCTCATCGAGGGAGACAAGCTCGGGGGGACGTGCCTGCACCGCGGCTGCATCCCGACGAAGGCGCTGCTGCACGCGGCCGAGGTCGCCGACGCGACCCGTGACGCGGAGAAGTACGGCGTCGTCGCCGAGTTCGCCGGCGTCGAGGTCCCGAAGGTCATCGAGTACCAGCAGGGCGTCATCAACTCGAAGTACAAGGGCCTCCAGGGCCTCATCAAGGCGCGCGGGATCACCGTCGTCGAGGGCTGGGGCAAGCTCACCTCGCAGAACACCGTGCAGGTCGGCGACCAGACCGTGACCGGCAAGAACATCGTCCTCGCGACGGGTTCCTACTCGAAGTCGCTGCCCGGACTCGAGATCGGTGGTCGCGTGATCACCTCCGAGACCGCCCTGCGCATGGACTACGTGCCGAACAAGGTCGTCATCCTCGGCGGTGGCGTCATCGGCGTCGAGTTCGCCAGCGTCTGGAAGTCCTTCGGTGCCGAGGTGACGATCGTCGAGGCACTCCCCCACCTCGTCCCCGCCGAGGACGAGTCCATGTCGAAGCAGCTCGAGCGTGCGTTCCGCAAGCGCGGCATCGAGTTCTCGCTCGGTGTGCGCTTCCAGGGCGTCGAACAGCACGAGAACGGCGTCGTCGTGACGCTGGAGGACGGCAAGACCTTCGACGGCGACGTGCTACTCGTCGCGGTCGGCCGTGGCCCCGTCACGCAGAACGTCGGCTACGACGAGGTCGGCGTGGCGATGGATCGCGGGTTCGTCACCACGAACGAGCGCCTCGCCACGAACATCCCCAACGTGTACGCCGTCGGCGACATCGTCCCGGGCCTGCAGCTCGCGCACCGCGGCTTCCAGCAGGGCATCTTCGTCGCCGAGGAGATCGCCGGCCTGAACCCGGTGATCATCGAGGACAAGAACATCCCGAAGATCACGTACTCCGACCCCGAGGTCGCCTCCGTCGGACTCTCGCAGTCCAAGGCCGAGGAGCAGTACGGGGCCGACAAGGTCGACTCGTACGAGTACAACCTCGCCGGCAACGGCAAGAGCCACATCATCGGCACCTCCGGTTCGGTCAAGGTCGTCCGCGTCGTCGACGGCCCCGTCGTCGGCGTCAGCATGATCGGCGCCCGGGTCGGCGAGCTCATCGGCGAAGCCCAGCTCGCCGTGAACTGGGAGGCGTACCCGGAGGACGTCGCCCCGCTCATCCACGCGCACCCGACGCAGAACGAGGCCCTCGGCGAGGCGTTCCTGCACCTCGCGGGCAAGCCGCTGCACGCCCTGTGAACACCATGACCACCACCACGAACCACCCCTGCGAAGAGGAGTCCACCCGATGAGCGAATCCGTCAACCTCCCGGCGCTCGGCGAGAGCGTCACCGAGGGCACGGTGACCCGATGGCTGAAGAACGTCGGTGACCGGGTCGAGGTCGACGAGCCGCTGCTCGAGGTCTCGACCGACAAGGTCGACACCGAGATCCCGTCGCCGATCGCCGGCGTCGTGGAGGAGATCCTCGTGCAGGAGGACGAGACCGTCGAGGTCGGCACCGCGCTCGTGAAGATCGGCGACGGCTCCGGCTCGTCCGACGGCGGGTCCTCCGACTCCAGCTCGAACGAGGCAGCTGCCGAGGCCGAGGAGCCCGAGGCCGCCCCGAGCACCGAGCAGGAGACCGAGACCCCGGCTCCGGAGCCGACCGAGCCCGAGCCGGCTCCCGCCGGTGAGACGCAGCCCGCTGCGCCGCAGGCCCCGGCAGCCCCGCCGGCCGCTGCCCCGGTCCCCCAGGCCGCCCCGGTCCCGCCGCCCGCCGCCGCTCCGCCGGCAGCCGTCCCGGCCCCGGCTGCTGCTCCCGCGGCATCGGCTCCGACCGCGACCGCCGCGGTCCCGAACCCGACGCAGGACGCCTCGGCCTCCGGCTACGTCACGCCGCTCGTGCGCAAGCTCGCGAACGAGCAGGGCGTCGACCTGTCGACCGTCACCGGCTCCGGTGTCGGCGGACGCATCCGCAAGGAGGACGTCCTCGCAGCTGCCGCGAAGGCACCCGCCGCCGGTGGTTCGGCTCCGGCCGCCGCCCAGTCGGGTCCGTTCGTCGCCGAGGTCTCCCCGCTCCGCGGCACCCGCGAGAAGATGACCCGCCTCCGCAAGGTCGTCGCCGAGCGTGCCGTGCAGTCGATGACCTCGACCGCACAGCTCACCAGCGTCGTCGAGGTGGACGTCACGAAGGTCGCCCAGTTCCGCGACGCGAACAAGGCCGAGTTCCTCGAGAAGACCGGTTCGAAGCTCTCCTTCATGCCGTTCTTCGCCCTCGCTGCGTCCGAGGCGCTCAAGGCCCACCCGAAGATCAACTCGACCGTGGAGGGCGAGGAGATCGTCTACCCGGAGACCGAGAACGTCTCCATCGCGGTGGACACCGAGCGCGGCCTGCTCACCCCGGTGATCAAGGACGCTGCGTCGCTGAACCTCGCGCAGTTCTCGCAGTCGATCGCGGACCTCGCCGAGCGCACCCGCAACAACCAGCTCAAGCCGGACGAGCTCGCAGGCGGCACGTTCACGCTGACCAACACCGGTTCGCGTGGCGCGCTGTTCGACACCCCCGTGGTGTTCCTGCCGCAGTCGGCGATCCTCGGCACCGGCATCGTCACGAAGCGTCCGGCGGTCGTCAAGGTCGACGGACAGGAAGCCATCGCGATCCGTTCGTTCGTCTACCTCGCACTGTCGTACGACCACCGGATCATCGACGGCGCCGACGCGTCGCGCTACCTCGTCGCGGTGAAGAACCGTCTCGAGGAGGGCAACTTCGGCCCGAACCTCGGGTACTGATCCCAGCACGACGAGCACCACGGAACGGCCCCGGTCCCCAGCGGATCGGGGCCGTTCCGTGTTCATCAGCCGAGCGCGAAGACCGCGGCCGCGGTGCCGCCCACGGCCACGACGACGCCGACGAGCGCCGACCGGAACGGCAGCCGTCGTCCGCCGCCCCAGGGGACGCCCTGCACGACGACGCCGCGTGCGGTCGCGAGGATGCCGGTGTCCACCGCAGCGGGCTCCGCCGGGAGACCCACCAGGAGGTCGTGCGCCGGCGGCTCCCACCGCACCGGACGCGGCGCGGCTGCCGCCCGGACGTGGGAGAGCGCCACCCGGACCGTCTCGGCATCGCCGTCGAGTGCCGCCGCGATCGCGCTGTCGACGAGCGGGCGGGTCGGATCGCTCGGATCGGTCCGCTCCCACACCACCCTGGCGGCGAGCACCAGGAGGCGTGCGCCGTCCTGGTCCGTGCCGCGGGCCGCCTCCGTGCCAGGTGGTCGGTCGCACAGCACGACCGCCCCGGCGTCGTCGACCAGCACGTCGTCGAGTCCGCCCGTCCCGAGGGACAGCGCCCCCGATCGCTCGGCCACCGCGAGTTCGAGGAGCGGTCGGGACAGGGTCACCGCGACCCCGGTGGTCGGGGTCCCGAGCGTGTCGAGCGCGGTCGTCAGCGGGGTCCCGACCGGGCGGAGGACGTCCACCGCGAGCCGTCCGTCGGGCAGCCGGCCGATCGCGACGAGCGGAGCGAGGTGCCGGCAGTCCGCCGACGCCCGGTCCGCTGCCCAAGCGAGCAGCACCCGGTCGTCGGCGACGTCGGACGCGACCCGACGGACGTGATCGGTGACCATCTGCATGACGGTCAGCCTCACGGATCGGTGGGTCGTGCCTCCAGGCCGGGTGGTGACCTGTGGAGAACCCTGTTCGCCCACAGCCGGATCATCGCCGGTCCGGAGATGTCAGCGGAAGCCGTATCCTGGGTGCATGGCACGCAGCAGTTCTCAAGGTACGACGGCGAAGGAGCCGGGTCGTCTCAAGCAGATGTACCAGGTCTTCACGATGACCCGTCGGGCGGACCCGACCTCGGTCTGGTGGTTCGCCCTGGCGTTCGTGGTCCCGGTGGTGCTGGGCGTGCTGCTCGCGCTGCTGCTCCCCGGGCAGAACTGGCTCGCGATCATCCTCTGGATCGTCGCCGGCGTGCTGCTCGGTGTCCTGCTCTTCCTGATCGTCCTCGGACGGCTGGCCGAGCGCGCCGCGTACTCGCAGATCGAGGGGCAGCCCGGTGCCGTGGGCGCGGTGCTGTCGAACTCGCTCCGCCGGCAGTGGCGTTCGAGTGAGATGCCCGTCGCCGTGCACGGTCGCTCGCAGGCCGCGGTCTACCGGGCTGTCGGCACACCGGGTGTCGTCCTCATCACCGAGGGGCAGCGCGGCAACCTGAACCGCCAGGTCGACGAAGAGCGTCGCAAGGTCCAGCGCATCGTGCCGAACGTCCCGGTGCACGTCGTGCACGTCGCCTCCGGCAAGGACGGCGACGGTGACGACGCCGTCACGCTGCACAAGCTCCCCCGTGCCATGAACAAGTTCAAGAAGTCGCTCAACCGCAACGAGGTACTGGCGGTCGCGAACCGCCTCGACTCGTTGACGCAGAGCCCCGCTGCCGCGATCCCGAAGGGCATGGACCCGATGCGTGCCCGCGCCGGACGTCCGCGCTGACGCAAACCCCGCACCGACGACGAACGCCCCCGACCGTGCCAGGTCGGGGGCGTTCTCGCGTGCCGGGGGCCGGCGCGTGCCGCAGTGTGCGAGGTTCCGGCCACCGTGGGAGCCGCACAGGGTCGCACCGTGACGGGAACCTCGCACACTGCACCCGGGGCCGGCGCGTGCAGCAGTGTGCGAGCTTCCGGCCACCGTGGGAGCCGCGCGGGGTCGCACCGTGCCAGATCGGGGGCGTTCTCGCGCGCGGGACTGGCGCGTGCCGCAGTGTGCGAGCTTCCGGCCAGCGTGGGAGCCGCGCGGGGTCGCACCGTGACGGGAACCTCGCACACTGCACGCGCCGCGAGCAAGCGCGGCGCGAGCAAGCGCGGCGCGAGCAAGCGCGGCGCGAGCAAGCGCGGCGCGGGCAAGCGCGGCGCGGGCAAGCGCGGCGCGAGCAAGCGCGGCGCGGGCAAGCGCGGCGCGGGCAAGCGCGGCGCGAGCAAGCCCGCGCCCCGCGCCCCGCGCTCAGCGCCGGACCAACACCGTCCCGGCGATCCGGTCGTGGGCCCCGCGGCTGTCGCGGTCGATGATCAGCGCCGGCACGATCAGGCACAGCAGGACCGTCCGGACCACCGGTCGCCAGACGCCGACGTAGCCGCCACGCATCGGCACGACCCGGAGCCCGACGCAGATGTGCCCGAACGAGCCGGACAGCAGGCAGATGAACAGCACCTGGAGCGCCGCGAAGATCGCGATCT
This sequence comes from Curtobacterium sp. 314Chir4.1, assembly GCF_900215175.1. Taxonomy (NCBI): domain Bacteria; kingdom Bacillati; phylum Actinomycetota; class Actinomycetes; order Micrococcales; family Microbacteriaceae; genus Curtobacterium; species Curtobacterium sp. 314Chir4.1. Next base: position 727,555 of record NZ_OCMI01000001.1, read on the forward strand.
GGATCCACGAGTGCGCGATGTCCCCGGACCCGTTCACCGGCGACCACACCCCGGTGACGTAGGCGACGAGGTCGGCCAGGGCGCCGTCGATGAGCAACGCGACGATCCGCCGACCGATGCGTCCGACGCTGCGCGGGCCCTCCTCGGGGAGCCCGAGGTCCTTGCCCGGCCATCCGTCCGGGTGAGCAGAAGACGCGGGAGACGGAGTGGTGCTGCGGGCCATGGTCCAAGCGTAGGCGACCGTGACGCGACCGACACCGACGCGGCCACGAGCCGACATCGACTCGCCCACCCCCACTCGACGTAACACGGACGAAACAATCCAGTCATGTCCGGGAAACTCGGTGTCAATAGCCTCGTCGGAGGGTGCACCCGCGGCACCTCCACATCACCCAAACCCCCAGGAGATCGACACACATGTTCAGCGATTCCTCCGAGGTCCTGGCCTTCATCAAGGACACGGACGTCAAGTTCCTCGACATCCGCTTCACCGACCTGCCCGGCGTGCAGCAGCACTTCAACATCCCGGCATCCACGGTCGACGAGGACTTCTTCTCGGTCGGTCAGCTCTTCGACGGCTCCTCGATCCGCGGCTTCGCGTCGATCCACGAGTCCGACATGCAGCTCATCCCTGACGTGACGACGGCGTACATCGACCAGTTCCGCGCCGAGCGCACGCTGATCATGATCTTCGACATCTACAACCCGCGGAACGGCGAGATCTACGGCCGCGACCCGCGCCAGGTCGCCAAGAAGGCGGAGAAGTACCTCGCGTCGACGGGCATCGCCGACACCGCGTTCTTCGCCCCCGAGGCCGAGTTCTACATCTTCGACGACGTCCGCTACTCGGTCACCCAGAACCAGTCGTTCTACTCGGTCGACTCGGAAGAGGGCGCCTGGAACACCGGCCGCGAGGAAGAGGGCGGCAACCTCGCCAACAAGACCCCCTACAAGGGCGGCTACTTCCCCGTCTCCCCGGTCGACAAGACGGCCGACCTGCGCGACGACATCACACTCAAGCTGATCGAGGCGGGCTTCGAGCTCGAGCGCTCGCACCACGAGGTGGGCACCGGCGGCCAGCAGGAGATCAACTACAAGTTCGACACGATGGTCCACGCCGCGGACGACATCCTGAAGTTCAAGTACATCGTCAAGAACACGGCGGACCAGTGGGGCAAGGTCGCCACGTTCATGCCGAAGCCGCTCTTCGGTGACAACGGCTCGGGCATGCACACGCACCAGTCGCTCTGGTCGGACGGCAAGCCGCTGTTCTACGACGAGAACGGCTACGGCGGCCTCTCGGACGTCGCGCGCTGGTACATCGGCGGCATCCTCAAGCACGCCTCGGCGCTGCTCGCCTTCACGAACCCGTCGATCAACTCGTACCACCGCCTGGTGAAGGGCTTCGAGGCGCCGGTCAACCTGGTCTACTCGGCCGGGAACCGCTCCGCCGCGATCCGCATCCCGATCACCGGCACGAACCCGAAGGCGAAGCGCATCGAGTTCCGCGCGCCGGACGCCTCGGGCAACCCGTACCTCGCCTTCGCCGCGCAGCTCATGGCGGGCCTCGACGGCATCCAGAACCGCATCGAGCCGCACGAGCCCGTCGACAAGGACCTCTACGAGCTCCCCCCGGAGGAGGCCAAGGGCATCCCGCAGGTCCCCGGCTCGCTCGACGAGGCCCTCGACGCGCTCGAGGCGGACCACGAGTTCCTCACGAAGGGCAACGTCTTCACCGAGGACCTCATCCAGACCTGGATCGACTACAAGCGCGAGAACGAGATCCTCCCGCTGGCCCAGCGTCCGCACCCGTTCGAGTACGAGCTGTACTTCGGCGTCTGATCCGCTCCGCTCCACGAAGGCCCCGCACCGGTTTCCGGTGCGGGGCCTTCCGCGTTCCGCACGTGTCGGCCGGCGGTCGTGCAGTGGAGGTGACCGCCTGGAGGCGCGGTGCCGGTCCGCCGGGCCGGCACCGCGCCTCCAGGCGGTCGCGTCGTGACGTTCCTTCCCAGAACGGGCGCAGTGGGAAGTGGGAACGGGCGTACCTGGTCGAAAGGTTCGACCAGGTACGCCCGATTCGACCAAGTACGCCCGATTCGACCCGGCACCGAAGACCAGGGAGACCCCCCCCCGCGCACGCGAGAGCGGGGCCCGTGCCGCCCCGGCCCGGACCCCGCTCGTTGACGGAGACGTCTAGCGCGCTGTGGCCAGCACGTCGTTCGTCCCCGCGGCGACGCTCACGGGTGCACCCGTGGCCGGAGTGGGCCGTCCCAGGGAACGGACGGTCCAACCCGCCTTGACCCAGTCGGTGACCGGGAGGCAGTTGCGGGCGTCGATCACGAACCGACGACCGACGATGGCGGCGAGCTCGACGGGCGAGGCCTCGACGATGTCGTCCCACTCGGTGAGGACGAGCACGACGTCCGCGTCCTCGATCGCGTCGACCATCGACGACGCGTACGACAGCGTCGGGAACGAGCGTCGAGCGGTCTCCATCGCCTCCGGGTCCCACAGGGTGACCTGGGCACCGCGGAGGTGCAGCGCGGCGGCGACGTTGAGCGCCGGCGAGTCGCGGACGTCGTCGGTGAGGGGCTTGAAGGCGGCTCCGACGACGGCGACGCGGCGGTTCAGCACGGATCCGCCGAGCGCCTCGATCGTCATGTCGATGACGCGTTCCCGCTGCCCCATGTTGATCTCGTCGACCTGCTGCATGAGGCCGACCACGCGCCCTGCGCCGAGTTCGTTCGCGCGGTGCATGAGCGCCCGGATGTCCTTCGGCAGGCAGCCGCCACCGAAGCCGAGGCCGGCGTTGAGGAACTTCCGGCCGATGCGGGCGTCGTGCCCGAGGGCGTCCGCCAGCGTCGACACGTCGGCACCGGTGATGGCGCACATCTCCGAGATCGCGTTGATGAAGGAGATCTTCGTGGCGAGGAACGCGTTCGCGCTGACCTTGACGAGCTCCGCGGTGGCGAGGTCGGTGGTGATGACCGGGGTGCCCTCGGCGATGGGTGCGGCGTAGACCTCGCGGATGACGGCGTCGGCGGCATCGGACGCGCCGCCCCAGACCAGCCGGTCCGGGTGCAGGGTGTCGTCGACGGCCTTGCCCTCGCGGAGGAACTCCGGGTTCCAGATGAGCTCGGCGCTGATGCCCGACGGCGTGAACTCGCGGACGATGCCGCGGAGCCGTGCCGCGGTCCCGACCGGGACGGTGGACTTGCCGACGATCAGCCCCGGGTGGGTGAGGTTCTCGGCGACGCCGCGGGTGGCGCTCTCGACGTAGGCGAGGTTCGCGGCGTGCGACCCGGCCTTCTGCGGCGTGCCGACGCACACGAAGTGCACGTCGGCCGCGGCCACGGCGGACGCGATGTCGGCCGTGAAGCGCAGCTTGCCGCTCGCGACGTGCTTCGTGATGAGCTCCGGCAGTCCGGGCTCGTAGAACGGGACCTCGCCGGCGGCCAGGGCTGCGAGCTTCGACGGGTCGACGTCCACGCCGATGGTCTCGAAGCCCATCTCGGCCATGGCGGCCGCGTGGGTGGCACCGAGGTAGCCGGTGCCGATGACGCTGATGACGGGTGCGGGACGGGTGTCGGCCGCAGCGGACGACTTCTTGGACGCGGTCATGGCGTGACCTCCTGCAGGTCGTAGTCGATGTCGGTGCGCTTGATGCCGTCGGAGAAGGCCTGGAGGCTGTCCGAGCGGGAGTCGAGGCGCCAGTCGTTGGTGGTGCGGGTGCCGTCGACGATGGTCGTCGCGGTCTCGCTGAAGTAGGCGAAGCCGATGATGTCCGCGTTGGCGGGGTCGGCGAGGGCGTCGAACAGCGAGTTGATCCACTGGGACTTCTGGGAGTTGGACACGCTCCCGCCGGTCTCGGTCGCGCCGATCTCGTTGAGGACGATCCCCTTGCCGGGTGCGACCTCCCGGATCTGCGCGAGCGTGGCCCCGAAGGTGTTCTCGAACGTCGGCGCCTCGGTCGCGTCACGGTAGTAGCCGCTCATGCCGACCCAGTCCACGTACTCCGGACCGGGGTAGTAGTTCCGCATGTAGTCGAGCGTCTGGTACTTCGTGTTGCCGAGCTTGTCGATGCGCGAGGGCGACCAGTCCCAGATGGCGTACTGGTTCGCGCCGTTGTCCTGGAAGACCTGCCAGACGTGCTTCCACATCGCCGTGTAGGAACCGGCCGCGTTCTGCTGCTTCGTGGACTCGGACCAGTTGTACCACTGGCCGTTCATCTCGTGGTCGAAGCGGATCACGAGCGGCTGCCCGTTCGCCGTGAGCGCCTGGGCGTACTTCGTCAGGTAGGCGTCGAACTTGCCCGAGATGATGTCCTCGTTGGTGTACCCGGGCACGTAGGGCTCGTCGTTGCCGGTCTGGGCGGGCACGGACTCCCACGTCATCATCGGCAGGCGGCCGTTCGCCCACGAACGCTGGACGGCGTTGCTGTTGAAGTCCTGGTCGAAGCCCTGGAAGAACCCGACCATGTTCGTGGCCTTGCCGACCTCCTTCGAGACCTGGTCGTACTCGGACCAGTTGAAGGGCGACTGCGCCGTGTAGAGGCCGTACCAACGCGACTGCTGCGCGAGGATCTGCGCCTTGGTCGGGGTGGTGACCGGGTCGGTGGTGTCCGGGTCCTTGGACGGCCCGGTGTTCGGGTTCGTCACGCCACTGCCGGAGCCGTTGCCGTTGCCGTTGCTGGACCCGCCCGAACCCGACCCGCCGGAGCCACTGCCCGAGCCGGAGCCGCCGGAGCCGCTGCCGGACCCGGCCGCGTTGACGGAGGTCCCGGACCCGCCGGAGGAGGACGAGCCTCCCGACCCGCTCTTCGCGGCACCGAGCTGGGACTGGAGCGACGCGAGCTGCGCCTTGAGCTGCGTGATCTGGTCGGCACGCGACCCGGCCTGCGCGCTGGTGGAGTCGAGCTTGCCCTCGAGGGCCCAGATCTCCTTCTGCGCGGCGTCGAGCTTCGTCTGGAGCTCCGCCGCCGAGACCTTCTTCTTCGGCGGGGTGACGCCGAGCGCCTGGTGGACCGCGGTCGACACGGAGCCGGCCGGGGACACCCAGACGTTCCAGGTGATCAGCCCGAGGACGAGGACGATGGCCGTGGTGCCGACGGCGGTGAGCCGAGCGTGCTTGCTGGACTGGGCCCACCACGTACTTGAGGATCGGATGAGGTCAGACAATGAGGAAGGCCTCCAGGGCGAAGACCGCGATGCCGATGCAGTACGGGATCGCGGCGTACGGGTTGTACCGGCGGACGCGTGCGGGCGACTGCTTCGCTGCCGAGGCGGCGGCCGGAGCGGCTGCCTGCGCCTGCGCGGCGGAACGGCGGGTCGCGAGCACCGTCGCGGTGGAGTTGGTGGTGGCGTCCGGGCCGAAGAGCTCGTCGAACGCGCGGTCGGCGGCGCGCTGGTCCGCGGTCGGGGCGGACGGCCGGCCGGACGCGTCGACGGGGGCGGCGTCGATCGGGCTCACCGGGGTCTGCGTCCCGACCGCCGACGGCTGCACGGCGTCGGCGGGGTCCTCTTCCATCGGCCCGCCGGCGTAGGCGCCGGCCCGGGTCCCCCAGCCGGACGCGTGCGCCAGGCGGAAGAAGCCGATGAGCCGGATCGGCATGAGGAAGAACGTCGACACGATGATGAACATCGGCAGTCGGAAGAAGTCGCTCGGCTTCTCGGCGAGGTGCCGCATCTGCCGGATCGCCATGCTGAGCACGCTCGAGACGACCATGAGGGCGGCGACGTAGATGAACCCGGTCGAGAACCCGTACTGCTGCAGGATGCCCTGGTAGAGGTTCTCGCCCTGCCCGGTGAACGCCCGGTAGATCCAGCCGGCGATCACGCCGAAGAGCATGAACGGCAGGATGATGTCGGTCAGGAAGAACAGCGCGAGGACCGGCGCGTGGCCGAGCATCCAGGGCAGCATCCGGAGCGTGTTGTACTGCGAGCCGCGTGCCCAGCGGAGCTGCTGCTTGAACAGCTTCTTCACCTGCAGCGGGGCGTCCGTGTAGACCAGCGACGTGTACTGGTAGACGGTCCGGTAGCCCTCCTTGAGCGTGAGGTTCGTCAGCGTCCGGTCGTCGGAGACCTCGAGGAACACGCCCATGAACTTCTCGTGCATGAACCGGTCCATGACGCGCACGAGGATGTCGCGGCGGAAGGCGATCGTGCGTCCGGGCAGGCAGCCGATCTGGCCGAGGACGCTCTGCGCGGGCATCGAGTACAGCGCGCGGGAGTTCTCCAGCCAGTCCGCCCAGCGGGTGATCCAGCTGCGCTCGGGCTCCAGGATGCGCTGGCGGGTCGTGACGCCGCCGACGGAGGCGTCCGCGAACGGCTTGAGCAGCTCGTCGAGCGTGCCGGGGGTCCAGACCGTGTCCGAGTCGACGAGCACCGTGATGTCACCGTTCGACATCTCGGTGCCGACCTTGACGGCGTTGCGCTTGCCCGGGATGGGCGTGTGGGTCCAGCGGACGAGTGGGGCGAACTCGTCGCAGACCGCTTCGAGCGCCTCGTTCCGGGCGCCGTTGATGACGACGATGATCTCACCGGGACGCTGCTCGACCATGCGGCCGATGACGTCTCGGAAGAGGTCGAGCGGTTCGTCCACGACGGGGACGACGACGCTCGTGGTGCCGGTGTAGGTGCCGGTGTAGGGGCGGTAGCGGGCGGAGAGGACGACCTTGAGCAACCAGAGCAACCAGATCACCGCGGAGTACACGGCGAAGAGGTAGAACTCGGGGTGTCCGTCGACCATCTGCCTGATCTGCAGAATGAAGGTGAACATCGATCCCTGCTTCAACGTTCGAGGTGGGTGATTCCGCGCCATCGGGAAATCGGGGTCGGTTCGGGTGACCCCATTGATGCAGAAAGCGGACCGCCCTCGCAACGCGACCCCCGTCCGGGGGCGTTACGGGGACGTTACGGGGTACGTCCTGGTCCCCCTCCCGTCGTCGCGATCGTGTCCGCACTGCTGCCGACAGCACTCCGGTGGACGCGTTTCACCCCGCCACTCACCCTGCACGGGTCGAAGGACGGCCTGGAGGCACGGATCACGCCTCAAGGAAAGCCCTGGTCCGAGCGTGGTCGCCGGGCGCGGCGCGCGTGCCGAGCATGGCCACCTTCTCGACGGCGCGACCCGCCGGTCACGGTGCGGTAACGACGCACGGCGTCGTCGGCGGCGGGGTACACGCCGTCGCGAACGGGGGACGGCCCGTGTTACGCCGAATTCACTTCCGAGGACACGTCAACTCGGCGCGAAACACGTCGGTCCGGGCGTGTCGTGCGCACGACAGGTGTCGTGTCACGCGCCGTAGAACTCACGCTCGAACACCTGCCGCGCACGCCGGGTGATGCCGAGGTAGTCGTCCTCGAGCTGTGACGCCGACCCCGGCGGGTACTCCATCAGGCGTGCGACGCCCTCGAGCTGGGTGCGGTCCACGGGCAGCACGTCGGTGGTCTTCCCCGACCAGAGCACGAGCGCGCTCCGGGTCCGGGAGGCGAACCGCCACGCGGCGCCGAGGCGTTCGGCGTCCTCGGGGCCGATGAACCCCGCTTCGGTCGCGGCGTCCAGGGCCTCGAGCGTCGACGTGGTCCGGAGCCCGGGCACCGTCAGGGCGTGCTGGAGCTGCAGGAGCTGGACGAACCACTCGACGTCGCTCAGCGAGCCGCGGCCGAGCTTGAGGTGGCGCGCGGGATCGGCGCCGCGCGGGAGTCGTTCGGACTCGACACGGGCCTTGATGCGCCGGACCTCGCGGACCTCCTGGTCGTCGATGTGGTCCGGGTACCGGGTGCGGTCGGCGAGGTGCTCGAAGTCCCGCAGGAGCTGCTGGTCCCCCACGGCGCCGCGTGCCCGGAGGAGCGCCTGGGCCTCCCAGGTCAGCGACCACCGGGCGTAGTACGCGCCGTACGAGTCGAGGGTGCGGACCACGGGGCCGTTCTTGCCCTCGGGGCGCAGGTCGATGTCGAGGTCGAACGGGTGGATCGCGTCGTCGGTCAGCCGGGCGAGCTCGCGCACGATCGTCTGGGCCGCGCGCGACGCCTGCTCGGCGGGGATCTCCGCCGGGGCCCGGTAGACGTAGAGGACGTCGGCGTCCGACCCGAAGCCGAGCTCCCGCCCGCCGTACCGCCCCATCGCGATGACGCCGAACTCCAGCCCGTCCGGGGCGTCCCGCCGGGCGAGGGTCAGCGCGCCGGCGAGGGTCGACTCCGTCACGTCGCTCAGCGCCGGGCCGAGGGCGTCGACGTCGAGCTGGCCGAGCACGGCGGCCATGCCGAGGCGCAGGGTCTCCCGGCGTCGGGCGGACCGCACGAGCGCCGCTGCGCCGTCGACGTCGTCACCGTGCCGTGCGGTGGTGGCGGTGACCTCGGCGAGGAGCGACTCGATCGGCCGTGGGCGCAGCAGGGTGTCGGGCTCGTCGAGCCAGGCCACGGCCTCGGGGAACCGCTCGAGCAGCCCGGACAGGAACGCCGACTCGGACAGCACGGTGGTGAGCGAGTGCGCGGCACCAGAGGAGTCCCGCAGCATCCGGAGGAACCAGCTCGACTCCCCCAGGGTGTCGCTCAGCCGCCGGAAGGCCAGGAGCGCGCGGTCCGGGGCCGGTCCCTCCGCCATCCACCGCAGGAGCACGGGGAGCAGGTTCCGCTGGATGGCCGCGCGACGGCTCGTGCCCTGGGTCAGTGCCCGGATGTGGCTGAGCGCACCGGCCGGGTCCGCGAAGCCGATCGCGCCGAGGCGGTCGACGGCCTGGTCGCTCGTCAGCACGATGTCGCCGTCGCTCGCGGCCACGGCGGACAGCAGCGGACGGTAGAAGAGCCGCTCGTGCAGGCCCCGGACCTCGAGCTTCACGCCGCGCCAGCGGGTCTCGAGCGCGGACGCCGACTTCGCGAGCCCGCTCGACCGGGCCAGGACCCGCAACTCCTCCTCGTCCGAGGGCATGAGGTGGGTGCGCTGCAGCCGGCGGAGCTGGATGCGGTGCTCGAGCACGCGGAGCAGGGCGTAGTCGGGACCGAAGCGCGCGGCTTCGGGTCGGCCGACGTAGCCGGCGTCGGTGAGTGCGTCCATCGCCTCGAGCGTGGAGCGGACCCGGACGGACTCGTCGTCGCGGCCGTGCACGAGTTGCAGGAGCTGCACGGTGAACTCGACGTCGCGCAGGCCGCCTGGACCGAGCTTGAGCTGCCGGTCGACCTCGGCGTCCGGGATGTGCTCCGTGACCCGCTCCCGCATGCGCTGCACGGACTCGACGAACCCGGGGCGCTTCGCGGAGTTCCACACGAACGGACCGACCGCGGCGGCGTAGCGCTCCCCGAGGTCGGCGGACCCGGCGATCGGCCGCGCCTTGAGCAGCGCCTGGAACTCCCACTCCTTCGCCCAGCGCTCGTAGTACGCCACGTGCGAGTCGAGCGTCCGGACGAGGGCGCCGTCCTTGCCCTCCGGTCGGAGGTTCGCGTCGACCTCCCACAACGCGGGCTCGGCGGCGAGGTCGGTGATGGCGTGCGTCGCGGCGATCGCCAGTCGGGTCGAGATGAGCACGGCGCGGTCGGTGCCGATGGTGTCCGTGGGCTCCGTGACGAAGATGACGTCGACGTCGCTGACGTAGTTGAGCTCCCGAGCACCGGCCTTGCCCATCGCGATGACGGCGAGCGGGGTCGCAGCGACGTCGGCGGCCGGGAAGGGCACCTCGCGCCGGGCGACGTCGACGGCGGCCTCGAGCGCAGCGCCCGCGAGGTCGGCCAGTCCCGCGGCCACGGCCGGGAACGCCTCCGTCGGCGACACCTTGAGGACGTCGAACAGGGCGATCTGCGCCAGGTGCCGACGGTAGCGCACCCGGAGCCGGAGCCGGGCATCCTCACCCGTGGCGCCGTCGATCGCGGCGAGCAGCGACTCCGTGTACCGCTCCTGCGACCACGGCTCGGTCACCGGGTCGAGCAGCAGGGCGATCTCGGCCGGACGGCGGTGCAGGAACTCGCCGAGCCCGACCGACGCGCCGAGCAACCGGACGAGGCGTTCGGTCGCCGCCTCGTCGGCGAGCACCGGACGCAGCTCGTCCGGCGCGCGCTCGAGCAGCCGCTCGAGCGCGCGGAGCGCGCCGTCCGGATCGGCCGTCGACTCCCACATGGCCGGGGCGTCGCTGACCGGGACCTGCAGGTCGGAGCCGAACCGTGCCTCCAGGTCGGCGATCCGCTGCAGGCTCTCCGAGAGCTCCGCGAAGCCCAGGCGGGCCAACTCGGAACGTGACGTCGTCGTCCGGCCGGTCATCTGGTGCGTGTCCCGCGGACCGTCAGAGCGCGCCGAGGTTGGTGTCGAGCTCTAACGGCGTGACCTGGTCGCGGTAGCGCTTCCACTCCTGCCGCTTGTTGAGCAGCACGAAGTTGAACACCTGCTCGCCGAGCGTCTCCGCCACGAGCTCGGAGTCCTCCATGAGGCTCAGGGCGTGGTCGAGGCTCGCCGGCAGCTGGCTGTACCCGAGGGCGCGGCGCTCGGAGTCCGTCAGGCTCCACACGTTGTCCTCGGCCTCTGGCGGGAGCTCGTAGCCCTCGTCGATGCCCTTGAGGCCGGCGGCGAGCAGCAGCGAGTACGCCAGGTACGGGTTCGCGGCCGAGTCGATGCCGCGGTACTCGACGCGAGCCGACTGGCCCTTGTTCGGCTTGTACAGCGGGACGCGGACGAGCGCCGAGCGGTTGTTGTGGCCCCAGGTGACGAAGGACGGGGCCTCGTCGCCGCCCCAGAGGCGCTTGTACGAGTTGACGAACTGGTTCGTGACCGCCGTGATCTCCGGCGCGTGCCTGAGCACACCGGCGATGAAGTGCTTCGCGGTGTCGGAGAGCTGGTACTGCCCGCCGGCCTCGTAGAAGGCGTTCTGGTCGCCCTCGAACAGCGAGACGTGCGTGTGCATCCCCGAGCCGGGCTGACCCGAGATCGGCTTCGGCATGAACGTCGCGTAGACGCCCTGCTCGATCGCGACCTCCTTCACGACGGTGCGGAAGGTCATGATGTTGTCCGCCATCGTCAGCGCGTCGGCGTAGCGGAGGTCGATCTCGTTCTGGCCGGGGCCGGCCTCGTGGTGGGAGAACTCCACCGAGATGCCGAGGTCCTCGAGCATGCGCACCGAACGGCGTCGGAAGTCGTGCGCGCTGCCGCCGGGGACGTTGTCGAAGTAGCCGGCACGGTCGACGGGCTGCGGGCCGCCGTCCTGCCAGTCGCGGCTCTTCAGCAGGTAGAACTCGATCTCCGGGTGCGTGTAGAACGTGAACCCGCGCTCGCTCGCCTTCGCCAGCGTCCGCTTCAGCACGTTGCGCGGGTCGGCGACGGCTGGCTGGCCGTCCGGCGTCGTGATGTCGCAGAACATCCGCGCCGTGGGGTCGATCTCGCCGCGCCACGGGAGGATCTGGAACGTCGAGGGGTCCGGGTGGGCCAGGACGTCGGCCTCGTACGAACGGGTCAGGCCCTCGATCGCGGAACCGTCGAACCCGATGCCCTCGGCGAACGCACCCTCGACCTCGGCCGGGGCGATCGCCACCGACTTCAGCGTTCCGATGACGTCCGTGAACCAGAGTCGGATGAACTTGATGCCCCGCTCCTCGATGGTGCGGAGCACGAAGTCCGTCTGCTTGTCCATTGACGCCCTTTCCGTGGTGCAGCTGGGATGCTCAGCCTATTGGTCTTCGTCGTCCCAACGCTCGTTGTTCGCCTTGATCCGGTCCAGGGCGTGTTGCGCTTCCTCACGGCTGTCGAACGGGCCGATGCGGTCGCGCTGCGGGGACTGCGGGCCCTGCTCGACGGCGTGGGTCTTCTCGTTGAACCACCACTGGGACTCGATGCGTTCGTCGCTCATGCCGCCACCGTACCCACGCGGGGCAGGGCGCGCCCCGCGTGGGCGGGACGCAGCCCTCGCGACAGCGACAGTCTGCCGCCCCCGGTCGGCGGCAGCCTGTCGTCCAGGCGGCACAGCCCCCGGGGCAGACCGGCACCTCGTCGCTCTGGCGAGTGACGACCGAGAAGGTGACCGCCTGGAGGCGCGGCGCCCGCCCGGCGGACCGGCACCGCGCCTCCAGGCGGTTGCGCTGGGCGCGGCGCGCGCGAGTCTCGCGCCGGGCGCGGCGGTTGCGAGCGCGAGTCTCGCGCTGGGCGACGGTTCTCGCGGCGCGAGCCACGAGAACCGTCGCTGACACCGAGTCTCGCGGCCGCGACGTCGCGCGGCCGCGGGCGCGGCACGCAGCGCAGTGCGCCGCGGCTAGAGTGGTCCGCATGCCCCGGGACGAACACGGACACCTGACCGCTGGCCGCATCTCCCCGCAGCGGGCCGTCCCGAAGGACATCGAACGCCCCGAGTACGTCGGCCGGGCGGAGCCCCACGAGCACGGGCTCGGCGACACGTACACGCCGGAGGAGGTCGAGCGCATCCGGGTCGCCGGCCGCATCGCCTCGCAGGCCATCGACGCCGTGGGCGAGGCGATCCGCCCTGGCGTCACCACCGACGAGCTCGACCGCATCGGCCACGAGTTCGTCGTGTCCCACGGCGCGTACCCCTCGACGCTCGGCTACCGCGGGTACCCGAAGTCGCTCTGCTCGAGCCTCAACGAGGTCATCTGCCACGGGATCCCCGACGACACCGTGCTGCAGGAGGGCGACCTCGTCAACATCGACATCACCGCCTACAAGGACGGGATGCACGGGGACACGAACCGGACCTTCATCGTCGGCGAGGGCACGCAGGAGGTCCGCGACCTCGTCGACCGGACGCGGACCGCGCTCGAGCGCGGGATCAAGGCCGTCGCCCCGGGCCGCCAGGTCAACGTCATCGGCCGCGCGATCGAGGCCTACGCGAAGCGGTTCGGCTACGGCGTCGTCCGTGACTACACGGGGCACGGCGTCGGGCGGGCCTTCCACTCCGGGCTGATCATCCCGCACTACGACGCACCCCGCTTCGACGACGTCATCGAGCCCGGCATGGTCTTCACGATCGAACCGATGCTCACGCTCGGCGGCATCGAAGCGGACATCTGGGCCGACGACTGGACCGTCTCCACGCGGGACAAGTCCTGGACCGCACAGTTCGAGCACACCCTCGTCGTCACCGAGCGCGGCGCGGAACTCCTCACCGTCTCCTGACACCCCTACCGAAAGGCTCCCCATGACCTCCCTCGCAGTCGGCGTCGACATCGGCGGTACGGGCATCAAGGGCGCGATCGTCGACGTCTCCACCGGCGAACTCACCACCGACCGGATCAAGAAGGCCACGCCCGAGGGCGGGAAGCCGCACGACATCGTGGCGGTGGCGAAGTCCATCGTCGAGGAGCTCGCTCCGGCTGCGGACGTCGCGGTCGGCGTCTGCTTCCCCGCGATCGTCCGCGACGGCAAGACCATGTCGGCGGCGAACGTGTCGAAGAAGTGGATCGGCTTCGAGGCCGAGGCCCTCTTCGAGAAGGAGCTCGGCCGCTCCATCCACTTCGTGAACGATGCCGACGCCGCCGGGTACGCCGAGCAGCAGTTCGGCGCGGCGAAGGGCAAGGACGGCCTCGTCGTCGTCACGACCCTGGGCACGGGCATCGGCAGCGCGCTCATCAACGACGGCGTCCTGATCGTCAACTCGGAGCTCGGGCACCTGGAGATCGACGGACACGACGCCGAGTCGCGGGCATCCTTCGCGGCCAAGGAACGGGACGACCTGTCCTGGAAGCACTGGGCGAAGCGGCTGCAGAAGTACTACTCGACGCTCGAGGCGCTGCTCTCCCCCGAGCTCTTCGTCGTCGGCGGCGGCGTGTCGAAGCAGTACGAGGAGTTCCTCCCCCTGCTCGACCTGCAGGCGGACATCATCCCGGCGACCCTCCGGAACAACGCGGGCATCATCGGCGCGGCGACCCTGGCGGCGCGCTCGCAGTCGTAGCGCGACGCGCCTGCTCGGAACGTCGAGGTCGCACAACACGCCGTCGACTGCGCGCCGAGGTCGCCGGATCGGTCGCCCGAGCCCGCTCCGAGCGACACTTCGCGCGACCTCGGCACCCCGGCCGCTACACTGGGTCCCGCGAATGGGTCGGTGAGACGGTCGCGTCACTCCCCCGGGAGTGCCGAGGAACGTCCGGGCTCCACAGAGCAGGGCGGTGGGTAACACCCACCCGGAGCAATCCGCGAGACAGTGCCACAGAAAGCAGACCGCCGGCGGCGACGTCGGTAAGGGTGAAACGGTGGTGTAAGAGACCACCAGGGGTCCGGGTGACCGGATCCGCTCGGTAAACCTCGCCCGGAGCAAGGTCAGACAGAGGACGCTGAGGCTGCTCGCCGAGTCCTCGGGTAGACCGCTGGAGGCCGACGGCAACGTCGGTCCGAGAGAGATGGCCGTCACCGCCACGCAAGTGACGGGACAGAACCCGGCGTACGGCCGGCCCATTCGCACCACGTACGCTCGACGTGCGCCTCGCACCGTGCGACGCGGGCGCGGGAGTGTGCGAGGTTCCGCGCAGTGTGCGACGCGAAAGCCCTCGCACCGAGACCGGAACCTCGCACGGTACGCGCCATCGCACGGTGCGAGGCACGCACGCACGCGACGCGCGCGCCGCACGCGACGCACGCACGCGACGCACGCACCGACGGCCTGGAGGCGCGGTGCCAGCTGGCACCGCGCCTCCAGGCCGTCCCTGGGTCGCGTCTAGAGCCCGGACTCCGCCGTCCGCACCAGGATCGCGTCGCTGTCGGGGCAGAGCACGACGTCGTCGGGCGCCGCCCGACGGATCGTCTGCAGGTCCGAGTTCGTCAGCGTCACGCCCGACGCCGTCGACACCCCACCCTGCAGCAGCGACGCGCCGAAGCCGTAGCGCGCACGCTGCCGGTCGTAGAGCGCGAGGAGCTCGGCGGGCACCTTCGCGGCGACGTCCGCACGGCTCTGCACGGCCGAGGCGCGGTCGGCCTCGAGCCGGGCGATCTCGGCGTCGCGCTCGGCGGCCAGTCCGGCTCGCGAGGCCTCGACGTCGGCGAGCTGGGCCTCGATGTCGCCGACGCGGGCACGGAAGCCGTCGAGGGTCTCCATGACCTCGAGCTCGGCGGTCTCCAGGTCGCCGATGCGTCGCTGGAGCGAGTCGAGCTCGTTCTGCAGGCCGGCGGCGTCCTTCGCGCTCGACACGTTCTGGAGCATGGTGGTGTCGCGCGCGACCCGGGCCTGCGCCGTCGCCGTGTCGGACTCGAGCCGTGCGAGCTCGCGCTCGGCGTCCTCGACCTCGCCGGTGGCCGCGGCGAGGGAAGCACGCAGGCCGGCGGCAGTCGTGCTCAGCTCGGTGAGGCGGTCGCCCTTCTGGAGCGACGTGATCCGGTGGGCGATCCGGGTGACGTCGTTGTCGAGTCGTTGGACGTCGAGGAGGATGACCTGGTCCTCGGGTGCTGCCTTCATGGTCAGGCTCCTTCAGTTTCGGTGGTGGGTTCGGCGGCCGGCAGGACGGCGAAGTCCCACGGGTCGGTACGGAGGTCGCTCACGGTGACGCGGACCCCGGCGGTAGCACGCAGCTGCTCGGCGGCGACGTCGAGCCAGAGCCACTCGGTGGCCCAGTGCGAGGTGTCGATGAGGGCCGGGCCCCCGCCGAGCAGCGCCTGCTCGCGGAACTCGGACGCGGGGTGGTGCCGCAGGTCGCTCGTGACGTAGACGTCGGCTGCGAGGACGGCCGGGTTCCGCAGGTACGCGTCGCCCGCGCCGGCGCAGAGCGCGACCGTGCGGATCGGCTGCTCGAAGTCGCCCGAGACCCGGACGCCCGTCGCGGTACCGGGCAGCAGGTCGACGAGCGCGCGGGCCAGGGTGCCGAGGGTCGTCGGCTCGGCGAGGGTCCCGACGCGGCCGATGCCCGTCGACGGGTCGGCGCCGGCTTCGAGGGGACGCTGGTCGATCAGACCGAGCCGGTCCGCGAGCACGGCCGAGGTCCCGGTGGTGACGACGTCGGCGTTCGTGTGCGCGGCGACGAGCGCGGTGCCGCCCCGGACGAGCGTCGCGAGCACACGGCCCTTGTAGGTCGACTCGGCGATCGTCGTCACGCCGCGGAGCAGGAGCGGGTGGTGGGTCAGGAGCAGGTCCGCCCCGACCTCGACGGCCTCGTGCGCGGTCGCGGGGACGGCGTCCACGACGAGGTGCACGTGCTCGATCGTCTGGTCGGGGTCACCGGCGACGAGCCCGACGGCGTCCCAGGACTCGGCCCCTGCGGCGGGCCACAGGTCCTCGATCACGGCCTGGAGTTCGCGGAGCGTCGGCATCCCGTCAGTCTACCGAGCGGGCGGTGCGTCCGAGGTGCGCCGGTGGATCAGCGTCGACCGAACGCGTGCAGGATGCGGGCGACGAGTCGTGCCCACCAACCGGCCTGCTCCGTCTCGTCCGTCTCGTCGGTGTAGTGCGCGTCGGAGGGCTCGACCGCGGCGGTCTCGGCGACCGTCGGCGGCTGCACGGCCTCCGGCAGGACCACCGGGGTGCTCGCGGTCGTGCCGACGTGCGCGGTCAGGGCGGCGGCGAACGCGGCACGGTCGATGACCGTGGGTCCGGTGGCGGGCTGGATGAGCGGGGTCGGTCGCGTGTTCGCGGACACCGGTGAGACGACCGAGAGGGACAGCACGGGTCGCGCGACCTCGTCACGTCCCGACGTGGTCGGCGCCGTGGCGTCGATCGCGTCGACGACCTCGGTCGCCTCGACGAGAGCGGGGACCGCCGGCGCGGCCGGCGCGGCGACGCGCTGCACCGGGACCGTGCCGGTGGCGGCACGACGGGCGGCAGCACGCTCGCGACGGCCGGACTCGAGCGCCGCGTCGGCGAGGAGGTCAGCGAAGACCGTGTGGGCGAAGGCCCGTGCGGCCTCGACCTCGGGATCCGTCTGTCCGGCGACGGTGGCCTCCCACGCGGCGAGGCGTGCGAGGTCCTCGTCACGGCGGCGGACCTCGTCCTCGAGGATCACGATGCGCTCGATCGTGGTGCGCCCGCTCGATGCGGACACCTCGACGGCGAGGTCCTCGATGCGGAGGGCGAGGCGCTCCGGGGGTTCGGGGAACGACGGGGCGCAGGCAGCAGCGTGCCGAGCACGGTCGCGGGGGCGGCGGAAGGCGGAGTCGTCGGTCGCGGCCGACGGCACCGGCGCAGCGGCGTCCACCTCCGGCACGGGGACGGTTCCGGCGGGCTCGACTGCGGCGTCCGACGCTGCGTCCGGTCGCTGCACGGGACCGGTGACCGGCGGGACCACGAGGTCCGCCAGGTACGGGGCGCGCGTCGCCGGGGCGTCACGGAGCCACTCCTCGAGCTCGCGACCGAACGGGTCGACGAGGGGGGTGCGTGCACCGGACTGCGTTTCCATGGTCGGAGCATAAATATCGCAACGCTCAGATCCGTGGACATCCGCGGTGTGTCGCTGGAGTCCCTGCCATATCGCGTCGAACGTGAACGGCGTGTCGGCCGGGGCTCGCGCCGGTGTCAGAGCGAGTGCTCGAAGTCCCCCAGCAGGGTTCGTCCGGCGGGCCAGTCGCCGACGCCGCTCGCGACGTTCACGTGCCCGCGTGCGCCGATCCGGACGGCCCCGGCGCCGAGGACGTCGGCGAACCCGACGGCCCGGTCTGCCGAGCAGTACGGGTCGTCGTCACTGATGACCAGCACGGTCGGCACGGCGGACGCTGCGTGCGGCTCGGCGAACCCCGCAGCCTCGGCGGGGAAGCCCGGCGCGGCAGGGTCCGGCGGCGCCACGAGGAACGCCCCGGCGACGGACGGACGGCCCGGCTCCCCCAGCCACCCGGCGACGGCGAGGACGCCCAGGCTGTGCGCGACGAGGACGGGCGGTTCGTCGAGGGACCGGACGGCGCGCGTGATCGCCGCGGACCAGTCGGACGGGTCCGGCTCGCTCCACGAGGCCGGCTCGATGCGCACGACGCCCCCGGGGTCGACGGCGGCGCGTTCGGCCTGCCACCGCGACTGCCAGTGGTCCGGGTCGGAGTTCCAGATCCCGGGGACGATCACCCACGGTCGAGGTCTGCGCACGGTCCAGATCGTAGCGAGGAGTGCCGCCGACCGACGACGCACCCGGGCTCAGCCGTGCAGCGTGTCGCGCGGGTACTCCCCGAACCGACTGGCGTACGCGCCGGAGAACCGTCCGAGGTGCGCGAAGCCCCAGCGCACCGCGACCGCGGCGACGGTGACCTCGCCGGCCGAGGCCCGGCGGAGCTCGTCCCGGACCCGGTCGAGCCGGATGCCCCGCAGCATCGTGTTCGGCGCCGTCCCCACCTGCCGTTGGAAGGCCTGCTGCAACCCGCGGACGCTCAGGCCGACGTGCTCGGCGACGTCCGTGGTGGAGATCGGGGTGTGCGCGAAGGCGTGCATGTACTCCACTGCTTCGCGGACGCGGCCGGTGGCTCCCTGGGGCAGGGAGACGTCCGGCGCGAGCACGGTGTGCGGGAACGTCCGGAGCAGGGCCAGCGCGGTGTCGCGGGCGGTCTCGGCGAGGACGATCGGCGACACGGGCGCGTTGCCCAGCACGGTCGAGGCGGCTCGCTGCACCTGAGCGTTCCAGCCGCGCAGGTCCTCCTTGCGCGGAGCCTGCGTGTGGTCGAACACCAGGGGTGCGGGTCGGGCGCCGTGCTCCTCGGCCGCGATGCCCTCGAGGTACGTCCGCTCGAACTGCACCAGGCTCTGCCGGACGTCCTGCAGGTCGAACCGGAACGGCCGACCGGTCGGGAACATCATCGGTGTCCCCGGGCCGAAGGCGACCTCCTCCCTGCCGACGTCGACGAGCCCGCCACCGTCGGCGAGCCACATCACCACGTACTCGTCACGTGCCTCGAGTTCGCCCTCCATCCGGGCGTCGAACCGGGTCGACCGGAACGACATCGTGTCGTCACCGACCACACGGAAGCGGTAGCTGAAGGGGCGCTCGGTCTGCGCAGCACGGAACCCGGCGCCGTCGTAGGCGTCTTCGTACATCTGGATCGCCGCCGCGAGGTCGTCCCCGGACGTCTCGAAGCTGATCCTGGGGTCGGGCTCGACAGTCATCGACTGGATCGTGACACGGCGGCACGGCACTCCGGTGCCGCGGCGGTGCGCCTTGCGGATAACGGCTCAGGCGCTGCGCGATGCGGACGAAGCGACTCAGCCTCGGGTCAGGCCGCGACGAACGGTCCAGCGGTTCCGGTCAGCGATCCGCTCGTAGCGCAGGTCGTCGACGACCATCTGCACGAGTGCCAGCCCCCGGCCGCTCTCGGCGAGGGCGTCGGGCAGCCGGGCGGCCGACGGGTCGATCGGCACGGCGACCCCGTCGTCGGTGAGGTTGACCTCGACGGCGTCGTCGCCCACGTCGAGGCGCACCGAGCAGGACACCCCGCCGCCACCGCTCGCGTGCTCGATGACGTTCGAGGTGAGTTCGACCAACGCCAGCTCGAGCGCCATCCGGTCCTCCGGCGTCACCGACGGCTCGGCGTTCCACACCGAGGCCAGGAACGTGTGCACCGCCGTGACGTCGTCCGGCGGACACGCCAGGTCGAGGCTGTGCCCGCCCACCGCGGTGCTCATCCCCAGTCGCTGACCGCGGCGTCCCCGTCCGGGTACGTGCGGAGGATCTTGTCCATGTTGGACAGCTTGAGCACCATCTCGACCTGGTCGGACGGTGCTGCGATGCGGAGGTCGCCGCCCGCCTGCCGCGCGGTCTTCAGGCAGCCCACGAGCGCGCCGAGCCCGGACGAGTCCATGAACTCCACCGTCGACAGTTCGACGACGACCTTGGGCCGGCCGCCGGTGACGACCTGCGCCACCGTCTCGCGGAAGGTCGGGGCCGACACCATGTTCAGCCGGCCGCTGCACTCCAGCACCGCGACGTCCGTGTCTGCCTCGTGTACGACGATGTCCATGCCGGTGCCTCCTCAGGTCGGTGCGGCGTGCACCATGCAACCTACCGGGTCACGCCCTCGAGGCGATCCGCCCCCGCCGGGTGGCGACCAGCTGCACGACGACGGCCGCCGCCATGAGCGTCGCCATCACGGCGCCCATCGCGAGTGCGGTGCCGCCCAGTGCACCGGCGAGCGGTGTCCCGAGGCCGCCGAGCCCGAACGTCAGCCCGCCCTGCAACGCGGCGGCCGTCCCCGGGTGCGCCGCGCCGACGTGCTGGGTCCGCGTCATCGCCGCCGGCAGGACGAAGCCCCACGCCGCGGTGACGACGGCGAGCGAGCACCACACCGGGACCGCGCCGAGCCCCAGGAGCGCGGACACCAGGACCCCGGCCGCGCCGACCGTCCCGACGGCGAGGCCGAACGACAGCAGCGCGTCCTCGGAGAACCGTCCGACGACACGACGGAAGACCAGCGTCGTGACGATCATCATCGAGGCGTTGGTCGCGAAGACGAGCGTGTACATGCCCTCCGAGAAGCCGTACTCGGTCTGGAACACGAACGAGCTCGTCGCGATGTACGCGAAGAACCCGATCGTGGAGAGCACCCCGGTGAGCACGTACGCCCGGAACCGCGGGATCGCCATGAGCTCGCGGATGCGCTGCCAGTTCGCACCGAGGCCGACGCCACCGCGCGACCCCCGCGGCAGGGTCTCGTGGAACCGGACGACGACGGCGACGAAGAACACCGCGCCGAGCACCGCGAGCACGACGAACATCAGGCGCCACGTCCCGATCGTCAGGACCGCTCCCCCTGCCAAGGGCGCCACGACCGGACCGATGGCGTTGATCGCCGCGAGCGTGCCGAACACCTTCGCCATCCGCGGCCCACCGGTGACGTCGGACACCATCGCGCGGCCGGCGACGGCACCCGCGGCACCCGCGAGCCCCTGGAACACCCGCGCCACGACGAGCGTCACGACGTCCGGCGCCAGCGCGCACCCGACCGACGCGAGGGCGAACACGGCCGTCCCGACGACCATCAGGGGTCGACGACCGATGCCGTCGCTGACCGGCCCGGCGAGGAGCTGCCCGACGGCGAACGCGACCAGGAAGGCCGTCAGCGAGAGCTGCACGGCACCCGGCGTCGTCCCGAGGTCGCGCGCGATCGCGGGCAGCGCCGGGATGTACATGTCGGTCGCGAAGGGCGAGACGCCCACGATGAGCGCGAGCGGCACGATCGGCGGCAGCACGCTCGACGTCACCGGGGTCCGCATGCGCTCCGTCGTCACGTGGCCACGCTACGCGCACCCGAATCGATTCGACAAGGGCGGGTGCGGCAGGGGCGGTGGTCAGCCCTCCGGGCGGACTGGAGGCGCGGTGCGGGCCCGCACCGCGCCTCCAGTCCGTCTCAACCCGTGTTCTGCAGGCCGGCGGCGATCCCGTTGACGGTGAGGAGGAGGAGACGGTGGTCGCCGTCCTCCGGGTCGGTGCTGCCGGTGGAGCGGATCGCGCGCAGCGCGCGCAGCTGCAGGTGCGACAGGGCGTCGACGTACGGGCTGCGGAGGCGGACGGCGCGGGCGAGGACCGGGCGGTCCTCGAGCACGTCGCTGCCGCCGGAGACCCGGAGCACCCAGTCCCGGGTGCGCAGCATCTCGTCGAGGACCTTGGCGGCGAGGTCGTCGCGGTCGGCGAGCTCGAGGTAGCGACGGGCGATGTGCTCGTCGGTCTTCGCGAGCGACATCTCGACGTTCTTGATCATCGCGCCGAACAGCGGCCACTCGGCGTACGCGGTGCGGAGGAGTTCGACGTCCCCGACGGCCTCGAGCGCGGAGCCGAGACCGTACCACCCGGCGAGGTTGATGCGGGCCTGGGTCCACGAGAACACCCACGGGATCGCCCGGAGGTCCTCGAGGGACTCGACGCTCAGCCCGCGGCGGGCCGGGCGGGACCCGAGCGGCAGGAGACCGATCTCCTCCATCGGGGTCACGCGTGCGAACCAGGGTGCGAACCCGTCCGCCTTCACCAGGTCGTAGAAGGCCTGGCGCGACACGTCGTCGAGCTGCTGTGCGAGCTCGGCGAAGCGAGTGGCCGCGACGGCAGTGCGGTCCTCGTTCGACGGCGACGAGGCGAACAGGGTGGCCGAGGCCATCTGCTCGAGGTGCCGCGCGGCGATGTCCTTGTCGCCGTACTGGGCGAAGATGACCTCGCCCTGCTCGGTGAGCTTGAGCCGGCCGTCGATCGAGCCACGGGGCTGCGCGAGCACCGCTTCGTTCGCGGGTCCGCCGCCGCGGCCGAGCGAACCGCCCCGGCCGTGGAACAGCGTCAGCTCGACGTCGTTGGCCTTCGCCCAGTCGGCGATGCGGGCCTGGGCGTCGTAGAGCGCGAGGTTCGCCGACACCGGGCCGACGTCCTTCGACGAGTCCGAGTAGCCGAGCATGACCTCGAGCGTGCGGCCCGTGGCGGCGAGGCGGCGCTGGAACGCCTCGGTGCGCACGGCCTCGTCGAGGATGTCGACGCTCGCGTGCAGGTCGGCGAAGGTCTCGAACAGCGGGATGACGTCGAGGACCGGCGCTGCCTCGGGCGAACCGAGCGCCGCGACGGCGAGCTCGTGCACGTTCGCCAGGTCCGCTGCGGACTGGGTGAACGAGACGATGTACCGGCTGGCGGCGCGCACCCCGTAGCGGGACTGCAGCGACGCGATGGTGCGGAAGACCTCGAGGACCTCCTGCGTCATCTCGCTCAGCTCGCCGCCGGCACGGATCTCCGCGAGGGCGGTGCGGTGCACCTGCGAGTGCTGCCGGACCTCGAGCTCGGCGAGGTGGAACCCGAAGGTCTCGACCTGCCAGATCAGGTTCTGCAGCTCGCCGTTCGCGGGACGGGTCGCGCCGGCCGCGACGAGCGAGGCCTGGATCGTGCGGAGGTCCGCCAACAGGGCCTCGGGCCCGGGGTAGGCCAGGTCCGGCTGACCGGTCCGGGTGGCGTCGATCCGGGCGGCGACGAACAGCAGCGCGCGGCGGTGCGTCTCGTTCGGCGCACGGACGCCGATGCGCTCCGCGATGCCGGCGTCGAGGGACTCCTGCGCAGCCACGAGCGCCGTGAGCCCGGCGTCGGCAGGGGTCTCGCTGGCGTCGAGCGTCAGCGTGCTGCCGATGCGGGTCGCGGCGCGGGACAGTCCGAGCAGGATGTGCTCCGCCGCGATCTCGGCCGCCTGGCGGGTCACGTCGGCGGTCACGTGCGGGTTGCCGTCGCGGTCGCCGCCGATCCAGGTGCCGAAGCGCACGAAGGCCGGTGCGGTCACCGGGGCACGGCCGGCGTCGTCGCCGAGCAGCCGGTCGTCGAGCAGCCGGTACACCTGCGGCACGATCTCGAACAGCGTCTGGTCGAACACGCTCATCGCGGTGCGGACCTCGTCGAGCGGGGTCGGCCGGGTGGTGCGGAGCGGCGACGTGCGGAGGAGCGTCGTGATCTCCTCGAGCAGCCGGCGTTCGTTCTCGGCCAGCGCGGTGGCGTTCGTCGTCCGGTCGCGCTCGTCGATGAGGTCGGTGATCCGGCGCACCGCCGTGGTCACCGCGCGGCGGCGTGCCTCGGTCGGGTGCGCGGTCAGCACGGGGTGGAAGCGGAGGTCACGGAGACGTGCCGCGGCTTCGTCCGCACCGACCTGCTCCACGAGCGAGGCGTAGGTGGCGGGGAACGAGTCCCCCGCGAGCCCACCGTCGTCGCCGCGGTGCCGCAGCACGCGGACGCGGTGGTGCTCCTCCGCCAGGTTCGTCAGGTGGAAGTACGTCGTGAACGCCTGCGCGACGGCCTCGGCCCGCTCGGCCGACATGCCCGCGACGATCGCCTCGGCGCGTGCTGCGCCCTCGGCCTCGCCGCCCTCGAACGCGTCGATGACCGCGGCACGCAGGCTCTCGACGTCGTGCAGGAGGTCCTCACCGCCGGTCTCCCGCAGCACCCGTCCGAGCAGGTTGCCGAGGTACCGCACGTCCGAGCGCAGGTCGCTGTCGACCGCTCCGCTGACGTCGTCCCGAGCGCGCCCGTGGCGCGTCGATCCATCGATCGCCGTCATGTGGTCCTTTCCGGGTCTGCCGGGAACGCCCTCCCGGTATCCCAGCAGCGTATCGGCCAGTCGCGACGGCTGACGACAACCGTCCGGACGGACCGCGGCGCGTCCGCGGACCGGACCCGACCCGTTCTGCTCACGACGTGCCGTGGCGTCGCCACCTGCGGGCCTGGAGGCGCGTGGCGGCGCCGCCACGCGCCTCCAGTCGGTTCCCATCGCACCCGGACGGACCACGGCCAGCGTTCGTAGAATCCGGCCAGGGATGCTCCGCATCCGTGGGTGGAGGGACGCCATGGACGAGACGACCGAGCCGGCAGACCGAGAACCCGCCACCGGGCGGGAGCAGGACGACGTCGGGACGCGCCCCGTCCGGGTGCAGCCACCAGTGGAGCGCTGGGTGTTCTGGCCGGCGGCCGGGATCGTCCTGGCGTTCGTCGCCGTCGCGCTCATCGCACCACGCGCCACCGAGGACGCCTTCACCGCCGTGCAGGGCTGGATCGTGCGGGACTTCGGCTGGTACTACGTGATCGCGGCCGCGGCGTTCGTCGTCTTCGCGATCTGGATCGGCTTCAGCCGGTTCGGCGACATCGTGCTCGGGCAGGACGACGAGCAGCCCGAGTTCTCCACCCTGTCGTGGTTGTCGCTGCTCTTCGCCGCGGGCATGGGCATCGGGCTCGTGTTCTACGGCGTCGCCGAGCCGCTCAGCCACTTCGCCTCGCCGCGGCCCGGGGTCACCGGTGACGACGACGCCCTGGCGCAGCAGGCGCTCACGCAGACCTTCCTGCACTGGGGGCTGCACGCGTGGGCGATCTACGTCGTCGTCGGCCTGGCCCTGGCGTACGCGATCCACCGGCGGTCGCGCCCGGTGTCGATCCGCTGGGCACTCGAACCACTGCTCGGCAAGCGGGTCGTCGGCGGGTGGGGCAACCTCATCGACGTGCTCGCCCTGATCGGGACCCTGTTCGGCGTCGCGACGTCACTCGGCCTCGGCGTGCTCCAGATCGGGTCCGGTCTCGAGTACACCGGGATCGCGGAGAACACGCGCGGTCTGCAGATCGGGCTGATCGTCGTCGTCACGCTGATCGCCATCGGGTCGCTGCTCAGCGGTGTCGGCAAGGGCATGAAGATCCTCTCGAACATCAACCTCGGGCTCGCCGCCGTCCTGCTCGTCTTCGTCCTGTTCGTCGGGCCGACGCAGTTCCTGCTCGGCGAGTTCGTGCAGTCGATCGGGCAGTACGTGCAGGGGTTCGTCGGCCTGGCCTTCGACACCAGCGCCTTCGCGGGCAAGGCCGGGCAGGACTGGCAGGGCGCCTGGACCACGTTCTACTGGGGCTGGTGGATGTCGTGGGCGCCGTTCGTCGGCATCTTCATCGCGCGGATCTCCCGCGGCCGGACCGTTCGGCAGTTCGTCCTGGGCGTCCTGTTCGTCCCGACGCTCCTGACCTTCCTCTGGTTCGCGATCATGGGCGGCACGGCGCTCTACGGCCAGCTGCACGGCACCGGGGACCTCGTCGGCGCCGACGGCAGCGTGTCCGTCGAGCAGGTCCTGTTCCAGCTGCTCGGCGCGATGCCGGCGGGTTCGGTACTCGTCATCGGGGCGATCATCCTCATCGGGGTCTTCTTCGTCACCTCGGCCGACTCCGGCGCCCTCGTGATGGGCATGATCGCGACCGGCGGGCAGATCGAGCCGAAGAACTGGATCCGGGTGTTCTTCGCCGGGGTGACGGCCCTCGTCGCGGTGACGCTCCTGCTCGCCGGAGGGCTGAACGCCCTGAAGACCGCGGCCATCACGACGGCGCTCCCGTTCAGCATCGTGATGGTCCTGATGTGCTGGTCGACGGTGGTCGCGTTCACCCGCGAGCGTCGGGCGTACGCCCGTGCCGAGCGGCGGGCGCTCATGACGGACCTGGCGGAGTTCTACCAGCAGGAGGTCGTCGAGCCAGCGGAGCGCGCGCCGAAGACCGGCCCGATCCAGAAGCTGACGCGCCGCATGCGGCACTGAGCGCGGCGCGCGCGACGCGCGGTGGCGCGGGGCGGGGCGGGGCAGTGTGCGAGGTTCCGAGCCTGGTGCGAGGTTCCTGCCGTGTCACGGTGCGCGGGACCTCGCACACTGCGGGCCGCGCCGCGGCTCGTGGGGCGCGTGACGGCGCCGACCCGTGCCTCCAGTCAGGTGGTGCCGAGCGGGTGCCGCACCGTGCGAGGTGCCGCGCAACGTGCGAGGCGCCTGCGGTGCCACGGTGCGCGGGACCTCGCACCCTGCGAGGTGCCGCGCGTGGCGGCGGCGACGCACGCCTCCCGGCAGGTGGGGCCACGCGGGCGCTGCAGCGTGCGAGGTTCCGGGCGGTGTGCGAGGCGCGCGCGGTGTCACGATGCGCGGGACCTCGCACACTGCGAAGCGCCGCACCGCCGCACCGCGCCGCGCCGCGCCGCGGCACGCGGGAACGCCGGGATCGCGACGCGTGGCGGAAGCACCCCTGCTGTTGCGACGCGCTCCGCGATCCCGGCGTGTCTGGGGAGGTCAGCTCGGTTCGGTCAACCGGGCCTGGGCAGCGGCGTGCACCTCGACGATCTGCACGCGGGCCGAGCGCCGATCGGTGAGCGGGGTGCTCCACGGGACGATGACCTGCTCCTCGGCACCGTCGTCGAGCTGCGCGATCCACACACCGGCGATCGCGTCGATCTCGGTCATGGTCGCCGCGACCGCCGTGGCCGCGCCGTTCGCCCGCACGATGACGAGGTTGTCCGTCCCGTGGTCACCGTTCATGTGCCGCAGGATCGCGCGGCGGGCGTCGTCGTCGAGGGGGTCGGTCACGCGATCACCGTCACGTTCCCCGTGTCGGTGCCGCCCGGGCTCCGGGTCGCGTCGAGCCCCTCGAGCAGGCCGTTGTTGAGCGAGTACGCGAGTTCGACCTCGGCGAGGACTCGCTCCTGCTCGTCGGGCGACCACGGCGCGGCGTCGAGCTGCGCACGGTAGGTGTCCTCGAAGGCACTCGGGTCGGCGACCTGGTCGAAGATGTAGAACAGGATGCCGTTCGTCTCGAAGCCGAACTGCTCCGAGAGCACGCGGCCGATCATCTGCCCACCGGACAGGTCGCCGAGGTACCGCGTGTAGTGGTGCGCGACGAACCCGCCGGGCCACTCGGCCGCGACCTCGTTCAGGCGTCGGACGTACGCCGTCGTCGCCGGCAGCGGGCACACGAGCTCGGACCAGTCCGGTCCGACGAGGTACTCGAGGTCGGCGCGGATCGCCGGCATCCGGGTGAGCTGCGAGGTCACGAACGGAGCGGCGACGGGGTGGTCGGCCATCCGGTCGGCGGCGCGTTCCAGGGCGTCGTAGACGAACGAGTACTGTCCGAGCAGCGCGGCGTAGTCGGCGACGTCGCACCCACCGCCGAGCAGGTCGTGCATGAAGCCGTTCCCGGCCGAGGATCCGTGCGCGCGACGCGTGCGCTTGCGCAGCAGCTCGGAGAACGGGATGACGGTCGTGGTCATGAGGTAAGGCTAACCTCAGTTCGGACAACGTCAAGGACCCGAGAGGAAGCTCGCACCGATGAGCTCGAAACCCAAGCGCCCCCAGCACGTCTTCGTCGTCGACCGGACCGAGCGGCTCTCACCGCACATGGTCCGGGTGCACCTCGGCGGCCCGGCCTTCGACGACTTCGTCGCCGCCGCCGACCCGGACCGCCTCGACGCCACGGACAAGTACGTGAAGCTCCTGCTCGCCAAGCCGTCGCTCGGTCTGACGCCGCCGTACGACCTCGAGGAACTCCGCGAGACCCTGCCGAAGCAGGACCGTCCCGCCCGCCGGACGTACACGGTCCGCGCCGTCGACCACGCCGCCAAGACGATCGCCGTCGACTTCGTGGTGCACGGCGACGACGGACTCGCCGGTCCCTGGGCAGCCGCAGCGCAGCCCGGTGACCTGCTCGCCCTCTCCGGTCCCGGTGGCGGGTACGCACCGTCCACCGACCCGGCGGTCACCCACGTCCTGCTCGGCGACGACAGCGCGCTGCCCGCGATCTCCGCCGCCCTGGAGTCCATGCCCGAGTCCGCCGCGGGCGTCGCCCTGGTCGAGGTGGCCGGTCCCGCCGACGAGCAGACCATCGCGCACCCGACCGGTGTCGACGTGCGGTGGCTGCACCGCGACGCCACCGGCGCCGAGCCGGGCACGCTCCTGCTGGACGCGGCCCGCTCGCTGGAGCGTGCCTCCCGGCCGGTGCAGGTCTTCGCGCACGGCGAGCGGACCGCCATGAAGGCGATCCGTCGGCTGCTGCAGGACGACTGGGGGCTGGAGAAGTCCGAGATGTCGCTGTCCGCCTACTGGGCGCTCGGCCGCGCCGAGGACCGGTTCCAGGAGGAGAAGCGGGAACCGATCGGGGTCATCTTCACCGAGTAGGCGGGTGTCCGTCCGTTCGGCCTGGAGGCGCGGTGCGCGTCGGTGGGTCGGGCTAGCGTTCCCGGCATGGTCGCCCTCTCGTGCTGTGCGCCCGGTTGCGACGCCGGTGCGGTCCCCGGGTCCGCGGTGCCCGCGGTGCCGCTGTGCGCTGGGCACGTCGCGCTCGTCGTCGATGCCGCCGCCGAGCACGTCGGCGTCGAGGACGCGCTGCCCGGCCCGTGCCCGGTGTGCGGCTCGCGGCTGGGCGTGCGCTTCCCGTCCGGCGCCGTGTGCGCGACGTGCGAGTGGCGCTGGGGCGACGTGCCCGACGGCGACCTCGCTCCCCCGCGGGTCGACGTCGTCTACTACCTCCGGATGCGCGACGACTTCGGCGACCGGATCAAGATCGGGACGACGACGAACCCGCGGCAGCGGCTCGCGGCGATCCCGCACCAGGACCTCCTCGGGTTCGAGCGAGGCGATCGGACCCTCGAGCGTCGACGGCACGCGCAGTTCGCTGCGACGCGGTACCCGGGGACGGAGTGGTTCCGGGTGACGCCGGAGCTGCTCGAGCACGTCGCCACCGTGGCCGCGGGGGTCAGCGACCCGTGGGAGTTGCACGCCCGGTGGACGAGCGAGGCGCTCGCGCTGCGCGGCTGACGGGCGGGGCGGCGCTCGCCCGTCGCGCACAACCAAAGTCAGCGCGAACCGCGGCGATCCACGGTGCCGGCGCACTTTGGTTGTGCGCGGCCGCCCGGCA
Organism: Curtobacterium sp. 314Chir4.1; assembly: GCF_900215175.1. Lineage (NCBI taxonomy): Bacteria > Bacillati > Actinomycetota > Actinomycetes > Micrococcales > Microbacteriaceae > Curtobacterium > Curtobacterium sp. 314Chir4.1. The sequence continues at coordinate 756,561 of NZ_OCMI01000001.1, forward strand.
CCGGTCAGCGGCCGTACGCATCGACGAACAGCGCGCCCCGGATCTCCCGCAGCGTGTCCGCCAGCCGGGCGACGGTGCGGCCGGAGATGCCCGAGACCTCGAGGTCGTACGGGCCGAGCGCCTGCAGCCGACCCGTCCGGATGCGGACGACCTCCCACCCGACGCCACGCACCGCACGGTCCTTGCGGCGATCGGTCTCCTGCCGGGGTCCGACGTGCTCGAGCCCGTGCCGCCCGGTCGAGTCGTACTCGATCGCCACGCGGAGCTCCGGCAGGATGATGTCCGGCCAGACCTCGACGTGGTCGAAGAACGGCCGGTCGAGCCGGATCGCCGAGTGGTCGTACGTGAAGGCGAAGCGTTCGGCGAGGGCGGCACGGAGCTCCGCCTCGACCGCGGAGGCCGTCGCCGGGGCGCACACGCTCGTGAATGACTCCCCCGATGGGAGCTGCGGGGTCTTCGGGCAGATCGACCGCGGGGCCGTCGCGGGTCGGGGCCGACGGGGCGCACCGGGCTCCGGACGCCGCGCACGGGACCGCGTCGAGGCGACCGCGCCGGCCGGTGTCCCCCGCGCCGGTGCAGCGGGCAGGGTCTGCCGACCGGTCACCCGCACGACCCGCTGCGGCACGGGCACCGCGGTCGGCCAGTCCGACGGCAGGACGGGCCACCGCTGGGGTTGCGCCTGGACCGCGCACTCGGGGCACCAGACGGACCGCCGCCGTTCACGACCAGGGCGGGAGCGCTGCTCGGCCGGGGTCGCGACGAACACGTGCCCGACGTCGCACTCCCACGTCAGCAGGACCTCGGCCGCCGGTGGTACCTGGCTCAGGACGAGACCGTGGTTCCAGTCCGGGTGGTACTGCCGGACGAGCACCGGGTACGAGGCCCACTCGGCGCGGAACTCCCCCACGGCGTACGGCACCGGGACGCCGCGCGACCACTGTCGGCGGCGCCACCACGCGTCGACGGGTTCGGCCACGCCGTCACGCTAGGCACGACCACCGACAAGCGCGTCAGGGCCCGGGCGGCTCGGCGAACGTGAACCGCTCGGGACCGGCGTCCGAGCCGTCGTCGAGCACCCTGATGCCCGATTCGCGGCAGGCGGTCACACCGTCGCGGTGCACACGCTCCGGGCGTGGTCGCTTCGGGATGCCGGCCGCGCCGAACACCGCCCACGCGTTCGCCGGGGCCGCGCTGGTGAACCGGGTGCTGTACCGGACCCCGGCGAACCCGGCCGCGTCGAACGCCCGCGCCCAGGCCTGTGGCACGCGGTAGTCGCCCATGGTCTGCAGCTCGGCCCCCACGCCGAACCGGACGGCACCGGGGTGCGTGACGTCGGCGAAGGCGCGGCCGCGCGAGGCTCGGGCCGCCACCACGACCATCTCCCGCGCCCGGGGTGCGAAGACGGTGTTCGTGTGCAGGACGTGGTGCGCCAGGCGTTCCCGCACGGCGACCTCGACGGAGTCCGCCCAGTAGCAGGTCCCCCGTGGCACGGCGAGGTCGAACCGGCCGCCGTCGACCCCGTCGGCGTCGGGCTCGGTGCTCGCGAACCACCAGGCGCCGCGGTCGTGCCGCTTCGCCCGGTAGAACGTCGTGCCCCGCGACTCCTCGGTCGGGAACGCGGTGAGGTCGAGGTCGTCGCGCGGCGGGCGCTGGGCGACCTCGTTCCGGCTCGGCGTCACGCGTCCGCTGCCCAGGCGTGCGCCGCCCGACGCGCCGCCGCGAGGACCTGCTCGTCACGGCCGTCGCGGAGCGCCTCGGCAGCGGTGGTGCCGCCGAACGCGTCCGACGGGGTGTTCAGCCAGAGCGCGCTGCCCCACGGGTCGATCCGGTCCGGGTCGATGAGTGCGAGCACCTGCCGCAGGTTCGGCAGGGGCGTCCCGGTCACGCCGAACTGGAACGAGGGGAACACCAGGCTGCCGTCGCCGATCTTCAGGCCGATTAGGTCGCGCTTCGCCGTCGCCTTGCTGAGCGCCTGCCGTGTCACCCCGCGCCAGGCCGCGAGGGTCGGGGTGTCGTAGAACGGCCCGAGGAGCGCGTCGGCCTCGTGCTTGCCCGACGGGAGCGCCGCCACCATCCGGTCGGCGAGCACCTCGATGTCGGCACCGGAGTCGAGCGCCCCGTCGACCCGGTCGAGTGCGAGTCGGCTGCGGAGTGCCGTCAAGAGCGCTTCGACGCGGTCGGTCGGTCGCCCGGGACCAGCGTGTGCTCGTGCCGTCGTCGCCATCCTGGGCCTCCTGCTGATCGGGTGCACGGCGTCAACCGTGTCAACCAATTGTGCCGGACGCACGACAACCACGTCAACCACTCCCGTCGCCTTGACCGGCGATCAGCCCGCGAGCGCGTTCCGCGCGTACGCGACCAGCGCGTTCGCATGCCCGTGGCCCAGACCGTGCTCGTCCTTGAGCCAGGCGACGACCTCCATGTGCGCGTGGTCGTCCAGGCGGTCCGCGACCAGGTCGAGCCACTCCTGGACCGGGCGGCCGTACGTCTTCTCGATGCTCGGGAAGTACGACGCCGGCCCCTTGGGCTTGCTGCCGTCGGCCGGGGGCTCCGGTGCGGTCACTCGATGTGCGGTCATGCCGGTCACGATAGCCGCCGCACCGCGTCACAGAGCGTCATCCACACCCGGTGTGTGACGCCGCGTTCCGTCCCGTGCCGATGTGTTGCACCCCGCGTTGTCGCATCCCCACGCACCTCCTACGGTCGCGACATGACCCAGACCACCGACACGGAGCGAGACGCCGTTCCCCGCCCCGACGGCGCGAGGAGCGTGACGGACGCGCACCGCGCCTCAAGTCCGAACGGAAGTCCGGCCGACGCGACCATCGACGCCGCCGGACGCGCCGCGCTCGACCGGCCCGTCGTCCCGCTGCGCCACCCGCTGCGCTGGATCGCCGCCGCCGTCGTCCTCGTCGTGCTCCTGAACTTCGTCGAGACGCTCTTCACGAACGAGCAGTGGGGCTGGCCGGCGGTCGGCAAGTGGCTGTTCAGCCCGGCGATCCTGACCGGCCTGCAGCTCACCCTCGTCGCGACGGCGCTGAGCGCCGTGATCAGCTTCGCCGGCGGCATCGTCGTGGCGATCGCCCGGCTGTCGCGCAACCCGGTGCTGTCCGGCCTCGCCTGGGGCTACGTGTGGCTGTTCCGGTCGGTGCCGCTCATCCTGGTGCTCGTCTTCCTGTACAACCTCGGGTCGCTGTACCCGACCATCGGCATCGGCGTCCCGTTCGGACCCCAGCTCGAGGTCCCGACGGCGAACGTCCTGGGCGACCTGGCGATCGGCGTCATCGGACTGAGCCTCAGCGAGATTGCCTACGCCTCCGAGATCGTCCGCGCCGGCGTGCTCGCCGTCGACCACGGGCAGCACGAGGCCGCGCAGGCCCTGGGGCTCCCCCGTCGCCGCCAGTTCGTGCGGGTCATCCTGCCGCAGGCGCTCCGCTCGATCGTCCCGGCGTTCGTGAACCAGATCGTCGGCCTGCTCAAGGCGTCGTCGCTGCTGTTCTACGTGTCGCTGCTCGACCTGTTCGGGGTGGTGCAGAACCTGTCGAGCACGTACCCGACGGACATCATCCCGCTGCTCGTCGTCGCCACGCTCTGGTACCTGGCGCTCACGAGCGCGGTGTCGGTCGTGCAGTACTACGTCGAGCGCTGGACGGCCCGCGGCTCGGTCCGCGCGCTGCCGCCGACGCCGTTCCAGCGACTGCGGGCCGCGGTCCGGCACGGCACGGGTCGCCGACCTGGAGGCACGGATCACCGTGCCGAGGCCGCCGCCGCCGAGCGGGCGGTCGCCGCCGGCACCTCCACCACGAACGACAGGGCCGTCTGATGAGCGCGACCATCGGCATCCACGGCGCCGTGAAGGCCTTCGGCGAGAACGTCGTGATCGACGGCGTCGACCTGTCGCTGCCGTCCGGGAGCGTCACCGTCGTCCTCGGCCCGTCCGGGTCCGGCAAGTCCACGCTGCTGCGGGCCATCAACCACCTCGAACCCCTCGACCGCGGTGTCGTGACCGTCGGGGGCGAGACCATCGGCGTCCGGGTGCGGACCGGCCGCGACGGCGTCCCCCGCTACAAGGAGCTGCCCGAGCGGCTGATCCTGCGGCAGCGCTCCCGGATCGGGTTCGTGTTCCAGCACTTCAACCTGTTCCCGCACCTCACCGCGCTCGAGAACGTGGCCGAGGGACCGATCGCCTCCGGTGTCCCCGCGGCCACCGCGAAGGCCCGGGCGCAGACGCTGCTCGAACGCGTCGGCCTCGGCGACCGCGGAGCCACGCGGCCGCGCCAGCTCTCCGGCGGGCAGCAGCAGCGCGTGGCGATCGCCCGCGCGCTGGCGCTCGAGCCCTCGGTGGTCCTGCTGGACGAACCGACGTCGGCGCTCGACCCCGAGCTGGTCGGTGAGGTGCTCAGCGTGATCACGGACCTCGCCGAGTCCGGCACGACGCTCGTCATCGTCACGCACGAGGTCGCCTTCGCCCGCGAGGTCGCCGACCACGTCGTGTTCCTCGACCACGGCCGCGTCGTCGAGCAGGGGCCGCCCGCCCAGCTCATCGACGACCCGCAGCACCCCCGCACGCGCGACTTCCTGTCCCGCGTCCGCTGACTCCCCCGCACGACCCTCACCCGACCCTCGCCCCCACAGGAGAACCATGTCCACCATCACCCCGTCCCGCTGGCGGAACCGCGCCGGCGTCCTCGTCCTCGCAGCCGGTGTCGTCGTCGCCCTCGCCGGGTGCTCCGCCAACGCGTCCGCCGACTCGTCCGGCGGGTCCGCAGACGGCACGGTCACGATCGGCGCCCACTCGAACGGCGCCGCGACCGAGACGAAGGTCACGGTCACGGAGGACTCGAAGCTCCACGACGCGCTGCCCGCCGCCGTCAAGGACTCGGGCAAGCTGACCATCGGCGTCGGTGCCCTGCCGTCGGGCTTCCCGCCGCTCGCCTTCACCGGCGACGACCAGAAGACCCTGACGGGCTCGGAGCCCGACCTGGGCCGCCTCGTCGCCGCGAAGCTCGGACTCGAGCCGGACGTCCAGAACGCCACGTGGGACAACCTCTTCGTCGGCATCGACAGCGGCAAGTACGACGCCGGCTTCTCGAACATCACCGTCACCGAGCAGCGCAAGGAGAAGTACGACTTCGCCTCGTACCGGCAGGACAACCTGGCCTTCCAGGTGCTGGCGGACGCGTCGTGGACCTTCGACGGCGACCCCGCCGTCCTCGCCGGCAAGACCCTCTCGGTGAGTTCCGGCACCAACCAGGAGAAGATCCTGCTCGAGTGGCAGAAGGAGCTGCAGGCGAAGGGGAAGGACTTCGCGATCAAGTACTACCCCGACGGCAACGCCATCAAGCTCGCGCTCGACTCCGGCAAGATCGACGGCTACTTCGGTCCGAACCCGACGATCGCCTACCAGAACGCGCAGAGCAAGGGCACCGCGAAGGAGACGACGACCGCGGGCACCTACTCCGGCGCCGGCTCGTCGCTGCAGGGGCTGATCGCGGCGACGACCAAGAAGGGCAGCGGGATCGCGAAGCCCGTCGCGGCGGCGATCAACGAGCTCGTGGAGGACGGCACGTACGCGAAGTGGCTGCAGGCGTACAACCTGTCGAACGAGGCGGTGCAGACGTCCGAGGTGAACCCCGAGGGTCTGCCGCTCGACGCCAGCTGACGCTGCACGCGCATCCGACACCCCCGTGGCCGTCCTGGCCGCGGGGGTGTCGTTCGTCGAGCCGCCCCGTCGGATGCGCGGGCATGGTGCGACACCGCACGCGTCGATCGACTCGCGTGGTGTCGGAGGCGGCCAGCTCGCCGGACGCTGGCCCCCGTGCGACAACACCGACGTCGCACGACAGCGGATTCGTCGCACCGAGTCGGCAGCCCGGCAGGCACGCGTCGGACGCACGCACGCGACGGACGGGAGGCGCGGTGCCAGCTGGCACCGCGCCTCCCGTCCGTCGGCCGGCCGCGTCTCAGACCGCGGCCGGCACCGCCTGCTCGGCACGCCGCGCCCACTCGGCCGCGAGCAGCTCGTAAGAGCGCACCCGCGCATCGTGGTCGTGCGTGATCGTGGTGACGAGGAGCTCGTCCGCCCCGGTCGCGCGACGCAGCGTCTCGAGCTGGTCGGCGACCGTGCCGGCGTCGCCGACGAACCGCGTGGCGATCCGGTCCGCGACCGATGCCGCCGCGGCGTCGTCCAACGGGTGCTCCCGCGCCCAGTCTGGTGTCGGGTACTCGATCGCGCCGACACCGGAGCGGATCGAGTGCACCCACTGGCCGTAGCCGAGGGCGAGTTCGGAGGCCTCGGCGGTGTCCCGGCCGACGACGACGTCCGCCGACACGATGACGTGCGGAGCGTCGAGCACGCCGGGGCGGAACGCGTCCCGGTAGGCCTGCACCGACGCCAGGACCGTGCCCGGCGACGTGTGGTAGTTCGCACCGTAGGGCAGGCCGAGCGCGCCGGCGGCCCGGGCGCTCGCACCCCCGGTGGAGCCGTGGATCCAGAGTTCGACCGGGGTGCCGGCGGCGGGCGGCGCCTCGACGACCGCGCCGTCGTGGGACCACGTGCCTGCGAACAGCGCCCGGATCAGGTCGAGTTCGCCCTCGAACCGGTCGACGTCGCCCGGCACCCGGCCGAGCAGCTCGCCCTGCAGCGCGAACCGGCTGCGCGGGGCGATCCGGAAGTCGAACGGTGCCGGGATGAGCAGCCCGTCGACCACCTCGTCCTCGCGCGGCGCGAGCGACGGCGGCTTCGGGGCACCGGGCGCGGGGGCACCGGACCGGCCGAGACCGAGGTCGATCCGCGGCCCGTACAGCGCGGCGAGCGTGCCGAAGGTCTCGGCGATCTGCAGCCCGCGGACGTTGCCGACCAGGGTCGCCGCGCTGCCGACCCGGATCGTCGAGGTCGCGGCGGCCACGGCGCCGATCACGATGTTCGGCGCGCTGCCCGCGACGCCGGGGTTGAGGTGGTGCTCGGCGAGCCAGTACCGGGCGTACCCGGCGCGCTCCGCGTGCTGCGCGAGGTCGATCGTGCGGTGCAGCGCCTGCGCCGCGGTGGACCCGGCGCTGACCGGCACGAGGTCGAGGATCGACAGGGGGACGGCGGTCATGCTGCGTCCTTCCAGGCGCCGGTGAGCTGGTCGAGGCGGGTGTCCGCACCGAACGCGATGCCGTGCACGTCCTTCGCGGTGGCGATGATGCTGGTCAGCTCGTGCACGGGCACGAAGTCCACCTGCGCGGCGATGCGTTCCTGGATCGAGGCGAACGTGGCCGTGCGCTCGGTGGCGGAGGACTGCGAGAGCTCCTTCGTGAACAGGGCGTCGAGCGTGCCGTCGCCGGCGCCGATCGACTGTGCGCCGTCGCTCGAGAACTTCGACCGGAGGACGTCACCGTCGGCCCGGGAGTTGTTGTCCCACGCGAGGTCCCAGTCCCCGCTCGTCGTGTTGGCGAGGTACTGCGGGACGGTGCCGCTCTCGAGGGTCAGGCCGACGCCGACCCTCTTCAGCTCCTGCTGGATGAGTTCGAGCGAGGTCTGGTTCGGCCCGAAGTTCGTGATCCAGATGAGCTTGAGCTGCAGCTTCTCGCCGTCCTTCGACCGGATGCCGTCCGAGCCCTTCTTCCACCCGGCGGCGTCCAGGGCGGACGCAGCAGCGGCAGGGTCGTACGAGATCGCCGACGAGGTGTCGGTGTACCCGGGGGTGGTCGAGCCGAGCACCGAGGTCGCGACCTTGAACAGGTCGTTCAGGGACGTGTCCCTGACGGTCTTCGGGTCGACGGCCTGCGCGATCGCCTTGCGGACGACGAGGTCGGACACGAGCGGGCGCTTCTGGTTGAACGTGAGACCGAACACCTGCCCGGGGTTCGCGCGGGTGACGAGCTCGTACTGCGACTTCAGCGTGTCGACGTCGCTCGGCTGCACGCTGCTGATGGCGTCGAGCTGACCGGACTGCAGGCTGCCGGTGCGGACGCTGGCTTCGGGGACGACCTGGAACGTCACCTTGGACAGGTGCGCCGCCCCGGGGTTCGACCGCGCGGCGGGGCCCCAGTCGTAGTCCTTGCGCTTCGTGAGGACGGTGGAGGTGTTCTTCGTGTAGGACGACAGCGTGAACGGCCCGGTCCCGATGACGGCCGTGCCGTCGGCCCGGTCGTCGAACGGCGTCTCGGTGGTCTTCGGCGCGACGATGCCGAGCGCGACCGACGCGGTGGCGTTCGGGAAGGCGGCGTTCGGCGTCGTGAAGTCGACTTCGACGGTGTCGTCGTCGATGACCTTCGTCTCCTTGTACCCGGAGAAGTACGCCGCTGCGGTGCTGGACGCCCCGGCCTTCGCGATGTCGTCGAAGGTGTCCTTCACGGCGGTGGCGTCGAACGTCGACCCGTCGGAGAACGTCACACCGGAACGCAGGTCGAACGTGAACGCGGTCGCGTCGCTGTTCGCCGAGTACTTCGTCGCCAGCCAGGGCTTGAGCGAGCCGTCCGACGGGTCCTGCCAGAGCAGCGAGTCGACGAGCTGCCGGGTGATGGCGAGCGTGTCGTTGCCGGCGCCGGTGCCCGTCGGGTTCAGCGTGATCGGGTCATTGGCGATCGCGTAGGTCAGCGAACCGCCGTCGACGGGCTTCGACGACGAGGACGACGACGCGGTGCTGCCCGACGAGCAGCCGGCCATCACCAGGGCCGCCGCGGTGCCGGCCGCGATCGCGGCCACCAGACGGATCGGGGTGCGGTGGATGGTCATGAGGCTCCTTCGGAGGGGGTGAGGGGTGCGACGCGCCGGGATCGTCCGGGGATCGCGTCGAGCAGGGCACGGGTGTACTCGTGCTGCGGGTGGTGGAGGACGTCGGCGACACCGCCGTGCTCGACCACGCGCCCGCCCCGGAGGACGGAGACCTCGTGGGCGATGCGGCGGACGACGGCGAGGTCGTGCGAGATGAACAGGTACGAGACGCCGAGCGTCTCCTGCAGCGACGCGAGCAGGTCGAGGATCTGCGCCTGGACGGACACGTCGAGCGCCGACACCGGTTCGTCGAGGACGACGAACGACGGGTCGAGCGCGAGGGCCCTGGCGATGGCGACGCGCTGCCGTTGGCCGCCGGACAGTTCCGACGGTCGCCGACCGGCCGCCGAGGCTGGCAGGGCCACGAGGTCGAGCAGCTCCGCCGCACGGGCCGCACGCGACCGCCGGGTGCCGATCCCGAACGCCGCGAGCGGGTCGGCGATGACCGCCCCGACCGACAGCCGCGGGTGCAGGGCCGCGTACGGGTTCTGCTGCACGATCTGCGCCCGGCGCCGGTACGCCCGGAGTGCCGCACCGCGGGCGGCGGTCACGTCGTCGCCGTCGAACCGGACGGTGCCAGCGTCGGCGCGCTCGAGACCGAGCACGAGGCGTGCCGTGGTCGACTTCCCGGACCCGGACTCCCCCACCAGCGCGAGGGTGCGGCCGCGCGGGACGGTCACGTCGACGCCGTCGACGGCGGCGACGCGGGCGAAGGACTTCAGCAGGCCCGTCGCGACGACGAGCGGGTCGTCCGCACCGGCCTGGAGGCGCGGGGCGGCTCCCACGGACACGGTCACGTCGTCGAGACTGGGCGCCGCTGCGATGAGCGCGCGGGTGTAGGCCTCGCGGGGTGCGCCGAGCACCTCGGCGGGGGTGCCCTGCTCGACGATCCGCCCCTCGGACATCACGACGATCCGGTCGGCCCGGTCCGCGGCGACCCCGAGGTCGTGCGTGATGAAGAGGACGCTCGTCCCCCGCTCGGCGACGAGCCGGTCGAGGTGGTCGAGGATCGTCCGCTGCACGGTGACGTCGAGGGCGCTCGTGGGCTCGTCGGCGACGAGGAGCTCCGGGTCGCCGATCAGCGCGATGGCGATGAGCACGCGCTGCCGCATGCCGCCGGACAGCTCGTGCGGGTACTGCTTCGCGCGGAGTTCCGGGCGGTCGATCCCGGCCCGTCGGAGCTCCTCCACGGCGCGGTCGTGCGCGTCAGCCCCCGTCGCGATGCCGTGGATCTCGAGCACCTCGGCGACCTGCCGGCCGATCCGCGTGACGGGGTTGAGGGAGACGGTGGGGTCCTGCGGGACGAAGCCGATCCGGACGCCGCGGACACGACGCACCTCGGCGTCGGAGGCGGTGACCAGGTCGAGGTCCGCGGAACCGGCGGCGGTCCCGGAGAGCCGCACCGTGCCTCCCGTCAGAGCGGCCGCTGCGGGCAGGAGCCGGAGGACCGCGTGCGCCGTCGTCGACTTGCCGGAACCGGACTCGCCGACGATCGCGACGCGTTCGCCGCGACCGACGTCGAGGGAGACGCCGTGCAGTGCGGTGCGCGCGTGCCGGCCGCGGCCGTACGCGACCGTGAGGTCACGGATGCTGAGGAGGCTCATCGGACGGCCCGCCGTTCGGTGTCGAGGGCCCGGGCGACGCGGTTGCCGGCGAGCACCGTGACCGCGATGACGAGACCGGGGATGGTCGTCAGCCACCACGAGGTGGCGATGAAGTCGCGGCCGGTCGAGACGAGCGAGCCCCACTCCGGTGCCGGCGGCTGGGCGCCGTAACCGAGGAAGCTCAGGCTGGAGACGGCGAGGATCGCGGTGCCGAACTCGAGCGCGGCGAGGACGAGCACCGGGCCGGCCGCGTTCGGCAGCACGTGCACGAGCAGCACCCGCCACCAGCGGTTCCCGTTCGCGGTGGCCGCCTCGACGTACGGGGCGGTGCGGACCCGGACGACCTCGGAGCGCATGATCCGGGCGATGGTGGCGATGCTCGCGACGCCGACCGCCACCGCGACGTTCACGGTGCCGAAGCCCAGGACGGTGACGATCGTCAACGACAGCAGCAGGCTCGGGATGGCGAGCAGGACGTCCGCCACGCGCATGAGCACCGTGTCGACTACCCCGCCGACGAACCCGGCGAGGAGCCCGATCACCGAGCCGCCGACGAGCCCGATGAGGATCGCGAGGATCGCCGCCTGCAGGGTGAGCGCGGTGCCGTGCACGACTCGGGCGTACAGGTCGCGACCGAGCTGGTCGGTGCCGAACCAGTGCGCGGCGTCCGGCGCGGTGAGCTTCACGGCCGGTTCCGCGGCGAGCGGGTCGTGGTGGGTCAGGGCGCCGGGGAGCAGCGCGGCGAGGACGACGAGCGCGAGCCAGAGGACCGCGACGGTGAGCGTCGGCCGGGCGACGAGGCCCCGGAGTGCGGTCGCGCCGCCGGGGACACGGTCGGTGACGAGCGACGCGGGACGGCCGATCGCGAGCTGCGTGGTCTCGGTCATGCGGTGGCTCCCTGGGGTACGGTCGGGGCGGCGGGCGCGGTCGAGCCGGTGGCCGGGCCGCCCGGTGTCGCTCCGTCCTGCTCGCGCAGCTTCCGGCGGCTCCCCGCCAGGACGACCCGCGGGTCGAGGAGCGGGTACACGAGGTCGACGACGAGGTTCGCGACGACGAAGATCGCCGCGGCGACGAGCACGATGCCCTGGACGACGGGGATGTCCTGCCCCTGCACCGCGGTCGCGGTGACACGGCCGAGGCCCGGGCGGGAGAACACCGTCTCGGTGATGACGGTGCCGGAGAACAACTGTCCGACGATGAGGCCGGTCACGGTGAGGGCCGGCAGTGCGGCGTTCTGCAGCGCGTGCCGGAGCTGCACCCGCCACCGTCCGGCGCCCTTGGCGTACGCGGTGTCGACGTACGGCTCACGGAGCGTCGCGACCAGGGACTTCGAGAGCAGCTGGGCGATCGTCGCACCGGTCGGCAGCGCCAGGGTGATCGCCGGCAGGACGACCGACGACGGCCCCTCACCGCCGAACGCGGGGAAGACGTGCAGGCCGAACGAGAACCACTGCACGAGCAGCAGGGCGAACCAGAAGCCGGGGACGGCGACCCCGACCGGAGGGAGCTGGAGGAGGAACTGCCCGAGGGCACGGTTCCGGCTCCACGTCGCGACGACCGCGAGTCCGCCGCCGAACACGATCGCGAGCAGCAGGCCCACGACGGCGATCTGCGCGGTCGGCCCGACGGCCTCGCCGATGACCTCGGTGACGGGTCGGCCGACGCCGATCGAACGGCCGAGGTCGCCGGTCAGGAGGGAGCCGAGGTGCTGGAGGTACTGCACGAGCACTGGCTGGTCGAGGCCGTACTGGTGGCGGAGCGCGTCGAGCTGCGCCTGCGTCACGTCGGTGGCGTCCGGACCGAGCATGATCCGAGCGGGGTCGCTCGGCAGGACGTACAGGACGAAGAACGAGATCGTCCACGCCGCCCAGAGCACGAGCACGGCCTGCCCGATGCGGGAGAGCACGTACCGGGTCACGCCGCGACCACCGCCGGCTGCCACCCGAGCTCCGGCGCGACCCTCGCCACGACGTCGGCGACGATCTGCTCGTACTCGTCGCCGGCGAACTCGTAGGGCAGCTCGATGCGGAACTCGTCGACCTCGGCGAAGGTGGCGTCCTCGACGAGCTGCTCCACGATCTGCTCGGCGGGACCGACGAGGTCCGCCGAGAACAGGGTGCGCCGGGGGCCCTGCGGTGCGGTCTGCCGTTCGAGGCGCGACTCGTACCAGACCCGGTAGCGCTCGCGCGAGACCCGGTCGGCCGAGTCCGTCGGGACGACGCAGCGGCCCCAGGCCACGCGGGGTGCGCGGCCCGACGGCAGCGCGGCGCGGTACGCGGCGAGCTGGTTCCGCTGGGCGGTGCCGTAGTCGTCGGTGCCCTCGCCCGAGGTGAGGTTGCCGATGAGCAGGTTGAGCCCGGCGCTGCCCGCGAAGGCGGCCGACCGGAGCGATCCCCCGCCGTACCAGACCCGGTCGACGAGCCCCGGGGCGTACGGCTGCAACCGTGGACGCTGGACGTTCCCCGGGCTCTGGATGACGGTGTCCTCGTCACCGAGGAAGTCCCCGCGCAGGTTGTCGACGAACCGCGTGACCCGCCCGTAGCCGCGGTCGAAGGAGCGCCAGTCGCCGTCGAACACCAGGTCGCCGAGGATGTCCTCGTGCGGGGCACTGGTCGACAGCCCGACCTGGACCCGCCCGTGCGACAGGACGTCGGCGAGCGAGAAGTCCTCGGCGAGGCGGAACGGGCTCTCCCAGCCGATCGGCACGACGGCGACCCCGAGTTCGATCGTGCTCGTGCGCTGCGAGGCCGCGGCGAGGAACACCGCCGCCGACCCGATGCCGTGCTCGAGGTGACGGTGTCGGACCCAGGCGCCGTCGACGCCGAGCCGCTCCGCCGTGGCGAACAGGTCGAGCGTCGACTCGAGGCCCTCGACGGGTGCGTCGTCCTCGAAGTTCCCCGGCACGAGGATCGACAGGCTGCGCACGGTCATGCCGACACTGCCTGGCGCTGGGTGATGGTCCCCGGCAGGCCGAGCGTCTCGCGGAGGGTCGCACCCTCGTCGTACGAGTCCCGGTACACCCCGCGCTCCTGCAGCAGCGGGACGACCGTGTCGACGAACTCGTCGAGGCCGTACGGGTTGGTGTGCGGGACGACGACGAACCCGTCGGTGGCACGCTCCTGCACGTACCGGTCGATCTCGGCGGCGATGTGCTCGGGCGTGCCGACGAACCCGCCGCGCGTCGACACCTGGATGACGAGGTCGCGGATGGACAGGTGCTCGGCCTCGGCCAGGTCGCGCCAGGACTGCACGAGCGCCGGCACGTCACGGGTGTGCCGCGCACGACCGCGGGTGATCGCCGCGCCCTCGTAGTCCGGATCGACCTCGGGCAGCGGGCCGTCGACGTCGTACGAGGACAGGTCGCGGTTCCAGACCTGCTCGAGGAACGCGATCGCGGTCGCCGGGCTGACCTGGGCACGGCGGATCGCGCGGGACCGCTCCTCGGCGTCGGCCGGGGTGTCCCCGATCGTGAAGGTCGCGCCGGGCAGGATGTGCAGCTCGTCCTTCGATCGACCGACCCGCTCGAGGCGCTCGGTGATGTCCCGGTAGTACGTCTGCGCGTCCTCGAACTCGGTGTGCAGCGAGAAGATCACCTCGGCGTGCCGGGCGGCGAGGTCGCGTCCCTCGTCGGAGTCGCCGGCCTGCACGACCACGGGGTGGCCCTGCGGGCTGCGCGGCACCGGGAACGTCCCGGTGACGTCGAACTGCGGGCCGTGGTGGTCGACGTCGCGGATCCGGGAGCGGTCCGCGAAGACGTCGGACGCCACGACGGCGTCGGACTCCCACGAGTCCCAGAGCTCGCGGGACAGCTCGATGAACTCCGCGGCCCGCGTGTACCGGTCGGCGTGGTCGAGGAACCCGCCACGACGGAAGTTCGCGCCGTGGAACGCGTCCGAGCTGGTCACGACGTTCCACCCGGCACGTCCGTCGGTGAGGTGGTCGAGCGTCGCCAGCTGCTTCGCGAGCTCGAGCGGCTCGTTGAACGTGGTCTGCAGGGTGCCGACGAGCCCGATGTGGTCGGTGACCCCGGCGAGGGCGGCGAGGATCGCGAGCGTGTTCGGGCGCCCGACGACATCGAGGTCGTGGATGCGGCCCTTCTGCTCGCGCAGCCGCAGGCCCTCGGCGAGGAACAGGTAGTCGAAGAACCCGCGCTCGGCGTTCCGGGCGAAGTGCTCGAACGACGAGAACGCGATCTGGCTCTCGGCCCGGTCGTCGCTCCAGATCGTGGTGTTGTTGACGCCGGGGAAGTGGGCGGCGAGGTGGACCTGACGCTTGGCGCTCATGCTGAGACCTCCACGGGGGCGGGACCGGAGACGGACGCGTACCGGCTGACCGCCGGGGCGATGCCGAGCCGCGTGCGCAGGTCGGCGGTGGGACGCGAGGCCACGTCGGCGCGGAGGCCGGCCGTGACGAGTGCGGGGACGAGCTGCCGCGCGATCGCGGTGCTGTCCACGGGGATGCGGAGGGGCCGGAGGCGGACGCCGGCGAAGCCGAGGCCTCGGAGGTCGCCGATCAGCGAGACGAGCTCCGGGACGGTGGTCGCGAGGACGGACGTGTCGGAGACGTCCGCGTACGGCGTGCCGGCGGCCTCGTCGAGCGCGGCGAGCTCGTCGGCCGCGGCAGCGGGTGACGACCCGATGAGCACCGCGAGGTCGGCGAGGACAGGGCGACGGACGTCCGAGCCGGCCGCCTGCTCGAGGGCACGGATCTCGGTCAACAGGTCCCGCGCCTCCCGTCCGTCGAAGCCGGGCGTGACCAGCACGACGTCGGCGGTGTCGACGGCGAACTCGGCGGCGTCCGACCGGTGCGCCAGCGAGAAGACCGGCGGACGCCCCTGCGGCGACCGCGGCACGATCGACGCGCCGTGTACCGAGACGTGCTCGCCGACGAACTCGGCGTTGTGGATCCGGTCCCGGTCGATGAAGCGGCCGGTCGTGACGTCGCGGATGATCGCGTCGTCGTCCCAGCTGTCCCAGAGCCGGGAGACGACCTCGGCGACTTCGCGCGCCTCCGCGAAGAGGGTCGACACGTCATCGCCGCCGGCGCGGCGGCCGAAGAGCGCGGCCTCGCGGCTCGTCGGGCTCACCTGGATCCGCCAGCCGGCCCGGCCGAGCGAGACGTGGTCGAGGGTCTGGAGGCCCGTGGCGACGTGGAACGGTTCGGTGTGCGTCACCGAGACGGTCGGCACCAGACCGATCGCGCGGGTCGCGGGGGCGACCGCGTTGGCGACGAGGAGGGCGTCGAGGCGGCCGACCACGGTGGTCGTGTCGAGGTCGCCAGCCGCGTCGACCGGACCGGCGGTGAAGGAGTCCTCGATCGTGACGGCGTCGACGCCGAGGCGGTCCTGCTCCACGACGACGTCGCGCCAGTACCGGAGGCTGGTGAGGCGCTGCGCCGCGGGTCCGGCGGTGCGCCAGGCGGCGGGGTGCCAGCCGGCGCCCTGCAGGGCGGAGACGAGGGTGGTGCGGTCGGGCATGGGGTGCGCTTCCGTCGGGTGTGGGCGGTGGTCAGTGCTCGTGCGGGGCGGGTGCCGCGGCGTCGGCGCCGAACTTGAAGCCGAGGCGGCCGTGGGCGAACCCGCCGCCGGCGCGGATGGCCGTGGCGACCCAGGCGGCCTCGGCGAGCTCGGCCTCGTTCGCGCCGGCCTTCACCGCGCGCTGGCTGTGGCCGTCGATGCAGTAGACGCACTGCGTGGTGATGCCGACCGCCAGCGCGATGAGCTCCCGGTACTTCAGCGGGATCTCGCGGCCCTCGGCCTGGAACACCGACTCGTCGAACTGGACGAACGCCTTCAGGATGTCCGGGGTCTGCTGCTTGTAGACCTTCGTGAAGGTCTTGTCGTGCTCGCGGTCGAGGTAGTCGGTCATGGTGGCGACGCTATGACCGACCGGGCCCGGGGACGACGGGTGTTGCGGAGCGTGACCGGGCGTTGCGTCGTGTGACGCGGCGCCGGCGCCGCGGCGTCACACGGCGTCACGCGCCGGCGCGGGGCGGCGGCGCGCGGCGCGCGCTCGCGCCGCCCTCGCACCGTGCGAGGCCGACGCACCGTGCGAGGTTCCGCGCAGTGTGCGGGCCCACGCGGCTCGCACCGTGCACGAGAGCTCGCACACTGCGGCCTGGAGGCGCGTGGCGGCGCCGCCACGCGCCTCCAGGCCGCAGGTGGCTCGCACGGTGCGAGCGCGACGTACGGTGCGTGGTTCCGCGCAGTGTGCGAGGCCCGGACGGTCCCACCGTGCGCGGAACCTCGCACACTGCAGCGCCGGCGCGACGCCGGCCCGGCGCGCCCCGCGCCCCGGCCGCGCCCCGCGCTACAGCCCGCGCGCCCGCGCGCCGAGCCGCCCGCGCAACGTGACGTCCTCGTACTCGCGGTGGAACACCCCGCGGCGCTGCAGGATCGGCACGAGCTCGTCGACCACGGTCTCGAGGCCCCGCGGGAACTCGTCGACCATCAGGGTGAACCCGTCGGCGGCCCCGGTGCGGTACCACTCCTCGATCGTGTCGGCGGCCTGCTCGGGCGTGCCGACCACGATCCGGGCGCCGTACCCGCCGAAGCCGCGCAGCACCTCACGCAGGGACGTGTTGTGCGAGCGGACCCAGCGCACGACCGTCTCGTGGTAGCCGAGTGACGGGCCGTACGTCACAGGGTCGACCTCGCGGTCGAGGATCGCCGCGGGGATCGGCGCATCCGGGTCGAGGTCGGTGAGGTCGGCGTCGAGGTGCGTCCCGAGCGCCCGGAGCGAGTAGCCGTCCGGGGCGAGGGCCTCGAGCTCGTCGAACCGTCGCTGTGCCTCGGCCTCGGTGCTGCCGAGCACGAGGGACAGCCCCGGGACGATCGCCACGTCCGCCGCACGCCGACCGTACTTCTCGGCCGCCTGCTTGACCGCACGGTAGTGCTCCCGGGCAGGCTCGGGCGTCAGCTCGACCGCGAACACGCCCTCTGCGACCCGGGCGGCGAGGTCGCGGCCGTGCGGCGATCCCCCGGCCTGGAACACCACGGGGTGTCCCTGCGCCGACGGCGGGACGGTGAGCGTCCCCGCGAACTCGGTGAACTCGCCGTGGTGGTCGACGGGGACCCCGGTGGCGGCGGACCGCCAGAGCGCCTGGACGAGGTCGACGACCTCCCCGGCGCGGGCGTACCGCTCGGGTCGCTCCGGGTTCGTCGCGACGCCGAAGTTCGCCGACACCGACCGGTCGTAGGTCGTCACGGCGTTCCACGCCACGCGGCCCCCGGAGACCGTGTCGAGCGACAGCAGCCGCTCGGCGAGGTCCACCGGGTCGTTGTAGGTCGTCGACGCGGTCCCGACGAGCCCGAGGTGGGTGGTCGCGTCGGCGATCGCCCCGAGCGCCACGAACGGTTCGAGCAGCCCGTACGCACGCACGTTCGGGTCGCCGAGCGCGGGGTGGTCGGCGAAGAACACCATGTCGAGCAGCCCGCGTTCCGCGATCCGGCCGAGGTCGCGCCAGAACTCGGCGGTGAGCAGGTCGGTCGGTTCGACGTCCTGGGTCCGCCAGGCCGCCGGCCGCTGGCCGAAGCCCTGCAGGTTGACGCCGAGGACGAGCCCGGCGTCGGCCTCGGCGCTCATGCGCCGACCGCCGCGGGGACGGGCAGGCCGAGCAGGTCACGGAGCGTCCGCCGGCGGGTCGCGGGACCGGTCGAGGGCCGGGAGGCGCGGCTCGGCTCCGACGCGTCGGCCGCGGCCGGCAACGGGACGAGTGGGTGCGCGACCCCGGTGTCGTCCCGGTGCGCACCGAGCACCAGGTCGGCACCCTCGTACGCGACGTCGTGCCAGACCGCGAGGACGGGTTCGCCCTGCCGGCTCGACGGCGTCGTCAGCGGCCCCCGGACCCGGTACCCGCCCGGTCCGCCGTCGTGGTCGAGCGGGTGGATCCGGGTCGTGTCGGCGAACCGTCCGGCCTCGCGGTCGCCGATGATGCTGTCGAGCGGCCACGTCCGCCAGAGGCCGCGCACGACCTCGGCGAACTCGGCCGGGTCGTGCTGCTCCCCCGTCGCCGGCAGCCCGTGGTCCCGCGCGCCGACGACGAGTCCGACCCGGGCGTCCAGGACGTGGTCGAGGGACAGCACTCGTCGGGCGACGTTGTACGGGTGTTCCCGGGCGGGGGCTGCGGCGACGAGCAGCCCGTGCGTGGGCAGTGCGCGGCCGAGGGCGAGCGCCGCGGTGGTCGGGTCGAGCCGGTGACCACGACCGCGTTCGGCGTCGAAGCGGTCGGTGCCGATCGCGACGGCCACGGCGCCCGAGGCCCGGATGCGGTCGGCGAGCCGGGCGATCCCGCCGGGTCGGGCGACGGCCGCTGCGAGGTCGGCGTCCGGCACGGTGACGATCGTCGGTGCGGGTGTCTCGGTCACGGTGGGCCCCTCCCGGTGCGCGCGTCGGCACGCGCGCTCGTTGCGTGCAGAGCGGCCCGCCACCATCGCCTCCCCTGCGTCCGTGGCGGGCCGTTGCCGACGACCGTACGGGGCGGAGCGGGCCCGCCGGGTGCAGGTGTCGTCGGGTTGCGCCTCGTGACGGCGGGTTACGCGCGGTCGAGCGGGCTGGCGCCGTTCACGAGCAGGTCCCCGACGATGCGTCGCTTGTGCCCGCGCGGGTTGTGCGACGCCAGGGTCCGCGCGTTCCGCCAGTGCCGGTCGAGACCCAGGGCGCGGAAGGTGCCGCTCGACCCGAGGGCGTCGAACACGAGCGTCGTCGCGTCGAGCACGGCGTCGGTGACGACCGTCTGTGCCTGAGCGACCGCGATCCAGCTCCGCTCGAGGGCTGCGCGCAGGTCCGTGTCCGTCGACGGGTCCGCTCCGGTCGCCCGGAGTTCGGTGTGCCGGTCGACGGCGGCGTCCACCGGCCCGAGGCTCGCGGTGAACGCGGCGTCGGCGGCGTACACCCGGGCCGCGACGGTACCGATCGTGCCGAGCAGCTCGGGGTCCTGCGTCGGGTCCGCGGCGGTGCCGTTGTGGTGCCCGCGGGACCGGGAGCGCAGCGCCGCGATCCCCTCACGGAGGGCCGCCCGCCCGATGCCGACGAGGATCGCGTGCATCACCGTCTGGTAGTACTGCTCCTGGTACGGGTAGCGCGTCGCGTACGGCAGCACCCGCTCGTCGGGCACCCGCACGTCGGTGTACGTCACACTCCCGCTGCCGGTGACCCGCTGGCCGAAGCCGTCCCAGTCGTCGCCGATGACCACACCCGGGTCCCGGGCGTCCACGAGTGCGACGAACCGCGCTCCGGTGTCGTCGAGCGCCAGCACCGTGATCCAGCGTGCGTAGACGCTGCCCGTCGAGTAGAACTTCCGCCCGGTCACGCGCCAGCCCCCGTCCGGGTCGCGGGTGATCCGGGTGGTGATGTCGACGCCGGCGGTGTTCGGGGTCTCGCTCCACCCGCCGCCGACGAACTCGCCGCCGCCGAGTCGCGCGACGATCTCCCGGTCGAACGGGGTGCCCTCGGCGTGCACCCGGTCCTCGATGAACGAGAAGTGGTTGCGCCACACGTGCGCGAGGTTCGGGTCGACCTCCGCGATCTCCGCGACGGCCCGGAACACGTCCGACAGCCGTGCGCCGACCCCGCCCCACTCGACGGGGGCCCGCCAACGGGCGAACCCGGCGTCGACGAGCCAGCCGAGCTGGTCGGTGGCGAGCCGCTCCTCGCGTTCCCGCTGCCGGGCGTCGACGGCGATCCGTTCGATCACCGGTCGCAACGGCGCGATCAGTTCCTCGTAGCGGGCGTCGGCCGGGATCTCACTCGGGCACATGGCGGCACGCTACCGACGGGCGGGCGTCCTGCTCGTGCTCAGCGCAACCCGGCGTCACACCCGCTCACGGACGCGCCGGGTCACCACGTGATGCGGGCGAACTCGTCGCGCAACCGCCGCGCGCGTCCGGGGTGGACCTGCTCGACCCACCCGATCCGTCCGAGCAGGTGCGCCCGGAAGTCGGGGTGTCCCGCGCGGTTCTGCGACGCCGGACCGTGCTCGGCGGCGTTGTGCAGGATCGCGTGCAGCCGGTCGACCTCGCGCCGACCCGGCGACGTCCGGTCGTTGACGACGACCCCGGTGACCGACTGCCGCGTTCCCCGTCGCCGCACCCGGGTCTTCGACGGGTTGAGCCGGAGCCCCTGCTCCGTGACGATCCGGTCGACCCCGCGGAGGAACGCGTCCGGTCGTGCCGCGAGCCGGTCGTCGCCGCTGAACGTCAGGTCGTCGGCGTACCGGGTGTAGACGGCGCCGACCGACGCCGCCCACCCCGCCAGCCGCGCGTCCAGGTGCCGGAGCGCGGTGTTCGCCAGCGCCGGCGAGGTCGGCGCACCCTGCGGCAGGTGCGCCGCTCGGAGCATGCCGCGCAGCGCCTGCCGTTCCTCGGGGCTGCCGCCGTCCGGCATCGCGCTGAGGACGTGCACCGGCGCCCGGTGCGTGCAGATGCCGGTGAGGACGTGTGCGAGCGGCTCCGCGAAGCCCGCCGAACGGAAGACCCCGTACACGGTGGGCGCCGTGATGCTCGCGAAGAACGACGTCAGGTCGGCCGTGACGACGACCTGCTGCCCGGTGTGCACTGCGGCTCCGGTCACGACGCTCCGACCACCGACGAAGCCGTGCGCCGCGTCGTGCACCGGCAGCGCGGTGAGGAGCTCGTCGAGGATGGTCCGCTGGGTCCGGCGGAGCATGTCCATCGGCTTCTCGAGCAACCGCGGCGTGCGTCCGGGTCGACGGATCCACTCGTGCCGGTGGTGGTGGAGCGGGCTGGACGGACCCGGTCGTCGGTTCCACGCACGGGTGTCCGCGAGCCAGAGCAGCCGCCCGACGGTCAGGTCGAGTTCGCGCGCGAGCTCCGGCAGCGTGTCGACGAGCAGGCGGCTCGCGGTCTCCGGTCGTGCCCGGACCGCGGTCGCCCGGCGCGCGGTGATCCGGACCGGGCGGCGGGCCTCGCGGGCGCGGTGCAGTTCGGCCAGCCGCGGTGCTGCTGCGAGCACCGCCGCGAGCTGTCGCGGTGCGTCCACGGGTGGCCGCGGGTACGCGGCGAGGGCCGCCGCGACCGCGAGCCCGACGTAGGCGCGCTCGACGCCCACCACCGCCCAGCCGGCGGCGGTCAGGTCGTCCGGTCCCCAGTGCTCAGCGGTCAGGAACGCATCCGCGAGGGCGCCGGCGACGACGGACAGGGGCGTGGGGTTCCCGGGGGACCCGTCGGTGCCTCCGTGCGGGATCGCGCGCGGAGCGCGCCGGCCCGCTCGGGGCGTGTCGTCCTGCTGGTCCTGCGTGCCCCGGGGTGACCCCGGAGAGGTCGACGCGTCACGCGCGTCGGCCGCCTCCCCCGGGAACTCCACGCGCTCACCCTACGGCGACCCCCTGACGGACGGGAGGCACGGGGCGGGCCCGCACCACGCCTCCAGTCCGTCGGTCGGTCGCCGCGACGGCCGCGCGCCGCTCCTCGAGAGCCGCCCGCGACGACGACGTGTCACCCCGCGTGGCGGTGGGAGTAGCGTCGGTGCGCGTGACGATCGAACACCTCACCGAACCGCTCGCCGGGCAGGGGTGGGTGCAGATCGGCGAGGTCCTGCTCGCGTTCGCCCTCGCCTCGCTCATCGGCCTCGAGCGCCAGCTCCGGTCGAAGAGCGCCGGCATCCGCACCCAGGCGATCGTCGGGACCGCGTCCGCCCTGATGCTGCTCGTGAGCAAGTACGGGTTCAGCGACGTCCTCGTGCCGGACCACGTCGTGCTCGACCCGTCCCGTGTCGCGGCGCAGGTCGTCTCCGGGGTCGGCTTCCTCGGCGCCGGGCTCATCCTCACCCGTCGCGGAGCGGTCCGCGGGCTGACCACGGCGGCCGCGGTGTGGGAGACCGCGGCGATCGGCATGGCGGCGGGTGCCGGGCTCTGGCTGCTCGCGCTCGTCGTCACCGCCCTGCACTTCGTCGTCGTGTTCGGCTACACCGCCATCGTCTGGACGCTGTCCCGCTCCACCGAGCAGTCGATGACGCTCGACGTGGTCTACGACGCCGGACGCGGGGTGCTGCCGGACGTGCTCGCCCTCGTGACCGCGGGCGGGTGGCGGGTCGCCCGGCTCGTGCGTCAGGACACCGACCGGGCCGACGCCACCGCGGTCCGGATCGACGTCGCCGGCCGGTCCGAGGGGTCCCTGCTCGTCGCGCGGATCGGCGAAGTCGACGGCGTGCGGATCGTCGACCCGTCAGCGGCCGACGACCTGGAGTGACGCCGTGACATCGTTCTTCCTGACCCACGCCGAGGTCGTCGTGGACCCCGCACGACCGATCGAGTCGTGGGGGCTCTCCGCCGACGGTCGTGCCCGGATCGCCGGGGCTGCTGCCGTCGCCTGGCACCCCGGGGTCCGGCGCCTCGTGTCGAGCACCGAGCAGAAGGCGATCGACACCGCCGCCATCGTCGCGGAGGCGGTGGGGCTCGCCCCCTCGACCGACGCCGCGCTGGGCGAGATCGACCGCAGTGCGACGGGCTACCTGCCGCTGGACGAGTTCGAGGGGGTCGTCGACGCGTTCTTCGCCACGCCGGACGACTCGGTGCGCGGGTGGGAGCGGGCCGTCGACGCCCAGGCGCGCATCGTCGCTGCGGTCCGGGCGCTGACCGCCGACGGCGACGTCACGATCGTCTCGCACGGTGCGGTCGGGGCACTGCTGCTCGCCGACCTGCGGGGCGTGCCGATCTCCCGCGCGCTCGACCAGCCGGGCATGGGCAGCGTGTTCACGTTCGACCCGAGCGCGTGGCGGGCGACGAGCGGGTGGTCGCGCGTCCGCGTGCCCTGACCGGTCGTGTGGGCGCCGCTGCCGAACGACGACTCCGACGTCGTACGACACCGGACTCGTCGCAACCGGGCGCGCGCAACATCCGGCGCACGCGAGCGACGACAACGTGGACGTCGTACGACATCAACCTTGTCGTTCGGAGTCCGCACCCGCGCGCGCCCGCCTCACACGGGCAGCCGCTCCCCCGCCTCCACCGCCACGTCGAGCCGGTTCTCCGCCGGCGGCAGCGGGCACGTCGCGTGCACGGTGTACGCGCACGGCAGGTTCGTCGCCCGGTTGAAGTCGATCGTCGTCGCACCAGAGGCATCCGGCGCCGCGATGTCCAGGCTCCGGTTGGCGGCGTAGGTCGTCACCCCGCTCGTCCGGTCGGTGAACAGCACGTGCAACCCGTCGCCGTGCCCGTTGAACGCCAGGAGCGACCGCGGCCCGTCGAGGTCGAACGTCAGCACGCCCGGCGCCTCGTACACGTGCTGCAGCCCGTCGACGACCGAGCCCACCGTCACCGAGCGCGGCGTCTCGAACGGCTCGAAGTGCGCGTCGACCACGAAGGCCGGGTCCGGCTCGTACGACGGCGTCCCCGGGTACGACACCCGTGTCACGTTCGAGGGGCGGCGCGGCCGGATGACATCACTGCCGCCGCGGCGGGCGACCTCGACGACCACGGTCTCGTCCCCGTCCTGCCACACCACGGACGTGCTCGACCGTTCCGGCAGGGGGCCGAAGCGGTGCGTCCCGGTGACCCGGACGCCGTCGACCTCGATCGACTCCTCCTCGGCGAGCACCACCACGGGCCCGTCGTCCGAAGTCGACCACGTCCCGGGAGCGTCGTCGAACCGCTCGGGCGTGCCGGTCAGCCACCGGATGCTCGTGATCGCCAGGAACCCGTGCTCGCTCGCCCTGGCGCGCTCGTGGGCGTCGTGCCAGGCGCTCCACGCGGCCTGGAACTCGGGTGCGGTCGGCGTCGTCGTGGTCATGGGACGACGCTACGTCGTCCGCGGGCCGCGTGGCGACGGCCGCCGTCTCGGGACGTCACGCGGTCCGCTCACGACGGCGGGGCGGTGACGGCGACCAGGCCGGGAGGCGCGGTGCGGGTCGGACGCGCGCCGCGCCTCCCGGCCGGTGCCGGACCAGAGCAGCACGCACGCTGGCCGCGCCGTCTCACCAGGGGTGCGCGATGCTGCGCGCCCGCGGCCCGCGGGCCCGCGTGACCGGCGACACCGTCGCCTCGGGCGCCCGCGCGTCGAGCGCCGTCCCGAGGACCGCGCACGCCGCACCGCGGGCGACGGCCGCTTCGCCGTGCGTGGTCGGCTCGACGGCGATCCGCGGCGCGTCCGGCAGGCGGTCGGCGAGGCTCGCACGGACCGCGTCGAGGAACACCTCGCCGCCCGCGATCGCCGCGCTCCCGCCGATCACGACCTCGGTGACGTCGAGGAGTTCGACGACGTGGGCCAGCGCCGAGCCGAGTGCCGCTCCCCCGGCCGCGACCAGGGGTGCACCCTCGGGATCGGCGCAGAGGGACTCGTAGGCGGCGCGGACCGCGGCCGGGCAGTCGGTGCCGGTGTCGGTCGGCAGCAGTCCGGCGTCGATCGCGCGCCGGACCTGTTGGAGCGGCTGGCAGGCCTCCCAGACGGCGGTCCACCGACCGTGGGCGTGCACGGGCATCCCGCCGAACTCACCCGCGTTGCCGGTGGCCCCGCGGACGACCTCGCCCCCGGCGACCACGGCCGCACTGATCCCGTGCCCGAGCGTGACCGTGACGAGGCCCGCGGTGCTCGTGGTCGTCCAGGCCTCGCCGAGCCCGCCCGCGACGCCGTCCTTCTCGAGCAGGACGGGCAGCCCGGTGCGACGGCCGAGCTCCTCCGCGACGGGGACCCCCGCCCAGCCGGGGAGCTGGACGGGTGCGGCGAGCGCCGCCCGTGCCGGGTCGAGGGGCCCTGGAGCCGCGACGCCGATGCCGACGAGGCGTTCCCGGGTGGTGCGGTGCTGGCGGGTGCGTCCGGCGAGCAGACGTTCGGTCATCGCGGCCATGGCGTCGAGGGTCGCGGTGGGGTCGTCGACGGGGCCGGTGTCGCGGTGCTCGGTGGCGAGGACGGTGCCGGCGAGGTCGACCAGGACCGCTGTGACGCGTGCGGGGTCGAGGTGGAGGCCGATGGCGTACCGGGCGTCCGGGGCGATGCCGAGCGCGCGGGGTCCCTCCGGTGCGGTGGGTGCTTCCTGGCGGAGGAGCCCTTCGCGGAGGAGCCGGGCGGCGATGTTCGACACGGTCTGCGCGGTGAGGCCGGTGGTCGCGGCGATCGCTGTTCGGGTGGCCGGTCCCTGGCGGCGGACGACGTCGAGGACGAGGGCGCGGTTGAGGGTGCCGACTCGTGCGCTGTTCGTTCCGCGGTGCAACACGGGGCGCGCGGGTGGTTGACGCGGATCGTCCATGGTCCCTAGCATCGCATCACCTCGGTTTCATCAATCAATTTGATTGAATCGTACGGCCACACCGGTGTGGCCACGACGAAGGGACGCTCGTGACGACGACGACACGATCCGGTACCGCAGCTCCACCGTCCGTCCGGGACCGCGCTGCCGCGGTCCCGGGGCCTCGACGGCGACCTCGGGAGAGACACCCGTGGACGGTCGCCGAGAAGCGTCGGCTCCGGGTGGGCCTCGCCTTCATCTCGCCGTGGATCATCGGCGTCCTCGTGTTCATCGGCTACCCGCTGGTGTACTCGTTCGCAATCAGCCTGACGCGGTACTCGGGGATGAACGGTGCGACGTGGGTCGGGTTCGGCAACTACGTCGCCGCGTTCATCGATCCCCTGGTGCACACCGCGGTCGGCAACACGCTGTTCTACGCCGTGATCGCGGTGCCGGTCGGGATCGTCGTCGCCATCGTGATCGCGATGGCGATGAACCAGGACGTCCGCGAGATCAGCTGGTACCGCACGGCGCTGTACATCCCGTCGCTCATCCCGACGTTCGCGCTGGCGTTCATCTTCGTCGTGCTCGTCAACCCGCAGACCGGCATCGTGAACCAGGTCATGAAGCTCGTCGGCATCCCGGCGACGAACCTGCTCGGCGACCCGACGACCGCGAAGCTCGTCATCGTCGCCCTGGCGCAGATGGGCGCGGGCAACGCGGCGCTGATCTTCCTCGCCGGACTGCGTGGGATCCCGAAGACCCTGTACGAGGCGGCGCGTGTCGACGGTGCCGGTCCGGTGCGGCAGTTCTTCGCCCTGACCCTGCCGCTGCTGTCCCCGGTCATCCTGTTCAACCTCATCACGGGCATCAGCAACGGCCTGCAGGTCTTCACCGAGGCGTACGTGATCTCGTCCGGCACGGGTGGCCTCGGCAGTCCGGACAACGGGACGTTGTTCTACATGCTCTACCTCTACAAGAACGCGTTCAGCTACGCGCAGCTCGGGTTCGCGAGCGCGATGGCCGTCCTGCTGTTCCTGGCCGGCATGCTCCTCTCGGGGCTCGTGTACTGGCTGTCGAAGCGGTTCGTGAACTACGACGTGACCGGAGAGTGACCCAATGAGCCTGCACACCAAGTCCTCACCCACCGTCACCGCGAGCGTCGAGACGGTCAACCCGAAGGGCCGCTCCGGCGAGCGCTCCCGCAACGCCGACGGGTCGATCCGGTCGCCGTGGTCGTCCGTCCTCGCCCGCGTGGTCCTCATCGCGATGAGCCTGCTGTTCCTGGTGCCCATCTACTGGATGGTCATCTCGGCGCTGAAGGGCAACTCCGAGCTCGGCGCCTTCCCGCCCACGTGGTTCCCGCAGTGGCTGGACTGGTCGAACTTCGCCGACGCCGTGAACGCGATGCCGTTCTTCACGTTCTTCCGGAACACGGTGATCATCACCGTCTGCGTGACGCTGTTCTCGATGGTGTCGAACCTGGTCATCGCGTACGGGTTCGCGTGCCTGGAGTGGCGTGGACGGGACCGCCTGTTCTACGTCGTCCTGGCGACGCTGTTCATCCCGTTCCCGGTGACCCTGATCCCGATGTTCGACCTGTACGCGCGGCTCGGGTGGATCAACACGTTCCTGCCGCTGATCGTGCCGAGCCTGTTCGGGTCCGCGTTCTACGTGTTCCTGTTGCGGCAGTTCCTGCTGCAGATCCCGAAGGACCTGCTGAACGCGGCACGCATGGACGGGGCGTCGGAGTGGGGCATCCTCTGGCGGATCGTGTTCCCGCAGGCCCGCGCGGCGCTCGTCACCGTGGGGATCTTCGCGGCGGTGGGGGCCTGGAACGACTTCCTCGGGCCGCTCATCTACCTGCAGGACGAGAACGTGCAGACCCTGTCGATCGGTCTGCAGATCTTCCGTCTCAACAACTCGCAGGACTTCCAGTTCAACCAGCTGATGGCGGCGTCGGTGCTCATCATCCTGCCGCTCGTGGTCCTGTTCTTCGTGTTCCAGCGGACCTTCATCAAGGGTGTCCAGATCGGGAGCTTCAAGTGAGCAGCGCATTCGACCGTCGCACGTTCCTCCGCGGTGCCGCGGCAGCAGGCGGTGCCGGGGCCCTCGCGCTCCTCGCCGCGTCCTGCGCCTCGGGGTCCGGCGCGCGCAGCAATCCGAACCAGGTCACGATCTGGGGCGTCACCGGCACGTTCGTGCCGTTCCAGACGAAGGTCATCAACCAGTTCACGGCACTCCACCCGGACATCGACGTCAAGGTGAACGTCGTGCCGTCGCAGGGCACCGGTGACGCGACGAGCATCATCACGGCGGTCCGTGGCGGGACGGCCCCGGACCTGTGGCTGCTCGACCGGTTCAGTGCGGCGCAGTACGCGGCGATCGGGTTGATCGAGCCGATCGACGACCTCATCGAGGAGTTCGAGGACCAACCGAAGGACGAGTTCCTGGCGCAGTGGCTCGGGTTCACGATCGGCGAGGTGACGTACGAGGGCAAGACCTACGGTCTGCCGCACGACACCGACTGCCGCGGGATGTTCGTCAACCGGAAGATGCTCAAGGGTGCCGGGGTCGACCCGGACGAGTTCGACTGGGAGCACAACGGCCCGGCGACGCTCGACCGGGTGTGGGAGGTCAGCGAGCGCATCACGAAGAAGTCCGGCGGCAACTACACCCACATGGGGCTGCTCCCCTGGTACGGCGAGGGGTGGCCGTTCACCTGGGGTCTCGGACTCGGGGCGTCCTACTTCGACCAGCAGGACTCCCGGATGACGATGGACTCGACGAGCGTCCGCGGGATCTTCGACTTCTACGAGGACTGGGCGAAGCGGTACGGCTACAAGGACGCCGACACCTTCATCGCCACGTACGAGCCGACGGGCCACCCCCCGGGGCAGACCGCGTTCATGGCGGACCGGATGGCGTTCATGGTGAGCGTGCCGTCGACGATCCAGACCTTCGACAACTACGGCCCGAAGGACCTCGACTGGGGCACCGCGTACCTGCCGACGCAGCATGCCGGCGACGACAAGTACACGTGGTCCGGGGGCTTCGCGCTCTGCCTGCCGAAGGGCTCGAAGAAGAACAGGGCCGTGTGGGAGCTCATGAAGTACTTCACGAGCAAGCGCGGTCAGGAGACCTACGTCGTCCCGGCGACGAGCGTGCCCTCGAACATCGCCGCCCTCAAGGACCCGAAGGGCTCGGCGAAGTCGATCCGGTTCTTCGTCGAGTCGATGGGTGCGTCGAGCTGCCGTCCACCGCTGCCGGTCGGCGGCGCGTGGTGGGACTCCCTCGCGGACGCCCGGTCGAGCGTGCTGCTCGGCACGGCGAGCCCGCAGGAGGCCGTCGAGCGAGCCCAGGCCCGCGTCGACCCGATGATGCAGACCTACTCGCCCTTCAAGCTCCCCAAGGACTACGACAAGGTCCGGATCTGATCCGGGCCCGACGAAAGGACCACCACCGTGCCCACCACCGTGCCCGCCACCCCCATCCGTGTCGCCGTCCTCGGCTTCTGGCACGTGCACGCCGGTGACTACGCCCGGCAGGCCGTCGAGCACCCCGGCACCGAGCTCGTCGCCGTCTGGGACGACGACGTCGAACGCGGCCGCGACGGCGCCGAGCGCTTCGGCGTCGAGTTCACCGACGACCTCGACGCGCTCCTCGCCCGCGACGACGTCGACGCCGTCACGATCACCACCTCCACCGACGTGCACCACGACGTCATCACCCGTGCGGCCCGCGCCGGCAAGCACGTCTTCACCGAGAAGCTGCTCGCCCCGACCGTCGCGGAGTGCGAGGAGATCATCGCCACGTGCGACGCCGCCGGCGTCAGGCTCATCGTCTCGCTCCCCCGGCTGTACCACGGCTACACGGCCGCGATCCGCCGCGAGATCGACGAGGGCCGCCTCGGCGACGTCACCTTCGCCCGCGTCCGACTGTCCCACGACGGCGCGATCGCGCCGTGGCTGCCCGAGCGCTTCTTCGACCCGCAGACCGCGATCGGCGGGGCCCTCACCGACCTCGGCTGCCACCCGGTGTACCTGACGCAGCTGTTCCTCGGCGCCCGCCCGGACACCGTGGACGCCGTCTACCGCTCGGTCACCGGCCGCGCGGTCGAGGACCACGCCGTCGTCACGGTCGGCTACCCCTCGCAGGCCATCG
Organism: Curtobacterium sp. 314Chir4.1; assembly: GCF_900215175.1. Classification (NCBI taxonomy): domain Bacteria; kingdom Bacillati; phylum Actinomycetota; class Actinomycetes; order Micrococcales; family Microbacteriaceae; genus Curtobacterium; species Curtobacterium sp. 314Chir4.1. The sequence goes on from NZ_OCMI01000001.1 coordinate 786,266, forward strand.
GCGTCATCGAGGCGGGGTTCGTCGCCGGCACCCCGTTCACGATCGACGTCGCCGGGACCGGTGGCTGGCTCGCCTACTCCGACCAGCAGGGGGTCCTCACCGCCGGCGGACCGGCCTACGGCGACCAGCCCGTCACCCTCCCGGTCCCGGAGGACACCCAGGACGCGTTCGGCCAGTGGGTGGACCACATCGCCGCCGGCACGCGCGCGGACGACAACCTCGCCCGCGCCGTGGAACTCACCCGCCTCGTGGTGGCCGCCAACCAGGCCGCCCGGGTACCGGTCGCCGCCTGACCGGCGGGACCACGGAGACCCGCAGCACCGAGCACACCAGCACGACCAGAGCCAGGAGTACCAACCATGCCCACTGCACCCATCCGCGTCGGCCTCATCGGGGGCGGCGGGATCGCCACCTTCCACATCAACGGCTACGCCCAGCACCCCGATCTCGTCCGCATCACCGCCGTCGCCGACGCCGTCCCCGCCACGGCCGAGGCGCGCGGCACCGAGCTCGGCGTCCCGTCCTTCACGGACTACTTCGAGATGCTCGAACACGCCGACATCGACGCCGTCGACATCTGCCTGCCGCACCACCTGCACCGTGACGCGATCGTCGCCGCCGCCCGCGCCGGCAAGCACGTGCTCTGCGAGAAGCCGCTCTGCCTGAGCCCGGACGAGGCCCGCGACGTGCAGGCCGCCGTGTCCGAGGCGGGCGTCACCCTGATGTGCGCCCACAACCAGCTCTTCATGCCGGCCGTCGCGAAGGCCAAGCAGCTCCTCGACGACGGCGTGCTCGGCACCGTGTACGAGGTCCGCACCACCGACTCGTTCCGCAACGAGTTCGACCCGTCGAACATGGGCTGGCGCGCCCACGCCTCGCAGAGCGGCGGCGGCGAGCTCATCGACACCGGCTACCACCCGAGCTACCTGCTCATGCACCTGGCCGGCGGCGTGCCGACGCAGGCCACGGCGCTGCTCTCCACCCACCGGCTGACGTTCATGGAGGGCGAGGACTCCGCGCAGGCCCTCTTCCGCTTCGACAACGGCGCCGTCGGACAGCTCGTCACCAGCTGGGCGTACCAGCCGGCCGCCGGCACGGAGCGCTTCAGCGCGGTCGGTGAGCGCGGTGCCCTGACGAGCGACGGCACGACCCTGCGGTGGGACCTGCTCGACGGCACGAGCGAGACCGTCACCTTCGACGAGGTCGACACGTTCGCCGCGGAGATCGAGGCGTTCGGCCTCTGCCTCCGGGACGGCACACGCCCGATCCACACCGAGCGCGAGGGCATCGCCGTGCTCGGCATGATCCTCGCGGCCTACGAGGGTGCGCGCACCGGCACGATCGCGCCGGTGCTGACGGCCGAGCAGGCCGTCTCGGCCTGACCACCGCGACCAGCGGACGGGAGGCACGGTGCGCGTCCGACGCGCACCGTGCCTCCCGTCCGTCGTCGCGTTCAGACCACCCGCGTCGCGCCCGTCACGGGACCGGGCTCCGCGTCCTGGTCGTCGGCGGCCTGGAGGACGCCCTCCGCCTGCCGGAGCAGGTGGTGCGCCGCCAACCCGAGCGACCGTGTCCCGACCACGGCGACGAGTACGCACAGCAGCGCGAGCACCGCGACGACCGGGATCCACGCCCACGACGGGTCGAGCACCCGCAGCCACTCGATCGCGGCCGTCGCGACCGCCGCCGCCGGGAACACGAACGACCAGAACCCGAGCGAGAACGACAGCCGGACGTACCGGGGCACCAGCGCGAGCTGCACCAGGAACAGCAGGGCACCGAGCCCGGCGATCGCCTGCACCGGCAGCGTCACCACGTCGTCCGTCAGCGCGAACACCGACACCGTTGCGACGGCCGGCGGTGCGACGAGGATCGCCATCGTCGGCACGAGCGGGCCGGGCAGCTCCGGACGGAAGCACAGACGGAGCAGCAGCAAGCCGGTCATCACGCCCCAGAAGAACACGCCGACGCCGAAGCACGCCCAGGACAGCCAGGTCGCGCCCACCTCGTGCGTCGCGACCGAGCCGACCAGGGCAGCGGCCACCGTCGGCAGCAGGTAGCCGCCGTGCACCGACTCGAGCGCGAGCCGTCCCTCGAACCACGTGCTCAGCAGCCACGCGGCGAACCCGGCCGCCACCGCCACGGCGAGGAGCACGAGCACCTGCCCACCGACGGGCCAGGAGCGCGAGAGGTCGACGCCGAGGAGCATCGCCGTCGCCGGGACGAGCGCCGCGAGCGGGCCCTGTGCCGGGTGTCGGAGCTGGTCGACGAGCCGCTCGTGCGCGCGCACCCGGACGCCGCGGACCACGTGGGCCCCGAGCAGCCAGAGCCAGGCGACGGCGGCGATCGCCCAGAACACCTGCGGCAGGAACGCCGGCAGGTGCAGCACGGGGGCCGCGTACGACCAGGTCTCGGCGAACCCGGCGAGACCGAACGGCACGGCGAGGGTGTTGAGCGGGATGCGTGTGGTGGGTCGTGGCATGGCGGACCCATTCTCGCGGAGTCCGCACGCTGCCGGCCCAGTGTGCGAGGTCTCGCGCACGGTGCGACCCGCAGCGCGTGTCACGGAGTGCGGAACCTCGCACCCTGCGGGCGGGAACGTCAGCGGCGCCGGCCCAGGGCGACGCCCGCGACCGCGGCGAGCGCCCCGATGACGAGCAGCGGGCGCGTGACCCGCCGGCGCTTCGCGACCCATCCACCGTCGGTGGCGTTGCCGGCGTCGGCGGGGCTGTACAGGTTGCCGTCGGTCGGAGCACCGGACCCGCGGAGCGCGAACGTCTCCACCATCGGCTTCGTGAGCTTGTGGAACAGCCCGGGGAACACGTACTGCAGCGGCACGAGGGACGCCTGGATGCGCCCGACGTAGCGGTAGCGCTTCGGGTGCAGCGCCGCCCGCACCACGGCACGCCCGGCTCGTCCGACCGACACCGTCGGCGGCAGCGGGTGCGAGTTCTTCCCGGTGAAGTTGGCGCCGTTCTGGTAGATCGGGGTGTCGATCGTCGACGGCAGCAGGGTCGTGAACCGGATCCCGGTGTGGGCGAACTCGTCGCCGAGGACGTCGACCAGGCCCAGTGCCGCGTGCTTGCTCGTCACGTACGCCGACTGGTACGGCGCCGACAGCAGCGACTGGATCGACCCGACGAGGACGTAGGTGCCCCGCCCGCGCTGCTTCCAGTGCGGGAGCAGGTGCGTGACGGCGTTGAGGTGCCCGTAGAGGTTCGTGTCCACGACACGCTTGAACGCCTCCGTGGGGGTCTGCTCGAACAGCCCGTAGACGAAGAGCGCTGCGTTGCCGACGAACACGTCGATGTGGCCGAAGCGGCTCGTCACCGTGGCGATCAGGTCCTCGACCTGGTGCTCGTCGGCGACGTCGGTGGGGATCGCGATCGCTTCGGCGCCGAGTTTCCGGCACTCGGCCGCGGCGGCCTCGAGACTGTCGTGACCGCGCGCGGCGAGCACCAGCGTCGCGCCCTGCCGGGCGAACTCGTGCGCGGCGGCCCTCCCGATGCCGCTCGATGCTCCGGTGACGACGACGATCTTCCCGCGGAACCGATGTGCCATGTCCTCGTTGGTACGCGGTCGGCGCTCGTGGCCGGCACAGGCGGGCGTACCCCGGGGGCCGGGTCCCGCGCGTGGGGTGCGCCGACGGGCGCCGGGTGTCACGATGGGGACATGCGCAAGGACGACCTCACCGTCGACGAAGCGACCGTGATCGCCCAGCACGCCCGCGACGGCGTGCTCGAACTCGAGGACCCCGAGGTCCGGAAGGTCGTCGAGCAGGCGAACCGGGTGCTCGTCCGGGCACAGATGTGGGGCGAGGAACGGAGTCCGAAGCTCCGCCGACGTCGACGCTTCATCGCGGTCGGCGCGCTGCTCCTGGTGCTCGTCTGGGTGGCGGGGCTGCTCGTCCCGCTCGCCGTACGACTCGGCTGACGCGGTCCGTCAGGGGCGGCCGCGGTCGTTGCGGGCGACGAGCCACAGGTACGTGCTGTGCCCCACGAGCGCCAGCCCGAAGAACACTGCCGCGACGGCGTAGACCCGGTCGAGCTTGCCCTGGCCGATGACGAGCATCACGATGCAGAACACGACCGCCACGGCGAGCACCCCGACCTGCACCGTCGACCAGATCCGTCGGAAGCGCGGCATGCCCGTCTCGTTCACGGACACCATTCTGCCCGATGCGGCTAGTGGTCCCGGAGCGCCTCGATCAGCTCGGACTTGCGCTTCGACGAGTAGCCGGTCAGACCGAGCTCCTTCGCGCGCTTCCGGAGGTCCGCGACGGTCCAGTCGTCGTACGACCCCGACTCGCCGCCCTTCCGGCCCACGGCCTCCTTGCCACGGGCCGCGGCGGCGTTGCTGATCCGGGCGGCCTTCTCCTTCGAGTTGCCCTCCTTGCGGAGTTCGTCGTACATGTCCGGCTTCTTGAGTTGGTTCGGCATGGCCCGCAGGGTACGCGCGGTGCCTCCGGACGGCGCCCAGCCCGACGGTGCGACCGACCGACCGATCAGCCCGCCGCAGCGAGTTCGCGGATCCGTTTCGCCGGCACGCCCGCGTACAGCCCGTGCGACGTCAGTCGGCCGCTCACGACGGCGCCCGCCGCCACGACCACGTCGTCCTCGATCACCGCACCTGGCAGCACGACCGCCCGTGCGCCGATCCAGACCCGTTCGCCGATGTCCACCGGGCGACCGGTGGCGTGCTCGTTCCAGACGCCGTCGTCGCCGAGCGCGTGGTGACTGGTCACGACGAGCACCTGGGGGCCGAGCGCCGAGTGCGATCCGATCCGGACGGGCGCGACCGCCTCGATCGTGACGTTCCGGTTGCAGAACACTCCGACACCCATCGTCAGGTTCCGCGGCGACCCCGTCAGGGACATCGACATCCCCGGGCTCGACCGGACGTCCGCTCCTCCGGCGACCAGGACCAACCGACGCACGGCGCGCGGCAGGAACGGGGTCCCGAGCAGGAGTGTGCACAGGGCGTACTCCCCCGCTGACAGGACGTCCTCCCGCAGACGGGACAGGAACGTGGGCGACGGAACCTTGCGTGCGGCCATGGGCCCTCCGGACTTCACGACGGAACGTGCACGGCCTCGCGCACACCGGGACCGTAGGACGCGGTCCCGGTGCACGACAACGAGGTCGCGACGGCCTTGCGGGATCGTTGCGGTGTCCGACGCACCGCCGATCCGACCCTGCTCCTCCTGCGCCGTGGCGGACGGGTGGTGCTGACCGACTCCCGCACTCCTGCAGGTGATCCCAGACCGCACCCTGTTCGGTGGAGGGACAACGCACGCACCACAGGAGCTCCCGATGAACGCACCCCGCGACCAGTACGAAGCAACGAACCCGCGCACCCGCTACACCGACGTCCGTCCGGAACCGCAGACCCAGGCCGAGCCGGGCCTCCAGTCCGAGATGCGCCCGATCCCCGACCTCGGCGAGGAGACCTACCGCGGAACCGGCCGGCTCGACGGCCGGAAGGCCCTGATCACCGGAGCGGACTCCGGCATCGGCGCCGCCGTCGCGATCGCCTTCGCACGCGAGGGCGCGGACGTCGCGCTCGCCTACCTGCCCGAGGAGCAGTCCGACGCCGACCACGTCATCGAACAGATCCAGGCGGCCGGTCGCACCGCGGTGCCGATCCCGGGCGACCTCCGCGACCGTGGGTACGCGCAGGCCCTCGTCGACCAGGCCGTCGACGGGCTCGGCGGCCTCGACACGCTCGTCAGCGTCGCCGGCAAGCAGCGCTGGCAGCCGAACGTCGAGGACCTCACCGACGAGCAGTTCGAGGCGACCTTCGACGTCAACGTCTTCGGGCTCTTCCGGCTCGTCCGCGCCGCACTCCCCCACCTGCACCCCGGATCGACGATCACGACGACCGCGTCGATGGAGGCGTACCAGCCCGCACCCGACCGGCTCGACTACGCCGCGTCCAAGGGTGCGATCAACAACCTGTCGAAGGGGCTCTCGCAGGCCTTGGTCGAGCGCGGCATCCGGGTGAACGTGGTGGCACCGGGGCCGACCTGGACCGTCCTGCAGCCGAGCGGCGGCGTCGACCCCGAGTCCCTGCCGGACTTCGGGTCCAGCGAGTCGCCGATGGGACGCGCAGCGCAGCCGGCCGAACTCGCCCCCGCGTACGTGTTCCTCGCGTCGCAGGAGTCGAGCTACGTCGTCGGCGAGACCCTCAACGTCAACGGTGGCATGGTCACGCCCTGACCAGCGGGAATACCCGGCGGATCGCCGGTGTCGAACCCATCACGAACGCGAAGGAGCACACCATGGCCCACGACCTCCACAAGAGCACCGGCCTCGACGACGAGCGCACCTGCCTGCCGACGAGCACCGTCTCGGTCCTGCACGACGAGCGCAAGCCGTCCTTCGGACGCTGGCTCGGCCAGATCAACCGTCAGGACTGAGCGCGCCGGCCCACGTGCTCGAGACGTGACGGCAGATGGACGGGAGGTGGGCCCCACCAGCCGGTACCGGCGCACCGCGCCAGCGGGGTGGCGGCCGTGCCTGGAGGGACGGTGCCAGCTGGCACCGCGCCTCCAGTCCGTCTCGCGCTGCTACCGTGCTCCCATGTCCTGGGGCCGGTGGTACTTCGCGGCCCAGGCCGCGGGCGGGGCCGCGTGGTGGATCGCGGTGTTCACGCTGCCTGCCGTCCGGACCGCGACCCTCGGGTCCCTGCAACCGTTCCTGGTCGCACTCGCGGACGTCCCGCTGTTCGTCGTCGCGTCGGCGCTCGCCGCCGCAGGGGTCCGCGCGGCCGCGGTCGTCGCGGCCCTCTGGACGGTCGCGGTGACGGCGGCGATCGTCGTCTGGGCGACCGTCACCACCGAGGCGGGACTCGGTGTCCTCATCATGATCGGTGCGTCCGTCGGGTCGGTCCTCGCGCTGTCGCTCGTCCTGCTCGGCCGGATCCCGACGGAACTCGTGACCTCCGGTCCGCTGCGGTTCCGGACCGCCGACCCCGACGGCGGACGGCGGCGCCACGGCCTCGGCACCGCCGCGCAGATCGTCGTCTTCTGGGGGCTGTTCCTCGGCGTGTTCCCCCTGGTCATCGCCGTCGCCGAGCACCGGTGGCGCCTGCACCCGCCGTTGCCGGGGCTCCTCGTGACCGCGTCCGTCGTCACCGGTGCAGTCGTCCTGGTGCTCGCCAGCGCGCTCGGCATCGTGTCAGCGGCGACCATGTCCACCCAGGGAGCCGGCACCCCCTTGCCCTCCGCCATGCCGAACCGGCTGGTCGTCGCCGGCCCGTACCGCGCGGTCCGGAACCCGATGGCCCTCGCCGGCATCACGCAGGGCGTCGCCGTCGGCCTGCTGCTGAGCTCGTGGATGGTCGTCGTGTACGCGCTCGCCGGGTCGATCGTGTGGAACTGCATCGTCCGCCCGCTCGAGGAAGCAGACCTCGAGCACCGCTTCGGCGACGACTTCCGCCGCTACGCCGCACGGGTCCGCTGCTGGGTGCCGCGGTGGCCGATCCCGGCGAGCGCCCCCGCGGACGCGATCAGCCCGCCGCGCCGCTGATGTTGACGAGCCACGTGACCCCGTAGCGGTCGGTGAGCATGCCGAACGTGTCGCCCCACGGTGCCTTCGTGAGCGGCTCGATGATCGTCGTCGCCCCCTCGGCCAGGCCGTTCCAGTAGCGGGTGAGCGCTTCCTCGTCGTCCCCGCTGAGGGACACCGAGATGTTGCTGACCTCGGGACCGGCCATGCCACTGGGGGCGTCGGAGGCCATCAGCAGCAGCCCGTTCTCGCCCTCGAGCTGCCCGTGCATGACCTTGTCGGCGTCGGCGGGGTCCTGCGCCATGCCGGCCTCGCCGAACGTGCTCAGGGTGAGCTCGCCGCGGAACACCGAGTGGTAGAACTCGAGGCCCTCCCTCGCCCGGTCGCGGAGGTTGATGTACGGGTTGAGGCGGACGGCCATGGTGGACTCCTCGGGGGTGTGCACGGGCGTCGTCGTCCGTGTCGCGCCCATCGTCCCATCGCTGCGGGCGGACCGGAAGACCCGTGGGTCGTCGGGCAGGATGGGACGATGGACGCCATGACCTTGCAACGCCGTCGGCACGTCTGAACTTGGCCCGGTGCGCGTCGATCACGTGTTCGTGATGTCCTCCCGTGCCTGCCGACCGGCGCTTCGCCGTGACAGGAGCAAGCCGTCCCAGGCGGACCGCGGAAGCCGAGCCGCGAGGTCGGTCCGATCGACGACGGTCAAGCCGGTCGCGGCTGCGCGGTCGAGCCATCCCTCGGCGACCGGTTCCCGCGCGATGACTGCGGCGGTCATCATGACCTCGACCATGCATTCGTACGTGTCGGAGGTCCCGACCGCGTCGACCGCGAACACCGCGATCGATCGGGCAAAACCGAGGACGTCGGCGCTGTACGCGGCTTGTGCAATGCGTGCGTTAGCGACCGCGAGCGTCGGAGCCTCGTCGGCGAGGCTCCGACACCACGCGACCATGTCGCCAACCGGTTCGGACACGGAGTCCGCCGGCGCCCTTCCGGAAGCGATCTGGAGCGCGACGAACTCCGCGACGTCCGGTTCCGGTCGTCGCGCCCGGCGACGGTCCTGGCTTCGCCGCGTCGTGCCGAGGCGGTCGAGCAACGAGACGACACGGGGATCGTCACCGTGCCGTTCGAGGACCCGGAGCAGCCAGTGCGCCTCGAACTTCGTGCGCGCTCCGTCGAGCCTTCCGAGGGCCTGGTCGAGCCCTTCGGGATCACCCGCACGGTCCATCGCATCGACGAGTCGTGGATCGCGTCCCCGATCAAGTACCGCACGGTCGTGACGCCGGAGGAAGGCGAGGGTTCGTTCGGGGTCCATACGCGTCCACGACAGGTACGGGACCATCGTGTTGACGACGAGCGGACTCCAGGCGAACCGTCTGCTGAGGAGGTCGATCACCTCGTCCGCGGTGCGACCGGGCTGAACTCCGGTCCGCCCGAGACGTCGGTTGAACATCCGCTCGGCCCAGTGCCGGCCGAACAACCGCCACACCGACCGTGGAACCGCCGGATCCGCCGCCGCTTCCCAGAGCAGGTGCTGCTCGACGTCGGCATGGACGAACTTGAAGCGGCGCCCGCTCTGGCTCAGCACGCCGCGTCGCACGAGATGGACCGCCGTCGCCCGCCACCGCCACGGCGGCACCGACGACGCGATCCATGCGGCGATGAAGGAGACGGCGATGGAAACGCACGCCGCCCCGATGGCGACGAACGGCCCGAGTACGACCGCACCGAGGGCGGGTGCTCCCAGCACCGCGAGCGCAGCCACGAGTCCGCCCGCCGCGAACTGTGGCCACGCCCGGGTCTCTAGGTACCGCGTGTACCCGACGTAGCTCCCGCGCGAGAACGGCGACGCCTCGGTGATCAGAAAGAACCACAACGCAGCAGCAGCCCAGTACCAGCTGACGAGTTCACCGGCACCTCCGGTCGCTAGCGCGCCGGCGTACAGGCTCGTCACGGTGATGCGGACCACGTGGACGAACGCAAAGGCCAACGCGGCTCGGACGATGACGGCGACCCAGTCAGGCGCGTTGGGCATGGCGGCACGCACTGCGCGGAACACCGGGTTCTGCCACTCGTACGTCGACGCGACCAACACGGCACACCCGAGCACGATCGACGTCGTAGTGAAACCGCTCACAGCGAGCGCAGCGAGGAACGCGAGGACGATCGCCCGAGACATCCACGTGGCAACCCCGGCGAAGGCGAAGGGCATGAGACGGAACGCCGCCCCTTGATCCTTCCCGACGTCCGCGCTCAACACCACCGCAAAGCGCAACGCCGGGTCTGCGGTGCCAGACCGACCGTCCACACCACGGACGACACGGGCGAGCAACGCGTGCGAGTCCGTGACGATCGCCCGCACTTCCTCGTCCGCGAGTGCGCGGGCCCGAGCCGTGAACAGGAGGAGCTGGAGGCGGAGCGGGTTGGCGAACATGTGCGCAGCGTCGATCAGCGCCTGGAGGTTCGTGGCTGGAGTTGTCCGAAGCGCCGTCATGATCTGCTGCGTGTCGAGTGCCTGCATGTGTGCGGTCCGAACACGACGAGCGCTTCCCAGCTGAGCCTCGGACGGCGGGTCATCAACGTTCGAGGGTGCTGAGGCACGGCTCGTGACCACCGTGGGATGTGTGGCGGACCAGGCGATGAGTTGGGTCACGACCTCTGCGCGGACCGCCTCGGACGCTTCGTCCAGCGCGTCGAAAGCGATGACGATCCGTGTCTCGTCCACCAGACGTGACATGGCGGCCGGCGAGCGCCGGTACCGAGACGCGACCTGTCGCACCGCCCACCGCACCACTCCCCGACGGCCGCGGACGCCTCCGGGGAACGCCGCGAGGCTCACGACCTCGACGAGGGGCGACGCAGGATCACTCGATCGGTACGACTCGAGGTGCACCTGGTGCAACAGTTCGCTCTTCCCCGCGCCGCCCTCGCCGAGAGCGAGGATCGACTCGCCGTCGGCGACGGTCGTCAGGATGCCGAGGACACCACCGGTCGGCTCCCCGTCATCGATCCGAATCTGGATCGGCAGGACGTCGCGGAAACCGACGGCCTCGTTCTGGAGTCGGGGCCCACTGACGCGCCCCCCGGTCGCCCGGAGGGTCGCCGTGAGTTCATCGGACGTGAGGTGACGATCCCGCAACGCCCGGACCGACTGCACGGTCGCCGGGATGCCGAAGGCGAGCGCCGCGATACCGAGGACGACGGCGATCAAGCCTTGATGCGACTCCAACCATGCGTCGGTCGTCAGCCAGAGCGCCTCCATGAGATCCCCTCGGGTCGAGATGTGGGATCAGTATGCCGAACGGCGAACGCGGGCGCAGCCGCGAGGTGCCCGCGAACAGCCGTGGCCGGCTCCGCTCGACGACAACCCCGCGAACGTCATGCGCGGCGCCGACGGCCGGCTCGTCGTCGCCGACCTGTTCTACGCCGACGGGCCGGCGCTCTACGCCACCGTTCGGACCAATCCTGACCGCATCGTCCGCGACTACCTCGAGCACCTCCGCCGACACATGACCGAGTTGCCGCTCGCGAGTTCCGGCAGGTGGGCCGAGGGCGACGCTGAGCAGATGCGGGCGGCGCTCGCCGCAGCGGAAGACCGTCTCCGGCTCGCTCGCTGACGCGTACCACAATCATTCGCACTGGCGTATGGTTGTGGTACAGCAGGACGGAGCACCCATGGCGGAGATCACCACGGCCGAGTACGCAGCGAGACACGGTGTCTCCCGACGGCGAGTACAGGCCGCAGCGGCCGCCGGCACGCTGTCAGCGCGCCGCGTCGGTGCGCAGTGGCTGGTCGACGACGCCACACCGCATCGGGGACGCCCCGGCCGCCCCCTCTCCCGCAGGTCGGTGCGCGCCGTCGAGTGCCGGCTCTCCGGCAGTCCCGACTGGGCGAACGGGCTCTCCCGCAGTGAGCGCGGCCGGATCCAGGAACGCATCGCCGAGCTGCGCGCCGATCCGATGCCGTGGCAACGCATCGTGAACTGGACTCGCACCGAGTACCGGGAGCCGAGCGGGTACCAGCTCGCTGCGGCTGATCTCGAGGACCTCCGTGCCGACGGTCGACTCGTCCGCGCGGGCGTCAGCGACCCACGATCGGGTATCAGCGACGCCGGGTTCCTCGAAGCACACGTCGCCGAGGACGACCTCGCCGCCGTCCAGCGGGAGTACCTCCTCGTCGCCACGGACACTCGACCCAACGTCCTCCTCCACATCAGCGCCGAGCGACCCTCGGATCCGTTGCCGCTCGGCACGCTGATCATCGAGCTGGCCCACCACGACGGCGCCCGTGAACGCGCCGCTGCCCGATCACTGCTCGACAGCGCCCTCTGATGTTCGCGGCTCCTCCGCTGCGCCCTGCCCAGGCGGGCGCCTGGCATGCGCTCTTCGACCTCCACGAGCGACTGTCGGATGGCTGGGCACTGGTCGGCGGGCAGATGGTCCAGTCGCTCTGTTGGGAGCGCGGTGCCGCACCGAGCCGCCCGACGACGGACGCCGACACCGCACTCGACGTCCGCGCCAGACCCCGGATGCTCATGACCTTCACCGGGGCGCTCCGCGATCTCGGTTTCCGTCCCGACGGCACGAGTTTCGAGGGGCACCAGCACCGGTGGGTCCGGGGTGACGCGCAGATCGACGTCCTGATCCCGCGGTTCCTCGGGGAGCGCGCGGAACGGCGCCGAGGGGTCACGGGCGGCACGACGATCGCGGCGCCGGGCGCACAAGGTGCTCTGTGGCGTGCCACCCCGGTGACGCTGGAGGTCAACGGTCGGATCGGGACGGTGCTCCGGCCGACGTTGCAGGGCGCCCTCCTGTCCAAGGCGGCGGCGGTCGAGATCGTCGGTGACGATCCCGCGCGGCACCTCTCGGACATCGCGACGCTCGCAGCACTCATCACCCGACGCGACCGGGTCGCCGACGACATCACGCCGACGGAACGGCGGCGGATCTCGGCGGCTGCCGCGCTGATCGATCGGGATCCGACGATCATCCGTGCCGCCGGCGTCGACCGGACCGCTATCGATCGCCTCCGGATCGCGTTCGACGGGGGATGAAGCATCGTGACGGCCGGGCACCCAGCCGCCCGCGCCTAGCATCGTGAGGATGCCCGTTCCTCGTCACGACGACTTCATCCGTGTCCGCGGCGCCCGCGAGCACAACCTGCGCGACGTGGACGTCGACATCCCCCGCGACCGCATCGTCGCCTTCACCGGGGTCTCCGGCTCCGGGAAGTCATCGCTGGCGTTCGGCACCGTCTTCGCCGAGGCGCAGCGCCGCTTCCTGGAGTCCGTCGCCCCCTACGCCCGACGGCTGATCGCACAGGGGTCGACGCCGCACGTCGACTCCATCACGGGACTGCCGCCGGCCGTCGCACTGCAGCAGCGCCGCGGTGCACCGAGCGCCCGGTCGACCGTGGGCACGCTGACGACGCTGTCCAACTCGATGCGCATGCTGTTCTCCCGCGCGGGTACCTACCCGGCGGGAGCGGAGCGGCTGGAGTCGGACTCGTTCTCGCCCAACACCGCGGCCGGCGCCTGCCCGCGCTGCCACGGGCTCGGCACGGCGCACGAGGTGACCGAGGCCTCGGCGGTGCACGACGACTCGTTGAGCATCCGGGACGGGGCGATCACCGCGTGGCCCGGGGCCTGGCAGGGCAAGAACCTGCGCGACGTCACCGCGGTCCTCGGCTACGACATCGAACGGCCGTGGCGCGATCTCCCCCGTGCCGATCGCGACTGGCTGCTGTTCACCGAGGAGCAGCCGGTCGTCGAGGTGCACCCGAAGCGCGACCGCGTGGCGAAGCCGTACCGCGGCCGGTTCTGGAGCGCTCGGCAGTTCGTCCTCCACACCCTCGCCGACTCGCAGAGCGAGACCCAGCGCAACCGCGCGCTGCAGTTCGTCGAGTCGGGCCCGTGCGGGCTCTGCGGCGGCACCGGCCTCACCCGTGCCGCGCTGGCGGTCACCGTGGGTGGCCGCAGCATCGCCGAGCTGAACGGCCTGCCGCTCACCGCGCTCGCCGACGTGCTCCGGCCGATCGCGTCGATCACGGACGCGGGGGCCGCGACCTCTCGGGCGTCGTCGGGCGAGCACACCGAGGTCGCCGTCGCGATCGCCGGCGACCTCGTCACGCGTGTGGACGTGCTCGTCGGGCTCGGACTCGGGTACCTCGCGCTCGACCGGGCGACGCCGACACTGTCGCCGGGCGAGACGCAGCGGCTCCGGATCGCGACGCAGCTCCGGTCCGGACTGTTCGGCGTGGTCTACGTCCTCGACGAGCCGAGCGCCGGGCTGCACCCCGCCGACGCCGAGTCGCTCGTGCAGGTCCTCGACGACCTCCGCGCGAGCGGCAACAGCGTGTTCGTGGTCGAGCACGACATGAGCATCGTCCGTCGTGCCGACTGGATCGTGGACGTCGGTCCCGGCGCGGGTTCCGGTGGCGGCACGGTGCTGTACAGCGGGCCGGTCGACGGGCTGGCGGACGTGGAGGCGAGCGTCACCCGGAGGTTCCTGTACCCGGGCGACCGCGCTCCGGACCGGTCCGAGCGCACGCCGGTCGGCACGCTCGAGCTCCGCGACGTGACGTTGCACAACCTCCGGCACCTCGACGTCGACGTCCCGCTCGGGGTGCTCACCGCGGTGACCGGGGTCAGCGGTTCCGGCAAGTCGTCCCTCGTCGGCGGTGTCCTCCCCGAGGCCGCCGCCGCCCACCCGCTCGTCACCCGCACCGTCCAGGTCGACCAGAAGCCGATCGGACGGACGCCGCGGTCGAACCTGGCCACCTACACGGGCCTGTTCGACGCGGTCCGGACCGCCTTCGCCGCGACCGATGCCGCACGCGAGCGCGGCTGGACCGCCGGCCGGTTCTCCTTCAACGTGGCCGGCGGCCGGTGCGAGGTCTGCCAGGGCGAGGGCTCGGTGTCCGTCGAGCTCCTGTTCCTGCCCGGCAGCTGGGCCCCCTGCCCGGAATGCCACGGCAGTCGCTACAACGACGAGACCCTCGAGGTGCGGTGGAACGGCGCCACGATCGCCGACGTCCTCGGCATGACCGTCGACGAGGCCGCTCCGTTCCTCGGCGACCTCCCGGCGGCGGCGCGAGGCCTCGAGACCCTCCGCCAGGTCGGTCTCGGGTACCTCCGACTCGGGCAGCCCGCACCGGAGCTGTCCGGCGGCGAGGCCCAGCGCATCAAGCTCGCCACCGAGCTCCAGCGCGCCCGGTCAGGCCACACGCTCTACCTGCTCGACGAACCGACGACGGGACTCCACCCGGCGGACGTCGAGCTGCTGTCCGACCAGCTCGCCCGCCTCACCGACGCTGGCAACACCGTCGTCGTCGTCGAGCACGCGATGGACGTCGTGGCCGTCGCCGACCACGTCATCGACATGGGTCCCTCCGGCGGCGCCGAGGGCGGCCGGGTGGTCGCCTCCGGCACGCCGCAGCAGGTTGCGGCGTCCGCCGCCAGCCGGACCGCACCGTACCTGCGGGCGCAACTCGGGCTCTGACGGTCCACGCCCAGCGGACTGGAGGCACGTGGCGGGCCCGCCCCGCGCCTCCAGTCCGGACACCGGCAGCACCACCCCGCTCGCCTGCTGGCCATGGCCATCACGCTGGAGAACGTCGGCATCGCCGTCCGCGACCTCGACGAGACCGTCGCGTTCTTCACGGACCTCGGACTCACGGTCGTCGGACAGGACACCGTCAGCGGCGAGTGGGCGGACACGGCCGTCGGACTCGACGGCAAACACGCCCGGATCGCGATGCTGCAGACGCCCGACGGGCACGGGCGGCTCGAGCTGTTCGAGTACATCCACCCCGACGCGATCGAGACCGAGCCGACGCTGCCGAACGAGATCGGCATGCACCGGGTGGCCTTCCAGGTCGACGACATCGACGCCGCGCTCGCGATCGCCGCACGGCACGGGTGCGTCCCGTTGCGCGGGGTGGCGGACTACCAGGACGTCTACCGGCTGAGCTACCTGCGCGGGCCGAGCGGGATCATCGTGATGCTGGCCCAGGACCTGCGACGAGGGCCGTGACCGCGTCCACGACGATCTGCCGACGGCGCGCGGGAGTGACCGCAGCGACGAGGGTGTCGAACTCGGGCGTCGTCGCGCTCCAGAACGCGGCGAGGTGCACGACCAGCCCGAGCAGGACCGCCGGGCGGTAGGAACGGGGCAGGACACCGGCGCGCTGGGCGTGCTCGACCGCGGCGACCGCCTCGGTGTCGGCACCGATCAGCGCTTCGAGCGGCGCGGCGTCACCGCGTTCGAGCCGGTGCCACGTGAGCAGCCGCTGCGCCCACGGACGCCGCACGTACGAGTCGTGCAGCCGTGCGGCGTACCCGGGCAGGTCGTCGGTGTCGATCGGGACCTCGTCCGAGGTCTCCGCGACCGTCTGGGCGATCAGCGCGTCGAACAGGCCCTCCTTGCTGCCGAAGTAGTGGAAGACCTGCGCCTTGTTGCTCTCCGCCGCTGCGGTGATGCGTTCCAGGCGGGTGCCGACGAGACCGGCGGCGGCGAACTCGTCGCGGGCGGCGAGCAGGAGTCGCGCGCGCATCGCGTCGGCGGCAGGGGGCGTGAAGCGGGCCATGGGTCCACGGTATCGGCAGCCGGGCGGGACGAGGCCGTGGCTCAGCGGGCGAGCGCGGAGAGCTCCGCTCGCGACCGCGCGCCGTACTTCCGCAGCAGGTTCGCGACGTGGTACTTGGCGGTGTTCACCGTGATGCCGAGCTGGGCGGCGACGTCGGCGTTCGGTGCTCCGGCCACGACGAGCCGGAGCACGTCGCGCTCACGGGGCGTCAGTGCCTCGGCGTCCTCGATGCGGTCGCCGAGGGCCGGCGGGTCCAACGGCATCACGATCGAGATCGTGGAGCCCCACCCGTCCGTCGACTCCACCCGGAAGTCCCCGTCGAGGGCGGACACCCGCTCGGCGATCGGACGCACCGTGTCGTCGTGGACGTCGAGCGACCCGTCGCCGTCGTCGCGGATCTCGACGAGCAGGTTGCGCCCGTCGCAGTCCCACTGCACGCGGACCCGCTCGGCGGTCCCCCGGTCGACGTGGGCGAGCACCGCGGTGCGCACGATGGCACGGGCGGCGTGGGCGACCTCACCGGGCAGCGCTCGCCCGGTCGCGGGCGGCTCGACGAACTGGATGTCGATCGATCCGAAGCGCACGAGTGGTCGCAGGTCGTTCCGCAGCCGGAGGAACGCACGGGACACCGGTTCGACCAGGGCGTTCCGCTCCTCGTCGTTGCTCGTCCGGAGGTCGACCAGTGCCGCCGACGCGATCTCGGCGGCCTCGACGCGTGCGGCGCGGTCGTCGACGCGCGTCGACCGCAGGACCGCGAGCAGCGACTCCAGCGTCAAGGCGTGCTGATCGGCCCGTTCGGCGACCAGCCGCGCGTGCTGCACGACGAGCGCACGGGTGGCGGGTTCGGCGAGCGGTGCGGGGTCGACCATGGCGCGATACTACCCTCGTCCCACTCCCCTACCCGGGCGGATGGGAACGCCCGCTCACCGGGTAGCTGCGACGACGTCGGGGACGAGCCAGGCTCGAGGTCATGCAGCAGAACGCACTCCGCATGGTCGCCGACGAGGTCACCGGTCTCCTGGACCGACTCGTCGAGACCGCCGGCGGCCAGCTCGACGACCTCGCCGACCTCGTGACGACGGCCGACCGGGTCTTCGTGCACGGCGCCGGCCGGTCCGGCATCGCGCTCCGCATGACGGCGATGCGGCTCATGCACCTCGGGATCACGACCCACGTCGTTGGCGAGGTGACCACGCCCGCGATCGGCAGTGGTGACCTGCTCCTCACCGCGAGCGGGTCCGGCACGACGAGCGGCATCGTCCGCGCGGCCGAGACCGCGTCCGCAGCCGGAGCGACCGTGGCCGCGATCTCCACCACGGACGACGCGCCGCTCTCCCGCACCGCCCGGATGACGGTCCTGCTCCCAGCCGCGACGAAGACCGACCGGTCCGGCGTCGCCTCCGCGCAGTACGCCGGCTCCCTCTTCGAACAGGGTGTCGCGCTCCTCGGCGACGCGCTGTTCCACACGCTCTGGCAGCGCAGCGGTCAGAGCGCCGACCACCTGTGGCCCCGGCACGCGAACCTCGAGTGACCCCGGCCACGACCCCCACCCGCACGACAGGAAAGAAGCACATCATGCAGTTGCAGTTCGCCATGGACACCCTGACCACCGAAGCCGCGCTGGAGCTCGCCGCAGCAGCAGCACCGCACGTCGACATCCTCGAGCTCGGCACCCCGCTCATCAAGAGCGAGGGCCTCTCCGCGATCACCGCGATCAAGGAGGCGCACCCGGACAAGATCGTCTTCGCCGACCTCAAGACGATGGACGCCGGCGAGCTCGAGGCCGACATCGCGTTCCAGGCGGGCGCCGACCTCGTGACCGTTCTCGGCACCGCGGGTGACAGCACCATCGTGGGCGCCGTGCGGGCCGCCGAGAAGCACGGCAAGGGCATCGTCGTCGACCTGATCGGTGTCGCCGACAAGCCGGCCCGCGCCAAGCAGGTCGTCGCCCTCGGCGCGACCTTCGTCGAGATGCACGCCGGTCTCGACGAGCAGGCCGAGCCGGGCTTCACCTTCGAGACCCTGCTGCGCGACGGGGAGTCCGCAGGCGTGCCGTTCTCGGTCGCCGGTGGCGTGAACGCCGGTTCCGTCGCGTCCGTCCAGGACGCCGGTGCACGGGTCGCCGTCGCCGGCAGCGCGATCTACAGCGCCGACGACGTCGCGGCCGCGGCCGCGGAGATCCGCGCCGCCATCAAGTGACGCACGGAACGCGCAAGTGACGGACGGGAGGCACGGTGCCAGCTGACACCGTGCCTCCCGTCCGTCGTCTGCGCACTCCGGTGGGCCCTGCCGGGATCGAACCGACGACATCCACGGTGTAAACGTGGCGCTCTACCAGCTGAGCTAAAGGCCCTTCCCCTCGATCCTAGACGAGGGGCCACCACACCTCGGAGTCCTCGAACGGGCGCGGGAGCACGCCACCGCACGCTGCATGTCGGTCACCGGTCCCGGAGGACCCGCTCCACGATCGCGTCGAGGTCCTCGTCCGGCCGCAGGGGTCGCTCCGTGACGAAGGGCAGCGGGTCCCAGCCGCGGTACCACTCCCGCATCTGCTCGGGGGTGAACTCCGCGGCCTGCGGGCGGCCGCCGTGCCGGACCACGGTCTCGTCGAACGTCAGGTCGAAGGCGGAGAACCGTGCGTCGTCGGCGGCGCCCGCGATCCGCTCGATCACCGCCGCGTACCGGTCCGCGCGGAGGATGCCCTCGAGCACGACGTGGTGCCCCGCGCCGAGACAGTGCAGCGCCGCCGCCTCGAGGAGGGCCGCGTGCGCCATCCCGTCCGCGACGCCGGCGTCCTGGCGTTCCTTGTAGACGATCCGCCGGGAGTGGTCCTGCCCGAGGACGGCCGTGGGCCAGCCCAGCGCACGCTGCAGCGCGGCCGCGACGGTCGACTTGCCGGAGCCCGAGTTCCCACGGATCACGATCAGCACGGGGTCACACGTCCACCCGGTACCCCAGCGCGAGGTCCTCGGCGTTCACCCCGCGGATGCCCCAGTTCACCTTCGGGGTCTCGGTGATCGTGATCTCGACGCTGTGCGGCGCGATGCCCACCTCGGCCGCGATCCGGTCGAAGAGCTGTCGGATGAGTTCCCGCTTCGCCTCGGCGGACCGACCCTCGAACACCGACACCTCGATGATCGTGTAGTCGTCGCCGCGGTCCTCGGGGTGCACGAAGTCGGCCGCGTCGAGCCCGACGAACCGGTGGAACCGCTTCTCCGCCGGGTAGTCGAGGGCTGCCACGACCGCGCCGTGGATCGCGTCGGACAGCTGCTGCCGCCGCGCATCGATGGAAGTCCGCCGCCCGTACACGATCACCTGCGCCATGCCGAGACCCTAGCGGGCAGGGCGCGGCGCGGTGTGGGCGCCCCGGCATGCAGGAGTACCAGCGGATCCGCGCCGTCACCGGGTACCGTCACCCTCGTGAACGGAGTCGGACCCCTCGACGAAGCCGGTCGGCTGCGGCTGCTCGGTGCCGGTGTCACGGGCGCCGCGTTCGCCGTCGTCCTCGCCACCCTCGTCATCTCGTCGTGGACCGGCTCGAGCACCGCCGTCGTGGTCTCGATCGCCGTCCCCGCAGCGCTCGCGGGCATCGCGATCGCCGTGGTCCTGCAGTTCCGCGAGTGGCGTGCCGAGGGCGGGTACGCCCGCTCGGTCGTCGTCCGGAACTGGATCGTGGACGGACAAGTGCCGGCCGGCGTCCCGGCGACCGAGTGGATCCCGCTCGTCCAGGCGCAGGCCGAACGCGAGGCCGCCGGCTGGGGGAAGATCGTCCTCAGCACACTGTGGATCGCGATGACGTGGTCGATGCGCGATCAGCACGGCCCCCTGATCACCACGATGCTCATCGCGCTGTGGGTCGGTCTCGGTCTCTGGAGCGCCGCCTGGGTCATCCCCCGCGCCCGCGCCGCGAAGGCCCTGCTCCGGAACGGCGTCGCCACGACGAACTGACCGTCGTCCGAGCGCCGGGTGACTACGCTCACCGTCATGCAGAGTCGCACCCTCGGCCGTACCGGCCGCCCCGTGTCCGTCGTCGGCCTCGGCACCTGGCAGTTCGGAGGAGACTGGGGTCCCGTCTCCGACGCCGACGCGAACGCCGTGATGGACGCGTCCGTCGAGTCCGGCGTGACCCTCTTCGACACGGCCGACGTGTACGGGGACGGCCGCAGCGAGCAACTGATCGGTGCCTGGCGGACGGCGAACCCCGACGTCCCGCTGACGATCACGACGAAGATGGGTCGGCGAGCGGAGCAGGTCCCCGCGAACTACGTGGCCGAGAACTTCCGCGAGTGGGTCGACCGCTCCCGCCGCAACCTCGGCCAGGACACCCTCGACCTCGTGCAGCTGCACTGCCCACCGACCGCGGTCGTCGAGGACGACGCGGTCTACGACGCGCTCGACGCGCTGGTCGCCGACGGCTCGGTCGCCGCCTACGGCGTCAGCGTCGAGACCGCCGACCAGGCCGTCGCCGCGATCGCTCGCCCGGGCGTCGCGACGGTCCAGATCATCCTCAACGCGTTCCGTCTCAAGCCGCTGGACCGCGTGCTGCCGGCCGCCCTGGAGGCACGGGTCGGCATCCTCGCGCGCGTCCCGTTGGCCTCGGGGCTGCTCTCCGGCAAGTACACGGCGGAGACCTCGTTCGCCGAGGGTGACCACCGCAACTACAACCGGCACGGCGAGGCGTTCGACCAGGGCGAGACGTTCAGCGGCGTCGACTTCGAGGACGGCGTCCGCGCTGCCCAGGCCTTCGCGGCAGCCCTGCCCGAGGGTGTGTCGGTGCCGCAGGCCGCACTGGCGTGGATCATCGCCCAGGACGGCGTGACCGCAGCGATCCCCGGTGCCCGCAATCCCGACCAGGCTCGTTCGAACGCCGGAGCCGGTGACCTGCCCGAGGTCCCGGGCCTCGACGAGACCGTCCGCGAGCTCTACGACGAGTGGTTCCGCGCGAGCGTGCACGACAAGTGGTGAAGTCCACCGTCCTCGGGCTGGCGCTGACGGTGCTCACCGTCCTGGCGCTGGTCGTCGGCGGAACGAACCCGGCTGTCGGCACGACCAGCTCAGCTCCTCCGTGGCCGGCTCCGACCGACCTCTCCGAGCGTGCCGACGCAGCGGGGCTCCGGAACGTCTGGGGTGAGCGGCTCGCCGAGCACGTCCACACCCACCTGACGATCCTCGACGGCGACGAGCGGGTCACGGTGCCCGCGAACGTCGGGCACTCGGACCGGGAACGGTTCGCGGCACAGCTCCACACGCACGACACCTCGGGCATCGTGCACGTCGAGTCGCCGACCCGGCAGACGTTCACGCTCGGACAGTTCTTCGACGAGTGGGGCGTGCCGCTCACCGCGTGGAGGGTCGGTGGCCTCCGCGGTGAACTCACGGTGTGGGTCGACGGCCGCCGGTACATCGGCGACCCGCGGTCGATCGAACTCACCAACCGACGTGAGATCGTGCTCGACGTCACCACGATCGGTGAGGTCCCGCACCTGCCCGCACCCTTCGACTGGCCGCCGCAGTACCGCTGAGGCGTGCGGCACCGTCGCGTAGCCTGCTGCCGTGACCACCATCCGGACCGGTACCGACCTCGCCGCCGTGGAGGACGTCATCGCCGGCATCACGGCACACGGTGAGCGCTACCTGTCCCGGGTGTTCACCGCCCGCGAGCGTGCCGACGCCGGAGACGACCCCGAGCGTCTCGCTGCCCGGTTCGCCGGGAAGGAAGCAGTACTGAAGCTCCTCCGCCCCGCGACCACCGATGCCGTCCCACTGACCGACGTCGCGATCGTGCACGACGCCGCCGGAGCGCCCGTGGTCGAGCTGTCCGGAAGAGCCGCCGAGCTCGCCAGCCGGATCGGCTGCGACACCATCGCGATCTCGCTCTCCCACGAGCGCGGGCTCGCCCTCGCGACCGCGGTCGCCCTCACCGCGTCCTGACGCCGCCGCCGTCGGCGACTGCGTCGGCGCGGCGTCTCGTCTCGACGAGACACCCGCGCGCTCACGAGACGCCGCTCGCGCCGCGAGACACCGCTGGATCCGGCGGCGCTTCGCCGCTGCGGCGGCGTTTGGGTCGGAGCAGGTCGTCTCGTCTCGAGCTGCGCCGGAGCGGACTGGAGGCACGGTGCGGGGCCGCCCCGCGCCTCCAGACCGTCACCGCCGGCGTCTCGAGCACGTGACACGCCGCGCCGTCAGCCAGACACCGCGACAGTCGCGAGACACCGCCGGAACCGGCGGCGTCCCGCCGAGCGGGCGGCGTCTCGCCGGACCGACGGCGTCTGGCCGAGCGGGCGGCGTCTCGTCTCGACGAGACGAGACGCCTCGAGCTGCGCAGGGGCGGACTGGAGGCACGGGGCGGGGCCGACCCGCGCCTCCAGTCCGTCACGAGCGGCGTCTCGGGCACGTGACGCGCCGCGTGGTCAGCCAGACACCGCGGCCGTCGCGAGACACCGCCGGAACCGGCGGCGTCTCGGTGCACCGGCGGCGTCTCGCCGAGCGGGCGGCGTCTCGCCTCACCGAGACGAGACGCGACGAGACGCGACGCAACGCGACACCCCCGCCGCACCCCGCCTGTACGCCCGCACAGCCCCGCGGACGGCCGTGCGGTTTCGCGCACCCGCACAGCGGTTTTCCGGGCCGCCGTCCTCCCTATGGTTGCGGACATGGACCAGGACCCGACCACCTCCGCGACCCCCGTCGCACTCGCCGACCCGACGACCGAACAGGCCGTCCGGCGCGCACTCGCCGACCACGGGCGCCTCACCGTCGACGCCATGGACGTGGCGTCGATCGCCGACCTCTACGCGCTCGGGCTGACCTCGCACGCGACCGTGAACGTGATGCTCGCGGTGGAGAACGAACTCGACGTGGAGTTCCCCGACGCCGTGCTGAACCGCTCGACCTTCGCGACCGTGGAGTCGATCGCGGCCGCCGCGGAGCTGGCCTCGTGATCGTCCCGGTCCTCGAACGACCCACGGACGCACCACCGACACCGACGAGCGCGACCACGACCACGACCACGACGGTCCCGGACCGGTTCGCAGCCCGCACCGCGCTCGTGGCGGACATCGCCGCACGCTTCGCGGACGAGGTCGACCGCGACGCCCGACCCCCGCGCGAGGCGATCGCCGCCATGAAGGAGCACGGGCTCCTCGCCGCCGCGGTGCCGACGGAGCTCGGGGGTGAGGGCGCGACCCTCGCCGAGCTGTCCGTCATCGCGACCGAGCTCGGGCGGTCCTGCGCAGCCACGGCGATGGTCTTCGCGATGCACCAGGGCCAGGTGATGGCGCTGTGGCGGCACGGCGGTGTCTCGTGCGGTGTCACCACGATGATCGAGGCGGTGCGGGCCGGAGCGCTCGTCGCCTCGTCCACCACCGAGCGCGGCATCGGCGGCGACGCCCGACGGAGCACCTGCGCGATCGAGCCCGACGCGGCGGGACGGATCCGGCTCCGCAAGGACGCGCCCGTGATCTCCTACGCGACCGAGGCCGACGCCGTGTTCGTCACCGCACGACGGAGCCTCGACGCCGCGGCCTCCGACCAGCGGCTCGTGATCTGCCTGCCGTCGGAGACCACGCTGACGCAGACCTCGACGTGGGACACCCTCGGGCTCCGCGGCACGTGCAGCAACGGCTGGACGCTCGACGCCGAGACCCACGAGGACCGCGTGCTCCGGGACGACTACGCCACGATCTCGGCACGCACGGTCCTGCCGGTCTCGCACGTGCTGTGGGCGTCGGTGTGGCTCGGCATCGCGGCCGACGCCGCCGACCGCGCGCGTCGGGCTGTCCGGAAGCAAGCCCGTGCCGCGGTCGGTCAGACACCGCCCGGCGCGCTCCGGCTCGCCGAGCTCCTCGTCGACCTGCAGGCGCTCGCGGACACGGTCCGTCACGCTGCGGCCCGGTTCGACGCCGTCGCCGACGACGGCGCGGTGCTCGAGTCGAGCAGCTACGCCCTCGCGGCCAACGCACTCAAGATCGGTGCCTCGGAACGGGTCACCGACCTCGTCAGCAAGGCGATGCGGATCGTCGGCATCGCCGGCTTCGCCGCCACCGGACCGCTCAGCGTGGCCCGGCACCTCCGAGACGCCCACGGGGCCGCCGTCATGGTGAGCAACGACCGTCTCCTCCAGAACGACGCCGGACTGGCACTCATGACCGGAGCAATCCTGTGACCATCACCGAACACCCCACGACCACCGTCGCCGACACCGCCGTCGCCGACTCCGCCGCCGCCCTCGACGCCGCACGGGCCGCCCTCCGCGCCCGGCTGCTCGCCGACGGCGTGCTCATCGACCTCGGCTCCCCCGGTCTGTACGGGCGGACCGGCGTCTTCGAGCGCGTGTACACGGCCGTCGACGCCGCCGCGGTGCGGAGCCAGGAGGACCTCGACGCCGAGGTCCTCCGCTTCCCGCCGGTCGAGCCCCTCGCCGCGTTCGAACGCACCGACTACATCGCGTCCTTCCCGGACCTCGCCGCGTCGATCTCCGGGTTCACCGGCGACGACCGCACCCACAGAGCCCTGCTGGCGGCCCGGGAGCGCGGCGAACGCTGGGAGTCGTTCCTCCAGCCGGCCGACCTGATGCTCACCCCGGCCGTGTGCCACCCGGTCTACGGCCTGGTCGGCGACACCGTGCCGCAGGCGGGTCGGTCCTTCGACATCGTCGGCGACTCCTTCCGCCGCGAGCCGTCGGTCGACCCGATGCGCCTGCAGGCCTTCCACATGCACGAGTTCGTGCACATCGGCACGCCGGCGTCCGCCAAAGAGCACCGCGACGGTCGGATCCCGGTCATGCGCGCGCTGCTCGAGTCGTTCGGGCTCGAGATCGACGTCGTCCCCGCGAACGATCCCTTCTTCGGTCGGGTCGGGCAGATGCTCGCGCGCAACCAGGTCGAGCAGTCCCTCAAGTTCGAGTTCGTGACCCCGGTGTACGGCCCCGACCACGAGCCCACGGCGATCAGCTCGGCGAACCTGCACGAGGACCACTTCGGCACGTCGTTCGGCATCCGGACGGCGGACGGCGAGGTCGCGCACAGCGCCTGCCTCGCCTTCGGTCTGGAGCGCATCACGATCGCCCTGTTCGCCGCCCACGGCACGGACCCCGACTCGTGGCCGACGGAGGTCCGCACGGCCCTCGCGCTGTGAGCACACACCACGGCTGGTCGGGGTCGCCCGCGCTCCGCGTGGCGGTGCAGCTGCCGCCCGCGGCGCGCGCGGGAGTCGTGATCTGCCCGCCACTCGGGCAGGAGGGCATCATCGCGTACCGCACGCTGCGCCTGCTGGCGGACGGCCTGGAGGCGCGTGGCGTGGCCTCGGTACGCTACGACCCGTCCGGACGTGGAGACGCCGCGCCCGACACGCGTCCGGACGCGCAGGTCAGGTCGGCTGAGCACGCCGCAGCGCTGCTGCGGTCGGCCGGCGTCGAGCACGTGACGTTCGTCGGGCTCGCGTCGGCAGCGCTCGTCGCCGCCGCAGCAGCGGCGGACGGCGACGGCCTGGTGGTCTGGGACGCCCCGGCGTCCGGCCGTGCGTGGCTGCGCGGGCAGCGTGCCCTCGCGGCCATGACGATCGGCCCGGACCGGGTGGTCGACGGCGTCGAGAGCCTGATCGGCATCGACGTGGACCCCGCCGAGGCCGACGAACTCGCAGCCCTGACGTTCGCCCCGCGGCAGGGTTCCACGGTGGCACTGGTGCGCCCCGGCAGTCGTGCGCCGCGCGGGCTCGGCGCGGTCGAGACCACCGAGGTGACCGGGAGCGCCGAGCTCCTCGACGGCTCGAGCCTCGTCGCGGTGATCCCCGGGTCCGCGGTCGACACGGTCGTCGCGTGGGTCGACGCCTGGGCCCCGCCCGGTGCGCGGCCCGTCGCGCCGCCGCTCCTGCACGAGGTCCTCGACGTCGACGCGCGTGTGTCCGAGCGGATCGTGCGCTTCGGCCCGGACGACCTGTTCGCGATCGAGACGGTCGGCTCCGGCCAGTCCGAGCACGCGCCCGTGGTGGTGCTGCACAACGGCGGCGCCGAACACCGGGTCGGCGTCGCGGACTTCCAGGTCGCCCTCGCCCGGGGTCTCGCGCGCGACGGCGCCCGCGTCGTCCGGGTCGACCGGCGTGGCACCGGCGAGAGCTCGGCGGTGGCCGCGGACGAGCGCGCGTTGTTCTACACGCAGGAGTGGCTCGACGACCAGTCCGCCGTCCTCGACGCGCTGGCGGCGCCGGCCGAGCAGCTCGTGCTCGTCGGGATGTGCGCCGGCGCCTGGCTCGCCGGCCGGGACACGGAGGACCCGCCACGGCTCGTCGTGGAGATCAGCCCGAACGACTACCGCCGGAACACCGCACAGCCCGGCACGTACGCGGAGGCGCTCCGCGTGGTCGCCCGTCCCTCGCCGCTCCGCCTGCGGGTCCGCGGCTGGTGGAACGCGCTCGTCCCCGAACCGGTGCGCGAGCGCGTTGCCCGACGCGGGAGCCACGGCGGGGTGGTCGGGCACGTCCGGCCGCTCGTCGAGCACGGCACCGACGTCGTCGTCATCGCCGCGCCGGAGGACGCCGAGCTGTTCGACCGCCTCGGCGGCCGCCGCGCCGAGCGCCGCTGGTCCGGCGAGGGACGGTCCGGCCGCCTGCAGGTGGTCCGGGTCGCGGACGGTGACCACGCCATGTTCTCCCCCGTGATGCGCGAGGTCGCCCTCGCCGAGGTGCGCTCCCGCGTGGCCGCGGCGTTCCCCGTGCACGCCTGACCGGGGTCAGGCGAGGCCGAGCACCCGGGCGACGGCGTCGGGGTGCTCGACGTGCGCGAAGTGACCGCAGTCGTCGAGCAGGACGGTGCGCACCTGCGGCAGGAGCGCGCCGAGCGCGTCGAGGTCCGAGACCCGGGCGAACACGTCGTCCCGCCCGGCGACGGCCGTGACCGGGCAGGCGACTCCGCGCCAGCGGTCGAGGTCGTAGCCGGCGGCCGACCGTGCGGCACCGAGGAACGCGTCCGGGCGGAGCTCGTCGACGAAGGCGTCGAGGACACTCCGGTCGAGGCGCAGCACGTGGGTGAACACCGGCGCCGCGAGGAGCGGGAGCAGCCCCACCCGCGCGAGTCCGCGGAGCACCGGCCGCGCCGCCTCCCGCGTCACGGCGAGCCCGGCACGGAGCAGGGTGAACGCGGGCAGCCGCACGACACCGCGCCAGGGGTGCCGAGCCGCTGCGGCCGTGGCGACCGTCGTGCCGGAGACGAGCGCGACCGAGCGGACCCGTCCGGGGACGCGCACGGCGAGGTGCATCGCGACGAACGCCCCCATCGAGTGCCCGACGACGTCGACCGTGTCGACCCCGACCGTGTCGAGTACCTCGGTCAACACGTCGACCGCGTCGTCGATGTCGAGCGGAGCAGCGGGTGCCGGCGACGATCCCCATCCGGGCAGGTCCACGAGCACGAGCCCGCGCTCCCGTACGCCCCCGGCGGCCTGCAGCAACGGCGTCCACGTCGACCACGAGCCCGCGACGCCGTGCAGCATCAGCAGCGGATCGGGGCCCGCCCGGTGGTGGACGACGACCGGACCGACGGCGGTCGGCACGACCGTCCGGGTGAGGGACCACCCACCGGGGTCCGCGGACACCGGGAAGGGCGCGTAGGGGTCGACGGCGACCACGCGCTCGCGCGACCCCGTGTCGATGGCGTGCACCGTGCCTCCAGTCCGTCCGACGCGTCAGCGTCTGCCGGAGGGATTCGGAACGCTAGCCGACGGGGACTGGTGCCGCGCAGGCGGCGAGCCGGTCGAGGGCCGCCTTGTACTCCGTGACGTCCCGGGCGACGCCGGGCTCGGAGATGATCGAGGCCTTGATCCGGCCCTGCACGTCGATGACGAAGGTCGCGCGCGTCGCGAAGCCCTTCTTCTCGAGGAACACACCGTACTCCTTGGAGACGGCTCCGTGCGGCCAGAAGTCCGCGAGCAGTTCGAAGTCGTAGCCGTTCGACTCGGCGAACGACCGCAGCGTCGCCTTCGAGTCGACCGAGATGCCGATCAGCTCGACGCGCTGGTCCTGGAACATCGCGATGTTGTCCTGCAGGGCGCAGAGCTCGTTCGTGCACGTGGACGAGAACGCGAGCGGGAAGAAGACGAGGGCGACCGGGCGGGAACCGCGGAAGTCGCTGAGGCGGACGTGCTCACCGAACTGGTTCGGGAGTTCGAAGTCCGGCGCGAGTGAGCCGATCTCCAGTGCCATCAGTGCGTTGCTTCTTCCTCGGGCGTGGGGTGTGCCCGGTGTCCTCGCGCACGCACGGGTCGCGTGTGCACGATCGGCAATCGTACGCCGACACGTCGTGAATGCAAGCACCGGTCACGTTGCGCTCCGTCAGGTGACTCGTCGGCGGTGGGGCCTAGAGTGGACTGCGGTTCCCACCGCCGGTCGCGACCCGATCGATCGGTGGACCACCTATGTCCACCACCACGAGAACGAACGAGGTCAAGGGTGACGGTGAACGACCAGGACCCGTACAGCCACGGCAGCAGCGACCAGGACCCGGAGGAGACCGCCGAGTGGCGTGAGTCCCTCGACGGCCTGGTGCAGACCCACGGCCACCAGCGTGGCCGCGAGATCATGCTGAGCCTGCTCAAGCGGTCCAAGGAACTGCACCTCGGTGTGCCGATGGTCCCGACCACGGACTACGTGAACACCATCGCGCCGGAGAACGAGCCCGAGTTCCCGGGCGACGAGGAGCTCGAGCGCCGCTACCGCCGGTGGATCCGGTGGAACGCCGCGATCACCGTGCACCGTGCGCAGCGTCCGGGCATCGCCGTGGGCGGCCACATCTCGACGTACGCGTCGAGCGCCGCCCTGTACGAGGTCGGCTACAACCACTTCTTCCGTGCGCAGGACCACGCGTCCGGTGGCGACCAGGTCTTCTTCCAGGGCCACGCCTCCCCCGGCATGTACGCCCGCGCCTACATGGAAGGGCGTCTCGGCGAGGACCAGCTCGACGGCTTCCGCCAGGAGAAGTCCCACGCCGGCGGCGGTCTGTCGTCGTACCCGCACCCGCGCCTCATGCCGCACTTCTGGCAGTTCCCGACCGTGTCGATGGGCATCGGCCCGATCAACGCGATCTACCAGGCGCAGCAGGCCAAGTACCTCTCCAACCGTGGGATCAAGGACGCCTCCGACCAGCAGGTCTGGGCGTTCCTCGGCGACGGCGAGATGGACGAGGTCGAGTCGCGCGGGCAGCTGCAGGTCGCCGCGAACGACGGCCTCGACAACCTGAACTTCGTGATCAACTGCAACCTGCAGCGTCTCGACGGCCCGGTCCGCGGCAACGGCAAGATCATCCAGGAGCTCGAGGCGTTCTTCCGCGGTGCGGGCTGGAACGTCATCAAGGTCGTGTGGGGCCGCGAGTGGGACGACCTGCTCGCCCGCGACACCGAGGGCGCGCTCCTCAACCTGATGAACCAGACGCCGGACGGCGACTACCAGACGTACAAGGCCGAGAACGGCGCGTACGTCCGCGAGAACTTCTTCGGGCGCGACCCGAAGGCGCTCGAGCTGGTGTCGGAGTACACGGACGACCAGATCTGGAACCTCAAGCGCGGTGGCCACGACTACCGCAAGGTCTACGCCGCGTTCAAGGCCGCGACCGAGCACAAGGGCCAGCCGACCGTCATCCTCGCGAAGACGGTCAAGGGCTACGGCCTCGGTCCGAGCTTCGAGGGCCGCAACGCGACCCACCAGATGAAGAAGCTCACGCTCGACAACCTCAAGCAGTTCCGCGACGAGATGCGCATCCCGATCTCCGACGCGCAGCTCGAGGAGAACCCCTACACGCCGCCGTACTACCACCCGGGCAACGACGACGAGGCGATCCAGTACATGCACGAGCGTCGCCGTGAACTCGGTGGCTACGTGCCGGAGCGCCGCACCAAGTACACGTCGATCACCCTCCCCGAGGACTCGAAGTACCAGGTCGTGAAGAAGGGCTCCGGCAAGCAGGAGATCGCCACCACCATGGCGTTCGCCCGTCTGCTGAAGGACCTGCTGCGCTCCCCCGACTTCGGCGACCGCGTGGTCCCGATCATCCCGGACGAGGCCCGCACGTTCGGCATGGACGCGTACTTCCCGACGGCGAAGATCTACAACCCGAACGGCCAGCACTACACGTCGGTCGACCGTGAGCTCCTCCTGGCCTACAAGGAGAGCCCGCAGGGCCAGATCATCCACGTCGGCATCAACGAGGCCGGTGCCCTCGCGGCGTTCACCGCGGTCGGCACCTCGTACTCGACGCAGGGCGAGCCGCTCATCCCGGTCTACGTCTTCTACTCGATGTTCGGGTTCCAGCGCACCGGCGACGCCATCTGGGCCGCCGGTGACCAGATGACCCGTGGCTTCATGATCGGCGCCACCGCCGGTCGCACGACGCTCACGGGCGAGGGCCTGCAGCACGCCGACGGCCACTCGCTGCTCCTCGCGACGACGAACCCGGCCGTGGTGTCCTACGACCCCGCGTACGGCTACGAGATCGGCCACATCGTCCAGGCCGGCCTCGACCGGATGTACGGCACGAACGAGGACGGCTCGCCGAAGCACGCCGACCCGAACGTCATGTACTACCTGACGGTCTACAACGAGCCGATCGTCCAGCCGGCGGAGCCAGAGGGCGTCGACGTGGACGGCATCGTCAAGGGCATGTACCTGCTCAAGCCGAGCGAGCACGACGGCCCCAAGGCCCAGCTGCTCGCCTCGGGTGTGGCCGTGCCGTGGATCCTCGAGGCGCAGCAGCTCCTCGCCGAGGACTGGGGCGTGTCGGCCGACGTCTGGAGCGTCACGAGCTGGGGTGAGCTGTACCGCGACGGTCTCGACGCGGAGCAGCACGCGTTCCTCAACCCGAACGAGGCCCCGCGTACGCCGTACGTGACCGAGCGCCTGCTCGCGACCGAGGGGCCGGTCGTCGCCGTGAGCGACTTCATGCACCAGGTCCAGGAGCAGATCCGCCCGTTCGTGCCGACCGACTACGCCACGCTCGGCGCCGACGGCTTCGGCTTCTCGGACACCCGTCCGGCCGCTCGCCGCTTCTTCCACATCGACGGCCCGTCGGTCGTCGTGCGGACGCTGCAGCAGCTCGCCCGCCAGGGCAAGGTCGACGGCGCGCTCGTCCAGCAGGCGATCGACAAGTACCGCCTGCACGACGTGACCGCCGGCACCACGGGCAGCGCCGGCGGCGAGAGCTGATCGCCCGGTGACGACACCCCGCACCGACCCTGCCGTGGGCCGGGAGAACGACCGTGAACGGGCGCTCTCCTGGCTCCGGCAGGTGTC
The DNA here is from genome assembly GCF_900215175.1 of Curtobacterium sp. 314Chir4.1. Taxonomy (NCBI): domain Bacteria; kingdom Bacillati; phylum Actinomycetota; class Actinomycetes; order Micrococcales; family Microbacteriaceae; genus Curtobacterium; species Curtobacterium sp. 314Chir4.1. Next base: position 817,634 of record NZ_OCMI01000001.1, read on the forward strand.
GGGCGAACTCTCGACCGCCACCATCAAGCGGCTCGAGGACACGCTCCCCTGGTACAGCGAGATGCCCCCTGGCCGCCGCTCCGCCGTGGGCCTCGTGGCGCAGGCCGGCATCACGTCCTTCATCAGCTGGCTCGAGGGCACCGCGTCCACCCCGTGGATCGCGGCAGCCGACGTGTTCGGCTCCGCACCCCGTGAGCTCCTGCGATCGGTGAGCCTGCAGCAGACGCTCCAGCTCATCCGCGTGGTCGTCACGGTCGTCGAGGAGCGCGCCAAGGACGACGAGATGCTGCAGGAGGCGATCCTCAAGTACTCGCGGGACATCGCCTTCGCGGCCGCCGACGTCTACGCCCGCGCGGCCGAGGCCCGCGGTCTGTGGGACGCCCGGCTCGAAGCGCTCGTGGTCGACTCGATCCTCTCGGGCGAGTACGACGACGAACTGCCCTCCCGCATCGCCGCCCTCGGGTGGCACGGCCACGGCGAGGTCGCGGTGCTGGTCGGCAACGCCCCGAAGCAGCTCGAGGTCGACCAGATCCGCCGGACCGCCCGCCACATGGACGCCGACGTGCTCATCGGCGTGCAGGGGTCGCGGCTCGTCGTGGTGATCGGCCGGGCCACCCCCCGGGACGACGTACCAGAGGGCGAGGAGCCCGTCTCGTTCACCGCCATCGCGCAGGCCCTGGAGCCGTCGTTCGGCGAGGGACACCTGGTGCTCGGCAACGAGGTCCCCGGCGTGGTCGACGCCTCGACCAGCGCGAAGGGCGCCCTCGCCGGGTTCGCGGTCGCACGCGCCTGGCGCGGTGCACCCCGTCCGGCCCTCGCCGACGACCTGCTCCCCGAGCGGGCCCTCGCCGGCGACCCCCTCGCCCGGTCCGCCCTGGTGCAGCGGATCTACGTGCCGCTCAAGGACCAGTCGACCGAACTCCTGCAGACGCTCTGGTGCTACCTCGACACCGGGCGCTCGCTCGAGGCGACGGCCCGCGAGCTCTTCGTGCACCCGAACACGGTGCGCTACCGGCTACGGCGCGTGGCGGACATCATCGGCTGGGACGCCACGCACGCGCGGGACGCCCTGATCGTGCAGTCGGCGCTCATCCTCGGCGCGATGTCCGAGTCGACCGCCGGGCGGCGTCGCATCCCGCACCGTCGGTGAGCGCCGCCGCACCCCGCGCCGCCGGACCCCGCGCCGCCGCTAGGAAGTGCACAATGTCGGGCCGACATCGCTGTGGGAAGTCCACACGGGGACGGCACGGGTCGACAGGCAGGATTGTCCGGTGATCGTCGTCGTCGCGCCCGGACAGGGCTCCCAGACCCCCGGCTTCCTCGCCCCCTGGCTCGAGGACGCCACCGTTCGTGACCGTGTCGGGGCGTGGTCGGAGGCCATCGGCGTCGACCTCGCGAAGCACGGCACCGAGTCCGACGCAGAGACGATCAAGGACACCGCACTCGCGCAGCCCCTCATCGTCGCCGCCGGCCTGGTGACCGCCGACGCCCTGCTCGCCGACGGCCGCCGTGGCCTCGTGGGCGGGGTCGCCGGTCACTCGGTCGGCGAGTTCACCGCTGCCGGCGTCGCCGGGATCCTCGAGCCGACCGACGCCGTCGCCCTGGTCGCCGAGCGGGGTCGTGCGATGGCGGACGCCGCCGCGCTCGAGCCGACCTCGATGGCCGCGGTCCTCGGCGGCGACCCGGACGAGGTCGCCGCGGCGCTCGAACAGCACGGACTCGTCCCCGCGAACCACAACGGCGGCGGACAGACCGTCGTCGCCGGAGCCGCCGCTGCGATCCAGGAGCTCGCGGCGAACCCGCCGGCCAAGGCCCGCGTGATCCCCCTCGCCGTCGCCGGTGCGTTCCACACCCGGTACATGGCATCCGCCGTCGAGCGGGTCGCCCCGGTCGCCGCCGCTGCGACCGTGCAGGACCCGACCCTCCCGATCTGGACGAACGCCGACGGCTCCCGTGTCGACGACGGCCGTCGCTTCGTCGACCTCATGGTCGACCAGATCGCGAACCCCGTGCACTGGGACGCCGTGATGGAGTCCTTCGCGGGCGCCGGTGTGACCGGCATCATCGAACTCGCACCGGCCGGTGCCCTCGTCGGTCTGGCGAAGCGCGGACTCCGCGGCACGCCGGCCGTCGCCATCAAGACCCCCGACGACCTGCCCGCGGCCATCGAGCTCCTGGAGCGCGACGCCGACGCAGCGGGCCAGGAAGCAGACGCCACCGCATGACCGACCGTCCCACGCTCGCCCAGCGACGCGGCCACGAGTTCACCCGCATCCTCGCATTCGGCGCTGCCCGCGGCGAGAACGAGGTGCCGAACGACGACCTCGTCGGCCCGATCGACTCGTCCGACGAGTGGATCCGTCAGCGCACCGGCATCATCACCCGGATGCGTGCCGGCAAGGACGTCGAGGCCGTCGACCTCGCCGAGGCCGCCGCGCGCGACGCGATCGCCAAGGCGGGCATCGAGCCGTCGCAGATCGGCGTCGTCCTCGTCAGCACCGTGACCCACACGGTCGCGACGCCGTCCATGGCGTCGCTCCTCGCCGAGCGCATCGGTGCCGCCCCGGCCGCCGCGTACGACATCAGCGCGGCGTGCGCCGGGTACGCCTACGGCATCGCCCAGGCCGACTCGTTCGTGAAGTCCGGGATCGCCGACCACGTGCTGGTCGTCGGCGCCGAGAAGCTCAGCGACATCGTCGACCCCACCGACCGGTCGATCTCGTTCCTGCTCGGCGACGGTGCGGGCGCGGCGATCGTCGGCCCGAGCGACTTCCCCGGCATCGCCCCCACCATCTGGGGTTCCGACGGCTCGAAGTGGGACGCCATCGGCATGACCTCGACCTACAACGAGTGGGAAGCGGGGGCCGCGCGGCCGACGATACGGCAGGCCGGTCAGACCGTGTTCCGCTGGGCCGTCTGGGAGATGGTCAAGGTCGCCCGTGAAGCCCTCGAGACCGCCGGCGTCCGCCCGGAGGACCTCGCTGCCTTCGTCCCGCACCAGGCGAACATCCGCATCATCGACGAGTTCGCCAAGCAGCTCGGCCTGCCCGAGTCCGTCGTGATCGCGCGCGACATCACCACCACCGGCAACACCTCCGCGGCGAGCATCCCGCTCGCCACGCACCGTCTGCTCGAGGAGAACCCCGAGCTGTCCGGCGGCCTCGCCCTGCAGATCGGCTTCGGCGCCGGTCTGGTCTTCGGCGCACAGGTCGTCGTCCTCCCCTAGTCCATCCCGACGAGCCTCCGGGCACGCGCGCCGCTCGTGCCCTAGGCTGGTCCACGGTCAAACGACACCCCCCTCAAGGAGAACCCCCATGGCCCTGTCCAACGAAGAAGTCCTCGCCGGCCTGGCCGAGCTGATCAACGACGAGACCGGCATCGCGACCGACACCGTCGCAGCCGACAAGTCGTTCACCGACGACCTCGACATCGACTCCATCTCGATGATGACCATCGTCGTCAACGCCGAAGAGAAGTTCGACGTGAAGATCCCCGACGAAGAGGTCAAGAACCTCAAGACCGTCGGCGACGCCGTCGACTTCATCGTCAAGGCGCAGGCCTGACGCGAACTTCCTGAGCGCCGCGGCCCCGGCGAACCGTCGGCCGCGGCGCTCATCTCGTTCCATCCACACGAAAGAACTCGTCGTTCCATGACCAACAAGACCGTCGTCGTCACCGGGATCGGTGCCATCACGCCCCTCGCCGCGACCGCCCCGGAAACGTGGGAGGCGCTGCTCGCCGGCAAGTCCGGCATCACTCGCATCGAGGACCCCCGCTACGCCGAGCTCGAACTCCCCGTCGAGTTCGCCGGCCAGGCGCGGCGGTTCCTCACCGACCAGCTCACCCGCCCGGAGACGAAGCGCCTCGACCCGTCGTCGCAGCTGTCGCTCGTCGCCGCGCGCGAGGCCTGGGCCGACGCCGGCATCGACGACGAGTCCGTCGTGCCCGAGCGCCTCATCGTGGACTGGGCGACCGGCATCGGCGGCGTCAACACCCTGCTCGACGCCTGGGACACCCTGCGCGAGAAGGGCCCGCGGCGCGTCATGCCGATGACGGTGCCGATGCTCATGGCGAACGGCCCCGCCGCCGCCATCGAGATGGAGTTCGGTGCCCGCGGTGGCGCCCGCACCTACCTGTCGGCGTGCGCGTCCTCGACCGAGTCCCTCGCCGAGGCGTACCGCCACGTGGCCTCCGGCGACGCGGACATCGTCATCACCGGTGGCGCCGAGGCCGCCCTGCACCCGCTGCCCCTCGCGGCCTTCGCGGCCATGCAGGCCCTCTCGCGTCGCAACGACTCCCCCGAGACCGCGTCGCGTCCGTACGACGTCACGCGCGACGGCTTCGTGCTCGGTGACGGCGCCGCGGCGCTCATCCTCGAGTCGAAGGAGCACGCCGAGGCCCGCGGCGCGAAGATCTACGCCGAGGTCGCCGGTGCCGGCATCACCTCCGACGCCTTCCACATCACCGCCCCGGACCCCGAGGGCAGCGCCGCCGCCCGCGCCGTCCTGCAGGCGCTCGAGCACGCCGGCGCCGCCCGCGAGGACGTCGTCCACGTCAACGCGCACGCCACCTCGACTCCGGTGGGCGACATCGCCGAGTACCACGCGATGCGCCGCGTGTTCGGCGACCACCTCGACCAGATCGTCGTGTCGGCCACCAAGGCGTCGACCGGTCACCTCCTCGGTGGTGCCGGCGCGATCGAGGCGGCCTTCACGGTGCTGGCGCTGCACAACCGCGTCGCGCCGCCGACGATCAACCTCACCGAGCAGGACCCGGAGATCGTGATGGACGTCGCCACGGCGCCGCGCGAGCTGCCGCAGGGCGACCTGCTCGCGGTGAGCAACTCGTTCGGCTTCGGTGGGCACAACGCGGTGGTCGCGTTCCGCACCGCCTGATCCGGTCCACCCCGGCCTGGAGGCCCGTCCCGCGTCGCCGGGGCGGGCCTCCGTCGTTCCGGTGGCCGGCCCGGGCGCGGTGCGCTGCGCCGGGCCGTGCTCAGCGGTCTGACGCTCGCGCGGTCCGGACTGTGTCGCCGAAGCGACAGTTTGCCCGCACTCGCGGCGGCCCGTGCCGCCGAAACGACACTCTGCCGCCGAACTCTGGCGGCACGCTGTCGCTCTCGCGAACGTGGGCGCCCGCGGCGCCGATGGATCGGACGGCCTGCGCCGCGGACCGGACACCGTCGCCAAAGCGACAGCCTGCCGGTACTCGCGACGGCCCCTGCCGCCGCAGCGACAGTCTGCCGCCGGAGTCTGGCGGCACGCTGTCGCTTTCGCGAGGGAGGACGGGTTCGCCGCGCGGCCCGCGGCACGCGGCCCGGACGCACGAACGCCGCCCCGAGGGACGGCGTTCGCGGCGGAGGGATCGGTGCGGGGTCAGCCGACGCGGTGGAGCCAGACGACGGGGTTGCCCTCGGCGGCGTGCCGGAAGGGCTCGAGTTCGTCGTCCCAGGCCTGCCCGAGCGCCAGGCGGAGCTCACGGTGGAGCTCGAGGGCGTTGCTGCCGGCGACCTCCATCGCGTAGCGGACCCGGTCCTCGGGGACGACCATGTTGCCCGTGACGTCCGTCTGGGCGTAGAAGACGCCGAGGTCCGGCGTGTGCATCCAGCGGCCGCCGTCCGACTGCGAGGTGGGCTCCTCGGTCACCTCGTAGCGGAGGTGCTCCCACCCGCGGAGGGCAGACGCGATCGCGGCACCGGTCCCGACCACGCCGGTCCAGGTGAACTCGGTGCGACGGGCGCCGTCCTGCGCTGGCTGGTCGAGCCACGAGAAGTTCACGGCACGGCTCATGGCGCGACCTGCCGCCCATTCGACGTGCGGGCAGAGCGCGCGTGGTGAGGAGTGCACGTAGAGCACCCCGGTGGTCGTTCCGTTCACGATTCCTCCGATTCGTCAGGTGCGACTTCCCCATCGACCTGGACTTCGGAGTGTTCGTTCGGAACCATCGATATGCGATTGTGATGTCCTTGCGGACACGCCCATTATGCAGCCTGGGCGCTGGGAACACCAGACACCGCGTCGGGAGTCAGTGGAAGACGTGTCCGGCGGTGTCGAGCGGGTGACGTTCCCCGGCGGTGATCGGCACCGGGATCCGGTTCTCGTCCGGCGGGATCGGGCACGCGAACTGGTACGAGAACGCGCACGGCGGCAGGACGAGCAGGTTCCAGTCGAGCTCGACGTCGTCGGCGGCACCGGGGTCGTCGAGGTACAGGAAGCGCCCCATCGAGTAGGTGCTGCCCGGGTCGTCCTCCGCGAGGGCGCTCGTGGCGTCCTGCACGATGAGCTGCAGCCGCGCCGACCCTTGGAACGGTGCCGACCGGACCGCGACGAGCCGGACGGTCGTGCTGCCGAAGGCCGTCTCGATGTGCCCGACGACCTCGAGCGGATCGCCGGCGGCGTCGACGACGGTCCCACGCGCCTCCAGGCCCTCGAGGGGCGTGTACCTGCCGGACGCGACCCAGGCGTCCGACCGGTCGAAGCGGGCGATCTCCGCGAAGCGGGTGATCGCCTCGGATGCCGGGTCCCAGACGCGGAGGGTGTCGCCGGACACCGTTCCGGCGAAACCGTCGGGGAACGCGACCGTCGACGGGACGACTGCCCCGTCACCGGCGACCAGGACCTCGCCGTCGACCGCGACGCCGTCGACGACCACGCCGTCCTCGGCCGCCGCCGTGACGGTCAGGCCACCGGGTGCCGGCGCCCAGGTGCCGGGGACGGGCCACACCGGCTGGGCGTGGGCGACGTGCTGGGCGTTCACGAGCGCCAACGGGCCACGAGGACTCGTCGCCCAGCGGGCACGGCTCGCGACGTGGTCCTGGTAGGCGGTCACGACTGCTCTTGCCGCGGGTAGATGACCTTCTGCACGATGATGATCACCGACGCGGCGACGGGCAGGGCGACGAGGGCGCCGAGCACACCGCCGATCGTGCCACCGGCCACGGCGGCGATCACGACGAGGGCGCCGGGGACCTGGACCGCGCGGGACATGATGCGCGGCGAGATCACGTACGCCTCGACCTGCATGTACACGAGGTAGTAGATGGCCGCGGCGAGGGCGGTCGCCGGCGAGGCGAACAGGCAGAGCAGCGAGATGACGATCGCGGCCGCCAGGGTGCCGACGAGCGGGATGAGCGAGCCGAGGAACGCGAACGACGCGAGCAGCACGGGCAGCGGTGCACCGATGATGAGCAGGAACACCAGGCTCAGGATGCCGTTGATGAGCGCCTGCGAGATCTGGCCCACCACGTAGCGACCGACGGCCTGGGTGATCTGCTCGCTGACGTCGATGAAGTTCTGCCGGCGCGAGGCCGGGACGAACCGGTAGGTCATCGACTTCATCCCGCGCATCGACGCGAGGAAGTAGAGCATCAGGATGATGACGATCACGGCACCCGTCAGCCCGGACAGGATGCCGCTGCCGACCGCCAGGATCCCGCCGCCAAGGCTCAGCAGGTTGCCCGGGTTCTCGACGAAGGACTGCACCGACTGCAGCGCGTGGTCGATGTCGAACGACCCGGAGAACTGGTCGGAGAGGTTCTGGACCCACTCCTGGTTCGAGATGTCCTTGACGATGTCCGGGAAGTTCTGGATGAGGTTCGTCGCCTGCTGCACCAGGATCGGGACCACCGCGAACACCACGCCGGCGAACGCCGCGAGGACCCCGACCACGACGACCGTGATGGCGACCCAGCGCGGGACGAAGCGCTCGAGGAACGAGACCAGCGGGTCGATGCCGAGCGCGAGGAACAGGGCGACGCCGATGTAGACGAGCACCGTGGACAGCTGGTGCACGATGGAGCCGGCCACGAGGGCGACGAGCACACCGATCGCGCCCATGAAGCCGATCCGGAAGGCGTTGACGCGCACGCCAGTACCGCCACGGGTCACCTCGAACGTCACGTTCGGCGTCGGGCTGTGGTCCTCTTGCTGCGGTGTGTCGCGCTTTCTCGGCAGGTGCACGTAGGGCGGGCGGGACTTGAACCCGCGAATCGTTCGGTTATGAGCCGACTGCCTTGACCAGCTTGGCTACCGCCCCTCGCCGGGGACCGTCAGGCCACCGGCTCCCCACGATACAGCGACTCGAACGTCGAGAGCGTGCGGTTGATGTCGTGTGCCTCGATCATCGCCAGACTGCGTTCCCGCATGGCCACGTAGTCCTCGTCGGAGGCGGTGAGCACAGCCGTGAGCTTGGCCGCGAGGTCGTGCTCGTCACCAGGCGTGAACAGGTACCCGTTGCCGTCGATCAGGTGCGGCAGGGCCATCGAGTCCGCCGCGACGACGGGGAGCCCGGAGGCCATGCCCTCGAGCGACGAGATGCTCTGCAGTTCGGCCGTCGAGGGCATCGCGAACACCGTGGCGTTCGTGAGCGCCTGCCGCTTCACCTCGTCGGAGACGAACCCGAGGAACCGGATGCGGTCCTCGAGCCCGAGCTCCTTCGCCTGGGCCTTGAGCTTCGGGATCATCTCGCCGTCGCCGACGATGGTGAGCGTCGCCTCGAGCTCGGCGGGCAGGGCGGCGAGGGCACGGACGAGGACGTCGAGGTTCTTCTCCGGGGCGACCCGGCCGACGAAGACGATGTCGTTCTGCGCGGGACGGCCCTCGCGTGCCAGGTACCGGGTCGCGTCGATGCCGCACGAGATCGCGAGGACGCGCTGCCCGGCGATGGCGCGGCGGAGGTAGTCCGCGGCGAGGTTCGTCGGCGTCGTGATGGTGTCGGCCAGCCGGTAGGTCTTCGCGGCGTCGTTCCACGCGATCTTCAGCGCGATCGGCAGGGTGCGCTTGCCGAACGGCGTGTACTCGAGCAGGTTCTCCGGCATGAAGTGGTTCGTCGCGACGACCCGGATGCCGCGGTCGTGCGCCTCGTGCACGATGCCGCGCCCGATCACCACGTGCGACTGGATGTGCAGGACGTCGGGCTTCACGGCGTCCAGGATCGGCGCCGTCCACTTGCGGACGCTCCAGGGCCAGACGAACCGCAGCCAGGCGTGCAGCGGCCACTTGTACGACTTCAGCCGGTGCACGACGAGGGTGACGCCGCGGTGCTCCTCGTCGAAGGTGCCGTAGTGGCGGCTCGACGCGGGGGCGACGACGTGGACCTCGTGCCCACGCTCGGCGAGGCCGACGGCGAGCTGCTCGGCGAAGGTGGCGGCACCGTTGACGTCCGGCGGGAAGGTGTCCGCGGCGATCAGGACACGCAGCGGTCGTCGACCCCCCGTCGCACCCGTCGGCTCGGCGGTGGCGGTGGTGGCGTCCTGTGACACGGCGGGCGTCGTCCTCTCGTGGGCGATTGCTGGTCGGTCTCCGACGGTACCGCAGGGGCCCGGCGGTGTGCGTCCGCCTCGCGGCGGACCCGGCCCTACCCAGGTATGACGGGTGTGCCGGGGCCGGCCCGCCGGGCCGCCGGCCCGGCTGGCGCTTACGCCCGGGTCTGCGGGTGGTGCTTCGCGAGCAGGAACACACCCGTGATCGCGATGGCTGCGGCGACCACGAAGCCCGCGACCGCGACGAACGGCGCACCGGCGGCCTCGCCGAGGACGATCACGCCGATGCCGACGGCGACGATCGGGTCGATCACGGTCAGTCCCGCGATGACCAGGTCGGCCGAGCCGGCGGAGTACGCGTTCTGCACGAAGTACCCGCCGAGCGACGCCGCGACGATCACCCCGACGATCGCGAGGACCGTCAGCCAGTCGAACGTGTGGTTGACGAACCGGTTGAGCGTGACCTTCGCCAGCGTCGCCACGAAGCCGTAGAGGATGCCGGCGCCGACGATGTAGTAGAGCGCGCTCTTGTGCTTCGCCACGACCCGGAAGGACACCAGCACGAGGACGAGCACGACCGCCAGGATCACCAGCACCGTGACGAGCTGCTGCCGGGTGATGGCGCTTTCGTGGCCGACGAAGGCCGCGATGCCGACGAAGATCGCGACACCGATGATGCAGGTCCACACCGCCCGACGGGCACGCCGCCCGAGCGGGACGCCGGAGGACCGCGAGGAGAACCACGTCGTGATGACCAGGGCGACCGCGCCGAGCGGCTGCACGACGATGAGCGGTGCGTAAGTGATGCTCACGAGCTGCAGGACGACGGCGATGCCGAGCATGAGCGTGCCGAGCACCCAGTAGCCGCTCGACACCAGCCCGACCACGTGCCGGACGCTGAGGCCCTTCGACTGCCGACCGAGACGTGCCTCGACCCGCTGCACACCGCGGCTCTGGAACTGCGCACCGAGGGACAGGAACACCGCGCCGATGAGCGCGACGGGGATCATGAGCGCCTGGAACGGCGTGAGGTTCACCGCGTCCGGCAGCTGGAGGTCCGTCGTCACGCGTCGAGGCTACCGTCCCCCGCCGGATAACCTGGGTGAATGGCCGTTCTCCCGATCCGCATCACCGGCGAACCCGTCCTGCACGAGCGTGCAGCCGAGGTCACCGAGTTCGATGACGACCTCCGTTCCCTCGTCGCCGACATGTTCGAGACCATGGACCTGGCGCCGGGCGTCGGGCTCGCCGGACCCCAGGTCGGTGTCGGCAAGCGGCTCTTCGTGTACTCGTGGACCGATGATGACGAGGTCCTGCACCGCGGTGTCGCCGTCAACCCCGTCCTGTGGACGACCCCCGCCGTCCCCGAGGCTGTGGAGGAGCTCGACGAGGACGAGGAGTCCGAGGGCTGCCTCTCCGTGCCGGGTGAGCGCTTCCCGCTCCGCCGGTCCGAGGCAGCCCTGCTCCGCGCCGTCGACGAGCACGGCGAACCGTTCGAGGTCGAGGCGCACGGCTGGCTCGCCCGCATCTTCCAGCACGAGTACGACCACCTCGACGGGTACCTCTACGCCGATCGACTCGTGCACCCCTACGGCAAGCAGGTCGCGAAGGCGATCCGCAAGAACAGCTGGGGCGGGCCGGGCAAGTCCTGGCTGCCTGGCCGCGACCACCCCGAGGGCTGACGCCGCGGGACGCTGGGGGCTGACGCCCCACCCCGGGCCTGGAGGCGCGGGTCAGCCCCGCCAGGCAGCGAGTGCGTCGCGCAGGTGGTCGGTCTCCGGATGACCGGGGCAGTACTCGAGCAGACCGGCCGCGACGTGCGCCTGGGCCGCCGAGGTGACTGCGTCCGCCCACGGCCCGCTCCCCCGCACGGCGCACCCGGAGGCGAGCTCCTCGAGGGTCGCGTCGCCGTCGGTCACCTGCACCGCGGCACGCTGCTGCGAGGACATCTCCGTCCCGGTGATCCGCTCGGCCGTGCAGTCGGTGCGGTCGTCCTCCCACACCGCCGAGTAGGTCGTGTACGTCTCGGAGCGCTCGGACGACCCGTCCGCACAGACGAACGCGAACACGATCGGCGAGGTCCCGGAGGCCGAGACCCCGGAGGTCGCTCCGGTGTCGAGGGAGTCCTCGGGCTCGGACTCCGCCCCGGTCGTGCAGCCGACGAGGCCGATCGCCGCGGCGACGACGACGCCCACGGCGAGGGCTCGGCGCGCGGTGATCACCTGTGAACGCTAACAGCTTCCGCCCAAGCGTCCGCTGCGAGTCCGGCACCCGGCCGACGCCGCCCGAGACTCGCCCCCAGCGACACTTCTCGCGCTCCGGACCCCGAGACGTGTCGCCCATCGCGAGACTCGCCCACCCGCCGCCCACCCGCGCGCCGCCCACCCGCGCGCAGCGCGCCGCGCACGCGAAAGGCCCCCACCGAAGGTGAGGGCCTGTCTGCTCCCCGAGTTGGACTCGAACCAACAACCTGCCGGTTAACAGCCGGCTGCTCTGCCAATTGAGCTATCGAGGATCACTGTCCGCTGGCGAATGTCGTGCGAACAACGGGTAACAGCATAGCAGCACCTCGGAGCCACCCCGCGCATCCGGCATGCATCCCGGGCGTGCCGCCCGCGGGAACGGGCGTACCGCCCGCTGGCCCGGGCCCGCTGCACGCGACCGTGCTCAGTACCCCGCCACCGGGTCGACGACCCCCACGAACCCCGAGCCGGCGCCACCGAGGAACGCCGCCGTGTTCAGCCGCACCCGCTCGGCGAGCAGCGGCGCCACCATCTCCGGCGTGTCGGCCTGGTGCGGCGTGATGATCGCGCCCGGCTCGTCCCACAGCGGGTGGCCGTCGGGCAGCGGCTCGGGATCGGTCACGTCGAGACCGGCGGCCCCGATGGAGCCGTCGCGCAGCGCGTCCACCAGGGCGTCGGTGTCGACGAGTCCCCCGCGGGCGATGTTCACGAGTCGCGCGGACGGCTTCATCAGCGCGAACTGCGCAGGCCCGAACAGCTTCGCCGTGCCGGACGTCATGGCGGCGGCGATCGTCACCACGTCGGCGTCGGGCAGGACCTCGTCGAGCTGGTCAGTGGTGACGGTGCGGTCGGCGCCGTCGACGGGCGACGACGAGCGCCGCACCACGGTCACCGAGACCTCGAACGGCGCGGTCAGCCGGATGTACTCCTGCGCGATCCCCCCGGCACCGATCACGACGACGTTCCGTCCGTACAGCGAGACGCCCTCGGGCTCCGTCGCCCAGGAGCGCGCACGAGCACGCTTCTGCAGCACCCGGAGCGTCCCGAGGGTCAGGGCGAGCGCGTGCTCGGCGACCGGTTCGGCGTACGCCCCCTTGGCCGAGGTGAAGAGCACCCGGTCACCGTGGGACTGGATGAGCGAGGCGAAGGCGTCGACGCCGGCGAACGGCAGCTGGACCCAACCGACTCCGGGAGCGGACTCCAGCGCGTCCGACAGGCCGGCGGGGTCGCGGGGGTCGAGCCACACCAGCCCACGGGCCTCGGCGTCCAACGGACCGACCGTTCCCCCGGCGGAAGTCACCGCGGACTCGTGCAACGACGCCGACGACGTCGTGGGCGCGATCGCGACCCGCCCGGCGGTGGGCGGCGCGATCGGCAGCGCGGCGCCCGCGTCCGTCACGACGGCGCGGTGCCCGCGGGCACCGGACCCCGCGCTCACGCGTTCTCCTGCCGTTCCGAACGCGGTCCGGTACCGGCCGGGACGGGCCGGCGGGGTGCCGACGAGCGACGCGCCGGGTTCACAGCCGCGGCCGCGGGGCGTCGCTTCACCGGACGGGCCGCCGTCGCCGCGAGCGTCTTGACGTAGGGGTCGACGGGGTTGTCGAGGACCTCGTCGAAGGTGCCGAGTCCGACGAGCCGGCTCTCCGCCATGATGGCCACCCGGTCGGCGAGGGCCCGGGCCTCGCGGAGGTCGCTCGACACGACGACCGCCGAGAACTGCCGGTTCCGCTGCAGGGTCGCGAGTGCCTCGAGCACCGACTGGCGCACGAGCACGTCCACGCCACGGGCGGGTTCGTCGGCGACGAGCAGCTGCGGCTCGAGGACGAGCGCCCGCGCGAGGGCGACGCGCTGCCGCTGCCCGCTCGAGAGCTCCCAGGTGTTGAGCCGCATCACGCCGAGCGGCAGGTGCACGGCGTCGACCAGGCGCGCGACGATGAGGCCGGCTTCCTTCCGGTCGAAGCGACGGTCGCGCACGTAGATCGGTTCGGCGATGGCCTCGCCGACGGTCAGGTCCGGGCTGAGCCGGTCCGCACCGTCCTGGGGCAGGTAGCCGATGCGGCCGCTGAGCCGTTCGGCCTTCCGCGAGGTCGTCCGCAGCCCACGGGTCTTCTGCCCGAGCACGGTGAGTTCACCCCCGACGATGTGCCGACGGTGGGCCCCCTCGCCCTCGCCGGTCGCGCCGAGCTGCCCCGCGATCGCCGCGGCGAACGTCGACTTGCCGGAACCCGACTCGCCGAGCACGGCGAGGATCTCCCCCTGGCGGACCGTCAGGCTGACGCCGTCGACGGCACGGATCGCGTCCGTCCCCCGTCCGCTCCGGTACTCGATCGACACGTCGTCTGCGACGACCGCCGGTCCGTTCACCGCGATCATGGGTCCCCTTCCACGCCGCCCCCTGGCGGCGGTTCGCGACGGGCCGGGTGCACCGGCCGTCGTGCGTGGTGCGGTGGAGGCGACCGCCTGGAGGCGCGGCGTGCGTCGTCGACGCACGCCGCGCCTCCAGGCTGGTCGCGTCGGGTCAGGGCCCGGCGTTCTCCAGTGCCTCAAGCGTACGCCGTCGCTCGGCCTGTTCCGCTGGGTCCGGAACCGGGAGTGACGCCAGGAGTCGCTGCGTGTAGGGGTGCTGCGGTGCGCCGAGGACCTCGGCCGTCGTCCCGGTCTCGACCAGGTCGCCGCGGTAGAGCACCGCGATCCGGTCCGAGAGCGCGCCGACGACCGCGAGGTCGTGGCTGATGAACAGTGACGCGAACCCGAGGTCCTGCTGGAGCTCGAGGAACAACTCGAGCACGCGTGCCTGCACCGACACGTCGAGCGCACTCGTCGGCTCGTCGGCGATGAGCAGCTTCGGACGCAACGCGATCGACCGCGCGAGCGACGCCCGCTGTCGCTGACCACCGGACAGCTCGTGCGGGTACCGGTCGCCGTACGCCGCCGGCAGCTGCACCATCTCGAGGAGCTCGCCGACCCGCTTCCGGGCGGCTCGCGGGCTCGACACCTCACCGTGCACGACGAGGGGCTCGGCCACACACTCGGCGATGGTGAGCAGCGGGTTGAACGAGGTCGCCGGGTCCTGGAAGACGAACCCGATGTCCTTGCGGTGCCGCTTGAAGTCCCGCTCGCGGTACCCGAGCATCTCGGTGCCGAGCACGCGGAGCGAACCGCCCGTGACCCGTGTCAGACCGGCCATCGCGCGGCCGATCGTGGTCTTGCCCGAGCCGGACTCGCCCACCAGGCCGAGCACCTCGCCGGGGCGGATGTCGAGGTCGACGCCCTTCACGGCCTTGAACGCGTGCGCACCGAGTCGGCCCGGGTACTCGATCTCGAGCCCCTTCGCCGACACCAGCGGTTCGACGTCCGACGTGATCGCGGCGCGACGGGCGACGCCGGTCGAGGCCTCGAGCCGGGGCACCGCGGCGAGGAGCCGCTTCGTGTAGTCGGCCTTCGGGTCCGCGAAGAGCTCGCGCACCGGGGCCTCCTCGACGACCTCGCCCTGGTACATCACGGCGACGCGGTCGGCCAGGTCGGCCACCACGCCCATGTTGTGCGTGATGACCACGATCGCGGCGCCGAACTCGTCACGGCAGCGGCGGAGCAGGTCGAGGATCTCGGCCTGCACCGTCACGTCTAGCGCCGTCGTCGGTTCGTCCGCGATGATCACCGACGGTTCGAGGGCCAGCGCGCTCGCGATCACGACGCGCTGCTTCTGCCCGCCGGAGAACTGGTGCGGGTAGTGGTCGACGCGCGTCTCCGGGTCGGGGATGCCGACGCGGCGGAGGTAGTCGATCGCCTTCGCGCGGGCCTCCTTCTTCGAGACACCGCCGTGCGCCCGGAGCCCCTCGGCGATCTGCCACCCGACCGTGAAGACCGGGTTGAGCGCCGTCGACGGTTCCTGGAACACCATCGCGCCCGCGGTGCCGCGGAGGCTGCGCAGCTTCTGCGCGCCCACCGTGACGACGTCCGTGCCGTCGAGGTACACCGCGCCGCCGAGGGTCGCCGTCTCCGGCATCAGCCGGAGGATGCTGCGGGCCGTCACGGACTTGCCGGAGCCGGACTCGCCGACGAGGGCGAGGACCTCACCGGGGCGGACGTCGAGGCTGACGCCCTTGACCGCGTCGACGGCGCCGCCGTCGGTCGCGAAGGTGACGGTGAGGTCGTCGACGACGACGACCGGTTCCGTGGTGGTGTCGGTCATGCTGCCGCCCCTTCCGTGCTGGCGGCCTGCTTGCGCGACACCAGCTGCTTCAGCCGCCGGCGCGCGCGCAGACGGGGGTCCGAGATGTCGTTGAGGCTCTCGCCGATGAACGTCACGCCGAGCACGAGCACGACGATCGCGACACCCGGGAAGACACCGGTCCACCAGACGCCGCTCGCGACGTCGGACAGCGCGCGGCTGAGGTCGTAGCCCCACTCGGCGCCGCTGGTCGGGCCGATGCCGAAGCCCAGGAAGCCGAGGCCCGCGAGCGTCAGGATCGCGTCGCTCGCGTTCAGCGTGAGGATCAGCGGCAGGGAGCGCGTCGAGTTGCGGAGCACGTGCCGCGTCATGATGCGCCACGGGTTCGTGCCCATCACGCGCGCGGACTCGACGAACGCCTCGTTCTTCAGGCGGACGGCCTCGGCACGGACGACCCGGAAGTACTGCGGGACGTACACGACCGTGATCGAGATGGCCGCCGCGATGATGCCGCCGGAGTAGCTCGAGTTGCCGCCGGAGATGACGATCGAGACGACGATCGCGAGCAGCAGGGACGGGAACGCGTAGATGGCATCGGCCACCACCACGAGGATCCGGTCCAGCCAGCCGCCGATGTAGCCGGAGACCATGCCGAGGATGACGCCGATGATGATCGACACGACGACGGCCACGATCACCACGAGCACCGCGGTGCGGGCGCCGTAGACCACGCGGCTGAACACGTCGAAGCCACCGACCGTGGTGCCCCAGATGTGCGCGGAGCTCGGCTCGCCGGTGCGCGGGAAGCTCTGGCCGTCGGCGCCCTGCAGCTGGCCGAAGCCGTACGGGGCGATGAGCGGCGCGGCGATCGCGACGATCAGGTACAGGGCGCAGATGACCACGCCGGTGATGAGCATGGCGCGCTGCCAGCCCGTGCTCTTGCGGAGCTGGAGGACGACGGGCAGCCGCTTCCAGAGCGGCTCGTGGCGGTCGACGAGGGAGGTGTCAGCCATCTCTAGAACCTCACTCTCGGGTCGATCAGTGCCGCGACGACGTCGACGATGAAGTTCGTCACCGCGACGATCACGGCGAGCATCGCGACGATGCCCTGGACGGCGACGAAGTCGCGGGCCGACAGGTACTGGTTCAGCTCGAAGCCGAGCCCGCGCCAGCCGAAGGTGGTCTCGGTCAGGACGGACCCGCCCAGGAGCATCGCGATCTGCAGCCCCATCACGGTGATGATCGGCACCAGGGCCGGCCGGAACGCGTGCGTCCGGACGAGACGGGCCTCGCGGACGCCGCGGGAGCGGGCCGCGTCGACGTACTCGGACCCGAGCGACCCGATCATGTTCGCGCGCACCAGGCGCAGGAAGATGCCGGCGGTCAGCAGGCCGAGCGTCATCGCGGGCAGCACGGCGTGCGCCAGGACATCGGTGATGATCTGGGCGTTGCCGGTGCGGAGCGCGTCGATGATGTAGATGCCGGTGGCGCCGGGGATGTTGTCCAGGACGAGTGACACCCGTGTCGACGCGCGGTCGCCGAGCGGCAGCCAGCCCAGCCAGACCGAGAAGACGAGCTTCAGCAGCAGGCCACCGAAGAACACCGGCGTCGCGTAGGTCAGGATGGCGAGGGCGCGGAACAGCACGTCGGGCCACTTGTCGCGCATGTACGCGGCGAGCATGCCGAGCGGGATGCCGAGCACCAGCGCGACGATGAGCGCGTAGAACACGAGCTCCGCGGTCGCGCCGCCGTACGTGACGATGATCTCGGTGATCGGACGGTTGTCGGTCGCCGTCGTGCCGAAGTCACCGCGGACGATCTTGCCGAGGTACTCGAAGTACTGCACGAGCACGGGTCGGTCGTACCCGGCCGCGTGCAGGCGTTCCTGCAGCTGGCTCGGGGTGAGACGACCGCCGACGGACGCGGTGATCGGGTTCCCGATGACGCGCATCAGGAAGAACACGAGCGTCACCAGGATGAAGACGGTCGGGAAGATGAGGAGGAACCGGACGAGGACGTACCGGCCGAGCCCACCACCACTGCTCTTGGCACTGCGCCGTGCCTGTGGCTTGGTGGGGTCGGAACCGTTCACGTCCTGGGTCGCCTCTGGGGTGCTGAGGGTCACGGGGAGGGGTGCCTTTCGTGGACGTGACCAGGGGGCGTCCCTCGTGGGAACGCCCCCTGGTCGTCGTCGGTGTTACTTGGAGAGGGTCGCGTAGCGGAACTTGTACGAGGAGTCGAGGGTCAGGCCCTTGACGTCCTTGGCCGCGACGGCGACGGACTTGCCCTGGAGCAGCGGCAGCGTCGAGATCTGCGTCGCCTCACGCTCCTGCGCCTGCTCGATGAGGGTGGCGCGCTTGTCCTTGTCGGACTCCTGCTGCTCGTCGGAGATGAGCCCCTGGATCGTCGGGTCGTCGTAGTGGTTCTGGACGAAGTTGTCCTTCGTGAAGAACGGCGACAGGTAGTTGTCCGCGTCCGAGAAGTCCGGGAACCAACCGAGCTGGTACACCGGGTAGGCGTCCTTCGTGCGCTCCTGCGCGTACGTCGTGTAGACCGTCGACTGGATGTTCACGGTGAACAGGCCGGAGTTCTCGAGCTGCGTCTTGAGCTCCGCGTACTCGTCGTCCGACGTCGAACCGTAGTGGTCCGGTGCGTACTGGATGTCGAGCTGCACCTTGCCGGTGACGCCCGCCTTCGACAGGGTGTCCTTCGCCTTGTCGACGTCAGCACCGCCGTCGCCGTCGCCGTAGAGCTTCTCGAACGGCTTCGACGCACCCGTCAGGCCGTCCGGCACCATCGAGTAGAGCGGCGAGTAGGTGTCGTTGTAGACGTCCTTCGCGAGCTTCTCGCGGTCGACGACGTCGGCGACGGCCTGGCGCACTGCGAGGGCCTTCGTCTCGTCGGCGTCCGACTGCTTCGCGCCGTAGGGCTGCGTGTTGAAGTTGAAGACCAGGTAGCGGATCTCGCCGCCGGGGCCGTCGGTGACCTTGACCTTGTCGTCCTTGCGGAGGTCGGCGATGTCGGTCGGCGTCAGCGAGCGGTACGCCACGTCGACGTCGCCCTTCTGCACGGCGAGCTTGAGGTCGGTCTCCTTGGTGTAGTAGCTGGCCGTGACCTCGTCGGTCTTCGGCTTGCCCAGGAGCCCGTCGTAGTTCTTGTTCGCCTTGTACTGGATCGTGTCGTTCTCCTTGTAGGAGCTGATCGAGTACTGGCCGGCGAAGGCCTTGCCCTTGACGATGTCGGCCGCCGGCGTGAGCTTGTCGGCCGAGAACACCTGCTCGTCGACGATCGGGCCGGCGGGGCTGGAGAGCACCTGCGGCCAGGTCTGGTCGGCGTGGTCGAGGTTGAACACGACCGTGGTGTCGTCCGGCGTGTCGATGCTCTTGAGGTTGGCGAGCAGGGACTGCGGGCCGTTCTCGTTGTTGATCTTCAGCTCGCGGTCGAACGAGAACTTGACGTCGCTCGACGTGAGGTCGTGTCCGTTGGCGAACTTCAGGCCCTTCTTGAGCGTCACCGTGTACGTGGTGTCGTTCGTGAACTCGGCCTTGGTCGCGATGTCCGGCTTGACGTCCGGGCTGCCGACGGGGGTGTTCATCAGGAACGGGAAGACCTGGTTCTGCACGGCGAACGAGCCGTTGTCGTACGAACCAGCCGGGTCGAGCGAGGTGATCTTGTCGGTCGTGCCGATGCTGATGCCGTCGAGGGCGGCGTCGCTGACACTGCCGCCCGCGCAGCCGGTCAGCACCAGCGCCGTCGCTGCTGCCCCGGCGCCGAGCGCGATGCCGCGCCTGCCCCACTTCGCTGTGTGCTTCTTGAACACGGATGCCATGTTCGATGCCTCTCTTGGTGGTGAATGCAAGGGTCCTGCGCCGGAGGTGGATCGTCTGTGTGCCCGGCCAGGAACGCTCATTGCTATCACCCTGTCACGGAACTGCACGAACCGAGGGAGATTTGTTTACACCGCTGTAATGCAAGAGTGCGTCGTCTGTTGCATCATCCGTGCGTGCAGCTGCGGCGCGTCGCGCACGGAAGTTGCGCGTTGCAACGTGCGGCCGTGGCGCGCTCCACCCGCCCGGCGACTCGGCTCGGGTCCGCCGCTCGGGTCCCCTGCTCGGGTCCCTGCTCGGGTCCCCCGAGGTCGCACGAAGAGCCGCTCTCGCGGCCCGAACGCGGCACGTCGTGCGACCTCGGTGAGACGCACGCGGCATGTCGTGCGACCTCGGAAGGCTGCCTGGAGGCGCGGCACCGGCCCGCAACGTCCGGCACCCCGGCGGATCGGTCGCGTTCTCCTGCCCGGGCGCCCTTCCGGCAGGAGCGCGCGGCCGCCGCCGCCGCCGGCGGCCACCCGCCGCCGCCCGCGGCCGCCCGCAAAGTCGTGTGTCGAGATCGCTCGAACGGCCGCTTCGACGCGCCCCGACCGACGGATCGTGCGACTTCGGTGCAGCGCACGCGGCATGTCGTGCGACCTCGGCCGGCCGGCCGGCGGACGAGCTAGGACGCGGGCTCGGCGTCCGCGCGCAACCGCATCCGCTGGGCGTCGATGTCGACGAGCTGCCGCTGGATGTCCGCCCGACGATCGGCCTGCTCGTTCGGGTCCGCCCGCTGCAGCTGCCCGAGCAACGAGGCCTTCCGTGCGAGCAGGTCCCGCTCGACCAGGGCCACGACGATGCTCCGGGCGTAGATCGCCAGGTCCTCGTCGGTGCGGGCCGGGATCGGCGCGAGTGCGAGCTCCTGCACGAGGCCACGGAACGGCGCCGGCACGTCCTGCAGCAACCGATCGAGCCAGTCCCCCGCGCCGACGGCGTCGACGTTGGCGACCACGGCGTCCCGCACGACCGAGAGCATCGGCGCCGAGAACGTCGCCGCAGCGGCCAGACCGAGCAGCGGCGCGCCGACGTGCCCGGGCTGCTGCACCATCGCCATCACGGCGTCGCGTTCCATGCGCGTGATCGGGTCGTTCGGGAGCAGCCGGAGTCCGGCGACCGGTTCCTCCGGCGGGGTGACCAGCTCGCCACCCGGACCGGCCTGCCCGACCGGCACCGTGCCTCCTGTCCGGTCGTCGTGCCGCCCACCGGAGCCGGACCCGGCTCGCTGACGGGCGTTCTCGACGGCTCGGCGAACGTCGGGGATGTCCATGCCGAGCCACTTCGCGGTCTCACGCGTGTACGCGTTCGCGAGCGTGCGGTCACGGATGCCGGCGACGACGGGCGCCGCGTCGCGGAGCCCGGCGACGCGACCCTCGGCGGTCTCGATGTCGTGCGTCGCGAGGCGACGCCGGATGATGAACTCGAACATCGGACGCTTGGTCTCGATGAGGCGCGTGACGGCGGAGTCGCCGCGGGCGAGACGCAGGTCGCACGGGTCGAGCCCGCCTGGCGCCACGGCGACGTACGTCTGCGAGGCGAACCGGCTCTCCTCCGCGAACGCGCGGGAGGCAGCGCGCTGCCCGGCCTCGTCCGGGTCGAACGTGAAGACGATGTTGCCGAGCTGCGACAGGTCGCGCCCGGCGGAGTCGCCGAGCATCGGGCGCAGCACCTTGATGTGCTCGACGCCGAACGACGTCCCGCACGTGGCCACCGCGGTGGTGATGCCCGCCAGGTGGCACGCCATCACGTCGGTGTAGCCCTCGACGATCACGACCTGCTTCTGCTTCGAGATGTCCCGCCGGGCGAGGTCGATCCCGTAGAGCACCTGGCTCTTGTGGTAGATCGGGGTCTCCGGCGTGTTGAGGTACTTCGGGCCCTTGTCGTCGTCGAGCAGTCGGCGCGCGCCGAACCCGATCGTCGCCCCGGTCACGTCGCGGATCGGCCACATCAGGCGCCCGCGGAACCGGTCGTACGGGGAGCGGTCGCCCTGCCCGGCGAGCCCCGCGGCGAGGATCTCGTCCATCGAGAAACCGCGACTGCGCAGGTGCTCGCGCGTGGCGTCGTAGGACTGCGGTGCGAAGCCGACACCGAAGTGCTGCGCCGCCGCCGGGTCGAAGCCGCGCTCCCCCAGGAACTGCCGGGCGGGTTCGGCCGCCGCGGTGGTGAGCTGCGCGACGTAGAACTGCTGCGCGGCCTCGTTCGCGGCGATCAGCCGGGCGCGCTGGTTGTAGTCCGTCCGCGGACCGTCGCCCTCTTCGTAGTGGAGCGTGAAGCCGATCTTCGCAGCCATCCGCTCGACGGCTTCCTGGAAGGTGGTGTGGTCCTGCCTGATGATGAACTCGAAGACGTCACCGTCCTCACCACAGCCGAAGCAGTGGTACCGACCGACCTGCGGCCGGACGTGGAACGACGGCGAGCGTTCGTCGTGGAAGGGGCAGAGGCCCTTCAGCGAGCCGACACCGGCGGACTTCAGGGTCACGTAGTCGCCGACGACGTCCGCGATGTTGACACGCGAGCGGACCTCGTCGATGTCGTTACGCGCGATCCTGCCAGCCACCCCTCGATCCTAGTTCGTGGTGGTGACACCGCCCGACCGGACGAGCGTCCTGTGGACGGCCACAGTGCGTCGCTCAGACACCGGCTCTCCCGCGAAACGCCGCCCCGCCGTCGAGACGCCGCCGGAACCGGCGGTGTCTCGCGACCAGCCGGGTGTCTCGCGGCCGGCCCTGTGTCTCGACCGCCCGACACACCCCGGACTCCGGCTCAGACCGGGATGTGGACGCTCTCGTGCTCGCCCACCACGAGCCGCCGGTGCCACGCCAACGCGCCCTGGTCGGTCAGACTCGCGACCTGGTCGACCACCGCACGCAGTCGCCCGGTGTCGTCGGACGCGGCACGCCAGTCGGCGGCGAACCCCGGTTCGAGGTCCGCGCTGCCGCTCGCCGCGAGGGCGTCCAGGAGTTCCGTGAGGATCCGACGCTGTTCCTCGTACACCGGCTGGCGGTCGCCCTGCGTCATCACGAACGCCGCGACGATGCCCTTCAGCACCGCGATCTCGCCGATGATCTCCGGCGGGGTCACGACCGAGGCCGCGAACCGTACGAGGGACCCGGACGCGTAGGATTCCCGGGTCGCCGCGGTCGCGGTCCGTGCGAAGCGTCCGATCAGCTGCGAGGTGAGGTTCTTCAGCCGCGCCAGGTCCCGCCGCGACCCGTCGTACGACGTCATCCACAGCGGCAGCGAGCGGAGCCGGTCGAAGGCGTCGAGGAGTTCGTCGCGGCTGAGGTCCGAACCGACCCACGCGTGCATGGCCGACACGATGTCGTTCTCGCCGACGCGGTCCCCGAGGGCGGCGACGTCGATGAAGCCCGCGACGACGGCGTCCTCGAAGTCGTGCACCGAGTACGCGATGTCGTCCGACAGGTCCATGACCTGCGCCTCGATGCAGCGCTGCCGTCGGGGAGCACCGGCACGGAGCCACTCGAAGGCGTCGTGGTCGTCGTCGTAGAAGCCGAACTTCGTGCGGCCCGACGAGGCCTCGGACACACCCTGCGCCGCCGGCCACGGGTACTTGCAGCTCGCGTCGAGCGACGCCCGGGTGAGGTTCAGGCCGTAGGGCCGGTCGTCATCCGGTCCGTCGCCGTACACCTTCGGCTCGAGCCGGGTGAGGAGCCGCAGCGTCTGCGCGTTCCCCTCGAACCCGCCGATCCCGGCGGCCCAGGCGTTCACCGCGGTCTCGCCGTTGTGCCCGAAGGGCGGGTGCCCGATGTCGTGCGCGAGGCAGGCGGTGTCCACGACGTCGGGGTCGAGGCCGAGCGAGTCGGCGAGCTCCCGGCCGACCTGGGCGACCTCGAGCGAGTGCGTCAACCGGTTCCGGGCGAAGTCGAGGCCGGTCGTCGGGCTGAGGACCTGGGTCTTCGCGGCGAGCCGTCGGAGCGCGCTCGAGTGCAGGAGACGCGCACGGTCACGGGCGAAGTCGGATCGACGGCTGCCGTGGGTCTCGGGCAGCCAGCGTTCCGCGTCGGCGGGCCCGTAGGAACTCGTGGCGCTCATCCGCCGCTGTGGTGCAGCTCGGCGGCGGCGAGGACCTTGCGGAACTCGCTGTCGACGTCGCGCGACTCGAGCCAGCGGTCGGGCAGGGCGGTGCGCTTCGGGTGACCCGCACGACCGCGGGGCCCCTCGGCGTCGGCACCGGGGTAGGGCGCGTCGTGGTCGAGCTGGCCGAGCAGGTGGTCGATCTCGTCCAGGCTGGACGCCATCGCGAGCCCGGACCGGACGTCACCGCCGATCGGGTACCCCTTGAAGTACCAGGCGACGTGCTTCCGGATGTCCCGGCAGCCGTGCTCTTCCGAGCCGAAGAACTCGACGAGCAGTTCGGCGTGCCGCTTGAACGCGACCGCGACCTCGCCGAGGGTCGGCATGTACCGCAGGCCCTCGCCGCGGAACGCCGCCGCGAGGTCGCCGAACAACCACGGCCGACCGAGGCACCCGCGCCCGACGACCACGCCGTCGGCCCCGGTCTCGTCCACCATGCGGAGCGCGTCGGCCGCGGACCAGATGTCGCCGTTGCCGAGCACCGGGATGTCGGTGATGGTCTCCTTCAGCGTGGCGATCGCCGACCAGTCCGCGTGCCCCGAGTAGTGCTCGTTGGCCGTGCGGGCGTGCAGGGAGACCGCCGCGACACCGGCGTCCCGCGCGATGCGGGCGGCGTCGAGGTACGTGAGGTGGTCGCTGTCGATGCCCTTGCGCATCTTCACGGTGACGGGGACGTCACCAGCGGCACGGACCGTCTTCGTGACGAGCTCCTTGAAGAGGTCGAGCTTCCACGGCAGCGCCGCTCCCCCGCCCTTCCGCGTGACCTTGGGCACCGGGCACCCGAAGTTGAGGTCGATGTGGTCGGCACGGTCCTCGCCCACCAGGATCGTCGCTGCCTCTGCCACCGTGTTCGGCTCGACGCCGTAGAGCTGGATCGACCGCGGCGTCTCCGATTCGTGGTGCTGGATGAGCTGCATCGACACGGGGGTCCGTTCGACGAGCGCGCGCGAGGTGATCATCTCGCAGACGTACAAGCCGGCGCCGTACTCGCGGCAGAGCCGTCGGTAGGCCATGTTCGTGATGCCCGCCATCGGGGCGAGCACGACCGGCACGTCGACCTCGATGGGGCCGATGCGCAGGGGCTTCGCCGGACGGGTCGCCGTCCCGGGTGCGTCAGTGATCGTCATACGGCTCCCATTCTCCCACGTCGGTGCCCGCCGGTAGCGTTCTCCACATGACGACCGACGCCACCACTCGATTCGATGCCGACGCCACCGCCCGCGGGCTCCGGGTCGACGTGGTCGAACGCCCGGCGGCGAACTCCCTGCATGAGGCGGCGGGGCTCCTCGGCATCGAACCGGGCGACATCGTGAAGACCCTCGTCGTCAAGCGGCACGACGGCGGGTTCCTGCTCGCACTGGTGCCCGGCGGCCGGAGCATCGCGTGGAAGAAGCTCCGGACGGTCGTCGGCGTCAACAAGCTCTCGATGCCCGACGCCGCCACCGCGCTCGAGGCCTCCGGCTACGAACGCGGCACCATCACCCCGATCGGCGCGACCGGCGACCTGCCCGTGTACGCCGACGAGCGCATCGTCGGCCGCCGGGTGGCGCTGGGCGCCGGCCGCCACGGCGCGAGCGCCTTCGTCGATGCCGACGACCTCATCGCCGCCTACGACGCGACGGTCGCCGACATCACCGACGAGGAACCCGTCCGTTAGGACGCGTCGAGACGCACCGCACCGCCCGTCCCCTCGATCGCGCGTCGTGGATCGACGCGCGGGTCGCGTCAGTCGGGGACCTCTGTCCAGTCGCCCTCCGCGCCGGGGACGAAGCACGAGTCGCCTTCGCAGACCGGCGCACCGCCGGACGTGACGAGCGTGAGCAGGGCGGGTCGCGCCTCCAGGCTGTCCGACTGGAGGCGCGGCTCGGCCGAGCCGTCGACGCGCACGTCCGTCATCGGGTCGCCTCCGCGTCGGCTGCCGCGTCCTCCGCGGCACGCTGCTGGGCGTCCGCGATGTCGGACGGCGTCGTCTCGCGGAGCGCGACGACCTGCGTGAGCACCTGCTCGAACGCGGCCGGGTCCTGTGCGCCGGAGACGCCGTACTTCCCGTCGATGACGAAGAAGGGGACGCCGTTGATGCCGTAGGACTGCGCCTGCGCCTGGTCGGCGCGGACGGCTGCGAGCTGCGCATCGTCGCGCAGGGTCGCGAGCACCTCGTCGCGGTCGAGGCCGATCTCCGCTCCCAGGTCGGCCAACGTCGTCTCGTCGCCGACGTGCTCGCCGCGTTCGAAGTAGGCGGTGAAGAGCCGCTCGACCATCTCGAGCTGCTTGCCCCGCTGCTTCGCGAGGTGGATGACCTGGTGCGCCTTCACCGTGTTGGTGTGGTGCATGGCCTCGAAGTCGTAGTCGAGACCCACGGAGGCGGCGATGCCCGTGACCTGGTCGAGCATCTGCTGGGCCTGCTCGACGGGCATGCCCTTGTGGTTCGACAGGAACTCGGCCTCGGTGCCCTCGAAGTCGACGGGGGTGTCGGGGCTCAGCTCGAAGGAGTGGTACTCGACCTCGACGGACCGGCCGGAGTCCGTCGCGGTGAAGGCGGCGACGCCGGCCTCGAACTTCCGCTTGCCGATGTAGCACCAGGGGCAGGCGATGTCCGACCAGACATCCACCTTCACGGTGTCGTTGAGAGCACTGTCGTTCATGCTCAACGACAACGCGGAGTCGCGGTGCGCATTCCCTCCGCACAACCAAAGTCACCCCGCACCACGGATCTGCGCGGTTCGGGGTGACTTTGGTTGTGCGGAGCCGATGGGCGCCGGCCGGCCAGGCGCCGGCCGGGCGCCGACCCGGCCGGTCAGGCGCCGACCGCGCCTACGCGCCGAGCAGCCGCTGCGCGAGGTACCCCTGCAGCTGGTCGAGCGCCACGCGCTCCTGCGACATGGTGTCGCGCTCGCGCACCGTGACGGCCTTGTCCTCGAGGGTGTCGAAGTCGACCGTGATGCAGAACGGCGTGCCGATCTCGTCGTGGCGACGGTACCGGCGACCGATCGCACCGGCGTCGTCGAAGTCGACGTTCCAGTGCTTGCGCAGGTCGTCCGCGAGGCCGCGGGCCACGGGCGACAGCTGCTCGTTGCGGGACAGCGGGAGCACCGCGGCCTTCACGGGCGCCAGGCGCGGGTCGAGCCGCAGGACGGTGCGCTTGTCGACACCGCCCTTCGCGTTCGGGGCTTCGTCCTCGTGGTAGGAGTCGAGCAGGAACGCCATGAGCGCACGGGTCAGGCCGAAGGACGGCTCGATGACGTACGGCACGTACTTCTCGTTCGCGGCCTGGTCGAAGTAGCGGAGGTCCTGCCCCGACGACTCGATGTGGTTGTTGAGGTCGAAGTCCGTGCGGTTCGCGACGCCCATGAGCTCGCCCCACTCGGAGCCGGCGAAGCCGAAGCGGTACTCGATGTCGGCGGTGGCGTCGGAGTAGTGCGCCCGCTCGCCGTCCGGCACGTCGAAGCGGCGGAGGTTCTCCGGGTCGATGCCGAGGTCGGTGTAGAACGCGACCGAGTCGGCGATCCACTGCTCGTAGTGCTCCTGCGCCTCGGCAGGGGGCACGAAGTACTCGATCTCCATCTGCTCGAACTCACGGGTGCGGAAGATGAAGTTGCCGGGCGTGATCTCGTTGCGGAACGCCTTGCCGACCTGGCCGATGCCGAACGGGGGCTTCATGCGGCTGGTCGTGACGACCTGCGCGAAGTCGACGAAGATGCCCTGCGCGGTCTCGGGGCGGAGGAAGTTCAGGCCCTCTTCCGACTCGACCGGGCCGAGGTACGTCTTGAGCATGCCGGAGAACTCACGCGGCTCGGTCCACTCACCGCGGGTGCCGCAGTTCGGGCAGGCGATCTCGGCCATGCCGCCCTCGGGGTCGCGGCCCTTCTTCGCCACGAACGCCTCGGTGAGGTGGTCGGCGCGGAACCGGTGGTGGCAGTGCAGGCACTCGACGAGCGGGTCGGTGAAGGTCGCGACGTGGCCGGAGGCCTCCCACACCTTGCGGGGCAGGATGACGGCGGAGTCCAGGCCGACCATGTCGCCACGGCCGCGGACGAAGCGCTGCCACCACTGGCGCTTGATGTTCTCCTTGAGCTCGACACCGAGGGGCCCGTAGTCCCACGCGGACCGGGATCCGCCGTAGATCTCCCCCGACTGGAAGACGAAGCCGCGGCGCTTGGCCAGGGCGATGACGCTGTCGAGACGGGAGGGCTGTGCCAAAGGGTGCTCCAGAGGTCGCCGAGCTGGGTGCTCGGTGCGGAAACGTACCGGGCAAGCGTACCGGCGTTCGCGGCGGTCTGGAGGCGCGGCTCGACCCGTCCTGCCGCGCTTGCATCGCGGACGTGAGTGTCTCGATCGTTATACGAGAATGCAGAATTCTACCGTTCAGACTTTATGGTTGCAGTAGTGCGGAGGGGCCGCACCCGAAGGGAACACGATGAAGTGCAAATCCGTCTTCACGATCGCGCTCAGCGCTTGCTTGATCACGAGCGCGCTGGTGGTCGCGCCGCCCGCCACGGCGTTGCCTGCCGCGGACGCAGCGAGCGCTTCCCGACAGCTCAGCGAGATCGACATCGACCAGGCGCTCGCGGAACTCCGTGCCGCGGGGCTCGTGACGTCGGAGCGGCCGGAGCGAGATGGCTCCCGGATACAGGTGGACCTCGGGGAGGGCTTGTCGTTCGAGTTGTTCGCCGGGTCGCGGGCGGGGCGTCTGGGAGGCGGGTACGACGCGGGTGGCTCCTACGTGCTGTTCAACCAGTTCGACCAAGCGATGCTCTACAACGGAACTGGTTTCCTCCTCGGCGCTGCCATCTGCGCCATCCCTGCGATCGGCCAGGTCGCCTGCCTCGCCGTCCAAGCCATCATCGCCGTTGCGAGCGCGGCGGTTGCCGCACAGAAGGGCACGTGCAAGAACAACAAGCAGCTCAAGGTCTACTTCTCGAACAACCACGCGTCGAGGAGCGGTTGCGTGTGACCCGGCGCACACGCTGCACGGCGGTCATCGGCACGGGTTTCATCGTGGTGGTGGCGCTGACCGCCGTGCAGGTCGCAGATGTTCCCGGCTGGGTGGTGTTGAGTACGCGGGTTGCCATCGGCGTGACGGCCGCAGCCACCGGCCTCCTCGTCAACCGGCTCATTCGGAACGAGCGAAAGGACCGCTGACCCTGCTGCTCGGATCGCGCGCGGCGAGGTGCGCGGTCCGAGCGCGGGGTCGTCAGGCCGTCGGCGCGTCCACGGCACCGCCGTACCGTCGGTCGCGGCGCGCGTACTCCTCGATCGCACCCCACAGGTCGGTGCGTCGGAAGTCCGGCCAGAGCCGGTCGAGGAACACCATCTCGGCGTACGCAGACTGCCAGAGCAGGAAGTTCGACGTGCGCTGCTCCCCCGAGCTGCGGAGGAAGAGGTCGACGTCCGGCAGCTCCGGCACGTAGAGCCGCTTCGCCAGGGCCTTCTCGGTGACCTGGCTCGGCTTGAGGCGCCCGGCGGCGACGTCCTCCGCCATGCCCCGCACGGCGTCGACGATCTCGTTCCGACCGCCGTAGTTCACGCACATCGTCAGCGTGAGGACGTCGTTGCCCGCCGTCATCCGTTCGGCCTGCTCGAGCTCGTCGATGACGCTCCGCCAGAGCCGCGGTCGACGTCCGGCCCACCGCACCCGGACGCCCCACTCGTGGAGCTGGTCGCGTCGACGCCGGATGACGTCGCGGTTGAAGCCCATCAGGAACCGCACCTCCTCTGGGGAGCGCTTCCAGTTCTCCGTCGAGAACGCGTACGCCGAGATGTGCTGGACGCCGATCTGGATCCCGCCTGCGACGACGTCGAGCAGCGATGCCTCGCCCGCCTTGTGCCCCTCGATGCGGGTGAGTCCGCGGCCGTTCGCCCACCGGCCGTTGCCGTCCATGACGATCGCCACGTGCTGCGGCACGAACCGGGCCGGGATCGCCGGGGGCGTCTCGCCGGTCCAGTCGATCGGGCGGAACGGCTCGGCGTCGTCGTGGCGGCGGGGGCTCATGCGGTGCGGGTTCCTTCGGCAGCGGGATCGGGGTCGGGCACGGTCGGTGCCGGGGTGGAGGCGACGGCGCGTGCCGTGGCCTCGGGTCCGTCGTGGGTCAGCGGCACCGGCAGCGGGTGCTCCGACCGGTCGACGTGCGGCAGGGACCGGAGTGATCGTTCCAGGTGCCACTGGGCGTACGCCGCGACCACGCCGGAGGCCCGGGAGCGGGTGCGTTCGTCGGCGGCGTCGACCACCAGCCAGTCCCCCGCCAGCAACGACCCGAGCAGCTGCAGGGTCTCCGCGTCGAGTCGGGGTGTCCCCGGAGGCGCGGCGTGGTCGGCCACGACGCCGCCGAGCTGCACGACGAACGCCGAGTGCGGTCCGGGCTCCCCGGTCACGGCGCAGTCCGAGAAGGACGGCGCCCACCCCGCGATGCTCATCGCCCGGAGCAGGTAGGAGTCGAGCGTCGCACTCGACACGTGCTCGCCGCGGGACAGGGAGCGGAGTGCGCCGACGAGGAGCAGGTACTGCTGGAGGCCCGCGTCCGCCTCGCTCAGGCGGTCGGCGGTCTCGACCATGGCGCTGGCCGCGGTGTAGGCCCCGTAGTCGGCGACGATCTGCGCACCGTACGACCCGAGGGACTCTGCCTGGGTGACGATGTCGAGCGAACGGCCCTCGTAGAACTGGGCGTCGACGACCATGAACGGCTCCAGCCGGGAACCGAACTTCGACGCGGTCCGCCGGACGCCCTTCGCCACCGCCCGGATCTTCCCGTGCTGCCGACTGAGCATCGTGACGATGCGGTCGGCTTCACCGAGCTTGTGGGTGCGCAACACGACGCACTCGTCCCGGTACAGCGGCATTGCTCCAGTATCCCCCTCCGCACCGACACGACGGCGCAGCGCAGCGCAGCGCGGGTGTACCGAGCTGAATCGGGCGTACCCGGTCGGAAGAAACGACCAGGTACGCCCGATCCGACCTGCCATCGCGCGTGACGGGGGATACACCGACCACACACGGGAGGCGCGGTGCGGGACGGACCCGCACCGCGCCTCCAGGAGGGGTCGCGTCTCAGGCGGAGACCAACTCCGACGCGCCGGACGCGGCGCCCGCGCGCACCGCGCGGTTCACCGCCGACACGATCGCCTTGAGCGACGCCGTCGAGATGTCGGCGTCGATCCCGACGCCCCACAGCCGCACGCCATCGACGTCGAGCTCGACGTACGAGGCGGCCTTGGCGTCACCGGAGGCGCTCATCGTGTGCTCCGAGTAGTCGTACAGCGTGACGTCCACGCCCTGCTCCCGCATCACGGACAGGAAGGCGTCGATCGGACCGGTACCGACGGCGTCGGCCTCGACCGTGCCCTCGTCGACGCGCATCGCGACCGAGAGCTTCGTCGTGCCGTCGAAGTCGCTCGACGTCGCCGTCTTCGTGATCTCGTACCGCCCCCACTTGTCCGACTCGTCGGCCGCGGGCAGGTACTCGTCGCGGAAGAGGTCCCAGATGCGCTCGGAGGAGAACTCGCCACCCTCGGCGTCGGTGCGCTGCTGCACGACTCCGGAGAACTCGATCTGCAGCTTGCGGGGCAGGTCGATCGCGTGGTCGGTCTTGAGCAGGTAGGCGACGCCGCCCTTGCCGGACTGCGAGTTCACGCGGATGACGGCCTCGTACGAGCGACCGATGTCCTTCGGGTCGACGGGCAGGTACGGCACGGCCCACTCGATCTCGTCGATCGACCTGCCCGCGGCGGTGGCCTTCGCCTGCATCGCGTCGAAGCCCTTGTTGATGGCGTCCTGGTGCGACCCGCTGAACGCCGTGTACACGAGGTCGCCCGCCCACGGCTGACGCTCCGGTACCGGCAGCTGGTTGCAGTACTCGACCGTGCGCTTGATCTGGTCGATGTCCGAGAAGTCGATCTCCGGGTCAATCCCCTGCGTGAACAGGTTCATGCCGAGTGCGACGAGGTCGACGTTGCCGGTGCGCTCACCGTTGCCGAACAGGCAGCCCTCGATGCGGTCGGCACCCGCCATGTACCCGAGCTCGGCGGCCGCGACGGCGGTGCCGCGGTCGTTGTGCGGGTGCAGCGACAGGATGACGTCGTCGCGGTGGGCGAGGTTGCGCGACATCCACTCGATCGAGTCGGCGTAGACGTTCGGCGTCGCCATCTCGACCGTCGCCGGCAGGTTGATGATGACCTTGCGGTCGGGGGTGGGCTCGAAGACCTCGAGCACGGCGTTGCAGATCTGCACCGCGACCTCGAGCTCGGTGCCCGTGTAGGACTCCGGCGAGTACTCGTAGAAGACCTTCGTGTCGTGCTGCAGGTTCGCCTCGGCCGCCCGGCACAGCTTCGCGCCGGACACCGCGATGTCGACGACGCCCTGCACGTCGGTGCGGAACACGACCTCGCGCTGGACGATCGACGTCGAGTTGTACAGGTGCACGATGGCCTGCTTCGCACCGTCGATCGCCTCGTACGTGCGGTTGATCAGGTGCTCGCGCGCCTGGGTCAGCACCTGGATCGTGACGTCGTCGGGGATCGCCCCCTCGTCGATCAGCGAGCGGACGAAGTCGAAGTCGGTCTGCGAGGCGCTCGGGAACCCGACCTCGATCTCCTTGTAGCCCATGCGGACGAGGAGGTCGAACATGGCGCGCTTGCGCTCGGAGTCCATCGGGTCGATGAGGGCCTGGTTGCCGTCACGCAGGTCGACCGCGCACCAGCGGGGTGCCTTGTCGATGCGCTTCGTCGGCCAGGTGCGGTCCGGCAGCTCGACGCGGATCTGCTCGTGGAAGGGAACGTACTTGTGGATCGGCATCCCCGAGGGGCGCTGCGTGTTCTGCATCGTTTCGTCGCTTTCGTCGCTGTTCGTGTGCTCTGCGTGGGTGCGGCCACGACGGACTCCGCGACGAGGTGGGCCGTTGTGTCAGGCCTCGTCGCGGCAGCGAAGGAGGAGGAGCGCCGAGTACATGTCCCGACCACCGTAGCACTGGTGTACCAGCACGGCGCAACCGTCCAGGGCGACGGTCCGGCGGTGGGGTGGGTGCGGGCGGGGAGCGGGCGGCGAGTGGACACGACACGCCGTCGGTCGTTCGTCGAGGGGGCACGAAGTGCCGCCCGACGGGCCCGAGCGCGACGTCTTGTGCCCTCTCGGCGAACGCGAGCGGCATGTCGCGCACCGACAGGACGGACGGGAGGCGCGGTGCCAGGTGGCACCGCGCCTCCCGTCCGTCATCGGTCGCGACCAGAGCCGGGCGTCAGTCGACCGCGAGCGCCTCGGTCGGCGGGACGCGCATCGCGCGCCGCACCGGCGCGATCGTCGCCGCGACCGCGAGGACGAGCGCCCCGAGCACGACGATCGCGATCGTGAGCGGCGGCAGCACCGGAGTCACCGGGGTGCCGAGCGAGCCGAGGAGCGTCTGTCCGCCGACCCACCCGTAGAAGGTGCCGAGTACGAGCCCGGTGAGGACCGCGGCGACGACCATCTGCACGGCCTCGGTCACGATCATCCGACGGACCTGCGCCCCGGTCAGCCCGAGCACGCGGAGCAGCCCGAGCTCACGCCGACGCTGCAGGACACCGAGGGCGAGCGCGTTCACGACCCCGACGGCGGCGATCACGGCGGAGAACCCGACGATCACGCTGATCACGGCGTTGAGCTGCACGAAGAAGTCCCGCATGCCCTGGACCTGCTCGGGGCTGCCACCCTCGAGCTGGCCGCGGAGCTGGGCCTCGAGCACGTGCTGCATGATGCCGAGCGCCACCGCGAACGTGACGAGCAGCGTGACCCCGATGACGAGCCCGATGGTCGCGCGGGAGGACCTCCCCGGCGCCCGCATGGCGTTCCGGCCGGCGAGGAGGACGACCGGGTCGCGGGAGCCGATGCGCCCGATGAGCTGCAGGACCGGCGGCATCACGATCGTGGCGCCGACGGCGACGCCCGCGAAGGACACGAAGCCACCGAGGGCCGCCGGCAGGACCGCCATGGGCGACGCCGCGCTGCCGACCAGCCCGACGAGCATGAGCAGCCCACCACCGGCCATCAGCAGGATCGACCAGACCTTCCGGGCGGTGCCGGAACGGACGTCCTCGTGGCTGGGCTCGACGCTCGACGACAGCGCCTGGAGCGGGGTCACGGTGAGGACCCGGCGCGACCCCACCGCGAAGGCGCCCCACGTGGCGAGCACGACGGCGACGACCGGGAGCACGAGCTCCCACGGCAGCAGGGTGTACGTCGTGTCGGGCAGGAAGCCGTTGCCGCGCAGGACCACGACGAACAGTGCGGTCAGGCCGGTGCCGACGACTGCGCCGATCAGCCCGCCGAGTACCCCGACCAGGAGACCCGTGCGGGTGATCCGGGCACGCAGGGTGGCACCGGTCGCGCCGACGAGCCGCTGCAGGGCGATGATCCGCGTCTGCCCGGCGATGAGCGTCGCACAGGTGTTGGCGGTGACGATCGCACCGACGTACAGGGCGATGCCGAGGAACAGCCATCCGACGACGGAGAGGATCGCCTTGACCGGGTCGAGCTCGGAGAGGCCGACGGCGGCGAGGGCCTCGGTCACGATGCCCGGCGCGATGACGAGCGCCGACCCGAAGGTGGTCCCGAGTGCGGCGACGAGGACGGTGGGGGCGAAGGAGCGGATGCCGTTCACGCTGCGGCCTCCATCCCGAGCATCGTGGTGGAGATCTCGGCCGCGTCCATCGCCGGGCGGTCGCCGACGACCCGGCCGTCGGCGAGGAAGAGGATGCGGTCCGCGTTGGCGGCGGCCACCGGGTCGTGCGTCACCATGACGACGCTCTGGCCCCACTCGGTCACGGCCCCGCGGAGGATCTGCAGGACGTCGCGCCCCGTCCGCGAATCCAGTGCGCCCGTCGGCTCGTCGGCCACGACCACCGCGGGACGCGACGCCAGCGCCCGGGCGATCGCGACACGCTGCTGCTGCCCACCGGACAGCTGGTGCGGCCGGTGGGTCAGCCGGTTCCCGAGCCCGAGCATCTCGACGAGCCGGTCGATCCACGCGGATTCTTCGCGGCTCGGCTTGCGCCCGCCGAGCAGGAACGGCAGCCGGATGTTCTCGCTGACGTCGAGCGTCGGCACGAGGTTGAAGGACTGGAACACGAACCCGAGCCGACGGCGGCGGAGCTCGGTGAGCTCCTTGTCGGCCAGGCCGGTGATGTCGACGCCGTCGATCTGTATCCGGCCCGACGACACGGCGTCGAGCCCCGCAGCGACGTGCATCAGCGTGGACTTGCCCGAACCCGACGGCCCCATCACCGCGGTGAACTCCCCCGAGCCGATGTCGACGCTGACGTCGTCGAGCGCAGTCACCCGTCGGGCGGCGTCGCCGTAGTGCTTGGACACGTGGTCGAGACGGATGATCGGTGCGTGGCTGGTGGTCATGCATCCACCATGACGGGCGGAAGGCACGCCCCGCGTCGGTCCGACGGCTCCTGTGGATCGTTCGCTCGGCTCGACTCCCTGTGCAGGAGTCATCCGAGCGGATGACGGTCACTCGGCCTTGGTCACCAGGCCGTGCTCGTGCGCGAAGACGACGAGGCGCACGCGGTCGCGGAGCTCGAGCTTCGTGAGGACCCGCGAGATGTGTGTCTTCACGGTCGCCTCGCTGACGTACTCGTGCTGGGCGATCTCGCTGTTGCTGAACCCCCGCGCCGCCAGGTCGAAGATCTCCCGCTCCCGCGGCGTCAGGTCGGCGAAGGCCGCCGGGACCGACGCCGCCTGCTCGCTCGAGTCCTCGTAGCGGCGGAGCAGTTCCCGCGTGGCGGACGCCGCGAAGACGGCGGTGCCGGCGTGCACGGTGCGGATGGCGGCGAGCAGGAACTCCGGGTCGGCGTCCTTCAGCACGAACCCGCTCGCGCCGGCGCGGATCGCCTTCGCCGCGGCCTCGTCGAAGTCGAAGGTCGTGAGGACGAGCACCTTCGCACCGTCCGCGCCGCTGTCCTCGACGATGCGGGAGGTGGCGGTGATGCCGTCCATCACCGGCATGCGGACGTCCATGAGCACGACGTCGGGACGCCCACGGCGCACGAGTTCGACGCCCTCGGCACCGTCACCGGCCTCACCGACGAACTGCAGGTCTGCCTGCGAGTCGATGAGCATCCTGATGCCGGTGCGGAAGAGTGCCTGGTCGTCGACGAGTGCGACGCGGATCGGGGTGTCGTTCATCGGCGGGTGTGCTCCTGGCTGGTCGGGGTGGTGCGGGGTGCGGGGATGCCGGTCGTGGGCACCAGGCCCCTGGGCATCTGCCCGCTGGCGGGGACGGTCGGCATCCGGACCGCGACCGCGAAGTCGTCGCCGCGGGGCCCAGCCGTCATCGTGCCCCCGGTCATCGTGGCACGCTCGCGCATGCCGACCAGGCCGTGTCCGGTCCCGGGGCCGCGGGTGCCGTCGTCCGCCCGACGGTTGACGACGCTGATCTCGACGGTGTCCGGTCGGTACGTCAGGGCGGTGTGCACGGGGGTCCCCGGCTCGCCGTGCTTCCACGCGTTCGTCAGGCTCTCCTGCACGATCCGGTAGACCGCGAGCTGGGTGGTGGTGGGCAGGTCGGAGGGGTCGCCCTCGCGCTCGACCCGGACGTCGAGCCCGACGCCGCGCATCTCCCCCACGAGTCGTTCGATGTCGTCGATCTCGGGCGTCGGTGCGGAGCCCTGCTCGTGACGGAGGGCACCGAGGAGCTCCCGGACGTCGCCGAGGGCACGGCGGGCGGTCGTCGAGATCGTGCCGAGGGCCTCGTCGGCGATCGCGGGGTCGGCCTTGAGGGCGTACCGGGCGCCGTCGGCCTGGGCGATGACGACTGCGAGCGAGTGCGCCACGATGTCGTGCATGTCCCGCGCGATCCGCACGCGCTCCTGCTCCACGGCGACGGCGCGGTCGGCCCGGGCGGCGTCGCGTTCGGCGACGAGCTGGGCCTCCCGGCTCATGCTCGCCGACCGGCGCACCCGGCGGACGAGCCCGGCGAGCCACGGCAGGAGCAGGAGGAGCAGGACGACGGCGAAGTACGAGAACGCGACCTTGAGCGACTCCTGCGCCGGCGTCGTCGCCGTGTCCATGCCCAGCCGGGACTCGTAGTCGTCGACCCCGAGGTACACGGCGGCGATCACCGGACCGCCGATGGCCGAGACGAGGCCGGCGAACCGCACGCGGCGGCTGCCGTACGCGCTCGTCGTGTACATGACGGCCGCGATGAAGACGTTCGACAGGTCGGGTTGCTGGCCGGTGACCATCTCGAAGACGGCGAAGACCCACGCGACGCCGAGCGCGAGGCCCGGCGACAACCGACGGAGCGCGAGCGCTCCGGTCATGCCGACGACGGTGATCAGCGCGAGCGGCGAGTCCATCCCCCGCGCCGTCGCGACCAGGACGAGCGCGCCGAGGACGATCGCCACGACCACGTCGGTGACGATCTGCGCGCGCAGCATGGGACGGAACACCACACCACGGTACGGCCTGGAGGCACGGCGCGCGTCCGCCTGTGGAGTGACGTCCGCAGGCGGTCGGCTCAGAAGCCGAGGCGGCCGAGCTGCTTCGGGTCGCGCTGCCACTCCTTGGCGACCTTGACCCGGATGTTCAGGTACACGTGGCGGCCACCGAGCAGCGACTCGATCTCGACGCGGGCGCGTGACCCGACGTCCTTCAGCCGCTCACCCTTGTGGCCGATCACGATCGCCTTCTGGCTGTCGCGCTCGACGAACAGGTTGGCGAAGATGCGCAGCGGGCCGTCCGGGTCGTCGTCCTCGTCCGGCTCGACCACGTCCTCGATGACGACGGCGAGGGAGTGCGGGAGTTCGTCGCGGACGCCCTCGAGCGCGGCTTCGCGGATGAGTTCCCCGATGCGCTCCTCGTCGGTCTCCTCGGTCACGGTCGTGGCGTCGTAGAGCTGCGGCGACTCGGGCAGGAGCTTCGTGATCTCCTCGAGCAGGACCTCGAGCTGGATGCCCTTCGTGCCGGACGTCGGGATGATCGAGTCCCACTCGCGGAGCTTCGACACCGCGAGCAACTGGGCGCCGACGGCGTCCTTCGCGGTGCGGTCGATCTTGGTCACGATCGCGACCTTCTTGGCGCGGGGGTACTGGTCGAGCGTGTCGTTGATGAACTTGTCGCCGGGCCCGATCGGCTCGTTCGCCGGCACGCAGAACCCGATCACGTCGACGTCGCCGAGGGTCGACTGCACGAGGTCGTTGAGCCGCTCACCGAGCAGCGTGCGCGGACGGTGCACGCCCGGCGTGTCCACGATGATGACCTGCCCGTTCGGCCGGTGCACGACGCCGCGGATGGCGCGGCGGGTGGTCTGCGGCTTCGACGACGTGATCGCGACCTTCTCGCCGACCAGGGCGTTCGTCAGCGTCGACTTGCCGACGTTCGGACGGCCGACGAACGAGACGAACCCGGCGCGGTAGGGCTGGGCGGCGTCGCCGGTGGCGGGGGTGGTGGGGTCGGTCATGCGTGCGGGTGTCCCGTCGTGGTGGGTGCGGCGTCCTCGAAGGCGTCCTCGACGCCGGCGAGTTCGGGTGTGCGCTCGGCGAGCACGGAGATGAGGTGGCGACGCTTGCCCTCGACCCGGTCGGCCGTCAGCACGACGCCGGACACGGTGACGGTCTCGCCGCGGACCGCCAGGTGGCCCAGCTCCTTCGTGAGGAGGCCGCCGGCGGTGTCGACGTCGTCGTCCTCGAGCTCGATGCCGAACAGGTCGCCGAGCTCGTCGACGGGGAGTCGGGCCGAG
The DNA here is from genome assembly GCF_900215175.1 of Curtobacterium sp. 314Chir4.1. Taxonomy (NCBI): domain Bacteria; kingdom Bacillati; phylum Actinomycetota; class Actinomycetes; order Micrococcales; family Microbacteriaceae; genus Curtobacterium; species Curtobacterium sp. 314Chir4.1. The sequence continues at coordinate 855,976 of NZ_OCMI01000001.1, forward strand.
ATCCGCCAGAGCCCCGGTTCGACCTCGACACGGTCGACGACGGCGCGGTCGTACTCGTCGGAGATGTCCCCGACGAGCTCCTCGATGAGGTCCTCCATCGTGACGAGCCCGGCGACGCCGCCGTACTCGTCGACGACGAGCACGAGGTGGTTCTTGGCGGCCTGCATGTGCCGCAGGGTGTCGTCAGCGGCCTTCGACTCCGGCACGAACTGGGCCGGTCGCAGCAGCGTCGTGACGCGTTCCGCACCGGAACCCGGCCGTTCGTAGAGGGCGCGGGCGACGTCGCGGAGGTACAGCACCCCGAGCACGTCGTCGCTGTCCTTGCCGGTGACGGGCATGCGGGACACCCCGGCGGCCAGGAACTGCTCCATGCCGGCGGCCAGCGTGTCCGCACCGTCGACGGTGAGCATGTCGGTGCGCGGCACCATGACCTCGCGCACGAGGGTGTCGCTGAACTCGAACACCGAGTGGATGAGCTCGCGGTCGTCCTGCTCGAGGACGTTGCTCTCGGTGGCCTCGTCGACGAGGGACAGCAGCTGCTCCTCGCTCGACACGGTCGAGGCGCTCCGGCCACGACCCGGCGTGACCTTGTCGCCGATCACGACGAGCAGGCCGGCGAGCGGGCCGAGGACGATCCGGACACCACGGACGAGCCCGCCCGTCGCGGCGATGAGCCCCTCGGCGTGCGCCCGGCCGACGCTCCGCGGGCTCGACCCGACGAGCACGAAGGACACCGCCGTCATGATCGCCGCCGCCACGATGAGCGCCACCCACCACGTGTCGAAGACCATCACGAGGCCGATCGCGACGAGCACGGCCGCTGCCGTCTCGGCGAGGACCCGGAAGAAGTTCAGCGCGTTGACGTGCGCGCCGACGTCGTCACCGATCGCCTCGATCGCCCGCCGGTGCTTGCTCCCCCGCGCGATCTCGTCGAGGTCGGCGCGCGACAGCACGGACAGCGCGGCGTCGGACGCGGCGAGCAGACCGCCGAGGACGACCAGCACGAACGCCACCGCGAGCAGGCCGGCGACGAGCAGCATCAGCTCACCGTCCTCGGCGCTGGGCGGCGAACGCCGTGAGGATCTCGCCCTGCAGACCGAACATCTCGGCCTTCTCGTCGGGTTCGGCGTGGTCGAACCCGAGCAGGTGCAGGATGCCGTGGCAGGTCAGCAGGAGCATCTCGTCGGTGCTCGAGTGCCCGGCGGTCTTCGCCTGCTCCTCGGCGACCTGGGGGCACAGCACGATGTCGCCCAGCAGGCCGGCGGGCGTCGGCTCGTCCTCGGTGCCCGGACGGAGCTCGTCCATCGGGAAGCTCAGGACGTCGGTCGGGCCGGGTTCGTCCATCCACCGGACGTGGAGCTGCTCCATCGCGCCCTCGTCGACGAGCACGATCGCGAGCTCCGCGTCGGCGTGGACGTGCAGCACGTCGAGCGCGAAGGCGGCGAGGCGCTGGATGGCTGCCTCGTCGACCTCGACACCGGACTCGTTGTTGAGCTCGATGCTCACCGGTTGCCTCCTCGGGCGTCGTTCTGGGGGTACGGGGAGCGTTGGCGGTCCTGCGGCGGACGCCCCCGTCGCTCGGCACGGTTCGTGCCGGCGGGGTTCGGCGTGGCAGCGCTGCCGCGGCCGCCCGGGCGGTACCCGGACTGCTCGGCGAGGCGCTCCTCGTCGTAGACGGTGTAGGCGTCGACGATGCGGCCGACGAGGGTGTGCCGGACGACGTCGTCGCTCGTGAGTCGGGAGAAGTGGATGTCCTCGACGCGGTCGAGGATCCGTGTGACGAGCCGCAGCCCGGACAGGTTGCCGGGCAGGTCGACCTGGGTGATGTCACCGGTGACGACCATCTTCGACCCGAAGCCGAGTCGCGTCAGGAACATCTTCATCTGCTCGGGCGTGGTGTTCTGCGCCTCGTCGAGGACCACGAACGAGTCGTTCAGCGTCCGGCCGCGCATGTACGCGAGCGGCGCCACCTCGACCGTGCCTGCCGCCAGGAGCTTCGGGACCAGCTCGGGGTCCATCATCTCGTTCAGGGCGTCGTACAGCGGGCGCAGGTACGGGTCGATCTTGTCGGTGAGCGTGCCCGGCAGGAACCCGAGCCGTTCGCCGGCCTCGACCGCGGGGCGGGTGAGGATGATCCGGGTCACCTCGCGCCGCTGCAGTGCCTGCACGGCCTTCGCCATCGCCAGGTAGGTCTTGCCGGTGCCGGCCGGGCCGATGCCGAACGTGATGGTGTGCTCGTCGATGGCGTCGACGTAGGCGCGCTGCCCGTCGGTCTTCGGGCGCACGGACTTGCCGCGGCTCGACACGATCGGCGTACCGAAGGTGTCCGACGGCTTGCGGTCCTCGTCGAGGAGCTTCGCCGACACGGGGATGTCCGACGGGCCGATGTCCTGTCCGCGCCGGACCATGCCGACGAGTTCGTCGACCAGGGCGTTCGCGCGCGCGACGTCCCGTTCGGGTCCGGTCAGCGAGACCTCGTTGCCGCGCACGAGCACGCGGACGCCGGGGTACTGCCGTTCCACGGTCTTGAGCAGTCGGTCCTGGGGGCCGAGCAGCTGCACCATGGCGATGCCGTCGACCTGGATCGAGACGGTCGACTCCGGCTCGGCGGGGTCGATCGGGGAGGGTGCTGGTTCGTTAGCCGGCAAGGGTGCCTTCCTGCAGTTCACCTGCGAGTACGTGCGCGTGCACGTGGAACACGGTCTGACCGGCTGCTTCGCCGGTGTTGAAGACGAGTCGGAACTGGCCGTCGGCGCGCTCGTCGGCGATGCGCTGCGCGGTGGCGACCACGTGGGAGAGGAGGTCCGGGTCGCCGGCGGCGAGTTCGGACACGTTCGCGTACTCCTCGGTCTTGGGGATGACGAGCACGTGGACGGGGGCCTTCGGTGCGATGTCCTCGATCGCGATGACGCGGTCGTCCTCGGCGACGACGGTCGCCGGGATCTCGCGCGCGATGATCTTGGAGAAGACGCTGGGCGTGCTGGTGCTCATGGACCCATCGTAGAACGCGGGACCGACGCCGGGCCTTCCCGATCCGGGACGATCGCGCCGACTACCAGCGCCCGAGCCGCGTCTGCAGCACTGCCAGCGCCGCGGGCCCGGCGGTCGAGGTCCGGAGCACGGTGTCGCCGAGTCGCACCCGCACCGCGCCCGCCGCCACCAGACGGTCGAACTCCGAGCCGTCGATCCCGCCCTCCGGTCCGACGACCAGGACGATCTCGGCGACGTCGGCCGGAGCTTCCCACGAGGACAGTCGGACGTCCCCGGCGGGGTCGAGCACGAGCACCGCGCGCGACGGGTCCGCTTCCGCACCGCCGGCGAGCTGCGCCGTCGTCACCGGGGCGTCCACCGCCGGCACGCGCGAGCGGATCGCCTGCTTCGAGGCCTCCTGCGCGATCGCCGCCCAGCGGGTCCGGCCCTTCTCGACCTTCGCGCCGTCCCACCGGGAGACACTGCGCGCGGCCGACCACGGCACGATCCGGTCGACGCCGATCTCGGTCGCCGCCTGCACCGCCATCTCGTCACGCCCGCCCTTCGCGAGCGCCTGCACGAGCGTCAGCGTCGGCGAGGGTGCCTCGTCGACGGCGACCTCGGACACCGCCAACGACAGCGAGTCCCGCCCGAGCTCGGTCACGGACCCGGTCACGACGGTGCCGCGACCGTCCGACAACCGCAGGGTCTCCCCCGCCCGGACCCGCGCGACCGCGACCGCGTGGCGTCCCTCTGCCCCGTCGAGCGGGACGGTGTCGCCGACCGTGACGCCGTCGAGCGAGTCGACGAGGTAGAGCGACGCCATCAGAAGTTGAAGAACCGGTCGCGGAGCTTGCCGAACATGCCCTGCTGGAACCGCGACAACTGCGGTGCCGCGGCCTTGTGCGACTTCGCGAGCTGCTCGACGAGCTGCCGTTCCTTGTGCGAGAGCTTCGTCGGCGTCACGACCTGGACGCCGATGCGCAGGTCGCCGCGCCCGTTGCCGCGCAGCTTCGTGACCCCGCGGTCCTTGAGCACGAGGACGTCGGCGCTCTGTACGCCCGGGCGGATCTCGAGCTCGACCGGACCGTCGAGCCCGTCGATCGTCGCCGTGGTGCCGAGCACGGCGTCCGTCATCGCGACCTCGAGCGTGGCGAGGAGGTCGTCGCCGTCGCGGCTGAAGACGTCGTGGTGCCGCACCCGGATCTCGAGGTACAGGTCGCCGGAGGGGCCACCGGCCGGGCCGACCTCACCCTGGCCGGGCATCTGCAGTCGGAGACCGGAGTCGACCCCGGCGGGGACGTCGACCGGGACGGTGCGGCGGGCACGGACCCGGCCCTGGCCCTGGCACGTCGGGCAGGGGTTCGGGATGACGGTGCCGTAGCCGCGGCAGGTGCCGCACGGCGCGCTCGTCACGACGTTGCCGAGGAGCGAGCGGACCTGGCGCTGGATGTGGCCGGAACCGCCGCAGATGTCACAGGTCTGGGGGCTCGTGCCGGGCGCGCAGCAGGAGCCGTTGCACGTCTCGCACAGCACGGCCGTGTCGACCTCGACGTCCTTGTGGGTGCCGAAGACGACCTCGTCGAGGTCGACGTCGATGCGGAGCAGGGCGTCCTGGCCCCGCTCGGCGCGGCTGCGCGGACCACTGCCGCGGCCGCCACCACCACCGCCGCCGAAGAACGCGTCGAAGATGTCACTGAAGCCACCGGCGCCGCCGCCGAACGGGCTGTCGGCCTGCGGTCCGGCGTCGTACCGGCGGCGCTGCTCGGGGTCGCTCAGCACGTCGTACGCGTGCGTCACGTCCTTGAAGCGCTCGGCGGCGTCCGGGCTCGGGTTCACGTCCGGGTGCAGCTCGCGCGCCAGACGGCGGTACGCCTTCTTGATGTCGGCATCGGAGGCGTCCTGCTGGACGCCGAGGACGTCGTAGTGGTCTGCCACGTATCCCTCAGTCGGTTTCGGTTCGGTGCGGCGGGTGCCGCAGGGTCAATGTTCGCCCAGGAGCTTGGACAGGTACCGTGCGACGGCGCGCACGGCGGCCATGTTCGTGCCGTAGTCCATCCGGGTCGGTCCGAGCACGCCGAGGCGGGCGACCTCGCCGCGTGCCAGGTAGCCACCGGCGACGATGCTCGTGGCGTCGAGCCCGTACTCGGCGTTCTCCACGCCGATCCGGGCCGCCACGGCGACGTCGTCGATCTGCATCTCGCCGAACAACCGGAGCAGCGTGACCTGTTCCTCGATCGCCTCGAGCACGGGGAACAGGCCGCCGGAGAAGTCCTGTTCGCTCTTGGCGAGGTTCGCCGCGCCGGCCATCACGAGGCGGTCCTGCCGGTTGGCGGCGACCTGCTCGATCAGCGTGGCGACGACGACCCCGGCGAGCGGTTGGGCGTCCGGTCGGATCTGCTGCGGGACGGCCCGGAGCGCGGTCGAGACGTCCTGCAGCAGGAGCCCGACGGTGGCGCCGTTCACGACCGCGCGGAGTTCGGTGAGCGCGCCCTCGTCGAGCGTCACGTCGGTCTCGACCACGCGCTGCTCGACCCGGGCGGTGTCGGTGATCAGCACGACCATCAGGCGGTTGTCGCCGAGGCGCACGAGCTCGATGTGCTGCACACGTGCACGGACCATCGAGGGGTACTGCACGAGGGCGACCTGGTTGGTGAGCTGGCTGAGCAGCCGGACCGTGCGGCCGAGGACCTCGTCGAGGTCGTTCGGCGCCCCGAGGAACGTCTCGATCGCGTGCCGCTGGGCGCTGGAGAGCGGCCGGGCAGCGGCGAGGTGGTCGACGAACACCCGGTAGCCCTTGTCGGTCGGCACGCGGCCGGACGACGTGTGCGGGGCGGCGATGAGCTGTTCGTCCTCGAGCTGGGCCATGTCGTTGCGGATCGTGGCGGCACTCACCCCGAAGGCGTGCCGCTCGACGATCGTCTTCGAGCCGACCGGTTCGCGCGACGCGACGTAGTCCCGCACGATGGCCTTGAGGACCTCGAGGCTGCGTTCGCTGACCACCCGGACCCCTTCCACTCGTTCTGGCACTCGGACGTCTCGACTGCTGATCCTACGCCCGACCGCCGACGGACCGGGACTTCTGCACACCCGGTCGGTACGCTTCCCGCATGACCTACGGACAGCAGCCCGGTGGCCCGCAGCACCCCGGTGGACCGCAGTACCCCGCTGGGTACCAGCCGCCCCAGCCGATGTCGCCGGAGGACCAGCGACTCTGGGCCACGTTGACGCACGTCGGCGGGATCTTCTTCACCTTCATCGCACCGCTCGTGGCGTACCTCGTCCTGCGTGACCGCGGCGGGTTCATCCGCGAGCACACCCGCGTCGCGCTGAACTTCCACATCACGATGGCGATCGCGTACGTCGTCGGGACGATCCTGACGATCATCGTCATCGGCGGGCTCGTCGTGCTCGCCGCAGGGGTCCTGTCGGTCGTCTTCGGCATCATGGCCGCCGTCGCCGCGAACCGGGGCGAGTTCTACCGCTACCCGCTCTCCATCGAGTTCATCAAGCCCTAGGAGATCAGTCGAGCAGCTCGCGGACCACCGCGTCCGCGAGCAGGCGACCCTGCAGGGTCAACTCGATCCGTCCCCGCACCGCGGCCGAGCCGTCCACGAGTCCACGCGCGATGAGCCCCGCGACCCGGCCACGGGCCTCCTGGCGGAGTTCCGCGGTGGCGAGCTCGCCACGGACGCGTGCCGCGAGCAGGACGCGCTCGACGTAACGGGTCTCGTCGTCCAGGGTCTCGCGACCGGCGGCCGGCGACTCCCCCGACAGCACCCGGTTCGCGTACGCGGCCGGGTGCTTCACGTTCCACCAGCGCGTGCCGGCGACCGCCGAGTGCGCGCCAGGGCCGACGCCCCACCAGTCGTGGCCCTTCCAGTAGGACAGGTTGTGCCGGCTGGCGTGCTGGGCGCCACGCGACCAGTTCGAGACCTCGTACCAGGAGTAGCCGGCGTCGCCGAGGACCTGGTCGGCCAGCTCGTACATGTCCGCCGCGAGGTCGTCGTCGGGCGCGGGCAACTCGCCCCGCGCGACCATCCGCCCCATCGCCGTGCCGTCCTCGACGATGAGCGAGTAGGCGCTCACGTGGTCCGGCTCGCACGCCAGGGCGGCGTCGAGCGAGGCGCGCCAGTCGTCGAGGGACTCCCCGGGCGTCGAGTAGATGAGGTCGAGCGACACGTCGAGGCCCTGCTGCTTCGCGAGGTCGACGACGCCGGGCACACGGAGGGGGTCGTGGGTGCGGTCGAGCGTCGCGAGCACGTGCGGCACCGCCGACTGCATGCCGTAGCTGATCCGGTTGAACCCGCCGGCCCGCAGGGTCTCCAGCGACACGGCGTCCACGGAGTCCGGGTTCGCCTCCGTCGTGACCTCGGCCCCGGGGACGATCCCCCAGGTGTCGTCGATCGCGCGCAGGATCATGGCGAGGTCGGACGCCGGCAGCATCGTCGGGGTCCCGCCGCCGAAGAACACCGTGGACACCGGGCGACGGGGCACTGCCGACGCGTCGAGAACGGAAGCCGCCCACTCGATCTCGCGCACGGCGTGCCCGGCGTAGTCGTCACGTCGCACCCCACGGAGCTCGGACGCCGTGTAGGTGTTGAAGTCGCAGTAGCCGCAGCGCACCCGGCAGAACGGCACGTGCACGTACACGCCGAACGGGACGTCGCCCGCGTCGGAGGCCGGGGAGATCAGGCCGTCCACGGGCGCTGGGTCGGCGATCGGGAGAGCACTCGGCATGGACTCCATTGTCCGTCATGATGGAGGCATGGAGCACCACACCGTCCCCACCACAGTGCTGTGGGACATCGACGGCACCCTCGTGATGAACGCCTCGTCGCCGGGCAACCTGTACCACCTCGCGCTCGAGCGGGCGGTGGGCCGCGACCTCGTGCTGCGGGTCGGGCACCAGCACGGCCGCACCGACGCCGGGCTGATCGCGGAGCACGTCCGCGCCCACGAACTCGACACCGACCTCATCCCGGTCGTCAGCGGTCACCTCCGCGACCTCACCGAGGAGCGGCACCGCTCCGGCGACCACCGCAGCCCTGCCCCCGGAGCGATCGCGCTGGTGGCGCGCTTCGCGGAACTCGGGTGGCGGAACGGCCTGCTCACCGGCAACTCCGCGTACCGCGCCCGCGTGAAGCTGCAGGGGGCCGGGTTCGACGTCGACGCGTTCGACTGGGAGCACTCGTACTTCGGTGACACCGAGGTGGAGCGGACCGGCGTCACCGCCCGCGCCGCCGCGGCCCTGGCTGGCACCCGTGCCGTCATCGTCGGGGACACCCCGCGCGACGGTGAGGCCGCCGACGCCGTCGGGATCCCGTTCCTCGCCGTGGCCACCGGGGTCTACGACGTCGAGTCGCTGCGGGCCACCGGCGCCGTGACGATCGCCCGGAACTGCGTCGACGACGCCGCACTCATCGAGGACGCCATCGCGGCGCTCCCCCCGCTGCGTCCGGTCGACGAACGGTCCTAGTCGCCGCGGAGGGCCCCGAGGTACTTCTCCGCCATCACCTTCTGCTGGCGACGCAGCAGCGGCGCGACGAACTGCCACTTCCGGCTCGACGGCTGCGAGAACTGCCGGATCTGCAGCCACACCGAACCGTCCGGCGTGCGCTCGACGACGAACGACTCCTCGCCGGAGAGCGGGTGCCCCTCGAGCGTGCCGTACGCGAAACCCTTGCGGTCGTTCTCGTCGATGATCGACACGACCCGGACCGGCGCGTGCACGGTCTGCCCGAACGCGTGCATCGTCAGCGTCGCACTCGTGCCCGCCGTCAGCAGCGGGGTGCCGTCCGGCGCGAACTTCTCCACCCGAGGCGTCCCGATCGAGGCGGGCGCGATGGGCACCCCTGCCTCGTCGAAGGTCACCGGGTTGTAGCGGACCTCGTCGTCGTCCGGCTGGTCCTCGACCTGCACGCGGATGCCGCTGCGCTCCTGGATCTGCCAGGTCAGGGCCTGCGTGACCGCGGTCTCGAAGCGCTGGTCGCCGTGCCCGATCCGGGCGCGGGACTCGGTCGGGGTGAACCCCTCCGGCGGGTACGTCATGAGGTCGGACGCCTGGGTCGCACCCACGGCTCCGTACGTCAGGGCGGTCCGGTAGCTGCCGCGGGAACTCATGCCGTCAGCCTACTTGCCGGCGGTGCTCACGATCGAACCGAGGTCGACGCAGTGGCGCGCGCCGCGATCCGCTTTCCGCGCACCCCGAACTGGAGGCCCGACACGCGTCCGCCACGCCCCTACCCTTGGTCCGTGCCCCACTCCACCCCCGCCCGTACGCGGTCCGTCGACCGCACGACGGCCGCGTTCGCCGTCCTGACGCTCGCGGCGTTCGGGCTCGCCGCCACCGCCCGCGCCGCGGTCGAGTGGGCCACCGCCGGCCTCGACTCCCCCGCCCGGTACGTGTCCGCGCCGCCGAGCGGCTGGGACGTGTCGACACCGCCAACGCGATCGCCGTGTTCGGGGCGTGCAGTGCGGGAGCCGGGGTCCTGCTGTTCGGCGCGACACTCGTGCTCGCGGTGCGCCGGCACCGGGCGCGCGGGCTGTCCGTGGTGCTCGGGTTCACGATGCTCGCGATGGTGATCGGTGCCGTGGTGGCCGGGTTCGCCGCTGCCGGGCAGGCGGACTACGACGCGGCCGCGGGACTCGTCATCCTGCGGACCGCACTGACCGGACTGGCTGCCGCGAGCCTCCCGGCCCTCGCACTGTCCGCCTTGCGGACCCGCGCCCGCCGCGTGTAGCGGGCGGTACCCGACCCGGCGCGGGGGTCCTGGTCACGTGTCCGCGAAAGCGACAGGCTGCCACCAGTATCCCGCGGCAGCCTGTCGCTTCGGCGGACGTCCCGAAACCGCCAGCCCGGAGCGTGTCGCTCTCGCGGACCAGTCCCGAGCTACTTCTTCTTCTCCTCGACGTCGCCGGAGAGCGCCGCGATGAAGGCTTCCTGCGGGACCTCGACGCGACCCACCATCTTCATGCGCTTCTTGCCCTCCTTCTGCTTCTCGAGGAGCTTGCGCTTGCGGGTGATGTCACCGCCGTAGCACTTCGCGAGGACGTCCTTGCGCATCGCCCGGATGCTCTCGCGGGCGATGATGCGTGCGCCGATCGCGGCCTGGATCGGGACCTCGAACTGCTGCCGCGGGATGAGCTTGCGCAGGCGCTCGGTCATGAGGGTGCCGTACGCGTAGGCCTTGTCGCGGTGCACGATCGCGCTGAACGCGTCCACCTGCTCGCCCTGGAGCAGGATGTCCACCTTCACGAGGTCGGCCGCCTGGTCACCGGTGGGCTCGTAGTCGAGGGACGCGTAGCCCTGCGTCTTGCTCTTCAGCTGGTCGAAGAAGTCGAAGACGATCTCGCCGAGGGGCATCTCGTAGCGGATCTCGACGCGGTCCTCGCCGAGGTACTCCATGCCGAGCAGGGACCCTCGACGCGACTGGCAGAGCTCCATGATCGCGCCGACGTAGTCCTTCGGCGCGAGGATGGCCGCGCGGACCATCGGCTCACGGACCTCGACGATCCGACCGCCGGGGAACTCGGACGGGTTCGTGACCTCGGTCACGGTGTTGTCCTCGTTCGTGACCTCGTAGATCACGCTCGGCGCCGTCGTGATGAGGTCGAGCCCGAACTCGCGGCTCAGGCGCTCGGTGATGATCTCGAGGTGCAGCAGGCCGAGGAACCCGCAGCGGAAGCCGAACCCGAGCGCGACGGAGGTCTCGGGCTCGTACACCAGAGCGGCGTCCGAGAGCTTGAGCTTGTCGAGTGCCTCGCGCAGGTCGGGGTAGTCCGAACCGTCGATCGGGTAGAGGCCCGAGAACACCATCGGCTTCGGGTCCGTGTAACCGGGCAGCGCCTCGGTCGCGGGCTTCTGCGCCGTCGTGACCGTGTCGCCGACCTTCGACTGGCGGACGTCCTTCACGCCGGTGATGAGGTAGCCGACCTCGCCGACCGAGAGCCCCTTCGTGGGCTTCGGCTCGGGCGACGACACACCGATCTCGAGGATCTCGTGCGTCGACTTGGTCGACATCATCTGGACCTTCTCGCGCGGGTGGATCGTGCCGTCGATCATCCGGACGTAGGTCACGACACCGCGGTAGCTGTCGTAGACGGAGTCGAAGATCATCGCGCGGGGCGAGGCGTCGACGTCGCCGACGGGGCCGGGCACCGTGCGGACCACGCGGTCGAGGAGCTCGGGGACGCCAACACCGGTCTTGCCGGAGACGCGGAGGACGTCCTCGGGCTTGCCGCCGATCAGCTGCGCGAGCTCGGCGGCGTACTTGTCCGGCTCGGCCGCTGGCAGGTCGATCTTGTTGAGCACCGGGATGATCTCGAGGTCGTTCTCGAGCGCCAGGTAGAGGTTCGCGAGCGTCTGGGCCTCGATGCCCTGCGCGGCGTCGACGAGCAGGATCGCACCTTCGCACGCGGCCAGGGACCGGGACACCTCGTACGAGAAGTCGACGTGTCCGGGCGTGTCGATCATGTTCAGCGCGAAGGTCTGCCCGTCGAGCTCCCACGGCATGCGCACCGCCTGGGACTTGATCGTGATGCCGCGCTCGCGCTCGATGTCCATGCGGTCGAGGTACTGGGCACGCATCGCGCGGTCCTCGACGATGCCGGTGATCTGCAGCATGCGGTCGGCCAACGTGGACTTGCCGTGGTCGATGTGCGCGATGATGCAGAAGTTGCGGATCGACTCGGCCGGAGTCGCGGCGGGCTCGAGCGGCGCGGATGCTTGTGGGCTCACGGTTCCTCAGGTGGGTCGGACGGTCGAACGATTGTCCCACGTCCGCGCGCCGGCGGCGCGCACCGCGGGCCGCCCGTCCGCAGCGTGCGAGGTTCCACGCACCGTGGCACTAACGCGACCTCGCACACTGATCGGAACCGCGCACGATGCCTGGCCGACCTCGCACGGTGCGAGGCGTGGCGGACGCGCGCCGTGCCTCCAGGCCGGTGTCTACACGCGCTCGCGTGCCGGCGTCGGCAGCGCGCCGAGGCCGCGCCGCAGGTCCGCCGGCGTCGCCGCGAGGCAGACGCGGATCCAGCCCTCCCCGGTGCGGCCGAACGCGCTGCCCGGTGCGACCGCGACCCGCTCGCGGTGCAGGAACCCGAGCGCCCACTCGGCGACGTCGCCCTGCGAGACGTGCGAGACGTCGACCCAGAGGTAGAAGGCGCCACGCGGGTCGAGGTAGCGGATGCCGGCGGCGTCGAGGACGTCCTTCGCGACGCCGAGGTTGGCGCGGTAGTGCTCGCGGGCGTCCTGCACCGCGGAGTGGTCCCCCACGATCGCCGCGAGTGCCGCCCACTGGTCGGGCTCGGCGACGCAGCTGATCATCGCCTCCTGCGTGGTGCGCATCACCGGGCCGAGCCCCTTCGGCGTGACGAGGTACCCGACGCGCACCCCCGTCATCGCGTACGTCTTGCTCAGCGAGAACGCCGTGAACACCCGGTCGTCCTCGTCGAGGCTCGCCAGGCTGACGTGCCGGGTGCCGTAGGTGAAGTACTCGTAGACCTCGTCGCTGATCACCCAGAGGTCGTGCCGCTTCGCGAGGGCGAGGAGGTCACGCAGGGTCTGCTCGCCGAACACCGAGCCGAGCGGGTTCGACGGCGAGTTCACGACGATCGCCCGCGTGCGTTCGGTGATGCTCGCCTCGAGCGCCTGCAGGTCGGGCTCGAAGCCGTGGGCCGGCGACAGCTGGTACGGCACGGGCGTCGCCCCGATGATGTGGGCGTTCATCGTGAAGGTCGTGTAGCCCGGGTCCGGCACGAGGACCTCGTCGCCCGGGGAGAGCACGAGCGTCATCGCCTGGAAGAGCGCCTGGGTCGCTCCGATGGTCATCCAGATCTGCTCGACGTCGACCTCGATGCGGTTCTCGCGGCGCAGCTTCTCGCGGATGGCCGCACGGAGGGGTGCGATGCCGCCGTTCGGCGTGTAGTCCGTGCGGTCCTCCGACCAGGCGCGGCGGGCGGCCTCGCCGATGTGCGGGGCGACCGGGACGTCGGGTTCACCGATGACGAGCATCGCGACGTCGATCCCGTCCTGCTGCAGGACCGCGGCCTGCTCGAACACCCGGCGGATTCCGGAGGCGGGCACGGTCTCGATCCGGGGCGCGAGGGATGGCATGCTCGTCACGGTAGCGAATCCGTGTTGCGGCGCGGTTTCCCGGCGTTTCGGTGCTTTGGTCCAGCCCGGTCGGCCTGGTAATGTAGCTGGCTGGACTTCCGCGTTCCGTCGCCCACGGGTGGAACGCGATGCGACCAAGGGCCCCTCTACCCAGCGGTCGCGGCCACCCGTCAGAGACAACAGGAGCAACACATGGCGAACATCAAGTCGCAGATCAAGCGCATCAAGACCAACCTCAAGGCCCAGGAGCGCAACAAGGCCTACCGTTCGGAGCTCAAGACGGTCATCCGTCACACGAACGAGGCCGTCGTCGCCGGCGACAAGGACAAGGCCGTAGCGGCCCTGACCCTCGCCTCGAAGAAGCTCGACAAGGCCGTGAGCAAGGGCGTCATCCACAAGAACCAGGCCGCGAACCGCAAGTCGGCCATCGCGAAGAAGGTCGCGTCGCTCTGACGCACTGACCTGCTGACGAAGGCCCCGCACCGATCGGTGCGGGGCCTTCGTCGTGTGTGGGGCCGCGGGCGCGGCGCCGGGCGGCGGGCGTCGGCGGCGGGCGTTGGCGAGTCTCGCTGTGAGCGACGGTTCTCGGCCGGGGAAGCGCGAGAGTCGTCGCCCAGCCCGAGTCTCGGGCCAGCGCCGGCGAGTCTCGGGCCAGCGCCGACCAGGCGCAGACGGGTCAGCGGGCCTCGCCGCGCCGGGCGATCGTGCGGACCATGACCTCGAGCGCGTAGTGGGCATCCCGCGAACCACCCTTCACCGCGGTGTCCGCCTCGGCGATGCTGATGATGGCGTTCGCCAGTCCGGCCTCGCTCCACCCGGCGACGTCCCGCTGTGCCCGCTGCACCTGCCACGGCGCCATCCCGAGCGCCGACGCGGCCTGCCCGCTCGGCCCCCGGAACGCGCTGACCTTCGCCATCGTGCGGATCTTGCTCGCGAAGGCGGCGACGATCGGGACCGGGGCCTCGCCCGTCGACAGGGCGTGCCGCAGCTCGACGATCGCCGGCGCCGATCGGCCCGCGAGTGCGATGTCCGCCACCTTGAAGGCGTTCGTCTCGACGCGTCCGCCGTAGTACTTGTCGACGACCTTGTCCGTGATCTCCTCGGCCTCGTCCGCGAGGAGCTGCCGGCACGCCGCCGCGAGTTCGGCCAGGTCGTCGGCGAACGCCGCGACGAGGGTGCGGACCGCCGAGGGCGCGATCTTCCGCCGGGCTGCCCGGAACTCGGCCTGGACGAAGTCGATGCGGTCGGTCTCGCGCTTGAGCTCGTCGCACAGCACCTCGATCCCGCCGCCGACCCCGCTGCGGATCGTGTCGAGGAGCTTCTTGCCCCGGACACCCCCGCCGTGACGGAGCACGAGCGTGACGTCGTCCGCCGGGGCACCGAGGTAGGAGATGGTCTCGGTGATGAACGCGTCGGTGCACTTCTCGACGTTGGTCACCCGGACGAGCCGGGGCTCCCCGAACAGCGAGGGGCTCGCGAGCGTCGCCAGCAGGCCGGGGGCGTACTGGTCGGCTTCGAGGTCGTGCACCTCGAGCGCAGGGTCTTCCCCGACGAGGAGGTCACGGAGCACGCTGCTCGCACGCTCTGCCAGGAACGTCTCGGGGCCGGTGACGAGCACCACGGGCGCCGGACGGATCCCCGACCACGGCACCTGGTCGATCTTCGCGGCGGCGCGAGCGGGTTTCTTGGCGGCCATGCCTCGATCCTACGGGCGACCGCCGACCCCGACCGCTCCGTCCACACCCACAGGGCACCGTCGTCGCCGCGCCCCACGACCACCGTGCCGTGCAGGTCCGTTCGGTACACGGTGGTGCCGGCGTCGTCGAGCATGTCGAGCGCCGAACGGGTCGGGTGCCCGTAGGTGTTGTCGGCACCGACGCCGATCAGGCCGACTGCTGCGGCGACCTGGCGGGAGAGCAACGGGTCCTGGTCCGCGGATCCGTGGTGCGCGACCTTGACGAGGTCGACCGGGACGGCGCCGGGGCCCGCCCCGACGGCGGCAACCGCTGCACGGAGGCGTCGCTGGGCGGTCTCCCCCAGGTCGCCGAGGAGCAGGCTCGACACGCACGACGGACACCCGGCTCCCGGGGTCGTCCGGAGGACGAGGCTCGCGTCGTTGCCGGCCTCCCGGGTACCCGCGCGCGGCCAGAGCACCCGCCAGCGCAGGCCGTCCAACGCACCCGACGTCGAGTCGTCGGCCTGGCGGACATCGACGCCAGCGCGTTGCAGTGTCCGGACGACCCGTTCGTCCTCCGATCGCCCGACCGGCCCGACGAGCGCCGTCGTCACCCGGTCTGCCACGGCGTCGACCGCACCGACGTGGTCACGGTCGAAGTGGGTCAGGACGAGCAGGTCGATCCGGCCGACGCCGAGCAGGTCGAGACAGGCCTCGAGGCGTTCCGGGTCGTCCCCGGTGTCCACGAGGGCGACGCCCGGACCGTCTCCGCGGAGGAGGACGGCATCACCCTGACCGACGTCGCACCCCGCGACCGACCAGTCGTCCGGCAGCCCCGCTCGGACGACGAGCCGTGGCACGGCGACGACCACGATCCCGATCAGCACGACCACCCCGGCGAGCAGCAGCAGACGGAACCCGGCGGGCCTCGGGACGAGCACCGCCACCGCCAGGCTCGCACTCACCAGTCCCGCGGCGACCACGCCGCCCACACCACCCGGCCACGGCGCCGAGGCGTACGGGAGCGCGGCCGCACCGTGCGCCACCTCGCCGATCGCCGTCGCCGGTACCCAGGCCACACCGGCCAGCACCGACCCGCCCCACGGCCAGACCGGCGCCGTCACGCACGCCGCGAGTCCCACCACCGTCACGATCGGCGCGAGTGGCTCGGTGAGCAGGTTCGCCGGCACCGCGTACGTCGGCAGGGCGGCGGTCAAGGGGATCGTCACCGGCCAGCAGGCGAGCTGCGCGGCGACCGGGACCGCGAGCACCGCAGCCAACGGCGTCCACAGGCGCCTGGCGAACAGCGTCGTGAGCGGCGGACCGAGGACCACGATCCCGCTCGTGGCGAGCACGGACAGGGTGAACGCGAACGACCTCGAGTACCAGGGGTCGACGACGAGCATCCCGATCGCGGCGAGGGCGACCAGGGGGACTCCCCGGACCGGTCGACCGGCCAGGTGCACGACGAGCACCACGACGGCCATCACCGTGGCCCGGACGATCGAGGGGTCGGGCCGGACGAGCACCACGAACGCCAGCAGGAGCACGACCGCCATGCCGGCACGGACGGCCCGTGGCAGTCCCAGCACCCGCCCGCAGACGACCACCAGCCCGACGATCACCGCGCAGTTGGCGCCGGACACCGCCGTGAGGTGCGTCAGCGCCGAGGTCTCCATCGCCGCCTCGGTCGCGGCGTCCACCCCGCTCCGGTCGCCGATCGCCAGGCCACGCAGCAGCGATCCGCCGGGTTCCGGCAGCGCCCGGGTCGCGGCGACGAACGCCTGGCGCGCCCGGTCCGTCGACGCGAGCAGTCCGGTCGGTGGGACGTCGACGGTCGGTCCGCGGAGGAACGCCACGAAGGACGTCGTGCTCCCCGGTTCGTCGCGCTCCAGCGTCGCCGAGCCCCGCACCGTCGTCCCCGCCGGCACCGTCCCACCGCCAGCACCACCGGCAGCGGGGACCAGGCGGACGGGTACCCGCAACCCGTCGGCCTCGCCGGCACGCTCGAGGGTGCCGAGCACGGACCGGTCCCCCTCGACGAGGTCCCTGCTCAGGACGATCGACACCGGCACCGTGCCCGGACCGCGATCGTCCAGCGCCGCCGGGTTCCGCCGACCGTCCCCGACCAGCACGGCGACGGCGAGCAGGCCACAGAGCGCCGACGCCGTCAGGGCCAGGCCGATCGCCACGCGGACCCCGCCGCAGCGCGCGAGCAGCACGATGCTCGTCCCGGTCGCGACCGTCGCGCACACCAGCACCCACCCGGCGATGCCGGGGGCGCCGACGAGCAGCGCCGCACACACCCACGCGGCCGTGACCGGCACGGCGACACGCAGGTCGGCGGGGCCCGGTGCGAGGTCCACGGCTCACACCCGCACGCGGTCGCGCAGGTCGGCGAACCGCCCGTCCCCGATGCCACTCACGTCGAGCAGGTCCTCCACGGCGCCGAACCGCCCGTGCTCCTCCCGCCAGGCGAGGATCCGTCCGGCCAGCGACGGCCCGATCCCGGGCAGCGTCTCGAGCGCGGCCTGGTCGGCGGAGTTGAGGTCCACGACCGCGTCGCCACCGTCCGACCCGCCGGCCGATCCACCTGCGCCGGGGACGGGGACGGGGACGGCACCAGCGTCGTCGAGCGCCGCCGGGACCTCCGTCTCCCCCACCTCCGGCACGTACAGCCGCTCCCCGTCGACCACCACACGGGCGAGGTTCAGCCGGGCCAGATCGGCGTCCGGCGTCGCTCCGCCCGCCCGGTCGATCGCGACCGACACCCGGCTGCCGGCACCGAGCGAGACGACCCCCGCCCGCTGCACCGCCCCGACCACGTGCACGACGACCACCCCTGCAGGCGGCGACGACGACCCGGTCGGTGTCGCCACGACCGCCGACGGGCCACCCGTGACGCTGACGGTCGCCGAGTCTGCCCCTCCACCGGACCGCGACCCGAGCAGCACGACCACGAGTGCCGCCACGACCACCACCGCAGCCAGCACCACCGCCGCCCGGGGCGACATCGCCAACGCAGCGAACCGGGAACCGGACCCAGACGGAGAAGCCATGCCGGAACGCTACGGAGCCCGGCCGACCGGCCGGGCTCCGCGACGAACACTGGTGGATGACCGCCCCTGCGGCGCCACTGTGGAGGGATGAAGGAGGAGGAACCTACCCCTTGATCGCGATGTTCACGAGCTTCGGCGCCCGGACGATGACCTTCACGATCTCCCGGTCACCGATGTACCGCTGCACGTTCGCGGAGCCCCGGGCCAGCGACTCGAGCTCGGCCGGGTCGATGGACTTCGACACCTCGAACGAGTCCCGCACCTTGCCGTTGACCTGCACCACCGCGGTGAGGGTCTCCTGCACGAGCAGCGTCGGGTCGGCCTTCCGCCAGCCGTACGTGGCGACGGTGGCCTCGTAGCCCAGCTTCTCCCACATCTCCTCGCCGGTGTACGGCGCAAAGACGCTGAGGCCGAGGGCGATGGTCTCGACGGCCTCGCGGACGGCGGGGTCCGCGGCGCCGGGGCCGTTGTCGATCGCCTTGCGGGTGACGTTCACCAGGTCCATGAGCCGCGCGATCACGACGTTGAACTTGAACGACTCCATCATCCCCGGCGCGTCGGCGAGGAACCGGTGGGTGACCTGGCGGAGCGCCCGGTCGCCCTCGGCCCACACCACGTCCGGAGCAGAGGTGACGTCGAGCGCCAGGCGGTACGCCCGGGCGAGGAACCGCGCGGAGGCGGAGGGCGAGACGTCCTCCCAGTTGATGTCGTCCTCCGGCGGGCCGGCGAAGCCCATCACCAGGCGGATCGCGTCGACACCGTTGGCGTCGAGTTCGTCGCCGAGCGAGACGCCGCCCTTCGACTTCGACATCTTCGAGCCGCCGGACAGCACCATGCCCTGGTTGAGCAGCGCCGAGAACGGTTCGGTGAAGTCGAGGTAGCCGAGGTCGAACAGGACCTTCGTGACGAAGCGGGCGTACAGCAGGTGCAGGATGGCGTGCTCGATGCCACCGATGTACTGGTCGACCGGTGCCCACTTGCGCGCGACGGCGGGGTCGAAGGCCTGCGTGTCGTCGTTGGCCGCCAGGAAGCGCAGGAAGTACCAGGACGAGTCGACGAAGGTGTCCATCGTGTCGGTGTCCCGGAGCGCCGGGGTGCCGTCGACGGGGTTCGGGACGTTGACCCAGTCGGTCGCGCCGCCGAGGGGCGAGGTGCCCTTCGGCTTGAGGTCGAGTCCCTCGGTGGACGGCAGCCGCACGGGCAGCTGGTCCATGGGCACCGGGTGCTCGGTGCCGTCGGCGCCGTGGATGATCGGGATCGGGGTGCCCCAGAAGCGCTGGCGGGAGATGAGCCAGTCGCGCAGGCGGTAGGTCTTCGCGGCGCGACCGGTACCGCGTTCCTCGAGCAACGTGATGGCGGCCGAGATCGCGTGCTGCTTCGACATGCCGTCGAGTGGCCCGGAGTTGATCATCCGCCCCTGGCCGGTGAGCGCTTCCCCGGTGGACACCGGATCGACGTCCGGCAGCTCCGTCTCGGAGGAGATCACCGGGATCGCCCCGGTCACCGCCGCGTTCGTGTCCACCACGACCCGGACGGGCAGGTCGAACGCCCGCGCGAAGTCGAGGTCGCGCTGGTCGTGCGCGGGCACGGCCATGACCGCGCCGTGGCCGTAGTCGGCGAGCACGTAGTCGGCGGCCCAGATCGGCAGGCGCTCCCCCGTCAGCGGGTGGATCGCGAAGCGCCCGAGCGGCACGCCCGTCTTCGGACGGTCGGCGTTCTGGCGGTCGATCTCCGAGGTCTTCTGCGTCGCCGTCAGGTACGCGTCGAAATCAGCACGCACGTCATCAGGGGCAGTGGAGACGAGCGAGGCAGCCAGGTCCGAGTCCGGCGCCACCACGAGGAACGTCACCCCGTGGATCGTGTCCGGACGCGTGGTGAACACCGTGACGGGCTCGTCGCGGCCCTCGATCACGAAGTCGACGTCGGCCCCGACCGAGCGACCGATCCAGTTCCGCTGCTGCGCGATGACCTTCGCGGGCCACCGCCCCTCGAGCTGGTTGAGGTCGTCGAGCAGGCGGTCGGCGTACTCGGTGATCTTGAAGTACCACTGCGTGAGCTTCTTCTTCACGACGACGGCACCGGAGCGGTCCGAGGTGCCGTCGGGCAGCACCTGCTCGTTGGCGAGCACGGTCTGGTCCACCGGGTCCCAGTTGACCCAGCTGTCCTTCCGGTACGCCAGCCCCTTCTCGTACATCTTCAGGAAGAGCCACTGGTTCCACTTGTAGTACTCGGGGTCCGAGGTGTGGATCTCGGTGGTCCAGTCGAACGACGGCGCGTAGCGCTTGAAGGAGGCCTTCTGCTGCTCGATGTTCGCGTAGGTCCACTCCCTCGGGTCGACCCCGCGCTTGATCGCCGCGTTCTCGGCGGGCAGACCGAACGAGTCCCAGCCGATGGGGTGCAGCACGTTGAAGCCCTGCTGCCGCCAGTAGCGCGCCACGAAGTCACCGAGCGCCCAGTTCTCGGCGTGCCCCATGTGCAGGTCCCCGGACGGGTACGGGAACATCTCGAGGATGTACTTCCGCGGACGCGTGTCGTCGAGGTCCGTGGTGAAGAGGCCGAGCTCCTCCCAGCGGGGCTGCCACTTCTCCTGGAGACGACGGAAGTCGTAGGCGTTCGGGTCGTCGACGGTCTGCTCGGTGGTCACGGAACTCTCAATCGGTCTGGGAGGCACGGCCCACGCCCGTCGGGCGCGTTCCGGTGTCCAAGATTACCGGGCCTGAAGGCACGTCCAGAGCCGTCCGCGCGCCGTGCGTCGCGCGGGTGGCCGGGTCACCCTCACGCGCTCGACGAGACTCGCCCTGCGCGACACGTCTCGCGTCCCGCAACGCACGATGTGTCGCGCGCACCGAGACTCGGCCGGCGCGCGCCTCCCACGCGCACGCGTCGGGCTGCCTGGTCAGGCGGGCACGAGCCGTCCGTCGCGCATCCGCACCGTCCGGTCGACGAGGTCGGCCGCGACCGGCACGTGGGACACGATGACGACCGTGCGTCCGTCCTGCCGCGCTGCCCCGACGAGGTCGCGGAGCACGGCGTCGCCGAGGTCCGGGTCGATGTCGGCGGTCGGTTCGTCGAGCACGAGCACCGGGAACGCGTGCAGCAGCGCCCGCGCGAGTGCGAGCCGGTGTGCCTGCCCGCCGGACACCAGGACGCCGCGCTCCCCCACGCCGGCGTCGAGTCCGCCGCGGCGCTCGACCCACGCGCCGAGGCCGACCCGGTCGAGCACGGCCAGCAGGTCGTCGTCGGTCGCGGTCTCACGGGCGAAGAGCAGGTTCTGCCGCACGGACTGGTCGAAGACGAACGGGTCCTGCTCGATGAGGCCGATGCGGGCGCGGACCGCGTCGGGGTGCATGTCCCTCGCCTCGACGCCGTCGAGCGTGTACGAGCCGCGGTGGTCGACGAACCGGACCAGGGCGTCCACGAGGGTCGACTTGCCGGCGCCGCTGGGCCCCTGCAGCACGACGACCTCGCCGGGACGGAGGTCGAGCGAGACCCCGTCGACCGCGTCCGTCGACGCCCCCGGCCACCGCACCGAGACGTCCCGCAGGGACACCGCCACGGGGCCGTCGACCACGAGCGAGTCCGCGTCGGCCGGCTCGTCCGGCTCCGGCACGATCCCGACAGGGACCGACGCCGGGACGACCCGCTCGACCCGGTCCGCCGCCGCGCGCACCCGCCGGAGCGTCAGCACCGCGAGCGGGACCCCGCCGACGACCTCGAACAGCGCGAGCGGCACGAACACCGCGAGTGCCCAGAGCGGTCCGTCGAGCGCCCCCGACACGACCGCGGGTGCGCCGACGGCGAGGATCCCGATGACGGCACCGCCGCCGACGAGCCCGACGAGCGCCCCGACGAGCGACTCGACCGTGCCGCGACGACGGACCGCGGCGGTCACGCGGGCGTCGAGTCCGGCGATGTGGGCGAGCCGTTCGTCGAGCGTGCTGTAGGCGGCGAACACGTCGAGCGTCCGCACGGTGTCGAGCACGAGGTCTGCGACGCGTCCGCGTTCGGCGGCGGTCTGCTCGTCGGAGCGCTTCGCGATCGACAGCGTGACGACCGACCCGAGCAGCGCCGCCACGGCGAGGGCGAGGAGCAGCACGAGCGCCGCGGGCACCGACACGAACGCGACCGCCACCACGGAGAGCACCGCGACGACACCGGCGGACACGAGCGGGCCGACCACCCGGATCGGCAGGTCCTGCAACCGGTCGGTGTCGGTGACGAGCCGGGTCAGCAGGTCGCCGCGCCCGGTGGACCCGAGCCCGGCCGGTGCGACCGACGACAGCCGCCGGTACATCTCCGTCCGCACGACCGCGAGCTGCCGGAACGAGGCGTCGTGCCCGGCGAGCCGGTCGACGTAGCGCAGGGCAGCACGCCCGAGTGCGAACGCCCGCACACCGACCATCACGAGCGTCAGGTACAGGATCGGCGGGTGCTCCGCCGCACGCGTGATGAGGTAGCCGCTCGCGGCGAGCAGCGCGACCGCGCAGACCGCACTGAGCGCGCCGGCTGCCACGGCCCTGCCCCAACCGGCCCCGTGCGGCATGGCGAGCCGCAGGACCGAGTCGTGTCGTGCCTCCCGGCTCATGCCCGCGCTCCGCTCGTCTGGGTGACCGTCACCGATCCACCGGACCGCACGTCGACCCGGACGTCGCCGGCGGCGACGACGGCGGGGCGGTGGCTCGCGACCACGACGACCGCGCCGTCCGCGGCGAGCCGGCGGAGCGTGTCGACGACGTGCGCCTCGGCGTCGGCGTCGAGCGCCGACGTCGGCTCGTCGAGCAGCACCAGCGGGGTCGCCTCCCGCTGGACGCGGTAGAGCGCGCGGGCGACCGCGACGCGCTGCGCCTGGCCGCCGGACAGGCCGCTGCCACCGGATCCGACCGGGAGGCACGGGTCGAGTCCCAGCCCCGCCGCACCGAGCGCGGTCCGCACGTCGCGGTCGTCCGGGGTCGCGCTGAGCGCGACGTTCTCGGCGATCGTGCCGCGCACGAGACGGGGGCGCTGGTCGGCCCAGGTGGTCCGCTCGGTGGGCGTGGTGCCGTCGCGGCCGGGCACCGTGACGGTGCCGTCGTGGGCCAGGACGCCACGGATCGCGGCGATCAGGCTGGACTTGCCGGAACCGCTCGGGCCGGCGAGGACGACGATCGTCCCCGGCCCGGCGCGGAGGTCGAGCGGGCCGATCACGACGTCCGGCCGACGCACGGTCAGCCCGTCGAGCACCAGGTCCGCCGAGGCGGGTGCCGCGACCGGGCGTGCCGGGGCCGGCGTCGTGTCGTCGAGGACGTCGAGCACGGCGGTCGAGGCCTCGACGCCGTCCTGCGCGGCGTGGAAGTCGGCGCCGACCTGCCGGATCGGGGCGAAGGCCTCCGGTGCGAGGACGAGCACGAACATCGCGGCGCCGAGGCCGAGCGAGCCGTCGACCAGGCGGATGCCGATCGACACCGCGACCAGGGCCACCGACAGGCTCGCGGCGAGTTCGAGGGCGAAGCCGCTCACGAACGACAGCCGGAGCACCCCGAGCGTGCCCTTCCGGTACTCGTCGGTGAGCGCGCCGATCCGACCGACCTGGCGCCGCGCACGGCCGAAGACCTTGAGCGTCGCGAGCCCCTCGACGGCCTCGGTGAAGGCGCCCCCGAGCTTCGCGAGCGCGTCGGACTGCTTCCGTTGGAGTGCCTGCGTCGCGAGGCCGATCAGGATCATGAAGACCGGGATGACCGGCAGCGCGCACAGGATGACGATCCCGCTGGTCAGGTCGCCGAGGCCGATCGCCACGAGGAGCATCGGCGTCGCGATGGCGGTGAGGGCGAGCTGCGGCAGGTACCGCCCGAAGTAGGCGTCGAGCGCGTCGAGCCCGGGGCCCAGCGTCGTGGCGAAGCCCGCGCTCGACCGTTCCGCGAGCCACGACGGCCCACGCTCGGCGGCCCGGGCGAGCACGGTCGCCCGCAGCTCGCTCTTGACCCTGGCAGCGGCGCGCGCGGCGAGGTCGTCCGTCGCCCACGCGGCGACGGCACGCACCACGAACGCGCCAGCGAGCAGGGCGAGCGCCGGGGTGAACGCGGCAGGGACGCTCCCGTCGCGGACGGCGTCCACCCCGAGGGTCACGGCAGCGGCGATGCCCCAGGCGATCGCGATGGTCGCGAGCGTGCGGAGGACGCCGGTGCCGGCGGCCGCGACGATGAAGCCGCGTGCCGTCCGCGACAGCCGCAGGAGACGCGGATCGAGCGGCTTCACCGTCGTCGCCTAGTGCGCGGCCTGGGTGACCTGGGCCCGCGAGACGCGCTTGCGGAAGATCCAGTAGGTCCAGGCCTGGTAGGCGAACACGAGGGGCACGAAGATCAACGCCACCCAGCTCATCACCCCGAGCGTGTACGAACCACTCGACGCGTTGTAGACGTTCAGGCTGTTCGCCGGGTCGTTCGTCGCGGGCATGACGTCCGGGAAGATCGCCGTGAACATCGCCAGGACGATCGCGGCGATCGTGACGGCCATGAGCGTGAAGGCCCGGCCCTCCTTGCCCCAGGCGTTGCAGAGCACCGCGAGGACGAGTGCGAGCGCGGCGACCACGGACAGGACCAGCGACGTCGGGGTGGCCCGGACGAACGCCATCCACACCAGGAACGCAGCACCGACGACGATCGTCACGATGCCCGCCCGGGTCGCGAGGCGCTTGGCGCGGACACGGATGTCACCCTCGGTCTTCAGCGCGACGAACACCACACCGTGGGTGAAGAACACGAGCAGCGTCGCCAGACCGGCGAGCAGTGCGAACGGGTTGAGCAGGTCGAACAGCGTGCCGGTGTAGTTGTGCCCGGAGTCCATCGGGATGCCCCGCACGACGTTGCCGAACGCGACGCCCCAGAGGAACGACGGCACGGCGCTGCCGACGATGATCATCAGGTCGAAGCGGCGCTTCCACTCGAGGTGCTTGTTCTGGTGCCGGTACTCGAACGAGACACCGCGGGCGATGAGCGCCGCCAGGATGAGCAGCAGCGCGAGGTAGAACCCGGAGAACATCGTGGCGTACCACTCCGGGAAGGCCGCGAACAGGCAGGCGCCCGCGACGATGACCCAGGTCTCGTTGAGGTCCCACACGGGGCCGATCGTGTTGATGAGCACGCGGCGGTCGGTGTCGTCCTTGCCGAGGAAGGGCAGCGACATGCCGACACCGAAGTCGAAGCCGTCGAGGACGAAGTAGCCGACGAAGAACAGGCCGACGATCGCGAACCACAGAACGGGCAGGTCCATCTCAGTACACCGTCACTTCGTGCTTGACCTCGCCGGTCTCCTCGTCGACCTCCGCCGGGGCGGCGGGGCCCTCCTGCGCCACCTTCTTGATCAGCCGGAACTCGACGACCGCCAGGCTGCCGTAGATGAGCGTGAACACGACGAGCGAGATGAGGACCTCGATCCCGGTCACGTTCGGCGAGACGCCGTCGCTCGTCTTGAGCAACCCGAACACGAGCCACGGTTGGCGACCCATCTCGGTGAAGATCCAGCCGACGATCATCGCGGCCATCGGCAGCGGGACCGTCCACGTGGCGACCCGCCAGATCCACCGCCTGGTCGGGAACCGGCCCTTGCGGGTCAGCCAGAGCCCGACGAGGGACACCAGCACCGCGCCGACGCCGAGGGCGATCATCCACCGGAACGACCAGTAGGTCACCCAGATGATCGGCTTGTAGTCGCCGGGGCCGTAGACCTGCGAGTACTGCGCCTGCAGGTCGTTGATGCCCTCGACCGTGCCGTTGAAGGTGTGCGTCGACAGGAACGACAGCAGGTACGGCACGCGGATCGAGAACAGCTCGTGGACGCCGTCCGGGGTGCCGAGGGTGAAGATCGAGAACGAGGCGTCCTTGCCGGTGGCGGTGTTGTACAGCGCCTCGGCCGCGGCCATCTTCATCGGCTGCGTGTCGACCATGGTGAGGCCGAGCTGGTCGCCGGTGAGCACCGTGAGCGCCCCCGCCGCGAGCATCGTCCACATGCCGAACTTCAGCGCCGGCATCATCGTCTCGAGGTTCTGGTTGCGCGCCAGGTGGTAGACGGCGACCGAGATGATGACGGCGGCCGCGACCATGAAGCAGGCGAACAGCGTGTGCGGGAACGCCGCGAGCGCGACCTTGTTGCCGAGCACGGCCCAGATGTCCGTGAGCTCGGCACGCCCCTTGGCCTCGTTCATGGAGAAGCCCACCGGGTGCTGCATGAACGCGTTCGCGGCGATGATGAAGTACGCCGACATGATCGTCCCGGCGCTGACGCACCAGATGCTCGCGAGGTGCAGGCCCTTCGGCAGACGGTCCCACCCGAAGATCCAGATCCCGATGAACGCCGCCTCGAAGAAGAACGCGAGGATGCCCTCGAGCGCGAGCGGGGCGCCGAACACGTCCCCGACGAAGCGGGAGTAGTTCGACCAGTTCATGCCGAACTGGAACTCCTGCACGATCCCGGTGACGACACCCATCGCGAAGTTGATGAGGAAGATGCGTCCGAAGAAGCGGGTCAGCTGGAGGTAGTGCGCGCGGCCCGTCCGGTACCAGGCCGTCTGGAACACGGCCACGACGACGGCCATGCCGATCGTCAGCGGGACGAAGAGGAAGTGGTAGATCGTCGTCAGACCGAACTGCCACCGCGACAGGATGAGCGGGTCGAGGATGTCGTTCATGCGGCGTGTCCGAGCCGGGTCGCCGCGCGCTGTTCGTGCACGTCAGTTGCTTCCTGTGGAAGGTGGAACTTCTGCTGTCACAACCATTGGGACACGAACACGTTACCGCGCGGACACCCGATTCGACAATTTGTAGAACCGCCGGCTGCACGAACGTGCAGGCGCACTGCACGGCACAACCGTGCGGCACGATCGTGCCGTCTGTCCACTCCACGAACGACGACAGGTGCCGGGCGATTGCCCGACACCTGTCGTTTTACTGCGACTGGTCGCTACAGCAGGTCGTTGTCCTGCAGGAACGACTTGGCGACCGAGGCCGCCGACTTCTGGTCGACCGAGTTCTGACGGTTCAGCTCGATGAGCGCGTCGGTCGTCAGGAGCTTGTTGACCTTCTCGATGGCGTCGGCGGCCTTCGA
This sequence comes from Curtobacterium sp. 314Chir4.1, assembly GCF_900215175.1. NCBI lineage: Bacteria > Bacillati > Actinomycetota > Actinomycetes > Micrococcales > Microbacteriaceae > Curtobacterium > Curtobacterium sp. 314Chir4.1. Next base: position 882,872 of record NZ_OCMI01000001.1, read on the forward strand.
GTCGAGGTCCTTCGAGACGATCGGCGTGACGTTGTTCGCCGGCACGAGGTGCTTCGGGTCCTCGAGCGTGACGAGCTTCTCGGTCTTGATCGAGGCGCTGGCGGAGTAGATGTCCGCGACCTGCGAGTCGCCGTCCTGGATCGCCTTGATCGTCAGCGGGCCACCGGAGTCGTTCTGCTGGTTGACCTCACCGGTGATGCCGTACTTCGCCTTGAGACCGGTCGGACCGTAGGCGGCCGTCGCGAACTCGGGGTTGGCGGCGATCGAGATGGTGCCACCGATCTTCGACAGGTCGGCGATCGTCTTGAGGTCGTACTTGTCCGCCGTGGCCTGGGTCACCGTGTAGGTGTCCGCGTCCGAGGCGTCGGCCGAGGGCAGCGCCTTGACGTCCGACGGCAGCGCCGACTTGAGCGCCGAGTTGATGCCGTCCGTCGTGGTCTCGGTCGTGGTGTCCTTGCCGTCCTCCTGCAGGAGGTAGTTCAGCAGGTTGCCGTTGTACTCCGGGAAGACGTTGATGCTCCCCTTCGCGACCTCGGGCCAGTACGCCTTGCGCTGACCGATGTTGAGCTTCTTCGTGACGGTGAAGCCCTCGTGCTCGAGCTCCTGGGCGTAGAGCTCGGCGATGATCTCGTTCGACGGGTACGCCTGCGAACCCACGACGATGGTCTTGGAGTCCCCGCCGGAGCCGGAGGAGAGCGGGTCGCTCGAGGAGCAGCCCGCGAGGGCGATGGCGGCCGCTGACGCGACGGCGATCGTCGCGGCGAGGCGCCGGGTCGTAGCTGTGATCACGGGTGGGTTCCTTCCACAGGGGTTGATGCTCGTGGTGCTGAGCTGCGGGTGCTCCGACGCGACTGACGCGCCGACCCGAGGGATACCCCCGCTGGGACGGCGAGCCGCTGCAGTGCGGCGAAGACGATCTCGAACGCGATGGCGAGGGCGATCACCAGGATGGAACCGCCCAGGACCTCTGCGTAGTCCGAATTGGCGATGCCGGAGAAGGCGTAGCCGCCGAGCCCTCCGGCGTTGATGTAGCCGACGAGGGTCGCGGTGGCGACGACCTGGAGCACGGCGGCCCGGATGCCCCCGACGATGAGCGGGAGCGCCAGGGGGATCTCGACCTTGCCGAGGATCTGCCACCCGGTCATGCCCTGCGCCTTGGCGGCGTCGACGACGACGCGGTCGATCGCCTCCACACCGGAGTACGAGCCCGCCAGGACGGACGGGATCGCGAGGACGACGAGCGAGATGAGCGGCGCGCCGAGCCCGAGACCGATCGCCAGCGCGAGCAGGGTCAGCAGGCCGAGGGTGGGCAGCGCGCGGATGCCACCGGAGACACCGACCGCGATCGAGCGCCCCTTGCCGGTGTGCCCGATGAGCAACCCGATCGGGACCGCGATCACGACGGCGATGGCCACGGCCAGCAGCGTGATCCAGACGTGCTCCCAGACGCGGATGCCGATGGCGTTGCTGCCGACGTTGTTGGCCGGGTCGAAGATCCAGGCGAAGCCCTGTGCGAAGAGGTTCATGCGGACACCTCGTTCGCGCGGACGTCGTCGGCGGCGCGGCGGCGGACGGCCCGGGCGGAGCGACCGCTCCCCCGCGTCCACGGCATCACGAGCCGACCGAGGGCGACGAGCAGCAGGTCGATGACGAGCGCGAGCACGATGGTCAGGACGATGCCGGTGAGGATCTCCGCGCTGATGCCACGCTTCAGGCCGTCGGTGAGCAGGAACCCGAGGTTCGGGACACCGATGAGCGCGCCGACCGTCACCAGACTGATCGTCGACACCGACACCACGCGGATGCCGGCCAGCAGGACGGGACCGGCGAGCGGCAGCTCCACCTTGAAGAACCGCTGCGCGGGCGAGTAGCCGAGCGCCTCGGACGCGCCGACGACGTCCTGGTCGACCGCGTCGATGGCATCGGCCGCGGACCGGGCCATGAGCGCGACACCGAAGATGGTCATCGCGATGACGACGTTCACCGGGTCGAGGGTGCTCGTGCCGATGATGGCGGGCAGCACGAGGAACAGCGGCAGCGCCGGGATCGTGTACAGCAGGCTCGCGACGACGACGATCGTCGAGGCCGTGCCCCGTGCGACGCCGCTGCGCTTCCGCAGTCGCGACACGAGCAGCCCGATCGGCACCGACAGCAGGAAGCTGATGACGATCGGCGGGATCGACAGCCAGACGTGCGCGATCAGGTTGTCGCTGATCGTGTCCGTGTTGCCGAGGACCCAGTTCACGCGTCGCCCCGCTGCTCCTGCGGCACGGCCTGTGCGGCGTCGACCACCTGGACCGGCCCGGTGAGCACACCGGCCGCGCGACCCTCGCCGTCGACGACGATCGGCCCGGTCGGGGTCTGCTCGACGCGGAGCGCACGACGACCGCGGCCAGCACCGATGAAGTTCGCGACGAAGTCGTCGGCCGGCTCGGCGAGGATCTCCGCCGGGGTGCCCAGCTGCGCGATCTCGCCGCCCTTCTTGAGGATGACGACCTGGTCGCCGAGCTTGAAGGCCTCGTCGATGTCGTGCGTCACGAAGACGACGGTCTTGCCGAGCTCGCGCTGCAGACGGATGAGCTCGTCCTGCAGGTCGTTGCGCACGAGCGGGTCGACGGCGCCGAAGGGCTCGTCCATCAGCAGGATGTTCGGGTCGACGGCCAGGCCGCGGGCGACGCCGACGCGCTGCTGCTGGCCGCCGGAGAGCTGGGAGGGGTACCGGTTCGCGAAGGCGCGGTCGAGCCCGACGGTGTCCATCAGCTCGAGGGCACGCTCGCGGGCCTCGGCCTTGGACACGCCGGTCAGCAGCGGCACCGTGGCGATGTTGTCGACCACCTTGCGGTGCGGCAGCAGCCCGGCGTTCTGCATGACGTAGCCGATGCGGCGCCGGAGCTGCACGGGGTCGACCCCGGCGACGTCCTCGCCGTCGATCTGGACAGCGCCCGCACTGGGGTCCACCATCCGGTTGATCATCCGGAGGAGCGTGGTCTTGCCGCAGCCGCTCGAACCGACGAAGACCGTGGTGGTCCGCGAAGGGATGACGAGGCTGAAGTCGTCGACCGCGTTGGTGCCGTCCGGGTAGGTCTTGCGCACCGAGCGGAACTCGATCATGGGTGCCCTTCTGTTCGGAGGTAGCCCGACTCCGAGTGAGAGTACCCGTCGGGTCCGACACCGGTTCGGCCGTGACGATCCGTGACGTGTCCCGGACAGCCGGATGACGCGATGGGACGGCCGTCTGCGCGACCGCAGGCCGCAGGCACGACGACGCCCGCGCCTCCTGTTCGGAGTGCGGGCGTCGTGGGATTGGTGACCGGCGCTGCGTGGCGTGTCCCGCCGCGCCGTGGTTCGTGCCTCAGTGCGCGGCGAGGACCGCCTCGAGGTGGATCCGGCTCATCGCGCGGTACTCCTCGACCAGGGCCGTGTCGGGGTGCGCGGGGTCACGGTGGGCCCGAGCGAGCACGGCGTGCGCGGACTCGGCGAGGACCACCCACGTCCGCTCCATGCGCTCGCCGGTCGGCAGGTCGAAGCGCTCGTGCATGATCTGCGCGACCGCGTTCCCCAGCGCGGCCATGCGGTCCTCGCCGTCGCCCGCTCCGGCACCGACGTCGGCCGCGTCGCCGAACCGGATCGCGCGGAAGCCCGGCTCCGTCCGGTACATCTCGGCGGTGACGTCGATGAGCGCGTCGCAGGCGTCCTGCCAGGTCGTGCCGTCGCTCGCGTCGAGGGCGACGATGAACTTCTCGGCGAGCCGCTGGGTGCTGCGGATCGCGAGGGCCTCGACCACGGCGATGCGGTCGGGGAAGTAGCGGTAGACGGTGCCGATGGACGCCCCGGCCCGCTCGGCGACCATCGCGGTCGTCAGGCGCTCGAAACCGATCTCGTCGATGACCGCGGCAGCGGCGTCGAGGAGGCCGGCGAGGCGCGCCGAACTGCGGGCTTGGACCGGCTCGTTCCTGAGCAGTGATGATCCCCCCGGCAGTGCGTTCGATACCTCGGTGACGAGCACGTGTTCTCCTCTTGCGCCGACGGCGCGGTCATGTGGGATGTGACTGACCAACTGTCGCAGAGACCGGCTGGAATATCGCTGCGACTCTCCCAAAGCACCTGCGAGGTCGTAGGTGCGCAGGGTCCGACGTGGGATGATGGGGCGATGCCCGACCCGACGCACCACGAGCCGTCGCTGGCCGAGCCGATCCTCCACCGGGCCGCTCGCATCGAGGACGCCGTCCAGGAGTTCCGCGAGCAGCGTGCACGGCGCCGCGGGCTCGTGCCGACCGTGATCCCGTACAACGGCTACGGCGCCCCCGGATGGGTCCGCGTCCTCTGCCGGGTCCTGCTCACCCGCCGTGGGCTGGCGTCCGACGCGTCCTTCTACGGCGTCCGCGGGTGGAAGAGCTTCACGAGCGTCGCGGTCGACGACGCCGAGGTCACGATCACCGCCGGTGGCACCACGCACGTCGTGCAGTCCGACCGGGGTGGCGTCGTCGACACCATCGTCCCGATCGACCTCGAACCGGGGTGGCGGACGATCAAGCTGTCCGCCGGCGGCATGCGCGACGTCGAGGCCGACGTCTTCATCGTCCACCCGGACACCCGGTTCGGGCTCCTCTCCGACATCGACGACACCGTGATGGTGACCTCCCTCCCCCGCCCGATGCTGGCGGCGTGGAACTCGTTCGTGCTCACGGAGCACGCCCGCAGGCCGGTCCCGGGCATGTCGGTCCTCTACGAACGCGTGCTGGCCCAGCACCCGGGTGCGCCCACCGTGTACCTGTCCACGGGCGCGTGGAACGTCGCGCCGACGCTGCAGCGCTTCCTGAGCCGGAACCTCTACCCGTCGGGCACGCTCCTGCTCACCGACTGGGGCCCGACGCACGACCGCTTCTTCCGGAGCGGGCAGCTCCACAAGCAGCAGAACCTCGAGCGCCTGGCGAAGGACTTCCCCGACGTGCAGTGGCTGCTGGTCGGCGACGACGGGCAGCACGACGAGTCGCTGTACGGCGAGTTCGCCCGTGCCCACCCCGAGAACGTCGCCGGCGTCGCGATCCGCCAGCTGTCCACGAGCGAGGCCGTCCTCGCCGGTGGACGCTCCCGTGCGCAGGAGCGGTCCCGCGACTCCTCGGCGCCGTGGGTCTACGCCCCGGACGGCGCCGGCATGTGGTCGGAGCTCGCCCGGGTCGGCATCACCGAAGCCGACCCGACCGACCCCGCCTGAAGCATCCTTCAGCAACCGCGCCCGTTCCCCGATCGCGCGGTGGTTGGATCGGCCCATGAGCGCGGCGAGCACGACCACCCCACCGACCAACCGCATCGAGGACCACGCACTGATCGGTGACACGTACACCGCCGCGCTCGTCGGACGGGACGGCACGATCGACTGGGCCTGTCTGCCGCGGTTCGACAGCCCGTCGACCTTCGCGTCGATCCTCGGCACCGAGGACAACGGACACTGGACCCTCCGACCGACCGACCCCGACGCGACCGCCACCCGCCGGTACGACCACGACACGCTCGTCCTCGCCACGGTGTGGACGACGAGCACCGGCGTCGTCGAGGTGACCGAGTTCATGCCGATCGGTGCGCACCGGGCCACGATCGTCCGGCGCGTCCGTGGCCTGCGCGGGTCGGTGGAACTCCGGCAGACCCTGCGCATCCGCTTCGACTACGCGCGGGCGCTCCCCTGGGTCCGGCAGATCGGCGGCGACGAGGACCCGGCGCTCCTCGCCACCGCGGGGCCCGGTTCGGTCATCGTCCGCGGGGTCCGGTTCCACGCCGACGACCACCGGCACACCGCGACACGCACCGTGCACGACGGCGACGTCCTCGACACCGTGCTCACCTGGTACCCGTCCCACCGCGAACCGCCGGAGCCGCTCGACGTCGACGCGGCGCTCCGTCGCACGGTGCAGTGGTGGCGGGACTGGATGGCGACCGCGCGGACCGACGGCCGGTACGCCGAGCCGGCCCGACGCTCCCTGCTGCTCCTCCGCGCGATGACCCACGCCGAGACCGGTGGCGTCGTGGCGGCGGCGACCACCAGCCTGCCGGAGGACCCCGGCGGCGAACGGAACTGGGACTACCGCTACGTGTGGCTGCGGGATGCCTCGCTCGCGCTGGCGTCGCTCATCGCGCACGGCTACCGTGACGAGGCGACGCACTGGCGTGGCTGGCTGCTCCGTGCCATCGCCGGCGATCCCGCCGACGTCCAGATCATGTACGGCATCGCCGGCGAGCGGGAGCTCCCGGAGCGCGAGCTCGAGAACCTGCCCGGGTACGCCGGGTCCACGCCGGTGCGCGTCGGCAACGGCGCGTACACGCAGTACCAGGGCGACGTGTTCGGCGAGGTCCTCGCCGCACTGCACGACGCCCGCGAGCTCGGGGTCGAGGAGAACGCGGACTCCTGGGCCCTGCAACGAGCCCTGCTCGGGTACGTCGAGGAGCACTGGCAGGAGCCCGACAACGGGATCTGGGAGATGCGCGGACCCCGACGGCACTTCACGCACTCGCGGGCGATGATCTGGGCGGCCTTCGACCGCGGCGTCGCCGCCGTCGAGGAGTTCGGGCTCGAGGGTCCCGTCGAGCGCTGGCGGACCCTGCGCGCCGCGGTCCGGGCCGAGATCGAGGAGCACGGCTGGAACGCCGAGCGAGGCAGCTACCGGCAGCACTACGACACCGACGAGGTCGACGCCAGCCTGCTCGTCCTGCCGCAGATCGGCTACGTCAAGGCCGACGACACGAGGATGACCGGGACCGTTCGGGCGATCGAGGAGGACCTCCGCACCGGCGACGACGGACTCGTGCTCCGGTACCGCACGTCCTCCGGCTTCGACGGACTCTCCGGCAGCGAGCACCCGTTCCTGGCGTGCTCGTTCTGGCTCGTCGAGCAGTACGCCGCCTCCGGCCGGATCGAGGACGCCGAACGGCTCATGGACGTGCTCGTCGGGTACGCGAACGACGTCGGCATGCTCTCCGAGGAGATCGACGTCACCACCGGACACCACGTCGGCAACACGCCGCAGGCACTCTCGCACCTCACGCTCGTGTCGGCTGCGGACGCGATCGCCCGCGCGCGCGGAGCAGCCGCCGGGCACCGCACCCGCCTGCCCGTGCACGACGGCGGCACGCGCTCCTGGACCGGGGAGGGCGAGCGGGCGGGCACGCCCGCCTGACCGGTCGGAACCGGGCCTACCTGGTCGTTCCGGGCACACCTGGTCGTACAGGACCGCCAGGTACGCCCGTTCCCACCTTCCATCGCGCGCGTTCTGGGAAAGAACGTGACCCGACAACGGACGGGAGGCGCGGTGCCAGCTGGCACCGCGCCTCCCGTCCGTCAGACCCGCCCGTCCAGGGCGCGGCCGTCACGTCCGTCAGGAACTCAGGACGAGGACTCCCAGTCCGCCGGGCCGCGCGAACCCGCGCGGTACTCCTCGAGCGGGACCTCGTCGGCCTTCCAGGCCTTGACGACCGGCTCGACGATCTCCCAGCAGCGCTCGGCCACGTCACCGCGGATGGAGAGCAGCGGGTCGTCGTGGAAGATCCCGTTGAGGACCTCGCCGTAGGGGGTGAGCTCGCCGTCCGCGAAGGACGAGGACAGCGTGACCTGGCCCATCTCGAACGGGTTGCCGCCACCGTTCGCCGACACCGTCAGCTCGATCTCGTCGGGGTTCAGCACGATGCGGAGGGTGTCCGCCTTCGGCCGACCGGAGAGGCCGGAGGGCAGGCGCGTGACCGGCTTGAAGGTGATGAGCACCTCTTTCCGGCTGGCGCCGAGCGCCTTGCCGGAACGCAGGGTGAAGGGAACGCCCTTCCAGCGAGCGGTGTCGACCTCGACCGAGATCTCGGCGAGCGTCTCGGTGCCCCGCGACTTGTCGACGCCGTCCTCGTCCTGGTACGACGGCAGTTCCTTGCCGTCGATCGTGCCGGCCGTGTAGACGGCGCGACGCGATGCGATCTTCGGGTCGCCGCCCTTGAGCTCGGTCGAGCGGAGCACGCGCGCCAGGGACGAGCGGAACTCGACGGAGTCGATGTCCGCCGGGGCGTCCATCGTCACGATGCCGAGGATCTGGAGCAGGTGCGACTGGATCATGTCGACCATCGCGCCGGCCTCGTCGTAGTACTGGGCGCGGTTCTCGAGACCGAGGGTCTCGTCGTAGAAGACGTCGACCTTCTCGATGTTCTCGGCGTTCCAGATCGGCTCGAACAGGCGGTTCGCGAAGCGCAGGCCGATGATGTTCAGGACCGTGGTGCGGCCGAGGAAGTGGTCGGTGCGGTGCACGCGCTCTTCGGGAACGAGCTTCAGGACCGTCTCGTTGAGGGCGCGGGCGCTCTCGACGTCGGTGCCGAAGGGCTTCTCGAACGCGAGCGTGGTGCCCTCGGGGAGCTCCACCTGCTGCAGGGCCTCGCAGATGTCCGAGGCGATCTGCGGCGGCAGCGCGAAGTAGAGGATCGGCTCGGCGTCCGCAGCGGCGAACAGTGCCTTGAGGTGCTCGGGGTCGGTCGGGTCACCCTGGATGAACTGCGTCGAGGCGAGCGTTGCGTCCACCTCGGGGCCCTTCACGTCCTGCGACGCGAAGGACTTCGTGACGACGTCCTTCCACTGCTCCTCGCTGCGGGCGCTGCGGCCCGTGCCGATGAGCTGGACGGGAACCGCTCGACCGCTCTGCAGGAACGTGCCGAGGCCCGGCAGCAGCAGGCGGGAGGCGAGGTCGCCCGTCGCGCCGAAGATGATGAGAGTGCGCTTGTCGGTCACCGGAGGTGACTCCTTTCGCTGTGGTGGGGGTGGTCCGCTTGAAGCCAAGCCGTGGGCGGACTGGTTGATTCCCGGGCGGGGCCGGTTCGTTCCGGTTCCTGCTGCGCTCCCGGCGGCGCTTCCGGCTGCGGGGGCGGACGCACTTCGGGCGGCACCGGTGTGGTGCCGCCCGAAGTCAGGAGCGCTGCAGGTCCAGGTCAGTGACCGAAGTTGCCGCGGTAGTACTCGTAGACCCAGCCGACGAGGGTGACCGCCACGAGGGCGAGACCGATCGGCACGATCCAGAGGCCGGCCGCGACGCCGAGGAAGACGACCGCCGTCGACGCCGCCAGGAGGATCGGCCACCACGACCACGGGCTGAAGTGTCCGAGCTCGGCGTCGCCGTCCTCGATGTTGGCGTCCGGACGGTCCTCGGGCAGCTCGCCGCCCTGGGAGGACATGACCTTGCCGAGGTAGAACGCGATGAACGCGGACATGATCCCGGTGAGGCCGATGGCCACGGTGCCGACCCACTCCGGCTCGCCGTAGTAGATCAGCGACCAGATGGTGTACGCGGCGTCCGCGAGGATGAAGAACCCGAAGAGGATCCAGAACAGGTTGGTGTTGGCGCGCATCGCCTTACTTCACCTCGCCCTTCGCGGCGTCGTAGGTCGGGGCATCGGGCGCGTCCTTCGCGGGACCCACACCGATCGGCACACCCGCTTCGGGGTGGTTGAGGTCGAACGCCGGGGACTCCGAACGGATGCGCGGGATCGACGTGAAGTTGTGGCGCGGCGGCGGGCAGCTGGTCGCCCACTCGAGCGAGCGGCCGTAGCCCCACGGGTCGTTCACGGCGACCTTCGGCGCGTTCCGGGCGGTGACGTAGACGTTGAAGATGAACGGCAGGAACGAGATCGCGAGGATCATCGAGCCGATCGTCGACAGCTGGTTCATCCAGGTGAAGCCGTCGTTCGGCAGGTACGTCGCGTACCGACGCGGCATGCCGATGACGCCCAGCCAGTGCTGGATGAGGAACGTCGTGTGGAACCCGATGAACAGGAGCCAGAAGTGGATCTTGCCGAGGCGCTCGTTGAGCATCTTGCCGGTCCACTTCGGCCACCAGAAGTAGAAGCCGGAGAACATCGCGAAGACGACGGTTCCGAAGACCACGTAGTGGAAGTGCGCGACGACGAAGTACGAGTCGGACACGTGGAAGTCGAGCGGCGGCGACGCCAGGATCACACCGGTGAGACCACCGAACGTGAAGGTGATGAGGAAGCCGACGGCCCAGAGCAGCGGGGTCTCGAACGTGACCGAACCGCGCCACATCGTGCCGACCCAGTTGAAGATCTTCACGCCCGTCGGGACCGCGATGAGCATCGTCATGAGCGAGAACCACGGGAGCAGGACGCCACCGGTGACGTACATGTGGTGTGCCCACACCGTGACCGAAAGGGCCGCGATCGCGATGGTCGCGTAGACGAGGGTCTTGTACCCGAAGATCGGCTTGCGGCTGAAGACCGGGAAGACCTCGGACACGATGCCGAAGAACGGCAGGGCGATGATGTACACCTCGGGGTGCCCGAAGAACCAGAACAGGTGCTGCCAGAGCAGGGCACCGCCGTTGGCCGGGTTGAAGATCTGCGCGTCGAACACGCGGTCGAGCCCGAGGCCGAAGAGCGCTGCGGCGAGGACCGGGAAGGCCATCAGCACGAGGAGCGCCGTCACGAGGGTGTTCCAGGTGAAGATCGACATGCGGAACATGGTCAGACCCGGGGCACGCATCGTGATGATCGTGGTGATGAAGTTCACCGCACCGAGGATCGTCGAGAAGCCCGTCATGCCGAGTCCGAAGACCCACAACGTGCCGCCGAGCCCCGGAGTGAACGTCGTGTCACTCAGTGGCGCGTAGGCGAACCAGCCGAAGGACGCGGCACCCTGCGGGGTGAGGAAGCCACCGACCGCGATGAGCGAGCCGAACAGGTAGAGCCAGAAGGCGAAGCCGTTCAGACGCGGGAACGCGACGTCCGGCGCACCGATCTGCAGCGGCATGATCGCGTTCGCGAAGCCCGAGAACAGCGGCGTCGCGAACATCAGCAGCATGATCGTGCCGTGCATCGTGAACAGCTGGTTGTACTGCTCCTTCGTCGCGACCACGTGCAGGCCGGGCTCGAAGAGCTGGGCGCGGATCACGAGCGCCATCACACCCGCGAGCAGGAAGAAGATGAACGAGGCGATCAGGTACATGTACCCGATGGTCTTGTGGTCCGTGGAGGTGATCCACCGGACGATGATGTTGCCCTTCCGACCGACCTTCGACGCCTGGAAGTCCGGCGTCGTGGTCTGTGCAGTCGGCTGGCCGACAAATGACGTTGTCATCTTTCGGAGCCCCTACTCGTTCTCGCTCGACGCCACCGGCGCCTTGTTGTCCGGTTCGTTCGTGTTGGTGTTGTACTCGTTGCCGAGCAGACCCACCTTGCCCTGGTCCTTCAGGGTGTCGAGGTAGTCCTGGTACTGCGCCGGCGTCACGACCTTCACCTGGAAGAGCATGAGCGAGTGGTACTCACCGCAGAGCTCGGCGCACTTGCCCTGGTACGTGCCGAGCTTCTCCGGGATGAAGTACTCGTAGTTCGTCTTGCCCGGGAGCATGTCCTTCTTGTACAGGAAGTCGATGATCCAGAAGGAGTGGTCGACGTCGCGCGAGGACAGCTCGATCTTGACCTTCTTGCCCTGGGGCAGGTACAGGGTCGGCAGCTGCGACTCGTCGATCGCCCCCTTGGCGTTCTCTTCTTCCTGGGCCTGGATGCCCTGGTAGTAGACGCTCTCGTCGGGGTTCTTCTGGTCGATGTAGTTGAAGTCCCACGCCCAGCGCTTGCCGTACACGTGCACGGTGGCGTCCGGGTTGGTGAACGGCTTCTCGATCGCGGCCTGGTCCTTCGCGGTGAAGGCGAAGAAGCCGAGCACGAGGATCAGCGGCACGATCGTGTAGAAGATCTCGAGCGGCATGTTGTACCGCATCTGCACCGGCAGTCCGGTCTGGCCCTTGCGGCGGCGGTAGACGATGGCGGCCCAGATGATGAGGCCCCAGACGATCAGACCGACCGCGAGCAGGACGACCCAGCTGGTGGTCCACAGGCCGACGATGCGGCTCGTGTGGTTGGTGACGTCCTTCGTCTCCTCCGTGCCGGGGAGCCATCCGTTCAGCTGCTGCTGCGTGCAGCCAGCCAGTGCGATGACCAGACCGACGGCCACCGGGACGGCCGCCCAACGTATACGGCGATTCGAACGCACTGTTACCTCTCGGAAGACGTGAAACCGGAGGAGCCTGCGACGCGAAGGTCGCTCATGGCCCGCTCCCAGCTTGGTTGGAACACTCCTAGCTTACTCGCAGCTGGAGACCGCTCGCGCACACGCGACACGCACTCGGCCGCGATCCGCACCCGTTCCGGACGCGTTTTCCCTGGTCGTGCGGGATGCCACGCCCGGGGAACGCACGAGCGGGGAGCGACCGTGTCGGTCACTCCCCGCTCGTGTCGGATCGACGGGTGATCAGTGGAAGCTGTCACCGCAGGCGCAGCTGCCCTGCGCGTTGGGGTTGTCGATCGTGAAGCCCTGCTTCTGGATGGTGTCCTCGAAGTCGATCGAGGCACCGTCGAGGTACGGGACGCTCATCTTGTCGACGACGACCTCGACACCCGGCTCGAACTCGGCCGTGGTGTCGCCGTCGAGCAGCCGCTCGTCGAAGTACAGCTGGTAGATCAGCCCGGAGCAGCCGCCGGGCTGCACGGCGAGACGCAGGCGCAGGTCGTCGCGGCCCTCCTGTTCGAGGAGGCTCGCCACCTTCGCCGCGGCCGCGTCGCTGAGCAGGACGCCGTGCGAGGGCGTCTCGGTCGCCGGTGCGTTCTCGGTGATGGTGTCGCTCATCCGCGCGTCTCCCTCCGGGCGGTGTGGTTCACCGCTCCTGGTCCGATTGTAAGCACCGTCAGCCGCGAGTCGCGAGACGCGCCAGCAGGATCGTCTCCGAAGCGATCGCGCGGTGCAGCACGCCGAGGTGCTGCGACTCGTTCGGGCTGTGCGCGCGGGTGTCCGGGTCCTCGACGCCGGTCACGAGGATCTGCGCCTCCGGGAACTCCGCCGCGAGGTCGGACACGAACGGGATCGACCCGCCGATGCCCTGCTCGACGGCGTCGTTGCCCCAGCCCTCGCGCATCGCGGTCCGCGCCTCCTGGACGGCCCAGCCGGCGGTGTCCACCAGGAACCCGTCGCCGGCGTCCGGCTCGGTGAGCTCGATCTGCGCACCGAACGGCACGTGCTCGCGCAGGTGACGCTCCACCGCCGCGGCGGCCTCGGACGCGTCCTGCCCCGGGGCGACCCGGACCGAGACCCGGGCGGAGACGGTCGGCAGCAGCGTGTTCGACGCGTTCGCGACGCTCGGCACGTCCATGCCGGTGACGGTGATCGACGGCTGGAACCACATGCGGGACAGGACGTCGCCGCGGCCCACCGGTCGGACGCCGGGCAGGAGCGCTGCGTCCGACGCGAGCTCGTCCTCGGAGCGGGCCGGCACGGGCGCGTCGTACGACGTCAGCCCCTCGACCGCGACCGAGCCGTCGTCGTCGTGCAGGGACGCGAGCAGCCGGACCATCGGGATCATGGCGTCTGGTGCCGCTCCCCCGAACATGCCGCTGTGGCTGGCGTGCTCGAGCGTCGTCAGGGTGAGCTTGAACGTGACGTTGCCGCGCAGGGACACCGTGATCGACGGCACCTCGGTCGACCAGTTGTCGCTGTCCGCCACCACGATGACGTCCGCCGCCAGGTGCTCCTTCTGCTCGCGGAGGAAGGTGCGGAACGACCGGGAGCCGAACTCCTCCTCGCCCTCGACGAACAGCACGACGCCGAGGTCGAGGTCGTCGCCGAACTGCGCGTGCACCGCCCGGAGCGAGGCGATGTGGGTCATGACGCCGGCCTTGTCGTCCGAGGCGCCGCGGCCGTACAGGCGGTCACCGCGGAGCGTCGGCTCGAACGGCGGGGTCTCCCAGAGCGCGTCGTCGCCCTGCGGCTGCACGTCGTGGTGGGCGTAGAGCATGACCGTCGGCTTGCCGTTGCGGGCTGGGCGGACCGCGAGCACCGCGGGCTGTCCGAGCTCGCCGCCGGTGGACTCGGCGTCGGCGGTGTCCCCGGAGACCGCCGACCGCACGATCCGCACGGCGTCGTCGGCGAACACGCCCGTCGACCGCGCGAGGTCCGCGACGGCCTCGGCGCTGGCCCGCACGTTCGCCGGGTCGAAGGCCGACCAGGACACCGAGGGCAGCCGCACGAGCGCGGAGAGGTCGGCGATCGTCGTGGGCAGCGCGCCCTGCACGTGTTCGCGGAGGGCGTCGAGGAGTGCGGGGTCGGTCGCGGGGCTGTGCTGTGCGGTGTCGGTCATGCCCGGTAATCTAGAGGACGATCCAGCACGCACACCGCCGTTAGGAACGCACCGTGGCGAAGGCAGCCCCCAAGACCAACACGACCGTGAACCCGACCGAGGCCGAGCTCCTCGAGCAGGGGAAGGGTCGCCCGACCCCGAGCCGTCGCGAGCGTGAGGCCGCCAACCGCCGCCCCCTCGTCGGCAACAGCCCGGTCGACAAGAAGGCCGCTCGCGCACGCCTCACGAACGAGCGCGAGAAGGCCCGCGTCGGCATGGCCAACGGCGAGGAGCGCTACCTCCCCGCGAAGGACAAGGGCGAGCAGCGCAGGTTCGTGCGCGACTGGATCGACGCCCGCTGGAACGTCGGCGAGATCATGATGCCGGTGCTCGTGCTGTTCCTGATCGTCGGGTTCGCGGCCTCGCAGACCGCGATCGCGTCGTACGCGCTCCTGCTCGTCTGGGCGTTCGTGGCGCTCTTCGTGCTCGACTGCGTCATCCTCTGGCTGTCGTTCCGCAAGAAGCTGACGAACAAGTTCGGGTCGATGCAGCGCGGCACGTTCCTCTACATCCTCACGCGTGCGTGGCAGCTGCGCTTCCTGCGCCTGCCGAAGCCGCAGGTCAAGCGCGGCGAGTACCCCGCCGTCTGACCCACCACGAAGCGCCGTCCGGTTCGCCGGGCGGCGCTTCGCCGCGTCCGGCCCGCGACCCTCGCGCCGAGATCGCACTTCCTGACGCGCGCGTCGGATCGAAGCCGCCCGGAGTGCGATCTCACGTTCTCGCAGTGGCCAGCTGACGGCCTGGAGGCGCGGGGCGGCCTGGCACCGTGCCTCCAGGCCGTCTGCCGGTCACCACGCGCAACGGCGTCGCCGCCGGGCCAACGCCGCCGGACTGCGATCTCGCGGCGGCTGTGGCACGGTACGACCCCGCGTCAGCGCGCAGCGCGCCGCAGGCGCCGCCGCCGCAGCCGGTTGATGCGCGTCGCCCAGGTCGGCCCCTCGTAGAGGAACGCCGTGTAGCCCTGCACGAGCGTGGCCCCCGCGTCGATGCGGTCCTGCACGTCCTGCTCGCTCGTCACGCCCCCGACCGCGATGACGCAGAAGTCAGCCGGCACCGCAGCACGCACGCGCCGCAAGACCTCGAGGGATCGGGCGGCCACCGGAGCGCCGGACAGGCCGCCGGCACCCATCGCCGACACCTCAGCCTCCGGGGTCACGAGGCCCGCCCGCGAGATCGTGGTGTTGTTCGCGATGACGCCGGCCAACCCGACGGACACCGCGAGCTCGGCGATCGCGTCGACCTGCTCGTCGGTGAGGTCCGGAGCGATCTTCACGAGCACCGGCACCTTGCCAGCGGCGTCCCGCACGGCGGTGAGCAGCGGACGGAGCTGGTCGAGTTCCTGCAGGCCACGGAGCCCGGGCGTGTTCGGCGAGCTGACGTTGACGGCCAGGTAGTCCGCGAACGGTGCGAGGCGTCGGGTGGACTCGAGGTAGTCGTCGATCGCGTCGGCGACGTCGACGACCCGGCTCTTGCCGATGTTGACGCCGATCACCGGGCGACCGGGGTTCCGGCGGGCGCGTTCGAGCCTGCGGGCGGCCGCGGCGGCACCGTGGTTGTTGAAGCCCATCCGGTTGATGAGCGCGCGGTCCGCGATGAGCCGGAAGAGCCGCGGTCGTTCGTTCCCGGGCTGCGGCTTCGCGGTGATGGTGCCCACCTCGACGTGCCCGAACCCGAGGACCCCGAGTCCGGCGATGCCGCGGGCGTCCTTGTCGAACCCGGCGGCCAGGCCGAACCGCGACGGGAAGTGGATCCCCATCGTGGTGACGCCGTCCATCGCCGAGGGACGCGAGTACCGCTCGATCAGGCCGCGCACGATCGGCACGTGCGGCAGGGTCTTGATCACCGCGAAGGCGATGTGGTGCGCGCGCTCCGGGTCCATGTTCGCGAACACGGAACGGAAGACGACGGCGTACCCGCCACGGACGATGCGTTCCGCGATGCCGCTCACGCGTCGGCCCCGGCCGGTGAGGCAGCCCCTGCCCCGCCGTGGTGGTCGATGCGGAGCTGCCCGATGGCGTCCTCGAAGTCCTCGAGCGAGTCGAAGGCCTGGTAGACGCTCGCGAAGCGCAGGAACGCGACCTCGTCGAGTTCGCGCAGCGGGTCGAGGATCGCCAGGCCGATGTCGTTCGCGTCGATCTGGCTCGAGCCGGACGAGCGGACGGTCTCCTCGACGCGCTGCGCGAGCACCGCCAGGTCGCCGTCCGTCACGGGGCGGCCCTGGCACGCCTTGCGCACGCCGGAGACGATCTTGTCGCGACTGAACGCCTCGGTGACCCCGTTGCGCTTCACCACGTTGAGCGAGGCGGTCTCGGTGGTCGAGAAGCGGCGCCCGCAGTTGGGGCACTGACGACGGCGACGGATGGAGGTTCCGTCGTCGCTCGTCCGGGAATCGACGACGCGGGAGTCCGGGTGGCGGCAGAAGGGGCAGAACATGGCGTCCCCCAGGCTATCGGTTCGTGCGCTCCGTCACGGCGGCGCCGTGCGCGGGGAGCTGTTCCTCGGTGGAGAGGGCGACGATGTGGCCGGCGACCTCGGACAACGCCGAGGGCGTGTACCGGATGACCTGCTGCGGCCGGAGGAAGGTCGACGCGGACAGCCCGGAGCCGAACCGCGCCTGACCGCCGGTCGGCAGCACGTGGTTCGACCCGGCGAGGTAGTCCCCCAGGCTGACCGGCGTGCTCGGCCCGACGAACACCGCACCGGCGGCGTCGATCTGCGCGAGCACGGCGTCGTCGTCGGCCGTCTGGATCTCGAGGTGCTCCGGCCCGTACGCGTTGCTCACGGTCGCGGCGTCGGCGAGCGAGTCCACCAGCACGATGGCGGACTGCGGTCCGTCCAGGGCGGTCTGGAGGCGCGCAGCAGTCCCCAGCGCAGCCACCCGTGACGGGATGGCCGCCTCCACCGCATCGGCGAACGTCGCCGACGTCGTCACCAGCACGCTGCCGGCCTGCTCGTCGTGCTCGGCCTGGCTGATGAGGTCGGCGGCCACGAACCCGGCGTCGGCGGTGTCGTCGGCGATCACGAGGATCTCGGTCGCCCCGGCCTCGGCGTCGATGCCGACGACCCCGCGCACCAGGCGCTTCGCCGCGGCGACGTAGTTGTTGCCGGGACCCGTGACGAGGTCGACCGGCTCGAGCCCGATCGACGGCACGCCGTACGCCAGCGCGCCGATCGCCCCGGCACCGCCCATCGCGTAGACCTCGTCGACGCCGAGGAGCCCGGCGGCCGCGAGGATCGTCGGGTGCACCGCTCCGCCGTGGTCCCGCTGCGGCGGGGACACGAGGGCGATCGACCCGACACCGGCGACCTGCGCGGGCACCACGTTCATGACCACGCTCGACGGGTACACCGCCTTGCCACCGGGGACGTAGAGCCCCACGCGGCGCATCGGCTGCCAGCGCTGGTGCACCTCGGCGCCGTCGGCCAGCGTGGTGACGGAGGCCGCGGGCACCTGTGCGGCACTCGCGGCACGGACGCGGCGGATCGCCTCGTCGAGGGACGCGCGCAGCGCCGGGGTGAGCCCGGCGACGGCGGCGGCGATCTCGGCGGCCGGCACGCGCACGTGCTCCGGCGCTCCCCCGTCGAACCGCTCGGCCTGCTCGCGCAGCGCCGACTCGCCGTGCTCGCGGACCGCGTCCACGAGCTCGCGTGCGGCGTCGACGGCGTGCGAGACGTCACCGGCGGCGCGGGGCATGAGTCGGAGGAGTTCGGCACGGGCGGGGAGGCCGCCGCGGAGGTCGATTCGCTGCATCATCAGGGGGCCAAGCCTACCGAGGGGGTCGGACGGAACGTGCCCCGCGCCCAGTAACGTGAGGGTCGATGAACTTCGAGAAGGCACGGCGCCTCGTCAGCGACCTCGTCCGCGTCAACGAGCGGTACGCACGCGACGGCCACTACCGGAACGACGTCCGCGAGCGACTCGGGCGCACGGTGTCCCGGGTGGACGTCGGGGTGGCCCGGCGCGAACGCGACCGGGCACCGCTCACCGCGCGCCCGTTCGAGGGCCTGGTCGAGACCAGCCTGGCGCTCGCCGGCATCCGCACCGTTGACCGCGCGCCCGAGGTCGTCCTCGTGGTCGACGAGCTCCGCGAGGGCGCCGCGTTCGCCGGCGTGCAGACCGCCCTCGCCGTGGCCCTCGCGCTCGGCGAGCGGCTCGGCCGCCCGGTCCGCGTCGTCATGGTGCGCTGGACGACCCCGGGCAACAGCGCGGCCGCCGCCGAGGCCCTGGTCGCCGACCGTTTCCCGGAGTCCCGCGTCGACGGCCGCCCCGGTGTCCGCGTCGTCCGCCGCGAGGACGTGCTCGACACCGCGTTCGGCCGCGACGACGTGTGGATCGCCACGCACTGGAAGACCGCGCACCCGATCGACGTGGCCGTCACCGCCGGAGTGGTCCCCCGCGACCGCGTCGTGTACCTCGTGCAGGACTACGAACCCGGGTTCAGCCCCTGGTCGACCGAGTACGCCGTCGCCGCGTCGACCTACCGCGCCGGCTTCCGGATGCTCGTGAACTCGGAACCGCTCCGGAAGTACCTCGCCGAGGTCGAGGGCCTGGACGTCCCGAGGGAGCGGACGTTCGCGCCGCACCTCGACCTCGAGCTGCTCGAACGTGTCGCCGGGGCCCGTACACACGAGTCGACCGTCCGCGTCCTCTTCTACGGACGCCCGAGCAAGCACCGCAACCTGTTCCGGCTCGGCGTCGCGGCGCTGCGGGTCGCCGTCCAGGAGCTCGCCGACGACGGCATCCGGGTGGAGTTCCACTCCGCCGGCGAGCAGCACGGCGACGTGGAGCTCGACGGGGGCCGGGGCGACGTCAAGCTCGTGAGCCACGGGACGATGCCGTGGGACGACTACTTCCGCTTCATCGCCTCGACCAACGTCGTCCTGTCGCTGCAGCACAGCCCGCACCCGAGCCACCCGCCGTTCGACGGTGCGATCTCCGGCGCGCGGGTCGTGACGAACGAGTTCCGCGACACCCGGGGCCACCTGCACCCGAACCTCGCAGCGGTCCCCGCCGACGCCCGGTCCCTCGGGCTCGCGGTCGCCGACGCCGTCCGAGCCGCCGCGGCCGACGGCCCGACGGGGTTCGTGCCGCTCGACGACGACGCGCTCGGCGGCCCGCTCGACAGCGCCGTCGACACCCTCGCCGCCCAGATCGAGCACCAGCACGAGCACGAGCACGAGCAGCCGGCGACCGAAGCGAACCAGGAGTCCACCCGATGACCCGCTCCACCCTCGTCGTCGTGCCCGTGTACGGCGACCTCGACTCCCTGCTGCGCTGCGTCGACGGGTTGATCGAGCACCTCGACACCGACCGCCACCGTGTGCTGCTCGTCAACGACTGCGGCCCCGACGTCGACACGATCGAACGGGCCCTGCTCGACCGCATCGCCGACCGGCCCGGCTTCCGGTACGAGCGCAACGACCACAACCTCGGCTTCGTCGGCACCTGCAACCGCGCCGTGCTCGAGCTGGACACCGGGGCCGAGGCCGTCCTCCTGCTCAACAGCGACGCCGTGCCGACCGCGGGCTTCCTCGACGCGATGCTCGCCGTGCTCGACGAGGAACGCACGGGTGTCGTGACCGCCCGCAGCGACAACGCGACGATCGCGAGCATCCCGTACCGCCTGACGAACCGCGGTGCCGCCCGGACCGAGGCGCGCACCCGTGCGGTCTGGTCCGAGATCGCCCCGCTCCTGCCCGAGTCCCAGGTCCTCCCCGTGGCGATGGGGTTCTGCTTCCTGACACGTCGCGAGCTGATCACGGAGCACGGCCTCTTCGACGAGGCGTTCGCCCCCGGGTACGGCGAGGAGAACGACTACTGCCTCCGCATCGCCGCACACGGCTGGCTGGCGAAGATCGCCAACCGGGCGCTCGTCCTGCACGCCGGCGGCAAGAGCTTCGCGGGCAACCGGTCCGCGCTCCGCGCCGCCCACCAGCGGGAGCTCGAACGCCGGTACCCCTTCCTTCCCGAGGCGGTGGCCGCCTACCAGCGGCACGGCATGACCGCGACCGAGCGCTTCGCCGACGTGCTCGTCCCCGCCGGGCCCGCCGCCCGGCTGGCGGTCGACCTGCGGCACGTCGAGGACGCCGCGGGGCTGGCCCGGCAGATCGACGCGGCCTTCGGGGACGGCTTCAGCCTGGAGGCACGGCTCCCCGCCGGCACGTCGGCCCCCGCCGGGTGGGCGGTCACCTCGGACGACCCGAACCCCGACGACCTCGTGACGGCGCAGATCCTGGTCGACCCGACGCCGGGCGACCTCGTGACCGCGAACCGTCGCGCCGCGGTCTGGGTGGTGGTGCGCACCGGCTCGACCACGCCGCCCTGGTCCTCGGCGCGGTACCGCGCCGGCGCCGACCGGGTGGCCGACCTGGCACGCCCGTTCGCCGACGTGGTCACGCCCGACGAACTCGAGAGCGCTCGCGAGGGCGTCGAGAACAGCATGCTCGCGCCGCTCGACGGCACGTCCGCACACCTGGAGCGGCGGTGGGCGGCGTTCCTGCCCCTCGAGCTCGCCGCCGTCGAAGTCGGCGCGGACGACGCCTCCGACGAGGTCGCGCGCCTGCGCCGGGAGCTCGACGAGCTGCGCACGAGCCGCTCCTTCCGCACCGGCCAGGCGATCGCCAAGGTCGCCTCGCGACTGCCGGGGCGCCGCTGATGGCGGACCGTTCCGGGCTCGGGCGGGTCGCACGGCGGCTCGCACGCGGGTTGCGCGGCCCCGAGAAGCCGCTGACCGTCACCGACCGGCTCGACCGGTGGGCCCGTCGGATCGGCGAGTTCGGCGTGCTCGACCGCGGGTACCTCGAGGCGCAGACCGGTCGGACGTTCGCCACCGACGACGAGGCGATCGCGTTCTACGTGCACAACGACGGCCAGCGGGGGCTCTCGCTCAGCCCGCTCGTCGAGCACGAGTGGATGCGCGAGCACCAGCCCGTGCCCGCGATGTCCTGGTACGACGCACTGCACCAGGAGGGACCAGAGCTCTTCCAGACCGGGCCGCTCTTCGACGCCGGCGTGTACGTGGCGTCGCTCCCGGCGGCCGACCGGCCGACGTCCACCCTGGATGCACTCCGCCACTTCCTGCGGAACGCGACGGACACGACCGCGCTCCCCGTGCCTCCAGGCCGTCGCGGACCCGCACCCACGTGGGGCGCCGTCCGGGAGTCGGCCGTGCTGGCGGCCCGCGAGTTCGCGGCCGCGCAGCACCGGACCCGGCGTCGCTACCGGTCGACCTGGGACGGTCCGGAGACCGCCGACGTCCTCGCGCGGTACGCGCGCGGGGCGGCCCGACGCGAGGCCGAGCAGCCGCTCGTCTCGATCGTGATGCCGGTGCACCGCCGTGCCGACGTCGTCGGCGCGGCCATCGCGTCCGTCCGCGCGCAACAGCACGCTGCGTGGGAGCTCGTCGTCGTCGACGACGGCTCGGGCGACGACACCGTCGACGTCGTCCGCCGGGCCGCGGCGGACGACGCCCGGGTCCGCCTGATCGAGCGGGAGAACGGCGGGGCCGGCGCCGCACGGAACACCGGGCTCGCGGCGGTCCGCGGCGACTTCGTGGCGTTCCTCGACGCGGACAACACGTGGCGACCGGAGCACCTCGCCGCCGCCCTCGCCGCACTGCTCGAGACCGACGGCCCCGGCGTCCACACCGGTGTTCGGATGATCGGCGCCAACAACGCCGACGACTCCACCGCGCCCGTCGAGACGTACCGCGGCGAGGACGGCACCCTCGAGGACCTGCTCGCCGGGAACTTCATCGACCTCAACGCCCTCGTCGTGCGGCGCGACGTCGCGGCGGCCGTGGGTCCCTTCGACGAGACCCTGCGCCGCTGGATCGACTGGGAGTGGCTGCTCCGGATCGGCAAGCGCTTCGGCGTCCCCGCGTACGTGCCGGTGATCGGTGTCGACTACGACAACGTCCGCGACCCGCGCCGGGTGTCGTCCGCGCAGCCGGCGTCCTGGCAGGAGGTCGCACTCGCGCGGCACCGCATCGACTGGGACGCCCTCGCCGCCGCCGCTCCGACGCGCGACGCGGCACTGGTGTCCGTCGTCGTCCCGGTCTTCCGCGACTGGACGATGACGCGTCGAGCCGTCGACGCCGTCCTCGGTGCCGCGGACCACGACGGCGACACCGTCGAGGTCGTGCTCGTCGACAACGGCTCACCCCGATCCGTGTCCGCGATCCTCGGCGCGTGGTTCCGCGACGAGCCGCGGGTGGTCCTGCAGCGCGAGGACCGCAACCGGAACTTCGGCCTCGGCAGCGACCTGGGCCTCGCGCGGTCCTCGGGCGGGATCGTCGTCATGCTGAACAACGACACCGAGGTCACCACCGGGTGGCTCCGGCCGCTCGTCGCAGCGCTGGACGACCGCGCGGTCCTCGGAGCGCAGCCGCTCCTCGTCTACCCGGACGGCGTCGTCCAGACCGCCGGCACCGTGTTCGGCGGCGACAAGGTGCTGCCGTGGCACTTCCTCGGCGACCACCCCCGGCACGATGCGGACCGGTACTTCGGTGCTCCGGACGGAGCGTCGTCGTCGGTTCTGCGGTTCTCGGCCATCACGGCTGCTGCTGCCGCGTTCCGGGCCGCCGACCTCATCCGGTGGCACGGGTTCGACCCCGTGTACGCGAACGGCCTGGAGGACGTCGACCTGTGCCTTCGCGCACTGGCGTCGTCCCCGGCCGGCTCGACCTTCGTCGTCGTGCCGTCCTCCGTCGTGGTCCACCACGAGAGCCGCTCCCCCGGTCGCGACGACGCCCGGGTCGACAACCGCCGGATCTTCGACGAGCGCTGGCGCGGCCGGTACCCGGCTGCAGACGCCGTCGACCGGTACGACGCTGCCGGCCTGCGCTGGCTCGGGGTCGAACCGGGACTGCCGAAGGGGCACGCCGTGATGGTGCGGTCCTCGCGTCCGGTCGTCGTCCGCGAGGAAGGCGCCGTGGGCCTCCGCGTCGCGGTCAAGCACGACGGCACCCGGGTGGCGGACGTGACGGCGCTGGTGGCTGCTCTGGAGGGTGCAGGGCACACCGTGCAGGTCGACGTGCCGACGTCCTGGTACCGAGGGTCGAGCGGGATCGACGAGGTGACCGTGCTGGTCTCCGGGGCGCCGTCAGCGTCCGGGGGTCCTTCGTTCGTGCCGCAGCCCGGCGCGTACAACGTCGTGTGGCTCGCGCCGGGACAGGTCGTGGCCGACGGGGACTTCGCCGCGGTCGTGGACGCCGAGGACGGGGCGGAGCAGGTGGTCCGGGCGCTCGCGTGACGTGAGCACCCGTCGTCTCTGTGGCCCTTTCTGGGGGTACGTTCACCCTGCTCCAAGCGGGACGCAGCCCGTTGTTCATCTTCGGGGGCGAACATATCTGTATGTCGCTCCTCTCCGATGCCATGCGGTCGACCTTCACGACCAAGTGCTCCGTGTGCGGTGCCGTCATCCGGAAGCGCGATGCGCTCGGCCACGAAGGGCTGGCGTTCTGCTCGGTCCTCCACGAAGCCGAGTACATCGTCGCCACAGCCGACTGACGTCTCCCCGTAGGATCGGGCAGTGCCCGATCGCTCCCTCGTGGTGTTCCCGGCCTACCGGGACAACCCGTACCTCAACCTGATGCTGCTGGCCCCCCGGGCTCGCGGCTGGAACGTCCTCGAGAGCCTCCGCCTCGAGCAGCTCGAACAGCACCTCGGACACCTCGGCTCCGGCGACGTGTTCCACATGCACTGGACCGCCCCGATCGTGCAGCGCACCGACGACGACCTCGCTTCGGCCGGCGCGCGTCTCGACCGCTTCCGCAGCGCCGTCGACGCGGCACGCTCGCGCGGCGCACGCCTCGTGTGGACGATCCACAACGTCCTGCCCCACGACGCCCAGCACCTCGAACTCGAACTCGAACTGAACCGGTACCTCGCCGCGACCGCCGACGCCGTGCACGTGATGAACCGCGACACACCCGCAGCCGTCGCGCCGCACTACACGCTCGACACCGACCGCGTGGTGCACATCCCGCACCCCAG
This sequence comes from Curtobacterium sp. 314Chir4.1, assembly GCF_900215175.1. Taxonomy (NCBI): domain Bacteria; kingdom Bacillati; phylum Actinomycetota; class Actinomycetes; order Micrococcales; family Microbacteriaceae; genus Curtobacterium; species Curtobacterium sp. 314Chir4.1. Next base: position 907,063 of record NZ_OCMI01000001.1, read on the forward strand.
CTACCAGGGCGTGTACCCGTCGTCGGTGTCGCGGTCCGAGGCCCGGGCACGCTTCGGCCTCGGCGACGACGACCGGGCAGTCCTGGCGTTCGGGCAGATGCGTCCGTACAAGGGCCTCGACGTGCTCGTCGACGCCGTGCGCCGGATCCCGGCAGCGGACCGCCCGGTGCTGCTGCTGGCGGGTCGGACGTCGGACGAGGACCGCGCTTCGATCGACGTGCTGCTCGGCGACGACGTCCGGGCCGTCCGCGAGCACGACCACGTCGAGGACATCGACGTCCAGTGGTGGTTCCGGGCTGCCGACGTCGCGGTGTTCCCCTACCGGCGGGTGCTCAACTCGGGCAGCCTGCACCTGGCTGCGTCGTTCGGGGTTCCTTCGGTGCTGCCCGACGAAGCACACCTGCGCGCGGAGTTCGGGGGCGAGGAGTGGATCCGGTGGTTCGACACCGGTGACGCTGCGGGGTCGCTCGCTGCGGTGCTCGCTGGACCTGCGGGCAGTGCGGAGGGGGCCGAGGCGTTCAGCCGGCGGCTGGCGCCGTTCGCGCGGTCGAGGGAGTACGCGGGGGTGTTGGACGAGGTCTCGGCGTCAGTCTCAGCTGAGCGCTGACGGGAACACTCGCGTCTCGAGGATGATCCGGCGGAAGGCCTCACCGAGCACCTCGTACTGAGCTGGGCCGGCTGGATGGGTGCCGTCCGTGCTGAAGCCCTCGGCCCAATCATCGCCGTCCCTGGCGACCGCCCACGGGTCCGCCCAGGACCAGCCGTGCGCCTCCGTGAACGCACGCAGATCGTCGTTGTACCGGAGGGCCGCCGCAGCGTGGAATCGGTACGGCGGGATCCTTGCGACGACGACCCGCTTGGGCCGCACGACCGCGACGATCTGCTCGTAAGCGGGCGCTTCGTCAGCGAGCGTCTTGCCGGTCCGCACGGCGTTCGTACCGGCGAGGATGACGAGCACGTCGACATCGCTGATCGACTGCACGGCGGCAGCCATCTGCTCGGGAGTGGCGCCAGAACGCGCCCAGCCGCCCGCGTACTGGATGCCCTCCCCCTCGGCGTAGGTCATCCACGACTCATCGTCGAGGCCGTTGCCCGAGAAGTGCGATCGTCCGGCACTGAGCGAGTCACCGACCACGGCCACCCGGAGTGGAGCTGGAGCTGCACGTTCGGCTGCTTGCGGTGTCGAGTCAGGTTCGCGGAACGTCGGCACGAGGTCTCCGGCAACGAAGAGCGCCACGAGCAGGGCGACCACCAAGCTCAGGGACAACACACGACGCACGCGACCATTCTGCGGCATGCGAGGCTTCTTCAAGAGAACATCAACGAAGCCTGCGGTTCACCCGCGCGAGGATCCCCGTGATGCCTCGTCTACGAGCACCGCGTCGGTCGACGAGGAACCGCCAACCGTTCTTGCGGTCCGCGAGCGGTTGCATCGGATAACCGGTGTCGAGCGGCGGCAACGGCATGCGCGCCGTCACGACAGGGAAGTCGCCGAGTACGCCGTCGGCTTCGACGTTCACGGTCCACCGTCCGGCGGCGAACTGCGTGGCGTCGAGCGAAGCGACCCACTTTCCAGGAGTCGTTCGCACCGGCACCACGAGCGTGTCCGAGCCCTCGTCCGACCGCAGCACCAGCTGCAGGTTCGCGTTCCGCGCCCGTCCGTTCAACGTGCCACTGAGCGCGAGTCCACTCGTCGTGGGCTCTGCACTGCTGACGACCAACGGAACGAGATGGCGCAGGCTGGACACAGCCCGCACCGCAGCGACATCGCCACGACGGACAGCATCGGCCATGGCGGCGAGGAGTCCGGGCTCGCTGGACTGGAGCGGCAGCCCATCGAAGGCCCGCACAGCGTCAGCGAGCCGATCTGGAGCCACTTCGTCGGCGCCGTTCACCAGAGTCGGGAGGAGTCCCCCCGCCGCGAGTCGCCCGACGTCGACCCAGCTCGCATCCGCCCGGCGCAACGCGGCCAGGCCGACAGTCCAGGCGTCGACGCGATCCTGACCGTGCGAGGACGTGGAACCACGGACGAAACCGGGCAGCACAGCGTGCTCGTCGCTGAGCACGAGCGCCCACAGCATTCTCCGGACGGGGGCGACCTCCTCGATCCGGTCGACTGGAACTACTCGGAGCAGAGCCGTCACCGCGGCTCGGACGGCTGCGACGTCATCATCAGAGTGTTCGACGGCGAAGAACCGAGCGAGATGTGCCCATCCGTCCGCATCGAGCACGACTTCAGCATGTATCGCTTCGAGGACGGGTCGGCCATCGAGGAGCTGCGCGCAGAGGAGCTCTTGCTCGAGGTACCTCACCGTGGCGGCAGCGTCCGCCCACTTGGAGATCGAACTGCTGTCGCTCCTGTCGCGGTACAGGTAGACGGGAACGGGGACGATATCGATGTGTTCAGCGCTCACGAGCGCACGTGTCATCGGCTCGATGTCATCGACGCTCACCACTTCGGGAAACCGGAGAGCTGCTCGGTCCCAGAACGACCGACGGAACATGCGGTTCCAGCAGGCTCGGCCTGCAAGGATGCCCGGCAGGTCTTCCGGGACGATCCCGGTTCGCGCGCGATCGAAGGAAGACCAACGTGCAGTCGGACTCCACGTCGTCGTCGGCGAGAACTTCAGGTGATCGCCGATCGCCATGTCGGAGCCGCTCGTCTCGAGCGATTCGACCATCGTCTTGTAGGCACCATCAGGAACGATGTCGTCTGAGTCGGCGAAGACGAGGTACTCCCCCGCCGCCGCCGCAACTCCCTCGTTCCGAGCTGCGGCGGCGGAGGCCGCACCGGATTCGATGAGCTGAACGCGGTCGTCTCGGTCGGCGAAGCTCCTCACCACCTCTGCCGATGCGTCGACAGAACCGTTGTCGACCACGAGGACTTCGATGTCCGGCAGCCCTTGCGCGAGAACGCTCTCGAGGAGCTCGCCCACCCACGGTGCGCTGTTCCGGAGCGGCACGACGACCGAGACCAGACTGCTGACGGTTCGGCTCTCCACGGTCTTCATCGTGATCCTGACGCTAGCAGGGCCCGAGAAGCACAACGGATATGAGGATCGCTGGTATTCTCCTGAGGCGTTTCTGACGCACTGCCCTGCCCTCAATCCGATACGGAGCAAATCAGTCGATGGCGAAGTCCGATCTCGCAGGCCGCTCAGTCGCCGCTCGTCCTCGTATTGCCGCCGTCATCGCGACGTACAACGTCGCTCCGTATCTGCCGGAGTTCCTGGATTCCCTGGCAGCCCAGGCAGGCGGGATCCAGCGTGTCCAGCTGGTGTTCGTCAACGACGGTTCGACAGACGACAGCGAGCGGGTGATCCGCGCGTGGGCGGAGCAGCACAGCGCGACTGCGACCGTCATCTCACAGCCGAACGCCGGCGTCGCCGCCGCCCGCAACGCTGGGCTGGACGCCGTCGAGGCTGACTGGGTGACGTTCTGCGACCCGGACGACGTGCTGTCGGATGACTACTTCAGCCAGGTCACGAAGTTCCTGGACATCTACCAGGACGAAGCAGTCTCGGTCGTCTGCACGCACCTGATGCCCTTCGACGAGCGCACCGGTGAGCGAACCGACACACACCCGTTGCGACACAAGTTCCAGAAGGGCTCGCGCGTCATCAACCTGCACGTCGAGCCGACCGTGCACGTCAGCGCCGGAAACACCTTCCTGCGCACGTCGGTCATCGATGAACTGGGTCTTCGGTTCGACACGCGGATCCGCCCGAACTTCGAGGACGGACACTTCATCGCACGGTACCTCCTCGGCTCGGACACGCACCGACTCGGAGTGGTGGCGTCGGCCAAGTACTACTACCGGACCCGCGGCAACGGCTCGTCTGCCACGCAGACGAGCTTCCTGATGCCGGAGAAGTACACCACTCTGGTCCGGCACGGCTTCCTCGCGCTGCTGAGAGAAGCGAGTGAACGAGGCACGGTTCCACGCTGGCTCGAGAACACCGTCCTCTACGACCTCTTCTGGTACTTCAAGAACGAACTCGCCATCCGTTCGCTGACGGCCGCCGCTCCCCCGGAAGTCTTCGACGAGTTCCACGAACTCATGCGCGAGATCCTGGAGCTCATCGGCGATGACGCGATCAGGACGTTCGACGTCATGGGCGTCGAGTTCGCCGTGAAGGAGACGTTCCTCAAGGCGTACAAGCCGGAGCCCCTCCGCCCCGACTACGTGCGGCTGAACGTCGTGGACGAGTCGCGCCAGGAGGTCCACCTCACGTACTGGTTCTCCGGCCCGGAACCGACCGAGCACATCGTCGTGGACGACGTCGTGGTCGCGCCGCTGTACAGCACGGTGCAGGAGTACCAGTTCTACGGCCGCACGCTCCTCAAGCGTCGTCACATCTGGATTCCTCGCGGGCTGCGTTCGATCATCCATCTGGACGGGCTCCAAGTGTCGGTGGTGCGCGGGGATCAGTGGGGCCACGCAGAGTCGCTGACGTACAAGCAGCTCAATCCGACGATCATCGGCCAGCGCCGTCGCCACAAGGCGGAGCTCGACCCCTCGCAGAGCCTTCTGCGCTACTTCCGTTCGAAAGCCGGCCAGACGCTGCTCGCTTGGAGGCGCAGCCTCGACAAGCAGAAGCTCAGCAGCGATCTCACCGCCGTCCGATTCCATTCGCCGACGGTCCGACGACGATTCCACGATGCGTGGGTGTTCATGGATCGCAACACCGACGCGAACGACAACGCGGAACATCTGTACCGCTACGCACGCGAACACCATCCCGAGATCAACGCCTGGTTCGTGCTCGAACGCAAGTCCGAGGACTGGGACCGGCTCAAGGCCGAAGGGTTCCGTCTCGTGGCGTACGGGAGCGCCGAGTGGCGGCTCCTGATCCTGCATGCGGCCCATCTGGCCTCGTCGCACGCCGACGCCTACGTGGTTTCGCCGTTGGACGGCCGTCGGTACGGGCAGCCACGATTCAAGTACACGTTCCTGCAGCACGGCATCACCCAGTACGACCTCTCGCGCTGGCTGAACATCAAGCCGATCTCGCTGCTCGTGACCGGCACCCGCGCGGAGCAGCAGTCGATCGCTCAGTCGAGCCCGTGGGCGTTCAGCGACCGCGAGGCAGTCCTGACCGGTTTCCCGCGCCATGATGCGCTGCTCCGGAAGCGAGCGTCGACCGCCGAGTCAGAACGCGACACCATCGTGATCATGCCGACGTGGCGCCAGAACATCGTCGGGGCGGCGCTCCGCGGATCCAACGAACGGCTTCGGAACGAGCGGTTCATGGAGAGCGAGTACGCCCAGACGTACCTGCGGCTCCTGCACGACGAACGTCTTGCCGCTGTCGCTCGCGACACTGGTCGGCGCATCATCTTCATGCCGCACCCCAACATGCGTCCGTACCTCGCGGACTTCACCGTCCCGGCGCACGTCGAGGTCCTGAGCTACCGCGAAGCGGACGTTCAGCAGGTCCTCGCATCAGCGAGCACCGTGTTGACGGACTACTCGTCGATTGCCTTCGAAGCCGCCGTGGTCGATGTGCCACTCGTCTACCTCCAGTTCGACGCCCACGAGTTCTTCAACGGCATGCACATCGGTCGGCGGGGGTACTTCGAGTACGAGCGAGACGGCTTCGGGCCGGTCACTCATGACGTCGATCAGGCGGTTGACGCGATCGTCGACATCGCTACCGGCGGCTACCACGTCGCGCCGACCTACGCGGAGCGTGCGCGGGAAGCGTTCCCCGTGCGGGACGGCCAGAACTGCGAACGGGTCATCGGGGCGATGAAGGCACTCGATGGTGGCCCTCGAATTGAAGAACTCGACCACGCGGTCCGGCCTGCAGTCCGCGTCTGAGCAACCCCTCCACCACCCCCACGAGTGAGGTCACTCCTTTGGTCGAAGTAACGCCGAGAGCAATCCCCGCGTCGAAGGGGCGATTCGCTGCGCTCGACGGACTGCGATTCGTGGCCGCGGTGGCGGTCATGCTGTTCCACTACGCCGCTTCGACGGACCGCTGGGGGCAATCGTTCCGCGACCTCTCAGCCCCGCTGTTCGGGGTGGCGAAGTTCGGCTACTTCGGTGTCGACCTGTTCTTCGTCATCAGTGGGTTCGTCATCCTCATGAGCGCGTGGGGCCGTCCGCTCGGAGCCTTCGTCGCTTCGAGGACCGCCCGGCTGTACCCCGCGTATTGGTTCGCGGTGCTCTTCACCGGGTTGCTGCTCCTCGTCACCGCCCCGCAGGACGTCACGGTCAAGCAGATCCTCGTGAACTTGACGATGGGCCAATCAGCATTCGGGGTCGAGCACGTCGACGGTGTCTACTGGACGCTCTGGATCGAACTCCACTTCTACCTCATGATCGGTGCGTTCCTCCTCATCGGGATCACACGGAACCGAATCTTGGTGTTCTGTGGCCTCTGGCCGATAGTGGCGTCGCTCGCCGAGGCAAGTGACGCCCATCTGCTGTCGACGTTCTTGCAGCCGACGTACGCACCGCTCTTCGCCGGCGGGATGCTGATCTATCTCTTGTCGCTCGATCACCGGTCGTTCATCACCTGGTTGCTGCTCGGAGCGAACGTGTTGTGGGCCATCCCCACCGCCGGTTCCGATGCTGCCGATTCGATCGCGCGCCTGACAGGCAGGGGCATGAACGACCTCGTCATGATCGCCGTCACCGTGTGCTGCTTCCTCGCGGTCATGTGTGTCACGCTGACGCCCGTCCGACGGATCGGTTGGAAGTGGCTCACGGTCGCCGGGCTCTTGACCTACCCGCTCTACCTCGTCCACGAGGAACTGGGCTGGACGATCATCAGCGCGCTCGCCCCGCACCTGCCGTGGGCGCTGACGCTCGCGATCGCGATCCTGGTCAGCATCGCACTGGCGGTCGCGGTGCACATCGGGATCGAACAGCGGGCCGCGAAGCCACTCCGCAGGGCCGTCCAGACCGCAATCGAGTCGATGAGCCAGCAGGAGAAGCGACCGTCGCGACGCCGAGCGTCCGACACCGTCTGACCGCAGGTGCTCCGGTACGGAGCCGGTCCGGTCAGACGGTCTCGTTGTAGGCCTTGACGACGTCGTTCGTCTTGCCGATCATCTTCAGCTCGCCCTCGTTCAGCCAAGCCACCTCGTCGCACATGTCCTTGACCGTGCTCATCGAGTGGGAGACGAGGATGACCGTGCGGCCCTCCTCCTTCATCTCCTTGAACTTGGTCCGGCACCGCTTCTGGAACGTGGCGTCACCGACGGCCAGGACCTCGTCGACGACCAGGATGTCCGGTGTCACCGCGACGGCGACGGAGAACCCGAGTCGGACGTACATGCCCGACGAGTAGTTCTTCACGGGCTGGTCGATGAAGTGGCCGACCCCGGAGAACGACACGATCTCGTCGAACTTCCGGGTGACCTCCTTGCGGCTCATCCCGAGGATCGAGCCGTTCAGGAAGACGTTCTCGCGTCCGGAGAGCTCGGGGTGGAACCCGGAGCCGACCTCGAGCAGGGATGCCTGCTTGCCACGCGCGGTGATCGAGCCTTCTTCCGGCCACAGGATCTTCGCCAGGCACTTGAGGAGCGTGGACTTGCCCGAGCCGTTCTTGCCGATCAGGCCGAACGTGGTGCCGTGCGGCACTTCGAACGAGACGTCCTTGAGCGCCCAGAAGTCCTCGTGCACGGACTTCTTCCCGCGCATGACCATGCTCTTCAGCGAGTCGTTGCGCTCCTTGTACATGCGGAAACGCTTCGACACGTGGTCGACGGTGACGGCAGCTTCGGTCACAGGAGTTCAGCCAGCTTCTTCTCGTTGCGGGAGAACACGAAGTAGCCGAGTGCGAGCGAAGCGCATCCGGCGATGGCGCACGCGACCAGGTCGGTCCAGTTCGGGAGTCGGTTGTCGTACATGAGGTTCCGGAAGACCTCGGAGAACCGCTCGATCGGGTTGAGCTTGTAGACGTGGATGATCCACGGGTGCCCGGCCTTGTTCGCGGCGTCCTCGACGAGCGACAGCGGGTAGATGATCGGCGACAGGTACATCCACATCTGCAGCGCGATGCCGACGAGGTGCTGCATGTCGCGGAAGTGCACGTTGACGATCGACAGGATGAGTCCGAGGCCCGCGGCGAACATGGCCAGGAAGACCATGGTCAGGGCGATGACCGGCAGGTAGATCCAGAAGTTCGAGCCGGCGATGGCGAGGACGATGAGCAGCACGCCCATCTCGACCAGCCAGGTGAACCCGAACGACCCGACAGCAGCCAGGGGCAGCGTCATGCGCGGGAAGTAGACCTTCTTGATGAGCGACCCGTTGGACACGATCGAGGTCATGCCGGAGTTGATGACGTTCCGGGCGAAGATCCACGGCAGCAGGCCGCACATGAGCCAGAGCGGGTAGATGTTCAGCCCGCTGGGGTCACCCACCTCGAGCCGCGCTCGGAAGATGAACGAGTACACGATCGTGTAGATCAGCATCGTCGCGAGTGGGTTGATCAGCGACCACAGCTGCCCGAAGACGGTGCGGCGGTACTTGCCCTTGACCTCTCGCGCTGTGAGGTTCGCCAGCAGCTCGCGCGAGGACATGAGCTCGTTCAGGTACGTCATGCTTCGGGTGCTGGCTCCTCCGGGGCGCAACGCGGCGCTCCTCACAGGGTTTCGGGGACGAGACATTCTCGCACACAGGTTGCAGGACGCACGTTCGACTCGGTGACAGTTGTCCACACCGGGTGTCGATATGACGAACCCTCGCCGAAACCTTTGTAGAGTGACACGGTGATCGTCAGCTTCGCCAACCACTCCACGGCGCCGGTGAACCTCGGAGGCGCGGAGCGGTCCCTCCTCCGGTTCGTGGAGGACTGGCTGGCGATCGACCCGACGATGACCCCGACGTTCGTGACGAAGGCCCCGCGCGGCAAGTTCATCGAGGCACTCGACGAACGCGGCTGGTCGTACGACGCCCTGCGCTTCCGCGGTTGGGCCCTGCCGAGCCCGCAGCCAGCACCCGCTGCCGAGCGCGCGGCCTTCGCCACCGTCGACTACGCCGCCGTGAACGCGATCATCAGGCTGTACGAACGCCAGCGCCCCGACCTCGTGGTGACGAACACCCTGGTCGCGCCGTGGGCGTCCTTCGCCGCCGCCGTCCTCGGCATCCCACAGGCCTGGTTCGTCCGGGAGTACGGCGACCTCGACCACGGCCTGCAGTTCCAGACCGGCCGCGCCGGCGTCCTGGGCGACATCGGCTTGCTGTCCGGTGCGGTCGTCACCAACTCCGAGGCGATGCGCGCCCACCTGGAGCAGTACATCCCTGCCGCGAAGCTCTCCGTCTCCTACCCGACGGTGGACACCGAGCGACTGCTGGCGACGAAGGACGAGCCCCCGGCCGTCGTGCCCTTCCCGCAGGCCGACGCCGGTCTCCGCATCACGGTCCTCGGTCGGGTCGAGGAGTCCAAGGGCCAGCACCGAGTCGTCGACGCCCTCGGCGAGCTCCGCGCCCGTGGCGTCACCGCGAGCGTCTGCTTCGTCGGCAGCTGGAAGCACCCCGGCGAGGACCAGCGCCTCACGGACCGCGCGCGGGCGCTCGGCGTCGCCGACCACGTCGTCTTCGCGGGCGAGCAGCACACGCCGGCTCCCTTCATCGCGGCAGCCGACGTCTGCGTCACACCGTCCACGATCGAGGCGTTCGGCCGCACCACAGCCGAGTACATGACCCTCGGCAAGCCGGTCGTCGCCACCCGCCAGGGCGGCAGCGCCGAACTCATCGAGCCCGGCGTCACCGGTGCGCTCGTCGACGCCGACGACACCGCGGCACTCGCGGACGCCCTGGCCGCCTACGCGGCGGACCCGGATTCGGCCAGGAGGCACGGCGCGGCTGCTCCGGGTCGCCTCACCGCCGTCACGGGGACGGGCCACGACAACGCGGCTGCGATCGCACGGTTGGTCGCGTTGGTCGGCACGGAGGGCTACCGGCTCCCCCAGGCCGCCCGCTACTGGTTCGAGCTGCCCGGCGCGTACGCCTCGCTCGGAGCGACGAGCGCCCGTGCCGCCGTGGGCCTGCTGGCGAACCGCGTGCGTTCGCGCTCCGGTGCCGTCGGCCGGCTCCTCGCCCGCCCCGGCGTCGTCGTGCGGAAGTTGGCGCGCCGGTGAGCCGCGACCGCCGTCCGGTCACGATCGTCGTCCCGATCTACGACGACCTGCCCGGCCTCGAACGCTGCATCGAAGCGCTCCTCGAGACCGTCGACTTCTCGGTGGACCGGGTCCTGCTCGCGAACGACGTCGGACCCCGTGTCGATGCGATCGAGCAGCGGGTCCTCGAGCTGATCGGCGACCACGAGGGCTTCGAGTACACCCGGAACCCGAAGAACCTGGGCTTCGTGGGCAACTGCAACCGTGCCGTCCTCGAGCTCGACCAGACCGGCAACGACGTCCTGCTCCTGAACAGCGACACGGTCCCGATGCCCGGCTTCCTCGACGAGATGACCGCCGTCCTCGGTTCCGACGACACGATCGGCGTCGTCTGCGCCCGGAGCGACAACGCCACGATCGCGTCCTTCCCCTACGCCCGCCGCAACCCGCGGGCGAACCTCGCACCGCGTCGCACGCGTGAGCTGCACGGCCGCACGAAGTACCTGCTGCCGCGCTACACCGTGTCGCCGGTCGCGATGGGCTTCTGCTTCCTCATCCGCCGCGAGATGGTCGACCGCTTCGGCTTGTTCGACGAGGCCTTCTCCCCCGGCTACGGCGAGGAGAACGACTTCTGCCTGCGGATCAACGAGCAGGGCTACACGTCGGTGCTCGCCAACCGCGCCCTCGTGCTCCACACCGGCTCGACGAGCTTCAGCGGTGACCGCGGCCCGTCCCTGCGGCTGGAGCACGAGCGCATCCTGCTCGAGCGCTACCCCTTCTACGGCGGCGCCATCGCCCTGTTCCTCGCCCGGTACCGCGATGCCGTCGACGTCTTCGCCGACGCGTTCCTGCCCGACGACGACGTCGTCCGGGTCGCGCTGCACGTCCCGTCAGAGCTCACGAACGAGGTCGTCGCCCGTGTCCGGTCAACGCTCGAGGCAGCGCCGGACGACGTGGTCGTGACGATCATCGTCCCCAAGGCGCAGGTGCGCGTGGCACGCCAGGCCTTCCCCGGGTCCGCGATCGCGGTCGGCGGTCGGCCACGGCAGATCTTCGACGTCGCGGTCGCGCTCGGCGCGCTGACGACCTTCGCGCAGCTCTCGGCCCTCAACGCCAACGCGCCGCGGTGGATCCTCGTCGACCCGGTGTCGCAGGACCTCCGCTGGTCGCACGCGGTGGCGAACCACCGTGCCTCCGCCATCGACCGCATCCTCCGTCGCTTCGAGAACCAGAGCACGAGCTGGCACGACGGTGCCGAACTCGTCCGCCTGATCCGGACGGCCGTCGCGACCGACATCGACCCGGCGGCGCTCCGCGCCCGCTGGCACGCGGTGTCGGACATCGCCGAGGCCACCGGACTCCTCGTGCACCGGGCCACCGTCTCCATCCGGCGGCTCACCGCCCTCACCTTCGGAGCACGCAACCCGCGGCTCGTCGCACGCATCCGCTCCATCACCGGCCGCGGTGCCTGACAGCCGTCCCCGCCGCTGGCCGACCGGAGTCACGGCCACGCGGCCGTTCCGGCTGGCCGTGGTGTCGTTGCTCGGCCTCTGGGCGCTGTACCAGTGCTTCTGGAACCTCCTCGGACAGAACGTCCACGGCGACGAGTCGATCTACGTCCGCGCAGGCTGGTCCTACCTGCACGGGGACTTCTCGGCGAACCGCGAGCACCCGCCGACGGCGAAGTACCTGTTCGGCGCCGCGCAGGTCCTGTTCGGTCAGGGGGTCCTCGGGCCGCGCGTCGTCGTCGGGGTCCTCGTCGTGCTGGTCGGCGTGACCCTGTTCTGGTGGTTCCGCAAGGAGATCGGCTTCTGGACGGCCGTGCTCGTCGCCGCGGTCTGGCTGCTCACGCCGCGCGACTTCCTCGGCGCCCGGGTCGACCGGTACGCGCTGCTCGACCCGGTGATGATCGCGTTCGCCGTCCTGGCCCTCGCGACGGCCTGGGCCTGGGTCCGCAGCGGTCGATCGTGGCTCGCCCCGGTCTCCGGCGTGTTGTTCGCGTTCTCGGTGACGTCGAAGGCCTCGACCATCGTGCTGTTGCCGGCGTTCGTCCTGCTGCCACTGCTCTTCCGGCAGCCGCGGCGCCTCCTCACCGGTGGAGTGGTGTGGCTGATCGCCTTCGTGCTGGCCGTGGTCGCCCTCTACGCACCGATGGGCATGCGGTCCGCGATCGTGTACATGATCCGCTTCCAGAACGGCCAGAACGCGAACGGACACCCACTGAGCATCGCGGGAGAGATCCACACGTTCGCACCGTGGTGGGCGAACGCGTACTTCCTGTGGCAGGGCGTGGGAACGGTCACGACGGTCGTGCTCGTCCTGGGGCTCCTGGCGGCCCTGTTCCTGCGCCCCGGGCGGCTCGTCGCCTTCCTCGGGACCGCCCTCGCCCTGCTCGTGGTCTTCTACACGTTTGTCGCCCACATCGCCCTCGCGAACTACTACGCCGCCTGGATGCCACTGCTCATCGCACTCGCGGCGCTGGGGATCAGTCGCGTGGCCACGGCCGTCCGGGCTCCGATCGGAGCGGTCGCGGCGGCCGTCCTCGTCGTGGCCCTGGCGGTCCCGGCAGCCGCGGACAGCGTCACGATCGCCCGGACGCACCCGACGGGCATCGCCCTCGTCGCCCGGTGGCTCGACGACCACGATCGATCCGCGGGCGGTGTTCTGTTCGCCGCGGCGACCCCGACGCTCACGGATCCGTATTTCGCCGGTCGCGGCTCGATGGAGACCGACGACGGTCCGTTCGTCGCCCTCGTGGTCGGGGACGACCGGCGCTTCCCGCCCTCCGACGAGGTGACGACGTTCCTGCGCGACCACCGCGAGGACCTCCGCCACACGAGTGTCGACGGCTTCACCGTCTGGACACCTCGTTCCGGATCCATCGTGGAGCAGCACCGCCGGCTGACCGTGACCGGCTGACGCACGACCGCGAACGCGACCACCCACCGGGCCTGGAGGCACGTGGCGGCCCCGACCCGTGCCTCCAGGCCGTCAGACGAGTGCGTCGATGACGGACCGGTGCCGGTCCGCCCCGGCCGTGTCCCAGCCACCGAGCACGTGCAGCGTCGCGATGCGGAACGCGAGCGCGCGGACCAGCAGCTGCGACCACTCGGCTATCCCGTCGCCGAGCGCGCCGAGGCGACCGAGTGGGAACCCGTGCCAGCAGACGGCGTCGACCGCGGCGACGGCGGAGCCGAGCCCGGTCGGCCGCCAGTACGGCGGCCAGTCGATGACGGTCGGCGGGTGCCCGTCGGCGAACAGGACGTTGCCGAGCAGGTCGCCGTGCACGAGCTGGGACGGCGCCCGGACCGGCCGGAACGCGGCGGCGAGGCGGTCGAGCGACGGGTCACGGGGCAGCGGTTCCTCCTCCCACGCCATGCGGTCGGCTCGGCTCCAGGCGTCGTCGGGCCGGACCGGACCCGCCCCGGTGCCGAGGAAGGCCGGACGGTCCAGGTGTGCGAGCGCGCGGTGGAAGGCCTGCCCGGCACGGAGGACGTCCTCGACGCGGCGCTCGTCGGCGCGGCCGGGTACGAACTCCCAGGCCTCCCAGTCACCTGCCCGCCAGGAGCCGTCCGCCGTGGCGATCGGCCGCGGGGTCCGGAACGCCGAGGTGTGCGGCAACTCGGCCAGGACGGTCGCGCGCCAGTCCGTCACGGCCGCGCCATCGTGCGGGCGCAGCACCACGTCACCGGCGCGCCACGTCAGCCCCCGACCGCCGGCGAGCTGCTCGAGGGACGCTCCGTCCGCACCGAAGGCGCGCAGCACGCCGGCGTCGGGCTGACTCACGCGGTCCGCAGCACCTTCGCCATCGGCCGGCCCTTCGCGACCTCGTCGACGAGCTTGTCGAGGTACCGGATCTGCCGCATCAGCGGGTCCTCGAGCTCCTCGATCCGCACGCCGCAGATCACCCCGGTGATGAGCGGGGCGTTCGGGTTGAGGTGTGCGGCGGCGAAGAAGTCCTCGAACGTGGTCTCGTCAGCGAGGTGCCGGGCGAGCGCCGCTTCGTCGAACCCGGTGAGCCACTCGATGACCGCGTCGAGTTCCGCCTTGGTGTGCCCCTTGCGCTCCACCTTCGCCAGGTAGTGCGGGTACACGGCGGCGAACGGCGTGCCGAAGATGCGGTGCCCGGCCATCGTCACACCAGGCAGCGCGGGCCGAGCAGGCTCTTCAGCTCGCCGAACAGGTCGGGTGTGAGGTTCACCGGGAACGGCAGTTCGAAGGTCCGCGCGACGTCGTCCTTGAGGAGCTTGAGGCGGACCTCGGTCTCCCCCTGGTGTCGCCCGAGGACCGCGGCGAGCTCGGTCACCGTCGAGGTCGTTGCCTGGCGCTCCGGCAGGCTCAGGGTGAGCGGGCCGGACCCCATCGCGTCGCCGACGTTCGGCTGGAACATGCTCACGGCGTGCAGGGCCTTGCCGTCGTCGCGGACGTTGACCCGACCGCGCAGGACCACGATCGAGTCGGCCACGAGCGACGGCCCGAACTCCTGGTACGTCTTGCCGAGGAACATCACGCCGATCTCGCCGCCGAAGTCCTCGATCTGGACGATGCCGTACGGGTTGCCGCTCGTCTTCGCGACCCGGTGCTGCACGCTCGTCAGCAGGCCGGCGACCGTGACGGTCTCGCCCTCCACCGAGTCGTCCGCGCCGATGAGGTCGGCGATGGTGATCGACTGGTGCTTCGCGAGCTCGATCTCGAGCCCGGCCAACGGGTGGTCGGACACGTACAGGCCGAGCATGTCGCGCTCGAACGCGAGCTTGTCGCGCTTGGACCACTCCGGGCGGTCCGGCACCTGCGAGACGGTGGCCGTCTCGGGCTGCTCCTCGGCGACCTCGGCGAACAGCGAGTCGAAGTCGAACCCGACGTTGCCGTGGGCCTCGTCGCGCTTGACCTTCACCGCACCCTCGACCGCGGCCTCGTGGATCTCCACGAGCGCCCGCCGGCTGTCGCCGAACTCGTCGAACGCACCGGCCTTGATCAGCGACTCGACCGTGCGCTTGTTCGCGGACGAGATCGGGATCTTGCGGAGGAAGTCGTGGAACGACTCGAACGCGCCCTTCTCGGTGCGGGCCTTCACGATGTCGTCGACCACGTTGAAGCCGACGTTGCGGATCGCGCCCATGCCGAAGCGGATGTCGTCACCGACGGCCGCGAAGAAGCCGATCGACTCGTTGACGTCCGGCGGCATGACCTTGATGCCCATGCGGCGGCACTCGTTGAGGTACAGGGCGAGCTTGTCACGGGCGTCACCGACGGAGGTCAGCAGCGCCGCCATGTACTCGGCCGGGTAGTGCGCCTTGAGGTACGCGGTCCAGAACGACACCACGCCGTAGGCAGCGGAGTGCGCCTTGTTGAACGCGTAGTCGGAGAACGGCAGCAGGATGTCCCACAGCGTCTTGATGGCAGCGGCCGAGTAGCCGTTGTCCTGCATGCCCTTCTCGAAGCCGGCGTACTGCTTGTCCAGTTCCGACTTCTTCTTCTTGCCCATCGCGCGGCGGAGGATGTCCGCTTGGCCGAGGGAGAACCCCGCGACCTTCTGCGCGATGGCCATGACCTGCTCCTGGTAGATGATCAGGCCGTAGGTCGTGCCGATGATGTCCTGCAGCGGTTCTTCGAGCTCCGGGTGGATCGGCGTGATCGCCTGCTCGCCGTTCTTGCGGAGCGCGTAGTTCGTGTGCGAGTTCGCACCCATCGGCCCCGGACGGTACAGGGCGATGAGTGCGGAGATGTCCTCGAAGTTGTCGGGCTTCATCAGGCGGAGGAGCCCGCGCATCGGGCCGCCGTCGAGCTGGAACACGCCGAGGGTGTCGCCGCGCTGCAGGAGCGCGTAGGCCTCCGGGTCCTCGAGCCCCATGGTCTCGAGGTCGAGCTCGATCCCACGGTTCGTCTTGATGTTGTCGAGGGCGTCACTGATGATCGTGAGGTTCCGGAGCCCCAGGAAGTCCATCTTGATCAGGCCGAGCGACTCCGCTGCCGGGTAGTCGAACTGCGTGACGATCTGACCGTCCTGCTCGCGCTTCATCACGGGGATGATGTCGATCAGCGGGTCGCTCGACATGATCACGCCGGCCGCGTGCACGCCCCACTGGCGCTTCAGGCCCTCGAGCCCGAGCGCGGTGTCGAACACCGTCTTCGCCTCGGGGTCGGTCTCGACGACCGTACGGACGTCGACGGCCTCCTTGTAGCGGGGGTGGTCCTTGTCGAAGATCCCGGTGAGCGGGATGTCCTTGCCCATCACGGGCGGCGGCATCGCCTTCGTGAGCTTCTCGCCCATGCCGAACGGGAAGCCGAGGACGCGCGAGGAGTCCTTCAGCGCCTGCTTCGCCTTGATCGTGCCGTACGTGACGATCTGCGCGACGCGCTCCGACCCGTACTTCTCGGTGACGTACTTGATCGCCTCACCGCGGCGCCGGTCGTCGAAGTCGACGTCGAAGTCGGGCATGGAGACGCGGTCCGGGTTGAGGAACCGCTCGAAGATCAGACCGTGCCGGATGGGGTCGAGGTCGGTGATGCGCATCGCGTACGCCACCATCGAGCCGGCACCGGAACCGCGACCCGGACCGACGCGGATGCCGTTGTTCTTCGACCAGTTGATGAAGTCGGCGACCACGAGGAAGTACCCCGGGAAGCCCATCTGGTTGATGATCCCGACCTCGTAGTCGGCGCGCTCCTGGACTTCCTTCGTGATGCCGCCCGGGTAGCGGTACTGCAGCCCCGCCGCGACCTCCTTCTCGAACCAGGAGTGCTCGGTCTCGCCTTCGGGCACCGGGAACTTCGGCATGTAGTTCGCGGTGGTGTCGAACTCGACGTTGCACCGCTCGGCGATGAGCAGCGTGTTGTCGCAGGCCTCGGGGTTGTCGCGGAAGACGTGGCGCATCTGCTGCGGGGTCTTCAGGTAGAACTCGTCGGCGTCGAACTTGAAGCGGTTCGGGTCGTTCAGGGTCGAACCGGACTGCACGCACAGCAGCGCCGCGTGCGACTTGGCGTCGTGCGAGTGCGTGTAGTGCAGGTCGTTCGTGCCGACCAGCGGGATGTCGAGGTCCTTCGCCAGGCGGATCAGGTCGCTCATGATCCGTCGCTCGATCTCGAGCCCGTGGTCCATGACCTCGGCGAAGTAGTTGTCCTTGCCGAAGATGTCGCGGTAGTCCGCCGCGGCCTGGCGGGCTTCGTCGTACTGCCCGAGCCGCAGACGCGTCTGGATCTCCCCCGAGGGGCAGCCCGTCGTCGCGATGATGCCCTCGTGGTACTCCTGCAGCAGCTCGATGTCCATGCGGGGCTTGAAGTAGTACCCCTCGAGCGACGCCTTCGACGACAGCCGGAACAGGTTGTGCATGCCCGTGGCGTTCTCGGCGAACATCGTCATGTGCGTGTACGAACCGGAACCCGACACGTCGTCGCCGCCGCCGTCGCCCCAGCGCACACGGGTCTTGTCCGACCGGTGCGTGCGGGGCGTGATGTAGGCCTCGGTCCCGATGATCGGCTTGACGCCGCCGGCCTTCGCGGCCTTCCAGAACTCGAACGCACCGAACATGTTGCCGTGGTCGGTCACCGCCACGGCGGGCATGCCCTGGGCGGCGGTCTCCGCCACGAGGTCGGAGAGCCTGGCGGCACCGTCGAGCATCGAGTACTCGCTGTGCACGTGCAGGTGGACGAAGGAGTCGGAATCCGACACGGAACCTCCGGTTCGTACGGTCTGCTGCGGGGTGGGAACAGCCTAACCTCGCCCACCCACATTCCCGGGCGCGTCGAGCGCGTCGCCCCGGTCAGCGCACGAGGGGCAGCCAGATGTCGTCGACGATCTCGACGATCCGACGGTCCGGCAGGGGCTTGAGCGACATCACGAGGTCGTGGCGCACCAGGTCGGACGGCAGCGAGGCGATCCCGTCGGGCCAGTCCCGCGCCGGGATCTCGCCACGGGCGGCCGCGCGTTCGAGCATCACGCGGCCGATGGTCTCCCGTCCGCCGAGCAGGCGGTCGCGGAGGTCGGCGGGCGACAGTCCGGTCTCGACGTTGATGCTCGCCATGTAGACGCTGATCGCCGCCATGAAACCAGAGCGGTACGCGTTGAAGTCGCGGAGCGCCCGGAGCACGTCGCCGCGGAGCGAGCCGGTGTCGACCAGCTCCCGCCGCGAGAACAGTCCGCCGTGCTGCAGCGCCGCGAGCACGAGGTCGACCTTGCCCGGCCAGCGCCGGTAGAGGACGGGCTTCGAGGTGCCCGCCCGGGCAGCCACCCCGTCGTAGGTCAGCGCGGCGTACCCGACCTCCTGCAGCTCGGCCCACGCGGCGTCGAGCAGCGCCTCCTCGAGTTCGGCACCGCGCCGTCGCGTCTTCACAAGATCCACTTGCGTATCTTAACCCCGAGGGCTACCGTCGTGCTCGTTAAGAAACGATCACGTATCCAAGGAGCACCGTGGACCGGAACCTCACCAGACTCGCCATCGCCCTGATCGTCGGCGCGATGGCTCCGCTGTTCGACTCGACGATCGTCAGCGTCGCCCTGCACACCCTGAGCCACGACCTGCACACCAGCGTCGACACGATCCAGTGGGTGAGCACCGGCTACCTCCTCGCGATGGGCGTGACCGTGCCGATCGTCGGCTGGCTGCAGAACCGCCTCGGCGGCCGACGGCTCTGGATGGCGTCGCTCGTCGTCTTCCTGGTCGGGAGCGTGCTCTGCTCCCTCGCCTGGGACGTCTCCAGCCTCGTCGTCTTCCGGGTCGTCCAGGGCATCGGCGCCGGCGCGATGATGCCGCTGCTGACGACCCTGCTCATGCAGGCGGCCGGCGGGCGGAACGTCGGCAAGCTGATGTCCGTCGCCTCGCTGCCCACCGCACTCGGTCCGATCCTCGGCCCGGTCATCGGCGGCCTGATCCTCGGAGCCGGCAGCTGGCCGTGGCTGTTCTGGGTGAACGTCCCGTTCGCGGTCGTCGGGTTGGTCCTGGCGTGGCGGTTCATCCCCGCGGACGGTCCGCTCGGCACGGCCCGGCTCGACGCCGTCGGCCTGGCGCTCCTCTCCCCCGCCGTCGTCGGGGTCCTCTACGGCCTGAGCAACGCCAGCCGGAGCGACGGCTTCGCCCGGCCCGACGTCTGGGCCCCGCTCGCCGCCGGGCTGGTGCTGCTCGTCGCGTTCGTGTCATGGGCGACCCGGCGGCGGGACCGTGCCCTGGTCGACCTGGCACTCCTGCGGCACCGCCCCCTCGCCGCGGCCTCGACCCTGATGTTCCTGATGGGCGCGGCGCTCTACGGCGGCATGCTCCTCCTCCCGCTGTCCTTCCAGGAGCTGCGCGGCGCCGATGCCCTCGGCGCCGGTCTCCTCCTCATCCCGCAGGGCGTGGGGTCGCTGCTCAGCCGGTCCCTGGCGGGACGCCTGACCGACCGCATCGGCGCGAGGACCGTGGCGGTCGTCGGCTTCGCGGTCGTCCTCCTGGCGACGGTCCCCTTCGCCTTCGCCGACGGTTCGACGAGCCCGTGGTGGATCGGCCTGGTGCTCGTGATCCGTGGCATCGGCCTGGGCGCGGTGATGATCCCGATCATGGCGGTCGGGTTCGTCGGGCTCGCACGACCGGAGATGCCGCACGCCAGCACGATCACGCGCCTCGCGCAGCAGCTCGGCGGCGCGTTCGGCACCGCCGTGCTCGCGGTCGTCCTCGCCGGGGCGGCCGCCGGAGGTGACCCGGCCGCGGCGTTCCAGCAGGCGTTCTGGTGGGCGATCGGTGTGACGGCGTTCGCCACCGCGATGGCGTTCCTGCTGCCGGGCCGGCAGCCTGCCGCTGCCACGCCGGCTCCCCCCGTCGCGCAGTCCGCCGCCGCGACCGCCGAGTGACCCGGGTCGCGCGCGGTGACCCGACTGTTCCTGCGCACCGTGCGGGGTGGCGCGGCCCACGACGGCCTGGAGGCGCGGGACGGCCCCGCCACGCGCCTCCAGGCCGGTACGCGGCCGCGCCACGCGCGGGGCGCGACCCCGTGGGCGCACGACACGCCGCACGCGCGCCGTCGAGGTTCCACGCGACGAGCGTCAGCGCCACGAGATGCCGAGATTTCGGAACCTCGGCACAGTCGAGCCCGCGCGCGCCGCGCCGCCGCTACGCGGCGCGGATGCGGTCCAGCGCCAGCTGCAGGTCGTCCGGGTACTGCGCCTGGAACTGGACCCACTGGCCGGTCCGCGGGTGCTCGAACCCGAGCCGCACCGCGTCGAGCCACTGCCGGGCCAGCCCGAGCTCGTTCGCGAGCACCGGGTCTGCCCCGTACATCGTGTCGCCGACCAGCGGGTGCCGGGTCGCCGCCATGTGCACCCGGATCTGGTGGGTGCGCCCGGTCTCCAGGTGGACCTCGAGGAGGGTCGCGGACCGGAAGGCCTCGAGCGTCGCGTAGTGCGTCACGCTCGGCTTGCCGTCGGCCGTGACCGCGAACTTCCAGTCGCTCGATGGGTGCCGGCCGATGGGCGCGTCGACGGTGCCGGAGGTCGGGTCGGGGTGCCCCTGCGCGAGCGCGTGGTAGACCTTCTCGACCGTGCGCTCCTTGAACGCCCGCTTGAGGTGCGTGTACGCCAGCTCGGTCTTCGCGACGACCATGAGGCCGGAGGTGCCGACGTCGAGCCGGTGCACGATGCCCGCACGCTCGGCGGCGCCGGACGTCGCGATCGTGAACCCGGCCGCTGCCAGTCCACCGGGGACGGTCGGGCCGTCCCAGCCGGGCGACGGGTGCGCCGCGACGCCGACGGGCTTGTCCACCACGACGATGTCGTCGTCGTCGTGGACGACCGTCATGCCGGGGACCTCGACCGGGATGATCCGGGGCGCTTCCTTCGGGGTCCACTCGACCTGGAGCCACGAGTCGGCGTGCAGCCGGTCGGACTTGTCCACGGTGACCCCGTCGACGGTCACGCCACCGGCAGCGACGACGTCGGCCGCGAACGACCGGCTGAACCCGAGGAGCTTGGCGATGGCGGCGTCGACACGCTCACCGGCGAGCCCGTCCGGGACCGGCAGGGAACGCGACTCGGTCACGTGGCGTCGTGTCCGAGGGCGTCCCGCCCGTCACGCGGCGCGCGCGGGTCGTCGGTCACCGTCGCCGCCGTGGCGTCGCGGGGTGCGTCCGGCGTGACGCCCTCGGGTGCCGACGTGGTCGCCGCCGCGTCCGCCGCGCGCTGCTGCTTCGCGGTGAGGGCGCGGGAGCCGTCGAGGTTCACGCCGAAGATCACGAGCAGGACGAAGATCACCATGCTGACGCAGATGAACGAGTCGGCGATGTTGTAGATCGCGGGCATCATCCACGGCGTCGAGATGAAGTCCACCACGTGGCCACGACCGAAGCCGGGCTCACGGAAGAGCCGGTCGAGCAGGTTCCCGAGGGCACCGCCGAGCAGCATGCCGAGCACGAGCGCCCACCACATCGAGCGGATGCGCCGGGCGAAGACGATGATCGCGACCACGACGGCGGTCGACACGATCGAGAACACCCACGTCATGTTCACCGCGAACGAGAACGCGGCGCCGGGGTTCCGCACGTACAGGAGCTGCAGCGCGTTGCCCAGCACGGGGACGACGGTGCCGTACGGCAGGTTGGCGACGACGAGCGCCTTCACGCCCTGGTCGAGTGCCACCACCACGACAGCGGCGAAGGCCAGTGCCGCGATAGCGCGGACACTGACCTTCGCTCGTGGAGCTGGTCGCGACAACGTCAGTTGCCGACGCCCTGCGCCGATGCCGGCGCGGGGGTGAGACCGGACTGCTCGGGGGCCGAGCCGTCCAGCTCGTTGAGCTGCCCCTGGATGTAGCTCTTGAGCTGCGCACGGTAGTCGCGCTCGAAGGTGCGGAGCTCGTCGATCTTGCCCTCGAGCTGGCGCTGCTCCTGCTC
The DNA here is from genome assembly GCF_900215175.1 of Curtobacterium sp. 314Chir4.1. Taxonomy (NCBI): domain Bacteria; kingdom Bacillati; phylum Actinomycetota; class Actinomycetes; order Micrococcales; family Microbacteriaceae; genus Curtobacterium; species Curtobacterium sp. 314Chir4.1. The sequence continues at coordinate 928,993 of NZ_OCMI01000001.1, forward strand.
GAGCACCGCGACACGCTGACGGTTCGTGTTCTCGGTGTCGGCGATGATCTGGCGCTGCTTGGCCTCGGCCTCGGAGACGAGGCGGGCGGCCTGGGCGGTGCCCTCGGCGATGAGCGCGTCGCGCTTCTCGATGCCCTCGCGCACGTGCTCCTCGTGGAGACGGCGGGCCAGGGTGAGGAGGTTCGTGGTGCCCTCGGTGTCCTCGTCCGCGGAGACCGTGGTGGCCGGAGCGGCGGCGGCGACCGGAGCGGGCTCCGGCGCAGCGGCCACGGGGGCGGGCTCCGGCTCGGGCTCGGGGGTCGCGACCGGAGCGGGCTGCTCGGCCTGGGCCGGCTTCGGCGCCGACTCGGCGGCCTGCAGGCGCTGACGGAGCTCGTCGTTCTCGGCCGTCAGGCGGCGCAGCTCGACCACGACCTCGTCGAGGAAGTCGTCGACCTCGTCCTGGTCGTAGCCCTCGCGGAACTTCGTCGGCTGGAACCGCTTGTTGACTACGTCTTCCGGCGTCAAAGCCATTGCCGTCACCTCAATAGAACTGCTGAACGTGTGGAACCGTCTCGGTCCGACCGAATGTACCAGTCGTACCGGGCGGTGCGGATGCCACGCCGGGGCGAGCATCGATCCCGACCACCGTACACCGACGGTGACCGTGAACCGTGAACCGTGCCCTGGCGTGGCGCGTGTCGCGGCTGAACCGCGGCTAGATCAAGTAGCGGACGACCGTCATCGCGATGATGACGACGAGCATCACGATCGTCCACCCGAAGTCGAGCGCCACCGGCCCCATCCGCAGCGGCGGGAGCGCCTTGCGGACGGTGCGGATCGGCGGATCGGTCACGGTGTAGACGAACTCGGAGACCACGAGGAGTCCCCCGCGGGGCCGCCAGGAGCGGTTGTACGCCTGCACGATGTCGAGCGCGAACCGCCCCCACATCGTGAAGAAGTAGAGCAGGAGGAGGAAGTACAGGATCGTGAAGATCGCGGACACGATGGGGCTCGCTCGGCTCGGGTGGGCGTCGTCACGTGACGACGCTCACGGGGCGGGTGGGCCTGAGGGACTCAGGACTGGGCGAAGAAGGACGCCTCGATGTCGGACTCTACCTCAGGCGCCTCACCGCTCACCGCGACGTGCGCCGGGGAGAGGAGGAACACCTTGTTGGTGACCCGCTCGATCTTGCCGTAGAGGCCGAGCGACAGGCCGGAGGCGAAGTCGATCATGCGACGGGCGTCCGCCTCGGTCATCTGCGAGAGGTTGATGATGACGGGGATGCCGTCGCGGAAGCTCTCGGCGATGGACTGGGCGTCCTTGTACTCGCGCGGGTGGACGGTGAGGATCTCGTTCATTTCCTGGACCGGTGCTGCCTTCTGTGCGGTCGTGTGCGAGCGGCGGAGCGGGGTGACCTGGGCGCCGCGCTGGTGGGTGTGCGTCTTGGTCTCGACGGGAGCGGGGGCCACGGGTGCCGCGGCGGGCGCGGGGGCCTCCTGCGCGACCGGAGCCGGCGTCGGGGCCGCGGCCGGAGCGGACTGCTGCCGCGCGGGCTGCTGCTGCGGCTGCTCGTCCTCGTACTCGAGTTCCTCGTCGGCGAGGCCGAGGTAGACCATCGTCTTCTTCAGCGGGTTGGCCATGGTTCCTCCGGAGTTCGTGCTCGTGGATGCCCTTGGGACGAGGCTAGGGCGTGACCGGCCGTTCTCCCGTGATTGCGGTGCCGATCCTGAGGTGTGTCGCGCCCTCCGCGATCGCCTCGGCGTAGTCGCCGCTCATCCCCGCGGAGATGTCCGTGGCGTCCGGCGCGAGCGACACCACCCGCTCGGAGATCGACCGGAGCCGGGCGAAGGCCGCGCGGGGTTCCTCGTCGAGCGGCGCCACGGCCATGACGCCGCGCAACCGGATCGTGCCGGTCGCGAGCACCCGGGCCACCATGGCCTCGACGTCGTCGGGCTGCACACCTCCGCGACCCGGGTCGTCGGTCAGGTTGACCTGCACGAACCCGTCGACCACGGGTGGCTCGGGTTCGGCCTCGTTCGGGGCGAAGGCGTCCACGACCGACGTCCGGTCGAGCGACTGCACGACGTGCGCGTAGCGCCGGACCTGTCGTGCCTTCTTCGACTGCAGCTGCCCGACGAAGTGCCACGTCAGCGGCAGGTCGGCGAGTTCCGCGGCCTTCGCCTGCGCCTCCTGGTGGCGGTTCTCCCCCACGTCGGTGACGCCGAGCGCGGAGAGTGCACGGACGAGCGACGCCGGGTGGTACTTCGTGACGACGACGAGCGTCAGCTCGTCCGCCGACCGCCCTGCGGCTCGCGCCGCGTCGGAGATGCCCTGCCTGACGGACGCGAGACGCGCCTCCAGTCCACCGTCTGGTGACGGGTCGGTCTGGAGGCGCGGGTCGTCTGACAACGCTGCTTACTTCAGGAAGTCGGGGACGTCGAGCTCGTCGTCATCGTCGTCGAAGGCCGGGTCGGCGGCGCGCTGCGCCGGCGCCTCGTGCTCCTGCGACGCCCAGGAGGGCGACGAGTCCTCGATCGAGCCGGTGCCGACGGCGGAGGCCACGGGCAGGGTCGCGCCGGCCTCGGGGTCGACGTAGCTCGAGCGACGTTCCTTCTGCTGCTGCTGCGGCTCGCCACCGTCGAAGCCCGCGGCGATGACGGTCACGCGGACCTCGTCGCCGAGGGTGTCGTCGATGACCGCACCGAAGATGATGTTCGCCTCGGGGTGGACGGCTTCCTGCACCAGGCGGGCCGCGTCGTTGATCTCGAAGATGCCGAGGTTCGAGCCACCCTGGATCGAGAGCAGCACGCCGTGCGCACCGTCGATCGAGGCCTCGAGCAGCGGGGACGCGACGGCGAGCTCGGCCGCCTTGATGGCACGGTCGGCGCCCCGCGAGGAGCCGATGCCCATGAGCGCGGAACCCGCACCCTGCATGACCGACTTGACGTCGGCGAAGTCGAGGTTGATGAGACCAGGGGTCGTGATGAGGTCGGTGATGCCCTGCACGCCGGCGAGGAGCACCTGGTCGGCGGTCGCGAAGGCCTCGACCATGGAGATGCCGCGGTCGCTGATCTCGAGCAGGCGGTCGTTCGGCACGACGATGAGCGTGTCGACCTCGTCCTTGAGCCCGGCGACGCCGTTCTCGGCCTGGGACTGACGACGCTTGCCCTCGAAGCTGAACGGCTTGGTGACGACACCGATGGTCAGCGCACCGATCGACTTCGCGATGCGGGCGACCACGGGCGCACCACCCGTGCCGGTCCCGCCACCCTCGCCGGCGGTGACGAAGACCATGTCGGCGCCCGCCAGGGCCTCCTCGATCTCCTCGGCGTGGTCCTCGGCGGCGCGACGGCCGACCTCGGGGTCCGCGCCGGCACCGAGGCCGCGGGTGATCTCGCGACCCACGTCGAGCTTGACGTCGGCGTCGCTGAGGAGCAGTGCCTGTGCGTCGGTGTTGATCGCGATGAACTCGACCCCACGGAGGCCGAGCTCGATCATGCGGTTGACGGCGTTCACGCCGCCGCCGCCGACACCGACGACCTTGATGACGGCGAGGTAGTTGTGGTTCGTGGTCACGTCAGTCAGGCCTCCGGTCGAACCCTCAACCTCTACTTGAAGTTCAGGGGCAATGCTGGTAGATGTGGTGCTGGCATCGACGCTACGGGTGCGCTCCGGGCACTGTCGCCCCGCCACGCCGCGTGTCGCGCGATTCCGCGACTTCTTCCGCTACTTCTTCGCGCGGATGATGCCGTTGTCCGGAGCACTGACGTCGTACTCGACGACGACGCCGGGGTTCCGCGCCGCGTGGTCCTTCACGAGGGCCGCGAGCAGGGCCGCCTTGGCGTCCGACTGCTCCGGGTTGCCCCAGACCACGCTCGAGCCGTCCTGCAGGGTGAGCGTCACGTCGTCGGCGGTCGACGCCTTCACGCTCGTCACCTGCTGCCGGACCGTCGACGGCAGCGACAGCACGACCTCGGTCATGGTGCGGAACACCGACGATCCGAGCTTCGCGTTCCCGATGTCGGCGACGGGCATGTTCGCGGGCTGCTTCGGCGAGGACTGCACGACGATCCCGGCCGGGTCCACCAGGTCGAAGGACTTCCCCGACCGCACCGCCACGACCGGGGTGCGCTCGGTCACGGTCACCACGAGGGTGTGCGGCGGCGCTTCCTCGGTCACGTAGCTCTCGATGAGGGGGAAGCCCGCGATGTCCTTCTTGATGGCGTCGAAGTCGAGCCGGGCGAGCGGGGTGCCGAGCTGGTCGGAGAGTGCCTGCCGGAGCTGGGTCTCGTCGACGCGGTTCGTACCCTTGATCTCGATCGTCTGCAGGGCCATCAGCGGCGAGAACACCGCGACGAGGATCGAGACGCCGAACACCAGGACGATGCTCGCGGCGGTGATCCAGGCCGCGCGGCGGTGCCGGCTGCGACGGGTGAAACGGCGGACCTCGGCCCGTTCGAGCAGGCGACGGCGGCGCTTGGCGACCCGGGCCTCGCGCGCGGTCTCGGCAGCGCGGACGCCCGCGCCGATCGGGGCCTCGTGGTCGTCGTGCTGCCGGTCCGCGTCGGCGTGCAGGTCCTCGACGGTCGCGTCCGGTCCCTGGAGCGACTCGGGGTGGTCCTCGTCGGGGGTGTACTCGCGGAGGCGGTCCTTGACGGTCGAGAACCCCGCACCGAGACCGGCGCCGAGCCGACGACCGGCAGCGCCGGCGAACGCGCCCGCCCGGTCGCGAGCCGACGTACCGGGCTCCCCTGGAGCAGTGGAGGCGACCGGTTCGTCGACCGCGTCCTGCGGGGCGGGGCCGGGCTGCGCCTCCCGGACGTCCTGCCGTGGATCCCGCGACGGACGCCGCGGGATCAGCGGGGCACGGCGCTGCCGGGGCACCTGGGCGTCACCGGCGGACGCGTCCGGCTGCGCCGGGCGCTCGTCGAACCCCTCCGGACGCTTCACCGGGTGAGCGCGCTCTCGTCGTTCTGCAGCGCGCCGATGACCTGCGGGATGATCCGGTACACGTCGCCGCAGCTCAGCGTCATGATGATGTCGCCCTCGCGCGCGACGGCTGCAGCGCGGGCGGCGGCCTCGTCCCAGTCGGGCAGGAACTCGACGCGGGACTGGTCCGCGAACCGCTCCTGCACGAGGGCACCGGTCACGCCGGGCTCCGGGTCCTCGCGGGCGCCGTACACGTCGAGCACGACGGTGTGGTCGGCGAGCTCCTCGTAGACCTTCGCGAAGTCCCCGGCCATCAGGCGCGTGCGGGAGTACAGGTGCGGCTGGTGGATCGCGATGATCCGACCGTCGCCGACGACGTTGCGGGCGGCCTTGAGCGCCGCGGCGACCTCGGTCGGGTGGTGGGCGTAGTCGTCGTACACGGACACGCCGCGCTCGACGCCGTGCAGCTCGAAGCGGCGCTGGGTGCCGCCGAAGGACTCGATGCCGCGGATGGCGTCCGCCGGGGCGACGCCGAGTCCGGTCAGGACGGCGAACGCGCCGACGGCGTTGATCGCGTTGTGGCGTCCCGGTACGCGGAGGGTCAGGTGGTACGCCGCACCGCCGGCACGGAAGTCGACCTCGACCCCGGCGGACTCGGTGATGCCCTCGATGCGGACGTCGGCGTCGGCGGCCTCTCCGAAGGTGACGACCTCGGGGGCGTCCTCCCGCTGGCGGACACCGGCGGTGACGGCCTTCGCGCCAGCGTCGTCGCTCGAGATGACGACCCGCTCGGACGCCTTCGCGGCGAACTCGACGAAGGCCTCGGTGAAGGCCTCCTCGCTGCCGTAGTGGTCGAGGTGGTCGGCGTCGACGTTCGTGATGAGCGCGACCGCGACGTCGTACAGCAGGAACGAGCCGTCGGACTCGTCGGCCTCGACGACGAACAGGTCACTCGAACCCGGTGCCGAGCTGGTGCCGAGCGACTGGATGACCCCGCCGTTGACGAAGCTCGGGTCCAGGCCGAGCTCGACCAGGGCGGTGACGATCATGCCCGTCGAGGTGGTCTTGCCGTGCGCACCGGCGACCGCGACGAGGCGGTGCTCGGCGATCAGCGCGGCGAGGGCCTGCGAGCGGTGCAGGACCGGCAGGCCGCGGCGCTGGGCCTCGAGGAGTTCGGGGTTGTCCGGCCAGAGCGCGCTCGTGACGACGATGGTGTCCGCGTCGCCGACGTTCGCGGCGTCGTGGCCGATGTGCACCTCGGCGCCGAGGTCGCGCATCGTGCGGGTGGTGGCGGTCTCGCGGGAGTCGCTGCCCGTCACGCGGTGGCCGGCGGCGAGGAACAGCCGGGCGATGCCGCTCATGCCGGAGCCGCCGATGCCGACGAAGTGCACCGTGCCGAGGTCGTCCGGGATCGGCTGCGTCAGGTCCGGCTTGATGGTCATCGTTCCTCCGTGGTGCTGTCGTCCTGCGCGGCGGGCGTGTCCTTCGCGCCGTTCGCGCCATTCACGCCTCGTGCGCGCTTCGCCGCGTCGAGGACGAGGTCGGTCATCCGGTCGGCGCCGTCGCGGTGCCCGACGCTGCCGGCGCGCACCGTCATGTCCGCGATCCGGGCCCGGTCCTGCAGGATGTTCAGGAGCTGGAACGTCACCCAGTCCTCGTCGAATTCCGCGTCGGCCACGAGGACCGCTCCCCCGGCGTCGACGACGTCCTTCGCGTTGTGGCGCTGCTCGCCGTTGCCGACAGGGTACGGCACCAGGACGCTCGGCAGCCCGACGGCGGTGAGCTCGCAGACCATGCCGGCACCGGCACGCGAGACCACGAAGTCGCTCGCGGCGTACGCCAGGTCCATCCGGTCGCAGTACTGCAGGACGTGGTAGCCGTCGAGGTCGCTCGGGCCGAGGTCCGAGTTGCCGCCGACGACGTGCAGGATCTGCCAGCCGGCACCGACGATCGTCGCAGCGGCCTTGTTCACCGTGCGGTTGATGCTGCGCGCGCCGGACGACCCGCCGGTGACGAGCAGGACCGGGCGGTCGGCGTCAAGCCCGAACTCGGCGAGGCCTTCGGCGCGGCTGGCGCGACGGTCGAGCGACTCGATCTCGCGGCGCAGGGGCATGCCGACGAGCCGGCCGTGCCGGAGCCGCGTGTTCGAGAAGGTCAGGCCGACGTGCTCGGTGAGGAAGGCCGCCAGGCGGTTCGCCAGGCCGGGCTTCGCGTTCTGCTCGTGCACGACGATCGGGGTGCCGGTGCGCTTCGCCGCGATGTACGCCGGGGCGGCCGCGTAGCCGCCGACGCCGAGGACGACCTCGACGTCGTGCTCGCGGATGATCTGCTCGGTGCGCTTGACGGCGCCCCAGAAGCGCTGCGGGAAGCGGAGCGCGGCCGCGTTCGGCTTGCGCGGGAACGGCAGGCGCGGGATGGTCAGCAGCTCGTAGCCGCGCATCGGGACGAGCCGGGACTCGAGCCCCTCGGCGGTGCCGAGGACGATGACCTCGGCGTCCGCGTCGCGCTCGGTCAGCCGGTCCGCGACCGCGAGCAGCGGGTTGACGTGACCGGCGGTGCCGCCGCCGGCGAAGAGGTACGTGCTCACCGGAGTGTTCCGTTCAGGGTGCTGGGGCCGGTCGGGCCGTCGAGGGGGTCACGGCCGGACGGGCCGTTCTTGCCGGGGAGGTCGCGCGCGAACGACAGCACGACGCCGATGGCGACGAGCGTCATGATCAGCGCGGACCCACCGGCCGAGATGAGTGGGAGGGGGACGCCGAGGACCGGCAGCAGGCCGAGGACCACGGCGATGTTCACGAGGGCCTGGCCGATGATCCAGGCGAGGATGCCGCCCGTGACGGTCTTCACGAACGGGTCCTTCGACTGCCGGATGACCTTGACCATGCTGACGGCGAGCACCACGAAGAGCGCCAGGACGACGACGGCACCGATCAGCCCGAGCTCCTCGCCGATGATCGCGAAGATGTAGTCGTTGTCCGCCTCGGGCAGCCAGGACCACTTCGCCTTCGAGTTGCCGAGCCCGACGCCGAACACGCCACCGGACGCCAGTGCCCACATGCCGTGCACCGGCTGCCAGCACAGGTCGGCGTACTGGTTCGAGTCCGTGCAGCCGGACAGCCAGGCGCTGATGCGGACCTGACGGGACGACGACGCCATCGTGACGAACGGCAGCAGCACGGCCATCGCGACCACGCCGGTGAGCAGGTGCTTCGCCCGGGCCCCACCGACGTAGAGCGCACCGAGCACCAGGATGAGCATGATCATCGCGGTGCCCTGGTCACCACCGAGGATCACCAGCCCGAGGGACAGGAGCGAGGCGATCCCGACCGGGATGAAGACCTCTTTCCAGTCGTCGAGCTTGTCCCGCTTGACGTACATGATCGCGCCGATGCCGAGCACCAGCCCGAGCTTGACGACCTCGGACGGCTGCGCGGTGAACGAGCCGATGCCGATCCAGTTCCGGTTGCCCTGCACGTCGATGCCGAGGGGCGTGTACACGAGCAGCTGCAGTGCCAGGGCGGCACCGAGCAGCCGCATGGCCCACTTCCGCCAGAGCCGCGCCGGCACCCGGCTGACGATGAGCATGAGCGGCACGCCGAGCACCGCGTACAGGCCCTGACGGGACGCCGCGCCGAAGAAGTCGTGCGTCGCGGCGTACTGCTCGACGCTCGACGACGACAGCACCATGACGACGCCGAAGACGACGAGGAAGAGCGTGACGCCGAGGATCGTGTAGAACGTGCTGGACTCGGCGACGAAGACGTTCTTGACGGCGACGACGGCGCGGTTCGTGGTGCGCGTGGTCGCGGCACCCGCGCTCGTGCTCGACGTCGTCCGAGCGCCCCGGTCGCGGCCGTTACGCCCCTGCGGAAGATCCGTCGTCGCCATCGGCGTTGCCTCCCAGGTGCTCGTGGACCGCGGCCGCGAAGCGCTCGCCCCGGTCCGCGTAGGAGCCGAACTGGTCGAACGACGCCGCGGCGGGGGCGAGGAGGACCGTGTCGCCCGGCCTCGCGACCGATGCGGCATGCCGGACCGCCTCGGGCATGACCTGATCAGTGTCCGCTGCTTCGACCTGCAGGACGGGCACCCCGGGCGCGTGTCGCGCGAATGCCTCGAGGACGGGCCCGCGGTCGGTGCCGATCACCACGACGGCCCGGACGTCCGGCCCGAAGCGCTCGACGAGTCCGTCGACGTCGACGCCCTTGAACAGGCCTCCGACGATCCACACGACCGTGTCGAACGACGCGAGCGACGCGGTGGCCGCGTGCGGGTTCGTCGCCTTCGAGTCGTCGACCCAGGTGATCCCGTCGGCAGTGGCGACGAGCTCGGTGCGGTGGTGGTCCGCGTGGAAGCCCTGCACGGCCGAACGGATCGCGCTCGGTTGCACGGCCGCGGCACGGGCGAGCGCAGCGGCGGCGAGGACGTTCATCGTCATGTGCGGGCTCGCGAGGCCGGCCTGCTCGAGGTCGGCGACGGTCGCGAGTTCGAGCGCGCTGCTCTGCCGGTTCTCGGCGAAGGCGCGGTCGCACAGGACGTCCTCGACGACCCCGACGTCACCGGGCGCGGGGATGCCGGGGCCGAAGCCGACGGCACGGCAGCCCTCGACCACGTCGGCCTCCTCGACCATGTGGCGGGTGACCTCGTCGGTCGTGTTGTAGACGCACGCCATCACGGTGCGCTCGTAGACCTTGGCCTTGGCGGCGCGGTAGGCCTCGGCGGAGCCGTGCCACTCGAGGTGGTCGTCGGCGATGTTCAGGCAGGCGCTGGCGAGGGGCACCACGGCACCGTCGCCGGACGTCGGCATGTAGTGCAGCTGGTGGCTCGACAGTTCCACCACCAGGACGTCGAAGCCGTCCGGGTCGCGGACGACGTCGAGCACGGGCACGCCGATGTTGCCGCAGGACACGGCACGCAGTCCCCCGGCCTCGAACATCGCCGTGGTCAGCTGCGTCGTGGTGGTCTTGCCGTTCGTTCCGGTGATCGTCACCCAGGGGGCGGCGACCGGGCCGCGAACGACCTTGTCGCGCACGCGCCAGGCAAGCTCGATGTCGCCCCAGACGGTGCTGTTCGCGACGGACCACTGCACGGTGGCGTTGTGCGGCGGCAGGCCCGGCGACACGATGACGACGTCCGGCGCCTGCGCCTCGAGCGCCTCGGGCACCGAGTCCAGCGGCGTCTGCACGAACTGCGCGCCGATCACGTCGAGCAGCTCGACGCTGTCCGACGGCGCGTCGGTCGAGTAGACCGTCACCGCACTGCCGAGCTCGACGAGGGTGTCGGCGACCGAGAACCCGGTGGCGCCGAGGCCCAGGACGGCGACGTTCAGCCCCTTCCAGCCCTCGGCGTACCAGCTGTCGAGGCCGTCGAGGCGACCGGCGGGCGTCGGGGCGGCGTCAACCAACTCGTGCGATCCATTCCAGGTAGAAGAGTCCGACACCGGCCGCGACGCAGAGTCCCGCGATGATCCAGAACCGGACGACGACGGTCACCTCGGCCCACCCCTTCAGCTCGAAGTGGTGGTGCAGCGGACTCATCCGGAAGATGCGCTTGCCGTGGGTGATCTTGAAGTACGCCCGCTGCAGGATGACCGAGCCGGTGACGATGAAGAACAGGCCGCCGATGAGGACGAGCAGGAGCTCCGTCCGGCTGAGGATCGCGAGACCGGCCAGGGCACCGCCGAGGCCGAGCGAACCGGTGTCGCCGAGGAAGATCTGCGCCGGCGACGTGTTGTACCAGAGGAAGCCGATCAGCCCGCCGCAGACCGCCGCCGCGACGACCGCGAGGTCGAGCGGGTTCGTCACCGTGTAGCAGGCGTGCTCGGTGCTGGCGTCGAGGCGAGCGCCGCCGCACAGCTGGTTCGACTGCCAGAACCCGATGATCACGTACGAGCCGATCGCCAGGATGCTCGAGCCGGTCGCGAGGCCGTCGAGACCGTCCGCCACGTTGACGCCGTTCGACGTCGACACCGTCAGCAGGACGATCCACGCGAGGAACAGGATGGTGCCGATCACGGTGCCGAGCGCCATGAAGTCGAGCCACGGGATGTCCCGGATCGCCGACACCATGGTCGACGCCGGCGGCTTGCCGTTCGCGGTCGGGACCACGAGCGCCACGGTCGCGAAGATCACGCCGACGATCACCTGCCCGAGGACCTTCGCCCAGCCGCCGAGCCCGAGGCTCCGCTGACGCCGGACCTTGAGGAAGTCGTCGATGAAGCCGACGAACCCGAGGCCGACCATCAGGAACAGGACGAGCAGGCCGGACAGCGTGATCGAGTCACGGCCGACCAGGTGCCCGACGAAGTAGCCGAGCACCGCGCCGATGATGAGGACGATGCCACCCATCGTCGCCGTGCCGCGCTTCGTGTGGTGCGACTGCGGGCCGTCGTCGCGGATGAACTGTCCCCAGCCGAGGCGGTGGAACAGCTTGATGAACAGCGGCGTGAGCAGCAGTGTGAACACCAGCGACACGGCGCCGGCGATCAGGAGGGCGATCATTCGGTGACACCTCCGAGGCGGTCGCCGAGGAATCGCAGTTCGGCGGACTTCGAGGACTTGACGAGGACCACGTCGCCGGGGCGGAGCATGTCCTGCACGGAGTGGACGGCGTCGTCGACGTCCTCGATGAACACGGACTCGCCGTCCCACGATCCCTCGAGGGTGGCGGCCTGGTGGATCGGCAGGGCGGCGCGGCCGACGACCACGAGCTGCCCGATGCCGAGACGGACGACGAGCCGACCGATGCGGTCGTGCTCCTCCGTCGAGAACTCCCCGAGCTCGGCCATCTCGCCGAGCACGGCGACGGTCCGCTCCCCCGGGCGCACGATCTGCGCCAGGGTCCGCAGCGCCGCTGCGGTGGAGTCGGGGGACGCGTTGTACGCGTCGTTGATGATCGTGACGCCCTCCGGGCCGCCCTGGAGGAGCTCCATGCGCCAGCGCTCGGCGCGCGTCATCGACGCGAGCGCCGCGGCGCCGGAGGCGAGGGGCACGCCCCAGCGGTGGGCCACCGTGAGCGCGGCGGACGCGTTCATGGCGTGGTGCTCACCGAGGATCGCGAGGCGGACGTCGACGGTCTCGGGGAGGCGATCCGTGCCTCCAGGCTGGCTGTCGCCACCACGGACGGGAGGCGCGGTGAGGGTGAAGCGGGTGCCGCTGCGGTCCGTCTCGATGCCGGTGATGCGGTAGTCGGCATCCGCCGACGTGCCGAAGCCGACCACCTGGGCGGCCGTCAGGTCGCGCATGGACGCGACGCGGTCGTCGTCCACGTTCAGCAGTGCCGTCGCGGTCGCCGGCAGGTCGGTGACCATCTCCGACTTCGCGCGCTGCGTCGCCTCGATGCCGCCGAACTCGCCGGCGTGCGCGAGGCCCACCTTGAGGACGACGCCCGTGTCGGGTTCGGCGATCGAGACGAGCTTCGCGATGTGGCCGACGCCGCTCGCACCCATCTCCACGACCAGGTACCGGGTGTCGTGCGTGATCCGCAGCATCGAGATCGGGGCGCCGACGTGGTTGTTGAACGACCCCTGGGGCGCGACGGTCTCGCCGTGCTGCTCGAGGATCGTGCGGAGCATGTTCTTCGTGCTCGTCTTGCCGTTCGAGCCGGTGATGCCGACGACCCGGAGCGGCGCCGGGCGCCCCTGTGCGTCGACGCGGTCGGCGCTGGACATCCGGACACGCGTGACGACCTCGTGCGCGAGCGCGGCGAGGGCCTCGTAGCCGTCCTGCACGACGATCTGCGGGGCGGTGGTCTCCACGCGTTCGGGCGTGACGACGAGCGCGGCGCCGGCCTCGGTCGCGGCGGGCACGAACCGGCGACCGTCGGTGACCTCGCCCGGGAGCGCGAAGAACACGCTGCCGGGGCGGACCAGCCGCGAGTCGGTCTCGACGGACCCCTCGACGACCAGGTCGCCCTGGTCGGCGACGTCGGTCGCCTGGGCACCGGCCAGCAGCTCGCCGCCGACCGCGGTGGCGATCTCGGCGAGGGTCAGGGCGATCATCGGGTGCCTTCAGTCCGGGGGTGCTCGGCCGGACCGGTGTTCGGCTCCCAGCCGGCCTCGCGTAGGGCCTGGCGGGCCTCGTCGCGTGCCGAGTAGGGCGTGCGGACGCCCTGGATGTCGCGGTAGTCCTGGTGTCCGGGGCCGGCCCAGAGGATCGAGTCGCCCTCGCCGAGCAGCCCGACGGCCAGGCGGATGGCTGCCTCTGGTGGGCTGACCTCGTGGATCTCGTGCTCGGGGAAGGCCTCGCGCGCAGCGTCGACGAGGGTCTTCCGGATCGACGCGGCGTCCTCGAAGCGGGGGTGGTGGTCCGTGATCACGAGGATGTCCGACCCCGCTGCGGCGATGCGGGCCATGTCGGCGCGCTTCGTCTTGTCGCGGTCGCCGTCGGCGCCGAACAGCATGAGGACCTTGCCGGACGTGAACTGCCGGACGGCTGCCAGGGTGTTCTCGAACGCGTCGGGGCTGTGCCCGAAGTCGACGTACACGCTCGGGCCGCGGTCGCCGGAGACCCGCTCGGTGCGGCCGGGCAGGTAGCACTCGATGGCGCTGACCCGGTGGTCCTCGGTCTGGTCCGCGTACTGGCGGTGGTTGCTCTCGAGCGCGTGCGCGATGGCGCCGAGCTCGAACCCGCCCTCGACGAGCATGACGATCGCCAGAGCGGCGTTCGCGGCCATGTGCCAGCCGATGAGGGGCACACGGGTGGTGAGCTCGCGCCCCTCGGGCCCGGTGAGCCGGAACTCGGTGTACGCGGCGTGCGCCTCGACGATGTCGACGTGCCACTCGGCCTCGACCTCGGGGTGCACCGTGATGGTCGTCACCGGGATGCGGGAGTCCTGCACGACGCGGTGGCCCCAGTCGGTGTCCAGCGAGACGACGCCGCGGCGGGCGTGCTCGGGCTGGAACAGCGGGAGCTTCGCCTGGTAGTACTCCTCCATGTCGGCGTAGTCGTCGAGGTGGTCGTGCGACAGGTTCGTGAACGCGGCGACGTCGAAGACGATGCCGTCGACCCGGTGGCGGCTGAGGGCCTGCGCGCTCACCTCCACCGCGACCGCGCGCACCTCGCTCTCGCGCATCCGGGCGAGGAGGGCGTGCATCTCGCTGGCCTCGGGCGTCGTCAGGCGGCTCGTGACGCTGAGCGTGCCGATGTGGCGCTCCGCCGTCGAGCTGAGGCCCGTGACGAGGCCGAGCTGCTTGAGGATCCCCTCGAGGATGTACGACGTGCTCGTCTTGCCGTTCGTGCCGGTGACGGCGAACAGCTGCGGCAGGTCGGTCGCTTCGTCCGGGTGAGTGCGGTAGACCCAGGCCGAGACGTCGCCGAGCGCCGCGCGGGGGTCGTCGACGACGAGCACCGGCAGCCCGGCGGCCTGGGCGTGCTCGACACCGGCGTCGTCGGTGAGGACGGCGACGGCGCCGCGCTCGGCGGCCTCGGTCGAGAAATCCGCGCCGTGCCGGTTCGCACCGTGCACGCCGACGAAGAGGTCACCTGGCTGCACCTCGGCGGCGCTCAGGGTGACACCGGTCGTCTCGACGGCGTCGACCGAGCCGACGACACGCAGACCGAACGCGTTCGCGAGTTCGGCCACGGCCCTCGGGGTCGGGTGTTCGGGTCGGAGGACCGGGGGGATCCGTGCGGACAAGTGCTCCTTCTTCCTCACCACGTGGTCGGGTAGGTCTTCGCCGGCGTCGTGGAGGGGGCTACTCGGTACTTCTCGAGCACCTGGGACATGAGAGTTCGGAACGCCGGAGCCGCTCCGCTGGACCACTTGTTGGCCTGCGGCTTCGTGAACGTCACCGTGACAACATACTGGGGGTCCTCCGCGGGTGCCATTCCGGCCACCGAGGTGATGCGCTGCCCGCCGTAGCCCTTGGACCCCTCGGCGACCTCGGCGGTGCCCGTCTTCGCGGCGATGTTGTAGCCGGAGATCGGCTTCATCCCCACGAGCGTGCCGCCCGTGACCACGCTCTGCAGCATGTCGGTGACCTGGGTCGCGGCGTTCGCCGACACCACGCGCGTCGGCTGCACGTCGGGCGCGTCGATGGTCTTGCCGTCGGACGTCTCACAGCCCTTCACGAAGTGCAGCGGGATCCGGACACCGTCGTTCGCCAGGGTCTGGAAGATGCTCGCGACCTGGACGGCGGTCGTCGAGATGCCCTGCCCGAACATCGAGTTGATGTTGGTCTGCTGGTCCCAGTTCGGGCTCGTGCCGTAGTCCATCGCGGGCTGCCCCGGGTAGTCGATCGCCGACTCGGGCTGGAACAGGCCGAACTTCTTCATGTAGTCGTACCGCTGCTGCGCGGTCAGACGCTCGCCGAGCTCGGTGATGCCGACGTTCGAGGAGTTCTGCAGGATGCCCGTGAGCGTGAGGTTCTCGGTCGCGTGGAACTCGGAGTCGTGGATCGACCCGCCCCACGGGAACGACCGCGAGTACGGGACGACGGCCTGGTCGGTCGGACTCGACTTGCCCTGGTCGATGAGCGCCGCCGCGATCGCCGCCTTGATCGTCGATCCCGGCTCGTACGACGCGGTCAGCGCCCGCGAGCCGAACGCACCCTTGTCCGTGGTGGCGTCGACGTCGTTCGGGTCCACCGTCGGGTAGTCGGCGACCGCGAGGAGCTCGCCCGTCTTGACGCTCACGACCGTCGCCGTGGCCGACTCCGCCTGCAGTGACTTCGCGGCGGACGCGATCGTCTGCTGCGCCATGTACTGCAGGTCGCTGTCGATCGTGGTCTCGAGCGTGCCGCCGTCCTTGGCTTCCTTCGTCGTCACGGTGCTGCCGGGCAGCTGGACGCCGTCCTCACCGCGCTCGTACGTCTCGGAGCCGTTCGCGCCCGCCAGACACTGGTTGTACGCGTACTCCAGGCCGGCCTGGGCACCGTCCGTCCCCATGAACCCGGTGATGTTGCCCGTCGTGGCGCCCGTGGGGTAGGTCCGGGCCGACTGCTGCTCCGGGTAGAGCCACGGGATGCCCAGCGCGCGGACGGCCTCGTAGTGCTTCACGTCGAGCCCCTTGACCAGGTACGCGAAGTCGGACTTCGGGTTCGCCGCGATGTTCTTCTGCATCGTGGCGACGTCGCCGCCCGATGCCTTCGCCAGGGCCTTCAGGGCCGTGTCGACGCTGACGTCCTTGACGCGGGACCCACCGAGCTTGCCCTCGAACTTCTTCACCAGTCGAGGGGCGGTCGTGATGTTGTACCGCGTCACGCTGTCGGCGAGCTCGGTGCCGTTGCGGTCGACGATCGATCCCCGTGTGCCGTAGATGGTCACCGGGATGCTGCGCTTCGCCTTCGACTGCTCGTTGAGCTCGGCCGCCTGGACCACCTGGATGTCCACCAGGCGGACCACGAACACCGCCACGAGGGCGATCACGGCGATCATCACGACGCTGTAGCGCAGTCGTCGGTTGCGGATCGTCTTCGTCACGCGGTGCGGTCCTTCCCAGGTGGTGCGTCAGGGTGTCCCGAGCCCGCAGGTCACCGGGTGGAGGGGGCCTGGAGCTGGTTCGGGTCGGACTCTACGTCGGTGGTCGAGGAAGCCCCGCCCGACGCGCTGGCGCCTGTGGTCTTCCCAGCGTCGGCGGTCGTGCCGGTCGTCGCGTCGGTCTTCGCGTCGGTCTTGGCGTCGGTCGTCGTGTCGGTCTTGGCGTCGCCGCTCGTCGAGGCACTGCCGGTGGTCGACCCGCTCTCCTTGCTCGTCGACGTGTCTCCCTGGCTGGCCGCGAGGGGGACGTCGTCGAGGAGCGAGTTCGGCACCTGGTTCGAGGTCGCGGCGGTGGCCTGGTCGGCGACCGCCGGGGTCGGCGTGCCGTACACCCGGCCGGTCTTCGGGTCGAGGTACACCGGCGTCGAGTTCGCGATCATGCCGAGGGCCTGCGCGTTGCGTGCGAGGTTCTGCGGGGAGTCGAGGACACGGAGGTCCTCGGACAACGACTGCTGCGTGCGGGACAGGTTCGTCTGCTCGGCGCTCAGGGAGTTGAGCGTGTACGCGCCCTGGCTGAGCACCATGCTGATGCCGAGCTGTGCCAGGAGCAGGATGCCGAGCGCCGCCACCGCGACCACCGCGTAGGCGATCCGGGGACGTGCGCGGCGCTGGGCCTTCGACGGCGTGACCTCGACGAGCTCCGGCCGGTCACGGCGGGCCGGGCGCGGGGCACGGGACGGGACGACGGCGGGGTCGACGAGTGCGAGGTTCGTGCTCATGTCACTTCCGGATCCGCTCGGCCGCGCGCAGGCGCACGGGGGTTGCTCGTGGGTTGGCGGCGCGTTCGGCCTCGTCGGCCAGTTCCGCGCCCTTGACGACCAGGGAGAAGGTGGGGGCGTGCTCGGGGAGTTCGACCGGCAGTCCCGCGGGAGCGCTGGACTTCGTGCGCTCGACCAGGGCCCGCTTGACGATGCGGTCCTCGAGCGACTGGTAGGACTCGACGACGATCCGTCCGCCGACCGCGATCGAGTCGAGTGCGGCCGGGATCGCCCGCTCGAGGACGCTCAGTTCGGCGTTGACCTCGATGCGGAGGGCCTGGAAGACACGCTTGGCCGGGTGGCCCTGGCGCTGGATCGCCACCGGGGTCGCGTCGTGCAGGACCTGCACGAGGTCACCGGACATCTCGAACGGCGTCGTGGCCCGGCGCTCGACGATCGCCCGGGCGTACCGGCCGGCGAGCTTCTCCTCCCCGTAGCGCTGGAAGATGCGGCGCAGTTCGCCCTCGTCGTAGGTGGCGAGGACGTCGGCGGCGGTCTGCCCCTCGGTCCGGTCCATCCGCATGTCGAGCGGGGCGTCCTGGCTGTAGGCGAACCCGCGCTCGGCCCGGTCAAGCTGCAGCGAGCTGACGCCGAGGTCGAACAGCACGCCGTGGACGGTCGTGAAGCCCTCGCCCTCGATCGCCTCGACGATGCCGTCGTACACGGTGTGCACCAGGCGGACGCGGTCACCGAACCGGGCGAGGCGCTCCCCCGCGATGCCGAGCGCGTCGGTGTCGCGGTCGAGGCCGATGAGGGTCAGCTCCGGGAACCGCTCGAGCAGCCCCTCGGAGTGGCCGCCCATGCCGAGCGTCGCGTCAACCACGACCTTGCCGGGGCCCTCGAGGGTGGGCGTGAAGAGGTCGACGATGCGCTCGAGCATCACCGGGGTGTGCGGGAACTCCGGTGCCCCGGTTCCGTTGCTGTCGTTCTCGGCCATGTGCAGCCCCTCGGCTCCTGGGCCGCGGGTCCGGATCCCCATCCATGCGACCTGACACCGGGGAAGGGGTGTCAGGGCTCCACGGCTGGGAGTCCCGATCCACGGATCAGAAGATCCCCGGGATCACCTCCTCGTCGTTGTCGGCGAAGCCCTCTTCGACCTCGGCGTAGTAGGCCTCCCACGCGGGGGTCGACCAGATCTCGGCACGGTCACCGCTGCCGATGACCGTCAGGTCCCGTTCGAGCCCCGCGTACTCGCGGAGGTTCTGCGGGATCGTGACGCGGTTCTGCTTGTCGGGCTGCTCTGCGCTGGCTCCGGAGAGGAACAGACGCATGTAGTCCCGGGTGCGCTTCGACGTCATCGGTGCGGTGCGGATGCGCTCGTGCAGTTGCTCGAACGTGTCCGCGCTGAAGACGACGACGCAGCGCTCCTGCCCGCGGGTCATCACGAGGCCCCCGGACAGTTCGTCCCGGAACTTGGCGGGGAGGATCACGCGACCCTTCTCGTCGAGCTTCGGGGCATGGGTACCGAGCAGCACGTCGGGCCTCCCCTCCGCTCCACCGGACCGTTGTGTGCACCACTTTACTCCACTGCCCTCCCCCTGACCAGGAAATCACTCCCCGAATCGCCCCCGTGACCCGAATTGGGGTCGAGTCGTGCTCGACTCCGGTGCCGCAGTCCCCGGAATCTCGCGGAAACGCGGGCCCGTGGAGCGAAGTGGAGTGCGTGGAGGAAAGTGGAGGACTTTCGCTGCCTCAGACGCCGCGCGGCGGCGCGGCGGCGGCGATGAGGTCGCACGACGTGCCGTGCGCACGACGTCGACGTCGCACGATGTGCCGCCCCGCGGCCGCGGGGACGGCATGTTCCGCGACCTCACCGGGGGCGGGGGGGGCGGGGCCTTCGGGACGGGAGGCGCGTGGCGACGCCGACCCGCGCCTCCAGTCCGATGGCGGGTCGCGTCTCACTGCGTCGGGACGCCGCCCCGAGCGCGAGACGCCGCGCGGGGCGCGAGACGCCGCCGGAACCGGCGGTGTCTCGCGTCACCCCGGGCGTCCCGCCGCCGACGCGGCGTCTCGCGACCCGTCAGTCCGTCCGCCGGCGCGGCGTCTCGCGCCCCGCCCCGGCGTCTCGCGCCCCGCCCCGGCCACACGAAACGGGGCCGGTCCCGAAGGACCGACCCCGTGGAGGAGTGTGGAGAGCCCGCTAGCTCTGGTCGTTCCGCTTGTCCCAGCGGTCGTTCATCCGATCCATGAAGGAACCGTTGCCGCCCTGGCTGGGACGGGGTGCGCCGCCCGTGGACGGCTTGCCCGCACGCGGCTTCTTCGCCGACGGGGCACGCATGCCGGGACGCAACGCGAACAGGACACCGGCGAGCATCACGACGAAGCCGATGATCCCGATGACCGGAGCCTTGAAGATGAGTCCGAGGATGACGACGGCGACTCCGACGAGTGCTCCGAGGACCCCGAGCGTGATCGACGTGTACGTCGGACGACCCTGGCGGCGCGTGACACGCGCCACGAAGTCGGAGTCGTTCTGGTAGAGACTCCGCTCCATCTCTTCGAGGAGTCGCTGCTCTTGCTCCGAGAGTGGCATCTGTGTTCCCTCTGTTCCTGGGATCGACGCGTGGTTGAGGTGGACCGAGTCTACGACTCGACCGCTCCACTAGGGTAGGGAGTGTGGCTGAGAGTACGCGATTAGTGGACCTCGTGTCGGCGCGGATCGATCGAGCGCTGGACGACCAACGTGAACGGCTCGCCGCGATCAGTCCGGACCTCGCTCCGTTCGACGCCTACGCCCGCGATCTGCTCTCCGGCGGCAAGCGGTTCCGTGCGCTGTTCTGCTACTGGGGATGGCAGTCGGTGGCCGGTCGGTCGGGTTCGTTCGACCCGCTCGCCGAGGGGTCCCGCCAGACCACGGCCGAGGCGATCGTCACGGTCGCCGCGGCCCTCGAGATCTTCCACGCCGCAGCGCTGGTGCACGACGACATCATGGACCGCTCGGACACCCGTCGCGGGCGTCCGGCAGCGCACCGTCGGTTCGAGTCCCTGCACGAGGAGTCGGGCTGGGTCGGCGACCGCGGGCTGTACGGCACGAACTCGGCGCTGCTGCTCGGTGACCTCCTGCTCTCCCTGAGCGATGCGGTGTTCGACGAGGGCCTCGCGCTCCTCGACCCCGCGCGCGGGCGGATCGTCCGGCAGGAGTTCCACACCATGCGCCTCGACGTCACGGCGGGGCAGTACCTCGACGTGCACGAGGAGACCGCCTGGCCCACCATCGACGAGGCCGAGCACCTCGTCCGTGCCCAGCGCGTCATCGTCTTCAAGTCGGCGAAGTACTCGGTCGAGGCCCCGCTCCTCATCGGCGCCCTCGTGGCCGGCGCGACCGAGGCCCAGCTCGAGGGGCTCCGCGCGTTCGGCCTCCCCCTCGGCGTCGCCTACCAGCTCCGCGACGACATGCTCGGCGTCTTCGGCGATCCCGAGGTCACCGGCAAGCCCGCGGGTGACGACCTGCGCGAGGGCAAGCGCACCGTGCTCATCGCTTCCGCCCGCAAGACGCTCGCGAACGGCCCGCGGCAGCTCCTCGACGAGCTGCTGGGCGACCCGGACCTCGACGAGGGCCAGGTGCAGATGCTCCGCGCGACCCTGACCGAGTCCGGCGCGGTCGCCGCCGTCGAGCGGTCGATCGACCGGCACGTGCAGCGCGCGAAGGCCGCCATCGAGGCGGCTCCGCTGACGCCGTCGGCGCGCGAGCAGCTCGTGTCGCTGGCCGACACGGTCAGCCGTCGCGTCGCGTAGACGCAACCAGGAAACGGACTGGAGGCGCGGTGCCAGCTGGCACCGCGCCTCCAGTCCGTCCGATGGGGGCGTCTACAGCAGCGACTGCGCGATGCGGCGCACCTCGGCCTTGCGACCGGCGCGCAGCGCGGCGATCGGCGAGGTGCCGATGATGTCGTCGACGGTGAGCATCCAGCGCACGGCCTCGTCGTCGGTGAAGCCGTTGTCGCTGAGGACGGTGAGGGTGCCGCGCAGCTCGGGGAGCGGCTCGCCGTCCTCGATGAACTCGCTCGGCACGCGGAGGACGCCGCCGACACGGGCCGCCAGCAGGGTCTTCTCCTCGAACAGGCGGTGGATCCGCCCGGGGCTGGTGCTGAAGAGGTCCACCAGCTCGGGGACGGTCAGCCAGCGCTCGGAGAGGGTCAGGTCGTCGACGGGTGCAGCACTCACGTGCCCCATGTTGCCAGAGCAGCCGGAGGCCGGACACCGCCACGTTCGTCACATTCGTCACACGCGCAACATCCGACTCTCTGGTTGACTTGGGAATCACGCCATGCCAGCGTTGAGCCACCTGTGAGTGCGCACGCGCGCGCACGGCTCACCGCAAGGACAGGAGAAACCCGTGGATAACGCTGCAGACGAAGACGCCCGGCGCGCACGATCCGCCCGGTTCGCCACCATGCCCATCGTCCTCGCGGGGACGATCGCGGTCACCGCCGGCCTCACCGGGCCGGTCGCGCACGCCGAACCGCACCACGAGGACGACAGCGCCAACAAGCGGCACGTCGACCAGGACCGCAACGTCGGGGACCGCCCGGTGTTCGGCACCGCCGTCGCCCGTCCGTCGCAGACCACGGTCACCACCGTCGCCGCCGTGTCCGCGGCACCGACGACGTACACCGTCCGGCAGGGCGACACCGTCTCGGGCATCGCCGCCCGGTACGGCCTGTCCGCGCAGGAGGTGCTCGTGCGCAACGGCCTCGGCTGGAACACGATCATCCACCCCGGGCAGACGCTGCACCTCGCCTCGACCCCCGCCGTGTCGACCGCCTCGGCCAGCACCGGGTCGTCCTCGGCCTCCGGCAGCTACCACGTCAAGCAGGGCGACACCGTGTCGGGCATCGCGGCCCGCGTGGGTGTGTCGACCACCGCACTCCTCAGTGCGAACAAGCTGTCCCAGCGCTCCGTGATCTACCCCGGGCAGACCCTGCGGGTGCCGTCGGCCGGGTCCGCAGTGGCCGCGCCGGTCACCAGCACCTCGACCGCCGCATCGTCGTCCGGCGCCTCCAGCTCGTCCACGCGCGCCGGCAGCGTGACGATCGGCACGGGCGACACCATCGCCTCGATCGCCTCGGCCCACGGGGTCACGGTGTCGGCGCTCCTCTCGGCGAACGGCCTCACCTACACGAGCACGATCTACGCCGGCAAGACGCTCGTCCTGCCGTCGTCCGGCCCGTCCCTCTCCGCCGAGCAGCGGGGCAACGCGGCAACGATCGTCTCCGTCGGCCGCTCGCTCGGGGTCTCCGAGCACGGCATCGTCATCGCCCTGGCCGCGGCGATGCAGGAGTCGAGCCTCCGCAACCTCTCGCACGGCGACCGCGACTCGGTCGGCCTGTTCCAGCAGCGGCCGAGCCAGGGCTGGGGTCCCGCGGCAGCACTGCAGGACCCGGCGACGGCGGCGAAGCTGTTCTTCACCGGCAACCCCGGGCACACCCGCGGGCTGCTCGACATCGCCGGCTGGTCCTCCATGAACGTCACCACAGCGGCGCAGGCCGTGCAGGTGTCGGCGTACCCGAAGGCGTACGCACAGTGGGAGAAGACCGCGCAGAGCCTGCTGGCGTCGCTCTGAGCCTGGCCGACCGGCGAAGCCGAGTCATCCGCAAGATCGAGATTCGGTCACGACCGGTGCGTCAGTGCGGGTCCGTGCAGTCCCGATTCGTAGAATGCCGCCGATGACCACCAACGCCGCCACGGACCCGATGATCGGTCGCATGATCGATCACCGGTACCGCGTGCGCTCCCGCATCGCGCGCGGGGGCATGGCGACGGTGTACCTCGCGACCGACGTCCGCCTCGAGCGACGCGTCGCGATCAAGATCATGCACGGGCACCTGGCGGACGACCAGGCGTTCCGCGAACGCTTCATCCAGGAGGCCCGTTCCGCCGCCCGCCTGTCGCACCCGAACCTCGTCGGCGTGTACGACCAGGGCGCCGAGGACGACACGGCGTACATCGTGATGGAGTACATCCCGGGCATCACGCTCCGGGACCTCCTGCAGGAGCACCACGCCCTCACGCCCGAGCAGGCCACCGACATCCTGCGCGCCGTCCTCGCCGGTCTCGCCTCGGCCCACCGCGCCGGCATCGTGCACCGCGACCTCAAGCCCGAGAACGTCCTGCTCGCCGACGACGGCCGGATCAAGCTCGGTGACTTCGGACTCGCCCGGGCGACGACCGCGAACACCGCCACCGGCGCCGCACTGCTCGGGACGATCGCGTACCTCTCCCCCGAGCTCGTCACGCGCGGCGCCGCCGACTCCCGCAGCGACATCTACGCGCTCGGCATCATGCTCTACGAGATGCTCACCGGCGAGCAGCCCTACAAGGGCGAGCAGCCGATGCAGATCGCGTACCAGCACGCGAACGACTCGGTGCCCGCGCCCAGCGCCGCGGTCGCCGGCGTCCCGCCGGAGCTCGACGACCTCGTCGCCTGGGCCACCGCACGGAACCCCGACGACCGGCCGAGCGACGCCCGCGAGATGCTCGACCACATGTCGGGCAACCAGCAGCGCGCGACCGGGCAGTACCGCACCGCCGTGCTCCGCCCCGAGAACGCGACGGCGATCCTGCCCGCCGGCACCCGGACGCCCGCGTCGGCGGACTCCGGCGACGCCACGACGATCCTCGAGCCCGCCGGTGCCGCCGGCGGTGCTGCCGGCGGTGCTGCCGGCGGGCAACGACCCCCGGCACGCGGCGGCCGGAACACCCCCGGTCCGCGCCGGACGGGCTCCCAGCCCGGTGCGCTCTCCCCCGCCGGGCAGCGCCTCGCCGACAAGTCCGCCAAGCGCCGGAAGCGCGGCTGGATCATCCTGGTCGTCGTCCTTGTGCTGATGGCCATCGGCGGGACCATCGGCTGGGCGTTCGGCCCCGGGCCGTGGGGCAACGTCCGCATCCCGGAGGTCGCCGGCAAGTCCGTGTCCCAGGCACGCCAGCTCCTCGAGGCCCAGGGCCTCCACACGGCGTCGACGACCGCCACCCGGTTCGACGCCGTCGTCGCGAAGGGCCAGGTCTCCACGACGAAGCCCGCCGCGAAGCGCGAGGTCCGGAAGGGCACCGCGATCCAGATCGTCGTGTCGAACGGTCCGAAGATGATCGCCCTGCCGGCCATCGTCGGCCAGCCGATCTCCACCGTGACCGCCGCGCTCGACGACGACTTCCAGCTGCAGGACGACCAGTACCAGTTCTCCGCGGACGCCGCGAAGGACACCGTCATCGCCGCCACGGGCCTGGGCACCGACGGACAGAGCATCGACCTCTCGAAGACCAAGACCTACGGCGAACGCGGTCCCGTCACGCTGACGGTGTCGCTCGGCCCGGTCCCCGACGTCGTCGGCAAGACCGTGGACCAGGCGACCGCCGCGTTCGACGCCGTCGGCCTGACCATCGGTGCGCAGGACGGCCAGTTCAGCGACGACGTCCCCGAGGGACAGATCATCTCCGCCAAGGTGCAGGACGATCCTGCGGTCAAGGGCACGGCCGTCGACTTCGTCGTCTCGAAGGGTCCGGCGCCGATCTCGCTGCCGGACGTCCAGGGCAAGACGATCAACGACGCCACCTCGACCCTCGAGAACCTCGGGCTGAAGGTCTCGGTCCCCGACTGCACGAACATCCTGTGCGGCTTCTACGACTGGAAGGCCTCGCTGCCGGTCGCCTCCACGGACCCGGCGGCCGGCACCACCGTGCACCGCGGCGACACGATCACCCTCGCCTACAAGCAGTAGGCGCGCGGCGCGCGCTGTTGCGCGGCTGCGCTGGCGCGGCTCTGTGCCGCCAAAGCGACAGTCTGCCGCGCCGCGCGCGCCTCTGTGCCGCCAAAGCGACAGTCTGCGGCCGTCATCCGACGGCAGACTGTCGCTTTCGCGAGCGGGGCCGCCGCGCCGGACCACGGCGACTGCCGGATTACGACACGCAGGCGCGCACCCGACGGCCTGGAGGCGCGTGACGGCGCCGCCACGCGCCTCCAGGCCGTCACGCATCGCGACCAGTGCGTGAAAGCGACAGATCCGGCGGTGGCCGCACGGTCCCCCACGCGAAAGCGACAGAGTCCCGCGGTAGTCCCGCAGGAATCTGTCGCTTTGGCGGAACCAGCCGGACGGGCGCCGCGGCGCGCTACGCGCGCACGTGCGGGTGGGCGCTGAGCTCCTCGGCGACGAGGAACGCGAGCTCGAGCGACTGCATGTGGTTCAGCCGCGGGTCGCACAGGGACTCGTACCGGGTCGCGAGGGTGGCCTCGTCGATCTGCTCCGAGCCGCCGAGGCACTCCGTGACGTCGTCACCGGTGAGCTCGACGTGCATGCCGCCCGGGTACGTGCCGACCTCGCGGTGTGCCTCGAAGAAGCCGAGGACCTCGTCCACGACGTCGTCGAAGCGGCGCGTCTTGTACCCGGTCGGGGTCGTGAGGCCGTTGCCGTGCATCGGGTCCGTCACCCACAGCGGGTTGGCGTCCATGCCCTTGATCGCCTCGAGCAGCTTGGGGAGCTCGTCGCGGATCTTGCCGGCACCCATGCGCGTGATGAACGTCAGGCGCCCGGGCTCGCGGTTCGGGTCGAGCTTGTCGACCAGGGCCTTCATGTCGTCGACGCTCGTGGTCGGGCCGAGCTTCACGCCGATCGGGTTCCGCACGCGGGACAGGAAGTCCACGTGGGCGCCGTCGAGGTCGCGGGTGCGCTCCCCGATCCAGATGAAGTGGCCGGAGGTGTCGTAGGCCAGGCCGGAGCGCGAGTCGATGCGGGTCATCGGGCGCTCGTAGTCCATGAGCAGGCCCTCGTGCGAGGCGTAGAACTCGACGTGCTTCAGCTCGTCGAAGTCCGCACCGCAGGCGTCCATGAACCGGATCGCGCGGTCGATCTCCTTCGCGAGGTGCTCGTACCGGGCGTTCGCCGGGTTCGACGCGAAGCCCTTGTTCCACGAGTGCACCTGGCGCAGGTCGGCGAAGCCCCCCTGCGTGAAGGCACGGACGAGGTTCAGGGTCGACGCGGCCGTGTGGTAGCCCTGCACGAGGCGGCGGGGGTCGGCCTGACGGCTCTCGGGGGTGAAGTCGTAGCCGTTCACGATGTCGCCGCGGTAGGCGGGCAGCGTGACGTCGCCGCGGGTCTCGAAGTCGCTCGAGCGCGGCTTGGCGAACTGCCCGGCCATGCGGCCCATCTTGATGACGGGCATCGAGGCGCCGTACGTCAGCACGACGGCCATCTGCAGGATCGTCTTCACGCGGTCGCGGATCGAGTCCGCGGTGGCGCCGGCGAAGGTCTCGGCGCAGTCGCCGCCCTGCAGCAGGAACGCCTTGCCCTGGGCTGCGGAGGCGAGTCGCTCGCGGAGCTTGTCGACCTCGCCCGCGAAGACGAGCGGGGGCAGCGTGGCGATCTCCGCCGATGCCGCCTCGGCCGCTGCGGCGTCGGGCCACGTGGGCTGCTGCTTGATCGGGAGCGTCCGCCAGTAGTCGAGCCCCTCGATGACGTCCGGATCCTGCAGGGCGACGAAGTCGGTCGACTCGAACAAGGAGGTGCCTCTCGAAGGGGTGGGGTCCCGGCGGTTGCCGGGGCCTTCGAATCCTAACGTGCCGAGGCGTCCCGACCATTCCGCGTGACCTTGCCCCGGAGGACCTGCTCGCGCGCGGTGCTCGCCCGTTCCTTGACACTCGTCGCGTAGACGTCGACGTACTCCTGGCGGCTCAGTCCGGCGAGCTCGTGCATGACCTCGTCGGTGACGCTCCGGAGGATGAAGCGGTCGGTCTCGAAGCCCTCGAAGCGGGAGAAGTCGAGCGGCCGGCCGAACACCACGCCGACGCGCTTGAACTTCGGGATGCGCTGCCCGATCTGCTGCACCTCACGCGTGCCGACCATGGCGACGGGGACGACGGTGACGCGCCCCTCGAGGATCATCCGGGCGATGCCGGTCCGGCCGCGGTAGAGCTTGCCGTCCGGGCTGCGGGTGCCCTCGGGGTAGATGCCGAGCTGTTCCCCACGGGCCAGGACCTGCAGGCCCGCACGGAGCGAGGCCTCTGATGCCTTGCCGCCGGAGCGGTCGATCGGGAGCTGGCCGATGGCGTTGAAGAACGTCTTGGTCAGCCAGCCCTTGAGGCCGCGCCCGGTGAAGTAGTCGCTCTTCGCGAGGAACGACACGCGACGGTCGAGCACCGCCGGCAGGATCACCGAGTCGATGAACGAGATGTGGTTGGAGGCGAAGATCACGGGGCCCTTGGCGGGCACGTGCTCACGCCCGACGACCCACGGCCGGAAGAGGGTGAGGATGAGCGGACCGAGCAGGAAGTTCTTCAGCAGCCAGTAGGTCATCGTCGACTCCGTCAGGCAGTGCGGGCGTGGATCCGGGCGAGGTCGGCTGCGCCCACGACACCTGCGTCGTTGACGAGCTCGGCGATCACGAAGTCCGGCTCCGGGTGGTACCCGCGGGCCGGGAGGTTGTTGAGGTACGCCTGCTTGATCGGGTCGAGCAACCGGTCCCCCGCGCTCGCGACCCCGCCGCCGAAGACGAACAGCTGCGGGTCGAGCACGGCGGAGAGCGAGGCGCAGGCCTCGCCGAGGTGCCGACCGAGCCGCCGCAGAGCCGCGAGGGCACCCGGGTCGTCGGCCAGGATCAGGTCGCCGACGATGTGCCCGTCGAGCTCGCCGCCGTTCGCCTCGCGCGCCTCGGCCAGTGCTTGCCCGATGCCGCCGGCGTCCGCGACGTCGTTCGCCATGCGCTGGAGGGCACGACCGGAGCCGTACTGCTCGATGCAACCGCGCGCGCCGCAGCCGCAGGGCAGCCCGTTCGGGACGATGCGGAGGTGCCCGATCTCGCCGCCGGTGCCGAAGCCCCCGCGGAACAGCCGGTCCTCGGTGACGATCGCGCCACCGACACCGGTGCCGATCGTGAGCATGGTCATGTCGGAGACGAGCCGACCGGCACCGAAGCGGAACTCCGCCCAGCCTGCCGCGTTGGCGTCGTTGTCGACGGTGATGTGCAGGTCACCGATGCGCTGCTGCAGCTTCTGCCGCAGCGGCTCGTTCCGCCACCGGATGTTCGGCGTGTAGTAGACGATCGACTGCGAGGCGTCGATGAACCCGGGGGCGGCGACACCCACGGCGCTCACCTCGTTCGCGGCGCGCAGTCGCGAGACCATCGCGACCACGTCGTCGAGCATGGCGTCCGGGTCCGCAGCGTTGGTGGCCACCCGGTCCTCGGCGACGATCTCGCCCAGTTCCGTGACGACCGCACCCGCGATCTTGGTGCCCCCGATGTCGATTCCGATGGCGTGCACGAGGATCGAGCCTACCGGTTCCGTGCGTCCACATGGAACGCACGCCAGGTCGCCCTATGCTGGCTGTGTCGCCTCGACGATGAGGCACACTCGAATCGAACCGGCCGACAAGGGAGTCACCGTGAACGATCAGCGGCACCCAACCCCGATCACCGCACCCGACCACGGCTCAGCCGCGCGCCTGCTCTCCGAGCGGGCCAGGAAGACGCCGGACCGGCGGATCCTGGCCGAGCGCCACGGTGACACGTGGACCACGATCAGCGCGGCCGACGTCCACCGTCGGGTCCGCGGGATCGCGAAGGGCTTCGTGGCCGCCGGACTCGAACCGGGTGCGCACGTCGCGATCCTGTCGCGCACGCGCCTCGAGTGGACGCTCGTCGACTTCGCCGTGTGGACCGCGGGCCTGGTGTCCGTCCCCGTGTACGAGACCAGCTCCCCCGACCAGGTGCGCTGGATCCTGTCCGACTCCGAGTCCGTCGCGATCGTCGTCGAGCAGGAGGAGCACGCTCGCCGCGTCGCCTCCATCGCGCCGGACCTGCCGCACCTCGGGCAGCACTGGACGATCGACGGCGGCGGCCTCGACGACCTGACCCGGCTCGGTGAGGACGTCACCGACGCCGAGCTCGACGCCCGCACCGCGGACGTGCACGGCCACGACGACGCCACCATCATCTACACCTCGGGCACCACCGGCCGGCCGAAGGGCTGCGTGCTCCGGCACGACAACTTCACCGCGACCGTCGAGGGCGCGTCCGAGGCGATGCCCGAGGTCGTCGCGGACGACGCCTCCACGCTGCTGTTCATCCCGATGGCCCACGTCTTCGCACGGTTCATCGCCGCGATGAGCGTCGCCGAGGGCGTCCTGGTCGGCCACGAGCCCGACACGAAGGACCTCATGCAGGCGGTGTCGACGTTCAAGCCGACCTTCCTGCTCGCCGTCCCGCGCGTGTTCGAGAAGATCTACAACTCCGCCGAGCAGAAGGCAGACCTCGGCGGCAGGGGGAACGTCTTCCGCGCAGCCGCCCGGACCGCCGTCGCGCACTCCGAGGCACTCGCGAAGGGCAAGGTGCCGCTCGGGCTCGCCCTGCGCTTCAAGCTGTTCGACAAGCTCGTCTACGGCAAGCTCCGCGACGCGATCGGCGGACGGGTGCAGTACGCGATCAGTGGTTCGGCGCCGCTCTCCCCGCGGCTGTCGCACTTCTTCCGGTCGATCGGCGTGCTCATCCTCGAGGGCTACGGCCTCACCGAGACCACCGCACCCGCGACCGTGAACCGCGCCGGCGAACTCCGGATCGGCAGCGTCGGCCGGGCACTCCCCGGCGTGGAGATCCGCATCGCGGACGACGACGAGATCCTCATCCGCGGCGTCGACGTCTTCGACCGCTACTGGCGGAACGACGAGGCGACCGCGAAGGCCAAGCCCGACGGCTGGTTCCACACCGGCGACCTCGGACGGCTCGACGCCGACGGGATCCTCACCGTCACCGGACGCGCCAAGGAGCTCATCGTCACCGCGAGCGGCAAGAACGTCGCCCCGGCACCGCTCGAGGACGGCATCCGCGAGCACCCGATCGTGGGGCAGGTCGTCGTCGTCGGTGAGGGCAAGCCGTTCGTCGCCGCCCTCGTCACGCTCGACCGGGACATGCTCGCCGGCTGGTGCGAGACGCGCGGGATCACCCCGGCGCTCACCCCGCACGAGGCCGCCTACGACGAGCGGGTCCACCAGGCCGTGCAGGAGGCCATCGACGCCGCGAACCAGCGCGTCTCCCGTGCCGAGTCGGTGCGGTCGTTCACGATCCTCGACACCGACCTGACCGAGGCGTCCGGGCACCTCACGCCGAAGCTGACGATCAAGCGGGCGGTGGTGGTGAAGGACTTCGCTGCGGACATCGAGCACATCTACTCGGGCTCGAAGGTGCAGACCACGGCGACGCCCGTCGTCGAGGGTCGCCGCCGCCGCGGCTAGGGCCCGCGCTTTCAGCGCAACCGCCTGGAGGCCCGGATCACGTCCCTGGGACGTGATCCGGGCCTCCAGGCGGTCACCGCTGCGCGCGGGGCGCGACCCGCTGTCGGGTCAGCGCGACGGCGTCTGCTGGGCGTCCGGTGCGTCGAGGACGGCCGTCGAGGAGGTCGTGACCGGAGCCTCGGCGGGGCGACGGTTGGTGCGGGTGCGGTGCGAGCTGAGCTCGTCGTTCTGAGCGGTCATGCTGGGTGTCCTGGGGGTGTGGGAAACGGTGTCGGTGGGAAGCCGACAGCAGCACGGTACCTCTTCGTCAGGACAAAGCAACAATCCCCCGTGGGGGTGTCACCATCCTTGCAACCGTCAGTGGAACCAGTCCTGCTCGCGGATGTCGCGGAGCGCCTGCCGGCGGACCTCCGGGTCGAGCGTCATGACGTACACGGTGCCGCCGAGGTGGTCGACCTCGTGCTGCAGCGCCTCGGCCATGAGCCCGGTGCCCTCGAGCACGACCTCGGCCCCGTCGACGTCGACGCCGCGGACCTTCGCGTACGGGTACCGGCGCGTGGGGTACGACAGGCCGGGGACGGAGAGGCAGCCCTCGTCCATGAGCTCCGGCTCCCCCGAGACCTCGACGATCTCCGGGTTGAGGACGTAGCCGACCTCGCCGTCGACGTTGTACGAGAAGGCACGGAGGCCCACACCGATCTGCGGTGCGGCTACACCGGCGCGGCCGGGCTCCTTGACGGTGTCGACCAGGTCCTGCACGAGGTCGCGGATGCCGCTGCTGCCGAGTGCCTCGGGTCGGATCGGATCGGACGGCGAACGGAGGACGGGGTCGCCGAACAGGCGGATGGGACGGACGGTCACGTTACTGCAGCACCACCAGGAGGTCGCCGGCGTCCACCTGCTGGGTCGCCGGGATCGCGAGACGGCCGACGGTGCCCGACACGGGCGCCGTGATGGCCGCTTCCATCTTCATCGCCTCGATGCTCGCCACGGCCTGACCGGCCTCGACGACGTCACCGACGGCGACCTTGAGCGTCACGACACCGGAGAACGGTGCCGCGACGTGCTTCGGGTCGGACTTGTCCGCCTTCTCGGCGGCCTTCGTCTCGACCTCGATCGAGCGGTCACGGACGTACACCGGGCGGAGCTGCCCGTTCATCGTCGCCATGACCGTGCGGACGCCGCGGTCGTCGGCCTCGCCGATCGCCTCGAGCCCGACGAACAGGTTCACGCCCCTGCCGAGCGGCACGGTGTGCTCCTGGCCGGGACGGAGACCGTAGAGGTAGTCGACGGTCGGCACGACGGACAGGTCGCCGTACTGCTCGCGGACGCGCTCGAACTGCTGCGTGGGCTGCGGGAAGAGCAGGCGGTTGAGCGCGCTCCGGCGTTCCGGACCTCCCTTGGTCAGGTTGGCCCGCTCGGCATCAGGGACCGGCGTGATCTCGAGCCGGACGTCACGGCCCTCGAGCACCTTCGACCGGAACGGCTCGGGCCAGCCACCCGGCAGATCGCCGAGCTCGCCGGCCATGAAGCCGATCACGGAGTCCGGGATGTCGTACTTCTGCGGGTTCTGCTCGAAGTCCACCGGGTCGGCGTTGACGGCCGCCAGCTGCAGCGCGAGGTCACCGACGACCTTCGAGGACGGCGTGACCTTGGTCGGGCGCCCGAGGATCCGGTTCGCGGCGGCGTACCAGTCCTCGACCTGCTCGAAGCGGTCGCCGAGCCCGAGGGCGATGGCCTGCTGGCGGAGGTTCGACAGCTGGCCACCCGGGATCTCGTGCTTGTAGACGCGACCCGTGGGCCCTGGGAGCCCCGACTCGAACGGGGCGTAGGCGCGGCGCACGGCCTCCCAGTACGGCTCGAGGTCGCCGACCGCGCTCAGCGAGATGCCGGTGTCGCGGTCGGTGTGCGCCAGGGCCGCGACGAGGGCGGACATGCTCGGCTGGCTGGTGGTCCCGGCCATCGGCGCCGCGGCGACGTCCACCGCGTCGGCACCGGCCCTGGCGGCCGCCAGGAGCGTCGCGAGCTGCCCGCCGGCGGTGTCGTGCGTGTGCACGTGCACGGGCTGGTCGAACCGCTCGCGCAGCGCGGTGACGAGCTTCTCGGCCGCACCGGCGCGGAGGAGTCCGGCCATGTCCTTGATGCCGATCACGTGCGCGCCGGCCTCGACCATCTGCTCCGCGAGGCGGAGGTAGTAGTCGAGCGTGTAGAGGTCCTCCGCCGGGTCGAGGAGGTCGGCGGTGTAGCAGAGCGCGGCCTCGGCGACGGCGGTGTCGGTCGCCAGGACGGCCTCGAGCGCCGGACGGAGCTGGCTGACGTCGTTCAGGGCGTCGAACACGCGGAAGACGTCGACGCCCGTCGCGGCGGCCTCGGCGACGAACGCGTCCGTCACCTCGGTCGGGTACGGCGTGTAGCCCACGGTGTTCCGGCCGCGGAGCAGCATCTGGATCGGGAGGTTCGGCATCGCCTCGCGCAGGGACGCCAGGCGCTCCCACGGGTCCTCGCCGAGGAAGCGCAGGGCGACGTCGTACGTCGCGCCGCCCCAGGCCTCGACGCTGAGCAGCTGCGGGGTGAGCCGGGCCACGTGCGGGGCGACGGCGACGAGGTCCTTCGTGCGGACGCGGGTGGCGAGCAGCGACTGGTGGGCGTCGCGCATCGTCGTCTCGGTGACGGCGAGGGCGGTCTGGTCGCGGAGGGCCTTCGCCCAGGCGCTCGGACCGACCTCGCGGAGCAGGTCGCGCTGGCCCGCGGGCACGGGCGCAGACAGGTCGAGGGCCGGGAGCTTCTCGCTCGGCTCGACGGTCTGCGGACGCCGCTCGCCGTTCGGCTTGTTGACGGTGACGTCGGCGAGCCAGTTCAGGACCTTCGTGCCGCGGTCCTTCGAGACGTGTCCGCTGAACAGCTGCGGACGCTCCTCGATGAACTTCGTCGAGACGTCACCGCGGGCGAAGTCCGGGTCCTCGAGCACGGCCTGCAGGAACGGGATGTTCGTGCTGACGCCGCGGATGCGGAACTCGGCGAGGGCGCGCTTCGCACGGGCGACCGCGGCCGGGAAGTCCCGCCCGCGGCAGGTCATCTTCGCGAGCATCGAGTCGAAGTGCGGGCTGATCTGCGCGCCGGTGGCGACCGTGCCGCCGTCGAGACGCACGCCGGCGCCACCCGGGCTGCGGTACGTCGTGATGCGGCCGGTGTCCGGGCGGAAGCCCTGCGTCGGGTCCTCCGTCGTGATGCGCGTCTGCAGTGCGGCACCGTGCACGCTCACGGTGTCCCGTGACAGGCCGAGGTCGGCGAGGGTCTGCCCGGCGGCGATGCGCATCTGCGACTGCACGAGGTCGACGTCGGTGACCTCTTCGGTGACGGTGTGCTCGACCTGGATGCGCGGGTTCATCTCGATGAAGACGTGCTGGCCGGCCCGCTCGCCCTCAGTGTCGAGGAGGAACTCCACCGTTCCGGCGTTCACGTACCCGATCGACCGGGCGAAGGCCACGGCGTCACGGTGCAGGGCCCGGGCGATCGACGGGTCGAGGTTCGGCGCCGGCGCGATCTCGACGACCTTCTGGTTGCGGCGCTGGACCGAGCAGTCGCGCTCGAACAGGTGGATCGTGCCGGCGTCGGCGCCCGTGGCGTCGGCGAGGATCTGCACCTCGATGTGCCGCGGCCGGATGACTGCCTGCTCGAGGAACATCGTCGGGTCCCCGAAGGCGCTGTCGGCCTCGCGCATGGCCTCCTCGAGCGCCGCGCGCAGCTCGGGCTTCGTCTCGACCCGGCGCATGCCACGGCCGCCACCACCGGCGACCGCCTTCGCGAACACCGGGAAGCCGATGGCGTCCGCACCGGCGATGAGCTCGTCGATGTCGCGGCTCGCCGGCGTGCTCGCGAGGACCGGGACACCGGCCGCGATCGCGTGCTCCTTCGCGGTGACCTTGTTGCCCGCCATCTCGAGCACGTGCTCGCCCGGACCGATGAACGTGATGCCGTTCGCAGCTGCGGCGGCGGCGAGCTCCGGGTTCTCCGACAGGAAGCCGTACCCCGGGTAGATCGCGTCGGCGCCGGACTCGAGCGCCACGCGGACGATCTCCGACACGTCGAGGTACGCGCGCACGGGGTGCCCGCGCTCCCCGATCAGGTAGGCCTCGTCCGCCTTGAGGCGGTGCAGGGAGTTGCGGTCCTCGTACGGGTAGACGGCGACGGTCTGCGCCCCCAGCTCGTACGCGGCGCGGAAGGCACGGATGGCGATCTCGCCACGGTTGGCGACCAGGATCTTGCTGAACACGAGGTCCCTTTCAGCCCGGGTTGAGGTGAGACAACCCTACTGGCGGTAACGTTGCTCACCGTGCATGTACTCAGCGTGAGCTCCCTCAAGGGTGGTGTCGGCAAGACGACGGTGACGCTCGGCCTGACTTCGGCCGCGTTCGCCAAGGGACTGCGCACGCTGGTGGTGGATCTCGACCCGCAGTCGGACGTCTCGACCGGCCTCGACATCAACCTCTCCGGCCACCTCAACGTGGCCGACGTGCTCGAGAACCCGAAGGAGAAGATCGTCCGTCAGGCGATCGCCCCGTCCGGCTGGACGAAGGGCTCCCAGGGCAAGATCGACGTCATGGTCGGATCACCCTCGGCCATCAACTTCGACGGGCCGCACCCGTCCATCCGTGACATCTGGAAGCTCGAAGAGGCGCTCGCCAACGTCGAGCAGGACTACGACCTCGTCCTCATCGACTGCGCGCCGTCCCTCAACGCCCTCACCCGCACCGCCTGGGCCGCGTCCGATCGCGTGACGGTCGTCACCGAACCGGGGCTCTTCTCGGTGGCCGCCGCCGACCGCGCCCTCCGCGCGATCGAGGAGATCCGCCGCGGCCTCTCCCCCCGCCTGCAGCCGCTCGGCATCATCGTGAACCGTGCCCGCGTGCAGTCGCTCGAGCACCAGTTCCGCATCAAGGAGCTCCGGGACATGTTCGGCCCGCTCGTGCTCTCGCCGCAGCTGCCCGAGCGCACGTCGCTGCAGCAGGCGCAGGGTGCCGCGAAGCCCCTGCACGTGTGGCCGGGCGAGTCGGCGCAGGAGATGGCGCGAAACTTCGACCAGCTGCTCGAGCGCATCATGCGCACGGGCAAGATCGGCCCCTACGCCGAGGGCGGCGCCGCGTAGCGCAGCGCTCGTTCCGTCCGCGAGACGTCGAGGTCGCGCAACGCGCCACTCGCACGCGCTGAGGTCGCATGATGTGCCGCCGCGTCGGCACGCAGGCGGCAGAACGCGCGACCGCACGGTCGTCACGCCGCGGTCGCGCAACACGCCGCACGCGTGCGCCGAGGTCGCACGAAGTGTCGCGTCGACGCCATCCAGGCGGCAGAACGAGCGACCTCGCGCTCCGCACGAAGGGTCGACGCGCGGGCGCGCGTCTAGGAAGCGCGGGACGCCCGGCGGGCAGCGAGTTCGTCGTCGGGGTCGGCCGCGGGCGTCGCGTCGAGCTCGACGAGGGAGCTCTCGACCTCGCGCAGGACCTTGCCCACCGCGATGCCGAACACGCCCTGCCCGCGGGAGACCAGGTCGATGACCTCGTCGTCGGAGGTGCACAGGTACACCGAGGCACCGTCGGACATCAGCGTCGTCTGGGCGAGGTCCGACACGCCCGACTCGCGCAGCTGGTTCACGGCGGTGCGGATCTGCTGGAGGGAGATGCCCGTGTCGAGCAGGCGCTTCACGAGCTTGAGCACGAGGATGTCGCGGAACCCGTAGAGACGCTGCGAACCGGAGCCGGCGGCCCCGCGGATCGTCGGCTCGACGAGCTCGGTGCGGGCCCAGTAGTCGAGCTGCCGGTACGAGATCCCGGCGGCCCGGGCAGCGACGGTGCCGCGGTACCCGTTCTGCTCGTCGTGCTCGGGCAGGCCGTCGGTGAAGAGGAGCCCGAGGTCGTACCGGGTCATCTCCGACTCGGTGCCGGGGGTGTCGTTCCCACTCATCAGGCTGCCTTCCACGACGATCGAGCTCTCATCCGAACGTTCAATGACGGGTTGAGAGTTGTTCCGAGGTCCACGGTAGCGACTCGAACCGCTCCGGCGCGGGACATCCGACTCGGCGCGTCCGGCGTGTCGAGGATACGCCTCACGAGGTCATGCGTCGAGACGCCCGATCGCCGTCCGGATGAGGTTCGACCGGATCACTTCGAGGTGCCCGGCGATCTCCCGCGCGAGCTCGGTGGCCTTCGCCCGCGAGGTCGCGTCGCCGCGGCGGGACACCGGCATGAGGGCCGACTCGATGAGTCCGACCTCTCGCTCGGCAACGCTGCGCATGGTGCGGAGGTGCCGCGGTTCGATGCCGGTGCGCTGCAGTTCGACGAGGGCCTTGAGCACGCCCACGGCGTCCTCGCCGTAGGTGTCGGCGGCGGGCAGCAGCGACGCGGAGACGGCGTCGGCGAGGAGCATCGGCGTCGCTCCGGCCGCACGGACGGTCTCGTCGCGGGTGTAGCGGCGCTCACGGCCGAGGATCGACGGCTTCGGCGCGTCACCACCACCGGGCAGCACCGGGTCGCGTCCGGCGTCGAGGTCGGCCAGGTAGTCCTTGATGACCTTGAGCGGGAGGTAGTGGTCGCGCTGCAGCCCGAGGATGACTCGGAGCCGGTCGAGGTCCGCCGCCGAGAACTTCCGGTAGCCGCTGGCGGTCCGGATCGGTGTGACGAGCTCGCGTTCCTCGAGGAAGCGCAGCTTGGACCCAGACAGGTCCGGGAACTCCGGCTTGAGGCGTGCGAGGACCTGCCCGATCGTGAGCAGGTCCGGTACCGCGGACCCCGCCCGGGCCGCGGAGGACCGTGCGGCCACTACGCGTTCGCCAGGCGCGCCAGGTCGACCCGGGAGGCGTAGAAGGTCAGGCGGAACTTGCCGACCTGGACCTCGGACCCGTCGGTGAGCGGCGCTTCGTCGATGCGGTCACCGTCGAAGTACGTACCGTTGAGCGACCCGTTGTCCTTCACGCTGAAGGCCGTGCCGTGCCGGAGGAACTGCGCGTGCTTGCGCGACACGGTGACGTCGTCGAGGAAGATGTCGGCGTCGGGGTGTCGCCCCGCCGTGGTGACGTCCGAGTCGAGCAGGAAGCGCGCACCGACGTTCGGACCACGACGGACCACGAGCAGCGCCGACCCGGAGGGCAGGGCGTTGATCGCCTCACGCTCCTCGGCGGACACACCGGACTCGGCGGTCAACGCCGCGCCCATGTCCATGCTGAAGGTCAGTGTGGTGTCGACCAGCCGCTGCTCAGGGGTCTTCTGACCGTCCGGCTGCGGGACCACTGGATCTGGCATCGTGGACCTCCTCCTCTTGGCGCACCAGCGTATCGGAAACGAGCGACCGAACGGGAGCCCCGAACGGGGCTGGGGACAACTCGGCAGAACGCGTACAGCGAACGTACCGACGATGTTCGGATTCCGCACCATCGACGGACGGGAGGCGCGGTGCCAGCCGGCACCGCGCCTCCCGTCCGGATGTGGTCGCGACCTAGGACGACGGAGTCGCGTCAGCCGTCGGTGCGGCCTTGCCGGACTCCACGTCCTCGAGGATCTGCTTGATCTCCGAGTCCTTGAGCTTCACCCAGGGCGAACCGTCCGGATCGCTCGTGGAGGCCTCAGGGCTCTCCCCCGTGTTCCACCACTTCGACTGGTACGGGATCCCGTCGAAGAGCACGCGCGAACCCGTGTCGTACTGCTTCGTGCCGGACCAGGCGTCGTACGTGCCGCTCGGCAGGGTGACCTGCTTCACCGGCTTCTCGCCCTTGAGCACCGGACCGACGAGCTGCCACGGCGTCTCGTAGGCGCTCAGCACCGGGTCGTCGGGCAGGTCGCCGGACGTCCACCACTTCGCCTCGTAGACGTTCTGGTGCCAGACGACCTTCGTGCCCTCGAGGTACGAGGCGTCCGAGCTCCACACCGGGTACGGACTGGTGGAGGGGTTGTCCGTCGGCTGCACGGTCGCGGAGGGCTCCGCCTTCGTGACGTCCGACGCGGCCGCGACGATCCCGCCGGTGAAGCCCTTGCCGAGGACGTCCGCGTAGAGCACGCCGTCCTGGTCCACGCCGGAGCAGGAGTTCGACACCGTCGACAGGTTGACGTAGTTCGAGCCGCACGTGGTGTCGCGGTTGAGCGACCACATCGACATCCGACCGAGCCCGCGGTCCCGCGCCCAGGCGTTGAGCTTCTTCGCGTCGGCGAGGGTGAAGACCTCGTCCTGGATGTCGTTCTGGCCGATCATCGGCGTCGCGCCGACCTTGTGCCACAGCGTCGCGTCGGAGAGCGGGGTCCCGGCGCGCTTGTACAGGACGCCGAGCTGGCGCTGGGTCTCCTGCAGGGTCTGCACCGAGGCGGAGTACATGCTCTGGCTCGCACCCTTGCCCTGGCCGTAGTCCATCGTCATGGCGTTCACGCCGGCGAGGTCGACCCCGGCCTTGAGGAACTGCGCGACCGCGGTCGTGCCGTCGCTCGTCAGCCCGGACGGCGCAGCCGGCAGCGTCAGCCACACCGCGAGCGGGTGACCCGCTGCGCGGCGCTGCTCCTGGAGCGCCGCCACCGCGGCCGCCCGGCGCTTCCCCGCGTCGTGGTTCGTGAGGTCGTCGCCCTCGACGTCGTAGTCGACCGTGCTGACGTCGTAGCGCTGCACGACGGACTCGTACGCGCTCACCAGATCCGAGCCGTTCGTGCACGTCGTGGCGAGCTCGTCGTTCGCCAGGCCGCCGAAGGAGACGCCGACCTCGCCCTTCTGCTGCTGCAGGCGGGCGATGCGGCGGTCGAGGTCGAGCGCGTCCGACGCGCCCTGCATCGAGTACGCCGAGCCCCAGGTCGGGGTGCAGGCGTCGTCGTGGTCGGCGACCACGAAGGACAGCATGACGTCGCGGCCCTTGGCGGACTTCACGTCCTCGAACGCGAAGGTCGGGGTCGCGGTGACGTCGGTGTAGGCGGCGAACCAGGACTTCTGGGTCTCGGCGGCCTGGGCGGACTGCCAGCGGTCGAAGCCGACGTAGCCGGCGGTGGCGAGGGCCGCGGTGAGCACGACGGCGATGCCGACGCGGACCGGGGACAGTCGTCTGGTGGCGGCCATCAGGCGGCGCTCCGTTCATCGGTGGTGGTCGTGGGGATCGACGTGGTCACGACGGCGGCACCGACGACGTCCGCCTGGTGCCGGACCGGCATCGTCTTCCCGCGGTGCCCGAAGTACAGGACGGCACGCCAGTCCTCGGTGACGGGCTCCGCTTCGGGCAGCAGCCCCTTGCGGGCGCGCTTGCGTTCGGTCCGTGCCGCGTTGGCTGCCGACCGTCGCGCCGCTCGTGCGGACGGGTCGTAGTACATCCACTTCGTGGCCCACAGCCACACGTCGACCACCGAGTTCCAGATGCCGATGTAGGCGACGATCGCGTACAGGGCGAGCACGGCGTTGAAGGCCGCGAACACCGCGTTGCCCCAGTTCTGCGCCCCGTAGTCACGCACGAACGTGAACACCGAGAAGACGACCATGGCATACGGCGCAAGGACGTACAGCGCCGGGGACGCCGTGCGGTCCCGGACCTTCGGCGTGCGGGCGAACGGGATCTTCTTCGCCGTGAGCGCCTGCTGGATGCTCTTCAGGACACCGGCGACGTTCACCGGCATGAGGATCAGGTTGAAGCCGTAGATGCGGAACACGTCGGTGCGCTTGTACCCGCAGTACTTGAGGTCGCTCGACAGGAGCCAGAAGTACGGCAGGGCCGCGAGGAGCACCATCGGGCTGAGCAGCCGCGAGTCGTACGGGTAGGCCAGCAGGAAGATCAGGCCGAACGACGCCCAGGCGATGGACGCCATGTAGTTGACGCGGAGGGACATCTCGACGATGCCGACCCGCTCCCCGCGGGCACGACGCTCGCGGACCTGGCGGATGTACTTCGGCAGGATGAGCAGGCCGCCGTTGGCCCAGCGACGACGCTGGACGATGAGCGAGCCGAAGTCCGGCGGGGTCGCGCTGTAGGACAGGCGCTCGGGGTAGTTCACGAGCGTCCAACCGTGCATGCCGAGGTCGACGCTCGACTCGGTGTCCTCGATGACCGTGCGGTCCTGCACGTAGCGCTTCACCTCGAAGCCGCCGACGGTCTCGACCTCCTCGATGTCGCGGAGAGCCCGGGTCCGGATGACCGCGTTCGCGCCGACCCAGAACGTGGCGTTGTGGCGGGACATGCCCTGGTGGAGGATGTGCTGGATGTCCGTGGTGGCACCGGCGAGCCGCTCGATGCGGGTGGCCGCGCCGCGGAACGACGAGTACGGCGTCTGCGTCACGGCGACGCGGGCGTTCTCCGGCTGCTCGAGGAAGTACACCAGGCGCAGGCAGTAGTCGCGCAGCAGCACCGAGTCGGCGTCGAGCGTGAGGATGTAGTCCGACGCGGGGACCACGAGGTCGGCGACGGCGGGGTCCGACACGGTGCGCAGGATGGTGCCGGACGCGGTCTCCTCGAACGCGTACGCACCGCCGAGCAGCCCGATGTAGGCGTTGAGGTTCATCGCCTTGTTCGCCTCGTCGGAGAGGTTCGCGTAGCGCTTCCGCTCGAAGGTCGTGATCTCGGCGGTGAACGTCCACGCCAGGCGACGCTGCAGCTCGAGCGCGCGGGCGGAGGTGATCTCGCTGAAGGACTCCCCGGCGTCGACGGCGTCCACGATCGCGGCCTCGAGTGCCTCGGACGTCAGCCGGAACTCGTCGGCGAGCCCGATCAGGACCTGGTCGTGGAAGAAGTGGTCCACGTGGTCGAGGACCTCGTGCTCGCGGGCGTGGCGGCGCAGCCAGGCGTCGGCCCAGCGGTGGTGCTCGACGAGGTTGCGGAGGCCGTCGACGCTCGCGAACGGGGCGGCGGCCGCCTCGACCTCGGCGGAGAGCAGGGCCTCCTGGAACCGCTGCGACGGCGCCGCGAGCTGGTTCTGGATCGTCGTGGCGACCGCTCGGGTCCGCTCGAGCTTGTCGAGGGTCTCCGGGTCGGTCGGGAAGGGGTTGTCGTCGACGAGCAGCACGACGCGCAGCGAGGGGTACTCCTGCAGCGCGGCCGACCACAGCGTGGTGGCGACGACGTCGGGCTCCTCGGCGTAGCTCGGCACGAGGACCGTCATCGGCGACTCGTGGCCCTCGGCGAAGTGCCGGTCGAGCTCGGCGCGCGGGACCCGGACGTGGGTCGCGAACCGCTCCATCGCACCCTGGCGGGCGACCAGGTGCATGAGCGCGGAGAAGGTGAGGAAGGTGACGACCACCAGGTACGAGATCGCCTCGGTGGTGAAGCGGAAGCTCTCGGCGCCGTAGTCCAGGAACTGGCGGATCACGGTGTAGACGACGTAGGCGAGCCAGAACGCGATCGTCAGGATGATCGCGACGCGGCCGGAGACGAGCTTCCGATCGGAGGGGCGTTCGTGCAGGGTGTCGAGCGGGCGGGTACGACGCTCGGAACCCCACTGGCGACGGCGCGCGGGAGCGCCGTCATGCAGTTCGGGCATGACAGTCCTTCGTTCCGCTGGACCAGCGCGCCATCGGGTCGGGCACTGTCGGGGAGTCCGTGCGGTCGACTCCGAACGTATGGGGACAGACCGAACGGTGCAGACACCCGGACGGGGGGTTTTGGGCGTGCCGTGCGGGAAACCGCACGATGTTGCGTGGCGCACGTTTCGCGCGTGTCGCTGCCGGTCGCGCGGCTGCGGTCGTGCGGGTGGTCCGGGCGTTCTGCCTGGAGGCGCGGCTCGGCTCCGCCCCGCCGGTCGCGTGACACGCCGCTCACGTCCGGCGAGGGCGCACGGACTGCCGCGCGGCCGACCGGCGTGCGGCAGAACGCGCGATGTCGGGCGGCCCGGGTGCTCAGCGGCCGCGGGCGGCCCGGGCGCTCAGGCCGCGGGCGGCTCGGACGCTCAGCGGCCGCGGGCGAGGAGCCAGAGCAGGTACGGCGCGCCGATGACCCCGGTCACGACGCCGACCGGCAGCGCGTTGCCCGGGATCGCGAACTGCGCGATGAGGTCGCTCGCCAGGGTGATCGCCGCGCCGACCGCGGCCGTCGGACCGAGCGCGACCCGGCCTCCCCCGACGAGCCGGCGGGCGATCGGTGCCGCCATCAGCGCGACGAACGACACCGGCCCGGCGGTCGCCACGGCCGCCGCGGTCAGGCACACCGCCGTGAGCAGCAGGAGCACCTTCGCCCGGTTCGGCCGGAGTCCGAGCCCGGACGCGACCTCGTCACCGAGGGTCAGGACGGTCAGCCGCGGGGACTGCAGGAGCGCGAGCGCCATGAGCACGACGAACGCGATCGCGAGTGCGCCGACGAGGTTCCGGTCGACGGCGTTCAGGCTGCCGGAGAGCCAGAGGAGCGCGGTGCCGGCCTGGGTGACGGTGCCGCTCGTGAGCATCCACCCGGTGATGCTCAGGCAGATCGCGGCGACGCCGATGCCCACGAGGACGACCCGGTTGCCGGTGATCCCGCGCCG
Organism: Curtobacterium sp. 314Chir4.1; assembly: GCF_900215175.1. NCBI lineage: Bacteria > Bacillati > Actinomycetota > Actinomycetes > Micrococcales > Microbacteriaceae > Curtobacterium > Curtobacterium sp. 314Chir4.1. The sequence continues at coordinate 971,806 of NZ_OCMI01000001.1, forward strand.
CCACGCGAGTCCGGCGATGACGAGCGACACCACGAGGGCGCCGACGAGCACCACCGAGAACAGGGTCCCGCCGCTCGCGCCGAACAGGACGATGGCGGTCAGACCAGAGGCGCTCGCACCCGACGTGATGCCGATGACGTCCGGGCTCGCGATCGGGTTCCGGACGACGCTCTGCACGATGCCACCGGCGACGGCGAGGGAGGCCCCGACGAGGATCGCCCCGAAGACCCGCGGCCCGCGGAGCTGCCCGATGACGAAGTCCGAGACCGTGTCGCCGTGCCCGACCAGCGCGCCGGCGACCTGCACGGGCGAGAGCGGGATCTCGCCGACCCCGAGGCCGACGAGCACGAGGGCGACGAGCAGGACGAGCACGACCCCGAGGACGAGGAACTCCCGGCGCACGGCGGACGAGCGCACGGCGGTCGGGCGCACGCCGCTCACAGACCCTTCACCGCCCGCGACCGCACGAGCCAGATGAACACCGGGGCGCCGATCAACGCGGTGACGATGCCGACCTGCAGCTCCCCCGGGTACGCCACGACCCGCCCGATGACGTCGGCCACGAGCAGCAGCGCCGGCGACACGATGGCGGAGAGCAGGATCGTCCAGCGGTGGTCCGGCCCGCTCAGGCGCCGGACGGCGTGCGGGACCGCGAGCCCGATGAACGCGATCGGCCCGGCCGCGGCGACGGCCGACCCGGCGAGCAGCACCGTGACGAAGCCCCCGGTCGCACGGACCAGGACGACCCGCTGCCCGAGCGAGGCGGCGAGCTCGTCGCCGAGCGCCAGCGTGTTGAGCGACCGCCCGAGGGCGAACGCGATCGCCAGGCCGACGAGGACCGGGACCGTGATGACGCCCGCCGTACCGAGGTCCTTCCCCGCGAGCGCCCCGACCTGCCAGAACCGCAGCTGGTCGAGCAGGCTCTGGCTCGTGACGAGCACGGCGGTGGTGATCGACGACAGCGCGGCGGCCACCACGGCACCGGCCAGGGCGAGGCCGACCGGTGACAGCCCGCGACGGGCGACGGCGGCGATCCCGTAGACGAGGAGCGCCGCCAGGGCAGCCCCGACGAACGCGAACGGCAGGTACGCCGCAGTGCCGCTGACACCGAAGAGCGCGATCCCGGCGACGACCGCCAGGGTCGCTCCGGAGTTGATGCCGAGCACGCTGGGGTCGGCGAGGGGGTTGCGGGTGACGCCCTGCATGACCGCCCCGGCGACCCCGAGGGCCGATCCGGCGAGGAGCCCGACGACCGTGCGGGGCACCCGGTTCCCGAGGACGATGAGGCCGATCTCGTCGTTGCGCCCCGGGTGCAGGACGGTGTCGAGCACGGTGCCGAGCGGGATCGGACGGGACCCGAACGCCACCGAGAGCGCCACCGCCACGGCGAGGACGACCACCGCCAGCACGGTCGCGCCGACGAGGCGGGACGCGGAGCTGGGCGCGGGAGGGGTGGGCGACGACGAACGCATGGGAAGTAAGGCAACCCTAACGGACGACCTCGTACGGCGACCCCCGAGCAAGCCGTGAGCAGCCGCAGGGTCCGTTCATAGGTTCGTCATGGGAACCGGGCTTGTACTCGTACCCATCGACACCCGACCGGGTCGTCGAGGGACGACCGGAGAGCACCGATGAACGAGACCCCGAACCCCGCTGCCGACGAGAACGGCACCGCCCGCACCGACGCTGCGCAGCCGCAGGCCGGGGCGACGTGGGAGGCACCGCACGCCGACCCGTCGACCCTCCGCTCGGCGTACGCGTTCGACGGCAGCGGCCCCTACCTCTACGGACCCGACGGCTCCGGCCCCTACGGGTACACGCCGGACGGCCGCGGCCCGTTCCTGATCGGCAGCTCGGCGCTCCCCGGCTTCCAGCACGGCTGGGCGCACGGCGCCGCGACCGCGAACCACGCCGCGGCGGGCCACGGCACGAAGCGCCCCCGGCGCCTCGGGCTGATGATCGGCTCCGGCATCGCCGCCCTCGCGATCGTCGGTGCCGCGGGCGGAACGGCGCTCGGGCTCTCCACGCAGAGCACGACCACCACCTCGAGCCAGTCGCAGGGCACCACGACCCTGCCGGACACCGGCTCGGGCACGGACAGCGGCAGCGGCACGAACGGCTTCACGGTCCCCGGTGACGGCAGCGGGAGCGGCACCAGCGACGGCAGCACCGGATCGAGCACCGAGTCGGCGGCGACCGCGGCGACGAGCGCCCAGAAGAAGGGCGTCGTGACGATCAACACCGTGCTGAACTACGACGAGTCCTCGCAGGCTGCCGGTACCGGCATGATCATCAACTCGAACGGCACCGTCCTCACGAACAACCACGTGATCCAGGGCGCGACGAGCATCACCGTCACCGACGAGACCACCGGCAAGGAGTACAAGGCAGACGTCGTCGGGACGGACGCCACGAACGACGTCGCCGTGCTGAAGCTCGAGGGCGCGTCGGGTCTGTCCACCGTGACGCTCGACGACGACGGCGAGCCGAGCACCGGCGACACCGTGACCGACGTCGGCAACGCGGAGGGCACGGGCAACCTGGTCGCCGCCGAGGGTTCCGTGACCGCGACCGACCAGGACATCCAGGTGCAGAGCGAGTCCGGCACCGGCACCGAGTCGCTGACCGGCCTCATCGAGATCGCCGCGAACATCGTCTCCGGCGACTCCGGCGGTCCGGTCCTCGACAGCGAGGGCGAGGTCGTCGGCATGGCGACCGCGGCGTCCTCCGGCTCGGCGGACGTCACCGGGTACGCGATCCCGATCACCACGGCGAAGTCGATCGCGGACAAGATCCTCGCCGGCGAGTCGTCGTCGACGATCACCATCGGCCTGCCCGCGTTCCTCGGGGTCGAGGTCAGCGGCACGGCCACCACCGGCGGCGTCGCGGTCGCCGGCACCGTCGAGGGTTCCGGTGCCGCGAGCGCCGGGCTCGCCGCGGGCGACACGATCACGAGCATCGACGGCACCGCCGTGACGAGCTCGGACGCCCTCACCTCGGCGATCCAGTCGCACTCCGTCGGCGACAAGGTGACGGTCGGGTACACCGACAGCACCGGCGCCGCGAAGACCGTGACGGTCACCCTGACCGCCGGACCGGCCGCCTAACCCAGGAGCGCCCGCACCACCGAGCGGTACACGTTGGCCCAGCGGGCACAGTGTCGAGAACCCGGTCAGCCCAGCAGGGCACGCACCACCGAGCGGTACACGTTGGCCGGGGAGTCCGTCGCGAAGGCGGTCTCCCCGGCTTCCGTGCGTCCGACGCGCGCGAAGCCCTGCCCCTCGGCGTGCACGACGACGATCGGGTTCGGCTTGCTCGGCCGTCGCAGCGACGACACCGTCCACGGCGCGGCCCAGAAGCGCGCGAGCCGCGGGTCCGCCTCGGCGATCGCCGCCGGCAGGTCCGGAGCGTCCTCCGCTCCGCCGGTGCGCCGCTCGAGCAGGTCTGCCCGGAGCGACCCCGTGCGGAACGGGAAGGTCCATGCCGGACCGATGCCGAGCCTCCCGGCCATCACCGCGACCACGCGCTCGACCGGCAGCCCGGTGACCACCGCGCCGTCCTCGTCGGTCCCGTCGACGACGGTCTCCGACCAGGCCTGGAGACGCGTGGTGCGCCCGTCGGGCAGCCGCTGTTCCAGCGTGACGGGCTGGGCCTCGCCCTCCCAGGGCCCGAGGAGCGTCTGGGTGGACTCGGGCAGCGTGCCGAGGCGGCCGACGAGGCCGGACTCGATGAGCTCCCGGCCCGCGGGGCTGCGGAGGAGAGCGGGGTTCCAGCGGCGGCCGGCGAGGCTGCGGAGTGTCGTGAGCGCCTCCGGGCCGAGGTGGGGGCCGTCGATCGTGGGGGCCGGGGAGGCGATCGGCAGGTCCTCGAGCTCGCGCTGCACCCGCGATGGTGCGGGCTCGGTCGCCCGGACGGTGTCGAGGACGGCGAACACGAGGTCGTCGGAGGCGAGCATGCGCGCCAGCGGCCGCTCGATGGTGAGGTCCACGCGGTGCCGGCCGGTGACGAACAGCAGGTGCGCGCCCACGACGTCACCGCCCTCGTCGGGGCGGACGTACTCGACCAGGCGTGCCGGTGCTCCCGTGGCGGTCCAGGGGTCGGAGCCGATGAGGCGGAGTCCCTCGACCGAGCCGGGGAGCCGTTCGAGCAGGCTCGTGTGCTCCTCGGCGATGGTCCGGTCGCTCGGACGGGAGCGGACGGTGAGCACGACGTCGTCGCCGGTGACACGCAGGTCCGCCTGGGCCGAGTCCTCGCGACGCCACACGTCGGGGCGGCGGAGGGTCAGGCGGGCGGTGCGGTCCTCGGTGCCGAGCGGGACGGGGACTGCCATGGCACGAGGCTACGTCGGGGGCGGGCCGGGCGAGCCTGCGGCTCGCCGAGCGCGCGCGGACGGGTGCGGCGGGCGCGGGCGGCGCGGGGCGGCGCGGGGCGGCGCGGGCGGCAGTGTGCGAGGTTCCGCGCACCGTGGGACCCGCGCGGCCTCGCACGGCGCGCGGCCCCTCGCACGGTGTCGGCGCCGGGTCGCACGGTGCGAGGTCGCGGCACGGTCTCGGTCAGGGGCGGCGCGGGCGGCAGTGTGCGAGGTTCCGCGCACCGTGGGACCCGCGCGGCCTCGCACGGCGCGCGGAACCTCGCACGGTGTCGGCCCCGGGTCGCACGGTGCGAGGTCGCGGCGCGGTCTGGGTCAGGGGCGGCGCGGGCGTGGCGCGGGCGGCGGCGGGACCGGCTTCGCGGCGACGACGTCGGCGAGCGTCACCTCGACGGGGCCCCGGCGGGTGTCGATCGTCACGGACGTCGCGGTCCGGGCGACGAGGACCCCGAGGGCGTCCCGCGCTCCCCCGCCGTCGTGTGCTCGGACGACCAGGCGGTCCCCGAGCCCGGCGTCCCGCAGCACCCCGAGCGCCAGCGCCCGGGCGATCGCGTCCTGCCCGCTGCCCTCCACCTTCCCAGCGTAGGGCGCGCCTAGAGTGTGGGGATGGCCAAGGCACGCGTGGACAGCTGGATCTGGGCGGTGCGGATCACGAAGACCCGCTCCGCCGCGACGGCCGCGTGCAAGGCCGGGCACGTCCGGGTGAACGGGGAACGCGCGAAGCCCGCGCAGCCGATCGGCCCCGGGGACGAGGTCCGGGTCCGCCAGAACGGCTTCGACCGGATCGTCGTCGTGACCGGGATCATCCTGAAGCGGACGAGCGCGCCCGAGGCCGCGAAGCACTTCGAGGACAAGACCCCGCCGCGGCTCCCCAAGGAGGAGGCCGGTTTCGTCCCGATGCGCGAGCGCGGTGCCGGACGTCCGAGCAAGCGGGAGCGCCGCGACCTCGAGAAGCTCCGCGGCTACTGACGCCGCGGCTTGCCGTACGGGTCGACGACGACCTCGAACTCAGGGTCGTCCTCCCACGCGACGGTGACGGGCTGCCCGGTCCACCGCGCTTCGAGGTGTCCGTCGTCGTCATCGTCGAAGCCGCGCAGGGCTCGACCACTCGGCACGCGGTCGATCGCGACGCGCCGGTCCGTGCCGATGGCGAAGAGCTCGACGACGCGGCCCCGGATCCGCTGGTTCGGCACCGTGTCGTGCCGGACCTCCTCGAAGCGCCGCGCACCGTCCGCGGACACCACGCCGTACTCGACGACGTCGCCGATCTCGACGGCGGGCCCGCAGCACTCGTGTTCCCACCCGCCGATGATCACGACCACCGGCTCGGCCATCAGACGAACCGGACGGTCTGCTGCAGGCGGTCACGGAGCTCGAACACGTCGATGCTGCCCTCCGGCGACCACACGCCGTTCAGCACCTGACCGAGTGCGCTGCGGCGGACGACGAGCGCCGTGGGCTTCCGGGGCGAACCGACGAGCTGGACGTCCTCGTCGACCGCGGAGTCCGGAACGACCAACAGCCGGCCCGTGAACTTCACCCGGGTGGTCTTCTGCACCGCGCGGGCCGCGCGCACGAGTTCCTTCACCGGACGCTCCCCTGGTGCGAGGGTCTCCCCCGTGATCTCACCGTGCTCGACGCGGACCGGGGCTCCCCAGTCGATCGACTCGACCGCCCACAGCCCGCTCGGGGTGAGGACGGCGTGGTCGAGCTTGCCCTCGGCCCCGGCGTCGAGGTCGTGCCACACGGTCACACCGATGCCCATCTCGGAGACGATGGAGGCGGTGGCTTCCTCGGCGAGGGCCTCGGCCAGCAGTCGCCGGATGTGCCGCGGCGCGGAGCGGATCAGCGTGGGGTCGTACGGGTCCTCGATCGGGTCGCCCAGTCCGACCCACTCGCGTTCGGCCTGCAGGAAGACCTCGCGCGACCGACCGCCGGGGTGTCCGTGGGACCGGGCCCGGGGCCGTGAATCGCGACGCGCTGCCGGAGGTGCGTAGGCGTCGCGACCGGTGTCGCTCCTCCAGGCCGACGAACCCGACGGGCCGGACGCGCCCTGCTGGCTGCCGCGCTGGGATCCCGCGTCGTAGGCGCGGCGTGCTGCGGGGGTGCCGACGCGTTCCCAGGCGATCTGGACCTGGCGGAAGCGGCGGGCGTCGCCGCCGAGGTCGGGGTGGGACTCGCGGGCGGCGCGGCGGTAGGCGCGGCGGAGTTCGTCGTCGTCGGCGGTCGCTCGGACGCCGAGGACCTCGTACGGGGTGGCGTCGGCCGGGCTGTCGGTCATGGCCCTGCGACATTACCCGAGGGAGCGTCGGAGTCCGCCGCGTGGCTGCTGGGTGCTGCCTGGGCCCACGACGCCGGTTCCGGGGCGACGCGCCAGCGGCGGGCCGGCCGTGCCGGTGGCGAGACGCGTCGCGTGCGGCGAGACGCCTCGCGTGCGGCGAGACGCCGCCGGATCCGGCGGTGTCTCGCACCGGAGGCGGCGTCTCGCGGCCGACGCGGCGTTCGCCGCCGTCGAGACGCCGCCGGTCAGGCGACGGAGAACGACACCGGGACCGCGAGGAACCGGGCGTAGCGACGAGCCGCGGCCTCGAGTGCACGGACGGCTGCGGCGTCGAGCGGTTCGAACGGGGTCAGCGTGACCCGGACGTCCCGGGAGCGCTCGGTCCGGGTCCAGGCACCGACGACCCGCCCACGGACGACGGCCATCGGCAGGAAGATCCCGTTCCCGCCGGGGACCACGCGGTCGGCGTGCACGGGGTCGAGCTGGACGGAGCGGTCGGCGTACCCGAGCAGGTACTCGTCGAACCCCGGCAGGAGGTGCCCGGTCGGGATGCCTCCGGTTGCCGGGCGGTCGGCGAGCGCGAGGAGTCCGTCGCCGAGGTCCTCCACGATGTCGCCGGCGGCCGCTCGGGCACGTCGGACGTCGCCGAGCGGCAGCTTCGTCCAGCTCGCGGCGTCGGCCTCGGTCGCGGGGCCACGGCCGCGGAGGTAGCCGACGAGCACCCGGCGCAGCGCTTCGTCGCGGTCGGGCCGGTCGGTGGTCGCCGGTGCCCACTCGTCGAGGAGCACGAGCCCCTGGCCGACCCGGGCGGTCGGGCCCCAGGCGACGAGGCCCTCCTGCGCGAGGCGGAGCAGGACGTGGTAGCCGCGACCACCCGCGGGGTCGATCCCGGCTGCCCGGTACGCGGCGAACAGGTCGTCCCGCACGAGTGACCGCCCGCCGGACAGCGCGTCGACGGTGGCGTCACGGGCGGTGGCGAGGACGGCGTCGTCGATGCCGAGTTCGTTCGCGCGCCGGGCGATGGCGCGGATGGTGCGCTCGGCGGTCAGCGAGAGCAGCATCCGGAGGTCGTCGGGGCGCATAGCGTGCAGGGTGCCGCGCATCGGCCACGAACGGACGAGCTCCCCGCGGTCGAACGCCGCACGGACGTCGTCGCGCGTCGAACCGGGCGACCGGACGCCGATCGCCCACAGCACCTGGCCGAGGTCCTGCCCCTGCACGGCGGTCATCCGCTCGACCGCGGCGGCGGGGCCGAGCCCGGGCACGGCGACGCCCTGCGCGGCGAGGCGCATCGCGCGCAGCTGGGTCGGCGTCGTCGTCACGGCACCAGCATGCCGGACACCACCGTCACGCTCGACACCCCGTCAGGCGACAGCGGCGGCGATGTCCTCGGCGTGCTCCTCGATGTACGCGACGTCGGCCCGGTAGAGGTCGGCGTGCCCGTGGGCCAGGTCGCTGACGAACTTCGGGTTGCCGGCGGTGGCCTCGGTCTCGATCGTCGTGACGAGGGCGACCAGCGACCCGGTCATCGTCTCGGCGAGCAGTTCCCGTGATCGCGCGTCGAGCTCGTAGGCGCGGCAGAACTCCGCGGCACGGTCGAGGCGTTCGTCGAGCGAGGGTGCGGTCGAGCCCTCGACGATGCCGGTCGTGAACGGGGCGAACCGGTACACGGCACTGGCGACGTCCCACACCCGCGGCCCGGGGTGGGCGGTGTCGAAGTCGATGAGGCCCACTGCGGCGACGCCGTCGTAGACGCAGTTGTACGGCGCGAAGTCGCCGTGCACGATCGTCTCGGCGGGGAAGCGCTCCGCCTGGGACCACACGTCGCGGGACTCGTCTCGGGGGAAGGTCGCGGCGGCGTCGTGGTAGTGCCGCAGCAGGCGTGCGGTCGTGACGAGCGCTGCCTCGCTCGCGACGTCGGCGGTCCACGGGTACTCCCCCGCGGTGCCCGGTACGAACGACACCGTCTCGAGCGTGTCCCCGTGCTCGATCGGTTCCGGTGCCGCGACGAACCCCCGTTCGTGCAGGTGGGCGAGCAGCCGGTGCACGGTCGGTGTCCACGGCCCTGCGGGGCGGTGCACACGATCGTCGGCCCTGGTGATCCGCTCCATCGGAACCTCCTGTCGTACGTCTCCGTTGACGTGGTGGCCCAGCGTATCGGTGCGGGCAGCCCGATGTCCCGGGTTGTCCGGGTTGCACTCAGCAACAGAACGTCACGTCAGCGCATGCACCGTTGCATGCAAGGCGTAGGATCGACGACCGTGAGCACTCCGAGCACCCCTGTCACGAGCCACGCGGCGTCCGATCGGGCGTACGACCACGTCAAACGCGCCATCATCCGCGGCGACCTGCCCGGCGGCACCGCGATCAGCGAGAACGCCCTCTGCCACGAGATCGGCGTCTCGCGGACACCCGTACACGAGGCGTTCCTGCGCCTCGCCGCCGAGGACCTGCTCACCCTCGAGGCCCGGAAGGGTGCCGTCGTCCGACCGATGTCCCCGAACGAGGCCGCCGACGTGCTCGAGATGCGGGAGGCCATCGAGTCGACGGCCGCGACCCGCGTCGTGACCGACGGCCGCGCTGCGGACGTCACCCCGAGCCTCCAGGCCATGCTCGCGGAGCAGGCGCAGGCCTCGGCGAGCGGCGACGTCGACCGGTTCATCGAGGTCGACGCGGAGTTCCACGGAGCGGTCATCGGCGCGTCGCGGAACGCGATCGCCGTCATGTTCGCCCGGACGCTGCGGGACCGACAGCAGCGGCTGCGGCACCACCTGATGCGGCTGCAACCGTCGCAGCTGCAGGCGTCGCTCGAGGACCACCGGGCCCTCGCCGCCGCACTCGAGGCAGGCGACGCCGCCCGCTACGCCGAGGTCCTCAGCGCGCACGTCGCGTCGCACCGGGGCGCCCTGTGAGCGCCGGCACCGACTCGATCGCGGTCCCCGGCGTCCGCGTCCTTCCGTGGGTCGCCGTCTGGGGCGCGGTGTTCGTCTGTTCGTGGGGCGGCAACCAGTTCTCCCCGCTGCTGCTCATGTACGAGGAGCGCGCGCACTACTCGTCGCTGCTCGTCAACGTCTTCCTCGGCGTCTACGTGCTCGGCCTCGCCCCCGCGCTGCTCGTCGCCGGGTCCCTGTCCGACCGGCACGGACGCCGACCGCTCATGCTCGCCGGGATCGTCTCCGCCGTGGTGGGGAGCGGTCTCCTGGCGTTCGGGCCGCTCGGTGCGGGCTTCCTGATGGCCGGCCGACTGTTCTCCGGCATCACCGTGGGCATCGCGATGGCGGTCGGCAACAGCTGGGTGAAGGAGCTCTCGCAGGGCCGGTTCGACCCCGCCGCCGACGCCGGTTCCGGGGCGCGCCGGGCATCGCTGGCGTTCACCCTCGGTTCGGCGTCGGGCGCGCTCGTCGCCGGGCTCATCGCACAGTGGGGGCCGATCCCCGAGGTGCTGCCGTTCCTCGTGCACATCTGCGTCGCGCTCCCGTTCGCCGTCATCGTGTGGCGGACGCCGGAGACGAACCGGACCGGGGGCCTCCCCGGTCCGTGGTGGAAGCAGCTCGCCGTGCCGAGCGCCGGCCACCGCCGCTTCACCCGGGTCGTGCTCGTCGCGGCTCCGTGGATCTTCGGCTCCGCGGCGATCGGGTACGGCTACCTGCCGACCAAGCTCGCCGGCGCGACCGGGATGTGGGGGCTCCTGTTCGCCACCGCCGCCACCGTCGTCGCCCTCGGGGTGTCGAGTGCCGTGCAGCCCCTCACGGCGCGGGTCAACTCGCTCGTCTCGGCACGTGGACTGCTCACCGCCGTGGGCCTCATGACCGCGGGCATCGCCGTGGTCGTCGTCGCGATCCAGCTGCAGTCGGTGGCGATCGGACTCGTCGCGAACGTCGTGATCGGCCTCGGCATCGGGCTCGCGCTCGTGTCGTCGTTGCTCGAGGTGCAGCGGATCGCCGGGTCCCGCGACCTCGCCGGGCTGACCGGGGTGTTCTACGCGGCGGCGTACGCCGGGTTCCTGGCGCCCGCGGTGATCGCCGCCGTAGGGAACGTGGTGGCGGTGCCGCTCGTCCTGTGGGTCGTCGTCGGGCTCGGGGTGCTGTCCTGGCTGGCGATCCTGGTGTCGTCGCGGAAGCACATCCCGGACCCCGCGGGGTAGACCGGACCCCGCGGGCTCGACCGGACCCCGCGGGTCAGACCGGACCCCGCGGGCTCGACCGGACCCCGCGGGTCAGACCGGACCCCGCGAGCTCGACCGGACCCCGCGGGCCGGGCCGCCCGGCAGGTCAGAACTGCTCGCGCAGCCAGCTCGGCCCGCGCACCACGGCACCGAGCGCCTCGACGCGGGCACGGAGCTCGCGGTCGGCCGTCACCACGACGACCGGAGCGTGGCCGGCGTCGATCGCAGCTCGTGCGGTCTCGACGATCGCGTCGTCGCCTGATCCGGGCGCCCGGACGACATCGAGTGAGCAGGAATGGTCGGGTCGGGCGTCCGCACCCGACGTCTTCTGCTCACTGGACGAAGCGCCCGCCGCGCCGCCGACGCCCGCGCCGGCCGCGCCGCCGCCGACGCCCGCGCCGGTCGCCGCAGCACCCCGCGCCTCCCCCTCGAGCACCACCGTCCACCGCGGCCACCACCGGTCGAACGGCAGGTCCAGGAGCCCTGCCGGCACACCCGCCGCGGCGAGCGCCTCGACCGACCCGAGCAACCGCGACGCAGCCCCCGCCCGGTCCTTCCACCACCCGTCCGGCACACTGCCGACGACGTTCGCGGCGTCCACCACGACGTGCGGTGTCGTCGAGAGCCGTGCCCGCAGCGCTGGCCAGGACGCCCCGAACCCGGGGTGCAGCGGCAGGTCCTCGACGTCGTCGACGGGCACCCAGGCCAGTTCGAGGCTCTCGCGGTCCGCGATCACCGGTTCGAACGGCTCGGATGCACGCCCCACCACCGTCGTGTACGTCCAGAACCCGAGGTCCAGCACGGAGGTGTGCCGGAGATCCACGCCGTCCGAGGGCACGCCGGCTTCCTCGGCGGATTCGCGGAGGGCTCCGGTCACCGCGTCCTCGCCCAGGTGCCGGGCTCCGCCGGGGATGCCCCACGTGCCGCCGTGGTGGCTCCACTCGACGCGGTGCTGCAGGAGCACGCGTCCGGAACCGTCGTCGACGAGGAGCCCTGCGGCGCCGAAGCGCCCCCAGGCCTTGGTGCCGTCGGGGCCGATCGCCCAGGCGTCGCCGGGGTCACGGGGGCCGGGAGGAGGCCCGGGAGGCGTTGCGTCTGGCACCCACCAAGCCTGTCACACGGCACCCGTCGTGTGACCGCAGACGTCAGGAGGACGTCGTGTACGGTGTCGTCCGAGACACGGGGTGCCGCAACCAGCGGCTGAGATCACACCCGTCGAACCTGCTCGAGCTCGTACTCGCGAAGGGATCGTCCATGGAAACCGCTGCGCCCGAACACGACTGGGCCCACCGAACCGCCGAACTGCTCGAGGCCGTGCGCGCCCGGGGTCCGCTGGTGCACTGCATCACGAACACGGTGGTGCAGAACGTCACCGCGAACGTGCTGCTCGCGCTCGGCGCCTCGGCCGCGATGGTCGACGTCGTCACCGAGGCCGGGCCGTTCGCCCGGGTCGCCGACGCCCTGCTGGTGAACACCGGCACCCCGCACGCCGAGCCCCGGGCCGCGTCGCTCGAGGCCGCCTCGGCGGCCGTCGACGCCGGCACGCCGTGGGCGCTCGACCCGGTGGCGGTCGGCTCGCTCCCGGTGCGGACGGCGCTCGCCCGCGACCTGCTGGCGCTCCGTCCGACGGTGCTCCGCGGCAACGCCTCCGAGGTCCTCGCCGTGCTGGGAGCCTCCGCCGGTGGGCGCGGCGTCGACAGCACGGTGGGCACCGACGACGCGCGGGACGCTGCGGTCGCCGCCGTGGCCGGTCCAGACCCGGACGGGAGGCGCGTGGCCGCGGTCGCCGTGTCGGGTCCCGTCGACCTGTTGGTCGCGCCCGGCATCGGATCGGTGCGGGTCGCGAACGGCACCGAGCTGCTGACCCGGATCACGGGCGGCGGGTGCGCGCTCGGAGCGGTCGTCGCCGCGTTCACCGCGGTCTCCCCCGACGACGCCGGAGCGGCAGCGGTCGCCGCCACCGCGGTGCACACGATCGCGGCCGAGCTCGCGGCCCGTGACGCCGGTGGGCCGGGTACGTTCCAGCCGCTGTTCCTCGACCGGCTGGCGTCGCTCAGTCCGGAGGACGTCGTCCGCGAAGCCCGGATCACGGTCGAGCAGGCACCGGAGTCCACCGGGGTCCCCGCGTGACCGGGACGGACGTCGGTGTCTACCTCGTCACCGACGGCGCGTTGTCCGACCGGCACGGCATCGGGGTCCTCGGTGTGGTCCGGGCCGCGGTGCACGGCGGCGTTCGGATCGTGCAGGTCCGTGACAAGGACGCCTCCGCACGTGACCTGCTCGCCCTGACCTCGGCCGTGGCCGACGCCGTGGGCGACCGGGCGACCGTCGTGGTCGACGACCGGCTCGACGTCGCCCTCGCCGCGCGTCACGCCGGCCACCGGGTCGCCGGGGTGCACCTCGGCCAGTCGGACGTCGCGGTCGAGGTCGCCCGGGCCCTGCTCGGCGCGGACGCCCACGTCGGACTGACCGCGAACACGCCGGAGCACCTCGCCGCCGTCGACCGGCTCCCCCGCGGCACCGTCGACCTCCTCGGGGTCGGGGTCGTGCACCCCACCACGACGAAGGCGGACCACCCGCCGGCGCTCGGCCACGACGGCTTCGCCCGGCTCGCGGCAGCGACCGACGTCCCGTGCGTCGCGATCGGCGGCGTCACGCTCGACGACGTCGTGCCCCTGCGTGCCGCCGGGGCAGCCGGTGTCGCCGTGGTGTCCGGCATCTGCGCGGCCGCCGATCCCGGTTCGGCCGCCGCGGCGTACGTGTCCGCCTGGAGCGCCTCGTGACCGCCGCACGGCCGGCAGTCCCCCGCGTCCTGAGCATCGCGGGGACCGACCCCACCGGGGGCGCCGGACTGCAGGCCGACCTGAAGTCGATCGCGGCCCACGACGGCTACGGGATGGGCGTGGTGACGGCCCTCGTCGCGCAGAACACCCGCGGCGTGCGGTCGGTGCACGTGCCCGACGTCGGGTTCCTCCGCGAGCAGCTCGACGCGGTGTCCGACGACGTGACGATCGACGCCGTGAAGATCGGCATGCTCGGCACCGCCGACGTCGTCCGCACCGTGACGGCATGGCTCCGCGAGCACCGACCGCCGGTGGTGGTGGTCGACCCCGTGATGGTGGCCACGAGCGGCGACCGACTGCTCGACGAGGACGCCACCCGCGCGGTGTCCGAGCTGTTCACGCTCGCCGACCTGGTGACGCCGAACCGTGCCGAGCTGGACGTCCTCGCCGCCCTGGCCGGTGCCGCACCCGCGACGCCACCGCCAGCAGCGGCCTCGATCGTCGCCCGGACCTGGGACGTCCTCGTGCTCGCGAAGGGCGGCCACGACGACGGCGAGACCTCCGACGACGTCCTCGTCTCGCCCGACGGCAGCGTCCGGACCTTCTCCGGCCCACGCGTCGCCACGACGAACACGCACGGCACCGGCTGCTCGCTGTCGAGTGCGATCGCGACGCTCGTGGCCCGTGACGGCGACTGGGAGCTCGCGATCGGCACCGCCAAGACCTGGCTGACCGCAGCACTCCGCGGAGCCGACGCCCTGCACGTCGGGACCGGCACCGGCCCGATCGACCACGGCGCCGTCGTCCGTGACGCCCTGCCCACCCCCTCGTGGACGGACCGCTGGTGGACCGACGTCGCGGGCGTGCTGCAGGAGACGATCGCCTGCTCGTTCCTGGTCGGCCTGCGGGACGGCACCCTCGACACCGACGTCTTCGCGGGCTACCTCGCGCAGGACGTGCACTACCTCCGGGCGTACGAGCGGCACCTGTCGCAGCTCGCGTCGTCGTCGTCCGGCGACGCCGCGGCGTTCTGGGCGACGTCCGCCGAGGGCTGCGCCGCCGAGGCCCGCGACCTCCACCACCGACGCCTCGCCGGCACGCACGCCGACGACCCGGTCGACCCGACCTGTGCCGGGTACCTCGCGCACCTGCAGGCCGCCGCCGACTCCGGGTCGGTCGGGGTCCTCGCCGCCGCGGTGCTGCCGTGCTTCCGGGTCTACGCCTGGGTCGGCACGCAGCTCGGCGCGGTGCCGGCGGACCACCCGTTCGCGGACTGGGTCGGGGCGTACGGCGATCCGGGCTTCGCGGAGGCCTCGGCCGCCGCGACCGCCCGCGTCGAGGAGCTCGCAGCCGCCGCGACGCCCGCGGAGCGCGGCGCGATGACCCGTGCGTTCCGCCGGAGCACCGAGTGGGAGCTCGCGTTCTTCCGCATGCCCCTGCCCGCGGCGCCGCCGCGAGTCTCGGCCTGACGGACAGTTCTCGGCCGACGAGACCCGAGAACTGTCCGTGGGCGCGAGACTCGGCCCACGCCCGGAAGGTGGTGCGGGACGGACTGGAGGCGCGGGGCGCGGCCGCCACGCGCCTCCAGGCCGGCAGACCGTCACCACCCCGCCACAGCGACACCGTCCCGCCGACGCACGCCGACCACCCCGCCACAGCGACACGATCCCGCCGACGTCCGGCAGCAGCCTGTCGCTTTCGCGACCAAAAACGGACTGGAGGCGCGGGGCACGGCCCCCACGCGCCTCCAGGCCGGCAGACCGTCACCACCCCGCCACCGCGACACCGTCCCGCCGACGCACGCCGACCACCCCGCCACAGCGACACGATCCCGCCGACGTCCGGCGGCAGCCTGTCGCTCTCGCGAACCGCGACCCGCGGCGGCGACCGCGTCAGCGGGACTGCGGCAGCCGCACCAGCTCGACCGCGAGTGCGCGCCCGTCCACCGTGCCGCGCATCCAGGTGTGGTCCGGCTGGCGCCGGCGATCGGTCGGCGACCCGGGATTCAACAGCCGGAGCCCCGACGGTGCCACGGTGTCCCACGGGATGTGCGAGTGGCCGAACACGAGCACGTCGACGTCCGGGAACTCCGCGGTCATGCGCCGCTCCCGGCCGGTCGCCGCGCCGGTCTCGTGCACGAGTGCGAAGCGCAGGTCCTCGACGGCGAACCCGGCGACGAGCGGCAGGCGGTCGTCGAACTCCGGGCCGTCGTTGTTCCCGCGGACCCCCTCGAACCGGCGCGACCGGCCCTGCACGGCATCGAGCGTCGCGAGGTCCACCCAGTCGCCGGCGTGCACGACCAGGTCGGCGGTGTCGATGTCCGCCCAGAGGGGCTCCGGAAGGTCCTTCGCCCGCTTCGGCAGGTGCGTGTCGGAGAGCAGGACGAACGAGGTCGTCACGGTGCGGTGCGTCCGGGGACGGGCAGGCCCGCTTCGTCGGCGGCGCCGAGGCGTTCGAGCAGTCCGGCGAGCAGCGCGATGTCGTCGTCCGACCAGCTCGCGAGCCGTTCGTCGAGTGCGTCGCGGTGCAGCTGGACGGACCGTTCGAGTGCGGCGCGGCCCTCGTCCGTCACACCGAGCGGCTTCGCGTTGCCCGTCCCGCCGTCCGTGGTGCGGATGAGCCCGGCGGCGAGGAGGCCGGAGAGCTGCCGGGAGATCGTCGACCGGTTGAGCCGCAGGTACCGCGCGATGTCGATGGCCATGCAACCGGGGTGCTGCACGACGAAGTCCACGAGGGACTGGTCGACGACGCTGAGGATCGACTCCGACCCACGGGCCCGGATGCTCGCACGCCGGGTGATGCGGGCGAGTTCCGTGTAGGCACGCCCGATGTCGCTGTTGCGGACGTCGGGCTTCGGGCTGCTCATCGCCGGGCCTCCAGCCTGTCAGGGCCTGTTCGTTGCTGCGCCGGTGCCGACCGGCGGTGTTCGGTCCCGCCACCATACCGGCGGGTACGGTTCGCCAGGGGTCAGCGACCCGCCGCCGCGGCCTGCAGCGCCGGGATGTCGAGCTTCTGCATCTGCATCATCGCCTGGAAGACGCGGGCGTTCGCCTCGGGATCGCCCGAACCGGTCATGAGGTCGCCCATCATCGACGGGGTGACCTGCCACGCGACACCCCAGCGGTCGAAGAGCCACCCGCACATCGACGGTCGTCCGCCGTCGGCGAGCAGGGCGTCCCAGATGCGGTCGAGCTCCGGCTGGTCGTCGACGTCGACCTGGAACGACACCGCATCGGTGTGCTCGTGTCCTGGTCCGCCGTTCATCGCCCGGTACGGCTGGCCGAGGAGCGTGAACTCCACGACGAGGGTCTGCCTGTCCGGGGTCTTGCTCACGCTGTCGATGCTGCTGTCCGGGAACAGCGCGACGTAGTACTCCGCCGCCTGCTCGGCCTGGTCGTCGTACCAGAGGAACGGGGTGATCGTCGGCATGGGCGGGGCCTTCCGGTTCGGCTCAGTCCGCAGCGCCGCGGCTGAGCAGGTCTGCCTTCTCGGGGTGTTCGTCGAACCACTTGCCGACGAACCAGCACATCGGGACGATGCGCTTCGTGGAGTTCGCCTCGACGTCGGCGACCGCGAAGTCGACGAGTTCGGCGGCGTAGCCGTGCCCGCGGTGCTTGGGCACCGTGTAGGTGTGCGGGAAGGCGATCGCGTCGCCGTTCTCGCGGTGGTCGAGGACGCTCACGAGTTCGCCGCCGACGTACATCGCGTAGCGGTCCTGGTCTGCTTCGTGCCGGAACTCGTGGTCCATGCCGCCATCATGCACCCGTGTGACCTCACGTGACGGCAGCCGGGGAATGCGTCGGACCGGACGGCGTTGCATGGATCCCATGACAACGATCGGCATCATCGGCGCAGGCAACATCGGATCCCAGCTGGCACGACTCGCGGTGCAGCACGGTCACCAGGTGGTGATCGCGAACTCACGCGGCCCGGAGACGCTGACGGACCTCGTCGCGGAACTCGGCGACGACGCTCGCGCTGCCACCAGGGACGAGGCGGCCGCCGCCGGGGAGATCGTGGTCGTCACGACCCCGCTCGCGGCCATCGAGACGATCCCGGTCGAGCCGCTCGTGGGCAAGGTCGTGATCGACACGAACAACTACTACCCGCAGCGTGACGGGCACATCCAGGCCCTCGACGACGAGACCACGACCACCGCCGAGCTGCTGCAGGACCACCTGCCGGATGCCCGCGTCGTCAAGGCGTTCAACCACATCGGCGCCGCGGACCTCACCGGCCACGCGACCCCCGCGGGGACCCCGGACCGCCGTGCCCTGGTGGTGGCAGGTGACGACGACGCGGCGAAGGCCGTCGTGGCGGACCTCATCGACGAGTTCGGCTTCGACGTCGTGGACGCCGGACCGCTCGCCGAGGGCTGGCGCATCCAGCGGGACACCCCCGGCTACGTCGCCCGGTTCACCGCCGACGAGCTCCGGGGCAAGCTGGCCGAGGCGAAGCGCTACCGCGACCAGTAGCCGGTGCGGGCGGGCGCGCGCGGCCACGGCGGCGGGCGCGCGCGCCACGGCGGCGGGCGCGCGCGCCACGGCGGCGGGCGCGCGCGCCACGGCGGCGGGGCGAGTCTCGGGCCACGCGACACTTCTCGCGTGCGAACGCGCGAGAAGTGTCGCGCACGCCGAGACTCGGCCCCACCGGAGCGCCGCGCGGTGCGCCCGCGGGCGCACCGCGGGCGCGAGCGCGCTCAGGCGCCGTCGAAGATCACCGTCATCTCCGCGATGTCGTCCTCCGACGGCTCCCACGCCGTGCCCGCCTCGGCGTTCTGCACGATCTGCTCGGGCTTCGTCGCCCCCGCGATGACGCTCGACAGCCCGGGCTGCGCCAGCAACCACGCGAAGGTGGCCTGCAGCATCGTGACCTCGCGCTCGTCGCAGAAGCGCTGGAACTCCTCGACGATCCCCCACGGCGCGTCGGCGAGCAGCTGCGGCTTCGCCTTCGTCAGGCGGCCGTCCGCGGGACCGCCCGACTTCGTGTACTTGCCGGTGAGCAGACCGTTGTAGAGCGGGAAGTACGGCAGGAACCCGAGCGCGTAGGCACGGACGGCGGGCAGGACCTCGTCCTCCACCGAGCGGGCGAGCGGGCTGTACTCGTTCTGCGCGGACACGAACGCCGTGGTGCCGGCGATCGAGGCGGTGAGCTCGGCCTCGGCGATCTGCCACCCGGCGAAGTTCGAGTGTCCGATGTAGCGGATCTTGCCCTCGCGGACGAGGTCGTCGAGCACCGACAGGGTCTCCTCGATGGAGGTCACGTCGTCCGGGCGGTGCATCTGGTACAGGTCGATCCAGTCGGTCCCGAGGCGCTTGAGCGACGACTCGACGGCCAGCCGCACGTACCGCCGCGAGCCGCGGACGCCCCAGTCGGGCCCGTTCGCGCCCTGCATGTCCATGCCGAACTTCGTGGCGAGGACGACCTCGTCGCGACGCCCGGCGATCGACTTGCCGAGCATCTCCTCGGACAGACCGGGCCGGCCGCCGTAGACGTCCGCCGTGTCGAAGAGGGTGACACCGGCGTCGAGAGCGGCGTGGACGACGGCGTCCGTGCCCTCCTGCGACTCGGTGAACGTCCCGGGTCGGCCGAAGTTGTTGCAGCCGATGCCGACGGTGGAGACGACGAGCCCTGACGGCCCGAGCGGACGGTGTTCGATTCCGGTCATGAGTCGACCGTACCGGCGACCCCGGAACTGGGGCTGCGCCGGGCGCACGGGTTGCCGTTAGAACTGACGATGGATCAGCCTACGGAGGGAGCCGCAGTGGCATCGCATCGCATGCCGGACGACGAGCGGCCGCGTCGCGCGGTCCCGGCCTGGGTCACGGCACCGCCGGAGAGCGCCGGCCTGGAGGCGCGCCCCACCCCCGCCGCACCGGCCCCGACCCCCGAGACGGTCGGCCCCGGCAGCACGCTCCCCACCGTGGAGTCCGACCTCGCACCCGGCGCGGACGACATCGTGGTGCCCGACTACCCGCCGCAGGAGGACCTGCTCCCGCCGGCTCCGACCTCGCCCGCGGTGCACACGGTCCCGTTCGAGGCCGCACTGCTCGCCCCGGCACCCGCGTCGCCCATCGACGCCGCTCCCCCGGCACCCGTCGTGCCCGCGGTGCCCGTCGTCGGCCAACCGCGGTTCTCGGTGCCCGGCCTGGAGCACGTCGTCGTCGAGGGCACCGAGCCCGCCCCCTCGGGACCGATCGGCTACCGGACCCCCGCCCGCTTCGCCCGTCAGCAGGCCCCGCTCCGCGCCCCCGCGTCGGCTCTGACGCCCACCCGGTCGTTCGACGCCGTGATCGCACCGCCCGCATCAGCACCGACCGCCGCCGCACCCGCCGCCGCTCCCGCAGCGCTACCGCCGGCGGGGTCCGAGACCAGCGCACCACCCGCGGAGGCGACCGGGACCGACGGGGACGAGCCGCGCCTCCAGGCCGACCCGGAGCGCGTGCGCAAGCCGCTCGTCGGGGCCACGCCGGGTGCCGTCCTCGGCGCCGTCGCCGGGCTGGCGACACTCGGACTCGCGGCCTGGTGGTTCCTCGCTCCCGCGACCGTGCACGGTGTCGGGCTGCTGCTCGGCGCGCTCGCGCTGGTGCTCTCGATCGTGACGCTGCGGAACCGCGCGGCCACGTGGCAGCGACCGATCGCGCTGCTCGGGGCGGTGCTCGGCGGTGTCGGCACGCTCGTGCTGCTGTGGGCGGTCGCCTCGGCGGTGCTGTCGCTCGCCGGCGTGACGCTCCCCGACCTCACCGGCACGGGAACGTCCCCGACCCTGGCCCCGTAGCGGGCCGGCGTCGCCGCGCGCTGCGCGCTGCGCGCTGCGCGCCAGACACCGGCGGCGACGCGAGACACCGGCAGCAGCACGAGACGCCGCCGGATCCGGCGGCGTCTCGTGCGCGAGGCGGTGTCTCGCGGGCGAGGCGGCGTCTCGTCTCAGCGAGACGAGACGCCGCCCTGCACGCCTCACACCGCGCGGACCACCCCGCGGGACAGGATCGCGTTCGTCAGGGCGTCGATCGGTTCCCGCTGCACGGTCGGGTTGGCGATGAGGACGTAGTCGACGGCGGGCAGGTCCGGCAACCCGAGCCGCTGCGACACCTTCACGAGATCAGCGGGGATGAGCGAGTGCGGGAACACCGCGACCCCGATCCCCGCCCGCACCGCCGCGAGCACCCCGTTCACGTCACGGGTGTTGCAGGTGATCCGCCAGGTGCGTCCGGCGGCCTCGAGTGCGTCGATCGCCATCTGCCGACTGATGCTCGGCGCCTGGTACGCGATGAGCGGCACGGGCGCCCCTGGTTCGAGGGCGATGCCGTCCTGCGCCATCCACACCATCTGGTCGGTGGCGACGCGGGTGCCCTCGGCGGACTCCCCCGCGGTCTGCTTGATGAACACGAGGTCGAGCTGCCCGGCGTGCACCCGGCGCAGCAGCGGCGAGGACTGGTTCACCGTCAGCTCGAGGTTCACCTGCGGGTGCAGTCGCCGGAAGTCCCGCAGGATGCGCGGCAGCTGCGTGATCGCGAGGTCGTCCGCCGCCCCGAACCGGAGCCGCCCGCGGGTCGCCGCTCCCGAGAAGTACGCGTCGGCGGTGGCGTGCGCCGCGAGGATCGTCCGCGCGAACCCGGCCATCGCGTCCCCGTTGTCGGTGAGCGCCACGCCCCGGGTGTCCCGGGCGACGAGGGTCCGTGCCACCGCGGTCTCGAGCCGCCGCACGTGCTGGGACACCGTCGGTTGGCTGATCCCGAGCCTGGCCCCCGCCTGTGTGAAGCTGCCCGTCTCGGCGACGGCCAGGAAGGTCTGCAGCAGGACCGGATCGAGCACGACGCACCCCGTTCATTCGACATCGCAATGGACTGATAGCCACCATAGGGGTATCGAATGACCCGCGAGCACGTAGTTTCGATGGGGTACCAGTTCCGCAGCCGACGTCCGGAGATCCCCCACCGTGAGCGCGTCACCGACGACCCTCCCCCCACCCACCGAACCGCTCCCGATCCAGGCCACCCGCCCGCCGTGGCGCCACACCCTCATCGCCCTGTCGGTGCCGAACTTCCGGCTCTTCACCGCCACGAACCTCGTCGCCATGACCGCCGGCTGGATGCAGCGGATCGCGCAGGACTGGCTCGTCCTCCAGCTCACCGGGTCGGTCGCGCAGGTCGGCATCACGGTCGCGTGCCAGTTCGCGCCGATGCTGCTGTTCGGGCTCCTCGGCGGCGTGCTCGTCGACCGGTTCTCGAAGCGCGCCCTCATGATGATCACGCAGGGCTCGTTCGCACTGCTGTCCGCCCTGCTCGCCGTGCTGACCCTGACCGGGGTCGTGCAGGCCTGGCACATCTGGGCGATCGCGTTCCTCGTGGGCATGGTGACCGTGATCGACAACCCGGCGCGGCAGGTGTTCGTCACCGAGATCGTCGGCCACGAGCACCTCCGGAACGCCATCAGCGTGAACTCCTCGGTGTTCCAGCTCGGCGGCATGATCGGGCCCGCACTCTCCGGCGCCCTGCTCGTCGCGGTCGGGGCCGGGTGGTCGTTCGGCGTGAACGCGATCGCCTGCGTGGCGGTCGTCGTGACGCTCGGGTTCCTGAAGGTCTCGGAGCTGCACCGCACACCCCCGGCGCCGCGCGGGAAGGGCCAGCTCGTGGAGGGCCTCCGCTACGCCGTCCGGAAGCCGACCATCATCGTGCCGGTGATCCTGGTGGCGTTCTTCTCGGTCTTCGCGTTGACGATGCCGGTGCTGCTCTCGGCCTTCGCGTCGAAGGTCTACGACGTCGGCGCCGGCGGCTACGGCGTGTTCAACTCCGCCGTCGCGATCGGTGCGCTCGTCGGGGCGCTGCTCTCCACCCGGCGCGCGACCGTCCGGCTCCGCACCATCGTCGGCGGGGTGTTCTGGACGGGGATCCTGCTCGTCGTCTCCGGTTCGATCCCCGCGATCGCGCCGTTCACCGTCGCACTCGTCGCCGTCGGCATGTCCCAGCTGCTCTTCCAGACGGCGTCGAACTCACTCGTCCAGCTGTCGTCGAACGTCGCGATCCGCGGCCGCGTGATGTCGCTCTACGTCCTCGTGCTGCTCGGCGGCCAGGCGATCGGCGGCCCGCTCATGGGCCAGATCGTCGACCACTTCGGCGCCCACGTCGGCATGGTGGTCGCCGGAGGCGTGCCCGCCGCCGCGGCGGCCGTCGTCGGCCTCGTGCTCGCCCGCCGCGGCGGGCTCCACCTGGCGGTCCGCATGCGGCACCACATGCCGGTCCCGTCGATCGTCGGTCACCGCTGACGGCCTGGAGGCACGTGGCGGGCCCGCCCCGTGCCTCCAGTCCGCCCGCTGGTTGCGTCCGGCGCGTGCCGCACAACCAAAGTCACCCGGAACCACGCCCGTGCGTTGTTCCGGGTGACTTCGGTCGTGCGATCGCGAAGCGCGCTGCGTCAGTACGCGACGCCGAACCGCGCGCGGTGGTGTGCCGGCGACACGATCTCGTCGACGAAGGCCAGCGCGTAGTCCTCGCCGGAGATGTCCGAGTTGCCGTCGGCGTCGGTGAGCAGGACCTCGTCCGTCGTGCGGTAGGTGCCGCGACGCTCGCCGGGGTTGTAGCCACCGAAGGCCGCCGCCGGGCTCACGTAGAACCAGTCGACCTCGGTGTCAGCAGCGCGGAGTGCGTCGAGGATCTGCGCGTGGCTCTTCGCCTCGGCCTTGAACGCGTCCGGGAACTCGGCCGAGTCGAACAGGCGCGGGCCACCCTCGGCGACGAGCAGAGAACCGGCACCGCCGACGATGCCGAGCCGGGCGCCAGCGGCGACCGCCGCGTCGACGAAGTGCTGGAACTTGTCCTTGAGCTCGCTGCCGTCCGCCTGCACCGCGTGGAGCGCGATGACGATGACGTCCGCGCCCTTCGTGACCTCTGCGACGAAGTCGGCGTCGAAGGCGTCGCCCTGCGCGAGGGTCAGCCCCTCGGCGGCCTCGAGCTTGGAGGTGTCGCGGGCGACGGCGGTGACGGCGATGCCGCGGGAGAGGGCCTCGCGGGTGATGGCGGAGCCGGCGTAGCCGGTGCCACCGAAGACGACGATGCTGGTCATGGAGCTTCCTTTCGTGGAACGTTGACACTCACCGTACAAGCGTTACTCTCTTTGAGTAAGTAGGCACCTCACGGTGCGTAACGGAGGTCGTCGTGTCAGCACTCGAGTACAGCCCGTACGCCGCGGAGTGTCCCTCGCGACAGCTGCTCGACCGCATCGGTGACCGGTGGAGCGTCCTGACGATCGGCACTCTGGCCGACGGTCCGGCACGCTACTCGGCGATCGCCACCCGGGTGCAGGGCGTGTCCCAGAAGATGCTCACCCAGACCCTCCGCGCCCTCGAGCGCGACGGACTCGTCACCCGCACGGTCTTCCCGGAGATCCCGCCGCACGTCGAGTACGAGCTGACCGACCGCGGCCGGTCCCTGCGCGAGGTGCTGAAGCCGCTCGAGGACTGGGCGACGTCGCACATGGACGACGTCGCGGTGTCTCGCGAGGCGTACGACGCCCGGAGCTGAGCGCGCCCGGAATCCCCGAGCCACCGCCGTGGTTGCCTGGGGACATGCGTTCAGTCGTCTACACGAAGCCCGGTGACTCGTCCGTCCTGACCCTCGAGGAGCGCCCGCTCCCCGAGCCCGGCCCCGGCGAGGTCCGGGTCCGCGTCGTCGTCTCGGGCGTCAACCCGACCGACTGGAAGGCCCGCGCCGGCGGTACCTACGGCGACGGTCTGCCCTTCCCCGAGATCACCCCGAACCAGGACGGAGCCGGGGTCGTCGACGCCCTCGGCGAGGGGGTCGAGGGACTGTCCGTCGGCGACCACGTCTGGCTGTACATGGCGGCCGCGAGCCGTCCGACCGGCACGGCGCAGGAGTACACCGTCGTACCCGCTGCCCAGGCCGTGCGGTTGCCCGACGGCACGGGCTTCGACATCGGCGCCTCGCTCGGCGTCCCCGCGATGACCGCGCACCGCGCCCTCACCACGCACGAGCACGGGCCGTCGCGCCTCGCACCGGGCGCCCTCACCGGCAGGACCGTCCTGGTCGCCGGTGGCGCCGGCGCGGTCGGTCACGCAGCGATCCAGCTCGCCCGGTGGGCCGGTGCGACGGTGATCACGACCATCAGCTCCGACGCGAAGGCCGCCCTCGCGACCGCGGCCGGCGCGCACCACACGGTGAACTACCGGTCGGAGGACGCCGCGACCCGCATCCGGGACATCGCCCCCGACGGCGTCGACATCGTCGTCGAGGTGTCGATCCCGCAGAACGCCGGGCTGGTCGCGGAGGTACTGGCGAACCACGGCGTGGTGTCGATCTACGCGAACAACGGCGGTGACGACGCCACGCTGCCGATCCGTCCGAACATGGGCATCAACGCCCGGTACCAGTTCCTGCTGCTCTACACGATCGGCGACGACGCCCTGCGCGCAGCCGCCGAGGACGTCACCGCGGCACTGCGCGACGGTGTCCTGCCGGTGGGCGAAGCCGCGGGACTGCCGCTCGTGCGGTTCGCGCTCGAGGAGACGGCGGCCGCGCACGACGCCGTCGAGTCCGACACGGTCGGGAAGGTGCTCATCGACGTGACCACCGAGTGACGCGGGCGGTACTGATCCCGCCCGGTCAGCGAGCGAGCCGGGCGGCGATCCGTGCCTCGACCCGGCGTCGTGCCGCTGCACGCTCACGTTCGATGTTCGCGGCGATGACCTCGAGGTCTTCGTAGTCGGCGTCGGTGGTGTCGTCGGTCCAGTTCGGGGTGTACACCCGTGAACGTCCGAAGGGCTTCGGTTCGGGGGTCACGATGGTCATGGGGGGATGGTACGTCGAGCGTCCGACAAATCGCGTGAGCATCACGGGCCTTTCCGGGAGTCGCGGTCCCGTTCCGGGGACGAGTAGGTGAGGGAGAAGGCCACCGCCATGAACGCGGCGACCACGGCGACGGTCTTCGCGTCGAGATCGGTGAACGCGTCGGGAGCCGGCGAGTCGACGGTGAGCATGCCGAACGAGTACTCGTGCGACCGGATGACGACGGAGACGTACGACCGGTACCGCGGTTCGAAGCCCGGCAGGTCCTGGTCGACGTCGACGTCCGCCGCACGGTCCCCGACGATGCGGGGTGCGCCGCCGACGAGCACCCACTCGAGGTTGCGGTCCCCGTAGGGCGTGCCCGCGCGGAAGACCCCGGCGGTGTCACCTGCTCCGCCGTGCCCGATCGGCTCGAGCGCGCCCAGGTCCGCCGAGAGCTGGTACACGTTGGCGCGGACGTCCGGGACCTTGGGGAGCAGGTAGAAGGCGAGGGCCACCGCGACCCGGTCGGCGAACGCCGGGAGTTCACTCCGCCGGTCGCGTCGCCGCAGCTCGGTGAACCGCACGAGCCGGGTGGCGAGCTGTCCGAACGCGTACCGGACCGCGGTCCCCTGCTCGAGCTCGACGGCCGCGGAGTCGTCTGCCGCAGCGGTCCGTGACGCCTCGGCACGGCGGGCCCGCACCACCTGCACGAGCACCGCGGCCACGAGGACGACGAGCCCGAACCCGACGAGCGACACCCGCACCGCCGACGTCTGGACGAGGTTCGGCAGCTGGAACGCCGCGGTGGGCGCAGCGGCCACCACGATCGGCCACACCACCGCACCGACCCGTCCGGCACGCGTCCGGCGTCGTTCCTGTTCCTGCCCCATGCCTCGACGGTAGGGCGTGCCACCGACGCCGACGGAGTTGTCCACAGGGTGACGTGTGTTGTCCTCCGCAACGCTGACTTGACCCCCGAACAGGGGGCGCGCACGATCTGTCCATGAAGCAGCGACAGAACCGCAGGGCCCTCGCACTGACCGCGACGGCCGCCCTCGCCCTCCTCGGTGGCTCCCTCGGCGCGACTGCCGCGAACGCCGCCACCGCCTCGCCCCAGGTCATCGGCGGCGAGCCGGCGCCGAGCACCCCGTGGGAGGTGCAGCTCGTCTTCCAGCAGGGCGGCACCGACACGTTCGGGTGCACCGGCGAACAGCTCAACGCCTCGTGGGTGCTCACCGCCGAGCACTGCGTCGACGGCACCACCGCGATGAACGTCTACCACTCGAACAGCACCACGAACCGGGGCACGGCGACCGCGGCCGACCGGCTCTACTCGGCGCCGTCGGGCGACATCGCGCTCGTGCACCTGCGCACGCCGAAGACCCTGTCCTCGTACGCCCAGCTGGACCTCGGCTTCAGCCCGAAGTCCACCGGGACGGGCACGATCCTCGGGTACGGCAACCGCGCGAACAGCGTCCCGACGACCGGGCTCTACCAGGCGAGCGTGAACCTCACGGGCAGCTCCACCGACGCGTACCGCGGGCTCGCCCAGCACGTCACCGGGGTGTCGGGAGCGTCGAACCACGGCGACTCCGGCGGCGCACTCGTCGTGAACGGCAAGGTCGTCGGCGTGTGCTCGACGGGGGACGTGGCCGACCCGGGTGCGAACACGCACGCCGGCTCGAACTACGCGGTGCTCGCCCAGTCCGCCAGCTGGATCCGTTCCACCGCTGGCGTCTGACCCAGCGCACCCACCAGACGGAGGGGAGGCGCGTGGCGGCGCCGCCACGCGCCTCCCCTCCGTCGCCGGTCGCCACCACGGCGACACCGCAGCCTGGTAAGCAGGACCCATGACCGACGTCTCGACGCCCGCACCCGGAACCAGAGCACTCGTCCTCGGGGGTGGCGGCATCGCCGGCATCGCCTGGGAACTCGGGGTGCTCACCGCGCTCCAGGACGCCGGGGTCGACCTCGACGCGGCCGACCTCGTGGTCGGGACGAGCGCCGGCAGCGTCGTCGGCACGTTCGTCCGGTACGGCGGGGTCCAGCAGGCGTACGACCAGCAGCACGCCCCCGTCCCGACCACGTACGAGGAACCCGTCGCCATCGACGGCGAGGAGTTCCAGCAGCGCATCGGCGCCGTCCTCGAGGGCGCGACCTCCGACCAGGACGCCCGCGCACGCCTCGGGCTCCTCGCGCAGCAGACCACGACCGGGCAGACCGACGACGAGCGCGTCGCCACGTTCACCGAGACCCTGCCCGCGACGGAGTGGCCGGCGAAGCCGCTCGCCCTGACGACCATCGACGCGACGGACGGCACGTTCCGCGTGCTCACCGCCGCCGACGGGATCCCGCTCCCCCGGGCCGTCGCCGCGAGCTGCTCGGTGCCCCTCGTGTGGTCGCCGGTCGGGCTCGAGGGACGCCCCTACATCGACGGCGGACTCCGCTCGGGAACGAACGCGGACGTCGCCGCGGGGTACGAGCGCGTCCTCGTCGTCGCCTGCGGCCCCGAGGGCCCGTCGCCGCTCGGGCCGTGGCTCGACGTCGCGGTCGAGGGTCTCCGGGCCGCCGGCAGCTCGGTCGAGGTCATCGTGGCGGACAGCACCGCGCAGCAGGCGTTCGGCACGAACTCGCTGTCGCTCAGCACGCAGGCGCCGTCCGCCGACGCCGGGCGCACCCAGGGCAGCGCCGTCGCCGAGGGCATCGCCGCGTTCTGGGCGTGAGCCGGGCCGACACTTCTCCACAGGTCGGGTCGTGACGGCCGTGCTGTCGGGTCGCGCCGATAGCGTGGGGGCATGACGACGCCGTTCTCGGACCTCGACCAGTACACCGCACTCCCCCGCGTGGACGGGATCGCCGTGAGCCCGGACGGCTCCCGCGTGGCCCTCACCGTCAGCGTGCTCGACGCCGACGGCACCGGGTACCGGCGGTCGATCTGGGCGGTGCCCGGCCCGTCGTCGGACGCCGACTCGGCACCGGTCCGGTTGACGCGCTCGACGAGGGGCGAGGGCGGGGTCTCCTTCACCCGCTCCGGCGACCTGCTGTTCGTCTCGGGGCGTCCCGACGGCGAGGGCAACAAGGACAGCGACGCCCCGCAGCTCTGGGTCCTGCCCGCCGCCGGTGGCGAGGCACGACCGGTCACGAAGCTCGCGGGCGGCGTCGGCGGTGTCCTCGGCAGCGCGACGGCGGCCGACACCGTCGCGGTCACGGCCGGGCTGCTCCCCGGCGCCGGCACCGACCGCACGGGTGTGGTCACCGCCGACGCCGAGCTCCGCGGGCGCCGCAAGGACCGGAAGGTGCAGGCGATCCTGCACGAGACCTACCCGGTGCGGTTCTGGGACCACGACCTCGGCCCCGACGAGACGCACGTGCTGACGCTCGACCTCTCGGCGCTGCGGGAGACGGCTCTGCAGGAGACGCGGACCACGCAGGGTGCGTCCGATGCTCCGGCGTACCCGGCGCACCTCCCCGCGCTCACCGACCTCACGCCGGCGCCGGCGCGCTCCCTCGAACACGTCGACGGGGTGGTCACGCCCGACGGCTCGGTGGTCGTCGCCACGGTCGCCGTGCAGGAATCGCGTGGTTCGCGATCGACGATCGTCGCCTTCGACGTCGCGAGCGGCCAGCGCACGGTGCTGTTCAGCGACGACGCCGTCGACCACGAGACCCCCACCCTCAGCCACGACGGGCGGACCCTGGCGTGGGTGCGGACGCCCCGGTTCACGCCGCAGGGTGCGACGCAGCAGGAGATCTGGGTCGCCGACCTCGACGGCACCACGGTGTCCGGAGCACGGCGCATCGCCACCGACTGGGACCGCTGGCCGAACGAGCTGGTCTTCGCGCACGGCGACGGTGCGCTCCTGGCGACGGCGGACCAGGACGGTCGCGCGCCGGTCTTCCGGCTCCCCCTCGACGGCGGCGCCGTCGAGCAGCTGACGCACGACGACTGGGCGTACTCGAGCCTGCGCGTGGCGGACGCGAGCGGCGAGGTGGTGGCGCTCCGTGCCTCCTGGGCGGCCCCGCTGCACCCCGTGCAGATCGCGACCGACGGGACGGTGACGCCGCTCGCGACGCCCGCCGCGCTGCCCGACGTCCCCGGCCGCCTGGAGGAGGTCGAGACCACGGCTGCCGACGGCTCCCGGGTGCGCGGATGGCTCGTCCTGCCGTCGTCCGACGCCGGCGACGGGCCGCACCCGCTGCTGCTCTGGATCCACGGCGGTCCGCTGAACTCGTGGAACCAGTGGTCCTGGCGGTGGAACCCGCAACTCGCCGCAGCGCGCGGGTACGCCGTGCTCCTGCCCGACCCCGCCCTGTCGACCGGGTACGGGCTCGACTTCATCAACCGGGGGTGGAACGCCTGGGGCCAGGCGCCCTACACAGACCTGATGGCGATCACCGACGCCGTCGTGGCGCGGGACGACATCGACGAGACCCGGACGGCGGCCCTCGGCGGGTCGTTCGGTGGCTTCATGGCGAACTGGGTCGCCGGGCACACCGACCGGTTCCGGGCGATCGTCACCCACGCCAGCCTGTGGGCGCTCGACCAGTTCAACGGCACCACGGACATGTCGCAGTACTGGCAGTCGATCTTCGACGCCGACGGGCTGCACGAGAACGACCCGCACCGCTTCGTGGCGGACATCACGTCTCCGATGCTCGTGATCCACGGCGACAAGGACTACCGCGTGCCGATCGGCGAGGGACTGCGGCTGTGGTCCGAGCTCGCCGAGCACCACGCGGCACCGGACGGTTCGATGCCGCACCGGTTCCTGTACTTCCCGGACGAGAACCACTGGGTGCTCAAGCCGCAGCACGCGGTGGTCTGGTACGAGACGGTGTTCGCGTTCCTCGAGCAGCACGTGCGCGGCGGCGAGTGGGAGCGGCCGGAGCTGCTCGGGTAGCGCGCCCCGACCCGGAACGACAGAGTCGACGCCGTACGACGTCGACGAAGTCGTTCCGGGTCTGGCCGCGCTGGGCCGACCTACACGAACGCGGCCTGGCCCGTGATCGCGCGGCCGACGATGAGGGTGTTCACCTCGCGCGTGCCCTCGTACGAGTAGATCGCCTCGGCGTCGGCGAAGAACCGGGCGACACCCTTGTCGAGCACGATGCCGTTGCCGCCCTCGACCTCGCGGCACCATCCCACGGTCTCGCGCATCTTCGCGGTCGCGAACGCCTTCGCCATCGCCGAGTGCTCGTCGCCACCGGTCCCCGCGTCCTGCATCGCCGAGGCCTGCGTGCACAGCGCGATGGACGCCGTGATGTTCGCGAGCGACTTCACGAGCAGGTCCTGCACCATCTGGTGCGCGGCGATGGGCTTGCCGAACTGGATCCGGGTGCGGGCGTAGTCGAGTGCGGCCTCGTAGGCACCGACCGCGATGCCGATCGCCTGCCAGGCCACCTCGGTCCGGGTCAGGCGGAGCACCTCGGCCGTCGCGCGGAAAGAGTCTGCCCGCTGGAGTCGCCGCGACTCGGGGACCTCGACCCCGGTCATCACGATGTCGGCGTTCTGCACGCCGCGCAGGGCGATCTTGTCCTCGATCTTCGTCGCGGTGAACCCGGGGGTGTCCGTCGTGACGAGGAAGCCCTTCACCTGGTCGTCGGCGACGTCCTTCGCCCAGATGACCACGACGTCCGCGAAGGTGGCGTTGCCGATCCAGCGCTTCTCGCCGTCGAGGACCCACGTGTCGCCGTCGCGCCGAGCGGTCGTCCGGAGTCCGCGCGCGGAGTCACTGCCGGAGAGCGGCTCGGTCAGGCCGAACGCCCCGACGAGCTCACCGGAGGCCATACGGGGCAGCCACTCCTGCTGCTGCTCGTCGCTGCCCGCCACGGCGATCGAGTTCATGGCGAGGCCGGACTGCACGCCGATGAAGGTCGCGACGCTGGCGTCCACCCGCCCGAGCTCGAGCGCCGCCCACCCGCGGTACACGGCCGAGTTCTCGAAGTGCCGCACCAACGGGACGCCGGCGCCGTACATACCGAGCTCCGACAGCGGCTTGATGACCTGCATCGGGAACTCGGCACGCGCCCAGTACTCGTCCGCGATCGGGCGCACCTCGGACTCGAGGTACGTGCGCAGCCGTCCGAGGGACTCGCGTTCCTGGTCGGTCAGCCCCTCCTGGAACCGGTAGAAGTCGGACTCGAGGATCGCGGGGGTGGCCGTCGTCAGTGACATACACTGATCGTGCATCATTCTCGGAAACGTTGCAAGGGAGGATCGCGTGTACACATCGGATTCAGCGCTGCGCGCGTTCCGGGAGGCACGCCACACATTCATCGCCGGGTCCCGGATCGACATGGGCGCCCTGGCCACCTCGCTCGGCGTCGACCGCACGTCGCTGTTCCGGTGGGTGGGCAACCGTGACCGGTTGCTGTCCGAGATCCTCTGGTCGCTCGCCGTCCCGACGTTCGACGCGGCTGCCGCCGCGGCCGCGCCGTCCGGTGCCGCGCGTATCGTCGACGTGCTCGACCGCTTCACTGCGGACCTGATCGAAGCGCCCTACTTCCGGGCGTTCCTCACCCGCGAACCAGCGCGGGCGCTCCGTCTGCTGACCACCACCGAGAGCGACGTGCAGAGCCGGTTCGTCGGCCGGGTCACCGAGCTCGTCGATCGTGAACGCGTCGCCGGGGCGTTCGATCCGACACCGCTGTCCGCCGAGGAGCTCGCCCGGCTGCTCGTCCGGATCTCCGAGTCCTTCACGTACGCCGACCTCATCTCCGGGGAGACACCCGACCCCGCCCGTGCTCGGGCGACGTTCGAGTACGTCCTCCGTCCCGTCACCACCACATCAGGAGTCCGATGACCATCGCCGACTACCCCTTCGTCCGCGTCTACCCCACCAGGTGGAACGACAACGACATGTTCGGGCACGTGAACAACACGATCTACTACAGCGCGATGGACAACGCGGCCACCTACTGGTTCCGCGAGGAAGCCGGCCTCGATCCGTTCTCGTCCGAGTGGATCGCCGTGCTCGTGTCGTCGAGCTGCCGGTTCGTCGAGTCGGCGGTGTGGCCGGACGTCATCGAGGTCGGGATGCGTTCGAAGCACCTCGGGAACACGAGCCTGTCGTGGGAGTTCGGGCTGTTCCGGCAGTCCGACGGTGCCCTGCTCGCGACGGGTGAGTTCGCGCACGTCATCATCGACCGCGAGGGTGCCCGCCGCCCGAGGCCGCTGCCGGAGTCCCTCCGTGAGCTCGTGACGGCGACGATGACCACCCCCGCGTCGGTCTCGGCGGACTGACCGGCGCACAACCAAAGTGCGCTCGCACCACGGGAAGCCGCGGTGCGAACGCACTTTGGTTGTGCAGCGGCGGTCGGCACCAGCGCCAGACCAGCGACGGCGCCGCCGGCACCCTCAGCGCTTCAGCGCCGCCAGCTCGAGGTTGATGTCGTCGGGGTCCTGCACCGACAGGATGACCATGCCCGCGTCGCCGAGGTCGGTGACCTCCCCGTGCTCGACCCCGGCCTCGTCGAGGCGCGCGGCAGCGGCGTGCAGCTCGTCGACCGACCCGACGACGAAGCTCACGTGGTCGAGCCCGACGGTGTCCGGGTTGAACCGCTGCCCCGCGGGAGCGACCGGACGCAGGCCGAACACCTGGTCACCGAGCTGGAAGACGCTGCCGCCGTAGAAGCGCTCCCGGTCTTCCAGGACGCCGGGCTCGTCGACCTGGTCGCTGAAGTCGATGGCCGGATCGGTCCCGAGCAGCTGCTGGTAGAAGGCCTTGCTGCGGTGGATGTCGGTCACGGTCACGCGGACGTGGGCCAGGGCGGTGGGGCGAGCGAAGGGTTCGGTCACGGGGGTGCTCCTCAGGGAATCGGCCGGCAGGGTCCGGCACCCGCCCGACGCAACCCTCCGCACCTGACCGCCGCCCGAGGTCGTGCGGCGACCGGACAGCGCCCCGCCCCGGCCGAGCGCCCGACCGCCGCCGCGCCTAGATCAGCGCGTCCGTCAGGTGGTTCGGCGTCCCGAACCGGTGCGCCGTGATCGACACCGCCTGCTCGCGGACGAACGGCAGGATCTCGATCCGACCGGCCTCCGTGACGGGCTCGCCGTAGACCGCGACGTCCGGGCGCCCACCGATCGCCGTGTACAGCGCCGAGACGTCGCCGCCGATCAGTCGAACCCGCGTCGACGGGCCGCTCGCGACCGCCGAGGCGAACGCGGCGTCGGAGTGCGACTGCGTCAGCGACCGGACGTTCGGCAGCGCCCGCACGGCCGACACGACCGCGGACGGCAACGTCGACTCGGTCGAGACGTCGATCGTGGTGCCGGCACGGACGGATGCCGCGACCACCCGGACGAGATCAGCGACCGCGTCCTCAGCAGCCGAAGCCAGCCGCACGTGCACGGCCGGGAACGGCAGGTACCGCGCGATGTTCCGCTCGGCGGTCAGGGCCGACACGTCGGTGGCAGTGCCGAACAGGGAGTCCCACGCGCGCTGGTCCGAGGCGACGGCCCGGTCGAGCGACGGCGACGCCACACCCGCGGCACGCACGAACGCGGACACCGGCTGGGACACCGCGACACCGGCGGACGCCGAACCGGATGCAGCCGGAGCGGACGTCCACGACCCGAGCCCGAGCAGGTAGTTCAGCCCGCCGGCCTTCGTCCCGGCACCGACGGCCGACTTCTTCCAGCCGCCGAAGGGCTGGCGTCGGACGATCGCGCCGGTGATGCCGCGGTTGACGTAGAGGTTGCCCGCCTCGATGCGCGACAGCCACGTGCCGATCTCAGCGGAGTCGAGGGAGTGCAGGCCCGAGGTCAGGCCGTAGTCGACCTCGTTGACGATGTCGATCGCCTCGTCGAGGGTCTTCGCCGTCATGACGCCGAGGATCGGACCGAAGTACTCCGTGCGGTGGAACGCCGAGCCCCGACGGACGCCCTGGCGGACACCCGGGCTCCAGAGCTTGCCGGAGTCGTCGAGCTTGGTTGGCTGGACCGCCCACGACTCCCCCGCACCGAGCTTCGTGAGGCCGTCGAGCAGCTTGCCGGCGGCGGGTTCGATGACCGGCCCCATCTGCGTGGTGGGGTCGGTCGGGTAGCCGACGGTGAGCGACGACACGGCGTCGACGAGCTGCGACCGGAAGCGACGCGACGTGGCGACGGAGCCGACGAGCACGACGAGCGACGCCGCGGAGCACTTCTGCCCGGCATGCCCGAAGGCCGAGGCGACGACGTCCTTCACGGCGAGGTCCAGGTCCGCCGAGGGCGTCACGATGATCGCGTTCTTGCCGGAGGTCTCGGCGAGCAGGGGCAGGTCGGGGCGGAACGAACGGAAGAGCTCGGCCGTCTCGTACGCCCCGGTGAGGATGACCCGGTCGACGAGCGGCGAGGCGACGAGCTGCTGCCCGAGGTCGCTCTCCGACACCTGCAGGAAGGCGAGGACGTCCGCCGGCGCACCCATGGCGTCGAACGCGGTCGACATGATCGATGCGAGGACGGCACCGCAGCGCTCGGCGGGCGGCGCCGGCTTGAGCACGACTGCAGACCCGGCGGCGAGCGCGGCGAGGGTCGACCCGGCGGGGATCGCGACCGGGAAGTTCCACGGCGGCGCGACGAGCGTCAGGGCGGCGGGCGTGAAGGACGCACCGTCGACGTCGTCGAGCGACGCGGCGAGCGTGCCGTAGAAGTGCGCGAAGTCGATCGCCTCGGAGACCTCGGGGTCGGCCTGGTCGATGGTCTTGCCGGTCTCGGACGCCATCACCTCGACGAGGGCGGCGCGGTTCGCCTCGAGTGCGTCACCGACGGCGTGCAGGACCGCGCCACGCGCGGCACCGGACCATGTCCCCCAGACGGCACCGGCGTCCCGGACGCGACCGAGCGCCGAGTCGAGCGTCGTGGCGGAGTCGACCCGTGCCTCCTGGACGGCCGCGACGCCCAGCGTCGACGACGCGACGCGCGCGGTGATCGCCGCTCCCCACTCACGGAAGGCCGCCACCGACGGGTCGGTGTCCGGGGTGTTCTCGAAGTGTCCGACGCCGGGGCGACCGACGGCCGCGTAGCGGTCGGCGACACGGTGGGACGCTGGGGCAGCCAGGCCCTCGGGCGTGGCGAGCGGCTCGAGGGAGGATCGGAAGCGCTCCTCTTCACGAGCGAAGAGCTCCGGCGAGGACACCAGCGAGAACACCGCGGACATGAAGTTCTCCTGCGACGCGCCTTCTTCGAGTCGGCGGATCAGGTACGCGATCGCGACGTCGAACTCCTGCGGGTGCACGACCGGCGTGTAGAGCAGGAGCGAGCCGACGGTGTTCTTCACCGCCGCGGCCTGTCCCTGCGCCATGCCGAGGAGCATCTCGAACTCGATGCCGTCCCGGACGCCGCGCTCCCCGGCGAGCAGCCAGGCGTGGGCGACGTCGAACAGGTTGTGACCGGCGACGCCGATGCGGACGTTCTCGATGCGCGACGGCGTCAGCGCCCAGTCGAGCACGCGCTTGTAGTTGGTGTCGGAGTCCTGCTTGGTGTGCCAGGTGGCGAGCGGCCAGCCGTGCACCGAGGCCTCGACCTGCTCCATCGGCAGGTTCGCCCCCTTCACCAGACGGACCTTGATGCCGGCACCACCGCGGGCACGGCGGGCGGCGGACCACTCCTGCAGGTGCTCCATCGCGGCGAGCGCGTCGGGCAGGTACGCCTGGAGCACGATGCCGGCTTCGAGGCCGAGGAACTCCGGCTCGTCGAGGAGATTGGTGAAGACCGCGATGGTGAGGTCGAGGTCCTTGTACTCCTCCATGTCGAGGTTGATGAACTTGGCCGGGGAGGCCGACGCGGCACGGCGGAAGAGCGGCCGGAGCTTCTCGATGATGTCCTCGACCGCGTGGTCGAACGCCCACGGGGAGTGCGGGTGCACCGTCGAGGAGACCTTGATCGACACGTAGTCGACGTCGTCGCGGGCGAGGAGCTTGTGCGTGCCCTCGATCCGGCGCGCTGCCTCGCCCTCGCCGAGCACGGCCTCACCGAGCAGGTTGACGTTGAGCCGCACGCCGTCGCGCTTGATCTTCGCGATGGCGGGGCCGAGCTTGGCGTCGGTCGCGTCGACGATGAGGTGGCCGACCATGTTCCGGAGCACACGGCGCGCGATCGGCACGACGACGCCGGGCAGCGCCGGTGCCATCCCGCCGCCGAGTCGGACGAGCCCGCGGAGCGCTGCGGGCAGGAAGCCGGGTGCCCCGGGTGCGATCGCGCGGAGCTTGCGGGCGGCGACCCCGAGGTCCTCGGGCCGGACGACCCCGTCGACGAACCCGACGGCGAAGTCGAGACCGGCCGGGTCGGCGAGGACCCCCGCGAGCTGTTTCGCCGAGCCGTCGACCGGGTAGGTCTCGGCTTCGGCGAGCCACTGTCGCACGAGCGCGACGGACTGGTCCGCGAGGGCGTCGTGGTCGGTGGCGGGGTGCTCGTGCAGGGTCGTCATGGGATCAGTGTGGAGGGCCCGACCCATCAGCGGAAGCAACGGTTCGTGATGGATACCGTTCAGCGAGGCTAAAGTGTCAGCATGCTCGACGTCCGCCGCCTCGTCCTGCTCCGGGAGCTCTCCATCCGGGGCACGATCGCCGCCGTCGCCGAGGCTGTGAACTTCACTCCGTCGGCCGTCTCGCAGCAGCTCAGCGCGTTGGAACGCGAGGCCGGCGTGCCGCTGCTCCGGAAGGCTGGGCGGCGGCTGCAGCTCACCCCGCAGGCGGAGGTCCTGGTCCAGGCGGCCGGGCACGTGATGGACGTCCTCGAGCTGGCCCAGTCCCAGGTCGAGGAGACCATGCCGACCGTGCAGGGACGGATCCGCGTCGCGGTGTTCCAGTCGGCGGCCCTCGCCCTGATGCCGAACGCCCTGCACGCCATGGCGACCGAGCACCCGGACGTCCGCGTCGAGATGGTGCAGCGGGAACCGGAGACCGCCCTGCACGAGACCTGGGCCCGCGACTTCGACATGGTGATCGCTGAGCAGTACCCCGCGCACGCGGCGCCACACCTGCCCGGGCTCGACCGGTCGGACCTGACCACCGACGCGGTCCGGCTCGCACTGCCCCCGATCGACACCGCACTCGCCCCGGTGTCGTCGATCGAGGACGCCGAGGCCCTGCCCTGGGTGATGGAGCCGCGCGGCACGGCATCGCGGCACTTCGCCGAGCAGGTCTGTCGGCGCTGGGGCTTCGAGCCCGACGTCCGGTACGAGACCGCCGACCTGCAGACGCAGATCCGCCTGGTGGAGTCCGGGAACGCCGTGAGCCTGATGCCCGACCTGATGTGGACCGGCCGCACGACGACCTGCCGGCTCGTCGAGCTGCCCGAGCACCCGCGACGGACCATCTTCACGGTGGTGCGCACCGCCGGTTCGTCGTCACCGGCCGTGCGGGCACTGCGCCGCGCGCTCGAGCGCGCGGCCGCGACGGTCGGCGACTGAGGCGCACCAGTCGGGAGGCACGGTGCGGCCCCGCCACGACCGTCGCCGACACCGGTGCGGACGTCGTGACCGATCCGTGACCTGCGGCCCGTCAGGACTCGTCACGCCCGGACATTCCCTGGGTAGAGGACGCTCGTCGAGTGTCCCGTCCAGGCATCCGAGGGGGATCCCGTGAAGCAGTCCACACCGCCGGCACTCCGGCGTACCGCAGCGTTCGGCGCGACCGTCGCACTCGTCGCCGTGTCGTCCGTGATCGGCATCGGCACGACCGCCGCCGTCGCCGACACCGCCGAGACCAGCGCCACCAGTACCAGCGGCGCGGCCACGACCGCGACCACCGGCGACGGCACCGCGCCGACCACGGTCGTCGAACCGGCCGCACCGACCACGGACCCGGCGACCGACGCCACCCCGACGCCCACGGCCGACCCGGCCGACACGGCGGACGGCACCGACGTCACACCCGCCGCAGGCGACACCGCCGACGGCACCGACTCGACCCCGGCCGCAGGCACGCCGGCGGAGAGCACGGACCCCACGTCCGACGCAGCCCCGGCCGCCGACGCCGCCGTGACCTGGGACCAGCCGTCGAGCCGGACGAACCGGATCGTCTACACCGTCACCGCCGGGAGCGACTTCTCCCACCAGTTCGTCGCGCACGGTGGGGACGGGCCGCTCGAGTACGGGTTCGCCCCCTCCATCGGCTTCGA
This sequence comes from Curtobacterium sp. 314Chir4.1, assembly GCF_900215175.1. Lineage (NCBI taxonomy): Bacteria > Bacillati > Actinomycetota > Actinomycetes > Micrococcales > Microbacteriaceae > Curtobacterium > Curtobacterium sp. 314Chir4.1. Next base: position 1,010,289 of record NZ_OCMI01000001.1, read on the forward strand.
TGCGCTCAAGTGGTTCTCGTGGGGCGACGACGGACTCCTCAGCGGGAAGCCCACCGTCGTCGGCGCGTACGACTTCGACGTGCTCGCCACCGACACCCGCAACACTGCGACGCAGTACGTCCGCATCATCGTCGAGCCCGGAGCAGCCGAGACCATCGGCGCTCAGGTCTACTCACACGAGGACGGACACAACCCCTCCTGGTTCGTGAGCGCCGGCGGCGACGTCGATCCGTCCGGTGGTGGCGGCCTCGTCACCGCGGTCCCGGTGGCCCCCGGCGGCTCTCTCTGGACGAGTGCCGCGGTGTTCGACCACTACAGCAACCCGCTCAACGGGCCGGAGATGCCGTCGGAGTCCGTCCTGACCAGCAGCGACCCGGATGACGTGCTCGTCTGGAACGCGGACACGAACACGTGGAAGACGACGTTCACCGCAAGGGGCGACCGCACGCTGACCCTGACCTCCGAGGGCCTGACCATGACGATCCCGGTCTCGGTCGAGGACCCCACGCTCGCCTTCGTCGGCTCCCCCACCTCGAACGACGTGCGGACCACCGCGGGCAAGGCGTTCTCGGAGCAGTTCGGGACGACCGGCGGGATCGAACCGGTCCGGTACTCGCTCCAGTACTCCGACGGATCGGAAGCCGACCCCACGCACGCTGACGCCCGCATCCCCGATCACCTCACCCTCGACCGCGAGACCGGCGTGCTCAGCGGCACCCCGACGATCGCCGGCGACTACCGCTTCGCCGTCGTGGCGACGTCCGGCACGCAGACGGTCCGGCGCGAGGTGCACGTGGTCGTCACCCCCGGCGCCACCACGCACCTGCAGACCTTCATCGGCCCGAACCCGCAGCTGCTCGGGAACACCACGTGGGGCTACGGGCCGGGCGACCAGCTGATCCGCATCGACGGCACCGGCGAATCGGCGACCCACGAGGACGTCGACTCGATCCCCGTGCGGCAGGGCGACTCGCTGTACGTCAAGACGACTCCCATGGACGCGTGGGGCAACGCGACCGCGCCCGTGGAGCCCGCCCCCGGTGACCCGGCGCCGAAGGTGACGAGCAGCATCGGATCCGACCAGGTCACGTTCCTGCCCTCGGTGTGGAGCACCCAGATCCGCTTCCCGCACGCCTCGGTCCACACGATCACCGTGGCGCTCGACGGCGCCACGAGCACCTTCGACGTCTCGGTGACGCCCGGCTCCTCCTCGTCCGACGGTTCGCTGGCCTACACCGGGGCCGACGAGTCCGGCCCGCTCGCGTGGGCCCTCGGCCTGCTGGCCTCGGGCGCCGGCCTGCTCGTCTGGCGCCTGCGTCGCCGACACGGCTGAGGCACGTCACGGTGACCCACTGACGGACTGGAGGCGCGGGGCGGGCCCGCCCCGCGCCTCCAGTCCGTCTTCTGGTTGATTCTGTGAAAAACCCCAGGTCAGAGCGGATGATTCCGTGATGGAACCGTGACGTGCGGACCGGTCCGGAACGGCCCGGCGGACCGTATCGTCAGCACGGACGAGCGCACGACCACCGGGCGCTCGCGACCCGGACTCCCAGGGGGGAACCATGCACCAGTCCACCAGGCCGCCCGTCCGCCGTGCGGCGACGATCGGCATCGTCGTGGCGGCGACCGCCATCGGCTCGGTCATCGGCGTCGGCGCGTCCGCGACGGCGGCGACGCCGACCGATCCGACGACACCGACGAGCACGACGGCCACCGCCACCTCGACCCCGAGCGCCAGCCCGACGCCGGGCGCGAGTCCCGCCGCGAAGGCCACGGGCAGTGCGGCCCCGGCAGCAGCGCCGAGCGACGGCAGCGGCCTCGCGTTCACCGAGCCGTCGACCCAGGCCGCGCCGCTCGCCCTCACCGGGACGGTCGGCACGCCGTTCAGTCACACCTTCACCACTACGGGCGGCGACGGCACCGTCGCGTACGCCATCCAGGACGCCCCGTCGGCGGACTTCACCGTGAACGTCGAGACCGGCGTGCTGAGCGGTACGCCGACGACGGCCGGCACGTTCGACTTCGAGGTCGTCGCCCTCAGCGGCTCGACCCAGGTCACCGAGTACGTCCGCCTCACCGTCTCGCCGTCGCCGGTCGTCTTCACCGAGCCGGGGACCAAGGCGAAGCCGCTCGCCCTCACGGCGACCGCCGGCACGACGTTCACGCACACCTTCCGCACCACCGGCGGCACGGGGTCGCTGGCGTACGCCATCCAGGACTCCCCCTCGTCCGACCTCAGCGTCAACGTCGAGACGGGCGTGCTCACCAGCACGATCACGGTCGCCGGCACGTACGACTTCGAGGTCGTCGCGCTCCGCGGCACCGCGACCGCCACGGAGTACGTGCGCCTGACGGTCCTCCCGGCGGCTCCGGTGGGGGTCCTCGCGATCGTCGACAGCGGCAAGCCGGGCACCACGGTGTGGTCGGTCGCACCGGGTGGGGTCATCACGGCGTTCGACGGCGAGGGGCACCCGCTCGGCACCGTCGCGTCGATCCCCGTGCAGCAGGGCGGCTCGCTCGTGGTGTCCGGGCTCGCCGTCGACCGGTTCGGCAACCCGACCGCACCGGCCTCCGTGAGCACGGGCTTCGGCGCGACGGTGGCGAGCTCGGTGGCGTCCGACCGGATCGTCGCCGATCCCCGGGGCGACGCCTCGACGGTGACGTTCCCGCACGCCTCGGACCACCGCCTCACCATCACCCAGGGCGGCGTCTCGACGACGTTCGTCGTCGCTGTGCGACCGGTCGCCACCGCCGCGGTCGCGACCACGACGAGCGGCACCGGCAGCACGCTCGCGTACACCGGTGGTGACGAGACCACGCCGCTGGCGTGGGCGTTCGGCCTGCTGGCGGCGGGCGGGGGCCTGCTGCTGCACCGGCTGCGTCGCCGTCGCGCCTGATCGCACACCACGATCGGACAGGAGGCTCCCCACCGGGCACGGCCCGGCAGCCGCTGGCGCGTCTGCCGGGTACCGGCCGGCGTGGAGACTCCTGTCCGTCCACGGGTTCCCGCACGGACCCCCAAGCCGGGTCACATTTCGGTCGACACCACCGTGTCGTTCGTCCCGAGGACCTACGATCCGAGCGTGGCCGAGAACTCTCGGCAGATTCTTACGATCCGGCACCCGCCGGACCTGGACCACCTGGGGGAACCCGTGCGCCGTAGCACCTCCACCGTCCGACGCGCCTGCGCCGTCGGCACCACCATCGCACTCGTCGGTCTGACGACCGGCCTGGGCATCATGACCGCGTCCGCCGCGTCCGCCGCGACCGATCCCGACGCGCCGGTGTCCGCCCCGGCGACGACCGGGACGTCCGACACGACGTCGAACGACGCGGGCACGACGACGCCCGACGCCGGCACCGGCACGGACTCCTCCGCCGGCACGGACACCAGCACGGACACCGGCTCGGGCACGGCCGACGGTTCGACCAGCACGGGCGGCACGACCGGCGGCACCGTCGGCACCGCCGGCGGCGATGCCCCGGCAGGTGGGACCGACGGCTCGGCTGCGGACCCGACCGCTGGCACCCCCGCCACCGGCGCCCCCGCCACCGACCCGACCGGCACCGAGACGCCTGGTGACGCGACGACCGCTCCGGCGTCCACGCCCGGCACGGCCGACGACCAGCCCACGAAGTCCGTCCAGGTCGCCGCTGCCCAGTCGGTGACCGTCACGGGCGACCTCACCGTCGGCTCGCAGCTCGTCGCCGAGCCCGAGGGCTTCACCTCCGGCAGCAAGAGCTCGTACCTCTGGACCGACGAGTCCGGCGCCACGCTCTCCGAGTCGGCTGCGTACACGATCGATCCGGCCCTCGCCGGACAGCAGATCACGGTGACGGTCGAGGGGTCGGTCGCCGGCGAGTCCGCGACCACGACGACGGACGCTGTGGCGCCGGTCTTCCTCGACCAGGACGGCCAGCCGGACGTCGACGGCGAGGACGGGTACGTCGACGCGACCGCAGGTGAGGCCTTCTCCCACACCTTCCGCGCGCTGAGCACCCCCGCGCCGACGCTCTCGATCACCTGGCTGGACGAGGAGGACGACGAGCCGACCACCGCGCCCGCCGGCGTCCGGTTCGACCCGGAGACGGGCGTCCTGTCCGGCACGCTGACCGACGCGGAGGAGTACTACTCCTTCGATATCACCGCGACGACGAAGGCCGCCTCGGGCACGGTCACGAGCGACCTGTACGGCCAGATCAGCGTCGAGGCCGCGGCACCCGCCGGCATCGAGGTGGTCTCGATCGACAAGGACGGACTCGCCGCGGGGACCACGACGAGCGCGTGGGTCATCCACCCGAACGGCGACGTCTACACGGAGGACCTCCTCGGTGACGCCGACCCCGTCAAGGGCGGTCACGTGTCCGTGGCACAGGGCGGCACGCTGCTCGTCGGCGGGTCCAAGGTCGACCGCTTCGGCAACACGATCTACCCGGACTTCGACGACGAGACGGACGAGCCGCTCTTCTTCACGCCGACCGTCACCTCCGACGTCGCGTCCGACGTGATCACGCCCGACTCGGACCTCGGCGAGATCGGCTACGTCAGCGTCACGTTCCCGCACGCCTCGACGCACACCCTGACCGTGTCCGGTGCCGGCGTGCCGAGCACGAGCTTCGCGGTGGACGTCCGCCCGGCCGCCGTGCCGACCGTCGTCACGCCGGTCAAGCCCGCCGCCGTGGCCGTGCACCACACCGGCGCGGGCCGTCTCGCCTACACCGGTACCGACGCGACGGGTGCCCTCCCGTGGGCCCTCGGCCTCGTCCTCGCCGGCATCGGCCTGATCGGCGCACGCACGCTGCGTCGTCGTCACGCCCAGCGCTGACCCCCGAACGCCTCCCGTCAGTCGCGTGCCCGCGCGGCTGACGGGAGGCCCACCTCGGCCCCGTGCCGCCCGTCACCGGCGCGGCGGGGCCGTTCCCGTCATCCGGCGACCGTCGATCGGTAGCGTGGACGCATGCCCACGCTCCTGCACATCGACTCGTCCGCCGATCTCGCACACTCCCGCTCGCGAGCCCTCACCGCAGCCTTCGCCGACGCCTGGCGCGCTCGCGGCCCGGAGTACACCGTCGTGCGTCGGGACCTGCACGTCGACCAGCTTCCTCACCTGGAGTCGTCGGCACTGCACTGGGCGGCGGCGGACCGCACGGACGACGAGGTCGTCGCCCCCGAGGCCGACGCGCTCCGGCAGGAGGTCATCGACGAGCTCCTCGCCGCCGACGCCGTCGTGGTCGGGGCGCCGCTCTACAACTACACGGTGCCGTCGACCCTCAAGGCGTGGATCGACCGCATCCACGTCCCGGGTGTCCTCGCAGGCGACGTCCAGCCCCTCGCCGGCCGCCCGGTGGTGACGGTCGTCAGCCGCGGTGCGACGTACGACGCCGGCACCCCGACGGAGGGCTGGGACCACGGCTCGCCGGTGCTGCACCTGATCCTCGGCACCGCCCTCGGCATGAAGCTCTACCCGGTCACGGTCAGCGCGACCCTCGCCGACCGGCTGCCCGACCTGGCGCCGCTCGCCGACCACGCCGCCGCCGAGGTCGCCGACGCGAAGACGACCCTGGAGCGCCTCGCCGCCACGATCGTCTGACCTCGCAGCGCCCGCGGCCCGCGCACAACCAAAGTCCGTTCGCGCCACGGCGTTCCGCGGTGCCGGCGCACTTTGGTTGTGCGCCGGCACCCGGCACCGCCGGCCGGCGCCGCGGTCAGGCGGGGCGGATTTCGCCCGCGCGACCGAGCAGCGCCGCGTGGAACGCCGTCTGCGTCAGGGCGCTCGCGAGCAGGAACCCCGTCATCGACTCGATCCCGCCGCTGAACGGCACCCGCGACGCGACCTCGTAGAGCGTCGGCGAGGCCAGCGTCGGCGAGGACAGCGCGTCGAGCGCCTCGGCGACGTGCCGGGACCGCTCCTCCCGGTGCCGCGCCAGGGTCCGCGCACGGGCGACGACGTCCCGGAACCGGTACTCGTGCCCGGGGCACACCTCGAGGCCCGCGTACCGGTCGAGCCGCCCGAGTGACGCCAGGTAGTCGCCGAGGGGGTTCGTCGTCGTCCGGCCACCGAGTCCGAGCCCGGAGTTGATCCGGGGCAGCACGTGGTCGCCGGTGAACAGGAGCCCGTCGCCCTCGTCGACGAAGCAGCAGTGCCCTGCGGTGTGGCCGGGGGTCCAGAGCGTCCGGATCGTCCGGCCGGCGACGGGCAGCACGTCGCCGTCCTCGAGCAGCACGTCGGCGAAGGGCTCCGCGGTCCGCCCGAGTCCGATCCGGCGGCCGCTCCCCCATGCCTCGACCACCCCCGCCTGCAGACGCGAGGGCAGCCCCCACGTCGCGATGTCCAGGTCATTCGCTCGCGCGTCGTCCCGCTCACGGCGGAGCGCCTCGACCTCGAGCCGGTGCATCGCGACCCGTGCGCCGGTGGCCCGCCGGACCGCCGCAGCGGCACCGAGGTGGTCCGCGTGCAGGTGCGTCACGACGACCAGACCGACGTCGTCGAGCGACCGGCCGATCGCCGACAGCGCGTCGCGGAGCCCCTGGAGGTCGTCGTCGGACGCCCATCCCGGGTCGATCAGCGTGAGCGAGCGGTCGGCGCCCTCGACGACGTACACGAGCGTCGCGTCGGGCACACCGAACCGGAAGGGGACGGCGAGGGTCCAGATGCCCGGCCGGACCTCCTCGACGGGCGGCAGGACGCCGTCGCGGAGCGCGGCGGCCTGCACGGGGCTGATCGGTTCCGGTGCCGGCGCTGCCGGCGGTGGCACGGTCGTCACGCGTTCCACCCTACTGACGCGACGCGCGCGACCGGGGCGAGCCGCGCCTCCAGGCAGTCTGCCGCGGGCACGCGAGTAGACAGGCCGCATGGAGATCGCACCGATGCTCGCCAAGGCCGTCGCCACCGTCCCCGAACCCGACAGCGTGCGGGGCGGTCTGCGGTACGAGCCGAAGTGGGACGGCTTCCGCGGGATCGTGACGATCGACGGCGACGACGTCGAGATCGGGAGCCGCGGCGCCAAGCCGCTGACCCGGTACTTCCCCGAGCTGGTCGAGGCGTTCCGCGCGCAGTTCGGCGGCCGGGACCACACGGTCGTGCTCGACGGCGAGGTGGTGCTGCGCTCCGGCGAGCCGGGTTCCGAGCGGCTCGACTGGGAGGCCCTGTCGCAGCGGATCCACCCTGCGGCCTCGAGGATCGCGAAGCTCAGCACCGAGACGCCCGCGCAGTTCGTGGCGTTCGACCTGCTCGCCGTCGACGGGTCCGAGTTGCTGGACCTGCCGTTCGACGAGCGGCGCGATCGGCTCGAACGCCTGGCCACGGGGATGTCCGACCCGCTGTTCGTCACGCGCACCACCCTCGACGTCGATCTCGCCCGCGAGTGGCTCACCACGTTCGAGGGGGCGGGCCTCGACGGCGTCGTGGCGAAGCCCCGAGCGAAGCCGTACGAACCGAACAAGCGCTCGATGCTCAAGGTGAAGCACCACCGCACGGCCGACGTCGTCGCGATCGGCTACCGCGTGCACAAGAGCGGTACCGGCGTCGGTTCCCTGCTCGTCGGCCTGTACGGCGAGGACGGCGAGGTCCGTCAGGTGGGCGGCGTGTCCGCCTTCTCCGACAAGCGACGGGTCGAGTTGGTCGACGAGCTCGACCCGGTGGTCCTCCGGGATGCGGACGGGAGGCCCGTCACCGGTGACGGAGAACGGTCGCGGTTCTCGTCGGGTCGCGACACGTCGTTCGTCCGGCTGGCGCCGGAACGCGTGCTCGAGGTGCGGTACGACCAGATGGAGGGCGACCGGTTCCGGCACACCGTGCAGTTCGAGCGCTGGCGTCCGGACCGCGAGGCCCGGTCCTGCGGGTTCGACCAGCTCGAGGTCCCGGCCGCGTACGACCTGCAGGACGTGCTGATGTCCGATTGACGCTCACGCCTGTGATTAGTTAGCCTGCCTAGTAACTTGGGGGTGCGGCACCGGCCGCAACGAGGGACGGGAGCGGGACATGGTCATCGACGGCATCAGCGACGCGCACCGCGGCACCTGGTCACGACTGACGCGACTGCACACGGCGAGCGTCACGCTCCCGACGCAGACCACGCGGGTGATCGAGCCGAAGCTCCTCGGCGAAGAGACCAGCGCGGCGTAGCCCTCTAGTCCTTCGCGCTCGGCTTCTTGGCCCGCGACGGCTGCACACGGGGCGGCTCCCCCGGCATCTTCGGGAAGTCCGGCGGGAACGGCAGCTCACCCTCCCCGTTCTCCAGGTCGCGCTCCCACCACTCCAGCAGCGGTGCGATGCTCCCGTGGTTCGCGTGCATCCCCTCCCACGGGTCGCCGGTGCTCCGCAGCCGGTCCGGGACCGTCCGAACGGTGAACGCCGTGGGATCGGCGTCGTCGAGCTCCTCCCAGGCGATCGGGGTCGACACCGCCGCGTGGGCCAGGGCGCGAGGGCTGTAGGCGCCCGCCATCGTGCGGTCCCGGTTCGCCTGGTTGAAGTCCACGAACACCCGCTGCCCGCGCTCCTCCTTCCACCACGCCGTCGTCACCCGGTCCGGCATCCGGCGCTCGAGTTCCCGGGCCGCCGCGATCACCGCGTGCCGCACGTCGAGGAACTCGTGCTCGGGGCGGATCGGGGCGAAGACGTGCAGGCCGCGGTTGCCGCTCGTCTTGATCCACGCCGTCAGCCCCACCTCGTCGAGGACCTTCCGGAGCTCGTGCGCGATCGGCACCGTGTCGCGGAAGTCCGTCCCCGGCTGCGGGTCGAGGTCGATGCGGAGCTGGTCCGGGTGGTCACTGTCCTCGGCGCGCGACGCCCACGGGTGGAACACGACCGTGTTCATCTGCGCCGCCCACACCGCGACCGCCGGCTCGTCCACCACGAGCTGCGGGTGCTCCCGACCGCTCGGGTACGTCACGATCACCGAGCGGACGTAGTCGGGCGCACCCTTCGGCGGGTTCTTCGAGAAGAACTGCTCGCCGTCCACGCCGCCCGGGAACCGCTGCAGGGAGATCGGTCGGTCGCCGTTCGCGGCTCCGAAGGCGTCGCCGACGGCGACGAGGTACTCGGCGAGGTCGAGCTTGGTGATGCCGGGCTCCGGCCAGAGCACGCGCGAGGGGCTGCTGATCCGGACCTCCCGGTCGCCGTCAGGCCCCGGGACCGTCAGCGTCGTCGCTTCGCTCGCCATGCTGCGGAAGCTACACGGTGCACGATGGACGGGTGACGGAGTACATCGGGGTCGACCTGGCGTGGGGGCTCGGGACCGACCGGAAGCCCGCGAACGAGACCGGGCTCGTCGCGATGCGCGCCGACGGGACGATCACCGACGCGGGCTGGGCGCGGGGCGTCGACGCGGTGACCGCCTGGATCGCCGAGCACCTCGGGCCCCGCTCCCTCATCGCCGTCGACGCCTCGCTCGTCGTGACGAACCCGACCGGCATCCGCGAGGCCGAACGGCAGGTCGGGCAGCGCTACGGCCGCTGGAAGGTCGCGGCGAACCCGACGAACCTGGCCTCGGCGGCGAGCGCCGGCGCCCGACTGCTCGAGCGGCTGACGGACCTCGGCGTCGGGTACGTGTCCTCAACGGCCGCGATGCGGGAGCGCACCGGGCCGGCGGCGTTCGAGTGCTACCCGTACACGACCCTCGTCGGCGTGGAGGAGCTCGGCTACGACGACGAACGCCCCCGCTACAAGCGGCTCGACCTCAAGGTCCCGGCAGCCGAGGCGCGGGCGCGTCGGGCGGAGGCGTTCGACGAGCTCGTCCGACGGCTCCGGTCGACGCCGCTGGACCCACCGCTGCAGCTCGACTCGCACCCGCTGACGGCCGAGCTGGCCGAACTCTCCGGCATCCACGGGCCGACGCACAAGCACCGGGAGGACCTGCTCGACGGCGCCCTCTGTGCCTGGACGGCCGCGTTCTGGGAGCGGCACGGTGACGGGCGCGTGCAGATCCTGGGAGGCGACGCTCCCCACCAGCACGGCCCGGACGCCGCTGGCGCGTCGCCCGGGAACCGGCGGCGTGGGCCCAGCCTCCCGGCCGACCCGCTGGACGAGGCGGGCCGGCAGCCCGTCGTGGTGGCGCCCGCGCGCCCGTCGCAGCGGCGACCCCGCGGATAGGCTTGATCGGTGAGCACGACGACGGAACCCCTGCGCATCGGGCTGGTGTCGCTGCACACCTCCCCCGGCGACGAACCCGGATCCGGCGAGGTCGGCGGCATGAACGTCGTCGTCCGGCACCAGGCCGAGGCCCTGGCCGACCGTGGCCACCACGTCGACATCGTCACGCGCCGTTCCGCGCCGACGCAGCCGGACTCGGTGTCGCTCGTGCCGGGCGTGTGCCTGCGGTTCCTGTCCGCCGGCCCGGCCGAACCGGTCCCGAAGGGTGAGCACGACGCGTTCATCGAGCCGTTCCGGCACGGACTCGAACAGCTCGGCCCCTTCGACGTGCTGCACTCGCACCACTGGTTCTCCGGCGCCGCCGCCCTGCCCGTCGCCCGCGAGCGGGGCATCCCGCACGTGCAGTCCTTCCACTCGATCGCCGCCGGCAGCGACACCCCGCTGTCCGAGGGCGAGCGGCCGGAGTCCGGTGGTCGGATGGCCGGCGAACAGCTGCTCGCCCGGGAGTCCGACGCGGTCGTCGTCGTCTCCGAGGCCGAGGCCGAGACGGTCCGCACACGACTCGGCGGGGACTCCGGTCGGGTCTGGATCGTCCCGCCGGGCGTCGACGGTTCCGTCTTCCGCCCCGCCGCGGCCGGCGCCCGCCGCGCGGACGTCCCGTACGTGGTCGCCGCGGCACGCGTGCAGCCGTTGAAGGGCTTGGACCTGGCGATCGAGGCGATCGCGGGCATCAGCCTGGAGGCACGCCCCACCCTCGTCATCGCGGGTGACGCCTCGAGTGAGGCGGGCGACTACGTGGACGAACTGCGTCGGCTCGCGGCCGCGCACGGCATCGCCGACCGCGTCACGTTCGTCGGTCCGCAGTCGCGTGCCGACCTGGCGTTCCTGTTCCGCGGCGCGGCAGCCGTGCTCGTGCCGTCGCATTCGGAGACGTACGGCCTCGTCGCGCTCGAGGGCTCTGCTTCCGGGGTGCCCGTCGTGGCGGCGGCTGCCGGGGGGCTGCGCGAGGCCGTGGTCGACGGTGAGACCGGGGTCGTGCTGGAGTCCCGTGATCCCGCGGTGTGGGCGGCGGAGATCGAGCGGATCCTGACCGATGCGTCGTACGCCTCCGGGCTCGCGGCTGCCGGGCGCGAGCACGCCGAGCGGTTGAGCTGGGAGCGGTCGGCCGAGGGGCTCGAGGACGTGTACCGCCGCGTGCTCGGTCGCGCGTGAGCGTGGCGGGCGCCGCAGCGTGCGAGGTTTCGCGCACCGTGGGACGCCTCGCGCCTCGCACACTGCTCGGCACCTCGCACACTGGGCGCGCCAGGGGTGCGAGCTCGCACGGTGCGAGGGTGCGATGACCACGTTCGACGGGTTCTGGGCAGCGCTCGACGCCGTTCCGGTCGCGGACGACGCCGAGGCACTCTACGACGTGTCGACCGCGGAGGGCCGGCTCCGCCGGACGAACCTGGAGCGCTACCTCGACCGCGTCGGGACCGGGGCGGACACCGTGCTCGTCGCCGAGGCCCCTGGTTGGCGGGGCATGACGAACACCGGCGTGCCGTTCACGAGCATGCGCGAGCTCGGCCCGGAGTACGTCGTCCCGCCGGAGCCGACCGCCCCGTGGGAGGCGTCGTCCCGTGTCGTGCAGGCAGCGCTGGCCGAGTGGCACGGTGCGCTCCCCCTGACGTGGGCGATCTTCCCGCACCACCCGTTCGTGGCCCCGGACCGACTGACGAACCGGACGCCGCGGCCGGCCGAGGTGCGGGACGGCGCTCCGGTCGCGCTCGCCCTGCTCGAGGCGCTGCGGTCGTCCGGGAGCACGGGCGAGGTCCGCGTCGTCGCCGTCGGGCGGAAGGCGCAGGGTGCGCTGTCGCTCGCGGGGATCGACGCCGTCGCGGTCCGGCACCCGGCGCAGGGCGGGGCGAAGCAGTTCACCGAGCAGGTGCTGGCGCTGAACCGCCGCGGGAGCTGACCTCGCCCAGGTCGCACGACATGCCGCCTGGCACCCACCGAGGTCGCACGAGGCGCCGCTTCGACGCACTCCGGGCGGCAGTTCTTGCGACCTCGCGCGCCGCGAGGGTCAGGCCGAGCGGACCTCGACGCCCTTCGCGGTGAGCCGTTCGACGACGTGCGCCGGGAGCGGTGCCGCGGCGTAGACGGTCGTGAGCGCCGGCAGGTCCAGCAGGTCGTCCCAGTTCTGCGGGTCGTAGCGGTCGTCGGAGCCGTCCCAGCCGGGGTGCACGTCCTGCAGGACCTCGAGGTCGGAGTCCACCGTCACCTCGGTCACGAGCGACAAGTGCGACGGCAGCAGGTCGAGGTCGTCGTAGTACTCGCGCGCCCGGTCGTCCTGCCCTTCGACGTCGAGGTCCTCGTCGGCTTCGTCCTGCTCCTCGGGGTCGTACGGCTCGAGGACGTCGAGGTCGTAGCAGAGCACGTCGAGCACGAGGAGCTTCGCGTTGAAGTCCGCGAACTCGACGGCTTCCTCGGTGGTGTTCGAGTCGTCGTACATGGCTCGGAGCGTAGCGGTCGACCCGTCTGACGTCCGGCCACCGCGTGTCACGCAGGACACGACCGTGTTGCGATCAGCGGGGAGCTTCCTGTGAAGGCGGACAGAATGGTGTCCCCCGGAAGAGGCTGACCCATGGCCACCACCAACACAGCGCGCCCGCACACGGAGCAGCCAGAGCTCAAGCGGGTCATCGGTCCCAAACTCCTCCTCTTGTTCATCGTCGGGGACATCCTCGGCACGGGCGTGTACGCGCTCACGGGGCAGGTCGCGGCGGAGGTCGGCGGAGCAGCGTGGCTCCCCTTCCTCATCGCGTTCGCCGTGGCCCTGCTGACCGCGTTCTCGTACCTGGAACTCGTGACGAAGTACCCCCAGACGGCCGGTGCCGCGCTCTACGTGCACAAGGCGTTCGGCATCCACTTCGTCACCTTCATCGTCACGTTCATCGTGATGTGCTCGGGCATCACGTCGGCGTCGACGGCCTCCAGGGCCTTCGCCGCGAACCTCGGCGCCGGGTTCGGTCTCGAGCTGCCGAACGGCGTCGTGATGCTCATCGCCATGGGCTTCATGCTCGCGGTGATGGCGATCAACTTCCGCGGTGTGAGCGAGAGCGTGAAGACCAACGTGGTCCTGACCCTCGTCGAACTGAGCGGTCTCGTGATGGTGATCCTCATCGGCTTCTGGGCGATCGCCGGCGGCAACGCCGACTTCTCCCGGGTGGTCATGTTCGAGACCCCGGAGGACAAGACGCTCCTGCTGTCGGTGTCGACCGCGACGTCGTTGGCGTTCTTCGCGATGGTCGGTTTCGAGGACTCGGTGAACATGGCCGAGGAGACGAAGGACCCCTCGAGGATCTTCCCCAAGGTCATGCTGACCGGCCTCGGGATCACCGCGGTCATCTACGTCCTCGTGTCGATCTGCGCCGTGGCCGTCGTGCCGATCGGTGAACTCGCCGGCAACGAGACGCCGCTCGTCACCGTGGTGCAGACCGCGGCGCCGGACTTCCCGATCGCCGACCTGCTGCCCTTCATCTCGATGTTCGCCGTCGCCAACACCGCACTGATCAACATGATGATGGCGTCGCGCCTGCTGTACGGCATGAGCAAGCAGGGCGTCCTGCCCGGCTTCCTGGCGAAGGTCTCGCCGACCCGTCGCACGCCGTCCACCGCGATCGTCTTCACGACCCTGATCTCGCTCCTGCTGATCGGCTGGGTCTCGCTCGACCCCGACTCCCCGATCGTGGTCGTCCTGGGTGGCACCACCTCGCTCCTGCTGCTCTCGGTGTTCGCCGTGGTGAACCTCTCCGTGCTGGTCCTGCGGCGCGACAAGGTCGACCACAAGCACTTCCGAGCCGGTGTGATCATCCCGATCATCGGCGTGGTCACCTGCCTGTGGCTGGTGCTGCCGTTCTCCTCCGGTCGCGACCCGCAGCAGTACCAGATCGCCGGTGCGCTGCTCGCGCTCGGCATCCTGCTCTGGATCGTGACGTGGTTCACGCACGGCCGCAAGCAGGCCGAGAAGGCACCGACCGGCCTGGTGACCGAGCCCACGAAGGTGCAGCGCCAACACGACCACGACCACCGCGACGTCTGACGACACCCCCGATCGGGCGGGTGCGGTTCCCAGCCGGCGCACGTAACCTCGTCGTGCTCCGCCTGACCCGCCCCGCCCGAGAGGACCCGCCATGCGCCGCGTCGGCATCACGCTCGCGTCGGTCTTCGGCGCGGGCGTCGTCGCGATCGGCATCGGCGTCGTCGTGGTCGTCGTCATCGCGGTGAACTCCCTGGCCGGAGCGGCGAAGTCCGTCGCGGCGGATGCCGCTCCGACCTGCCCGGACGTCGCCTCCAAGACCATCGGCGGGATCGTCGTCCCCGCCGGCCCGGTCGCCGGGTTCTGCCAGGACCGCCTGGTCAACGCCGCCTCCGTGATCGAGGCCGCCCAGGCGCTCGGCATCGGGCCGCACACCCAGGCCGTCGGCGTGATGACGGCGATCGGCGAGTCGAGCCTGGTGAACCTCGACCACGGGGACGCGGCCGGCCCGGACAGCCGCGGCCTGTTCCAGCAGCGGGACAACGGCGCGTGGGGCACCTACGAGCAGCGGATGGACCCGTACACGGCGGCGTCGATGTTCTACGCCAAGCTCGTCAAGGTGCCCGGCTGGAAGACCATGACGCCGACGCAGATGGCACACGCCGTGCAGATCAACTCGGACCCGGACCACTACGCGAAGTTCTGGCCCGAGGCCAAGGCGGTCGTCGAGGGGCTGACGAGCCAGAAGGTCCCCGACACCGCGCCGCAGGCCTGATCACGCCACCTCGCCGAGATCGTCGAGGTCGTCGGCGTCGTCGAGGGACACGATCGCGACCCCGCCCGTGTGCACCGCGACCTGCGCCCGGATCCGCACGCCGTGCTCCGCGAACGCGCACGCGCAGGCGTCCACCCACTCCCAGTCGATCGGGAACAGCCGGGACTCCCCCGGACGCTCCCACACGAGCACGACCTCCGTCGCGGCCATCTGCACGACCACGTCGGAGGTGAGCGCGGCGAAGTCCTCCACGTGCTCGTCCGGCTGCCACGGCAGGTCGGAGATCGGCATGACGAACGAGATCGGCACGGCCCGCTCGTCGAGGAACAGGACCCAGCACTGCCGCGTGATCGGGCGTTCCACCAGGGCGGTGACGAAGTCGATGACGTCGTCGTCGGTGCGGACGGCGGTGTGGATGAGGCGGTCGAGCATGTCGGTTTCTGGCATGCCCCCAGCGTCCCGCCGACAGCCCCGCCGGCGGGCCCGCGACGAGCGATCTGTGGAGTGCCCCGCCCAGGAAGCGCCCTGTGGAGGACGACGCTCAGATGCCGTGCGTGATCGCGCTGTCCACCAGCAGGATCGCCCCGAAGAACACCGCCACGACCGCGGCGATGCCGACCAGGGCGAACGGCCACGACAGCCGCCGACGCACGAGCCGCAGGACGCAGACGATCAGGGTGGCGACCAGCACGAGCGCGACGAGCACCGGGCCGACGTACACCACCGTCCCGCCGAGCGCCTCGTCACAGGTGTTGCCGGGAGCGCCGCACGAGGTGAACGCGAGCGACAGGAACACGATGCCGCCCCCGGCGACCACCGACTCGGCGGCCAGGAGGACGAGCAGCGCAGTGGTGGCGACCACGTCCGCGACGCGACGGCCGCCTGCCAAGGGGTGTCGTGCCTCCCGTCCGAACGCCGCCGGACCGGACCCGAGCGGATCGGGACCCGCACCGACGGAACCGGAGCCGGGACCGGCACCGGGCGGTTCCGCCCTCGTCGGGGCGTCCATCACCCTCGCCGCCCGCGTGTGGACCAGAGCGACGCGGCGATCAGCAGGGGCTGGCCGAACAGCCGGCCGATGCGCTTGACGTCCGAGTCGAGGCCGAAGGCGTCGCGTCGGTTCAACCACTGGGAGACGTTCCCGGGGAACACCGCGACGAAGAAGAGCGCGGACACGGTGCCGACGAAGCGGCGGGACCGGCGGGGTGCGAGGACCAGCGCACTGCCGAGGCCGATCTCGGCGACGCCTGAGGCCAGGACGGTGGTGTCCTCGTCGAGCGGCACGAACTCCGGGACCTGCGCGCGGAAGTCCTGCCGCGCGAAGGTGAGGTGGCTCGTCCCCGCGAAGACGAGGGCCAGGCCGAGCAGGACACGGAGGAAGGAACGCATGCCACCATCGTGCCCGTCCGGCAGGTCCGCGGTCCGCCGCCGCTCCGAACGGACATGCGCGCCGCTGCGCCTCCCCGTCTTCGAGGTAGATTCACGTGCATGGGAGCAGCCTCGCGAGATCACGAGCCGCCCGCCGCTCCGGCGACGTTCGCGGTGCTGCTCGGCCCGGTCGCGTTCTACATGGGGATCATCGTCCCCGCGGCGTCGATGGGTCGACACGTCCTGCTCGGTGCAGCGTTCGGCGTGGTGTGCGTGCTGAGCGGCTGGCGTGCGCTGTCGATCGCTGGACGTCGGCGGATCGCGGTCCGGGTGTGGTCGTGGATCGGGATCGTGATCGGGGCGCTCGGGCTCGTGATGCTCGTGTGGCAGCTGCTCGTGATCGCCACCGGGGGCGCGTTCCCGCCGCCGTTCTGGTCGCCGTACGCGCACCGCTGACCGCGGCGCGGGCGCGGGCGCGGGCGCGGACGCGTTCGTGCGGCCGCGTCCGCGTTCGTGCGGCCGGGTTCGTGTGCCGAGTCTCGGCCCGAGCGACGTCTCTCGCGCCCGATGCCCCGAGAACGGTCGCCCAGCCCGAGACTCGCCGCCGCGCAACCGCCACGCAACCGCCGCGCGCCCACGCGCGCCGCCCCGCCGCCCTCACCACCCGAGCGTGCCCGCACCGCCCTTGAACGGCCCGACCACCCGCGAGGTGATCCACCCACCGTAGAAGTCCCCCTCCTGCGCCTGCACCACCTCGCCGCCGACCTCGCACGAGTCCATCGCCGAGGGGTAGATCGCCACCCGGTCACGCAGCGACTCGTACCCGGGCATCGGCGTCGGGTAGTTCCAGGCAGCCCGCGGAGCCACCACCCCGTCCCCACCGACGACGTCGAAGTACCGCGCCCGCCCCTTGAACTCGCACATGCTCGAGCCCTGGGCCGGCCGGAGCTCCAGCCCGGCCATCGGCAGGTAGTACACCGGCGGGTGCGAGGTCTCCAGCACCCGCACCGCATCCGTCGTGTCGGCGATCACCACACCCCCGAGCCGCACCTGCACCCGCTCGCGGACGGGCTCGACAGCGGGAGGCCGCGGGTAGTCCCACACGGACTCCTGTCCGGGGCCCGGCTCGGTTCGGTTCGGTCGACGCATGCTCCCCGTCTACCCCCCGCCCCTGTACCCACGACCCCGCCTGGAGGCCCGACACCCGTCCGCCCCGCCACCCCGGCCCGCCACCTGGTCGCGCCACGCGCGGGGCGCGCCCCGTGGTGCGCCCGCCGCCACGCCCGCCCCCGCCACCGCGCGCCGAACGCCCGCAGGGTGCAGAGTGGGCGCGTGACGACGACGACACGCACCCTGTTCCGACGGAAGCCGATCGAGACCATCGACGACGAGACCGGTGGCGAGGGCGGCCTGAAACGCCACCTCGGTCTCTGGCAGCTCACCGCGATCGGCATCGGCGGCATCATCGGTGCGGGCATCTTCACGCTCGCCGGCACGGTCGCGCACGGCGTCGCCGGCCCCGCCGTCCTCATCAGCTTCCTCGTCGCCGGGGTCGCGAGCGCCGCCGCTGCCCTGTCGTACGCGGAGTTCGCCGGCCTCATCCCGAAGGCCGGCAGCGCGTACACGTACGGCTACGCGGTCCTCGGCGAGATCGTCGGGTGGTTCATCGGCTGGGACCTGCTGCTCGAGTACACCGCGATCGTGGCGGTGGTCGCGATCGGCATCTCCGGCTACGTCGGGTTCCTGGTCGGCCAGTTCGGCATCGACCTGCCCGCCTGGATGCTCGGCGCTCCCGGCACCGGCGACGGCCACGTGATCGACGTCTTCGCGATCATCCTCTGCCTGCTCACCGCGTTCGTCCTCACCCGCGGCATCCGCAGTGCCGCGCGGTTCGAGTTCGTCGCCGTCGGCATCAAGGTCGCCCTCGTCGTGCTCATCGTCGTGCTCGGCGTGTTCCACATCAACAGCGCGAACTACTCGCCCTACTTCCCGTTCGGCTTCGGCGGCGTGATGACCGGCGCTGCGACGGTGTTCTTCGCGGTGTTCGGCTACGACGCCATGTCGACCGCGGCCGAGGAGTCCACCGACGCCCGGAAGCACATGCCGAAGGCGATCCTGCTGTCCCTCGGCATCTCGATGATCCTGTACGTCCTGGCGACGCTCGTGCTGACGGGCATGCAGAAGTACACCGACATCGACCCGGCCTCCGGCTTCTCGTCGGCGTTCGCGTCGGTGGGCCTCGGCGGCGTGGCGAACGTCATCGCGATCGGTGCCATCGTCGGCATCGTCACCGTCCTCGTGACCTTCATGCTCGGTGCCTCCCGCGTCTGGTTCTCGATGAGCCGCGACGGCCTCATGCCGAAGTGGTTCGCGAAGACCGACCCCAAGCGCCACGTCCCCACCCGCGTCACGTGGATCCTCGGCATCGCCTCGGCGATCCTGGCCGGCGTCCTGCCGATCGGCGTCGTCGCCGAGCTGACGAACATCGGCATCCTGCTCGCGTTCGTCGTCGTCTGCTCCGCGGTGATCGTGCTCCGCTACCGCCAGCCCGACCTCGACCGACAGTTCAAGCTGCCGTTCATGCCCGTCATCCCGATCATCGGCGTCATCGCGTCGCTGTGGCTCGTCACGTTCCTGCAGTGGGAGACCTGGGTGCGGTTCGCGGTGTGGTTCGCGATCGGCCTCGGCGTGTACTTCGGCTACTCCCGCAAGCACAGCAAGTTGGCGACCGGCGAGACGACCGGCAAGCCCATCGGCAGCTGATCGCGCAGCCGGACTCGAGCGAGCCCCGGACGCGCTCTCGGGCTGCACATGGATAATCCGATGCGCGAATTCGACACTGGGACCTGTTCGAGTTTCGGTGGAGCCGGACACCCGTGGCTTCCTCAATTCACCGCGCCCATCTTCGCGATCACGGTGCTCGTGCCCGGCCGTGAGTCGCTTTGCTCGGAATCTGCACCTTCGCCCTGCGGTGTCCCCTGAACGAGGGGTGGTGCAATCGTTCTGCCCTCTGAAAAGGTTCAGGCAGCTGATCGATGCCGACAGCTCGTGATCAACGAACAGGGGGAATGTTGACGGAAAACAATGGGGCAAGAGCACAACCAAGTCGGCGACAGATACTGGGCTTCGCGGGAGCCGCGGTCGCTTCCGCCGCCCTCGGTTCGGAGCTGCTGCGTGGGACAGCCGCCGTCGCGTCGTCTTCCACGGCCGCGTATCCCGAGGCGTCAGCAGCTGGGCAGATGTCGGTCCTGGCGACTGGCTGGGGTGGCTACTCCAACGGTGAGATCCCCCTCGAGGCACTGACGATCGTCGACTACCCGGGGGTGGTCGCGAACAGCTTCCCGGGCTCGCTCGCGAAGGTCTACATGCGCCCCGACGCTGCCAGGGATCTGCTGTCCTGGCTCAAGGCGTTCCGGTCGCACTTCGGTGCCTACCTCCGCGTCAACGAGGGGTACCGCACCCTTGAGGGCCAGAACTACTGGTGGGAGTACTGGAACCACAACCCGGACTACGCTGCCAAACCGGGCACCTCGAACCACGGATGGGGAGCGGCGGTCGACTTCGTGCAGGCCGACATGACCTCGGCGAACCTCGCTTGGCTGCGGTCGACATGCGCGACGTACGGCTTCGCGGTCTACGGGAACGAGAACTGGCACTTCAACTACACGCGGGCCTACTCGCCGGTCGAACCGACCGCCCCGGAGGTCGAGGCCGACGACGACGGCATGGTCGTGATCGCAGCGCCGGACCGCACCACGGCGGTGATCGGTCCGGGTTACTACCGGACGCTCGGTACTGACGAGTTCGTGTCCGCAGCAACAGTGCTCCTCGGCCCCGCGCACAAGGGCACCACCCGACAGTACGACGTCTGGAAAGCCGTCGCCCTGCAGGGACAAAGTGTTCGGTTCTGACAGCATCACTTCGACGAAAGGCACATCATGAAGATCATCCAGGGTGAAACACGTGGCAGCGCCATCATCGGTCCGGGCTACTTCCGTTCGCTGAACAGCGAACAGTTCCAAGCCGCACTCGCGCTGTACGGGCCGGCGACGAAGGGCAACGACCGCACATTCGACGTGTGGAAGGCGATTGCTCTCCAGGGGCAGGTCACAGCCTCCTCCTGAGGAGGACCTCTGACGACGTGCACGACTGCCACGCGATCGTCAGCGTGGAATCAGGACGGCGGGCCGCTCGATTGCGGCCCGCCGTTCTCGTGAGCGGCCGACAACAGCAATCGAGAACGCTCTTCGACGACTCCTGGCGGAAGCGCAGCAAGCTGGCGACCGGCGAACCCGTTGGCAGCTCATCGCCGCGGCGCCGACTACGCGTCGCGGCGGTGCTTCCCCTTCGCCGCCATCGGGTCCGCCATCGGGTGGTTCCGGAACCACCGGAGGAGTTCCCGCGACCGGCTCGAGTCCGCACTGCGGTCCCCGGTCTCGAGGAAGTCGCTGAACCCCTCGGGCACTGCGGCCCCGTCGGTGTCCCGGTCGTACGCCATCGACCACTCGGGGAAGCGTCGCGTGTGGATGCTCTCCTCGGCGAGCAGTCGGACGTCGTCGTGCCGGTCGTCCGCGAGGATGCGCTGGTACGTGGACAGCACTGCGTCGTACGGGCCCTCGAGCAGCTGCATGAACCGCCCGTTGCGGTGGACGAGGAGCCCGGTGAGCCCGTCGGCGGTGTTCCGCGAGCGGGCGTGTTCGAGCACCCCTTCGAGGGCGTCGTCGTCGAACGGCTCGGCGGCCGAACTCATGTAGACGAGTGACTGCAGCATGCCCTCGATCCTGCACGGTCGGACGCGTCGCCGACGCCCCCAGAACGGGCTGCCCGCCAGAATGGTCGGATGGTCCTCCGCACGCTGATCGCGTACGCCGTCGTCACGGTCGTGGTGGCCGGTCTGGTGTCGACGCTGCTCGCGTGGTGCTCGGTCCGCCAGCCGGTCCTCGTGTTCGTGGTCGCCGGCGTCGTGGGCTTCGCCGTGGCCCACGCGTCGCTCCGGCACCGTTGGCACCAGCACCCGGCGCGTGAGCGCGACTGACGAGCGCGCCGGCGCTACCCCTCGCGTACCTCGCGCACGTTCTGCGCCTGCCAGCCCTCGGGCACCGACTCGCGGAACGCCCGGAGTGCGTCCTCGTAGCTGCTGCCGGTCGCCTCGTGCGGCCTCGTGTCCCGCGCACGGGCAACGGCACGTACGGTGGTCTCCCCCGTCGCCTTGCTCGTCACCGCGTTGATCTGCTGCAGTTCGAACCCGTCCAGGTCGAGCGCAGCGATCGCAGCCTGCCGAGCCGCCTCGATGTTGTCCCCGCTGCCCTCGGACTCGCGGGTCTCGGTCGATCGCAGTTCGCCTCGCATGGTCGTCACCGAACCAGTATGGCTCGGTCGGCGTCAGTCGAGCGGCGTCCAGTCCAGGACCTGGCCGTCCTTCGTGCACCAGGTCGTCTCGGAGCTGTCCGTGGTCGTCTTCCCGTAGCTCGGCGCCCAGTACACGGCGTCGATGTCCTCCTGCTTCGGGAAGGCCCCGACGATGGTGCCGTTCGACGTGTCCGGCTCGCCCGGGACGGGATCGACGTCGTTCGTCTCCGTGTTGAAGAGTCCGTACGTCGTGCCCGTGATGCTGTCGAACTGGATGTACAGGCCGATGTGCTTCGTCTGGCCCTCGTTGCCGAGCTGGACCTGGTACGTGTTCCGCCGACCGCCGTCGTCGGTCGGGACGCCCTTCCACTCGACCCGGTACGCGTCGGCGGTCTCCTCCAGGGAGACACTGCCGCCGCCCGACGACAGGTGGCAGGACGCCTTGCCCGGCGTCGCCGCGGCCGTCCGGGTCGGTGTCGGTGCGGCGTCTCCGGAGCCGCCGGCCGCGCACCCTGCGAGCGCGGTGGTGAGCAGCAACGCGCCCGCGACGAGCGCGCCGGATCGTCGATCCATCCCCATGGTGTTCCCCCTGTGTCCCTGCGCCGGTTCTGCGCGGATCCACCGTAGCAGCGGGCGTCGGGGGTACCTGGCAGAGTTGACCCGTGCCAGCCGCCCCGATGATCGACGCCGTCGACGTCATCCGTTTCGTCGGGCCGCAGACCTTCGGCCGCGCCCGCGACCTCGTCCGCGCGGGGCTCGTCGACGACGCCGTCTGGCACGACGACGACGGCACGGTCACCGCGACGGTCACGGGGTCCGCCGACGACCCCTACGAACTCCGCGTCGAGACCACCCCGGCGCGCGGCGAGTTCGTCCGCCCGGTCCGCAGCACCTGCAGCTGCCCCCTCGGCGGCGAGTGCAAGCACGTCGCCGCCGCCCTCCTCACGATCAACGCGCGCGCCCTGTCCGCGGCCGCCGGCCCACGCCCGGAAGCACCGGCTCCGCCGCCTTCGGACTGGAGGCACGACCTCGCCCGCCTCGCCGGTGACGACGAGCAGGCGGTCACCCCGCAGGGCACCCCCATGGGCCTGCAGTTCGAGTTGCGTGACGCGGTCTCCGCCCGGCTCGCGTCGCGCGCGCGGGCGGCGGGTCGGGCACTGCCCACGGCCTCACGGTCGGTGCGGCTCGGGGTCCGCCCGGTGACCCGGAGCGACGCCGGCAACTGGGTGCGCGGGCAGCTGACGTGGGGCACGTTGCCGTACTCGATGAACCGGCTCGGGCTCTCCCCCGAGCAGCACGGCTGGTTCCTGCAGTTCGCGGCACTCCACCGTGCCGGGCAGCTCGCGGGGCTCCCGGGCGAGGCCGACTGGGTCCACCTCGACGACTTCGGCAGCCCGCTGCTCTGGCCGTTGCTCGCACAGGCGCCGGGGCTCGGGATCGCGTTCGTCACGGGCAAGCGCGAGGGCGGTGCGGTGCTCGGGGCCGAGGCACGGGTCGTGCTCGACGCCGCTCGCCACGACGACGACCTGGTGATCGGCGCGAGCGCGGTCGTCGACGGCAGGCCGATCGCCGAGGGCACCGCGCGGATGATCGGCGACCACGGCGTCTACGCCTTCCGCGAGAGCCCCGAGTTCCACGTCGTGTTCGCCCCGACACCCGGCCCGGTGCCCGAGGACCAGCGGCGCATGCTCGTCGACGGCAGCCGCATCACCGTGCCCCGGGACGAGGTCGACGAGTTCCTGGCCGACTGGTCCCCGAAGCTCCGCGGCGCGCTCGGCCTCGTCAGCTCCGACGGCTCGATCGAGCTCCCCGAACGCACGCCGCCCGAGCTCGTGCTGACGGCCACGTTCGAGCCGGCCCGTGCCCCGCGGACGGACGACCGCGTGCACCTGCAGTGGCGCTGGCACGTCGACGGCCGCAAGGACCCGGTCGCGCTGCACGGTCCCCTGCCAGACCTGACCACCCTGCGGGCGGCGGACGACGACGCGAGCCGAGCCGTGCCTCCCGGCTCCGGCCCCGGGGGTGGACTGGACTGGTTCGCGGACGGCACCATCGACGGCGCCGACGTGGCGGTCTTCGCCAACGAACTCCTGCCGGAACTGCCGTCGCTCGGCGTCCGCACGGTCGTGCAGGGCGAACGCGTCGACTACGAGCGCCTGACCGGGCGCCCGCACATCCGCGTCACGACGATGCCGTCCGACAAGCACGACTGGTTCGACCTCGGCATCTTCGTGACGGTCAACGGCAAGCAGGTGCCGTTCACGCCGCTGCTCCGGGCACTCGCCAAGCGCGACCGGCGCATGAAGCTGATCGACAACTCGTACCTGTCGCTCGCCGACCCCGCGTTCGACCGGCTGAAGGAGCTCATCGAGGAAGCGAGGGACCTCGACGAGTGGGAACCCGACCAGCCGATGACGGTCACGCCGCTGCAGGCCGGCATCTGGTCGGAGTTCGACCAGCTCGCCGACGAGACCTCGCACGACGAGCGGTGGCAGGCGATCGCGTCGGGGCTGCTCGGCGCGACTCCCCCGGCGGACGTCCCCGTGCCCGACACGGTGCACGCCGAGCTCCGGCCCTACCAGCACGCCGGGTACGCGTGGCTCTCGTTCCTGCTGGCGCACGGGATCGGCGGGGTGCTCGCCGACGACATGGGCCTCGGCAAGACCCTGCAGGTGCTCACGACGATCGCCGCCGCACGGCAGTCGTCGCCGGAGGCGCCGCCGTTCCTCGTCGTCGCACCGACCTCGGTCGTCGGCAACTGGGCGTCCGAGGCCGCGAAGTTCACCCCGGGCCTTCGCGTGACCACGGTGACCGCGACCTCGTTGAAGGACCCGGCCCGAGTGGCCCGTGCGGCTGCCGCGTCGGACGTCGTCGTGACCTCGTACGCGCTGCTGCGACTCGACGCCACGGCGTACACCGACCTGCCGTGGTCGGCCCTCGTGCTCGACGAGGCACAGTTCGTGAAGAACCCGCAGTCCCAGACGCACCGGGCCGCCGTGGAGCTCCGCGCGCCGGTGAAGTTCGCGATCACGGGGACACCGCTCGAGAACGGACTGACCGACCTCTGGGCGCTGTTCCACGTCGTCGCGCCCGGGCTGCTGTCGTCGTGGTCGCGCTTCGGGGACGACTACGTGAAGCCCCTCGCCTCCCCCGACCTCCGCGGCACCGCCCGCCAGGAACTGACCGAACGACTCCGACGGCGCATCCGGCCGCTCATGCTGCGGCGGACGAAGGAGAGCGTCGCCGCTGATCTCCCACCGAAGCAGGAGCAGGTCGTCCGGGTGACGCTCGACCCGGCGCACCGGGCCCTGTACGAGACGACGCTGAACCGGGAGCGCCTGAAGGTCCTCGACCTCATCGACGACCTCGCGCGGAACCGGATGATCGTGTTCCGCTCGCTGACCCTGCTGCGGATGCTGGCGCTGTCACCGGCACTGGTCGACGGTTCGCGGGAGGACCTGTCGTCCGCCAAGCTCGACCTGCTGCTCGACGAACTCGAACAGCTCGCCGCCGAGGGCCGCCGTGCCCTGGTGTTCAGCCAGTTCACGTCGTTCCTCCGCATGGTGGCCACGGCCCTCGACGACCGGGGCGTCGGCTACGAGTACCTCGACGGCTCCACGCGACGTCGGCCCGAGGTCATCGACCGCTTCCGGAACGGCACCGCCCCGGCGTTCCTCATCTCGCTCAAGGCCGGCGGTTTCGGACTCACCCTGACCGAGGCCGACACCGTCTTCGTGCTCGACCCGTGGTGGAACCCCGCGGCCGAGAACCAGGCGGTCGACCGCACCCACCGCATCGGGCAGACCCGGTCGGTGAACGTGCAGCGGTTCATCGCGGAGGACACCATCGAGGAGAAGGTCCTCGCACTCGCGTCGAAGAAGGCCGAGCTGTTCGCCACGATGATCGACGACGACGCCCTGTTCGCCGACGACCTGACGGCCGACGACATCCGCTCCCTGCTGGAGTGACGCCGTCGGCCGGATGGTCAGTGCCCGAGGCCGTCGATCCGTGCGACCTCGTCCGGGGTCAGCTCGATGCGGGCCCCGGCGGCGTTCGACCGGATGCGCTCCGGGTTCGACGACTTCGGGATCACGACGAACCCGTGCGCGACGTGCCACGCGACGATGACCTGCGCGCTGTCGGCGTCGTGCGCCTCCGCGATCTCGAGCAGCGTCGGGTCCTGCAGGTTGCTCGCCTTGAAGGGGCTGTAGCCCTCGAGGACGACACCGCGCTCGGCGAGCCCGTCGGCCACCGCAGCGTCGAACTCCACCGGGCTCCACTTGATCTGGTTCACGGCCGGGGTCGCACCGGTGGCCGACACGAGCTCGTCGATCTGCGCGAGGGAGTAGTTGCTCACGCCGACGGCCCGGGTGAGCCCGTCGGCCTGTGCCTGCACGACCTGCTCCCACACGTCGGGGCGCGCCTCGCCGTTCGGCGGCCAGTGCACGAGCCAGAGGTCGAGGTGGTCGAGGCCGAGCTGGTCGAGGCTCTCCTCGATCGTCTCGCGCACCCGGTCGGCGTTGTCCGGCGGCAGCTTCGTCGTGACGAAGACGTCGTCACGGGCCAGCCCCGAGTCGGCGATCGCCTTCCCGACCCCGCGCTGGTTGCGGTAGCCGGTGGCGGTGTCGATGTGCCGGTACCCGGCCTGGAGCGCCTCGCCCACGGCAGCGGGAGCATCGGCCTCGGGGATCTGCCAGGTGCCGAAGCCCAGGAGCGGCATCGACCCACCGGTGACGGACACGGACGGATTCGCGTAATCGGTCATGCGTTCCTTCCTACGCCGCGCGGTTGACCCGTGATGTCAGCGGGCTCGGGCATGATCGTCGAGGCCACCCCGGCTCGCACCACCCGCACCACGCGCACCACCAGGAGCACCACCGCAGCATGACGTCCCGCCGACGCCGCACCCGCACCAGTCTCACGTCCGTCCTCGTCGTCCTCGGGCTCGCCGTCGGGGCGTACGCGCTCCACACGGAGGGGTTCCTCGCCCCGGATGCCGAAGCCGCACCCGCCCTCACCAGCGCACCCGCGGGGTCGGACGCCCCCGTCATCACGACGGAACCCGCCGCGCCGGAGACGGCCCGCGCCTCCAGGCCGGGGTCGGAACCGACCGCCTCGGTGACCGGCACCGCGACCGACCAGCAGGACGCGGAGACCGCGCGGGCGCAGCTCGCCGACCTGCCCGTCAAGGGCAAGGCGCCGGCGACCGGCTACGACCGGGTCGGGGACTTCGGGACGGCGTGGCTCGACGTCGACCGGAACGGGTGCGACACCCGCAACGACGTGCTCGCCCGAGACCTGACCGCGATCACCAGGCAAGGCCCCTGCACGGTGCTGACGGGCACGCTCGTCTCGCCGTACACCGGCGCGACGATCGACTTCGTCCGCGGGAACAGGACGTCCACGCTCGTGCAGATCGACCACGTCGTCGCGCTCGAGAACGCCTGGCGCACCGGCGCGCAGCTGCTCCCCCAGTCACAGCGTGAGGCACTCGCGAACGACCCCGACAACCTGTTCGCCGTCGACGGGCACTCGAACGCCCAGAAGCGCTCCGGTGACGCCGCGACCTGGCTGCCCGCCTCCACGTCCTTCCGCTGCACGTACATCGAGCACCAGGTCGCGGTGAAGACGAAGTACCGGCTGTGGGTCGCGCCCGCAGAGCACGATGCGATGGCGAGGATCCTGCAGGCCTGCTGATCACCGCCGTCGGGCCGCGCGACCCTCCCGGGCGAACCACACCATCGACGCGACGACGAGCACCAGGGCGAGCCGCGCGATCCAGAGGAGCGCCGGGCTCGCCGGCTCGCGGAACGGCACGCCCAGCAGGACGCCGACGGCTTCGAGCAGACGACCTCCGCGACCGACGTACCCGTGGGACTCGCTCGGCACCGCGAACGTCACGGCGATCGCGAACCCCACGATCGCCAGGAGCATCGCCGCGAGCGACGCCGCGACACGGTTGCGCCCCTTGCGGCCGATCAGCGTCGCGACCAGCGTGACGACGGGCAGCACGACGAGCATGTCGACCAGCCACGCGAGCAGCAGCCCGATCGCGGACAGAAAGGCGAACATCAACGAGAGGAACCACCCGGTGGGGTCGTCGTCACGCACGACCACGACGACGCCGAGCGGGAACGCCAGCACGACCAGCACGAGGTCGAGCAGGAGCAGGTCGAGCGCGGTGCGGCGGCCCTCCCGCGAGGTCTGTTCGGCGGCCCGGACCCGGTTGCGGCTCTCGAGGGAGTCGAACGGGTTCCACCGCAGCCCGACGACGAGTCCGGCGATCGCCATCGCGCAGAGCACGCTCGTGATCCCGGTCCCCCAGTCCGGGTCGGGCGTCAGCACGAGGAGCGCGACCTCGCCGACCGCGGCGAGCGCGAAGGCCGCGCCGATCACGAGCAGCACCGCCTGCCGCCGCGTCCCGTCCCACACGATCCTGCTCAGCAGCGTCCTGTTCCCCACGGCACGGCAGCCTAGCGCGCACCCGAGCCGGTTTTAGACGACAGGTGTAGCCTAGTTCGGGCCGATGCGGACGCACCGACCTTCACCGTCGAAGACCCCAGGAGGCCTCCCATGACCACTTCCCGTTTCACCGACCGCGTCGTCCTCATCACCGGCGGCGGTTCCGGCCTCGGCCGCGCCACCGCCGTGCGCCTGGCGACGGAGGGTGCCGCGCTCTCCCTCGTCGACGTGTCCGCCGAGGGCCTCGAGGCATCGAAGGCCGCCGTGCTCGACGCAGCCCCGGACGCCCAGGTGCTGACCACCGTCGCCGACGTCTCCGACGAGGCCCAGGTCGACGCCTACGTCACGGCGACCACCGAGCGCTTCGGACGGATCGACGGTTTCTTCAACAACGCCGGCATCGAGGGCAAGCAGAACCCGACCGAGTCCTTCACGGCAGCGGAGTTCGACAAGGTGGTGTCGATCAACCTCCGGGGCGTGTTCCTCGGCCTCGAGAAGGTCCTCGCCGTCATGCACGCGCAGGGCAGCGGCATGGTCGTCAACACCGCCAGCGTCGGCGGCATCCGCGGCATCGGCAACCAGTCCGGGTACGCCGCCGCCAAGCACGGCGTCGTCGGTCTGACCCGCAACTCCGCCGTCGAGTACGGCCGGTACGGCATCCGCATCAACGCCATCGCACCGGGAGCCATCTGGACGCCCATGGTCGAGAACTCGATGAAGCAGCTCGACCCGGAGAACCCGCGCAAGGCCGCCGAGGAGTTCATCCAGGTCAACCCCGCCAAGCGCTACGGCGAGGCTCCCGAGATCGCAGCCGTCGTCGCCTTCCTGCTCTCCGACGACGCGTCCTACGTCAACGCGACGGTCGTCCCGATCGACGGCGGGCAGTCCGCCGCGTACTGACCCACGCAGCCCGGCGCGCGCCGACCTCGGTGTGCGCTGGGCATCGGCCTGGAGGCACGGCGCACCTCCGCCTCGAATGGCAGGCTGCGGACATGGCTGAGCAACTCACGGTCCCGCAGGCGTTCGCGCTGCTCCAGGTCGAGTCCGACGGGCGGAAGTCCACGGACGTCCAGACCCTCGACGCCGGGCTCGCCGGCGCCGTCCTCGCCGACCTCGCCCTCCGCGGGGTCGTCTCGCTGCAGGACGGGCTCGTCACCGTCGTGAACGGCGCCGCGACCGGCGACCCGGTGCTCGACGGTGTCGCCGGCACCATCGCGGCGGCCGACAAACCCCGCAAGGCGAAGTGGTGGATCACCCGCCTCGCCAAGCGGCCACTGCGCGACGACGTCTTCGCGGGCCTGATCGCGCGCGGCGTGATCACGCTCGAACAGGGGAAGGCGCTCGGCATCTTCCCCACGACGAAGTACCCGGAGCGCGACGGCGGGCCGGAGACCCTGCTGCGGTCCGCGATCGCCGACGTCCTCGCGCAGCGGTCGGCCCCCACGCCGTTCTCGGCAGCGGTCATCGGGCTGCTCGACGCGACGAGCACCCTGCGCAAGCAGTTCGGCAAGGTCGACCGTGGGCTCGTGAAGGAGATCACTTCGGGCAGCTGGGCGACCCCTGCGGTGAAGGCCGTTCTCGAGGACATCCAGACGGCCGCGATCATGGCCAGCGTCGCGGCGACCACCGCAGCCACGACGGCGACGATCTCGTCGAGCTGATCCGCTGAGTCAGGCACCGAGTGCGGTGATCGCGGCTGCCCACCAGTAGCCGAGCAGAGCGCCTGCGGGGACGGCGAGCACCGCCACCACCCGCGCCTTCCGGAGCAGGGCCCGCCGCGCTTCGGCCCGCTGCCGGTCCCGCTCGAGCCGCTCGAACCGCTGGACGTGGCGGAGGGTGTCGTTGATGACGACAGCATCGACGTGCCAGGTGCCGCGTTCCTCGGCGAGCATCGTGAGGAAGCGAACGGCCTCGTCGGAGTGCGCGCGCGGCAGCCCCGTGATCCACTGCCCGATCTCCTGTGGCCGCAGCGTGACGACCGCCGGCACCTTGTCACCGAACCTGAGCTTCGCCGCGGCCACGACGAGGATCGGCTGCACCAGGATCGGGCCTCCGGCCGCCGTCGAGAGCAGCCGGGTTGCTCGCTCGCCCTCCGTGAGGGCGCTGTGCATGTGCCGGGTCCGCTGCCCGCTCACCATGAGCGTCCGCCCGCCGACCCAGACGTCCTGCCCCGAGTGGTTCTTCGTGTTGATCGAGAACACCCCGGTTGGCCCGATGACCAGGTGGTCGATGTCGGTCTCGTGCTTGCCGACAGGGACGGCGTGGAGCACGGTGAAGTCCGGACCGAGCGACTCGAGGGCCGTCGCGACCTCCCGCTCTCCGATCGCGCCCTTGAACCACGACCGTGCGTCCGGGTGGAGCGGGTCGTGACCCCAGAACCGTTGCCACCTCGTTCGAGCCGGAGCGCCGGACTGGATGGACAGGCACTCCTGCATGACCGCGTAGCCGGGCTTCCGAGCGCGCAGCGTGAGCGGCGCGCTTCCTCGTGCTTCCCCCATGCGTCCACCGTCCCACGGCGACAGGTGTCGGACGAGCCCTCGTTCAGGCGTCACGGTTCGGCGCAGCGCGGCGGACGGGGCAGTTCTGTTCCGGGTTCGACCGTTCTGGTTCACGATCGCCGGGGTTCGTGAACCGGAACGGTCAATCGCCGGAACGAGAACGGGCTCGCCCCGGGGACGACCGGCTCAGGGCCGCGGCTCGACGAGCTCGATGAAGCGGGAGAGCAGGGACAGCCCGGCGATCGACGGGGGCAGCCCCGTGGTGAGCGCGGGTGAGTAGACCAGGTACGCCGCCCACTTCGCCCGGGACAGCGCAACGTTCAGGCGGTTCGGCATGAGCAGGAAGTCGAGCCCGCGGGGGATGTCGGCAGCGCTCGACGCCGCCAGCGACACGATCGACACGACGGCCTCGCGCCCCTGGAACATGTCGACGGTGCCGACCTGGGTGCCCCGGAGCCCTGCACGGTCCAGGGCGTCACGGATCACGGCGCCCTGGGCGTTGTAGGGCGCGACGACGATGACGTCCTCGTCGGTCAGGGTCCGGGCGACGTCACCGTCCACCCATCGCCGTCCGACCACGTCCTGTGCGAGTGCCACGACGCGAGCGGCTTCCTCCACCGACGACGTCGTGTTCCCGGCGTGCACGACCGGCACGGGGTGCACGCCCGCGTCGATGTCGTCGAGGTGCCGGCCGGAGACCATCGAGGCGAGCTGCCCGTCGTAGGACAGGGCCGAGACCGAGGCTGTCAGTGCCGGCTCCATGCGCCGGGTGCGGGCGAGGAAGTAGCCGAACTCGGACGGCAACACGTGCGCCCCGTCGGTCAGCCAGCCGAGCGCCGACTGGTCGACGGGTTCGGGGTGCGACCCCTGCGACACCTGGGGCAGCTGCTGCGGATCGCCGAGCAGGAGCAGGCGGGTCGCGGCGACCGAGGAGGCGATCGTCGGCGCGAGCGAGAACTGACCGGCCTCGTCGACGACGAGCAGGTCGAGGGAACCACGGGCGATCGTGGCCTCGTTCGCGAAGGTCCACGCGGTGCCGCCCACGACACCGCCGGTGCCCGAGGCCTCGCACGACGACAGGAACGCGGCGATCGCGGCGCCGTTCTTCACGGGTGTCCACGCGGCGGCCTCGACGTCCTCCGGGTCGGCACCGGTGCGCGGCACCTTCACGACGCGGTCCTCCGGCACGCCCGCCCGTACCACCGAGGCGAGGAAGTTCTCTGAGGTGGCGTGCGACTGCCCGACGACGCCGACGCGCCAGCCGAACTCGCGGACGAGCCGCGCGACGACGTTCGACCCGACGTAGGTCTTGCCGGTGCCGGGAGGGCCCTGGATCGCCAGGTAGGACCGGTCGAGCCCGAGCAGCGTCGCGACCACGGCGGAAACGGTGTCGTCGCCCTGCACGGGTGTGATCGGCCCGCGTGGCGGAATGCGGCGGAGCAGGTCGAACGCCGGGTCGGGCAACATCGACGGCAGCGTGTCGAGCACCGTTTGGCCCCACTCGGCGATCGCATCGGGCTGGGGCTTCGCGCGGGGCGGCGCTGCCGGTGCGATGGCGACCGGGAGGTCTCCGTGCGGCGATCCGCCGACCGGCAGGTTCTCCTTCACCAGGACCTCGACGGCATCGCCGTCGTCGCTGACGTCCACGACGACCGCGCGGGACGACGCGCCCTTCGACCCAGGGCCCGGAGAGACGACCGATGGCGGGAGCGGGTCGTCGTACACGAGGTGGGGCGTGCCTCCAGGCCGGAGCCGCGAACCGGGCGCGAGCGTCCCCGACAGCCGGATCTCACGCGACTGCGACCGGGCACGCGGCAGCGTGTCCCAGTCGCGCTCGACGGACGCGCGCTCGACGACGAGGACGTCGCGGGTGTCCGCCCACTCGTCCACGGGGTTCCGGAGACGGTCGAAGTGGTCCTGCCAGAACGTCTTCGCCTCGCGACGGTGGTAGTCGATCGCGGCCGCGGCGAGTGCCAGTGCGGTCTGGTCAGGGGTGCGGTCGAGGGCGTCGACGTCCTCGAGTTCGGCGGCGAGCGCGAGGTACACCGGGTTCGGCTCGCGGTCGACCGGGATCGGCGGGAGGAGTTCGTCTTCCTCCCGTGGGTCGGCCGGCGAATCGGCGCGCAGGGACAGGAGCCAGTCTCGCAGCCGGAGCGTCGAGCGGCAGTCGTAGGCGTTGTAGTCGGCGACCTCGTCGAGCATGTGCTGCCCGCGGGTCGCGTCACCCGTGCGAATCTCGGTGATCGCGTCGACGTAGGCGGTGATGCTGTCCGCGGCGTTCGTGACGTCGCTGAGCCGGAGGTCCTCGCCCATGTACAGCGGCTCGAGCTTCTTGATCGAGTAGCTGCGGCTGCCGACCACGAGCGCCTTCCGCACCACCGGGTACAGGTCGACGAGGACGCCCGCGCGCAAGAGGTCGTCGACCGCCTCTTCGCCGACGCCGTGCCGGGCGGCGAGGGACAGCAGGTGCGTCCGCTCGTACGCGGCGTAGTGGTAGATGTGCATGCCGGGGTACTGCTCGCGTCGCTGCTGCACCCAGGCGAGGAAGTCGACGAGCGCCTGTCGCTCGTCGCGCAGCGTGTGCGCCCAGAAGGCCGTGAACTCGGCCTGGTCGTCCACCAGCCCGAACAGGTAGTCGATGCCCCAGTGCACGCCGTCCTCGGTGTACAGCGGGTCGCCCTCGAAGTCGAAGAACACGTCTCCAGGGTCCGGCGCGGGGATCGCGTCGAGCGCCCGCGGGTCCAGGACCTCGAACAGCGGCTTGCGTCCGCCGGCGTGCTGGCCGTCGACCTGGAGGCGCGCCTGCCGTACCAGCCGCTCTCGCGTCGTGTTCGACATGCCTTGCACTGCCGTGGTCCGGTCCGCCAGGTCGTCGATCGTCCGCACTCCCTGCCGGATCAGCTTCGTCCGCTGGTCGAGGCGCATGCCCGCGACGAGGACCAGGTCGCGGTGCTGCTCGACCTGCGTGCTGCACACGTCGCACCGACCGCAGCTCGAGTACCGGGGATCGCCCCACTGGAGCGGTTCGTCCGCCGCGAGCCGCTCGGTGATCACGCGCTTGAGCTCTGCGCGCTGCGTCCGGTACACCGGGGCGATGTCGGCCAGCTCGTGCGTCGTGGTGGTCCGGTCGCCGAGCACGAGGTGGACCTGTTCGCCGGTGGGGATGCCGTGCGTCTGCATCTGCTCGGCGTAGGCGGCGAGCTGCAGGAGGGCGCTGATCTTGGCGTGCCGGGCGAGCTTGGTGTCGTAGACCTCGTACTCGCCGCGGTCGTTGCGGATGATGAAGTCCGCGAAGCCGATGAAGCCCGCGTCGTCCGCGGTCGGAGGTGCGTGGAAGGTCGGCTGGTACAGGACGTCGGCGCCGTTGCGCATGGCGTTCAGCGCCTTCTTCGCTTCTGATCCGTAGTCAGATGGTTGCGGGCGCTCGAACTCGACCACGTCCCGCGTCTCCTTGAGGATCGCGAGGTAGTCGAGCTCGTGCTGGTCCCCCAGCCGGGCGGTGCGCTCGAGCATGTCGTCGTGCGTCTCGGGGAGGGGTTCGCCGCGGCCGAGCTTGGCGTCCATGCGCCGGAGGAACGCCCATTCGCACGAGGCCCACGTGGACAGGTCGCTCGGGCTGAGCAGGACGTGCCCGTCGGTGCCGATCTGCATGCGCTCCCCCGTCTCGTCCGGTGCCCTGCGAGCCTAGGGGCGGCCGCCGACAGGCACGAAGCGCGGCCCGTCGTAGCCGTCGCGGGAGACGTGCGCCGTGAAGTCGGCGACCGTGCGCACCCAGTGTCCGCGTTCGCCGTACAGCGCCTGGTAGACGACGACCGGCTCCTCGGTCCCGACGTCCCGTGCGACGAGGAGCACTTCGTAGTCGTTCCCCTTGAAGTGGCGGTACCGGCCGGGCGTCACGTCGTTCACGCTCCCGATGCTATGGCCGCCGCTCGGGCCCTCAATACACTCGCCAACATGAGCGAGCAGACCGAGCAGGCACGAACCGAGCGTGGCCTCGACCGCCTCGTGAACTTCTCCGACGCGACCGTGGCGATCGCGATCACGCTCCTCATCCTCCCGCTGGTCGACATCGCCGGGGAGCTCTCCGACGGTGAGAGCGCGGGCGAGCTGGTGAGCGACCACTGGCCCGCCATCCTGGAGTTCGTCATCACATTCTGGGTGATCTCCCGCTTCTGGATGTTGCACCACCAGGTGTTCGAGCACGTCCGCTCCTACACGCAGCGGATCGTGCGTCTGAACTTCCTGTGGCTGCTCAGCATCGTGTTCCTGCCGTTCGCCGCGAACCTGCTCAACACGAGCGCGAGCGGGGACCGGGTGTCGCACGGGCTGTACCTCGGGAGCATGGTCGTCACGAGCCTGACGCTGACCGCCATCGAGTGGGAACTCCGCCGCGCCCCGGAGCTGCTGTCCTCACCACTCGGCGACACCTGGAAGGGCCCGACCGCTGCCGGCCTGCTCGCCCTGGCCCTCGTGCTCGCGATGATCTTCCCGTCGATCGGGCTGTTCTGGGTGCTGCTCCTGCTGCTGCAGACCCCGATCGCGGCGATCGTCCGACGTCGCCGCTGAGCCGTCACAGTCGGTCATCTCGGTGACCTGGACGCCCGGACGACGTACCGTCACGGCATGACCGTCATCGCGGCCGTCGCCGTCCTCGTGGGAGTCCTCGCACTCGCCACGGTCCTCGGCGTGGTCCTCCGCGCGAGAACGGGACGCGCACGCCCGACGAACGGACGCGCGGGCACCGCGCAGGCACACCCCACCACGGACCTCGCCCCCGCCGACGCCTTCGGCACGGCCGCCACTCTCGTGCAGTTCTCCACGCCGACGTGCGCGCGCTGCCCGGCCACCCGCCGTCAGCTCGACGCCGTGGCCGACGCCACCCCCGGTGTGACGCGCATCGAGATCGATCTCGCCGATCGCCCCGAGCTCGCCCGACGCTTCGACGTGATGCAGACCCCCACGGTCCTGCTCCTCGACGGTGACCGCGCCGTCCGCTCCCGCTTCGGAGGACCTCCCCGTCCCGCCGAACTCTCCGCAGCCCTCGACACCGTCCTGACCCCAGGCACAGAGGAGTCCCGATGACCACGCCCACCACCCCAGCGAACGGCATCGATCCGCGCTCCCCGCGCTTCGATGCGGCCATAACGACAGTCCTGCTCGCTGCGACGATCGTCCTCACCCTGATCCCTGTGACCTGGGCGGTCGGCATCGTCCTGCTCGCCGTCATCGTGGTCCTCTTCGCCGTCGGCGGCATCGCCGGCATCCGTCGCCACCCCTACGGCGCGCTCTTCCGCCGGTTCGTCCGCCCGCGGCTCGCCCCACCCGCCGAACTCGAGGCCCCCGAACCCCCGACCTTCGCCCAGCAGGTCGGGCTGGTCATCACGGCGCTGGCACTCGTCCTCGCCCTGGTCGGCGTCCCGTACGCCGCACCCGTCGGTGCCGCGATCGCGCTGGTCGCCGCCTTCCTCAACGCCGTCTTCGACGTCTGCATCGGCTGCCTGCTCTACGTGTGGCTCGTCCGGGCGGGCGTCTTCCGGCAGCGCACCACGGCCTGACCCCGGCGGTCCCGCCCCGCGCACAACCAAAGTCGCCCCGAACCGCGGGATCGCGTGGTTCAAGGCGAGTTTGGTTGTGCGCTGTCAGGGCTACGGGCCCGGGAGGCGCGGCTCGGCTCCGCAACGCCGCTCACGTCGCCGGCGGCGGAGGCTCCCCCCAGTGGCAGCCTCCGACGCCGGCGTCGGGTCACGCGGTCAGCGCCTGCTCGCTCAGCGCGACGAGGTCGTCCGCGCGGAGGTTCGGCCAGCCGTGCAGCAGCTCGCGCCATTCCGCCGGCAGCGTCGATGCCCCGTAGAGCGCCCCGGCCAGGCCTCCGGCGATCGCTGCGACCGTGTCGGTGTCGTTGCCGGTGCGGACGGCACGGACGAGGGCGTCCTCGAGCGAGGTGCTGTGCTTGACCGCGGCGTAGGCCGCCTGCATCGCGGAGACGACCCACCCGTTCGACTCCGTGAAGTCCACCGGCTCGGAGTGCTCCGCCGTGACGAGCCGGTCCACCCACAGCCGGCGCCGGTCGAGGTCGAGCAGGTCGAGGCCGCGGAGAACGTCGAGCTCCCCCGCCAGTACCGCGTGCCGGATCGCCACGCACCAGAGCACGCACGCGTCCCCGGCGTCCGCCTCGAAGTGCGTCAGGTCGCTGATCGCACGCGCCGCCGAGGCGAGCCGCTCCTCTTCCCCGAGGTCCCCGCGCAGGTAGGCGAGGACCAGCGGCGCGGTCCGCATCAGCGACCCGTTGCCGGCGGAGCGGCCCTTGAACTCGTGTTCCTGGCGGGCCGCAGCGCGCGCGTGGGAGGCGGTCCGTGCCTCCAGGCCGGTGAGGACGTTGCGCGTCTGGATGCCGACGTCGGGCGCGTTGACCGACCACGCTGCCCAGGCGGCCACGAGGCCGTCGAGCGCCTCTTCGGAAGCCGGGTCGCCGCCGCGCGCGACCGTGCGAAGGATCGGGACGGCCATGCTCGTGTCGTCCGTCCACTCCCCCGGTGCCCAGCCGAACGAGCCACCGCCGGCCATCCAGATCGGGGTGGGTGCGGGGACGGCAGGGCGGAACTCGTAGCCGGCCCCGAGGGCGTCGCCGGCGGCGGAGCCGAGGACGGCACCGACGGCCCGGTCGACCTGGACGGTGGTCTGCGTGGTCATGTGCGCCTCCGATGCGGGTTTACGCGGAATTGCGTAAACCCGAGTCTGCACGCTTCTGCCGGTTTGCGCAAGTGTGCGTAAACTCGTGCTCATGACGAATGAGTACCGCGACGCCGACGGCAAGCGCCTGACGGACTACCCACGCCCGTCGGTGGCCGTGGACACCGCGGTCCTCACCGTTCCTGCGGGCGGACCGCTGTCCGTGGTGCAGGTGCTCGACGTGGTCGACGGGGACTGGCGGCTGCCCGGGACGTTCGTGCACGAGGGTGAGCGGCTGGCTTCGGCCGTCCTGCGGTCACTCTCGACGAAGGCGGGCGTGACGGGGCTCGCACCGGAGCAGTTGCACGTGTTCGACGACCCCTCGCGGGACGACCGGGGGTGGGTGCTGTCGGTGGCGCACGTCGACGTGGTGCCTGCGGCGGCGCTGGTGCTCGAAGAGGATCGCGCGCGGATCGTGCCGGTTGCCGAGACCCGGGGCATGGTGCACGGGCACGACGACATCGTCGCGTTCGCGGTCGCCCGACTGCGGGCCGCGTACTCCGTGGCGCCGGACCCGCACGGGCTGCTGGACGAGCCGTTCACGATGACGGAGCTGCGGCGCGTGCACGAGGCCGTCCGTGGTGAGGCCCTGCTGCCGGACTCGTTCCGGCGGGCGATGCTGCCGATGCTGACAGCGACCGAGGCGAAGCGGGCCGAGGGGCCA
This sequence comes from Curtobacterium sp. 314Chir4.1, assembly GCF_900215175.1. NCBI lineage: Bacteria > Bacillati > Actinomycetota > Actinomycetes > Micrococcales > Microbacteriaceae > Curtobacterium > Curtobacterium sp. 314Chir4.1. The sequence goes on from NZ_OCMI01000001.1 coordinate 1,048,243, forward strand.
GGAAAGCCGGCGACGCGGTACCGGCGGCGCTGATCAGTTCCGCGCTGCTCGCGGGATGATGCAGTCGCTCTCCACGACGAGCTCATTCGACTTCGCCCGGTACTCGATCTTCGACAGGGTGTTCGCCGGGCGGAGCGAGGGGTCACCGTCGCCCTGGTAGGTGTAGGCGTGGTCGGCGCCGCGGCTCGCCTCGTCCCGATCGTCGAAGTGGTCCGACAGCGCCTCGACGGCTGCGTCGCGGTCCAGGGAGTCGGGCAGCGCGATCGTCGCAGTGTAGGTCGTGCAGGCGTTGCCGCCCTCGGTCTTCCCCGCGGTGAAGTCACGTCGGGTGTCGACGGCTTCACGACGGAGGTGCAGCACACCGAGCGCCTCGTCGATCTCGGGGTCCATGCGTTCCGCGGCCTGGTGTGCGTCGGCCGGGTCCGCGGGGTCCAGTTCGTCGAGCTCGTCCTGCGCGACCGTCGCCCGGTACGCCCGGTCGTCGGCGGGAGCCTGTCGGATGACACCCACCGAAGGGACGACGATGCAGACCCCCGCGACACCGACGCACAACGCGGCAACGACCGTGAGGACCACCGCCGGTCGACCGTCGCGGCGGCGACGCACTGCGACGATCCCGATGGCGAGGAGAACGAGCGGGACACCGAGACCGATGACCAGCGCAGCGATCTGCGACCCCAGGTACTCACCGCTGCCGTGGTTGAACGTGCGCCAGCTGACCGAGATCAGCGTGATGACCTGGAGGCCGAGTGCGAACACCGTCGCGATCGGGGCAACCACGGCGAGCACCACGAGCAGTCCTCGGCCGATCCCCTCCGGCCTCGACGAATCGTCGTCCCCCACGAGCCCTCCCCTGTCGTCAGGTCCAGGGTGCCACACCAGGGTGCTGATCCGGCCCGGGGTAGCGTGGACGCATGGGGGAACACGACGTCACCGTCCGACGTGCCCGTCGCCGCACCACGCTGCTGGCCGTGATCGGCGCGGTCGTGGGTGGGGCCGCGGGCTGGTTCACGGGGACGGGGCAGCAACCGGCGGTCTTCATCCTCGGGGTGATCGGGTTCGCTGCGGCGTTCGGTGGCCCGACCGCCGCATTCTCGATCATGTTCACGACCGTGCAGCTTTCGTCGTGGGTGTCCGCGCCGCTCCGAGGACTCCCGCGGGAGGTCCAGCGCCACGTCACCCGAGCCGTCCGTTCCGGCGTCCCGCTCGACCACATCGACCGCCCGGAGCTCGCAGCGGAGGGCTTTAGACCACACCCAAGAGATGACGATCTACTCGTGCTGTACGTCGGGATCGCCAGTCCGCACATCTCATAGCTCGACGCCGAGTGATTCGGGAGTCCCTAGCGTCGACTGATCTGCTCGGTCGTGCTCATCACGGCCGGAGTCCTGACCCCGATGCAGCTCCGACGCACCCCGAAAGCCCAGTGGTCCGTGTCGACAGCCTCGCACTCAGAGGCTCGCGCAACCACGCCGTCGACAACACCGCCACCGCACATCGAATGAGCAGAAAACGTCGGGTCGACCGCGGCGAATCGACCTTCTCTGCTTACGGAACGTACAAGCGCCTGCTTCGCCCGACATAGCGCGCCAGACGCCACATTTCCACTAAGCACCCTTGCTTCACCAAGCGCAGCACCTGCGGAACCGTCTAGATCCAGAGCTCGTTTGAGAGTTGCCTGATCATGTCCCGAGCCTTGACGCGTCGGAGCACCGTTTCCATGGCCAAGGCACCCAGCTCGGCACGAAGGTCCTCATCCTTCGGAACCGGCAGCTTCACCGATAGATAACGCTGCCCGAGAGTGTCAATCACGTCTCGAGTGAACTGGCGGGCCCGCATCTGCCGCTTCACCACATGCGAGTTTAGGAGTGCGAGGAGAAGGAACGGCGACCCGAACGCTTCCGTGGCCCGAAGTCGCACCACGCCCCCACTGTACAGACCAGGCTTATCAAAATCCGTGACGATACACGACGACCCCACTAGGTAGGTCCCATCACGCACCAACAACACATCTCCTGCAACGTACTGACGGTCTGCGAAGGAGTCGTAGACAGCTTCCGAAACTCCTTGTTTGGCCTCACCCGCAAGCTCCCAATTCGAAAAGTCACTGGTGCGAATGAAGGGCACCTCGCCCGAACCATAAGCCAGCTTTCCTGGCTCACACCCACTCCTCACTGTCAACTCGTCACTCTCAATAAGATCACCCAAGGTCCGGAGATCACATGTATCCGCTAGGGACTCCAGCTCCTGGTTGAGATCCTCATCGTAAAACTTCGGCAGCAGAACACCGTCCTCGACGGATGTCGATGAACGCCACGTGGCAGTGGTGTCTCCAAACTCAGACGTGATCGTTCGCCCAGAAAGAGCCTCCACTTGCTCCGACGGCGAGAGTGCAATGTAATCGTGCAGAACCTTCGCCGAACCTGCCGACAGAGCGCGCTCAATGAGGTCGGGGAAGTGTTGGATGAGGACTCGGTGCGAGCTGCGAGTATTGAGCAGCTCTGCGGTCGACCGTGTGAGCTTTGTCCTCCAAGCGCCCTCTCGCGGTACAGGCAACTGAATGTCGAAAAAACGTCGACCGATCGTGTCGATGATGTCAGCTGTGAACTGAAACGCCCTGATCTGCCTCTGTACCATCGGAGAATTCAGCAGCAGGAACAGCAACTCTGAACTCAACCGAGAAGACGGAGATACCCGAATTTTCATCACGTGAGATTGGTAGAGCATCTTCGAATCGGCATCCGTGACAAAGCACGATCGACCGATCAGATATGTTCCATCTCTAACGAAGAGGATGTCCCCCGAGCGCACGTCCTGTTTTGCCGCGAAGTCGTCGTAAATGCGCTGGGACACGCCCTGCTTCGGAATAGTTTTCAGTTCGAAATTCGCGATATCACTCGTCCGAACGAATGGGATGTCACCAGTACCGTAGGAGGCCTTGCCAATTTCGTGACCAGTGCTCACCTCAATCTCTCCCAGGTCGACGAGGGTAGCAATTTTTAGCAGCTCAAATTGAGCAAAGCCCTCATCAAGCTCGCCCTGCGTCACGGCATGGTAAAACTTCGGGATATAGACATCCTCTCTGATCAATGAGGACGCCACCCACCCTGCCTGGAATTCACTTCTCAACTGGCGCCCCCGCGAGGTAAAGAGGGGCGATCGCTGGGATGTCATCCAAGAGCTCCTGGACGCCGTCTTCATTCAGGCGGTAAGTAGGGTTCCCTCGACTGTCGTGGCCGCACCACTTGACGTCCGCCATAAAGATATCGTGGGGCTTTGGGTCGGATGTCTTGCGCAGAATGACGACGCAAGTTTTCGCGTGCGTGAATGGTTGGAAAAGATCTTCGGGCAGAGAAACGATCGCCTGGATTTCCGCGCGGCGGGTCATCCAGTCGACGACGTACTTGTACTTTGGCATGCCGAACGTGCTCTCGAGCAGCACAATCCCCATCCTGCCGCCGTCTTTCAGAAGGTCGAGCGCACGCTCGATGAAGAGTAGCTGCGGGGTCTGCTTCTCCAGCGCTTTGCCACGCTCGTATTCATCCTCGACCAGCTTCCACGAGTGGCCAAGATCGAATTGACCCAGAAGCTCCTCGCTATCGATGGCGAGCTTCTTCCCATACGGAGGATTCGTGATTACCACATCGAACGTTCCGAGCTGCACGGATTCACGAGCCTTTGGGGACCATTGGCGAGGCTGTTCGAGGGAGTTTTCGCAGAAAACTCCACCGCGTCCATCGCCCAGGATGGCCATATATGCTTTCGCTACCTTCGAAAGGAAGTAGTCTTTGTCGATGCCACGTACGCCTTCGATTGCAACTTTCTGCTTTTCTGCCTCGATTTCATGTTCTGGCCAGCCAAGCGCCGCGCCTTCGGCCTCGACCCGAGCCCAGAGGTGTCGGAGTGACGAGATCAGGAAACCACCGGAACCACACGCAGGATCAATGATTTTTTCGCCGGGCTGCGGGTCGATCATGTCGATGACCATCTGTACGACATTCCGGGGCGTGAAGAATTGCCCTTGTGGCCCCTTCAAGGATGGCCCAATGAAAGTCTCGAACGCCTCTCCAACTGCATCGCGCTCCGCAGCCGTTAGCGAGTACTGATGCAGTTGTCCAACGATGTAGGTAACGGAACGCGGATCGAGTTGGATCACGTCACCAGCATCGATTACATCCGCATACCGCTTCTTGACTTGTTCAAACAGGCCGACAATACGTCCGACCACAACCGCGTCGGATTCGCCAACGCCGGCTCGGAAGGTCACTTCGTCGTCGGGCTTGGTGAATCGCTCGTCGTAAATCTTGCAGAAAATGAGGTTGATGATCTGCTGCGCGAAAACCTCATCTCGAGTAATCCCGACAGCATTTCCGGCCAAATAGTTTCGAATCGATCGAAAAACACTCTTGAGATTAGTAGGAACGCGAAGGTCGGATCGTTTGAATCGTCCGACATCATCTACCCGTTGGCCATACCGCGGTAGGCTTGGAATGTCTTCAAATACTACTTTTCCAGCCTGCTCCCGTTTGCGGAGAAAAACTGGGGAATCCGATCCATTGAACCAGACTCCCAGTTCTGCTCGAGAAAACCTCAGGTAGTCTTCAAGCTGTCCTCGACCGTCGCGTTGATTTTTTTTCTTACACTCGACAATGATGTACGCGGCCGCGTCTTCTTTTTTCTCGTTGGCAAAAACAGCTATGTCTACGGGGAATTCCCGTCGCGTGTCGCTCGGCCGAGCCTTGACCCGGTACTGCGGCCTAGTTTGAATATGCTCGCGCGGGTATCCATAGTCTTTGACCAGGATTTCTGAAAAGACCTGGGTCGCTTCCCGTTCTTCAGGACCGTCCTTGACTTCGATGCCCGAGATGTAGTCCCGGATGTACCCCGGACGTGCGCCAAGCTCGGGCGCGTCTTCAACGCGTGACACTGAATGCCTCTCTGGTGTTAACCGACCGTCGTACTCAGAGTGCTCGGCCGTCGCCGTCGCTCCCTCGGCCTCCGCGGCCACGAGCGACGATTTAGCTGGTGGGTTCCCTGGGACCGTACCCGAAGGGTCAGACGTTCACACCTCAGGGGGTGGGGGTGTCGGCAAGACCGGGCTGTCGGTCGCCGGCGGGATGCGCGAGCTGATCGACGAACCACTCGAGGGCGCCCATCACTAGCTCGCGGCCGGCATCGGAGCCGAGTGCTTCGAGGGGGAACGACGGACGCTTGTCGATGCGGCTCGCCGCGAGGTCAACGCCCTGAGCAGCGTTAAGGCGAGCACGAAACTCCTCACGCAGCGCGAGGTCATCGAAGGGCGGTCGAACACGGAGGTGCTGAAAAACCACCTCGACACTGCCGGAAATCGGGTAGATCGCGAACGGCCAGTGCGAAGGACCGGTCGCGGTCCGTCGGGGAGCCGTCATGAAGGCACTGCTCTCTCGGTTCGATCCGAACTCGACAGTACCTCCGAGCTCGCTCCAGGCTTCGAATAGCGCACGCACAGCGCGCACCGTCTCCGGCGGATTTGCGCCTGAGAGCTGCCCGAAAAACGCCCCGTCTCCGCCGTTCGCCGTGTCGCTCACCAGACCGATCGCCTCGGCGAGTGCTGCCGTCGAGAGCCGGGCTTGTTCGTCGGCGGAGCCGTTTGCCGAGAAGGTTAGACCCTCCGATTCCAGCACCGACCGAGGTTCGCGATCGTCGGCGGGGTCCAACCACCGGAACCCGGGTGACACCGTTCCGGTGCCCTGCAGGACTCGGTGCGCCCCGGCGACGGGCGTACTGCTGAGATGGTTTCCAAGCGGGACCGGGTGCGTTCCGATGAGCGCGGCCACGTCGCCGTAGGAGGACCAGTGGCCGGCAGGGATGGCCATGATGGCTTGGTGAACGAGCGACCAATCGCGACCGGTCGCTTCGGGCGAGACACGTTCGTCCGGACCAGACCACTGCTCGATGATCCGGTCAGCGAACCATTCGCCACGCTCAAGGATCTGCTCGCGGCCCCAGACCGCTGCCTCGAGCACGCGTTGGTTGAGCGCGCTGTAACTGCTGTTCCGGTAGTCCTCCTGCTTCGAGACGAACGACCGGTTGCTCAGCTCGGAGTTGTAGCCGGTGAGCGTGAGGTTCCCGAGCTGGTGGACGAGATGCTCGTGGACCTCCTCAACTGTTTCATCGTCCCCGAGGTCTACCTCAAGTGCTGCTCGCCATTCTGGCGTCAGGGTCTGAGGAAGGATGTGCTCGATCGTCGACTTCTCGACGTCGACCGGTTCCTTCGGGTTGCGTTCCTCCTGCACCCACTTGAGGATGAGCTTCTGCTGCGTGCGGAGGCCACGGAGGTAGAACGGCTGGGTCCGGACGGCGTCACGAATCTGGTCGTCGGTTGCGAAGTACTTCCGGCCCGTCGAGAAGTAGTCCAGGAGCACACGGTCGACCGGGCGGTCGTCAATGACTCCACAAGCCTGCAGGATCGTGCGGTTCAAGCCTTGTCCGGGTCGTCCGCCGATCGTCCGCCGCACGATGTACGACTCGATCGCGGCGAGCGCACCCGTGACTTCTGCCGCGCTGCTCGTGCCGACTGCGCGGCGAGCGAGCAGGCGGAGCGTGAGCGGCACAGTGGTCGTCGATCCCCATTCCGCGAGGTGCTGCAGGTGCTTCCGGAGGGCCGGTTGGGGCTCGAGCGAAGGGTCGCGAACGACGGCGAGCTGCTCGGAGAGCCGGCTGAAGCGCTCGATCTCCGCGAGAATCTGTTCGTCGTCCATCTTCGCCAGTCGCGCCTGCTGGTAGCTGTAGATGTCGCCCTGCTTCAGCAGCGGTTCGTCAGCCACAGCGTCGAGCCAGAAGATGAGTTCGAGGTCGTCCCCGGTCAGGCGACGTTGCATCGGCAGCCACCAAGACGAGTACACCGATTCGCCCCGGGAACCGAGACGCATGAACAGGTAGTTCCGGACGAGGTCTCCCTGCGTCAGCCGCAGGCCCGTGTTGTTCAGCGACTCGAAGATCCGGTAGACGTTGTCTTCGTCACGAGCGGTGATCGACACGAAGGTCAGGCCGCCGAGCACGGCCTCTCGGATCCGCTCGATGTCAAGCGGATCGTCCGGGTCGTCTGCGAGCTCGAGTGCTCGGCGGAAGAACGAGTAGGCCTGCCCGACGCCGGAATCCGAATCAGCACCGACAGCACCGTCCACGACAGCACGGAAGTCGTCGCGGTCTGCCTGGGTCGGCAAGAGCTTCAATCGTGCGTCGCCCGGCTTGAACCGATCGGCCACGTACTGTTCGTGGATGCTCTCCGCGAGCATCGGCTGATCCTTCTGGTGGATTCGGAGGTAGTCGCGAATTGCGCACAGCAGGATCGACAGCGTTGTCAACCGCTGCTGACCGTCCACGACCAGGAACTCCATTCCGGTCGGGACGATGGCTCCGGTCGAGAGCACGAGAGATCCCATGAAGTGCGTTGCACCCGGGTTGGTCCGGCGTGTCTCGGCGAGTTCGAGGATGTCGCCCCAGAGGCGACCACGTTGGCGTCCTTGCCACGCGTACGGCCGCTGGTACAGCGGCACCAGGTACTGTTTCGGCCCCCCGAGCAGCTCCTGCAGCGTCGTTTCACGCACGTCCATGTGTATCCCCTCAGTCGTCTGAATCCTAGAGACAGAAGCCAGATTGATTCCACGCCCCACGTGAGGGACATGTGGAACCGCACAAACGATGCGGAAGTCCGCCCACGGCCCCACAACGGGTACTCCCGCCCCACGTCCCCACCCACGAGGATGGTTCAACACCACTCATCCCGGGGACGACGAGCGGCACCGAGGACCAGGGACGCCCCGAGGGGACAACACCATGACGATCGCCGGGGAATCGGCAGGCGTCGAAGCACGCCGCCAACGCAGCCACGCACAGGAACTCCGCCGTCAAGCACACGACACCGAGCAACGCGCCGCCCGCTTCGAGGTCGCCGAACGCACCGAGAGCGAGACCGCCCAGCTCCTCGCCCCACTCGCCGGCATCGGCTACCACCTCCTCGCCGACCGCCGCTGGCCCGGCAGCCGCACCGCCCAGGTCGACATGGTCGTCGTCGGTCCGGCGGGCGTCTTCATCGTCGACACGAAGGCCTGGCGCGAGGTCGCGGTCCACGGCGACCGGATCACCCGCGGCCAGGAGGACGTCACCGACGACATCGCCCGCCTCGCCGACCTGGCGTACAGCACCGAGGCCGCCCTCGCAGACATCGGTCTCGCACCGGGCGAGGTCCACGCCGTCGCAGCACTCGCCGGCCAGAAGCGAATGCACGCCCGCGTCGCCTCCGTCGACGTCATCGGCACGCACGACCTCGTCGGCCACATCACCAAGCGCGGCGCACGGCTCTCGGCATCACGTGTCGACGAGGTCCTCGCCGCGATGTTGACTCACTTCCCCGTGATCGGCGACGAGGCAACGGCACCGCCGCAGATCATCGTCCCTGCAGCGGTCCTCCCCCGCGAGCCCACACCGACGCGTTCGCCGACGATCGCCGCACTGGACGACGAGCTCACGGACCAACTCCTCGACGGCGTCCTCGAGGCACCGATCGAGGACTGGATGGCCTTCCTCGACCCTGCCCAAGCAAAGCTCGTCCGCCGCAGCTTCAACGGCCCGGCCCGCGTCCGCGGCGCCGCCGGCACCGGCAAGACCGTCGTCGGCCTGCACCGCGCCGCCTACCTCGCACGCTCGACCGGCGGCCGCGTGCTCTTCACCACGTACATCAGCACCCTCCCGAAGGTCCTCGAGTCGCTCCTCGAGCGCCTCGCGCTCGACATGGTCGGCCGCATCGACTTCATGGGCGTCCACGCGTTCGCCACGCGCCTGCTCAAGGAACGCGGGATCGCGTTCCGCACACCCGGACGGGAGGCGCGACTCGCGTTCGACGACGCCTGGAACGCGATCCGCGCCTCCAGTCCATTGCGGTCGTCGCGTTTCTCGCGCTCCTACTGGGAGGACGAGATCAAGCACGTCATCAAGGGGCGCGGCCTGACGCGCTTCGACCAGTACGCGGACCTGGCGCGTGTCGGGCGCAAGCACGCGCTGCCGGTGGAGACGCGGCAGGCCGTGTGGGACCTCTACGAGGCGTACTCACGCGGGCTGCGCGAGCGGCGCGCGCACGACTGGGAGGACATCGTCCTGCTCGCCCGCGACGCGGTCGCGGCGGTGCCACTTGAGCGGTACGACGCGGTGATCGTCGACGAGGCGCAGGACCTGTCGTGCGCGATGGTCTCGCTCATGCACCACCTCGTCGGGGATCGTGCGGACGGACTGACGCTCATCGGGGACGGCCAGCAGACGATCTACCCGGGCGGGTACACGCTCGGTGAGGTCGGCATCAGCCTGTCCGGGCGCGGCGTCGTGCTCGAGGTGAACCACCGCAACACCGCCGAGATCCTCGAGTTCGCGAAAGAAATGGTGGCGGACGACCAGTTCGTCGACATCGAGGGCGTCGACGGCGTCGGTGACACGGTGTCGGCGGTGTCCCGCTCCGGTCCGCGTCCGGCGTTCCATCGGTTCGCGAGCCGCGCCGACCACGACCGAGTGATGCTCGAACGGTTGGCCGAGGTGCTTCGGCTGATCGGGACCGGGCACGGAGACGTGGGCATCCTCACGGCGACGAATCGGCAGGCGGACGACGTCCAGGGTGTCCTGCGCGACGCTGGTGTCCCGGTGATCATGCTCGATGAGTACTCGGGCAAGACGTCCGACGCGGTGCGGGTCGGCACCGTCAAGCGGGCGAAGGGTCTGGAGTTCAAGCAGGTGCTGCTCGCGCACGTCGACCGCAGGATGGTCGACGCCGCTCCTGCCGAGTCCTCGGAGTCGGATCGGGAGCGACGGGAGCGCGGGCGGCGGGAGCTCTACGTCGGCATGACCCGGGCGCGGGACGGGCTGTGGGTCGGAGTCCGCAGCGGAGTGGCGCGGACCCGCTGATCCCCGTTTCAACACGTCGAAGGTCGGCTGATGGAGCATGCGACGTTTGACATGTCAGAGGTCTGACTGCCATTCTCGGGCCGTGCAGCGACGCTTCGAACGACATCCGACCGTCCCTCGCTCCTCCGCCGCCGCTCGCGATGACCGCCCTCACCGCACGCGGTCTCACGTCCCGGGCCGCGACTCGCGACGGTCGGCCCGTCGTCGTCGACGCCGACGCCGACATCGAGGCCCTGCCAGGCTCCCTCACCGCGATCGTCGGCCCGTCCGGCGCCGGCAAGTCCACGTTGCTCGACATCCTCACCGCTGTCGAGGTCCCGGCTGCGGGCACGGTCTGGTTCGGCGATGCGATCGTCAACCCGGCGCCGCAGCGGGTCCGCGCTCGACTGCGCGCACGGTCGTTGGCGACTGCCCGTCAGACGGACGACCTCATCGACGCGATGACCGTCGACGAGAACATCGCACTCGGCCAACGTCTCGCGCGCAGGCCGGATGATCGGTCTGTCGACGAGCTGTCGGCGGCGCTCGGGCTCGTCCCGGCGTTGCGTCGCACCCTGGTCGCGGATCTGTCGGGCGGCGAACGACGACGGGTCGCCGTTGCCCGAGCTCTGGCGACGGGCTCACCGGTGGTGTGCTGCGATGAGCCCACCGCCGGGCTGGACGAAGTGGCTGCCACGGCGGTCCGGGATCTCCTCGGTCGAGCCGCTGCCGGCGGTCGCACGGTCATTGTGGTCACCCACGACCCGGCGCTCGCTCGGCGGTCGGATCGCTTGGTCACGGTGGAATACGGGCGGGTCGTGGGTCGTGTCGACGGCCCGGGCCGCGAGCTGATCGACCGCGCCATGGGGCTGCGGTGAACGCCGCGTCCGCCCTTCTCCGGACGGCCCTGGCGGATCCCCGGCCAGCGATCGGACTGTTCATCGGCCACACCACGGCGGCCGTCGTGCTCTCCGCAGTACTGGGAGGGACGGTCACGGCAGTCGCCGGTGCTGGCGTGGCCTTCGACGGCCTCGAGACAATCCTGACCGTCACCGTCGCGGTTGCCGTCGCGGCATCATTTCTGACCTCGAGGGCCTTCGCTACCGCCCTCCAGCCGGAACTCTCGCGCCTGCACGTCCTCGGTGCCCCCGCACGCGCACCGTTGTTCGGAGTCGCGAGCACCGCGGTCGCCGTCGTGTCCGGCGTGCTCGTCGCGGGAGCCACCGCACCACAGCTCGGTCTGCTGTGGAGTCGTCAGTTGGGAACACTCACGCCAGGGCACGGTCGCGCGGAAGACACCGGCGGCGCGCTCTGGCTCGTCTCACTCGGGTTGCTCCTCCCCAGCACGCTCGGGTGGTGGGTCGGCGGTGGTTCGCGTGGTAGTCGTGTCGAGCGGCAGATGGTCATCGCTTCCGCTGTCGCTGCGTTCTTCATCGTCCCGACGATCCTGGCAGTCGTGTTCGCCCCCGCGCTCGTCCTCGGCACCCAGACGACCGGCGACGCCCTCGCGGCCGAGCGGCTCTCGACGCTCGAGACCGCACCCGCGATCACCGTGTTCTCCGCAGCGGCGCTCGGGACGATCGCCGCGGCCATGATCGCCTCACGCACGGTGGTCGGCGGATCGTTGCGAGCGGTCGCGATCTGCGTTCACCGGGGGCCCCTCAGCACCGCCGTGGGCGCACGGCTCGCGGCACGTCGTGCGGCGCGGTTCGGCCCGATCGCGACGGTCGGTGTCGGCGTCACCGGGCTGGTGACGGCGCAGGCGATGACGAGTGCACTGACCCGACCGAGCTCCGCGTCCGCTGCGGCGGATTGGCGGGAGCTCATCCTCACACTCGGCCCTGCGCTCTCGATCGCCACGGGGGTGGCGATCGCGGCATCGCTCGCCCAGGCGCGCGGCACCGGCAACGATCTCAGAGCCCTCACGCTCATCGGTTTCTCGACGCGAGCGCGCACGACGGTCGTCCTCGTCACTGCGCTGCTGCTCGGATCCGTCGGCTCGCTCGTCGGAGCATCGGCAGCCGTGTCGGCGTTCCTCCTCGCGGTGCCCTTCGGTGCGGATCTCTCTTTGGTGGCTGTATCCGAGCTCACGGTGCCGATCGCCGTAGCCGGCTGCTCGACCGCCGTGATCGCGACGATCTTCCTCGTCAGCGAGTGGATGGGCCATCGCCTCGGGCACCGGGCCCGACGACGCTGACCGCTACCGCCCAGCTCCGCACGCGATGATCGGCGCAGGGGGAACACATGCACCGAGAGTTCGACAACCCACCGCGGCGGTGGCCGTGGACCGTCGTGATGCTGGTCGGCGGCATCATCGGCGCGCTCGAGGCCTTCGGCATCATCGGCGTCACCTGGATCTCCGACCCGACCGTCGACCAGCCGATCGTCACGGAGCACGACTGGTGGCCGCCGGACTCGGCACTGCTGGTCCTCGTGGCGTTCTTCGCGATCCCGGCCGGACTCCTGATCGGCGGAGCGGTCGCCGCCGGGGTCCACGCACTCGCGATGGCCCTCGACGACACGCTCGGATTGGTACCCGCCGTCGTCATCGCGGGCCTGCTGACGGCCGCCGTCGGGTTCGCCGCGGGACTGCCCATCGCCACTCTCGTCGAGGCTCCCCCGGTCACGCTGCCCTTCGCCACCACGGCCGCGGGCGCGGCCGGCGCCCTCCTGTCGGGTGCCGCCCTCCGGGCTCCGGAGCGCCGGGGCGCGACCGCCTGACCATCCGTCTTCCGGACTGGAGGCACGGCACCAGCCCGCACCGCGCCTCCAGTCCGGTCCGTCCCGTCTCCAGAGCTAGACGGCCGTCGCCAGCGCGAGTTGCGCCCGTGCCGCGACCGCGTCCGCCGCCGGCGGGCGTCCGTACGCTTCCCGGTAGTCCCGCGAGAAGTGCGAGGCACTGCGGAAGCCGACTGCCGAGGCCGCGCGGGCGGCGGTGTCACCGTGCACGACCATGAGCCGTCGCGCCTCGCCGAGCCGCGTCCGCTTGAGGTACTGGGCGGGCGTCATGCCGGTCGCCTCCTTGAAGCGGGCGAACAGGGTGGACTCGCTGACCCGGAGTTCGCGGGCGAGGCGCTCCATGGACCACGGTTCGGCCATCCGTCCGTTCAGGAGTGCGGTCGCGGCTGCGACGACGGAGGTACCGGAGCCGTCGAGCGCGGCGGTGATGCGCGGTGCCTGCGCGGTCTGGAGCAGGCGGAGGACGACTTCGCGGGCGACGAGGGGGAACAGCACGGGGACGTCCTCGGGGGCGTCGAGCAGGGCGAGCAGGCGGGCGAAGGCGTCGGCGAGCGGCGCGGTCCAGGCGCCGAGCCGTGGGAGCTCGCCGCCGGCCGGAGCGGCGGGCGCGGACATCGTCGACACGACCTCGCCGACGATCGCCGGGTCGAGGCGCCAGACGGCGGAGACGAAGCCGTCGTCCCCGGCGGTGTCCACGACGCCGGCGACGACGGGCAGGTCGACCGGGGTGATGATGAACCGTTCGCGACCCCAGACCTGGTCGTCGTCGCCCACGATCGAGCGCTTCCGGCCGCGGAGGACGACGGACAACGACGGCACGTACCGACGGTCGAACAGCCCGGTCGGCTCGTGGACCCGGGAAACGGTGAGTCCGAGGGCATCCGCTCGGTGCGCGGACCCGGCGCGCGCGGAGGCGGCGTGGTGGTCGGTGCCCAGGACGGCAGCGTGGGCGGACGCGATCGCCGCGGCCCGGTCGAGGTGCTGCGCGGTGAGGTCGTCCACGGCTCCAACCTACCCAGGCGTCGACCGCGGAACCGTGGGGTGCGTGATCCGGCAAGGTCCTCGTGGATCCGGGCAAGGGCGCGGGTGCCGGGCGGGCCGAGCATCGAGTCATGACCGATGCACCCGCTTCCACCACCACCCGTACCGCCCTCGTGACCGGAGCCTCCAGCGGCATCGGCGAGGCCATCGCCCGTGAGCTCGCCGCCGCGGGCGTGTTCGTCGCCGTGCACGGCCGCAACGCCGAGCGCACGAGCGCCGTCGCCGCGTCCATCGAGGAACAGGGCGGCCGCGCCGTGCCGCTGGTCGCCGACCTGTCCGCCGGCCCCGACGAGGTCCGTACGCTCGCCACCGCCGCGATCGAACAGCTTGGGGGTCACGTCGACGTCCTCGTGAACAACGCCGGCGCCTACCCCGGTGGTCCGACGGAGTCACTGTCCGACGACACCGTGGACGCCCTGCTCGCCACGAACATCCGAGCGCCGCACGTCCTGGTCGCCGCCCTCGCCCCGTCGATGGTCGCTAACGGAGGCGGGCACATCGTGAACATCGGCTCGTGGATGGCCCGCGTCGGGGTGCCCTTCATGGCGCTGTACCCGGCGACGAAGGCCGCGGTCGAGCAGCTCACCCGTGCCTGGGCCGCCGAGTACGGGCACCGCGGCATCCGTGTCGTGACCGTGGCACCCGGGGCGACCGCGACGCCGGGCAACGCGGACTCGGCCGACGTCCTCGCCGCGATGACGGAGGGCACACCGGCGGGACGCCCCGTGCAGCCCGAGGACATCGCGCGCGCCGTGCGGTGGGTGGTGTCGGACGAGGCAGCCTTCGTCACCGGCGGCACCATCGACGTCGACGGCGGGATCGCGTCCACACGGATGCGCTGACGTCGTCCACCTGCTCAGGCCGGATCGGCAGGATGGGTGCATGCGCTTCGACGAGGTCCTCGCCCGATCAGACGGCCCTGCGGTCGCCGCGGACATCGCCGAACTCCGGACGCCCGGGCGGTACGTCCTCGAGGGTGTCCACCAGGACGCGGACCATCGGCACTGGCAGTTCCGCCTCGACGTGGACGAGTCCCAGGAGCGGTGGACGCTCGATCGTACCGATGGCCCGACGATGTGGTTCCGAGACGGCGTCCTCCACGACGCGGACGGCGACTCGGAGGACACCTTCGCGCACAGCACGGTCGCGGGTGCCGTGGTCCGCATGGCGCTCCCCGACCAGCTGCTCTGGTGGGGTCGCGGTCCCGAGAGCTTCTCCCCCGTCCTCGTCCAGCACATCGGCGAGCGATCCGTCCTCGTGACGTTCGAGCACCGTGCCGACCCGGCGTTCCGGTCGACGCTCGTCGTCGACGAGCACGACGGCATCGCCCGGCGGCGGTTCGAGCTCGGCGAACTCACCCACGTGTTCAGCGCGCGGCGAGCCGATCCGGACGAGGTCCTGCCGCCGGCGCGGTTCGAGCCGTTGACGGACTGGATCCGCCCGGCGTACTGAACGGTTGACCGTTCCGGTTCACGATCCCCGGGGATCGTGAACCGGAACGGTCACTCGCGAGAAGGCGATCCGGTCCCCGCTGTCAGCGCGTTCACGGCCGCTACCGCATCCCGGACGAGCGAGGCGTTCCGGATCGGCTGCAGCGTCACCTCGTGCTCGCCGCGCTCCCACCGCAGAGCGCCGACACCCGGGACGATGAGTCCGAACAAGCCGGCACCCGACTCGTGACTCCACCCCTTGACGGACCGCCACGTCGGCGCCGCCCACGCCGTGCGGAACCACTCGACGTCGCTCGGGCAGGGCCCGGAGCGGTCCTCGTACTGCGCCGAGGAGATGGTGACCGACTCCCCCGCACCGACGGAGCCGGCCGGGTCGAGGTCGAGCCAGCCGAGCAGGTGGCCCGCGACCGATCCGAGGTCGACGATGCCGAGCGCGTCCGTCCCGTCGCCCCGGGACGCCCGGACCACACAGCGGCGTCCCTGCACCCAGCACACCCACCGCGACGTGGAGCCATCGACAGCCGGATCGGACGCCTCGACCACGAGCATCGCGTCGTGGTCGAGCACCGGACCGAGCACCTCGCTTCCCTTCTCGGTCACGCCACCGAACCGACCGACGAAGCCGAGCTCGCGGGCGGAGACACCGGCGTCCGAGCGACGTGCCGACCCCGGCACCATGCCGCGGTCACGGAACCGCGCGAGGTGGTCCAGCACGTCGGGGTGGGCGGTCCACTGCAGCGACGGGCCGGGCCGATCGACGCCGGCGACACCGGGGATCGCGACCACGGGTCGGTCGACCGCCGGGTGCCACCGGGAGTCCAGGAACCCGTCGACGATCTGCGACGTGGCCGGCCAGTCGTGCACCGAGCACACGAGACTGATGCGGACCTCCACACCCCGGTCGGCCACGAGTCGCTCGTCCCGGAGCACCACGTCGTCGACCGACGGCAGCGCGACGAGCAGCCTGTCCGTGCTCGCCTCGAGGAGGAGCGCGTCGGCTGGCACACGTCGCAGGTCGACGACGAGGGGCTCTCCGGACGCGCGGAACGCGATCGAGACCGCGCCGTCGGCACGATCGAGCACGACACCTGCAGCGACCGATCGAGCCGTCCATCCCTCGGGGACCTCGAGGACGAGCCCACTGACGACCACGAGCGACCCCCACCGCACGTCCGGCCACGGATCCCACGGCACGTGCCGGGTCATCGCCTCACCGTTCCTCGCCGCCGGTACCAGGCCGGGGTCGCCCACCGGGCACCGCCGAACAGCAACCACATCCCGAGCACGCCGCACAGCACGAACGCGACCATGAGCACGAGGGCGAGCACCACGGGTCCGTTGAAGAAGAACGCGGCGACGCCCTCACAGACGAGCGCCGAACCGAGCCAGAACAACCCGAAGGGCATCGCCGGCGTACTTCGTCGAATCCACGACCGCCAGAGCCCTGCGTACGCGAGTCCCCCCGGAACGACGCACACCGCGCCGATCACGATCAGCCAGATCGCTGCCCCCACGTCGAGTCCCCCAAGTTTTGCTTCGGTACAACCCCCATCGTAGGGTCGAGCGGTACGGCATTCGAATCGGGGGACGACATGACGAGCTGGCAGATCGAGCCGGGGCAGGCGCGCGCGATCATCACGCAGGCCGAGACCGACGCAGCGGGCATCGAGACGGCGACGCGGACGCTGGAGTCCGCGATCGGCCAGGCGATCGCGGCGGTCCGCGGCGGGACGCAGAGCGCCGCCGCGTTGGCGGACCTGGCGATCGACCCGATCGGTGTCGACGTGCTCGCGGCGAAGCAGCAGATCAGCACGGCGATCGCGGCCACGCGCTCGGCCATCACGGCCTACGAGCACGGCGACGAGGAGATGGCGACGGACGCCAACCGGCACGTCGCCGACGTGGAGTGGGGCGGCGACGAATGACGGCCATCGGCACCCCCGCGGAACTCCCCGACGCCACAGCGGTGAGCGAGGCCTCGGCGGCGTTCACGGCGATCGCCACCCAGACGACCGAAGCGACCGACGCCGTCGCGACCGGATGGGCGGGCCTGTCCGCTCCCGGTGTCTACCAGGCACCCGAGGCGCACCGGGTGCACGTCGCGATGGACGCCCCGAAGGCAGTCGCGGACATCGTTGCGGGCGACGTGCAGCAGGTCCAGCGGGTGCTCGACGCGTACGCGACCGTCCTGGCCGACCTCGCGACGCGTCGGACGACCCTCCTGTCGGACATCGGTTCGCACGAGACCGCGGTGCGCGACGCGGCGGACGCCCCTGCCGGTTCGGATCCGGACGGCACGACGGCCGATGCGCTCGCGACCGCCGCCACCGACCTCGCCGGACGCGTCCGCACGTTCAACGCCGACGTCGAGGCCGCGGACGCCGACTGCGCCAGCGGACTCCGCTCGCTCGCGAAGTACGCCGGTGTGACGCAGATCCAGAACGTCGTCGATGCCGCTGCCGGCAACGTCTCGGGCACCGCGATCGGTCTCGCCGAAGAAGCCACGAACCGCGTCCGCCGACTCGAGATCGCCGTCGAGACGCGGTCGATCGAGACGATCAAGGTGCAGCCGGTCCTCGAGTGGAAGGGTGCGTCCTTCGCCACCCGTCCGGGCAGCCCCCTGCTGATCCCGGAGCACACGGCGCAGTCGTACATCACGCAGCCCGAACCCGACGTGACGACGAAGAACCGCTTCTCGATGGTCTGGGACGACGGCGCGACGAAGTCGGCCCTGCCGAAGGTCGCGGAGGTCGGCGGGCGTGCCCTCGGTGTCGCCGGGACGGTCCTGACCATCGGTTCGGCGTACGCCGACCAGTACCAGGAGGACTCGCAGACCCACCCGGAGTGGTCCGAGGGTGAGAAGCAGGCGAGCGCGACGGAGAACGCCGTGTTCGTCGGCGGCGGCTCGGCGGCGGGCGCGTGGGGCGGGGCGATCGTCGGCGCGGAGATCGGCGCCACGATCGGCAGTGTGTTCCCCGGCCCAGGTACGGCGATCGGCGGCATCGTGGGCGGCATCGTCGGCGGTATCGTCGGCAGCGGGGTCGGCGAGGAGATCGGCGAAGCAGCCAAGGGACTATGGGACAAGATCACGGGATGACCGGCGCAGACCACGACGAGCACACGACGACCGCTGGGTGGCGCACGCGTGTGACCGCGGCCGGCGCCCTCCACGTCCCGTCGCAGTGGATCGACGACGACCGCACGGGAGCCGTCGCGGTCGTCCGACCAGAGACACCCGTCAACCCGAACGGCACCTTCCGCGAGAACGCGGTGCTCTCGGTCGTCGAGTCGGCCGGGGACATCGTCGCCGACTCGTCGAACGCGATCGCCGAGGCCCGAGCGATGGTGCCGTGGTCGCACGTCGTGTCGGTGACCCCGTGGCCGCAGGGGCCGTTCGACCGCCGGATGCAGTTCCTCTACGAGTACGAAGGGGTGATGGTCGCCGTCACGAAGTTCACCGGCACCACGGGTGGCAAGCGCCTCGACCTGACGTGCAGCGCCGGCCTCGACGCCTACCCGGCACTGGTGACGACGTTCGACTCGATCGCCGCGACCAGCACCCTGGAGCTCCTCTCGTGAACGACCTCCTCGACCCGTTCGCGACCGAGTACGCCGGCCAGCCGCTCGAACGCCTCGACCAGACTCCGGGCAGACCGCTCCCCGAGCCGGCGTACACGCTGCCGTCCGGCGCACTGCAAGCGCTCTTCGACCTGCGCGGCCGGGGCCTCGTCTCCGCCGCGAAGCGCAACACCCCGGCGGCCACCGCACTGCGCGAGGCGGGCCTGCTCGGTCGGTTCGGCGGTGCGAGCGAGACCGCGACGACCATCGCCGGCATCGTCGAGCGCGCAGGCCGCACGCTCGCGGCCGAACGCGTCAACCGCTCCGGGACCACGACGTGGTCGTGCTGGGCCAGCGGCACCGACGCCGTCGTCCGGACGGTGCACGGCGACACCGAGACGATCGACCTCCTGCCGTTCACCTCGGCCGTGGGTCGACTGATCGCCTGGTCGGGCATCGAGCCGTTCTGGCCCGTCGCCGACCCGGGCGACGACGAGTCGCGGGTGATCCCGGACGACGTCGTGGACGCGATGGTCTCCGGCCACCAGGTGGATCCCCCCGCGGGAGCCGGCCCGGTCTTCGCCGCGCGTTGGCAGCAGCCCTGGTCGACGGTCTCGATCGCGGTGCCGGGGTCCGACGACGGGCTCCCCCTCGTGTTCATGGGCGCGGCATCACACCTGCGCCTCCGTGTGGAGGGTGGTTCACGACTGCAGCTGGTGCCGTCGTACTGGGTGTTCGAGGCGCTCCCGCAGTTGCTCGAACGAAGCTGGAGCACGACGTGATCTGGATCATCGGCGCCGTCCTGATGCTCGTCGGCCTGCTCGGCTACACCGGCCTCTGGCGCTCCTGGGCGAAGGGCGGCCTGTCGTACTGGGTCCTCGGCCTGTTCTGGTTCGGCCTCGGCATCGTGCTCGTGAGCGTCGTCCTCGCTCTGCCGGACCGCCCGGGCTGGCTCTTCTGGATCCCCGCGGTCATCGCCCTGCTCGGCGCCGCCTCGACCTGGTACCTGCCGCCGGCGCTCACCCCGCGCTGGTTCCGCGCACTGCGCAGCAGCTGGCGCTGAGGAACGCGGCCCGCGGACGCGGAACGACTTCTCCGACGTCGTACGACGTCGGAGAAGTCGTTCCGCATCGGCCCCACCCGCGCGCCCACGCATCGCACCACCCACCGGACTGGAGGCGCGGCACCTGCCCGCACCGCGCCTCCAGTCCCAGGACGGGCCCCGTCTGCCATCCGACGCCCGCCCTGGTCAGCGCCCCGCGTCCGCCCCCTCCGGCGGGGTGCCCGGCTCGCGCCGGACGCGGAGCACCCGCGCCGTCGGCGTGGTCCCACCGTGGTCGACGTGCAGCACCCCCGCCGCCGCGTCCCACGAGACCTCCCACGCCCCGAGCTCCGTCGGGAACAGCGGCGACACCGTGACCGACTGACCGAGGAACCCAGGCAGCGGCAACGACAGCGCCGACGGAGCCCCCGGCAGGGCCCACACCGACAGGTACAGGTCGCCCGACGCAGCGCGCAGCCCGAGCGCGACCCAGGTGTCCTCCCACCCGGGCAGCCCGAGCGGCCACGCCGGCAGCGCGGTGTCGATGATCTCCAGCACCTGACGGTGCGCGGCGATCGCGGACCCGACGACCGCCCGCTGCGCACCGGACATCTCGTTGAGGTACCCCGACAGGTACATCCGCCCGAGCACCCCGTTCACCAGCGACAGCGTGAAGAGGTCGTCCGACATCGACGGCGCCGGGTACGCCCAGTTCCCCGCCTGCTCCGGCAGCATCGCAGCCGGAGCAGCGGCGGCGATCGACGCGTACAGCACCGGGTCCTGCTGGTCCGAGGTCGACTGCAGGTGCAACCGGGAGAGCATGGCGGCGTCGGCCCGCATCGCCCCCGAGGCACAGTTCTCGATGAGCAGCGCCGGGTACCTGGCCTGCACGTCGTCGAGCCAGTCGAGCAGGGCACGAGAGTGCTCGAGCGACCCGGCCCACGGCCCGGTCATCGTGTTGGAGTCCATCTTGAAGAAGCTGACCCCGAGGGAACCCACGAGCCGGTCCACGACGGCGTCGAGGTGTGCCCGGGCCTCCGGCGAGCGCAGGTCGAGCAGGTGCCGTCCGTGTTCGGCGACCCGCACCCCGCGGTGGTGCACGAACGCGGACGCCGGCAACGACGACGCGAGCGGCGAGTGGATGCCGATGACCTCGGGCTCGAGCCACAGCCCCGCCTGCATGCCCCGCGACCGGATGTGGCCGATGACGGCCTCGAGCCCGGTCGGGAACCGCGACGCCGCCGGCTCCCACGCCCCGACGGTGTCCCACCAGTGCCCCTCGGCGTACCAGCCGGCGTCGATGCAGAACAGGTCGGCCCCGGCGTCGCCGGCCGCGTCGATGAGCGGCAGGAGCTTCTCGGTCGTCGGGTCGCCCATGAGCGTGTTCATGTAGTCGTTGAACACCAGCGGCGTCGAGGCGTCGGCGGGCCGCAGCGACCGCCGTGCCCGACGCTGCGCCGTGAGCACCTCGAACGCCCCACCCACCGACGACGCGATCCCGACGGACACCGGCACCGACACGAACGGCCGGTCGGGCGCGACGACCGTGGTCCACTGGTGCTCCTGGTCGGTCGGTCCGCTCAGCAGCAGGTACGCGTGCCGGCGGGTCTCCCCCAGCTCGTACAGCCACGGCCCGTTGTGCTCGACCTGCCAGACGAGCGAGTACGCAGCGGACGACGCGTCCAGCACGCCGATCGGCAGCGCCTCGCCGGTCGACCACGACCCCCGGTTCTGCACGACGGCACGGCTGCGGGGCGGGTGGTGCTGGGCCTCGCGGTCGATGCGCGCGAGCCCGATCGAGCGCAGCGGATCGGTGCGCCACCGGCTCTCCGCCGCCCAGTCGTTGTCGGCGTGCAGCAGCGACAGCTCGTCGACGGTCACGCCCGAGTCGGTCAGGAACGCCCCGGTCGCGAACGACGACACGAAGTCCACGACGTGCTCGCCGCGCTCCGCGCGCACCTCGGTCCACGTCTGGAACGCCGGCACACCGGCTTCCACCCGGAAGACGGACTCTGCCTGGAGGCCCGTGGCCGCGTCCTCCTGGAGGATCCGGAACCACAGGTCGGTCCCGTCTTCGTGCTCGTGGTGCGACACGGGGCGCAGTCGCGCCCCGATCGTGGAGTCGACGTGCCGGAACCCGCCGGGGAACCGACCGTGCCCGACGGTCGTCAGCTCGACGAGCGGCTGCGGATCGGCGAGTCCGTCGGAGAGCGCGCCGTCGGCGACCGCCCCGTCGGCCGGCACGAAGGACACGAGCGCCGCGGGCCGGTCGTCGCCGACCCGGAAGCGCACCGAGAACCCGGGCGTGGTCCAGTCGACGAACTCCCCGCTCACCGTGCCCCGACCGGAGCCGGCTCGCTCGAGACCCACGCACCGATCCCGTGGTCGTAGCAGGTGGTGTTGTCGATCGTCGACCGGTCGAGCGCCGACCCTGAAGTCACCCGGCGGTCGGTGCGCTCCGGGTCCGGGGCGGCCTCGGCGAGCAGCCGCGTGTAGTCGTGCTGCGGGTTGAGGATGACGTCGTCCGAGGGCCCACGTTCGACGACCCGGCCGCGGTACAGCACCAGGATCTCGTCCGAGAAGTGCCGTGCGGTGGCGAGGTCGTGCGTGATGTACAGCACGGCGAGGTGGTCCTCGCGCTGCAGTCGTCCCATCAGGTTGAGGACGCTGAGGCGGATCGACACGTCGAGCATCGAGACGGGTTCGTCGGCGACGAGCACCTGCGCGCCGGGTGCGAGTGCGCGGGCGATCGCGACGCGCTGCCGCTGCCCGCCGGAGAGCTCGTGGGGCCGGCGCGAGGCGAAGTCCTCGTCGAGGTTGACGCGGCCGAGCAGTTCCCGGACCTTCTGGGCGGTCTCCTCTGCGCCGCGCGCACGGTGGTGGAGCTGCAGCGGCCGGGCGATGTGGTGCTCGATGGAGTGGAACGGGTTGAGCGACGCGAACGGGTCCTGGAACACCATCTGCACGTGCCGCCGGTACATGCTGCCGACGACGGGGGTGCCGTCCTCCAACCGGACGTCGATCGAGCCGCGCGTGGTGCTCTCGAGCTTCGCGAGCATCCGGGCGATCGTGGACTTGCCCGATCCGGACTCCCCCACGAGCGCGACGGTGCGTCCGGGCAGGAGCTCGAACGACACGTCGTCGACGGCGCGCAGGGTGGTGCGGCGGAGGCCCTTCCGGGTGTGGAAGTCCTTGCCGAGGTGGCTGACGGTCACACTGGTCACGACGCGACCTCCTCATCGATGCCGGAACGGATGAACCCGCCGCGGGCCCCGGACAGGCTCGGGAACGACTGCAGCAGCCGGCGGGTGTAGGGGTGCTGCGGGTCGTGCTGGATCGCGTCGGCGGTGGCGCACTCGACGACCTCGCCGCGGAGCATGATCGCGATCCGGTCGCTGATCTCGAGCAGCAGGGGCAGGTCGTGCGTGATGAACACGACCGCGAAGCCGAGCTCGTCGCGCAGCCGGACGATCTCGCGCAGGATCTCCCGCTGCACGACGACGTCGAGCGCCGTGGTCGGTTCGTCCATGATCATGACCTGCGGTTCGAGCAGCATCGCCATCGCGATCATCACGCGCTGCCGCATGCCGCCGGACAACTCGTGCGGGTAGGCCGTGATGCGCGCCGGGTCGACCCCGACCCGGCGGAGGGCGTCCTCGGCGATCGCCCGACGCTCCTTGCGTCCCATGCCGCGGCGGTGCTCGACGAGGGCGTCGTCGAGCTGTGCCCGGATGGTGGTGACGGGGTTGAGGGCGTTCATCGCCCCTTGGAACACCATCGACAGCTTCGACCAGCGGACGGCGCGGAGCTGCTCGTCGCCGAGGCCGAGCAGGTCGACGTCGCTGCCGTCCCGGTCGTGGAAGGTGATGCTGCCGGACGCGACCTTCGCCGGCGGCTTGTGCAGCCGGGTGATGGCGTAGGCGAGGGTGGTCTTGCCGCAGCCGGACTCCCCCGCGAGCCCGAGGATCTCGCCGGGGGCGAGCGTCAGCGAGACGTCCTTGACGGCGTGCACCGGGGTCTCGGTCTCGTAGACGACGTCGAGGTGGTCGATGGTGAGGACGGCGTCCCGGGTCATCGGGTGACCCCCTTCCGGTCGGTGGCGGTCTCGGGAAGGCGAGTCGTGCCTCCAGGGCCGGACGAACCGCCGGGACGGCGGGCCGCACGACGGGCGCGACGCTCGCGCCGGCGCTGCGCCCGCACGTTCGCGAGCCGCGGGTTGATGACCTCGTCGATGGAGAAGTTGACGAGGGAGAGCCCCATGCCGAGCAGCGCGATGAGGAGCCCCGGCGGGACGAACCACCACCAGGCGCCCTGGGCGAGCGCGAAGCCGTTCTGCGCGTAGAAGAGCATCGTGCCGAGGGTGGACGAGTTCGAGGCGCCGAGCCCGAGGAAGGACAGGCCGGCCTCGCCGAGGATCGCGGCGATCACGGCGAACACGAACTGCGACGCGAGCACCGGCAGCAGGTTCGGCAGGATCTCCACCGCGATGACCCGCCAGGGCCGCTCGCCGGCGACCCGTGCGGCGGAGACGTAGTCGCGGTTGCGGATCGACATCGTCTGCGCACGGAGGACGCGGGCGGACCCTGCCCACGACGTGATCGCGAGGACGATGGCGATGGTCCAGAGCCCGCGTGCCTCCTGCGGGACGAGGCCGGAGATGACGATGACGAGCGGCAGGCCCGGGATCACCAGGAAGACGTTCGAGAAGAGCGAGAACGCCTCGTCCATGATCCCGCCGAGGTACGCGCCGAGGATGCCGAAGAACGCGGAGAGCACCGTGGCGAGGACGCCGACGATCAGGCCGATCTGCAGGCTGCCGCGGGTGGCGTAGGCGAGCTGTGCGAGGACGTCCTGCCCGGTCTGCGTCGTGCCGAGCAGGTTGTCGGCGCTCGGCGGTTGCATGCCCGAGTCGCGGATGGTCGTCGGGTCGCCGACCAGGAACGGACCGAGCAGCCCGAACAGCGTGACGCCGACGATGAGCACGATGCCCGTGACGAGCCACGGGGTGAGCGTGGGGAGGAACCGGCGGATGCCGCCCTTGGGCCTCGGCGCACGGGCGGTCGCGATGCCCCGGGTCGTGCCGGCGTCCGCCTCCTCGGCGAGCGCACCGATGGTGGGTTCGGTCTCCTGTTGGATGTTGGTCATGGTCGTGTCCTCCTAGCTCCGGGCCCGGGTGCGCGGGTCGATGAGCCCGTAGAGCAGGTCGACGACGAGGTTCGCGCCGAGGACCGCCAGGGTGATGAACAGGAAGATGCCCTGCATGAGCGCGTAGTCGTTGTTCGTGACCGCGGACAGGAGCTTCGAGCCGATGCCCGGGTACGAGAACACCTGCTCGGTGACGACGGACCCGGACACGATGAACCCGAGGGAGATCGCGAACCCGGCGACCGACGGCAGCACGGCGTTGCGGGCGGCGTAGTTGCGGAGGACCTTGCCGTGCGGCAGGCCCTTCGCCATCGCCGTGGTGATGTAGTCCTCCGACAGGGTGGACACCATCATGTTCCGCATGCCGAGCAGCCACCCGCCGAGCGAGGCGAGCACGATCGTCGCGGCGGGGAGCACCCCGTACTTGAGCGCCGACACGAGGAACTCGCCGTTGAACCCCGGTGTGAGGGTGACGTCGTAGCCGCCCTGCGCCGGGAACAGGTGGATCCCGGTCGCGAAGAAGTACACGAGGATGAGCGCGAGCCAGAAGTACGGCACCGCGGCGAGCAGGGTGGTGGCGGGCACGAACGAGTCGAGCCAGGTGCCCGGCCGCCAGCCGACGAAGGCGCCGAGGGCGACCCCGATCACGGCGGCGAGGACGGTGGCGATGCCGACGAGGGCGATCGTCCACGGCAGGGAGCTCCCGATGACCTCGGTCACGGGTGCCGGGAAGTAGCTCACCGACACCCCGAGGTCACCGCGGAACACGTTGCCCAGGTACTGGCCGTACTGGGCGAGGATCGGTTCCGAGGTGTTGCCACCGAGGAGCAGCTCGTACGCCTGCCGGGTCGCCGGGGTCACCTGTCCGCCGCGCTGCTGGAGCTTGGCGAGCAGGATGTCCACCGGGTTCCCGGGCAGGAGCCTGGGGATGATGAAGTTCAGCGTCAACGCCGCCCAGAGGGCCACGATGTAGAAGCCGATCTTTCGCAGGAAGTAGTGCATACGAGCGCTCCTCGGTCGCAGTCCGCCGTCAGCCCTTGGCGGGCTTGAGCGCCTTGAAGATCTCGGCGTTGTCCGGGCTGGCCCAGACCGCCGGGAAGGCGTACAGGTCGTCCTTCGTCGGCCAGCCGGTGAACTTCGCCGCGTGGAACTCGCTCGTCGTGCCACCGGTCATGATCGGGATGTAC
Organism: Curtobacterium sp. 314Chir4.1; assembly: GCF_900215175.1. Classification (NCBI taxonomy): domain Bacteria; kingdom Bacillati; phylum Actinomycetota; class Actinomycetes; order Micrococcales; family Microbacteriaceae; genus Curtobacterium; species Curtobacterium sp. 314Chir4.1. Next base: position 1,074,315 of record NZ_OCMI01000001.1, read on the forward strand.
GGCATGTCCTCGACGACGTGCTGCTGGATGACGTCGAGCTCGGGCTGGGTCGCTGCGGTGTCGTCCGGGTTGATCGTCGCGAGCTTCGTGAGCGCGGCGTCGACCTCCGGGTTGCTGTACCGGGCGATGTTCATCGGCGCTGCTTCGCCGACCTTGGCGGTGTTCGCGGTCGAGAAGTAGTTGTTGTACAGGTAGTACGGGTTCGCGGTCGGGCCCTGGCCGAGCGAGTCGATCGCGAGCTGGTACGTGCCCTTGGTCTTCTTGTCGGTCCACTCGTTCCAGGACGACTGCTGCGCCTTGAGCTCGATGCCGGCGGCTTTGAGCTGCTGCGTCATCGTGTCGATCGCGGTGATGTAGTCGGTCCAGCCGGTGACGACCTCGACCGTCAGGGACAGCTTCTTGCCGTCCTTGGCGTAGATGCCGTCGGCGCCCTTGGTGTACCCGGCGCCCTCGAGCGAGGCCGCTGCGGCCTTGGTGTCGGCACCGTCCGGCAGCACGGCCGGCTCGATGTCCTTCGAGATGGTGTCCTTCTGCGTCGTGGTGAGCGCGAAGGTCGGCGAGATCTCGCTGGCCGTGTTCGAGAACGCGAGCGAGTTGAGCTGCTTGCGGTTGATGGCGTCGGCGATCGCGTGGCGGACGGCCGGGTCGGTCTGCGGGCCGGTGCAGCCCATCGCGGTCGACGAGCAGGTCAGCAGCGCCATCTGGTTCTGGCCGACGGTGATGCCGTCGTAGCCCTGGTAGTGGCCGGGGATGTCGTCCATGTTCGGCACCGGTCCGGTCTGCCAGTCGATCGAGCCCTGCGACAGGGCGTCGGCGCCGGCGGTGTTGCCGGACAGCGACAGGTAGCGGATGGTCTTCACGGCCGGGGCGCCGTCCCAGTACTTCTTGTTCGCCTCGAGGGTGAAGGCCTGCGCCTTGAAGTTCCCGAGCGTGTACGGCCCGGTGCCGACCGGCTTCCGGACGACGTCGGTCGTCGGGTCGATGTCCTTCCACAGGTGCTCGGGGACGATCCAGGTCTTGCCGAGCAGGTTCGGGCCGAGCACGAACGACGGCTTGGCGAACGTCACGACGACCTTGTCGTCGCCCTCGGCCTTCGCGGTGCCGTCGTACCCGATCGAGTTGAGGGCCTTCTGCTTCTTGAGCATGTCGAGCGTGAAGACGACGTCCTTCGAGGTGAAGGGCTGTCCGTCGCTCCAGGTGGCGCCGTCGCGGAGGGTGATCGTCAGCTGCGTGCCGTCACCGTTCCACTCGTACGACTTGCCGAGGAGCGGCTTCGGGTCGTTGTTGTTCACGTTCGTGATGAAGAACAGCGACTCGTAGATCGTCCCGACGCCGCCGATGTTGGACGGCGACCACGGGTTGAAGTTGATCTGGTAGTCGCCGGACTGTCCGGTGTAGGCGATGAGGGTCGAGTCCGAGGCGCCGGTGCTGGCGGTGCCGCTGGAGCTGCAGCCGGTCAGCGCGAGGCCGGCGGCGAGGAGAACGGCCGCGCCGATGGCGAGCCGTGAACGGGTTGGGTTGAACATCGTTGTCCTCTCGGTCTGCGTCGTCGCAGGTTCCACGTTGTGAGCGTGATTGTTACACGCCTAAACTAAGTCGGTCAAGGGGTCGCGTCACGACCCCGCGGACAGACCCCGACGATGAGGAGACGCGATGGAGCGGACCACCCTGGACGGCACGTGGACGGTCGAGGCGGTGACCGGGCCGGACGGATCCGAGCGGCACCGCGACCCGGTCGAGGCGCAGGTCCCCGGCTGCGTGCACACCGACCTGCTCCGGGCGGGGCGGATCCCCGACCCGTTCGACGGCGACAACGAGGCCGCGACGCAGTGGATCGGCGACACCGTCTGGCGCTACCGCCGCACCTTCGAGTGGCGCGCCCCGGACGAGACGCGCCACGACCTCGTCGCCGACGGACTCGACACCCTGGCCACCATCGAGGTGAACGGCATCGTCGTCGCGACGACCGCGAACCAGCACCGCTCGTACCGCTTCCCTGTCGGGCACCTGCTCCGGCCGGGCACGAACGAGGTCGTCGTCACCTTCGACGCCCCGGTCCCCGCCGCCGAGCGCCTGTCCGCCCTGCACGGTGGCGAGCTCCCCCACGTCAACCACCACCCGTACAACGCGCTGCGCAAGAACGCGTCGAACTTCGGGTGGGACTGGGGCATCGACGTCGCCACGAGCGGCATCTGGAGGTCGATCGGCATCGAGTCGTGGAGCGGCGTCCGCATCGCGGCCGTGCGCCCCCTCGTCGACGTGGACGGCACGACCGGCGTCCTCACGGCGCACGTCGACGTCGAGCACGCCGGTTCCACCGGCGCCTTCGCGCAGGCCATCGGCAGCGCGCCCGTCACGTCCGCGGATGGTGACGGCACGGTCGGACTGGAGGCGCGGATCACCGTGGCCCCGCACCGCGCGTCCGCAGCGTCGGCCGGTTCCGACACCGTGCCTCCAGGCCGCGCAGCGTCACGACCGGTGGTCGACGGCTCGGCGACCGTGCGCCTGGAGGTCCCCGACGTCGCGGTCTGGTGGCCGCGCGGCGAAGGCGACCAGCCGCTGTACGACGTCCGCGTCGCAGTCGGCGACGACGTCTGGACCGGTCGCGTCGGGTTCCGCACCGTGACCCTGGACACCGCGGCCGACGCCGGTGGCGCGCCGTTCCTGCTCCGGGTGAACGACCGCCCGGTGATCGTCCGCGGGGCGAACTGGATCCCGGACCACGCGTTCCTGACCGAGATGACGCCGGCGCGGTACGCGGCGCGGATCGACGACGCCGTCGAGGCGAACGTGAACCTGCTCCGGATCTGGGGCGGCGGGATCTACGAGTCCGAGGACCTGTACGACCGGTGCGACGAGCTCGGGATCCTGGTGTGGCAGGACTTCCTGTTCGCGTGCGCCGCCTACGCCGAGGAGCCCTGGCTCGCCGACGAGGTCGAACCCGAGGTGCGCGAGGCCGTCACGCGCCTCAGCCCGCACCCGTCGCTCGTGGTGTGGAACGGGAACAACGAGAACCTCGTGGCGTACGCCGAGTGGGGATGGCGGCCGTCGCTCGTCGGCCGGACCTGGGGCAACGGGTACTACCGGTCGCTGCTGCCGTCCATCGTCGCGGAGCTCGACCCGACCCGGCCGTACACGCCCGGGAGCCCGTTCTCGTTCGACGAGTACCTCACGCCGAACGACGAGCGCAACGGCAGCGTGCACATCTGGGACGTCTGGAACCGGCTCGACTACCGCGCCTACGCCGACTGGCAGCCGCGGTTCGTGGCCGAGTTCGGGTTCCAGGGACCGCCGGCGTGGTCGACGCTGGCCGCCGTGGTGCACGACGAGCCGCTCGACCCGGACGGCCACGAGATGCTCGTGCACCAGAAGGCCGACCAGGGCAACCGGAAGCTCGCCGACGGGATGCGCGGGCACCTGCCGACGCCCGCTCCGGACTCGGCGTGGCGCATCGAGGACTGGCACTTCGCCGCGCAGCTCAACCAGGCGCACGCGATCCGGTTCGGGATGGAGTGGTTCCGCTCCCGGACGCCGGACAACACCGGGATGATCGTGTGGCAGCTCAACGACGACTGGCCCGTGGTGTCCTGGGCGCTCGTCGACCACGCGGGCATCCGGAAGCCGGTCTGGTACGCGGTGCGGCACGCGTACCAGCCGGTGCTGCTGACGCTGCAGCCGGGTTCCACCGGCGCGTCGTCGCTCGACGTCGTCCTGGTGAACGCCTCGGGTGCGCCGGTGTCCGACGAGGTCACGGTGGCCAGGGTCGCGTTCGACGGCACCGTCCTCGAGTCGTCGTCGTTCCCGCTCGCCGCCGGTCCCGCGTCCTCCGATCGTGCGACGCTGCCGGACGCGCTCGCGGTCCCCGGCGACGCCGCGTCCGAGGTGCTCGTCGTCACGGGTGCCGGCACCCGCACGGTGTTCGACCTCGCCGAGGTCGTCGACCAGGTGTTCGCGCCGTCCCCGCTCGTCGCGTCGGTGGAGTCCACCGCGGACGGCGCACGGGTGACCGTCAGGGCGACGTCGTACGCCCGCGACGTGTCGCTCTTCCCGGACCGGGTCGACGCCCGGGCCCGCGTGGACGAGGGGCTCGTGTCGTTGCTCGCCGGGGAGTCGGTGGTGTTCACGGTGACGGGCGCTCCCGGCATCGACACCGCGGCGCTCACGGGCCCGCTCGTGCTCCGGCACGCAGCCCAGCTGCACCCCTGAGGCCGGCCGCCGCGCGGCCGGGGGCGCCGCCGGGCGCCGAGTCTCGCGCCCAGCGACCGATCTCGTGGCTTCGAGCCCGAGATCGGTCGCCGGGGCCGAGTCTCGCGGCCGGTCGACCGGGCCGGTCGACCGGGCCGGCAGCCGGTCAGAGCGCCTGGACCTCGAGCACGAGGGCCGTGCCGGGTGCGAGGGCGAGCATCCGCACGCCGACGTCCTCGAGCACGGCGCCGGAGAGCTCCAGGCTCCCCCGCTCGAGCCACGGCGTCCTGGTCACGTCGACGCCCTTCGGCACGCGCAGCCCGGTGACCGGTGCGATCCGGTAGCGTCGCGCCCGGTCGAGCCCTCGGAGCCGGAGCGGCACGGCGAGCGACCGCGGCCCGGTGACGGTCCGGGCGACCCGCACGAGCGCACGGTCCCGGTCCGCCCCGACGACCAGGGTGGCGTCGAGCCCGGGGTCCCCGAGGTCCAGGTGGTGCACCCGTCCGGAGTGCAGCAGCCCGCGCTCCCGCTTGTACAGCGCCGTCCACTCCCGCAGCCGGTCGAGCTCCGCGGGACTGCACCGCGTGACGTCGGTCTCGATGCCCGCGCTGCCGAACAGCGACACCGCCATCCGGAAGTCCAGGTCCAGGTGCCGCCCGGTGGTGTGCGAGACCTCCGGGCCGACGTGGGAGCCGATGAGCTCGAGCGGCAGCAGGAGCTCCGTCCACCGCTGGATCGGCAGGCGTTCCATCGCGTCGTTCGAGTCCGATGCCCACACCCGGTCGGTGCGGTCGAGCACGCCGAGGTCGACCCGGGCGCCACCGGAGGCGCACGCCTCGATCTCGAGCCACGGGTGCCGTCGGCGCAGCTCGTCCATCACGGCGTACACGCCCCGGGTGTGGGCGTCGAGGCCGACTCGGCCAGCGTGCACGGTCTGCACGACGTCACGGTTCTGGTCCCACTTCACGAAGTCGACGTGGTGCTCCCCGATCACCGCCGACATCCGGTCGAGCACGTGCTCCCGGACGTCCGCGCGGGCGAAGTCGAGCACGTACTGGTGCCGCCAGGTCCGGTTGCGGTCGGGTGCCTGCAGGAACCAGTCCGGGTGCGCCAGCGCGAGGGCCGACACCGGGCTGACCATCTCCGGCTCGAACCACAGCCCGAACTCCATGCCGTGGGACCGGACGCCGGCGACGAGCGGGCCGAGGCCGTCCGGCCAGACCTCGGCGTCGACGGTCCAGTCGCCGAGCGCGGTGGTGTCCGAGCGGCGACCGGTGAACCAACCGTCGTCGAGGACGAACCGTTCGACCCCGACGTCGGCGGCGACACGCGCCAGGGCGAGGAGCGGTTCGAGCTCCTGCCGGAAGTACACGGCCTCCCACGTGTTGAGCACGACCGGCCGCGGGGTCCGCGGGTGCCCGGGCCGGGCGCGGAGGGAGTCGTGCGACCGCGCGGCCAGGCCGTCGAGCCCCGCGTCGCTCCACACGAACACGGTGTCCGGCGCGCTGAACGTCTCCCCGGGCGCGAGCACGATCTCGCCCGCGCGCAGGAGTTCCCCGGCGCCGAGCACCGGCCGGGCCTCGGCGAGCCGGTCGTACCGGTGCACACTGTCCGCGCTCCACGCCGGGTGCACCGCCCACAGCTCACCCGTGGTGTCGTCGAAGCCGGCGGTGCCGAGCACCGTGAGCGTCGGCGCGTCGTGGCCGGTCCGGCCGCGGCGGCTCTCCCGCACGTGCACGCCGTCCGTCATCGCCCGACGCTGCGGGGTGCGCTCGCGCGTCCACCGTCCGGCCAGGTCGAGGACCTCCGCCACGCGCTCCCCCACGGGCAGCACCGCCTCGAGCGCCTGCACCTCGACGGTCCCCGTGCCGGTGTTCGTCAGCGCGTGCCGGACGCGCAGCACGCCGGCGCCGTCGAGCACGAACGCGCTGCGCAGCGACACGTCGTCCGACACGGCGTCGACCGTCAGGACGCGATCGTCGGCGGTCACGACGACGTCGCGCCACACCGGCACCAGCGGGCGCCCGTCGACCTGTCCGGCGAGGGCTGGTCGGCCCTCCCACCCGTCGTGCTCGGTCGGCAGCACGGTCAGCGGCCACGCGGCGTCGAACGCACTCGGCGAGACGGCCCGCGCGAGCGCCAGGACGAGGTCGTCGGCGTCCTCGGGCACGACGTCACCGACGTCGCGACCCCAGTGCAGCACCTCGGGCAGTCCGTCGACCCGGGCGGCGACCACGAGGCTCGTCCCCGCGGCGCGCAGCACGTGCACCCGCACGGCGGATGCGGGCACCGCGGTGGTCGCCTCCTCGCCGTCCAGCACGGTCACGCCGTCGCCGCCTCGAGCAGGACGCGGACGCCGCCAGCGGGCACGACGGTCTCCGGGCCGTGCCCGGAGCCGTCGAGCAGGTCGGTCCCGGCGGCCGTCAGGGTGACGTCGTCGAGGCGGTGGTTCAGGAGGAACAGGATCCCGGTGCCGTCCTGCCGGACGCGACGCACTGCCTCCAGGCCGGGAGGCGCGGTGACGGTCCGCGCGATCGCTCGCTCCTCGACGATCCGGTCCACGATCCGCTGCACGCCGTCCGCGTCGAGCATCGCCGAGACGTACCAGGCGCCGCCGCCGGCGGCGCGGCGCGTGACCGCCGGCCGGCCCGCGAGCGGGCCGTCGACGTGGCGGAGGACGACCTCGGCGTCCTCGACGACGAGGTCCTCGGCCCAGTCGGTGACGACGGTGCCGTCGTCGAGCAGGACCCGGTCGTCGCGCTGCAGCGGGGTGAACTCCTCGGCCCGGACGCCGAGCACGTCCCGGAAGGCCCCCGGGTAGCCGCCGGTGCGGACGCGGGCGGTCTCGTCGACGATGCCCGAGGCGTAGGTGACCAGGAGCGTCGCGCCCCGGTCGACCACGGCGCTGATGCGTGCGGCGGCCGCGTCGTCGACGACGAAGAGCGTCGGCAGGACGACCACGTCGTACCCGGAGAGGTCGGCGTCGATCGGGACGACGTCGGTGAGGACCTGGCGCCGCCAGAACGCGGTGTGCCACGCGCGGAGTTCGTGGCCGTAGCGGAGCCCCCGGTGCGGCTTCAGCCCGGACTGCAGCGCCCACCCGGACGGCTCGTCCACGACGATCGCCACGCGTGTGGGTTCGACCGGCGCACCCTTGACGGAACCGAGCGCCCGGAGTGCCCGGCCGAGGGCGCAGACCTCCCGCCAGACCCGGCTGCGGGTGCCGGCGTGCGGGAGCATCGCGGAGTGGAACTGCTCGGCGCCGGCCGTCGAGGCGCGCCACTGGAAGAAGAGCGCCCCGTCGGAACCGCGGGCGACGTGCGCGAGCGAGTTCCGCAGGATCTCACCGGGCTCCTTCGCACGGTTCCGCTGCTGCCAGCTCGGGCCGCCCGTCGAGTGCTCCATGAGCAGCCACGGGGTGCGGTCCCGCGTGATCCCGCGCATCCGGTCGGCCGAGGCGGCGAGGTCCTCGGCGCGGTCGGGGTCGTCGACGAGGGTGTAGTGGTCGTTCGCCGGGATCGCGACGTGCTTCGCCCACTCGGCGTAGTCGACGACCTGCGAGCCGGCGCCGACCATGAAGTTCGTGGTGACCGGCACCTCGGAGTGCTGCTCGATGACGGCGCGCTCGGCCTCGTAGTGGGCGAGCAGCGCGTCGGACGAGTACCGCTCGAAGTCCAGCGCGAGGCCGGGGTTCGGGGCGCCGCCGACCCCGCGGGGCGGGGAGACCTCGTCGAAGGACGTGTAGGTGTGCCCCCAGAAGGCCGTGCCCCACGCGGCGTTCGCGGCGTCGACGGTCTGGTACTTCGCGCCGAGCCACCGCCGGAAGTCCGCCGCCGACACCTCGCAGTGGCAGCGGCCGTTGCCGCCGCCGAGCTCGTTGCTCACGTGCCAGAGCCGCACGGCCGGGTGCTGCCCGTACCGTGCGGCGATCGCGTCGACGATCCGGAGCGCGTGTTCGCGGAACACCGGGGACGCAGGGCACCACCCGAGCCGACCGCCCGGGCGTTCGCGGCGCTCGGTCGCGTCGACCGGCAGGACCTCCGGGTGGGCGGTCAGCAGCCAGTTCGGCGGGGCTGCGGTCGGCGTTGCGAGGTCGACCGCGATGCCGTTCGCGTGCAGGAGGTCGAGCACCTCGTCGAGCCACTCCCACGTGTACTCCCCCGGGGCGCGCTCGAGCAGAGCCCACGAGAAGACCCCGACCGTGACGAGGTTCACGCCGGCCTCGCGCATGAGCCGGACGTCCTCGTGCCAGACCTCGCGGGGCCACTGCTCGGGGCTGTAGTCACCGCCGAACGACAGGTCCTCGGTGGGCCAGGGCACGGAACGGGCAGGGGTCACGACATCTCCTTCGACGGTGGACCCGAACAGCATCCCGCCCGTCGAAGGTGTTTGTCAACTTGCGTAACTAAGTCGCGCGTCGTTCGTTGCTCGTTGCTCGTCGCTCTCCCGTCAGAACCGCAGGAGTCTCCGCACGGCGAGCACGGCCGCAGCCCGAGCCCACTCCGAGAACTCGAACGGCTGCACGACCACGGTGACCGCCGGTTCGTAGGGACGGAGACCGTTCCGGAACGCCGCGTCGACCTCGGCCCGGGCGATGTCGTACACGGGCAGGCCGTCACCGGTCAGGACGATCGACTCCGGGTCCACCAGCGTGACCACGGTGGACAGGAGGACCCCGAGGGCCGTGCCGGCATCCCGGAAGGCCTGGAGTGCTGCCTCGTCCCCCGCGCGCGCGAGGTCCACGACCGCGGTGTAGTCGGTGTCCTCGTGGCCGGCGTTCCGCGCGATGATCGAGCTCGGCAGGTACCCGGACACGCAGCCCTCGTGCCCGACACCGCAGTCCGGTCCCCCGCCGTACACCGGCAGGTGCCCGACCCGACCGAAGCGGCCGTGGGCGCCCTCGGAGACCTCGCCGTTCGTGACGAGGCCGAAGCCCACACCGGCACCCACCGTGACGAGTGCCATCGATCCCACGCCTGCGCCGGCACCGATCCAGTGCTCCTTGGCCGTCAGGGCGTCGACGTCGTTGACCGTGAAGGTCGTCAGCCCGGTCCGTGCCTCGAGCATGGACGACAGCGGGACGTCCCGCCAGCCGAGGAACTGCGAGACCTCGACCACGGTCACACCGTCACGGGTGACCACGTCGCCGGGGACCGAGACACCGAGCGAGCAGATCGCCGGCGAGGCTGCCCGCAGGCGCTCCATGACCTCCGCCACCTGTTGCACGAGCGCCTCGGGAGCGGTGTCGCGCAGCGTCTCCTCGTGCAGGGCCAGGACGCGTCCCGCGAGGTCCGTCACCGCGGCGTACATCCGGTCCTGGGTGAGCTTCACCCCGAGGAACTCCCACACGCCCTCACTCGTCCGGAGCAGCTCCGACGGACGGCCCGTCGCACCCCGGACGTCCGTGCCGACCTCGATGACGAAGCCGTGCTCCTGGAGCGTCCGGACCGCGCGGGTGAGGCTTGCCCGGGACAACCCCAGCGCACGCGCGATCTCCGCACGCGAGAGCACGCCGTGCACGAGGATCTCGCGCAGCGCCGACCGGGTGGCGTCGGTCAACACCGGCCAGGCGGCTGCACGGGCGAGCTGGTTGGTCATCGGCTGATCCTATTGCCAGTCCGTCGTGAACGCAGAAAACCCCTGACCAGTGCTGGTCAGGGGTTCCCTGGTGTTACTACGTTAAGTCCGGCGGCGTCCTACTCTCCCACAAGGTCCCCCTTGCAGTACCATCGGCGCTGAGAGGCTTAGCTTCCGGGTTCGGAATGTGACCGGGCGTTTCCCTCTCGCTATGACCACCGGAACACTGTCGACCATGATCTGGTCTCAAACATGTTCTCAGCTGTAGCTGAAGTATTCAGTTTGATTCCCGATCGTCTGTCGGGAACCACAAAGTGGACGCGAGCCCCACACCG